>JAFEBS010000027.1 GCA_018242525.1 Planctomycetota bacterium | reverse complement strand
CCCGACTGTTCTGCAAAATCGAATCCCGTCACCGGTTGCCGTAGCGACCGTTGACGGGATTTGAACGTTTGGGGCCTGCGCGGGAACGACAGTTGACCATTCAGCCTCCCGCGACAGCGGCACGCAGCATCTGTGAAATCTGGTGATGCCCGCGCTTTGTCGCCCATGCCAGCGGAGTTGCCCACGGTTCGGCGTCGGATTCCAAACCATCCGCGCCGCGTTCCAGGTAGAGCCTGGCCAGGTCTGATTTTCCCCAGCGGCATGCCCAGCCAAGCGGCGTTGATTGAAGCAGCGTATCCCGGATTGTCAGCGACGCACCGGCGTCCAGCAGCATCGTCGCCAGATCGAGAACCGTAGTCTCCCGTCGCGCCAGCAGGTGCAACAGAGTATATCCCTCGCCACTTCGAACGTCGGGATCGATGCCATGTTCCAGCAGGAGCTTGAGCTTGCCTGGATCGCTCGTATGGATCAGGACGTAATTCCACCACGGATCGTCGTGGGGCCGTCTGATGTGGACCAGGCACATCCGTGCGATTTCCGGATCTCCGGTGGCCCACACCAACTGTTCCGCCAGGTCCGTGACCGTGGGATTGGCTACGTTCAGGCTGGAACCGGTCATCGTCCCGGCAAGGATCGCTCGTGCGATCTCTCTTCCCCGCTCGCCGTCCGGAAGCTGCTCGACCGTGATGCGTGCGCCGTGTTTGAACAGTAACGCCTTCATTTGATCGTCCAGGGCACGGCCCAGCGCGTCACCGCAGGCCCCCACAACCTTGTTGACGTCGGCACCATGGATGAGTAACTGCTCGGCGATTTCATGCCGACCGCACATGGAGGCGAACCAGAGTGGCCAACCCGAGTCTCCGACGTCGTTGACGACTGGTTCGTTGGGATCGACATCGAGATCGAGCAACGTGGCGACCATCTCAAGGTGGTTCACCCGGACGGCAACGGTGAGCGGGCCGAAGTCGTCGGTGACGTTCGTAAGCCAGCCTTCGCGATACAGCCGCAACACGGACTCACGGTCGCCGAGGGCCACGGCTGCACGGGGCGTGAGCTCGGCGCCCTTCTGAAGGAGCAGGCGGGCAGTCTGGTAGAAACATGCAGGATCGACGTGCGCGTTCTCCATGAAATAGAAAATGACGTCGCGCCGATCGGGTGCCCAGCCAGCGGCGACGGCAGCGACTTCGAGCGGCGTTTTTCCATCGACGTTGCGGGCGTCGACGAGCGAGCCCCGGTCGAGAAGCCAGCCCACCAGCGTAGGATTGTGCTTGCGCGCCGCCATGTGCAGTGGTGTATCGCCGTGCAGATCACAAGTGTCGATGAGCGACGGGTCGGCTTCCATCAAGGCGATGGACTCGGCGGGAAGGCCCCTGGCGATGGACTGCCGCAGCTCATCGACTGCAGACGGCGTGGACATTTCCTCGCGGTGGCTGAGGCGCATCCGGCGATTTTCTTCCTCCTGCTCGATGACAGCGACAATCTCGCGGAACTCGCGATCGACAGCGATGGCATATGCCGTCGTTGCATCGCGGTGCGGCCAGATCCCCACGCGCGCATCCGCACCGAGTTGCATCAGGACGCGGGTCAGCTTCTCGTTGCGGAGCATCACGGCGCGGTGCAGTGCACTGCCGTGCAACGAGGCATGTTGATTGATCAAGTCGGGACGCGCTTTGGCAATTCGTCGCACATTCGACACGTCACCAGCTTCGGCGGCCGCAAGAAACGCGGGGAAGTTTACCCCCTCGATGTGATCCTTAAGTGCGAACCAGCTTGAAAAGCCGTAGGCGCGCGCCAGCACTCGCTGCGCATCGGCCAGTGCGAATTCCGCCGGGTCGGGCCTCAATTCGTAACGATTGATTTCGGCGACCGCTGGCTCTTCGCCCGCTCGATAGGCCTTCAGAAGTTCCTTGGCCTGCTTGCGCAGATGGACAAGACTCGGCGTCGGGGGGAGGGTGCGCGTCGGGGCAGGGTGAGAAGACATGACGTCCTCCTTTCCGCGGCGGTTGGCCGCATGGCTCGGTGTCCGCGTCGCGAACCGAAAGAAGGTCCGTTGCAATTCAATGAGAATACACGAATCAGGTGGGCTCAGCCCTTTCCGCGGACACAGTAGCGCCCTGAACGCCTGGAACCAGTCTACAAGTGTCACTGCAAACGACAACCCCGACCATAGAGTCGGTTTTGCGATTTTTGTTTTGAGGCCGCCGGGCTTGATCGACCGGCATTCGAATATCCGGACAACAAATGTCTGGACAACAGACGTTCAAACGACTAATGTCGTCAGGCATGTTCCATTTGGTAGGCGGAGGTTCGTGAGGGTGAACGAAATCGAGTCGACATTCGCAACGGCGCGCCAAAAGCCGAATGGCACTTCGACTGCCGTCTATCTGCTGCTGATCTTCATGGCATTCGGACTGTTCCAGGCAATTCGATTCCTGGACGACGGTCCGGTCGATGGCGCGGCGCCTGCCAGGGTTACGCCGGGAGCGCAGGAGCTTCCGCGGGTTCTCCTGTCACTGATCACAGTGATCGTGACTGCGCGGTTACTGGGAACTGCGATTCAATGGGTGGGACAACCGCGTGTGATTGGCGAGGTGGTCGCCGGGATTGTCCTGGGGCCGTCATTTCTAGGACGGCTGTCGCCTGCAGTGACGGAATTTCTGCTGCCAGAATCAAGCATGCCGACACTCGAGATGTTCGCGCAACTGGGGGTCGTCCTCTACATGTTCCTGGTCGGGTTGGAACTGAACTCCGATCAGCTTCGCACTCATGCAGGTTCCACGGTTGCAATTTCGCATGCCAGTATCCTGGCACCGTTCCTGTTGGGGACGCTTTTGGCCGCCGGGGTTTACCGAGCCTACGCTCCGCCGGGGGTGACCTTCACAAGCTTCTCTCTGTTTGTCGGAGTGGCGATGTCAATCACGGCCTTTCCGGTCCTGGCTCGGATTTTGACGGATCTTGGAATTGAGCGAACGTCTCTGGGAGCCGTGGCCCTCAATTGTGCTGCGGTCGATGACGTGACTGCCTGGTGCCTGCTGGCGTTCGTGGTGGGAGTCACCCAGTCCAATTTGCTGGGAGCCATCATGACGCTGGTTCTGGCGACAGTCTACATCAGCCTGATGATTGGGCTTGTTCGGCCAGGATTGACTCGGTGGCTGAGAGTCGCGACCGGCACGCCCCTTTCCAACGAATCCGTGGCCTGGATTCTGGTGGGAGTGCTGACCTCGTCGCTGATCACGGAGGCGATCGGGATCCACGCGATTTTTGGCGCGTTCCTGCTGGGCGCGATCATTCCGCACGAAAGCGATATCGCCCGCTCGTTCCGGCACAAGTGGGAGGATGTCGTGTCGACCATGTTGATACCGACCTTCTTCGCGTTCACGGGAGCCAGGACAGATCTTGGAATTTTGTCAGGGCCGTTCGACTGGATCATCTGTGGTGTTTTCATCGCGGTGGCAACAGCAGGGAAGTTCGGTGGAACAGTGGTTGCGGCGCGAATCATGGGACTAGATTGGAACGCGGCTGCTTCACTGGGCATCCTGATGAACACCCGCGGATTGATGGAGTTGATCGTCCTGAACGTTGGACTGGACCTGGGCGTAATCTCACCGGCGCTGTTTACCATGATGGTGCTGATGGCGCTGGCGACGACCGTTGCCACGTCACCAATCCTACGCCGTCTGGTTCACCTGGAACGTTCCACGTGAAACAGGGAAGACCTGGTGGTTTAGAGGAAGGGCGGATGCTTGGCGTCCAAACCTATTCGCGCGGGGAATCTTTGGGAAGGGCGAAGTCCCGATCGGCCAGTTCGACGTCCAATCCAGACTCTGGGATGGGCCGTTTCAGGGTCCAGTGGACCCCCTGCAGGACCAGGCGGCGGTACTCTTTCAGTTTCCAGTTTTCGTGAAAGTGCAGTCCGCTGAAACCAAACGATCGTCCACCGTCGTTTCGCTCACCTGACCAGGCGACCGACTGATCGGTACCGTCAATGGAAACCCGGATCAGCGATGTCGCTTTCAGCCTGGATTCAGGACCGGCGGTTTTGAGTGAATAGTAAAACTCGTCCCGCACTTCGAACGGTTGAATTCCTGACAGGATTGGGTGGTTCGCGTCGGGTGACGCGGTCACCGCGACGACCGCATACTTGCGATCCGGCCCACCATGGCAGCGCCCGAACAGGGCTGTAAATTCTGCGATCGGCCCTGCCTCTCGGGTCCCCATCCCCCAGTGCAAACAGGTGAGTCCACCCCCGCGCCTGGCCAGTCGCTGAAAGGCGGCCAGGCGTTCACGATCGTCGGAGATCCAGCGTGCCCCTTCGGTCAGAAACAGCACGGCTGCATCGGCTCCGTCCAGCAGTTCAGGTCCGTCGTTCCACGGGGAGTCTGCCTGAACGACAACGGTTTGAATTCCGGTCGATCGTGACAGGAGTCGCGCGAGTAACTGAACACCCGCCATGTATTCATGCGTCGTGGCGGGGTGCGAATCGGGCTTCTGACCGAGCAGCAGGATGCGTTGGACCCGGTCTTGAGCCCGAGATTCCCGGGCGGGAAACGCCGCTGGAACCAGAATACTCGCCAGAAGTACCAGGCAACGCAGCGGATTCATGGGCGGGCCCTTTCAGAGTGGAACCGGGGTGATGCCGGGACGAAATTCCAGATTCTTCCAAAAATATGTACGAAGTCGTACGCGAATCGCCACTCATAGATTGGGGGAAGATCCTTCTCAATGCAATTCCAGCGACATCGGCCGGTGGATTTCCGGTTACGAAACCGAATTGCAAACGGGGGGGCCGCCAATCAGGTGACTGGCGCATCCCGCCTGAAAATCACTGGACTTGGAAGACATCATGCGACTGACGCTGCGAACTCTGCTGGCCTACCTGGACGACGTGCTTGAGCCTGCCCAGACCAAATTGATCGGTCAGAAGATTCAGGAAAGCGCTGTGGCAGGGAAGCTGGTCAGCCTGATCCGACTGGTGGTCCGGCAGCGCCGGTTGAAGGCACCAAGTGTCAGTGGCCCGAACATGGGGATCGATCCAAACGTGATTGCTCAGTACCTCGACAACACACTTGCTCCCGATCAGGTGGTGGAAGTTGAAAAGGTGTTGTTGACATCTGACGAATTGTTGGCTGAGGTGGCATCCTGCCATCAGGTCCTGGCCCTGGTGATGGGAAAGTCGGCCGAAGTTTCTGAAGCGAGTCGTGAACGACTGTATGCACTGGGACCTGTCGCGGCCAAAGACCAGTTGCAGGTCGAAGAGCCGCGGAATGTCTCCAGCAATAACGGTACGGCCGTTCCCGAGCGAGACGTTGAGCGCACAGCCGAGACTGTTTCCGCGAAGCCAGAGCACGTGGAGATCCCGGAGTATTTGCGGCAGAATTCCTGGTCACAGAAGGTCGTTCCTGCAGCGATTGTCGCAGTGCTGGTCCTGGTCTGCCTGGGGTTGTTGATCTCCGATCCCGGATTTCTGACAGGCATACAACAAGCCAAGTCGGAGTTGGGGCGTGACGGAAAGCCCACCGCCACGGACACGATCAAACCTGTTGATGGTGCGGATTCGGCTGCAGATTCCTCGACGAATCCCGACGTCGCGGGGGCGGATTCGAAAATGGCTTCGACCGCAACTGACAATGTTGTGGTGAATGTCCCGTCGCCGACCTTGGTACCCGGCGTCGATCCTGCAGCACCAATCGATGCCCTCGATGTGAACTCCAGAACGAAGCCGCCCGTGGATGGTCCGGCTGACGCCGCGGCCGCTGTTGCCGTCGCGGCGAATCCGCCGCCGTTGGCTGTCACTCCGCCGGCCAACACCGTGCCAGTGACCAAGGATCCATCGCCGGTCCTGAATCCAGTCCCCGTTCAGTACACATCCAACGACGGGGTTGTCCTGCGACTCGATGAAGCCCAGTTGCATTGGTACATGATGCCTCATCGATCTGCGGTCGCACCCGGCGAATTTCTGGTAGTCCTGGATCCGTTCGACGCGACGTTCGACATGGATCGCGGGGCGATCATCCTGACTGTGGTCGGCGGATCCAGTTTGAATGTGCTGCCACCCGACCGAGTCTATGCCACTGGCCTGGATGTTCGGCGGGGGCGGCTGATGCTGCGAGCAAATCGGAAGGACGTGTCGCAATGTCCGGTCCTGGCAATCACAATTGGCGGGGATTTGTGGCGACTGGAAATGCTCTCACCAGAGACGACATGTACGCTGGAAGTGGCCCCGCGTGAACCAGCTCAATTTGAAAAGGCGCTGGGTCCGAACTGGTATGTGGGCGTCGTTCGCGTGCTTTCAGGAAGTGTCAAATGGACCCCTTTGGACGGCAAAGCGCAGACGATTGTGGCAGACACAGCGCTTGAGATCGTGCCTCAGCAAGGTGACCCCGCCGTGCGCCCCGAGCCTGTTTCCTCGGCTTCAGTCCCGGATTGGACGGATGCTCAGAAGCGAAAGCAGTCGCCTCAGCGCCGGTTTGCGACGCAATTCGAAAAGCAATTTGAACTGGATCAACCCGTCGAGCAGACGTTGCTGGCGCTGATCCAGGATCCGAATGCGAAGATCGTGGAGTTGGCGGTCCACGGTTTGTCGCTGACGGAGTCATTTCCCGCAATGATCCAGGCGTTGGGGCAGTGCAGTTATGAAGAAGGGCGGTTCGCCGCTCGCGATGGAATCCGGACCTGGCTGGCCCGCGAGGAGGGGCGTGGAAAGATCATGATGGAGATTCTCGAACAGCGTTATCCACCGTCAGAGGCGAGCGCACTTTACAAGCTGTTGTGGGGTTTCCGTCCGGACGATTCCACCAATCGTGCCACGGCCCTGGAATTGATTGCCTGGCTGCGCAGCAGCCACGTCGAGGTCCGCGAACTGGCATACTACTGGATTGTGAATCTGAGCAACCGCAAGTTTGAGTTCCGGGCCGCTGATGTTCCAGGTCGCCGGGAAACCGCGATTCGGAAGATCGAAGCTCATGTGGCATCCGCGGGAGCCCTGGTCAAGCCCGACAAGGTTGCCGCTCCAAAGTGATGCCCCCTTTGAGAATGAAGGCCATTGGACGGATTGTCCCCCCCCCCCCCCAAAAAAAAAGGAGATGCAGGTCAACTCAACGGCTGGAGCGGGGTAGTCTGAATGCTCAGCCACACCCGTCCGTTCACGAGGCTTTCGCTTCACGGGACAGGACACGGCGGTATGGACTGACTAGAATACCGCCGACACGAGTTGTTTGTTGGGTGTACCACGTCCGCCGTGGCACCGTCCTTTGAGCCTGACTGATGCTTCAGAAATTGCGACATCTGCTGGAACTGATCCGTTTCAGCCACACTGTATTCGCGTTGCCGTTTGCACTGCTGTCCGCCATTCTGGCGTGGCACCTGCCTGAGAGCCCGTTTCGCGGGCGGCAACTTGCGGGTGTTGTGTTGTGTATGGTTTTCGCCCGATCGGCAGCCATGGCATTCAACCGGATCGTTGATCGGCGGATCGACGCGGGGAATCCGCGGACCGCCCGCCGCCACATTCCGGCGGGATTATTGAGCCTGCCGACAGTCGTAGCGTTCACAATCTTTTGCGCGGGGGCCTTTGTTGCATCGACACTGCTGTTCCTTCCGAATCCGTGGCCCGTGATTCTGTCTGTTCCTGTGCTGCTGTTCCTGATGGGATACTCGTTCGCAAAACGGTTCACAATCTGGTGTCACTACTGGTTGTCAGCCGCCTTGATGCTGTCGCCGATCGCTGCGTGGATTGCGATTCGCGGAGAACTGGCGGTGACACCGGCGCTGCTGTCGGCAGTCATCTTCTTTTGGGTTGGCGGCTTCGACATCCTTTACGCATGCCAGGATGCGGACTTTGACCGGCAGGAGCGTCTGTACAGCATCCCCTCGCGCTGGGGAATTCCCTTCGCCTTGCGGTTGGCGCTGGTCAGCCATCTGCTGACGATCGTCGCCTTGTTCGCCCTGTGGCACTTCGCAGGACTGGGGGTGGTCTTCCTGGTGGGGATCAGTGCTGTGGCGGTACTGTTGTTGTATGAACATTGGCTGGTCAGTCCCGCCGATCTGACTCGGATCAACCTGGCGTTCTTTCACGTGAACGCCCTCATCAGCATGGGGCTGTTGCTGGTGGGCGTCGCTGACCTTTGGTGGCGGTGAAAGTTCCCTGAATTGCCGGGAGTGGCTGACTCGACGTTCCACGACTACAATTCCCACATTCAAGCTTTCCCGCACTCGTTCCAGACCCCTGAACCGACCATGAATACCGCTGAAACCCTGAAGCAGATCGAAGAAAAAGTCCTGGCTGGCGAACGCGTCACCCTTGCGGAAGGCGTCTGTCTCGACAAGCACGCCGACTTGCTGACGCTGGGTCGCCTGGCGAATGTAATCCGCGAGCGGAAGAACGGCAACTACGCCTACTACAACACCAACATCCATCTGAACCCGACGAACGTCTGTGTTTATCGGTGCCGCTTTTGCGCGTTTCGATCCGATCTGAAATCGGAAAAAGCCTATGTGTTCACGGACGAAATGCTTCGTGAGCGGATCCTGGAAGCTCGATCGCAGGGTGCAACCGAGATCCATGTCGTGGGTGGACTGCACCACCAGATGAAGTTCGACTGGTACGTGAACATTATCCGGGTCTTGCACGAGACCTGTCCCGAGATTCACATCAAGGCATGGACGGCGGTCGAAATCAACTGGTTCAGTTTCATCACGAAGCAGTCGACGGAATGGGTGCTGCAACAGATGGTTGATGCCGGACTGGGGTCCCTGCCCGGCGGCGGGGCCGAGATCTTTCATCCCGAAGTTCGGGACCAGATCTGCGAACACAAGGCGGATTCGGAAAACTGGATCAACTGCCATCGGACCGCACATCGATTGGGGCTACGATCCAATGCCACGATGCTGTACGGCCATGTCGAACAGGCTGAACATCGCCTGGACCACCTGTGCAAGCTGCGATCACTTCAGGACGAGACGCACGGATTTCAGACCTTTATCCCGCTGGCTTTCCACCCCGAAAACACGGGACTCGATCAGATCCCGAAGCCCACGGGGGCGATGGATCTAAGGATGGTGGCCCTGTCCCGGATCATGTTGGACAACTTCGACCACATCAAGGCGTACTGGATCATGCTGGGCGAACAGATCGCCCAGGTCGCCCTGGGATTTGGCGCCGACGACATCGATGGTACGGTCGTCCACGAGATCATCTATCACGACGCCGGCGCGAAGACACCGGAGGGGTTGATGGTCGACCAGATTCATCGATTGATTCGCGAGGCGGGGCGGGTTCCCGTCGAACGCGACACGTTGTATCGTCGGGTTCACCGTGACGGGGCGAAGTGGACGGTGGGTGATTCGGTGATGGCTGGTTGACAAATCTGGATTCCGAGCGGGCTGCGTCGGGTCTCACAGTTCGATTGGCCACGAGTCCTCATTGTTACTTTGATCCTTGAAATGCAGGTGCGACGCTGGCAGGTGCGACGCTGGCAGGGTCGACCACGTGGGGGAACGATGAATGACGCAACGCGAATTCAGGTGAAATCGCTGGACCATGTCACGATCGTCGTGAGGGATCTGGCGGCAGCCCGTCGTTTTTACGTTGACGCGCTGGGGATGGATGAAGTGGCACGCCCGGCATTTTCGTTTGCCGGCCAGTGGTTTCAGGCCGGCCCCACGCTGATTCACACCATTTTGGAATACGAGGGATCAGGGACGGCGGGGTTGGGAGGCGGGGCGAATACTCGTGGACACCATTTCGCATTTCTGGTCGACGACGTCATCCAGGCTGCCAGTTCGCTGGAAAAACTGGGAATTCCGTTCGTTTCGCCACCAAAGTTGCGTCCGGATGGTGCCGCCCAATTGTTCATCCGCGATCCGGACGGTCATTTGGTCGAATTGACATCACCGCCGAATTAAATGACCACTGGCAAGAAGTCGGCTCAGCGGCTTATACTCTTGTTTGACCAGGCATCGTTCGCCCACAAATCGGAATTGCAATTCACTCGTTGACTTTGACAGGAACAGTGCGGATGGCATCCAATCTTCCGAAAAACATGGTGTTTGGCTCGTTCGGGGCCGCCGGTCTGGTTGCCGTTCTGGCAATCCTGGACTTGGCAACCACATTTCCGTTCGCCGGCTCCATGACGATGGACATCCTGTTCCTGATCAGTTCCGCGATTGTGGGTTACCTCGCCTGGGACGCCTTCAAGGACATGACCTGAGCACTCCTACAGATCCAGATCATCCACCAGGTTCGCCTCGGCCATGATAATCCGGTAACGCTCGCTGGCATCCTTCCCCAGCAACTGTGAAAACGTCTGGTCGGCTTCGACCAGGCTATCCAGGTTGACGGATAACAATGTGCGGGTCTTCGGATCGAGGGTAGTTTCCTTCAACTGTTGAGCGTTCATTTCTCCCAGACCCTTAAAGCGGAAGATCTCGGGTTTGCGGTTTGTCGGCAAGGCCGCCAGCACCTCTTCCTTGTGAACGTCATCCTGGGCGTACACCGTCTGTGAGCCGACTTGAATACGGTACAGCGGGGGCTGGGCCAGGTACAGCTTTTGGCTGGTGATCAAGTCGCGCATGTGGCGGAAGAAGAACGTCAGCAACAGCGTGCTGATGTGATAGCCGTCGCTGTCGGCATCCATCATCAGGATGACCCGGTCGTAGCGCAGTCGGCGAATATCAAAGCCGTTGCCAATCCCGGTTCCCAGTGTTTCTATCAGGTCTTTGATTTCCTGGTTTTCGATCACTTTCGAGGTCGCCAGCGCCTCTGTGTTCAGGACCTTGCCGCGCAAGGGGAGAACCGCCTGATAGCGGCTGTCGCGTCCCATGCCCGCCGTGCCACCGGCGGACTGACCTTCGACTATGAACAATTCAGAATCGCCCGGGTCAGTCGAACGGCAGTCGAGCAGTTTTCCCGGTAGGCTGGTTCGGCGCGTCGTTGGCGTCTTCCGGCGTACTTCGCTGGCGGCTTCACGACTGGCCTGCCGGGCACGCGCGGCCAGCACGATGCGACCGACGACGGCATCTGCGATCGACGGATTGCTGCTGAGAAATGTTTCCAGGGCCGGACGCACCGCGCTCTCGACCACGCTGGACATTTCGGGGTTGTTCAGTTTTTCCTTGGTCTGACCCTGAAACATTGGTTCCGACAGGAAGACAGACAGGATTCCCAGCACCCCTTCGCGGATGTCACTGTTTTCGATGGTGACACCCTTGAACTTAATATCATGCACTTCCAGGTAGTTGCGGACCGCCTTGCCGATGGCCGATCGGAATCCGGATTCGTGTGTGCCGCCGGCATGAGTTCGGATTCCGTTGACGTAACTGCGAACCTGTTCGTCGGTCGCCTCGGTCCAGCGCAGCACCGCTTCGATCTTGCATTTTTCGTCATCGCGAGAGATCGAAAACGTCTGCTCGTGCGTCGCCTTCTTCTGCCCCTCGGCCAGGATCTTGTCGAGATACGACACGATTCCATCCGGATGAAAGTACTCGGTCTTTTCCTTCCGGGCTTCGTCGTTGAAGACGATCTTCAGACCGGCATGGATGTACGAAATATCTTCCAGGTGCTGCTTGATCGTGTCGGGATGAAAGGCGGTCTTGGAGAAAATCTCTTCATCGGGGCGGAAGAAGATCACGGTACCCCGCCCGCGAAACGGACGCACCTGTTTCACCGGCGTGGTCGGCTTGCCGCGCTTATACCGCTGCGACCATTCAAAACCATCACGGTAGACAGTGGCTTCCATTTCGATCGACAGTGCGTTGACGACGGACGAACCAACTCCATGCAGTCCACCGCTGCGTGCATACGCCTGGCTGGAGAATTTGCCCCCGGAATGCAGTGTCGTCAGGATGGTTTCGAGAGCCGATTTCTTGGACTTTTGATGCGTGTCCACCGGAATGCCGCGACCGTTGTCCTGGACCGAACACGACGCGCCGTCCTTGTGAAGTGTGACGATGATTTCCGAGCAGTGGCCTGCCAGGTGTTCGTCGACGCAGTTGTCGACGATTTCCCACAGCAGGTGATGCAGCCCCTTGGCGTCGACGCCGCCGATGTACATGGATGGCCGACGACGGACTGCTTCCAATCCTTCGATGACTTCGATGTCCTGAGCGGTATAGCGAGCGTTGCCGGTAGACATTGTGTCGAACTTTCGTAATCCCATTGGCGGTCAGGTCGGTGTTGTCAATTGCGTGACGCGGGCGATGGCAGACATCAAGATTTGTCAGCCTGTTCGATGGCGGCCCAGTCGACCAGTTCAATTTCGGGCTGCAGAATCTCGGTAAAGGTGCTGCGCTGCGCGGCCCGGATTCCCTTGCCGCCCCGGGCCGAGATTTCGTACTTCATCTGTCCGAAGACCAGTGTCTTGTCGCCGCTGGTCTGGACCCGCAGGCAGTCGCTGGGCCGGGCCATCTGAGCGGCCCCCAGGACTTCGTCCTTCGCGTCGCTCAACTTGATCCCTCTGACACCCTTCCCTGCCCCCGACAGGATCGGGACATCCTCGATCGCGAAATGCGTGACACGGGCCTGCCGCGTGGCGACAAAGATGGATGTGGCATCCCGGACCAGTTGCAACCAGACCACGCGGTCGCCGGCAGACAGCCGGCAGTACTTGCGTCCGGACTTGGTTGAGGGCAATCGAAATGGATGCAGGGGAAGCCGCATGATCTGCCCATGCAACGTCAGGACGAGGAAATACGGTGATGCGGGCGCGTCCGTGCCGGACTCTTCGTCCGGCGGAGTGAACCGGGCATCGGTCGTCAAGGCGGCAATGACCGAAACACCGTCCCCCATCTTCACGTGTTTGGACAGGGGTTCACCGTAGCCGGACGATGCTGGGATGTCTGCAATACTGAGCGTATAAGCGATGCCGTCGTTGGCGAAAAAGACGATATTGTCCGTCGTGCTTCCGGGGGTGACATCCAGGACCGCGTCCCCTTCACGGACGCGTGTCGTCTCCACGCTTTGCAGTCGGCCCACGCGCTTGATCCAACCTTCGCGGGTCAGCACGACATTGGTGTTTTCGCGGACGATATAAACGGACGCGTCAAACTCGACAATTTCCTCGCTGCTGCCGATTGTGGTGCGGCGTTTGTCCGAGACCTGCGTCGAGAGTTCTTCGAGTTCCACCTGCACGACGTTCCACAGCTTCTTTTCGCTGGCAAGCAACTTGCGGATCTTGTCCGCTTCAGTCTGCTTCTCATTCAGCTCCTGGCGGATCGTGTTGATCTCCAGTTGTGAAATGCGATAAAGCTGCAACTCCAGGATCGCCATGGTCTGCTCTTCGTCGAGCGGGAACACCTTCATCAATTTGTCGGCAGCGTCACGCTTGCCTGTACTGTTGCGGATGATCTTCAGAGCCCGATCAAGATCATTGAAGATCAGGGCAAATCCTTCCAGGATATGGATGCGATGTTCCAGTTGTCGCAATTGAAACTCGAAACGTCGCCGAATCGTCTTCAGACGGAATGTCAGGAAATGCTGCAGCATTTCCGCCAACCCCAGCCGGGCCGGAATCAGGGCGCCATGCTCGTCTGGAACAAGCGACGTCGCGTTGTAACTGAAGTTCTGTTCCAGCGAGGTGTGCTTGTACAGATAGGTCATGACGGGCTCGGGATCGGAGCCGGGTTTCAGGTCCAGAACAATTCGCAGCCCGTGCTTGTTGTCGGTTTCATCGTTTGAGTCGATCAGTTGCGGCAGCTTCTTGCTGTTGACGATTGTCCCGATTTCCGAGGCCAGCGGCCCGGATTCGACACCGTAGGGCATCGAGTAGATCACGATGCGGTTTTCGATGGCCCCCTTGCGGTCCTTGTCCAGGCGCCATTCGCCGCGCACTTTGATGCCGCCGCGTCCCTCTTCGTAGATGGTGCGCAGTTCCTTGCGGTCGGTGACAATTCGTCCCCCCAGCGGGAAGTCGGGTCCCTTCACGAACTTCATCAGGTCCTTGGTTTCCGCGGTGGGGTTCCGAATCAGATGGACGCAGGCCGCGATCACCTCGCCAAAGTTGTGCGGAGGAATGTTGGTTGCCATCCCAACTGCGATCCCGGATGTCCCGTTGATCAGCAGGTTGGGGAACCGGGCCGGTAGGACGACCGGTTCTTCCAGGCGTCCATCATAGTTCGGACGCATGTCCACGGTCTGGAACCGCAGTTCGTTCATCAACAGTTCAGACGTCGCGGTGAGCCGGGCTTCCGTATATCGGTCGGCCGCGGCCGGCAGGCCCATGATCGATCCAAAGTTCCCCTGTCCGTTGATCAACGGGTAGCGGAGGGTGAAGTCCTGGGCCATGCGGACCAACGTGTCGTACACGGCCTGGGGGCCGTGCGGGTGATAATTCCCCGTGGTGTCCCCCGCGATCTTGGCGCATTTGAACGGCTTACTGTCAGCCGTCAGTCGCAATCCATCGTACATGACGTACAGGATTCGACGTTGGACAGGTTTCAGTCCGTCGCGGACATCCGGCAGGGCTCGTGACGTAATGACCGACATCGCATAGTTCAGATAGCGACGTCGAGTTTCCTGACTGAGTGAGACAAACTGGATTCGATCGTCCGCTTCGTCACTGTTTCCGGATGCGGAAACATCCGTGCTTCGTTTCGCCAACGTCAACCTCCTCGACTTCTTTCAACTTCCGCTCAACCGACATCCAGTTTTTCGGCTCACTGAAACAGCGACTTCATTCGGCAGCAGACCCGGCTCCGGAATCTGAGGATCCAGGAAGTCTAAGATGACAATTCTGCCAGCACCAACATTGCCGAAGGTATCGTTTACAGCGGTTGTAAGGAATTTTCAACGATTCCTAAGGTCTTTCCACCCAAATGGTTGCCCAAAAACGGGGGGTTGGGTCCGGCAAACACGGAATGATTCATTCAAGCGGCCTTTCCTGACCGAAACTCAATACTGCTTGGCGAGCCGCGCAGTTTGGGGCAGACACGGAATCTTGCCCACGAATGGCTGTCAAACACGATCCAGGGAGGGACGAGATGACTCGCAACGCGTTTATCACCGCCACGATTTCTGTGGTACTTTCTGCGGTAATGCTACCTTCCACTCGCGCTGACGAGTTGGATCCATTTGGAGCAGAGCTGCAAACACCGCCACTGAACGTGCCGGCACCGCTGAGCTACGACGAGCCATCGGCTCAACCAACTTCGAGCTATGAGCCGGTGTCGCCACAGACGGCGATCTTTCGCCAGACGGCGGATGGAGCGGCCCAGACAGCTCCAATGCCCGTCAATCCTGAAGCGTATGCTGTCCCTCAGCAGGTTCCCGGTTCACAGCCCGGCTATGTTCGCCTGGGCGCTCCGATGTATCCCAGCCCACGTCCGAACATTCCCATCTGGTCTGGTGCGACGATGATCACCAGTCCGGCACTGGCTCCGCACGAAATGCTCTATCCTCACACCTATCGTTCCACCAACGCACCGTTCTACCACCGGGTCAAGGGTGGCTGGATTCTGACTCCGTTCGGCGTTCGTTCGCACGAAAAATGGGAATTGCAGGGGACGCAGGTGACTGTGAAATATCGCTCGCAGCCGCCGCTGTGGACGAGCGGAATGTGGTTCCCGCCACGGTCGTCCAGTGGCAGTGCCTTCCGGTATTAATTCGTTTTCATCCTTTCGAGGCTTCCGAATCCACCCTGGTAAATCCGGACCGAGCGACTGCGGGGGAAAAACCGTGTTTCAAAGAATCAAGACCAAGACGATCGCGGTCGCCGCTTTCGGGCTGATGATTGCGATCATGACGGGAAACGTGTGGGCGGCCGATCAGCCACCCCAGTTCCAGTCGTCGGGTATGTCGCAGGCATTGTCGTCACCCCCGCCGTTGCCCGCCCAACTGCATGCTGACGAGAACTGCGACTGCCTGCGGTGTCGTGCTCATCGGTGCTGGCTGGCTCGTCAGATGGCAATTTTTCACCACGATAAAGCCATGTTCCACTGGTATATCCGGGGCAATGGTCCGGCAATTCATACTCGACCCGCGGCCATCTATTGGTGGTAGTTGACGGGTTGTGATTGCAGTAAGTTGAAGTCATCAATTCGATGACTGAGCAGTGATCGAAGGGCCACGGATGCGCCCAGTGATTGCTGGCATGTATGGTTTGTACACCGCCGTCTGCACGGCTCGAATGGAAGGAACTGATGACATGAAGTCGCTGTTGCAAACGCTCGCTCGAGCGTCCGCGGTTGCCGGCTTGAGCCTGGTTGCCACTCTGAGTGCCGTTGCTCAAGACGATGCCCCCGGAATCGTCCGGATCACGAAACCTTCGACGGCAGCCATGAATGTGCAGCCAGTCAGTTTCGGGCATGGTCAGATGTCCGTCTATCAATCCTACTCGGATTGTCCAAACGGAGATTGCCAGCCTCGTCACGGGTGCTGTCGTGATCCGAAGCGTCAGGCCATGGTCGATTATTTTCGCTGCAAATTCGGATATTTCATCCCCACCGGTGCCGGTGGGGCGGGGGTTCCGATTGTGGGGAAGTACTCTCGAGTTTACCCACAGGATCCGTACTACTTTGATCAGCGGGATGGCCAAGCCTGGGGAGCCCAGGGATATGGGATGCCAATGGCAGTGCCACTCGCTCCCGTGGTTGGCCATGCCTACAACTACAGCTGGGGATCTCCTTCCAGCCGTTTGACTCCAATTTCGCGACCTGCATATTAATCTTGGCCAGAGCGACGGATTTTCCGCTCGATCTGGCAGTCCATGTGATCTGCTTTTCTCTGCAAGCAGTCGGCTTGCGGTTTGAAGGAACAGGCGAATGACGCTCAGGAAATCAAACTGGATAGCCGCTGCCTGCCTGGCGGCACTCTCCTGCACGGGCTATGTGTATTCTCAGGACGAAGCGGGCGTGACCCGAGTCAGTAGTGGCCGTCTACCGGTGCAGACAGCATCGTTTCATGGTCATCAAGGCTACGGCTACGCAACTTCGGGCTATGGTGGATGTCCCAACTGCCAGACGGGAAATGGTCCCCAGTGCTTCCACGGCATGTTTCAGGAACGGTATTGCAAGAATTCCCCGGATCATGGCTATTCGCCCCCGGCGAAGTATCCGCTGCATCGCCGGGGAGTGGAGTACAATCAATACTTCCCCAATCAGTATTACGGCGCTCCCGGGGCCAGCTATCAGGCCGCGCCGGTGGTTTATCAACCCACCGATACAACGCAGTTGGGTTACAGTTACCAGCATGTCCCCTACTGGCAGCCCAACGCCAGCATGATGCCACAACGGCCCGTGCCAGCTCAGTGGCACATTACTGCTCCGCGGGTGTATGCCTCAAACTTCCACAGCGGTGGGTACGGCTACGGGTACGGTTGCGACAACTGCCAGATGCAAATGCAGACGGCTCCCGTGTCCGCGCCGGAGAACCTGTCACCAACGCCAGTGCCGACCGGGGAACCCAAGGCCTCGATCCCACCAACTCCTCGACAGTTTGAAAACTCGGCGGCGAGCGGTCATATCCGCAGTGCCGCGTATTGATTCCCGAACTGGCCAATCTCTCCCGGAAGCCCGCGACAGCGGGCTTCCGGCATTCTTTGAATCTGTCACTGATGAACGCTCAGCTTTTTCTCGGCTGCTTGAAAGCGTGCTTTCAAGTCCTCACCGCCCAGTTCGGGGTACAGGATCTTTGTCAGGATGAGCAGCTTTTTGGACTCCGCCAATTCGTCGAGTTGAATTCCCGTCTGGATCACTCCCAGTCGAGCGGTCAGCCATTCGGGAGATCCCCGTTTTGTCAGTGATTCCACGCGGTGCCAGCATTTGCGGGCCAGGACGGTGCATTCGCGTGGTTCCAGATCTGCCAGCAGGATCGCGATCTCACGCTGTCGATTGATGTCCTGTGCTGCGGCAGTCGCCTGGCGCTCGTAAATCTCCACCGCCTTCGAGAGTTGGCCACTGGCCAGATAGACTCGGGCCACGGACTGGTCCAGTTGGTCCTGCTCTTCACCGCTCAGCGCGCTGCGGTGACGGGCCAGTAGCTCGACGGCCCGCAATTGGAGCGCGACATATTGAATTCGCATTTGCCCGGATTCTGAGGCGACAAACGGAGCCAGGCGTTCCACGATGACCAGCAGATCCCGGGGTGCCGCGCTGGCCAGGGAATCGATCAGGCGTTCCGCTTCCGCGGGCTTGCCGCTCCCAGCCAAAGCCACGACCCGTAAGGACCCGGCTCGTTGCTTGAGGCGGGTCCAGCGTTCGTGCTCAGCATCGTCGTTGGTCGCCTGATCGGCCATCTGCACGACACGACTCAGCAGTAGTTCGGCCTTGTCAAATCGGGGTGGTGAGGAAAGCAACTGAAGCGCAGCCAGATGCAGTGCGACTTCGCAGATTGCAGGTGGCCACGGTGCCTCGCCGGTTGGCAAAATATTCTGCAGGGCTGAGATTGCCCCCCGCTCAAATTCTGCCGACGGGAGTTTTTCCCCCCGCATGCGGATCGCGATGGCTTCATAACAGCGCGCTGCACCGGCGAGGGCATCTGGATAGCGGGGATGAGTCGCCGAAATCTTTAAATACAGGGGCAATGCTGCCGAGGCTTGCAGGCGTTGCTCCTCAAACTGGGCTTTCAGGAACCGAGCTTCGTCGGAAGTGGGGTCCGCAGGAAACTGCTCGAGGTGCCGGTCCAGGGTTGCTGTATACTGTTCACGGCGCGCCGGAGTTTTTTGTTCATCGTAGAGTCGTCCCAGGCAATAGGCCCCGTTCAAGTGAGCTGAAGCAGTCCTGACACTTTGAGGGTATTCCTCGGCCAGCCGCAGGAATTCTTTGGCGCCTGCATCGTATTGCTTTTGTTGCAGCAGGATCGATGCCCGGGTATATCCGAGTTCCAGCGCCAGTTCAGGCTTGGCCGAACCGCGAGCCGTCAATTCGGCACGAGCGTAGTTCTTCAGTGCAGATTCCGTTCGGCCGGCCAGGAAGTCGGTCCGGGCCTGCTGCATCTGAGCGTCCAGTTCCGGGCCGTATTTTTCTGAAGTTTGCGTGGCCTCCCACAATTGCCGACAGCGCCGAGCCCAGAATCCACCAACCTGATCGTCGCAACGCTGTAATGTCACTTCCGCCTGTTCACGGAGCTTGCTGGCCAGATCCGGGTCTTTTTTCGCCGTCGCCAGATTGCGCATCGACAGCAACGCGCGAGTCTGCAGAAACCAGAGTAAGCCAGTCAGGCGCTGTCGGTCGGATCGAACCTGCACAATGGCCGCCAGTGCCTTGTCGGGACGATGACGGTCCAGGAGCACGCGTGCTTTGACGGCAACGACTTCTTCCAACAGGGTGCCGACATCGTCTGGAAGTCCCTTCTCCAGCACAGTCAGGGCTTCATCGGCCCGGTTCAAATCCCCTTTCAGTCGCAGACAGTCTGCCAGCAGTAGCTTGGCGCGAAACGGTGTCGGTTCGTCGGCGGCGTTGACCAGTTTGCGGGCGGTCAGTTCGGCGTCGATCAGGTCCGCGGTTCGTTCACGCGAATCCGCCGGGCTCAACTCGGCCCGGTTGCGAAGTGATTGAGCCAGCGCCAGACGGATGCGGTGCAGCCAGACCCGCAGTTCGTGCGATGTCGGAGCATCCGCGTCCCGCTTCGACGGAGCATTCCTGTGTGGGGCCAGCAGGTTTTGCTCCACCTGGCTCAGCAGTTGAATCGCCAGCGTCACACGTTGCCGCATTCGCTCGGCCAGTGGTTCATCGAATGGCCGCAATTCGCATTCAAGCTGCAGCCAGTTCGCTTCTTCGGCGGGGACCATCGCAGATTGGGCGGACAACACGATGGCGAATGGATCGGTTGGCTCGCGATTGCGCTCGTCGTCGACGATCGACTGGGCTCGCTTCCACAGATCCTGCTGCTGGTGCTCAGATGCGAATTCCGCATGTGTCGCCAGCGTTCGTGACAATTCAACGGTGATCACGACGCGACGCGACCGGCGCATGTCCGGGGTCAAATGCGAGAGTGCATAACTTTCTGCAATTGAAAACAATCCACGCTGCCGCAGCTGTTCGAAGTAAATTGAAAGCGAATCGTCGACCGCGTGACAAACTGCAGCGGCCCCAAGACCGCTTGCCACCATCAAGCAGACGATCAACAGACGTGCCGGCAACGTTGGTTGGGGATGCGACATGAGACACAACTAATCGAACGTGGAAAGCGCGACGGAACCACTCGCGATCTGACTCGTCCTGGCAGTCCGGGGACAAAGGTGTCTGCCCACTGGAGGGCACTGAATTCACAGTGAAAGTCGCGTACCCGGAGAAGATCAGACACCTGTTTTTCACGGTTGAGTGTAGCGGAGTTTCCGCGGTCTGTCTGCCTGTCTTTCGTGATCTTGCAGGCAGTTTGCTACAATCGGACTGCACGGTGATCGTAGTACGATACTTCAGACCAAGGCGGGTCATGGGACATATCATTCAGCCAGGATCCAGTTCCACAGGCGGTTCGTGGCGCGGTTCAAGATCGTTCTTTCTGATCGATGTCGTTCGTCAATATCGTGCCTGGGGGATTCAAGCGATCCTGATGGCGGCCGCAGTGGCGTTTCTGCCGCTGGCGGCACTGATCTGGTTCAATGTTTTTCGGCTGTCATCTGTCGTCGCGACGCAAATCAGCCCCGCGGTCGTGGTGAGACCGGGGCGGTACGAGGACGAACGGGAAAAGGACAAGCCGGGTGAAACGGGGTTACTGCAGATCATCTGCGAAGTTCCCACTGTGGATGGCTGGAGCGACCTGTTGTGTGATCAGGATCCGGTCCTGCGACAGCGAGATCCGCAGGGTTCGATCTATGTGCGCGAAGAGCGGGTCTACCTGCGCAAAGCAGGGCCATTGAATCTGCCGTTCGGGTTGCTGGGACCACCACCCGTTTGTGTTTGGGTACCAACCGGGGATTATGAACTTGCGATCGTCCACGCTGCTCCGAATGACAGGTCGTTAATAAACAGCCCGCAGACCGGTTTTCCATTCATCACAGTCCTGGATGCCTGCTCGGTGAATGACCGTGAAAAGACGGTTCGTCGAATCCAATTGCCGCATTACGACTGGGGGCGCGGGACCGCGATTTCGGTGACGGGACAGGCTGAAGGAAGCGACGAGCCGCTGGCTCCCGATCTGGGACGATTGGTCGCAGCGATTGAACTTGTCACCCCGGTACCAACCCCAGGCGGCTATGTTCTGGACCTGCCTGAACCGACGGTATCGCATACAGAGGACCATCGAAACTGTAGTGTCGATTTTGAAAACCTGCGATCGGTTCCCCGCGAGTGGACCCGAAACCAACTGGCGGACCTGCGACGTCTGCTCCCTGCCAGCGAGGCTCGGGCTCGCGACAAACTCTGGCTGCTGATCCAGGCGTTGTTGCGGCGCGAGATGCTGGAAGGCTGGTTCTCCTACGCGCTGGCGGGGGTGTCCGGCCTGGTGATGACGAAATGGGGAACGCTGGCGATCCTGGAACGGTATCGCCGGAGCGAATTGCTGGGCAGTTCGATCCGCTTCTGCATCGTTATTTTTGTGATTTCAGCGATCGCGTGGTGGTTTGCCGGGAATCCATGACGACCAATGGCACGGACATTGTGAGCCGCAAGGCGCTAGCCGCGGGTGCATTCTCGCTCGTACCCGAAGAACCCGCGGCTAGCGCCGTGCGGCTCACAAAGTAAGTGCCATCGGGCCTTGCCGCTTGCTTTACGAACCCGATGCGTCACGCTTCGGGGGACACTGCTCAGATGAATGCGACTTCATCTCGAGCGAGGTGCGGGGCAAGGGTTTGCGTCAGAAATCCAACAATGCTTGGAACCCGCTGTCAGGCTGCGTGTGACCGCCCTGATGGCAGTATTTCCGGCGCATCGTCCGCGTCGTTCCAGGAGGTCTCTTCAACGGACTCGCAACTCACCAAAATCGAAGGTTGTCCACGATTCGAACTGTCGCCGACCAGTGACGGAAACAGGAAATCACGAGTCCGCAACGATGGGACTTCGACCAGGCGGTTCATCGCATATCCAAACAGGCATGAACCGACGAGATAGGTTGCACAATACGCACTAAACCCCTGGATCCCTGTCACGTGACTCAATGCGTCCCATCCCCAGCGGCCTGCGGGACCGTGCCAAAGGTAGATTGAGTAGCTGGCTGCCCCCAGCAGGCCCAGTACTCTTAATGGCCAGAAGTTCGACTCGGGCAGGCGCAATGCTGCCAGCAACAGCGAACCACTACCGACATAGAATAGGATCACGCCGAATGTTGGAATGAACCTGTATTCTTCCAGCGTGAACACGAATGCGGGAGATAGCAGTAAGACACCCACTCCGACGAAGACCCACGCTGGAATCTGGTCCAACGTCTTTTGCAGGTTGTGAAAAGCACAAAGGTATGCAACGAGTACTCCGAAGAAGAGGGAATCCATTCGCAGGTGAGTACCGAACAAATGCGTGTCATGAGTGTAATTTGAATAGACATAAAGATTCATGATCCTGAAAGCACAACACGCGATACCGAGAATCAGAAACACTGAAGGAATTGCCGAAAAACCACGATTGGGGTTCCGCCACATCCAGAACGCAAAAAGCGCGGCGATCCCAAGGTAGAAATGTTCCTCGACTGCCAGGCTCCATGTGTAGCCCCAGATATTGCCGAGGTAGTTTTGCAGGAACAGCATTTCGCCCATGAGTTGTTTGCGCGAAGGAGGAACTCTGAAAACAAAGATGTTGATCGACACCGTGGACCACAGGAAGATCGAGAAGGCGGGGTAGATTTTGAACCCGCGTCGGATCAGGAATCGCTTCAAATCAACAGCGCCGGTCCGCTGATGCTCACGAAACATCAGCGAGGAAACCAGGAACCCGCTCAGGACGAAGAACAGATCGACGCCAACCCAGCCTCCGCGTTGCCAAGTCCGCAGCAGCGGGTTTGCTTCCTCGGGTAATTGCAAATGCCGCCCGAGAACGAGAAAGAGGGCGGTGAACCGTAGCAGGTCAAGTCCCAAATTCCGCATGGGTAATTCTCCCGATTCGCTGCGGCCGACAAAGTTGTGGTGATTTTGCAATTGCGGCCGGGGTCCGGTTTTATCGGCAAATCGGTCGTTTCCGGAAGGCCAAATCATCAGTTCCCAAGGGCACTCCGCAGGCTGGTGTGCCATCGCAGGTCGAGCTTCAATCAGGCTCTCGCGCGATGCTCTTCGTGTTGCCTGGGTTGTTGGTGTTACTTATTGTCGTACAGCGACTTGTGGCGGTTGCGGAATCGCAAGGGGACTCGCAACCCGTAGTCGGGTGACATTTCATGGCGGGAATGGCAAACTTGGGGGTTCACAGCGGTGAAGTTGCGAGATCGACTGATTGACAACCTGATCGTCAAGGACCTTGGAATGAACATGTATCGGCTGCTGGTTGGTTTCCTGCTATGTGCCGCGGCCTCCGCCGCATCCGCACAGGATTTGGAACTGAAGAAGGGGGATCACATCTGCATCATCGGCAATACTCTTGCCGAACGGATGCAGCATGATGGCTGGCTGGAAACGCGGATTCATTCCCGCTTTGCCGACTACGAACTCGTGTTCCGCAACATGGGGTACAGTGGAGATGAGATTGATGGCTACAAGAACCCGAATCACCGGATGCGGTCGATGTCATTCGGTTCCCAGGACGAATGGCTGACCGGTTCGGCACCCTGTCCCCAACCCGCCAAGTTGTCTCCGCGGGATCAGGGGAAGGTTCGCGAGAACCGGTTTGAATTGACGAACACGAAGGCCGACGTCGTCTTCGCGTTCTTCGGATACAACGAATCCTGGCAGGGGGACGCGGGGCTGCCAGCCTTCCGCCAGAATGTCGACGAGTTCATCAAGCATACGCTGGCTCAGCACTACAACGGCAAATCGGCTCCCCGACTGGTCCTGTTCTCACCCACAGCCCAGGAATTCGTGAACAATCCGAATCTGCCAACCAAGGCGGACGTGGATGCTTCCAACGCCCGTTTGCGGGCGTACAGTCAGGCCATGGGAGAAGTCGCCAAGGCAAACGGAGTCCAGTTTGTCGATCTGTTGACACCAACACTGGAAGCCTTCGGCAAGGGGGCTCCGCACACGATCAACAGCGTTCATCTCAATGCGAATGGGGAAGCTCTGGTCGCCAGCATTGCCGAACGCGGGCTGTTTCCCAACGGCCCGATGATCAAGCGCGACGCTGCGGCGCTGGAACGGATCCGGGCGTCTGTCCTGGACAAGAACTTCTACTGGTACAACCGCTATCGCGTCACGGATGGATACTCGACCTACGGTGACCGCGCGTTTCTGAAGTTCGCCGAAGGACCCGGTGGATACGGCGACGGATTGTCGAACTACTCCGTCGGCCAGAGGGAACTGGATGTGCTCGACACTCTGGCCGCGAACCGTGACAAGGTCGTCTGGGCAGTTGCTCAAGGGAAGACGGCCACTGCCGATGATACGAATCTGCCCGAGTTCATCCCGGTCATCTCGAACAAGCCAGGGCCGTTGCCGGGGGGCAAGCATTTGTTCCTGTCGGGCGAAGACGCCATTTCCAAGATGACCGTCCACAAGAACATGAAAGTGGAACTGTTTGCCGATGAATCGATGTTCCCCGAACTGGTGAAGCCAGTGCAGATGGCGTTTGACACCAGGGGGCGCCTGTGGGTTGCCTGCTGGCGGACTTACCCGCACTGGAAGCCGACTGAAAAGATGGACGATCGGCTGTTAATCCTGGAAGACACCAACGGCGACGGCAAGGCAGACAAATGCACGAACTTCGCCGGGGACATTCACAATCCCACCGGGTTCGAGTTCTGGAACGGCGGCGTGTTGGTGGCCCAGGGGCCCGATCTACTGTTCTTGAAGGACACCAACGGCGACGACAAGTACGACATCAAGGAACGACTGGTCCACGGCTTTGACACTGCGGATACTCACCATACGATCAACAGCTTCACCCTCGATCAGGGCGGAGCCGTTTACATGCAGGAAGGGACATTCCACCACTCACAGATCGAAACGCCGTGGGGACCTCCCCGACGCGTCGCCAATGGCGGTGTCTTCCGCTACGAACCGCGGACTCAGAAGATCGATGTGTATGTTTCATTCGGGTTCGCCAATCCTCACGGGCACATCTTCGATTCGTGGGGACGTGACATCGTCTGGGACGGAACCGGATCGCAGCCATATCATGCACTGCTGTTCTCGGGGGATCTCGATTACCCCCACAAGCATGGACGTCCGCCGCAGGTCTATCAGCAGCGGACTCGTCCCTGCTCGGGGACGGAAGTCCTCAGCAGCAGCCATTTCCCCGAAGAAATGCGGGGAAACATCCTGGTCAACAATGTCATCGGCTTCCAGGGGATCCTGCAGTACAAGCCCAGCGACAAGGACTCGAGCCTGGCCGCCGTGGAAGTCGATCCGATTGTCTTTTCGTCCGATCCCAACTTCCGCCCGGGGGATGTGGAAGTCGGACCGGATGGAGCGATCTATTTCACGGACTGGCAGAACCCGATCATCGGTCACATGCAGCATAACCTGCGTGACCCCAGCCGCGATCATAACCATGGCCGGGTATACCGGGTCCGCTACGAAGGACGGGACCTGCTGAAGCCGGTGCCGGTCGCCGGACAGCCAATCGAAAAGCTGCTTGACCTTCTAAAGCATCCTGACAACCGCACGCGCCACCTGGCTCGCGTGGAACTGTCGGGGCGTCCATCCCCCGAGGTCATCGCGGCCACGAAAACGTGGCTGGCTGGCTTGGACACCGGGAATCCCAATTATGAGTTGTTTGTGCTTGAAGGCCTGTGGCTGCATCAAAGTCACAACGTTGTCGATGCAGATTTGCTGAAGAAGGTGTTGCGATCCCCGGAACCCAAGGCCCGCGCGGCCGCGACTCGCGTCCTGACCTATTGGCGTGATCGCGTCGCGAAGCCCCTGGAACTGCTCAGTACGCAGGTGAACGATGAGAGCGGGGCTGTACGACTGCAGGCGATCTGGGCTCTGAGCTATTTCACGGGTGCCGACGCCGCCAAGGCGGCGGAAGTCGCCGTGGAATCGCTGATCTATCCGCAAGACGACTACATCAAGCATACGCTGGATGAGACGAACAAGACGCTGGATCGCCGGGTCAAGGCCGGGAAGTAGCTGGTCATTCGTGGCTTCCACCGACACCGTGTCGGTGGAGGCGATGCCGCTGACCAAACAAGATCGAGTGAGTTTCTGGGAGTTGGTGCGAATGAGACCTGTGCTGCGAGCGATCGCGCTCGTCGTGGTGTCGGTGGGTTGTTCCTGCGCGGCTTACGGCGACCAGCCCGAAAGTGCCGTGGGGCCGCTGATGAAGCTGTTTCAGAGTGGCCGCCTGCCCGCCGAGCGCCAGGCCACCGTCGTGGAGATGATCTGCAATCGTGGCAATGAGCACGATCTGAAAGTCGTGTTCGACAAGGTCGTTCTGCCCGACGGATTTGCTCCGGATCTGCGCTTGAAAGCAATGCAGTGGATGACGGATGCCGCTGTCACGCGCAAAGTGAAACCGGCCGGTGAACTGGCCGCGCTGGAAAAGCTGGTGGTCGGGGAAGTGGCGGCGGCGAATCCAAATCAGCAGCAAGCGGCGATCAAGCTGGCGTCGACCTGGAAGGATGCAGCGATCTCGCCGGCGTTGCAGGCCCTTGCCACCGATGCGAAAACCAAACCGGAATTGCGTCGAGTGGCCATCGAAGGACTCGTGGCGATCGGCGATGCCGCCTCGCAAACGACGCTGACGGCGCTGCTCGCCAAAGGAAATCCACTCCCCGTACGCATGCAGGCCGCTGCCGGATTGTCCGGGATGGATCTGCCGGAAGCCTGCCGCGGTGCTGCGGCCGTTCTGGCAGACGCCACTCCCCAGGACAACCCTGACGAAATGCTGGGGGCATTCCTGGATCGCAAGAATGGAGCCGAGCAACTGGCGGCAGAAATCGCCAAACAGAAACTGGTGCCGGATGTCGCCAAGCGATCGCTGCGGTACATGTATTCGGTGGGACGCAGCGACGCGGCGTTGTCAGATGTCCTGAGCAAGGCTGCGGGAATCGCCGCGGATGCGCCACCGCCGACTCCCGAAGAAGTCGCGAAGATTGCCGCGGATGTGATTTCCAAGGGAGATCCCGCGCGGGGTGAGATGATCTTTCGACGCAAGGATCTGAATTGCATGAAGTGCCACAGCCTGAACCGGGCGGGCGGACAGGTGGGGCCGGAATTGAGTGCCGTCGGCGGAACGTCACCGGTGGATTACGTCCTGAATTCGATCCTGAATCCAAACCTGGCCGTGAAAGAACAGTACGTCACACGGATTTTCGTACTGGACAACGGCAAGGTCCTGACCGGAGTGGTGATAGATCGTGACGACGTGCGGATCAACATGCGCGACGCCAACGGCGCGGTTGTGAAGATCCCCACGGCTGACATCGACGAGGAAATCGAAGGGAAATCATTGATGCCTCAGGGACTGACGAAGTTTCTGACCCGTGCGGAATTGCTGGATCTTGCCAGGTTTATCTCGGAACTTGGCAAACCGGGAGCGTATGCCGTTCAGCAGTCCAAGACCATTCAGCGTTGGCGGGTGCTGCGCCATCCACCGGTCGAACTGACTGCGGACGTCCCGCACCTGGAACACATTCGGCAGTTCGTTCTGGGCAGTCAACCGGGGGATTGGGATTCCGCGTACGGCAAAGTTTCGGGATATCTCCCCCTGGCAGAACTGCGTGGTGACAAGCCGACCGTGCTGATCCTGCAGGGTGAAATCAACGCGAGTGCCTCAGGCAAGGTGGCAGTGATCGTCGATTCCACGGAGTCTGTCCAGGCGTGGTTCGATTCGAACGTGATTGATGCGAAGAAGAACAGCGAGGTTGAACTGACTCCCGGCCGCCACCAGATTACGCTGCGCGTGGAGGTCTCCCTGCGGGATCAGCCTCAGTTGCGCGTGGAATTCAAGACGCCGCCGGATTCGTCGGCGAACTACGAAGTGATCGGTGGTCCGTAGCGGTTACCGAACCCCGGCATTCGGTGCCAGTGAGCCCAACTGGGTGGCGGAATTGGAACGGCCCAGCTTGGGTTCGATCGACAGTATGAAGCCGACATTGTTCTTGCTCCAGTCATAGTTGGCCCCGAAGTGGAACAACATCCATTCACCAATCCGCGTGATCGTCAGTGACTGACCGCGACTCTGGTGCTGGGCCAGGTCATAGGAGGCACTCATGGTGGAAACCCACTTGGGGCTCATGGCGTAGCTGTAGCTGCCGGTCAGGATCTGGCTGTCGAGCGTTGCCCCCTTGATCTGCTGGACACCGACATACACGCTGCCGCGAAAACTGCGCTGGCTCATGACACCGATGTTCCACCATTGCTGGGCACCGTCGAAGAAGTCGTACATCGAATCGGCAACCAGGGTCGTCCGGTCGCCGACATTCCACGAATAATGAGCGCTGAACAGGCCGAAGTTCTGGCCGAAGTTGTCGCGGTTGGGATTTGGGAAGTAGCTGATTCCCAGGTCCAGCATCATCCAATCCTTGATCCGCTGGCGGTCTGGAGGTCCGACTTTCGTCTGCAGTCGCTGGCTCAGGCCGAGTCGCAGGGCCTGTTGGGAATCGACCAGTTCGTTGTAGTTGGCACTGACGCTGGTGGCCGCCTGCGCTCGCACCGCATAGAACCGCGGATCGAACTGCGGCGGCAGGGTCCCGCCGAACGTGTTGGTCAGGAACCGCTCGCGGAAGCGTTCCTGGGCGTTGTCTTCAAACGGATTCCACTGCGGGATTTCGGACAGGCTGCGGCTGGATTGGGCGTACCCGTAATCAGCGTCCAGCGAGACCTTGTGAGCCAGGCCATTCAGGTTCAGGATGTCGCTCTGGATCTGCGGATAGGCGCGCCATAATTGCAGGTTGGCGCGGATGCCGCCCCGACCATAAAAGCGATCAATCGAATTGTTGGTAAAGCTGTCGCTCCAATAGGCTGCTTCACCCAGAACGTACGGCGACATCTTCACGGGCCCCAGATTAAACGGAGCATCCAGTTCATGCCGTGTCATCGTGACCAACCCGTTGGCATTCGTGTAATAGGGCAGGGGGCTGAACGTGTCCTGCGGGTTGGTGGGAGCTTGTGCCTGATTGAGCGCCGCGTACGCCACAGAGGTATGTGAACTCCAGTTCAACCAGCCATCCAGCAGCGGAACCCCCAGAGAATTCAGGTCTGCACGCGGCAGCCAGGCGGTGTTGTTTTCGAAGTAATTGACGGTGGGTTGGACCAGCAGCGACCAGGTCCAGTTTTCGTCGGGTTGCTGGCGCAAATACCCCAGGACTTCCTGATCCTTACCGGTATCAAAATCTTTCTCGCGCAGACTTTCACGTGCGTTGCGGTCGGATGCGACACCGACTTCGGTCAGCAATTTCATGTTATAGGGTGCAAACACATGACTGTGCTGCCAGTCAAACAGTCCACGGTTGGGATCGGATGGTGTCAATGTTCGGCGGTCGCGGCCCAGGTTGTCGGAGCCGCTGTCATACAAATAATAGGCGGCTCCCAAGCCACCGAACGCGTTGCCGTACTGGTCGGTACCCGCGTATTTACCGTCGGTACCGATGGCCGGACCGCGATAACTGAGGTAGTCCAGCAGCAGGTTCCAACGGACATCGACCCCTTCCGGCCGCTGCAGTCCAAACAGGGAGAATGCGTCCCAGCGGGTACGGATTTGCGTTCCGAAGATGCGATCCTGACCGATTCCCGCCCCGACCAGCGGAACAGAGCCAGGATCACTAATCGGAGTGGAGACCTGGGGGATGTACACCAGGGGAACTTCGCCGATAAACAATTGTGATCCCTGGGCGGTGACCCAGAAGGAATCCTGTGGCACCAACTGGCCGGTGCGAGGGTCGACCCGAGTTGCCCCTGTGGATGTGGGGCGTGATTCCAGAAACAGGTTGTCAGATTGAATTCGATAGCCGGGAAATCCCATCTGGCTGGTGGTGAACCAGGCATTCTGGGCATGGAAGTTCTTGTCTGATTCCTGTCGAATCCGTTCGGCATGAATCCGGAACGTGGCATCCATCGACGGGACAAACGATTGCAGTTCCGCATCCAGGATCAACGCTCGATTCTCACGCGCATCGTAGATGGCACGCGTCGCCCGGATGACATTGTTGACATCCAGATTCCCCAGCATTGACATCTGAGACTGCCGACGGATGACGATGTTCCCCTCAAGATAAATCTGAAACGGCTGATCACGGCTTTGCATCGTTTCGGCCGAGAAGTCTCCGGCGGTGGCATCCGTCCAAATAATTGCCCGATCCGCGCTCAGGTCGACCGCTCCGGCACCGTCCATGCCGTTTACGGACATCCCGTCCACGACGATATTGACTCCGCCCGTAATCATCGTCACCTGTTCAGGCGGAGTCGTATTCTTGGACAACTCGCTCTGGATGCTGAATGGCATGGACAGACTGCGCGGGGAAACCCGGATCCTTCGAAATCCAACTGCCGGCGGGACCTGTGCACTTTGCCAGTCCGGGACGGCACCTGTTTGAGACTGCGATGGCACCGTCAGCTGTGTTTGCCGCAGCGTTGACCGTGGCGAGCTTCCAGGGCGATCCACGGCCCGGCGATACAGCGGATCATCCCGTCCATTGCGATTGGGGACTCGACCTTTGACCGCCAGCGACAGTCCCCGGTTGGATTCCAGATCCACCCAGGCCGATTGTTCGCTGCGGGTACCGGTGGCGCTTTGGATTTCGACGCCGCTTTCCAAGTAGATCGTAACATGGCTGCGCTGATCATCGCGTGCACTTCGATCATGCGCCCACACCACCATGCTTTGAGCAGAATAGGCCAAATCCCCCTGAACGACGTGACAATTCCCACGGAATATCGCGATCGTGGTCCCGCCATCGTTCCATTCCTGAGACCAGTCTGCCGATAACTGAATCGGTTCATCTTCTTCAACCGCAGGCGATTCGACCGCCAGCCCCGGCGCGTGCGGGCGCATGATCACGATGGCGACCGCGAGCATCGCGGTGCACATTGCAACCAGCCATCCGGTTCGCAGGTGGATTTGACTGCCCCTCACGGGCGCTCCCGAGTGGATTGAGTCCGAAGTCGACCGTCCTTGGTGATCTGGCCTCTGCCGAAAACTGACTTCAATTCGTTGTCAACGAGTCGCTCCGCGTCTCGACGTCAACAATCAGTTTTCAACGGAACCCCCGGTGGAAATGGGCCGGGAGTATATGGCAGCCCGTTTTCCAGTGTCAATTTGGGTTTACGACCAATCAGCGGGTTCAATCCAGGCATGCTCCCGCCGAGAATTCTTTAAGAATCGTAACTGTAGCAGCCGTCGTCAGTTCGTGCGTTTGGCATGATCCACCGTATTTAGTGGTGTGTTCCATAAAATCATGCTACGTCAAGCTTTGTGGGAAAATGGGTTTTCTGATCGTCAACAGAACGTAGCTGACGGCAAGGCAATCGTATTGCAGCAAGCCAGGGAATCATAACAATCTACGGAATAATACGTTACGGATAACTTAAGAGTCTGAGTCTCCGTCGGCTTCGTCCTACTGACTGCCCCATTGAATTCACGCCGCTCGATTTGTTCTGTGTTCGCTCTGAAAACCTGCGCAGGTTTCGATCCCTTGAGCCTGCCGAGCGGCCTCTGGTGAACGGACTCGAACCAATCGACCGGCAGATCTCGCCGCGATTTCACACTGCTGACCGGTTTTCGCTGCGAATTGAGCCCACAATTGATAGATTCTTCAGGCACGATCTTGCAGCCAATGATTTTCAGAAGTATCAACCCCATGACTCCCATCACTTGTTTATGACTGAATTCCCACAGACGAATGGTGCCCCCATCGGAGGCGTCACTCGGGTGTTGCTGCTTGGCTGGGCGCTGTTCCTTCTAAGCGGTTTTGCCTTGGCGCGTACGCTGGATCCTGATCCGCGAGGGTTTGGTACGCACCAGCAAGTTGGCCTGCCGGAATGTTCGATTCGAGTGATGTTTTCACAACCGTGTCCCGGCTGTGGAATGACGACCTGTTTTTCCCATTTTGTTCGTGGCGAGTTTGTCGCGGCTGGCCGGGTTAACCCCGCAGGCCTGCTGCTGGCAACTCTCTGTACTGTGATGATTCCCTGGAGTTTGCTGAGTGCGGCTCGTGGCCGGACATGGCTGGTCGATGAACCTTTGTCCCTGTTGACGATCCTCGTCGTGATCATCGGCGTCCTGGCGGTGGGGACCTGGATGGTCGCGATCTGGCGGAATGCTTGATGATGGTTGATCCCGACAGACTGGAAGTCTGCCGGCTGAGTGAGTGAACGGATTCCAAACTGCATTGCCATACGACGATGCAAACCGGCGAAGGATCGCCCCATGCACGAACAATCAACTCCCCGAAAAATTCCCCGTCGCCTGTTGATCCAGGCAGTCAGCGCGGGCCTGTGTGGTGCCATTGCGACATTCCTTCCGGGTTGTTCCCTGGGTGTCATGTTCGGCAAGATGGTCATGGGGGAACCATTGGTTCCCGCAGACTTCCGCACGATGACTGGCGAAGACCTGACCAAGGGAAAGCACACCGTCCTGGTCGTGTGCAAAGCGCCCAATTACGTCGATGAGGATAACTCCACGTTGTCGTACGACCTGATCGACGGTGTCACCCGCCGTATGAAGCTGAACGGCGTCCAGGTGGTCAATCCCGATCAGGTTGCCAGTTGGGTCGATGAACATGGTGGTGTCGGTATCGACCCCACCGAACTGGCAGAAGAGTTCAATCCCGATTATGTGGTGGTGATCGAAGTGCAGTCCTTCAGTTATCGTGAGCCCAACAGCCCGAAACTGTTGCGCGGCCAGGCAGCCGGGTATGTCCGCGCATATGAAGTTTTGGAAGTTGACGGTCACTACCGCGTGAACAATGTGTTTGTCAGAGAATTCAACTCCAAGTATCCGAAGCATCAGCCACTGCAGGAAGAACAGCGATCCGAGATTGTCTTCCAGAAAGAATACATGGATCGCTTTTGCGATGCCCTGGCCCAGAAGTTTTATGACCATCGCCCCGGCACGGACTTCTGATTGATACATCGTCTGATTCCGTTTTGCATTCGCCCGTCAGATTTCCCCATCGTTGCCCGTGTCGCGTGCGTGACCGGCCTGTTACAGGGATACCGATCCAATGTCTATTCGTACCACACGCCGACGGATTCATGGCTCCTGGCTGTCGCTGGTCGCAGGCTGTGCTGTCTGCCTTTCACTAAGTGGTTGTCGAGTTGGAATGTTGCTGGGCCTGTTGATCGCCGGACCACCAACGGTCGAACCGGAATTTGACCGGCAGACCAAGGAATCCATGACCGACAAGGATGTGACAGTCGCGGTGGTCTGCTTCGCCCCCACCGAAGTTCGCTACAGCTTCGAAAACATCGACCACGAACTGGCGAAGTACGTCGCGTTTCGACTGCGGGAAAACAAGATCACGATCGTCCCCCCGGACCATGTCCGTGCGTGGCTGGAAGAGCACAAGGACTGGGACAAGCCCGAGGAAATCGGCGAGGCGTTCAATACCACCTACGTGATCTACATCGATCTGAATGAATTCTCGCTGTATGAAGAAGGAACCGCGTCACTGTATCGGGGTCGTTCCGAAGCGGTCGTCAGTGCCTGGAAGATGGATGACGATGGTACCGCTGAGAAAATCTTCAGCATGGAAAAGATCTCGAAGTACCCTCAGCAGCAGCCGGTCAGCACCACTGAAGAATCGTACTCGAATTTCAAGGGGCGCTACCTGTCACGTCTGAGCGACGAAATCGGCCGCTTCTTCTATGAGTACTATCTGTCCGATGAAATCGGCACCGGAAGCTGAAGGTGAATTTGTCGGTGAAGCGTTCCGACTTCAATCACAGGAATAGCCCGAACCTACTCTTCGACCGACGACACCTCGGGGGCATCTGTAGTCGTATCAGTCACTGCCGCCTGCCGCGTTTCGGTCGATTCCGCCTCTGCTGCCGGAGCCCTGTCTGCCGTCGGTTTTGGTGCTGGTGTCGAATTGCCAGCCAGGGGCTTCTTCAGTTGCTTCCACGAGCGGCGGAATTCCATCGCGGACAGGAGCGCCCCCAGCGAACAGGCGACGCCCTTCCAGGTCTGCAATGGCAGACCGCGCAGCGGTTCAATGAAGAACCACACGGCGGCGGCCGTCGAGACGCTCAGCAGGACTCCCTTGGCGATCGTCGCGTTTCGCAGTTGTGTCAACGAGTGGCGCGCGAGAGCTGACCGGGCCGACAGATGCGCGACCTGGCGGAACGATTGCAGATTCTCGCGAACCGCCTGCTTGTCCTGCTTGTGTTTTGGCTCGGCCATCAAATGTGATCGGTCAGAATCGGGCAACGAGAACAACGCCCCGTCGTCTGACGCGACGGAAACGGCACCCACTTTGGCGTTTCGACTCGATTGTTGAGGTTTCAGAGACTCCTCTGCATCCGATCTTTCCCGGCTGCGCGCCAACAGTCGCGCCATGAAGTCGTCGACAGAATCCTCTGAGTGAGACGTCTCAGTGTGAGACTCATCCGCCACTGGTGGGACCGATTTGGAGTCTTCAATCGAAGCGACCGGATCGATCGAAGACTCCGCGGCTCGCTCTGCAACCGCTCTGTCAACGTCAGTGGCAGACGATTCTGATTGAGTTGGTGGCAGATCAAACAGCATCGCCAACTGGGATCGCAAATCTCCGGCAGGTTGCCTGTCTGTCAGCGACTGTTCGCTCACGGGTTCTACTGATTCTGAGCGTAAGGCATCGACCCAGCTCGGTTGACCGGAATCGCCAGCATGATCCGTCGACGCGGCCGATTGAGTACCGTCCATCCACCATGCAGGGAGCCCCCCGGGCGCTGGCTCGCCGGGCGGATTCTCGATTGGTACACCAAACTCTCGATTGACTTCCGCCAAAGTTGCCTTAACGCCGTCCGCGGCATCGCGCTCACGATCCAACGCGTAGCCCGGGGCATTCACGTCGCGTGACAACTCCGGCCAGACGGGGCTCCCAAAGTCTGCGGAAACTTTGGCCAGCAGATCTGCTTCACGCTCTGCGGCTGGTGGCCCATAGTCATTCTCTACCGATGGAATCGTCCCAAAGCCTGGACCGGAGTCGGCATTCAGAGATGTCGGCATCGTCAATCCGGCGGCGGCGAATGTCGCCCACGGATCGCTCAGGTTCGGGGAGGCTTCCGCGAGCGACGATGAATTGGAAGTCGCTGGACATGGATGAGGAGGCTGGCTGTTGCCCCACGGATCCGCAGGATCGTTGAGTCCGTAACTTCCGCCCGTCGAATGATTCGGCGCAGGCCATGGTGACGATTCGACACCCGTGAACTGCGGCAATGGGAACGGCTCAGGAGCACCCGGCGCTTCCAACAGATCGAAACCACGAGATTCGATTTCACCCGATTGCGAGGTGAGGTTGTGATCGACCTTTCCTGCCCGGCCAGATTCAAACTGTGAATCGACCGCCGACAGCGCACTCCAGTCCACGACAACACCAAAGTCATTTGGCTGTTCAGAGCTGACGGGCAGAGGCGGCGGGAGGGGCGGCGTTTGATCGCTGATCACAACTCGTTCAGATTCGCCGCTGCGGGATTCAGCGGGGAACTGGGCTTCGAAGCCGGGAATGGGTGGTGGGACAATCCTCGGTTGTGGGAACGCATCCGGAGCTGAAGTCCTGTAGTTAGCAGTTTGGGCGGGGGCCGGCGACTCGCATTGAGGCTGTGCAGCGTCCGCCTGGGCCTGCTCGAATGCAGCCTGTTGTTGCTCCAGGGTAGCCTTCAACAAGGCCAGTTCCGCGCGTTCTGACTGCACTTGCTGCTGGTCGAGTTCCAATTGCGTTCGCAAATGGGACAGCCGCTGCTCTTCCGCCGTGAACTGTGCCTGGCGCTCGGCGGACAGATCGATTTGAGCTCGTTCCAGTTCCAATTGCTGTCGGCCAGTCGACAGTTCCACATTCTGCTGTTCGAACTCCCGCTGTCGCGTTGCCAGTTGCAATTCCCAATCTTCCAACTGCAATTGACGCTGACGGTGCAGACTCTCCTGCTGGGTTCGCATCAAGGCAGCGTCGGCGAGTTCGTTGGAGAGTTTCAGGCGATCTGCAGCGATCCTCTGACGCTCGGCTTCGTGCGCGGTGCGAGATGCCTGCAATTCGGAACGCGCGGCGGCCAGTCGATCCGCTTCTTTCTGTAGAGCCACCCGTTGCTGTTCGACTGCCTGTATTTGAGCAGCGAGATCGCTGGCCGCTCGTTGATAGGTCGTCTCCCACTCGTTCCAGAGGGCGACATGTTCCGCATGTTCTGTCGCCAGCGTGGTTCGCGTTGTTTCCGCGATTTCCGCGATTCGCTCGGCTTCTGTAAACAACGATTGTTGTCGGCGTTCAACCTGGGCCTCGCGTTCAGCGACCAGTTCTTCCCGCTGCTGCAGTCGCTGCGTGTCGTCAGCGATTTGCCGCGCCTGCCGCTGCAACTCGTCCTGCCGCCGTTGGATCTCCAGCATCGCGGAGGCATCAACGCGGTGGACGTCGATGCAGTGTTCGTCGGCAGTTGGAGTGATTGACTTCGGCGCCAGTCGCAACTCGGACAATCGCTGTTCCAGTTCTTCCAGACGCGTTTCGATAAGCGACTGTTCCTGCGATTGAACCAGGGAGGATTTGGCGGCGTTGGCCCGGGCGGCAACAATCGTGGTCGGGACAGAAGGCCGCGTGATGACGGGCGACTCCTGTGCGGCAGCCGGATCATTCTCAAGGAACTCGGCCGCTTCTTCGCGCGTCGCCGAGCGAACTCGAAATGTGACGGGCCCAATACTGAGTCGATCTCCGGCTCGCAGCGCCATTTCGGTGACGGGGCCATCGTTCACCCACGTCCGGGGATCCAGCGATTTGACGACGGTTCGATTCTCACCCACCAGGATGATGGCGTGCCGCTCCAGCACTCCGTCCGCCTGTAACCGGATTCCGCAATCGGCAGTCGTGCCAATCAAATGCCTTCCCGGCTTCAGCGCGATCGACGACAACCCGCTGTGACGGGGAGACTCGAGGACCAGCGGTGCGGTGAAATTCAATGTGGCTGGGCGGCGTGTGGACATCATGATGTGGTTGTCATCCGGCCGTAAAAATCCTGCGGGTTTGGCCTGCCGCGTCGAATAATACTCGTCCTTGCGGATGGCGGTTCAAGCCTTCGCGCGTGAGTTGGCTAGACCCCTGTCCCCGGTACGGTCGATCTGTTTTTAGGGATTTCGTGGGATTTAACTGGCTTTGCCACACTCGAATGAGGGCGCAACTCGCCCCCTCCCGGCAGATACCTTGTGGATTTGCTGTGGTCAAAATCGACCGGCAAGCAGTGGCAACATTTGCCTACAATCCTCGCCCTGATTCTGGATCTCACCGAACTGGCAGAACTGCTCGGTTGTGTCGCAGGTCCCGGATGGACGAGTCGTGCCGAACAGCCCGGTTGCAACGGACGGCCGGTTATTCCAGGACGCTGGATTCTGATCCGAAGGATTTTACGCGGACGAATTCACTTGTTTCAGCTGCGACTCGCCCTTCCCGTCGGGGCGGATGACTTCTTGAACCCGTATTCATATTCGGCTCGAAGCTACAGCCACAACTTCACGCGTTCCCGCAATTCTGGTGGCAGGCGCCGCATGACCGCCTTTTCGATCTGGCTGGTCGGATACCGCGTGCTGAAGTGCATCGCGATGATCTTTTCGTTCCGGAATTTGTCCGCCCGCTCAAGGAAGTCGTCCAGGTGCATGTGTCCGTACTTGTGAATCTTCTCCCGACGATGATCCGCGCGGAAAAACGTCATCTCGATGATCAGGATCCGGGCTTCGAACACGGGGGGGTAATTGTCCAGGCCCTCGGGCGAGGTGTCGCCCGTGTAACAGATCAGCGGCGTGCGCAGTTCATGAGTGACTTCCGTCCCCGACAGTCGCAGTTCGCGAATCTGGTCACCATTCAGGCTCTGGTATTCCGGCTTCAGCTTTCGGCGTCGCTGCCAGATCAAATACCCGACTGAGGGAACTGTGTGCGTGGTCGCGAAGACGGTCGCCACGTGCTCGCGCGACAATTCAATCTCCTGGCCGTGCTTCACCCCGATCAGGTTGCAAACCATGCGCCCCCGATCGAGCTTCTGCCAGGCCTTCAGCATTCGTTCTGTCGGTTCGACGACCTCTTCGGGCAGATAAATCGTCGGCGGTTCCATCTTCATCATCCGCCGCCGGGCCACATAGACGGGGAGCGCCGCCATGTGATCCAGATGTGAATGCGTGACGAGGAAGGTGGGAACCCCAATGAAGTCCCAGGGACTTCCCCCCAGATCGAAGCCGAGCTTCAGTTCCGGGATCCGCCAATAGCTTTGAACCGCCGCTCGCGAGTACCCTTCGATCGTCAATCCACCATGTTGATCCGAAAGTACAGGAAGATTTTCGAGCATGGGGATCTGCGACCGCAATGGAAACTGTAACAACTTCACCCGAATGACGCCGGGCGTTTCAAACTGGCCGCGTCAACGTGACTGGCTAGACTTTCACCGACTTGCCACTACCGATGCTTTTGGCTTCGGCGTGACACATCTTCAACGCATCGCGGGCCAGTTCGCAGGACAACAGGTTGGGAACCTGTCCGGACTTTACCGCGTCAACGGCGGTCTGAAGTTCAGCCGTGAATGCAGAACACCATTCACTGCCCCCCTTCAACTTCGGTTGCCTGGCCTTGCCATTTTCAATCACCGTCAGTGGACGATCCGCGCTCCACGCCCCGCCCAATGTTCCCGCGCTGTACATCAGCGTGGCCTTCTCCAGAAAGATCTCGAACCCATGGGCAAAGGCCAATCCGTCGGCCGCGATCCCGCCACTGACGGCACTCACCGCGATCTCTGGATTGTCATAGACATACTGAGTGTGAACATGGTTCACGAAACCGTCTTCCAAAATGCCGCGCGAGAAGACTTGCTGTGGAACACCACAGGCCAGACTGATGAAATGGTTGTCGTGAATATGCAAGTCGATTCCCCATCCCCCCAGCTTGCGGAAGTCAGACATGTCACCTGACCATTTTGGGGACGAAATCACCCGTCGGAAATGGGCTGCGCGCAGCTTGCCGTACTTCTGCGACGCAATCGCCTCGGCGGCAAATTTGAATTCGGGGAAGAACGGCAGCACCTGGGCGACCATCAGCAACTTCCCGGTCTTCCTGGCGGCCGCGATCATCCGATCCGCCGCTTTCGGTTCCAGAGCGATCGGCTTTTCGACAAGGACGTGTTTGCCGGCTTCCAGAGCATCGATCGCCACTTGCTCATGCTGGTCATTGGGAAGACAGATGTCGATCAGATCGATGTCGGGATCCTTGATCATTTCACGGTAGCGGTCGTAAGAACTGATTTCGGTCAGGTCCAGGTTGGCTCCCCGGGGACCAAAATTCCCCTGGATGGACCGCCAGTCGCCGATCAGCTTTTCGGGGCTGCGGGTGCAGATGGCTGTGACGGCTCCCCCCTTCAGTTTTGATCCGGTAATCTTTCCTGCTTCCGTGAATCTGGTGGCTCCTGAGAAATGGGTCCACCCCATGAATCCGATCCCGACAATCCCGATTCGCACCATCATCCAGGCTCCCGGCCAACTCGATGTCCAGCGTCGCACGTTCCTCAAAATCCGCGGCGTAGCATCAAGAGGTCAGACTCGAATGTCAAGTTGCATCCGAACGCCGCAAACGCCCCGGGACGCGACGTTTTCCGCAAAAGCACCCGTCGCGAGAGTTGCCTGCTTTTCAGGCAGAGAGCAGTCGCCTGCTTTTTAGGCACTCGGTCGTGCCGGCGATTCTGCCCACGTAGCCGTGACGGAAGGGCGTCGCAACTGATTGAAATAAAACATGTTGCGAATCCGTCCTGTCGCCCAGCCCGACGGCCTGGCATCGTTGCGAAGTGACCTTGCTTCTGGGTCTGGGGTGGTTCCGAGAGTCGAAACGAAATCGCAGGACTTGCCGATTTGCACTGGATTTCCAGTTAGCCAACCTGTTATCTTTATGACAACGTCGTCTGGTTGATGACACTGTTCAGGTGGTGTTCGTATGGTGATGCCCTTCATCTCGAATGTCATCCGGTGCTGATCGGGCAGGACGGCTGCGTGCAGAACAGACAGGGATGCTTGTAGGACCATGAAAGGAGAGACGCATGCTGGTACTTTCTCGAAAGCCCGGTGAGAAGATTCTGATCGGTGACGACGTGACGGTGACGATCGTCCGCATTGGCCCCAACACGGTTCGAATTGGAATCGAGGCTCCGCGCAACATGAACATTGTTCGCGAAGAGTTGTGTGAACCGGCTGGCCATTGCGAACACATCATCGAGATCCACCCCGAAGACGAACTGAGCTGAGCGGTTGGTGGAATATCAATGAATGCCCAACCGCGGCGTCCCTTCAAACGGACGCCGCTGTTTTTTCGAAGAGGCTAAAGTGCCAACTTTCGCCGCCCGGTGCTGCGGGCTGTTATCACTTCAAAGATCTTGCCATGCCGTGGAACGAAAATGAGTGCTGAATCCGGGGACAGTTTCCGGCAATGGCGCGACAAAGCGTTTCGTCACTTCGTGTCCGACGACGAAAAGACGTGACAACCTGGCGGTGAGCCCGAGTGGTGAATTGTGGAGAATTGTCCATCAATGGCTCCCGGCGGCCACCTGGTTACCGCAATCGTTCGAGTTTTCTTTTTGGCGAAGGTGTATCAATGTGGGTCCGCCCCAGAGCCCCGACTGTCCCTCCAGAGTTGACCTCGCGGTTTGGTGAGCCGGAACTCGTGTTTGGCCCGAACGTGCGATTCAGGATCGGTGCCGCCGCCTGCGGCTTCATCTTCGTGGTCGTGGGCGCATTTTTTTACTTAATGGGATGGGGGGCAGGCGGGGCCCAGCTTCCATTGGCCAACTGGGTCAGCGGCAAGTTGGCAATTCCACTGGTGGTCTTGGGAGTGGTCATCCTGCTCGGGATGCGGCTCGTCCCACTCAACTGGGTGTTCGTCTGCCCGGGTGGCGTTATCCGCACGCGGGGAACTGCCTGGGATGGCATCGGTTGGACCGAGGTCGAGCGCTTTGAGGACGCCACACTGGTCGACAAGAGCATCGCCATTCGAAAATGTCGGCTGGTCCTGTCGAACGGGAGTGAGTGGGGCTTCCTGGCCGACTACGTAGCGGAATACCCTCAACTGGCCACAACACTCTCCCGACGGGTGAGCGAGCGTGTGGTCCTGCCAGCTCGATCGCCAGCGATCGCCACCCAACCGGGTGCGGCAGTAGACGCGGCCTCTGATGTTGGCTCCCTCGACTCATAGCTGTCTGGCGCAGGCCGGGCTGGAGAGCGTAAGCATTCGATCGAAAGAGTGGTTTCTCACAGAGCCGCAGAGATGCATGAGAACGAACGAAAGATCGGTGTCATGTGGTTCACGCGGCATTGGCGCGACAAAGCTTTTCGTCAATTCGCGGTCGACGACGAAAAGACGTGACAATCCCCTTCGCTGTTGAGACAACGATTCTTGATGGGTTAGAATCAAAGTGCCGTGGAGGAGTGCCGTCGCGGCATCCATCGATTCATACCCCAGGGGCTTGTCATGCTCAATTTGACCAGACGCGGAACTGCTCACACGTGCGACGGAGTCACGCGCCGCGATTTTCTCCAGGCGGGCTCGCTCGGGGCGGTCGGACTGACCCTGGCCGATCTGGCTGCCATGGAAGCGCAGGCCGCGGTTGCCGGAAAGAAACCCGGCAAGGACGACCGGTCGGTCATCATGATTTTTAATCTGGGGGCACCCAGCCAACTCGACACCTGGGATCCCAAGCCGGAAGCCCCCCTGGAAATCCGCGGACCGTTCCAGCCGATTGCCACGAAATCTCCTGAGATTCAGATCAGCGAGATCTTTCCGAAACACGCAGAACTGGCCAATCACATTTCGTTTGTCCGCAGTTGCAATCACGGTGCGCCGGCTGTTCATGACGCGGGCTGGCAGATGATGCAGACAGGTCGGTTCTTCACCGGGGGGCTGAATACTCCGCATGCAGGTAGCGTGGCCGCCTATCTGATGGGTCGCAGGACGGACCTGCCGCCGTTTGTCGTGTTGCCGGAACTGATGGGGTCCGGCGGTGGCAACCTGCCGAATGGTCAGGCCGGGGGCTTCCTGGGCAAGGCGTTTGATCCATTCGCTTTGAATGCCGATCCGTCGAAACCCGATTTCGTGGTTCCCGACCTGTTGCCACCGAAGCAAATCGGCGAAGCCAGGCTTGATCGGCGTCGCAAGCTGCGGGATGTCGTCGACCAGACCGTAACGGGCTTCGAACAAAGTGAAAACGCTCAACTGCTGGATAACAGTTTCCAGTCGGCATTTCGGATCATCTCCAGCACCCAGGCGCGCGAGGCATTTGACCTGACGAAGGAACCCCAGGCGGTTCGCGAACGTTACGGAATGAATCGTTTCGGCCAATGCTGCCTGCTGGCCCGTCGACTGGTGGAAGCGGGAGTTCGCTTTGTCACCGTGAATACGTTCCTGACCGTTTTCAATGAAGTCACCTGGGACATCCACGGGACGGCACCGTTCACGTCGATCGAAGGGATGAAGAACATTGTGGCACCAATGTACGATCAGGCTTACAGTGCCTTGATCGAAGATCTGGTGCAACGCGGCCTGCTGGAAAACACTCTGGTCTGCAATCTGTCGGAATTTGGCCGCACGCCGCGCGTCAATCCCGCTGGCGGACGCGATCACTGGCCACAATGCTGGACAGTCTACTTCGCCGGCGGCGGGATCAAGGGTGGTCGAGTGGTGGGGCGCAGTGATCCCATCGGTGGATATCCTGCGGAGCGCCCTGTCACACCACCCGAAGTTGTGGCCACGATTTATCACAGCCTGGGTTTCAATGTTGAAGACCACTTGCCGGGTCCGGCCGGGCGTCCGTTCCCGCTGACAGATTCGGGCATGAAGCCCATCATGGAACTGTTCAACTAGCCAGTTTTTCGATCCCGCTTGGGAATTGATCGCCGCTCCGCCACAGCGTCGGGATGGTCTCCTCGCTTCTGCACGATAATCGAATCCGCCAACCCATTCATTGAGCTTCACCGCGATCCACCCATGAAACATCCCCGACGAACAACTCTGCTGCTACAAGCCATCCTCCTTTGTGCAACCCGTCTTGCCAGCGCCGCCGAAACATTAGTGTTGCTGCCGCATGCAGTGAAACTGTCCGGCCCTGCAGCACGACAAACTTTACTCGTCGAACGGGCGGACGGAACGCTGGCGACCGGACCTGTCAACGACGGTGTCACGTATTCTTCCAGCAATGACGCCGTCGCCAGGGTCGTGAACGGGCAAGTCGTCCCCAGTGGCAATGGCACCGCCGTGATCACTGCCACCGCCCTCGGGCAAACGGCCAAGACAACGGTGACCGTGGAAAGGTTCGACGCGGTTCATGAGTGGAGTTTCCGTAATCACGTGCAGTCCGTGCTCTCCAAAACCGGTTGCAACTCCGGTGCGTGCCATGGTGCCGCAGCGGGCAAGAATGGATTCAAGCTGTCGCTGCGTGGATACGATCCCGAGGCGGACTTTTTCGCGATTACGCGACAATCACGCGGTCGACGGATTGTCACTGACGATCCCGGCCGCAGTCTGGTTTTGACGAAGCCAACCGGGGCCATTCCCCACAAGGGGGGAGTTCGCTTTGCTGAGAATTCGCCCGAGTACCAGGTCGTCGCCGAATGGATTGCTCAAGGTCAGGTGGGCCCTCAGTCCGGCGACGCCAGGATCTCGAAACTCGAGATCCTGCCCGAAGCGGCGCGGCTCGTTGCTGGCACAGAACAGCAGATGGTCGTTCTGGCTCATTTTACCGATGGACGTGTCGAGGACGTCACCCGCTGGGCAAAATACGCGGCGACCAACCATGCGGTCTGCACGGTTGATGACCAGGGGTTGATCAAGGTTCATGGCAGCGGGGAAGGGGCCGTGGTGGCTTGGTACCTGGCACAAAACACGACGGCAACCGTCACTGTACCGTACATCCAGCAAGTGCCGCCTGAAACGTATGCTCGCGCACCGCGGGCGAATTTCATTGACGATCTGGTTCTGGAAAAGCTGGCAGCACTCAATCTGCCTCCGTCCCCCCAATCGGATGACAGCGAATTCCTGCGTCGAGTCTACCTCGACACCATTGGCCTGTTGCCGACGGTCGATGAGGCTCGTTCGTTTCTCGCCGATACCGACCCGGAAAAGCGGTCCCAACTGATTGAACAATTGCTGTCGCGGCCTGAGTTCGTGGACTATTGGGCCTATCAGTGGTCCGACGTGCTGTTGCTGACGGGAAATCGGCTGCGACCGCCGGCAGTAAAAGCGTATTATCAATGGATCCGTGAGCGTGTCGCTGAGAATGTTCCCTGGGATCAGTTCGCGCGGGGAGTGATCCTCGCGAAGGGAAGCACCATCGAAAACGGGGCCGCCAACTTCTATGCCTTGCATCAGGATCCGCAAGACATGGTGGAAACCACATCCATGGCCTTCCTGGGGATGTCGATTCAATGTGCGCATTGCCACGATCATCCGAACGAGAAATGGACGAATGACGACTACTATGGGATGGTCAGCCTGTTCGCTCGCGTGCGTGGCAAGGGTTGGGGCGGGGATTTCCGGAACGGAGACGGAAACCGGACGATTTTCATCGACGATCAGGGGGAAGTCTTGCAACCGCGGACAGGCCGAGCCCAACCACCCAAACCGCTGGACGGAAATGCGATTTCGTTCGAGGCTCCGGGGGACCGACGGGAATTTCTGGCACGCTGGCTGACCTCACCTGATAACCCCTATTTCTCCAAGGCCATTGTCAATCGAATCTGGGCAAACTATTTGGGGAAAGGGTTGGTTGAAGGGGTCGATGATATTCGTCTGACGAATCCCGCCAGTAACGAAAAGCTGTTTTCCAGACTGGCTCAGGAACTGGTTCAGCATCAATACGATCTGAAATGGCTGATGCGGACAATCCTGCATTCCGAAACGTATCAGCGCACGCACCGAATTCTCAAGGAAAACGCGGAAGATCAGCGGTTCTACGCCCATTCGTACCCGCGCCGATTGAAGGCTGAAGTCCTGCTGGACGCGATTTCCCAGGTAACATCGGTTCCGACAGCTTTTAAAGACCAGCCTGCCGGCACCCGAGCCATGCAACTTCCAGATTCAAGCATCGGGTCCTATTTCCTCGACACATTTGGTCGGCCAGAACGCTTATTAACGTGTACTTGTGAACGATCGGATGAACCGAGCATGACGCAGGTCCTGCACCTGACGAACGGCAAAACAATCCAGGAAAAGATCGAAGCCAAGGAAGGCCGCGTGTCCCGTTTCGTTGAGTCGAATGCCCCGGTCGCGGAGATCATCGACACCGTCTATCTGGCCGCATTATCCCGCCATCCCAATCCGGTGGAAATCGACCACCTGACACCGATCCTGAAGGGGCCTGACCCGTCCGAGAAGAGGCAGGTGATTGAGGACTTGTTCTGGAGTGTCCTGACATCCAGGGAATTCCTGTTCCAGCACTGAGTCTTCCCTCAGGCAAGTGTTCACCGCCTCAGCAGCAACTCACGAAGTTGCTGCCGAGAATCCGATGAAATGTACGGACATCCTGTCAAATCCACGGTCCTCAGGCTGCGTGAATTCCGCAGTGATTGCACTCCGTCTTCCGTAATCTTCGCATATCTGAATGTCAGGCTTTCCAGCTTGGGGAACTGCGCTACGTGTTTCAGCAGCGGGTCATCAAGGTTCGCGACAAATGGAATACTCTCGATACTCGCATTTGAGATCGGAGTCAGTTGCAGCGTTCTCAGTTCTGGAAGATCCTGAAGCGACACCGCTTCAATCTGATCCGCATCCTGCAGGCTGATCGACAACCAGGCCAGGTTCGGCAGTTTGACGGCAGAGATCGACTTCGTTATCAGACTGTTGATGTTGACTGTCTTCAGCTTTGGCAGGTCGCGGAATTCGACGGCGCGAATCTGGCACTTGTCCGCATGCAACTGCTTTAGCAATGGGAGTTCCACAAGGTGCAAAGCGTTCAGATCCAGATTCGAGATCGACAATTCCTTGAGGTGAGATAATCGCTTCAGCACGTCGAAGCCCTGGCCGGTGCCATGCATGTTCCAAACCGTCAGGCCTTGTAGCAACTTCATTTTGCTCAATGCTGACAACTCGGAATCGTTCACGGGGCCGCCGAAAGCCAGCCGTCTCAGGGCGGTCAATTCTTGCAGGTGCTGCAGGCAATCGAGATCGAGGGTACCGCCAAGATGCAGCCTGGTGAGCCTGTGCAACTTAGACAGATGTCGGATCTTCGCCTCGGAATAACTCAGGCAGCGTCCATCGATTGTCAACTCGCGAACATTTGTTAATTCACTCAGTTGTTCAAAGGGAACTGTTGGAGCGTCCGTGTAGATCGAAAGTCTGACGATTCGAGGGAGATCATGGATGACGAGTTGATCTGTGGAAACGAAAGATTGCGTGATGCTCACGGTCTGCAACGCGGGCATCTTCGTCAAACGAAGCGTGGCTGGATTCGTCTTTGATGCGCTTTGCCCCGCCGACAATGTGTGCAGATTGGGAAGATCGTGCAGGTCCAAGTTTCCATTGGAACTGACTGTCAATGCCTCCAATGATTTCAGTTCATTCAGAGCCCCGAGTTCCATGGAGGGTTCTGAATTCCGCGAAATCGTCAGTTTCGATAGCCGGGTGCATCCGGCGAGATGTGCAAGTCCCGAGCCGGCGAGATTGGTACGCTCCAACAACAATTCAGCCAGGTTTGACAGTTCACCGAGTGATTTAAGGCCCTCATCGGTGATCGACGTCGCGCTCAGATTCAAAGTATTCAGTTGTTGCAGTCCAGTCAGGTGCCGCAGTCCGGCATCGGTGATCGCTGTATGACGCAGATCCAGTTGCCGCAGCCCAGGCAGCGCCGTGACAAGTTTCAGGTCCGAGTCCGAAACGTCGGTGTCCTCCGGGCCAAGGTCGTACGGATCCCAGATCAGATTGAGACCGACGACTTCCTCAACTGGCCCGCCAGAATGATCGTTCAACCATGGCAAGTCCCGGCGCCTTAACACGAGTTTCGCGGTCCAGGCCTCAGATCGGGACTGCAGGGATAGCTTCTGAACGACTCGCTCGTCGATTCGACGAACCTGATCCATGGCCCACTTTTGTCGCTCGAGCGGTACGAGAGCGAATGCAGAAACAGCCCCGGCCTGCAACGTGTCGAGCCGGGTTCCCAGTTTATCGGCGTCGGTCAGTGTCAGGCGACAAAGGTCGCGCGCGATAGCGGCGAGGTGCGGATCGATGCCATTGACGTCCAGCGAAGCGGGATCGGCCAGGATCTCCCGCAATCCCCGTTGTTCGTCTGACGTCAGCGATTTCAATTGAATTGCCAGGTCCGACGCAGGTACCGTCGCAGAAATGGCTGGATCTGCCGTGGGTGTGGATTGTTGACAGCCGACCACAAAAGTCAGCGCAGCCAATAAAAATGGATTCAGACAGCGACAGCACGCCATGGCAAGTCTCCACACGACGAGACGACTGTCGATGTGGTGGGCAAAACCCCTCCAGTCAGGCATTGCACGCACATCTTGAAGACAGCCTGGACGCTTGCAGTCTATCCCGGCGAAGCCACCAATCCTATGCTGCCGCTCGCATCGAGTTCTTGAAGTTGACCGAGACTTCGTGTTGTGGGAATGGAATCTCGATTCCTGCGGCTTTGAAACGGTCGTGAATCATCGAATTCAATTCGTGGGTCGCTCGCTGACGATCCTTCAGATTGGGAAGGAAGGCACGCAGGGTAAAGACCAGGGAACTGTCCCCCAACTCTTCCAGCACGGCCGTGGGAGTGGGGTCCTTGAGCAGTGAGGAATGTTCCCCGGCGATCTTCAACAGCAGTTCCCGAACCTTGTTGGGATCGGAGCCGTAGGCAACACCAACCTTGACGGCGACGCGATTGATACTGTCGCTGAGTGTCCAGTTGAGCAGATTGCCAGTGATAAACGCCTTGTTTGGGACAATCAGCTCTTTGCGGTCGCCATCCACGATCGTCGTTGCCCGGAACCGAATGCGCGAAACCGTACCGGTTGTCGAACCGATCGTGATGACGTCGCCGACGCGCATCGGCCGTTCAAACAGCAGAATGATTCCCGAGACAAAGTTTGCGAAGATCTCCTGCAGGCCGAAGCCCAACCCCACAGAAGCCGCCGCAACCAGCCATTGGACGCTGTTCCAGCCGATCCCGACCTGGCCGAAGGCCAGGACGATGCCCGCAACGAAGATCACATACCGTACCAGGCCCGTGGCCGCAAATCGGATTCCCGCATCGACCGACAAGTGTTCCAGCAGGATGACTTCGACCAGACCGGGGATGTTACGTGCGGCTATCATCGCCATGGAAATGATCAGGATCGCCAACCCCAGGTTGGCCACGGTGATTGCGCGAGGACGCTGCACGACCTGCACCGCCGGTTGGTCATCCGCTCCTTTGATGGAAACGATTTCCTCCACGGTCGTATTCCAGAGTGTGACTCGATCCAGAATGTGCAGTGCTGGAGTCACATCGGCCCAGACGAACCAGAGTCCAAGAAACATCAACATCATCAGACCCGTGTCTAGCAGGTTGGTGACCTGGTTCACGATCTGGGTCAGGTTCAGGCGGAAATCCGGCCAGTTCCAGCGTGGGAACAGGAAGGGAGATTGACCGTCTGTCTGCGGGTGTTGTCCTGCTCCTTCGATGACGCGGATCTCTTCCGCCTGCAGGACGGCCATCCGTCGTCGCTCCAGAGTGATCCACCGTTCGATTGAGCCACGCAACAGCACAAGTCCCATCGCCAGCCAGGCGCTCGACTGCATCCGCCAGGTCAATTGCAACGCGGTGTAGAAGTAGCCGGTCCAGCACAGGACCAACAGTCCGATCGGCATGATCACCGCCAGGAAAACACAGACTCGGGCCAGGCGATTCACCCAGGCGTCGTCGTTGACAGCCACGTCGCGACGACGGTCGTCGGCGGTTGAAGAGTTGTACGGAACCGTCAACTCACGCAGATTTGGCAACGCGCAATAACAAAACAACGTTAGAAATCCGGCGAATGTCAGATAGGCAAGGCGGCCCAACGCATCCATTCGTTGCTCGTCCGCAGTCGTCTCCACCATCCCCACAATGCCAATCAGCAGAACTCCGACCGGGATGAACCAGAACAGGTGGCGTCGAAAGCGATGGCTGGTTTCCGGTCGCCAGCCAAAATGCAGTTCTGCCAATCCACCGCGAACGACGGTCCACCGGAGCAATTCCAGCGGAACTGCAAACACCGCAGCCCGTAACAACCCCACGGCCACGGCATGGACAAATCGCGACGTCGACGCGCAGTGATCCAGTCGCCAGCCAACAAACCAAAGGACGCCGGGCAGGAATGCCGAGAGTAACAGGCTCAAAAACAGGGCCTGTCCAGTGGGCGAGAAGGCGTGGCAGGCATCGTCGGCCGCAATCTGCCCGACGCTTCTCAGCCTGCGGTAGCACGGTAATCGCAGTCCGATCCAGCACAACAGTGCCGCTCCGGCCAGACCGTAGGGTAGGGGATCCCGGTGGAAATTGACCTGGATGGCATCAACCACCTTCATCCAGTTCATGCGATCGACCAGCCACCCGGTACCGCCCATTCCGCGCGAGGCCTGGGAACCGCCGAACAGGGTGCCCGTCCGAATCCACAGCACTCGCTCATCGATAAAGGCGGCGTATTGTGCGGTCGCATCGAGTAGTTTTCGCTCGTGGTTGTCCAGCTGGACCAGTTTTTCAAACTGGGACTGGTGGTCTTGATTCAGCCGGTCCAGCAGATCCAGTCGCTGTTGTAACAGAGGCTTGATCTCGTCCGTGATTCCCTGATTTCGCGTGTTGTTGATGGAAGCTGCCGTGATGCCATCGTCACTTTGCAATTCCGCTGCGGAACTGGCGGCGGCTGCATCCAGATCCTGTAATGCCGCAATCTCAGTTTCAATCTGGAAGAGCCGCATGCGGGTCTTGCGGACGGACTCACCACGCAGAGCCAGTCGCGAATGCAGGCCGCGCGTATCACTCAACCTGGCTCGCTGTTGTCGCAGCAACAGTCCGATCGATTCGGTCAGACCGACGCCGTCGACCATCTTCCGCGACTGTTCGAATTCGCTTTTCAGCGTCTTCAGTTTCGCCTCGGCCTCCGTTGCGCGCTGAGTTGTCTCACTCAGTTCACTGGTCAGATCATGACTTTCCCGGGCGAGTTCCAGGTTCTTGGCCGCCACCGGCTTCACGTGATCCGATGCCTTGGCGACGATCTGCTCTGCTTTTCGGACTTCCTTGTCAGCCGCGTTCCCGCGCAGGGTGTCGACAGCGTCCTGCAGGGCCTGCCGTGCCTGTTTGGCCTGCGCGTGATCACGACTCACGAGTTCAATCCGTGCCTTCAACAGGTCAGTGACACTTTCAGAATGGCACCAGTTCTGTTCTGCCGTCAATGCCATTCGCTCCTCGACGGCTCGCATCCGGCGGACAGTCAGTAACACTTGTCGTGCCATTGTCAGTTCGCGGGGCTCTTTGTCGGGAGTTGGCGCATCGATGTCGGCCTGGATCATGGCCAGGCGTTGTTCGATTTCTGCCAGATTCGCGGTAATCGTTTCCAATCTGGTCTTGCGTGCCGCCAGTTCTTTGCGAGCAACTTCTTCCTGAGCGGCCAACCCCTTCTCCGGATCTGCGATGATTTTTTGCAGAGTCTCCAGTTTTTGCTGAAGCGAATCGAGATCGTCCTGGGCCGATACCGCAACGGAAAGCGGCTGTGGAGGGGACGCCAGGTTCTGGCGAACGAGTCGCAGTTCCTCTGGAGCGGAATTGATACGTTGCAGAAAGGATTTGGTCGCATCGGCTGCTTCGCCGGCGATCTCACGCCGTTCGATCGCCGCCTGGTAACGTTCGATAACTTCCTGCTTCAGCGTTGGTTCGAGTTCTGTCTCGGACTCGGCATGTTTCAGGTATTTCTTCAAGTCGTCCAGCGTGGGGCCGGACGCAGGTTGTGAAACCTGAGCAACCGCCGACGCGACGACCGCCAGGATCATTGCCGCCCCGACCCCACCCGTCCACACTGAAACCCGCCGCATCATTGTTGATCCCTGCGCAACCCCGGTTCGTCCTTGAAAGCGCGAGATATGGCAGAAACTGCCGATTTGGTCAACGCGACCCCTGGCCAGCAGAATCGAATTCCCGTCCGATTCAAGATTCGCAAGCCGTGCACTAACAATGAGATACAGCTTGATTGTGGCAACGTTCTGCGGGGGGCTCGAACGCAGGGCGGGTTAGTTCTTCACAAA
>JAFEBS010000026.1 GCA_018242525.1 Planctomycetota bacterium | reverse complement strand
AAACCAAACCTTGACACAACGCACGCTCCAGGAGGCAGAACCCTTTCAGGGTAAAAATCATGATGTGTTCAGACCCCAGGGTAGCCGCGGAGCGCGGCAACCCTGGGCTGTAAGACGAAACTCCTTCGGAGTAACGGATAAGAGGACTGCGCCTTAACCCCTGGGAATTTCGTGACAAAAATCGTTACCCGCGTTGAGTGGCACCCCAATTTGAAAAATGCGATGGCCTTGGCAAACAACGGCTTTTCGGTTTCTTCGTCCAAAAATGACGGTTGTGTTTCTTCACAATGCGAGCGACGATCGTTTCAACGAGGGCAGACGAAATGAAACGAGTCGACAAATCGCTGGCCGAACTCTACCGAGACTTCGTCGGACGGAAGAAAGTCGCTTCGATAAAGTTGTCGCAAGAGAAAGGTAACTCAGGATGATACGCGTCGTGACTTCGCTGCTCGCGCTTTTTCCGCTGATCACCATGGCGGACGAACCAACCGCCCCCCATTTGTCGATCCGCTACATCGAGCCCAATCAGGCCAGCGGTAGTTCCCCGGCGGTTTCGGTCACGAACGTGGCTCAAGTGCATACGGCGCAGATTCTTCCCCAACCCATCTCAATTGCGGTCGCTGGCGTCGATCCATTACAGAGCCAGGCAAAGTCGTGCCTGCAGGAAGTCGAGCGGATCCTGCAGTTGGCGGGCAGTTCGCTGACGAACATCGTGAAGCTGAACATCTATACAACCACCGATGACGACGCGGCGATTCTGGAACGTGACCTTTCCAAACTTCTACCCCCCGGAGTTCGCCCGGCCGTCAGCTTTGTCAGGACGCGACTTCCCAGGGAGCACGTTCGCGTCGCTGTGGATGCCGTCGCCGTGACGACGCAGACCCCCGAACGTGTCCTTCGTGTTCCCTACGGCGGCGATTCGTCACTGAATACCCATCAGAAGCTGATCACCGTCGGCATGACCGGGGCGGCGATTTTGCCGATCGGTTCCCGAGTCTATGTCTCAGGGCAGGCGGAAGCGGGAGACGGAACGCTGCGCGATGCCACCCACCTCACAATGCAGGGGCTCAAAACGACGCTCAATTTCCTGGGTCTGCAGCCAGCCGATGTAGTCCAACTGAAAGCGTTTGTTCAGCCGATGAGTGATGCGGCCCTGGTCATCGAACAGATGTCGGCACTGTTTCCCGGTGACACGCCGCCACCGATCGTGCTGGTCGAGTGGGATTCGCCGCGACTGCCGATTGAAATCGAATTGATCGCCGCCGTCCCGACCGCGCCCGCACAGGCTCCGCCGATCGAATTCCTGACGCCCCCCTGGCTGAAATCGTCACCGGTCTTTGCCAGGGTCGTTCGACTCAATCATCCAACCACCATTTACACATCCGGCCTCTACGGTTCCACGTCCGATCCCAACAGTGTTCACGAAGTTCGCGACCTGTTTGGTGCGCTGGACCGAATCCTGAAGACGGCGCGAAGTGACATGAAGCACCTGGCAAAAGCGACGTATTACGTCACGACGGATGAAGTCAGCCAGCAACTCAACAGCGTCCGCCCTGAATTCTATGATCCCGGTCGACCACCGGCCGCATCGAAGGCGAAGGTGGCTGGCGTTGGACGGGTCGGAAGGACAATCACGCTCGATCTGATCGCCACCACATCGATCGTCGACTGACCACCTGAATGAATTCCGCCACTCACGGGACGTGGTGGATGAGCTCAAGATTACACGATCGAAAGCTCTTTGACCGTCGACGCGGCCCGCGTCGCGACAGGTTGGATAAACCGTTTCCATTCCATGAGATTCAAGGGAAATGTGCCACTTCGGCACGATCCCTGCAATCGGTCATTTCTCACCTGCAATTCCATGCCACTGTCGTCCTCCGTCAACGTCGGGTGTGACAGGATGGTGGTTCATCCGGTCATTGGTTCCGCTGCTGAACGCCTGTGAAACTTCGGTCGGCGCAGATCAAGTGCGCAGGCGTTCAGCTTCCTCCACGCGGTGTGGAGATATCGACGATTCCGTTTTCGGTCAGGAGAACAAAGGATGAAATCACTTGTGCCGACTCTGTTAACGGCGTGTTTACTGGGTCTGCCGGCTTCGGCATTACTCGCGGCGGACGCTCCACCAGCAGGTGCCACCAAACCCCACGAACAAGTACAACATGCGTTTCTGGGTGTCGCCGTGTCATCCATCCATCCGGCACTGGCCGCCAATTTGAACGGCCTGATCAGTCCCGATCAGGGGTTGGCCGTGGAGGACATCGTCCCTGATTCACCCGCCGCCAAGGCGGGACTCAAGATCCATGACATCCTGACGATCTTCGATGATCAGAAGCTGTTTACGGCGGAACAATTGTCCAAGCTGGTGCATTCGGATCGGCCGGGCCGTGAAGCAACTGTCGGGTACCTTCGGGACGGCAAACTGCATCAGGCCAAGGTGACCCTGGGACAAATTCCGGCAGCGCATGCACAGGCCTGGAGTCCGGTCGCCCCGTTTCATATGCATCGCTCCCAGCGAGTGCCACGTCGTTTTTTGCACCCACAATCGACCTCACCGGCGTGGGACAACTTCGACTCGCTGTCTCTGAAGAAGCTTGGTGACAACAGATTCCGGGCTGAAGTGCAGTATCTCGACAAGGACGGGAAGACTCAAAAGCACGTCTTTGAAGGGACCCGCGAAGAGATCCGCAAGGACATCGACGCCGAGAAGGACCTGAAGCCGGAAGAACGAGCTCATTTGCTCCGCAGCCTCAATCTGCACAACCCGGAAGACGATGTCGCATTCCCCGGATTCTGGTTTGAACCCGGATGGACGTTCGACCCGCACGACCGTGTTTTCAAATGACCACCGCAGTTCACAAACCTCCCGTTTGACTTTTATCACGCGACTCCTGGCTAACAGCGAGTTGCATCGAACAGGATCACTGAGCCATGACCGAAACATCTGCCCGAAGTACACCTCGACGGTATCGATCGACTTCAACGCAGCCGCCAGCCTCAATCTTTCGAACGATCACTGCGTCTGCGCTGGTCATCCTTGGGTCAGTTCCTGGTTTCGCCCAGCAGACGACCAAGGGGTCACCCGCCAAGAGTCCGCCGGCGGCCGAGCCCGCGAAGGTCGCGTCACCCTCGAAGTCGCCGGCAACCCCGCGCCGTGAATCATTCCTCGACATGCCCGATCTTTCGGATCGGGTCATCCAATTGGCTGTGGAAGATGAATTGCTGCGATCGGCGGCCGTCGATGGCCACCTGGTCAACGTCGACGTCGAGGACAGCGTTGTCACACTCTCGGGGAAACTGAACAACATTCTGGCCGAACAGATCGCCGTCGGCCTGGCAGAACGAATTCGCGGTGTGGAATCGGTCGTGGACGAAATCGAAATCATGGTCGACCGGCGAGACAACGCAGAGCTGAAAAAAGACGTTCTGGCGGCGCTTCAGGCCGATCCCGTTTCTCACGCGTTGACCATTGATGTCGCTGCCGCTGATGGGACTGTCACCCTCTCCGGCAAGGTGCCGTCGTATGGCCTGAAAATGGTGGCCGGTGAAGTGGCGATGGGAACGAAGGGAGTCGCCATCCTCCAGAACGACTTACTGGTGGACTCTCAAAAGAAATTCACAGATGCCGAGTTGCAGCGCGAAATCAGCGAATTATACCATTTCTCGGCATTTCTGGACGACGTGCAACTGGATGTGGTCGTCAAGGGCGGCGTCACGATCCTCAACGGAAATGTGGCCAGCAGTTTTCAAAGATCATACGCCGAGGATCTGGCCTGGCGGGCGGGATCGAAGGACGTGGATGTCCGCGGCGTCAACGTGAGCTGGCGGCATACCAACCCATTGCTGCGGAGCCAGCGTTACGAAACAGCGACCGATGAACAAATTCAGGCTGCCGTCCAGCGTGCGTTCCAGCATGACCCACGCGTTCTGAGCTATGCTCCACAGGTGCTGGTCGATCACGGTGTCGTCACGTTGACCGGTGAAGTGAACCATTTGACCGCGAAACAGGCCGCCGAGCGTGATGCTCTGCAAACGGTCGGCGTGCGTCGCGTCAAAAACAACCTGCGCACGCGCTGGGGCGAAAAGCCTCCAACCGACGAGCAGATTGCCGACTTTACCCGGCAGGCTCTGGCCCGTGATCCCTACGTCGAGAAACACAACATTGTCGTGGAATGCGAAAACGCTCACGCCAGTTTGTATGGGTACGTCGACACCGAGTTTGAAAAGGAACATGCCGCCTGGACGGCCAGTTGTCAAAAGGGTGTCGTCCACGTCAACAACTATCTCGCCGTCCGCAAGAACTGGATCCCGAAGAGTGACGCAGCCATTCAGGCGGATCTGAACGACAAGCTCGCCTTTGCGTTTGTGGACCCGGACAATCAGGTCACCGCGAAAGTTCTGGATGGAGTGGCCATTCTGCAGGGAACAGTCGACAGCTGGCTGATGTGGCAGACGGCGATGGACCAGGCGATCGCGGCCGGGGCACGTCGACCACACAATTTGATCGAAGTCCGCTATGGACTGCCCTCCGGACCACACTACTACGGGCCGCACGACTACGTTCCGAGGTAACTGACACCCGGGCCGGAGCGAGGCACTCGACGACACTCGGAGTGCGTGGATCCAATCGTCGATTGAAGAATTGGGTTCTCACGGAGCCGCAGGGTCACAGAAATGCGAGACCATCGGGGCCGCTGACCAAGGGAGCGGTTCGACCATTCGAGCTACGCGCTTTTCAAGTGATGCCATTTCTTTGGCTTCTTCCGTCACTGTATCATCGCGTGTCAGTCTGGGAGTGGAACAAAGCGGCTGTAAAAAAGGTCTGACCTTTGGAGGGCAATCGATTCACCTTTCATCGTTCCCAAGCTCCAGCTTGGGAACGCCCGTCTGTGAAGCTCCGCTTCACGGTCCCAAGCACACGCCTGCATCCAGTCAGTCACCACGTCAACCAGAGAGCACAGTTGCGGGCGCTGGAGTATCGCGGCATCACGTTGCCGTCACAGCCGGCTTTGTGCGTTGGGGAACAAAATAACTCAGGCCACACACGACAACACTCGTGACACACAGCATTGCAAACCAGTCCCCGAACCGCACGTACAGACTGCGGCGGGGGTCCAGTGGCACTGTGTGTACCAGCGCGGCATTCAATTGCTTGTACCACGTCCCGGTTTCCGGATCTCGGGCGGCTTTGCGGGCCTTCCCGTTTTTGGCGGCGTCGCCGTCAATGAAGACTTCGGGATCCAGGATGGCACCGTCGCCATCGATGATCGCACTGATCCCCGTATTCACGGCACGAACCATCGGCGTCCGACATTCAACCGCACGAAATGAGGCCGTGATCAGATGCTGGTCGAGTTCACTGGAACCGTGAAACCACCCGTCGTTACTCAGGTTCACCAGCAGATCCACGGGCTTGCCGGACTCGTTCTCTGACCCCGCGGCCACCGCGTCACGCACCAGGTGTGGTACCGTGTCTTCAAAGCAGATGATCGGCGTCATCCGCCATTTGCCATAATCAAACACAGCCGGCCCCTGCCCTTCGTCCAGCCCCCAGTCACCGCGATACGGAGTGAACTTGTCCAGCCACGGCAACGAATCCCGCAACGGAATGTACTCGCCAAAGGGAACCCGATGAATCTTGTCATAACGCCCGGCAATTCCAACATCCGGACGGACGAACGTCGCGGAGTTGTACTGGTGGACGCGGGTCGCATCGGCGTAGGCCGCGTTTGTCCCCATCACCAGGGCCGCTCCGGCGCGCTGGCTTTCCGACACCAGGCTCTGATGGAAGTAGTCGTTATGCCAGACTTCCGGCTTGGCAAACGGAGCCACGTTCAGCAGTTGCTCATCGGTCATCCCTTCCGCGGCACTCAACAGCGGCCAGGGAAACATCGCTTCCGGCCAGAAAATGATGTCGGGATGTTCCAGGACCGAGGCGGCCGTCAACCGCAGATGAGTCAGGTAGACTTCCTGAACCGGCGGCGGTTGCACGCGCAATGAAGCCAGGAAATTCCCCTGGATCAAGGCCACGCGCGGCCCTGGTTGAAAGTCGGCCTGAGCCCGGCGGACGTATCCGTAGCCCAACGTCGCCGCGAATAACACCGCGACCGATGAGACCTGGATCAGTTGACCCAGGGTCATTCCGGCAGCGGTCACCGGTCCGGTCGAAGGATGGACCAGCCGTAACCGGATCATCCATGAGTGTGGAACCATCAGGGCCAGGGCTGCGGAGCCAGCGGCAATCACAAAACTGACACCGTACGCTCCCACCAGATCGCTGATCTGGATGAACTCCAGCCAGCGGTACTGGGAATGCCCCAGGTAGTACCAGGAGAAGCCGGTCAACAGGTGAGCGCGAGCGTATTCCAATCCCGTCCACACGATCGGTGCCGCCACGACCAGGGGCACCGACCAGCGATGCACCGCAATTCGCGAGACGGCGACAAATGCAACGGCGTACAAGGCCAGATAGACCGACAGAGCGGCCCAGGCGATGTACATCGTGGGGTCACCCAACCGCATCCACTGCAAAGTCGCCAGCTGTCCGATCAGGCTGGTGCCATAGATGGCGGTGTACATCCAGCGAGTTCGCTCCGTCATCCGGACCATCAACAACAGGGGAACGAGCGCGATCCAGGCCATCGGACTGGCGTTCACCGGAGTGAAACTCATCCACAGCAGACTGGCGGAGGCGAACGAAACGCACCACGGCCCGATGCTGCCCATCTTGTAGCGTTGCCGCCCCTTTTGGGCTGACCGCGCAGTCTGGATAATTTCCTGAACCGACCGATCCGGCCGCGCCGTCTGCTGCTTGTTATCCGTCGTCATCGTCGCTCCGGACATAAATCTCGTCTCCTTCCCTGGAGAGTCGCCACGCACGCATCAGGCGTACGAACAAGGTTTTCCGCAGGTCAACGCCATCGACAAAGAACAATGAATCAACGATTCCCCTGACGGATCGACCAATCTTAGTACAAGGCGGTTTTTCTGGGAACGGCGGTTTTAGCCGGTTTTTGTAGTGAATCGTGGATTTGGGACTGGATGAAAACAGACCTGAATCGCATTGCAGAATGTTGAGACGGAATCGCAAGAGCCTCAAAACACTAGCCCGACGCGCAAGCGAGGGATTGGTCGATGCGTGTCCAACGTGCTGATCCCACTGTTCGAGAGCTCGCGCGTCGGGCGAGTCGTCTGTCGATTCTCACTTTTCGGGTAGAGGTTCGGCCATCGGCGGTGCAGACAAAAGCAAGGTGCGATGTTGTACTAGCCGTGGGTGTCTTCTCGATCCCACATCGCCCAGTCGATCCGAGTTCTATCCGACAACGCAACGTGCGATGGTGTACGTGTACCGGCTACCAGCAAATCGTCCCCAACATCATCCCTGCCGTGTATTGCCGAGCTTCGCCCGAAAGGAACGCCATCCCATTGGCGGCGACCGTACCGCACAAATCGGACGATCCGTGCCACGGAACCAGCGTCACCACCGGGCCGTCGGGTGACCATGTCAATCGTGCGGGGTGGTAGGTTGGTCGGTCTGCCCGAGCGGAATAGTCGTGCTCCAGCTTCGCAGGGATCGACTGAGGCAACACGTTGGCCTCGCCCATCAACCGCCGAATGGCCGTACGGACGAACAATTCGAAACAGACCATGCTGCTGACGGGATTCCCTGGCAGCCCAAACACATGGTTGGCGGCGGCATCAGACGCGTCAGACCGATTGCGATGACCGAACCAAACCGGCTTTCCAGGTTTCATCTCGACCTTATGAAAAACTTCGCGCACTCCGGCCGCGGTCAGTTCGCCGGGAACCAGATCAAGTGTCCCGGCCGAAACACCGCCGGACAGGACCAGGGCATCGTATTTCAAACCCTCCAGAATCTTGGAGCGCAGATCGTCACGGTTGTCGCGAGCGATCCCGAGCGGAACCGGGATCGCACCGGCCGCCTGAACCTGGGCAACCAGCATCGACTGATTCGAGTTCCGAATCTGCCCCGGCCCCGGTTGCTGGTCAGCGGGAACCAGTTCATCCCCCGTCGCCAGCACGGCAACGGTTGGTCGGCGATGAACCAGCACCCGGGCGCGACCAAGTTCAGCCAGGGCCCCAATCCTCGCCCCGTTCAACTTCTGGCCGCACTGCAGAACGACGGCCCCCGTCCGTACCGACGTCCCTCGTCGCAAGATATTCGTCCCGGCGGTCGTTGACCGGGTCGTCAGGCGGACCATCGTTCCGTCTGGAACGGATTCTTCGACCTTCACGACCAGATCCGCCCCCTCCGGCAGCGGAGCCCCGGTCATGATCTGGACGGCTTCGCCAGGCCCCACCGGCCTGGACGGAACTCGGCCGGCAGTGACAACATCCACCACGGCCAGTGACGCAGAACCACCGACCAGATCTTCCGATCGAACGGCAAAGCCATCCATTAGAGCCTTGTCGAAGGGAGGCGAATCGGCCGACGCCACAACATCTTCGGCCAGCGTCAATCCCAGCGATTCAGACAACGGCAAAGTCTGAGCAGCCAACGGAGCAACCGTTGCCAGCAATCGATCAAACGCTTCAGAAATCGTCAACATGAAACAGGCCTTCATGGATCATGGTTCGGACCATTCCAGTTTAGGCCATTCGAAGCAATTGCTGAAGCATACTGACAGCACAGGTCAGGGCCATCGCCATTTTCAAATTGGGGTGCCACAGTCTTACCGTCTTCGGGAAGGCCGTGCGGCGGGGTGGCTGTGGTCGAGGGCGGGGTGGCTGTGGTCGACGCTTCGTCGCCCACAGCGATTCGGACAACGAGTTCCATGCACTGCCCGCCTCGGCCACTTCGTGAATTCCGCTGATGGCCTCAATGCCGTTGAGTTCGACCAAGGATCTCTATGCAACACTCACTGGGGGCGAGCGAAGCGCTCGACCCCAGACACCCCGTTGCTGCGCCGATATTGGGTGCGGATGATGATGGCGGCGGTGTTGATGGCGGCGATGTACTTTGCCGCCAGCGGCAATTCGACCGACAAGATCGACTTTTTATCGACTCAGTTCTCATTCGCTTCCGTAACGAGGCTGTCGGGATAATTGGTGACAGTTTCCCATGCCAATTCTTGCAATGAGCGGTTGAACGGCTCGTTCCATACTTCCCGCTTGGCGTTCTTCAGCATGGCGGGCATCGGCAATCCCACCGGGCTTCGTCCGTAAAGAACGGCGAAGTGCAAATAGGTATTCAGGGCTTCCATCGGGGCGGAAGGATGAACCGCATCCACGAAAAGCTCACCTTGTCGGGTCAAGCCCGGCCATTCTTTCCTGGCGATCCTGGTCCGCAGCGTCACCATCGCTTGAACGCTCGGCACGAGGGAAAGGATCTTTTTGCCGTTACCATACTTCTTGTTGATTTCGTCGGCCTGAGCTTCCCCAGCCTTGATGTTTCTCTCGTTGTAACCCTTGAGTTGCTCGGGTGTCTTCTCTTTGTCGACGTTGTCGAATGCCCCCTTGGGGAAATCCTGGTTGTCGATGTCTCCACCGCCCCACGAGAGCTGGACGACGAACCGCATGTTGGGATTATGCTCCATCCCGAGCTTGACGAAGTTTTCGATGCCTTCGTCGGGGAACGAAATAGGTGACATGACGAACACATCGACTTCGCCAGTTCTGAGAGCCTTTTTTGCCTCATTTTTGTCATCGGCAAGGTTCCAGTGCTGAATCGTCTTCGAAGCACCGAGGGACTGAAGTCCCACAAGTTTCTGGCCTTTGATCCCTGCGGATTCGGCCATCTCGCCAAGCGGTTTCGGGACATACCACATGAGACTGTGCGAAGCATAAAACACTCGCAAGCCCTTGGGTGCCGCAGCCGACTGGTCTGGCTTGGTGACTTGATTCTCACTCTCAGGCTGTCCTGCTACTGGACGGATCATCGTGGCCGTCCAGCACAAGATGAAGGCGGCAACCATGCCACATGTCTGTCTGTTGGGCTTATTCATGTCGTTCCTCCTGAGCGCAGTGGATCTCACTTGCCGGGACATTTTATGGAACCGCCGGGCTAGCGAACAGGATTCGGCGGAGGATCGGTCAAGGCGTCCGCCTGAAATGTCATCTCAGACGAGAAGGACACCCGCTTGCCATCGCTGAGGCCATTTACCGTACCGAGCGAGATTAGCCAACGAAAAAAGCCCTAAACCATTGTGGCTTAGGGCTTTTTAAAGTGGAGGATAGCGGGCTCGAACCGCTGACCTCTTGCATGCCANNGCTCTCCCAGCTGAGCTAATCCCCCAGTGAGCGGACCAGACGAGATTCCAACCCCTTGGCAGGAGAGAGAAGTCCGTTTGGCGATGCCTATTTCTCGGCAAGTTCGGTCGACTGGCTGTAACAATTCTGCCGCTCGATCCGAACGGGTTGGACCATATCAGTCCGGCTTTTCACCGTCAAGCAACTTCGGAGTCGATCTGATTCAGAATTGGCCCGGGATGCAACTGTTGGCCGGGATGTCGGATGAGGATCAGCATATCTCCGGCAACGTCATTTTTCCGGGTTCAGGATATGGATCTTCCCGCTACAGAAGCGGCAGGCGACTCGAACCCCCAGGTATTTTCGGGCGAATCGCAATTCCTGCTCGCAGTGCGGGCACTTGGAATAGACGTCGGCCTGAGCGACGGAGGGGTGAGTTGGATCCAGTCGAAAGTCGGCTGTGCAGAACTTGCATTGGACGCGCTGGCCGATGTACTTCCGGTTGATTTTCAGTTCCTGAGCACAGTGGGGGCAACCCACAAACATCCCCACCGGTTCGATTTCCACCATAACGTCAACCTCTTGCAGCGGAATAAAAGCCGGAATTTCGACGCTGTCTCGCTCCAGTTCCGGGTTTAACAGCGCGCGACATTCACGGCAGTGAACCATGTTGGGAGGCATGTCTTCACCGCATTTGGGGCAAGGTCCCCCCGGCCAAGCTGGCATGTCGAAACTTCCATTCAGAAAATAAGGGCTCGAAATTCAACGCAAGTCGCTGCCAACAGAAACCACGAGTTGGAGGAAGGTCGAAGACCCAGCAATCCTGTCAGTGGCCACTGTAAACGTTAGCGGATCCGGAAATCCAATGCAGCTCACGCGCCATCGCGGATTTTTTCATCGCCGCCAGCCGCAACTCAGTGTTCGCATTCCGGCGACGACGGACCGGACGCGTTTTCGCGACCGTGGATCACCCTTCAGTTTCCGATCTCAAAAAAGCGGTGCTGATTCAATGTGGCTCGGCTTGAATGACCCACAATTGAACATTCGCATCAACTTAGTGCGCCTCAACAAGCAGTCCGGGCGGTGGACTCTTGGGAAAAATCCCTTTGCTGGCCACGCATGGGCAGAACAGATGCAAACAAAATCTCCCAATCTGGATTATTTGTTTTTCAAGAAGATTGTGCCTAAGATACACTCAACTGCAGTATTCGGGTACGTCTTTTGCCCTCAATGCTCGCCGCCCGGCAGCAGATGAATTGACTTTCCAATACAACAAGTGTGGCTCGCCGTGTTTTTTGGACACTGTGTCGTCGAGGCACGTCAACTGGATTTGAGGACAAACGAATTGACCATGAACAATCTGAAGAATGACGGCCCAGATCGAACAGCGCAGCAAAGCACGGCCTATCTGGTTCTGCGCAATGGTCCGATGGACGGGACAGTGATTCCACTCCACGCCGGTCAGAATGCGACCATTGGGCGCGCGACTACGAATCGGATTGTGGTTCCGGACGAAATCTGCAGCCGGAATCACTGCGAAGTTTTCTGTGACGATGGCCAATGGAAACTGCGAGACCTGGGAAGCCGGAATGGAACGCGCGTTCGTGGGGAGGCAATTACCGGGGACTATGCGCTGGTTGAAGGACGGCAGTTTCAAATCGGAAACACGTTTCTGAGCTTTACCTTTGAGCCTGACGGCGCGCTTGCCGACGAAACGAACATGCTGCGCGAAGAAGATACGGCGACTGAGATTCCCGTACGTCACGATGACTTGACGCTGGACATTCAAGAAGCACGGCCAGAGATCGTCCATCGAACCGGGAAGACGCGATATGTGTTGGGCATTACTGAGGCGATTTCTTCGCGTGACCGCGCTGGTCAGGAAGCCCAGCGGCTGGTCCGCCTGGGCTTGAAGATGGGTGCCGCGAACGACGTGCGTTCGCTCTCGGAAATCGTGCTGCAAGGGTTGTTTGAAGTCACATCGGCCGATATCGGTGCGGTGCTGGTGCTCCCGTCCAACACCGCCATCAAGCGTCCCACGGCCGGGCAACTGGAACTGGCCGCCTACAAATCCCTGGACTCACGTCCGTTCGAGCGGATTTCGGATTACGTATCGGATGTGGTTCTGGAAACACGCGTGGCTGTCGTCGCACTGGATGTCAATGCCAACGATCGCTTCAAGGCCAGCGACAGTCTGAATGCCATGCGGGCGGAGAGCATCATCTGTGCTCCCATCCGCCGTGACGATCGCCTGTTCGGCCTGATTCAGCTGTATTCGACGAATCCAGACAACCGACTTGAAGCCGACGATTCCGAATTCGTCCTGGCCGTGGCAGACCAGATGGCGATCGCGCTCGAAGGGATCCAGGAACGCAGTCGCCTGACCACGATTCTGGAGCGTCGGGAAAACGAAAACAAATCTCTGCGCGACCTGCTGAAGATCGAGACGGAACTGGTGGGCGACAGTGATTCGATTCGCCGCTTGCGGGAAAAGATCCTGCGAGTTGCTCCGACCGGTGCCACGGTCCTGATTCGCGGTGAAAGTGGCGTTGGCAAAGAACTGGTTGCCAGGGCCATCCACGAGCATTCCGGTCGCACCAGCGGACCGTTCATCACGATGAACTGTGCCGCGTTGAGCGAAAGCCTGCTGGAAAGCGAATTGTTTGGCCATGAAAAGGGCTCGTTCACCGGGGCCATCAGTCGCAAGGTTGGCAAGTTCGAACAGGCCCATCAGGGAACCTTGTTCCTGGACGAAGTGGGCGAAATGAGTCCCGCCATCCAGGCCAAGTTTCTGCGCGTTCTGGAAGGACATCCGTTTGAGCGAGTGGGCGGTGGAATTGAAGTGCGGGTCGATGTCCGCGTGGTGGCCGCCACAAATCGTGACTTGGAACGTTCGGTCGAGGCGGGGACTTTCCGGAAGGACCTGTACTTCCGCCTGCAGGTCATGGAATTGTTTGTCGAACCTCTGCGTGATCGTCGGTCCGACATCGCGATCCTGGCGAACCATTTTGTCGAGCGGTTTGCCAAGAAGAGTGGACGTCCCGTTCACTCGCTGTCGCCAGCCGCCGTCACCGCCCTGGTGAACTACCCCTGGCCCGGCAACGTTCGTGAATTGCAGAACACCATCGAGCGGGCTGTGATTCTCTGTTCCGGCGACACGCTGGGCCCCGCCGACATTCAATTGTCTGCGTTGGGCGCGGGAGATCTGCGGATCATCGACGACAAGAGCCGTGCAGCCTTCCGTCCGGTGTCCGTCGACATCATCGAACAGGAACACATTCTAGCCACGCTCGAATGGACAAAGTGGAACAAGTCTCAGGCCGCTCACATCCTGGGAATTGAACGATCGACCCTGGATCGCAAGCTGAAGAAGTACGAAGTGGAACGACCCCGGCATTGAACTTTTGAAGTTGCTCGACCCAGGCACCCGCTTCATTTCTCGTTTTCTCGTTCCCAAGCTCCCGCTTGGGAACGATGAAAACCATCGAACCACCAGGCACATCGAAAAACCCGGCACAACGGCTGAGCTCTGGCTCGATCGGGTGCCGGGTTTGCAGTTTGACTTTCACGGGCGGATCGAAAACCGGCCGAATCCATGTTCCCGCAGCCGCAGTTCCACCAAATCGCGTCGTTCTGGTTCCCGCAGACCGTGGAAGATTCCGAACAGCACACACCCCATGACAATGCTGGTCACGGACACGACGCTCATCGGCAATCCATAGGGCTTCAAGTCCGCAAACAATTCCTCGACACTACAGTACTCGCCAAACTTGTTGCCATCGTACAGCAACTCGACCCCGCGGAAATCCGGGCTCCATTCATAATCGAAGGGCCCATATTTCTGACGTCGATGGATCACCCAGAACCGACTGCCGTCGATTTCAACCCCATGGCTGCTGGTCATTGGATGCCCTCGATCCAGAAACTGAGACTTCAAAAACTTGCTCGTCGAGAGCCGAATTCGAGAATACCTCACCGTGTCGATTCCCGAATCAAAGAATTCAGCGAGGCAACATCCCGCGTACAATCCAGGAAACGAGCCGCCTGTACGCCACGGATCATATTGTTTACGGACAATTCGACAAGACGGGAAACCACACGGAAAATCACGGGCAATTTCGATCGAGTGATTCAAGTTCTTCGGGTGCGGCATCCGACACAAACAGCACCGGGGATCGGCAGAAGTGGAAGGATTCTTCTGGAATTCATTCCTCCCGATCTTTGATCTTCTTCGCAGAATTCGGGTTCAGATCAAAGTGCGCGCTTGACAAGTTTTCGCGTCTCGACTATCCAGTTGACGAGCCTTGGATTTGACCCTGATGTAACTTCGTGATTGCATTGCTGATTACAACCTGCTTCCTGCGATGGTTTGGTGCAGGATCGGTTTTCCCAAGCTACAGTTTTTGTCACATTTCCAGTCCGCGTTTTTTGAGGTTTGACCCCATGACCAAAGTTGTGCTCGACGAAGAACACGCGATGGCCTGCTGGCTTCCCACCGCTCCATCAACCATTGCCGTCGCTCCGTACATGGCTGATGAGGAAGACGGCCCTGCCGAGAGCGATGAATTCGGTGAAGAGGACGAGGAGTTCGAGGACGAGGAAGTCGATGACCTCGACGAGGAACTGGATGACGACTTCGATGACTTCGACGATGACGAAGATGAATTCGAAGACGATGATGAATTCGATGACGACGATGACGATGATTTCGACGATGATGATGACGACGACGACGATGACGACGATGACTATTAATTATCATCGCGCCTGATCGGCGCCCGGACATCGCCGCAATAGGACGCCGGCCGCGGGTCACTGGACCGCTGGCCGGTGTTTGTTTTGGTATCCTGGCGGGATCATCACCAAGAATCGATGTCGCAGGCAACAACGGAAACGAACAGAACCGGGGAGCAGTACTGTGCATGGTTTGGTGGACCAGATTCAGAGCGCGGTGTCATTGATTCGCCAGTCCTGGAAGGGACATCCCAAGATCGGATTGATTCTGGGGACGGGGCTGGGTGGATTGACCGAACAGATTGAAATTCAGGCGGCGATTCCCTACGGCGACATTCCGCACTTCCCGATTTCAACCGCCCCGTCGCATGCCGGCCGGTTGGTGTGCGGACTGCTGCGCGGAGTTCCGATCGTCGCGATGGAAGGTCGGTTCCATTACTACGAAGGGTATTCCCTGCAACAGGTCACCTTCCCTGTCCGCGTGATGAAGGCCCTGGGGGCCGATACGCTGCTGGTGACCAACGCCTGCGGCGGGATTAATCCGCAACTGGACCTGGCCGACATCGTCGTAATCGAAGATCACATCAACCTGATGCCGGACAATCCGCTGCGGGGCGTCAATGACGACACCCTGGGACCACGCTGGCCGGACCTTTGCGAGCCGTACAGTCGACGTCTGATTGCGCTCACACGCGCCTCTGCCATGGAACTGGGGATTCACGTTCACAAGGGAGTGTTTGTCGCCGTCCCCGGCCCGAACCTGGAGACACGTGCCGAATACCGCATGCTGAAGGCCTACGGCGCTGACGTCGTGGGGATGTCGACCGTTCCCGAGGTGCTGGTGGCCATTCACGGTGGCATGCATGTGCTCGGCCTGTCGGTTGTCACAGACATCTGTCTGCCCGATCATCTGGAACCGGTCGAGATTCCGAAGATTCTTGCGAACGCCGCCCTGGGTGGGGAAAAGCTGGCAAAACTGATCCCGCGAGTCATCGAACAGCTGACGTGAGGTTCACATGGACCGCTTCCTGCGAATTGTCGCCCCGGTTTGCCTGCTGTTCCTGGCTGGGTGTACCGATCCCATCAATCAAAAGAACTTCGACCGGATCCAGGTCGGAATGACGCTGAAGGAAGTCGAGGCAATCATGGGTCGCCGTCCCGAGTCCTATCAGACGTTCAAGACCTGGCGTGGATCGAATTCCCGGACAATTTCCGTGGAGATCGATGACCGCGAAATCGTGGTCAATAAAACCCGTGACGGTTGGTGACCGGGACACGGCAATGCCGCCTGCACTTGATGAGTACCGATGATGGAAAAATCCACTTCAGAAATACTCGCCGCCATACGATCCGGTCAGAATTCGACCCGACCCGCTCAATTGACAATTCATGGCACGGGAAGCTCCGAGAATGGTTGGGCGATTCGACAAACTCAAACGAATACGTATTATGAAAAGACCATCACGACGATCGATGAGTTACAGATTCAGCGCGAGTTAACCGAATTCTGGAGAAAACTTGCGATCGAAGTCGGCGCATCCTGTGCGGGGAAGCCATGGAACGTGCTGGCCGTAGATGCAACGCTGGACTACGGCAGCATTGGCGGATCTGCAACCACCTTCACGGATCGAGCTGCCAGAACATTTGACACAACTACGACTCCCTGTCGAGCAAGCGTCAGCCTGTTCATTCCGCACTGGGAATCGCTGTGGTATGACTTGGAGGATGAAAACGAGTCTGATTGGGAGAAAGCAGCGGCGGCCTTGGAATCATCGGTCTACGACCAGATCCAGATTGCCGCGACTCAAGAACCTGCTCGATCGGCACTCGATGAACTGAGGAAAAAATCGCAGTTCGAGATTTGGGTGCAACCCCACGATTCTCCAGAAAGCGGTCGATTCATCGAGACTCAACCGAATCCGTAACCCGCCTGCGAATTTTCTCCTTGTGCTTGCCTAAAGGCAGCCAAAGGTGGCCTTCATCGCTCCGCGTGAAGAGAAGCCGAGCGTGAAGGCGATTGAAATGGTGTGTGACGGCTTCATTCAAAGCCGTACTGTTCATTTTCCTCCAAATTGCCAACGACAGTCGATCCAACAATCGGCACACTTCACGCGGAGCGATGAAGGCTACATAAAAACAGATCGCGACGACCTCATACCGAGTGAAACCGTCTATTGTCGTGATTTCAGGAACGCGACCAGATCGGTGAGCTGTTCCCGGGTCAATTGGGTGTCCAGGCCGGCGGGCATGATCGATACAGTCCCTGGCCGGATTTCCTCGATTTCCTCGCGGGGAATCCGAGCCTCTTCCTTCGCCCCCGTCGCCAGCGTGATTTCATCGGCTGTTTCACGTCGAATCAGCCCGTTGAAAGACTTGCCCGACTTCGTGACGATCAGGACCGGCTCGTAACTGCGGACAAAGCTGACGCTGGGAAACAGCAGCGCCTCCAGGATGTCGCGTTCCGTCCGAATCTTGCCGATGCGCGACAGATCGGGGCCGATCGTCCCCCCCAGGTAACCGATCGCATGACACGCCGAGCAGGCGGCCTTGGAATTCTGGAAGACCAGTTGACCACGACGAACGTCTCCCTCACCCAGGGTTGTCGTCAGTTCATCCAGTTTCTGCCGCTGGCGTCCCGCTTCCACGTTGATGGCGGAATACAGTTCTTCGGCGTCCTGATGAACGGTCGGCGGGAACTTGGCAATCCGCAATTTCACCATGTCGACGCGCAGGCTGGTCAGTACGGGGGACTTCTTCAAACCTGCGATCAGCTTTCGTCCCACGGCTTCGTCGGTGGCGGTTTCAAACGCCCCCAGCAGTCGATTCAACTCCAGCGGTCCCACCGACGGAATGATATTCGCCAGCTCAGCCAGTTGCTCGACGGTCAACCGGGATTTCGTCAGTGATTCGACGGCCGCCGATCGAGTGCTGACTGAGGCCTGTTCGCCCAGGTTGCTCAGCAGCAGCGAGAACAGCGGATTTTCCAGCGGTGCCGCACTTGTCGGAAACGCGGCAATCGCTTCGACCCGACGCTCCGCCGGGGATTGTTGTTCCATCGCCAGTTGCCGCAGGGCGACACCCAGGTGTTCCGTGCCGGTCTTGGGCAACGGCAATGACCGCACCACCGCAATCGCCCTCGCTTTTGTGATTTCGTCCGCGTTGGAAAGAATCGTGGAAAGCGGTGTGATCCAGGATTCCGGCAGTTGCTTCAATCCGGATTTTTGCATCGCGGTCAGGCCAACCATTCGGGCTGCCGGCGAGGGGCTGGAGTCTCCAATGGCAGTCGCCAGCAATTCCTGAATTCGGACAGCCCCGGCAAACTTCGCCAGCAGCGTGACGAGTTCCTCATTGCCATCGTCTGTCTTGACTCCCTTCAGTTCGCGTCGCAGGTGAACCTCCAGCGCATCGCTCCATTCCGGATGACGTCCGGTGAGCCACAGCGCGGTCTCCTTCAACATCGGGTCCGTGGCCCCCAGGAGTGCCACCACGCGATTGGGGTCTACACTTCCACCGGGCATCTGATCCAGGGCGATCAGGGCCGATCGCTGAACGGCTGGCAGTGGACTTTCGAGGCCCGCGGCGGTCCCCTGTGGATCCGCAATTTCGATCAAGGCAAACGTGATTCCGTGCTCAAGGACCCGATCGCCAGCGGTTCGCTGAGTCAGTCCGGGTGCCGCGAGCAGATCGGGAACCGCGGATTTGTCTCCCAGTCGACCCAGGACTTCCGCCGCCAGACGCTGATTTTGCGGGGTGCAGGTACGCAACAGGTGCAAGACTTGAGGCATCGCCTCGTGATCCCGCCACAGGCTGACAGTCTGCAAAGCCACCTGACGGACGGTCCGACTGTGATCAAACAGTGACTCCCGGACCACGGCTCGAGCCGCCGCAGAATTGATCCTCGCCAACGCCCAGATGGCATTCATGCGAGCTCGTTCAGAGGATTTTCGCGGCTGAGCTGCGATGGCCGGGTCAACAACCTGATCGTCGCCCAGCAACTTTCCATTTTCCAACCGGCGCAGCAAAGGCTTCAAAGCGGTCACTGCTTCTTTTCCCTGCAGTCCCAGGCCATGAATGGCACGCTGACGCACGGCCGGTCGTGGATCATCCAGCAGCGGAACCAGATCCGTAGCGGCCAATTGGGACCATGCCACCTTGGTTCCTCGGGGATCGGCAACACGACTTTGCCCCGTCCGTCGCACGCGATAGACACCTCCCAGAACATCCGGTTTGGAAAGTTGAGAGGTCGGGCAACAAAGTTTGTACCAGCCGCCGGTGTCACAGACGATCAGGCTGCCATCGGCGTCTTCCTGCACATCCGTCGGATGGAAGTCGATGTTGTCCGAAACCACAAAGTCTGAATCGACCGACTGAAACGTCGCTCCGGCAGGTTTCAGGGCATGCCGGGAAACCTTGTGCATGTTGAACTGGCAGGCATAGACGCTGTCGAGATAGTCCTCACCAAACGCGGCAGACTCGGCTCGAGCCAGCCCGCAGGGGGCGGCGGCTCCCATGTGAACGAGCGGTGGCAGCAGATCACCCGTGCGGGGATAAAAGTCCGTCACGTTGTGAACCTTGCCATAGACGCCGCCGTACACGGCGTGGATCATTCCATCCCGCAGGCCGCCGCCAGGATTCTGCAGGAACGTGGTGGTGAACAGTCGCTCGCCTCCCGGCGTGAACACAACATCCACCGGGTTGTCCATCCCACCGGTCATGACGTTTTCGATCGGTCCCGTCCCATCCGCACGACGGCGGAAGATGTGCGCTGCCTTGGTCACCAGCGGCTTCCGGCCAGGCTGTTCATACGTCTGTTCGGCAAACGCCCCCTTGCACCAGTAGATCCAACCATCCGGGCCCAGGTACGGGCCGTGCAGATCATTCGCACAGCCTGTCAACGTCTTGCCCGCGAACCATTCTTCCCGCCGGTCGGCCACGCCATCGCCATCAGTGTCGGTCAGTTTCCAGATGCTGGGAGGTGCGGCCACGTAGAGTGAACCGTCGTACCACAGGGTCCCTTCGGGAAACATCATCTTGTCGGCGTAGACGACGCTCTTGTCGAATTTGCCGTCTCCGTCTGTATCCTGCAGTCGGACGATGCGATGCGTCCGTTCTTCCAGTTGCTTTTGGACGGGGTCATTGGAGCCTGAGGAGTCGGCGACGTACAGGCGTCCCAGTTCGTCGAAATCCGCCGTGATCGGGCGGTCCACCAAAGGTGACGTGGCAACCAGTTCGATCTCGAATCCGTCCGGCAGGGTGAACTTGTGTCCATTGAGAGAGATTTCGCCAGCCACCAAGCGGCTGCCCGTCATCAGACCGAGTGCGAGACCGAACAGTACGGAACGAGTCATCATGATCTCCTGCGATACCTGCGAAATACAATCCGCTCTGGAACGAGTGCCGCGGTCCTGAAATACGTTAAACCATAACAGCGTCTGCCGGAAAACTGGCACGGAGCGCCGAAACCGGAAATCGCGAGAACCCGAACATCAGGCGGGTTTGGGTGCCATCAGGCTGATGCGGACATTTTTGTCATGATGGCAGGTGGCCAACTGCAGATTGTCCGGATGCATTGCCAGATCCCGACAGGTGTTCCCCAGGTTCAGCGAATGAAACTCGTCCTTGGAGTCTGACTTCCAGAAGAACAGGGAACCTCCCGCACCGCCTCCGGTCGCCCCGATCAAAAAGCCTTCGGGATGCAGAATGACTCCAAACACCTTGCCGTTCATGGTCGCCTTGACCAGGTGCGTCATCACGTCCTTGCCGGATTCCCAGTCGATTTCCACCAGGATTGGATTTCCGACTCCGGCAAACGCGTTGGTGACATTGGTGATTCCGCCGGCGACCAGTCGCTTGCCGTCGTTCGTAAATGTCAGGCAGTACGGACCACCGTAATCCGCCATGAACCCCGCGTCGTATTTGCTCAGGCTGGCGATCGCGAAGTCGCGGACTCGTTTCCCGGTATCCACTTCCCAGTGGATGAATTTTGCCGTCAGGTCACCGGACACCAACTGCTTGCCGTCGGGATGAAAGGCGACGTGATAGACGTGCCGTTCGTGGCCGATCAGTTCTCGAACCAGCGTTCCGTCCGCGGCATTCCACAATTTGACTTTCAAATCGTTGCCACAGGTCGCCAGCAGACTGCCATCCGGGCTGAGGGCGACCTGGCGGATCCAACCTTGATGAGCCTCGACGGTCCGAATCGGAGCCGGCTTTTCTGCGGCGGCGGGCCACCAGATCAACCGGCCGTCGTAGCCACCCGAGACCAGCGTTTCGCCATTGGCGACAAACGTCAGCGCGTGAATCCAGCTGTCGTGCGCGACGAGTTCCGTCTTGGTTCCTGATGCCAGTTCCCAGCGCACAATCTTGTTGTCTTCTCCCCCTGCGAACACAAATCGTCCCGTGGGATCGAAGCGGCATCCCACCAGCGGAGCCGTATGGGCGAGCGTCTTGGCCACGTGAGTCTTCAAGGGATCGGCGGGCATCGGTTGGATCCTTGTGTATTCGCGGTGGGATGCGGTTCAGGTGGGTGAAGGTTCCGCAGGATCCATTTGTAACAAATCATACGACGGCGGGCGAGGATGGGCTTTCGTGAGCCGGTGGACATTCGGTAATCTGGGGGAATGTCAGACCCCATTCCAGACCTGAACGAGGCCTCCACGTCAGCCCCCGGCGGGTTGGCAGTGATCGTGGATTTTGTCGCCAACGTCGTGCAACTTTCCGCGTCGTTGGGATTGGCGCTGTCGCTGGCTGGGATTCTCTGTTGGGGACTGTTCACCACCTCTCAACAGTTTTCGCGCGCTGCGCGCGCATCGCGTCGAGCCGTTCAGGCATCTCCTTCGCCCCACGCCCTTTCCGAGCAACTGCAATCCATCACGCGGGATTCAGAATCGCAGTCCAGGCGCGAGCAGTTCGTCCGGCAGGTTCAAGCGGCCGCTCAGTAGTCCGAGCCTTGGCAGTCCTGCGGGGCGATCACACAACGGTCAGCGCGTGTTCGACCGATCGACGAGAACCACGAGTCACCACGCGTTCCAAGGCATCGATCACATGTTCCGGCAGACTGGCTTCGTCGTCGCGACGCAGTTCACCGATCGCATCGTCCGCGGCATTGCCATCGCCAGGTCCCCATTTCATGTCGTGGACGTAGCTGTCATAGGATCGGACGGCCCGAATGATCTGGGCACCCGGTGGGATTGCGGCCGGAACGGGATGTTGCCCCAATGGCTCGGCTTCCCCTTGGCTCATCAGTAGCGGAAACGCACCCGACAGGACCGCCCCCAGCGAATGCGCCAACTCGGAACCATGGAACGAATGCTGCTCCAAATCCTGATGAGTTTCCAAATCGCCGACGGCCTTGCGAATGACTCGCGCGGTGATCTCGATGTTTTCCATGTCATACAGCAACGCGGCGACACGGATGTCGTCGCAATCGCGGGTGGGCATTTTCAATTCTCGGGCGACTTCTTCGCTCAGCTCCGCCACTCGTTTCGATCGATCCTTCAACTTTGGATGTGCGGACTGCAGGTATCGGGCCAGCACTTCGACAACACCCACGTGGGCTTCATGCAGATCACGCAGCGTCCGATTGCGTTCGTCACTCAAGGTTCCGACGAGCAACGCGACCAACCCCAGGACCGCCGCCCACAACGTGACTGCCAGGCCAACCACCAGCGGGGAGGAGAAAGCTGCGAAATCGCCGAGGTTCAAGGCGGTGACGATCGACGCGGCGATGACCGAAAATGACGCCAGGACTCCCGCTCGATAGCGGCCCAGGAAGAATCCGGCCAGGACGACCGGCAGATAGAACAGGTTCAGAACGACCAGCTTGTAACCGGTCAACTGTGACATGAGGAAGGTCAGCCCGATCGTCACGATGATCAGCGAAACCTCAACAGCCTGCTCGTCCTTGTCAGATTTCTTCATGGTCAGTGGGCCTTGGCATTCGGGTACGCAGTGGCATCAGGCCACCGACGAGGAGACTTCGGGGGATTCAGCGCATGGTTTTGGTGTCGAGACAACGTCGATCAGGACCGATTCCTGCTCGGCGGTCATCAGGGAATCAGCAACCGCGCATGATTCGGCGGCGGCGATACTGGCGGCCGCCTGGGCCGCGAATCTCTGGCCGATCGCAGCGAAATCCGCTTCGATCGACAGAAAGACCGTGACCAGTTCCGGATCAAATTGTGTTCCGGACCCCTCGCGAATCAATCGGACGCATTCTTCATGGGGAAACGCGTCTTTGTAGACACGCTTGCTGGAAAGCGCATCGTAGACATCGGCGACGGTGACAATCCGCGCCGCCAGCGGAATCGATTCTCCGGCCAGTCCGGCCGGGTAACCGTTTCCATCCCAGCGTTCGTGATGGTGCAACGCGATCTCGCGCGCCGTCTGCAGAAAGTTGGACGCTCCCAGACGCTGTTCGATTTCTTTCAGGCATTCGCCCGCCACCAGCGTGTGCTCCTGCATCTTTCTGCGTTCGTCTGCATTCAGCCGGCCGGGTTTCAAGAGGACCGTGTCCTCCAGTCCCACCTTGCCGATGTCGTGCAGAACCGAACTGATTCCCAACAGTCGGATGAAGCCTGGTGTCACGACGCGATGATACTTGGGAAGCAATCGCAGGGCCGTCGCCAATCGGGTCGAATAAAGCGAGATTCGTTCCAGATGGTGACCGGTTTCGGGATCACGCGATTCCGCCAGTTTTGCCAGGCCGAAGATCACGGCGTCACGAGTTCTCAGCAGATCCTGCGCACTGCGAAGTGCATCGTGCTCGCTTTGAGCCATCCTGTGAGACTCTTCGGAACTCAATCGTGCGGACAGCAGGTAAGTGGAAACCGATGACAGGATCCATGTCCAGAAAAAGGCGATGCCTGCGGCCAACGGCAGGGATGTCACCAACACCGCTCGCCATTCCTGGTTGACCGGATTGTGATCGTAGACAACCATCCGAACCGACGATTGACGCAGGGGAAGCGCGATCGCTGGTCGATTGCCAGTGGCTGACTTCAGTTGCCCCCGCTGGATTCCCTCGGTCCCGGCACGCTCGGATTCCCACTGCAGGTGATCGCCGATGTTCCAGAGTCCGGTTGTGGACAGGACGTTCACAACATTCCAATTCTGATCGACTAGGACTGCACCGGTCGGCGACACCCTGGCAACTTCACGAGCCGTTCTCTGCAGCAACTCCTGCTGTTGCAAGTTTGCAGGATCGAAAGCATCAATGCCGTGCGCGGCGTCGGTGAGTTTTCGACTGTGAACAGCCAACAGGTCGCGGGCGGATTCCGCCGCAAAGTATTCGGTGGACGACATCACCAGTTGAAACAGGAACCAGAAGCCGATGGACAGGCAAAGAGTATGCACTCCAATCAGCAACCAGGCAGGTTTTGATGGGAGACGCATGGGATTCCTTTGTCGGCGACTGAATCGCCAGGGAGTCAGCCGTGAAACAGGCAGAGACGTGGTGATTGTGGATGTCTTTTCGGAACCTAGCTCATGTTCCGACGTCGGGCAGCGACTCGGCACATGGGAACCGGCGAAATGTTCGGCACCGAATTCGAGACGTACGTAGATTAGCGGTCATTCGGGAGGATTCGCCGTCACAATCGGCACAAGTGGAATTCCAGTGACGGTGGAGGCAAATCAGCAAATTCCCGAAGCGATGGCCGCAGGCAGTCGGGCATGAAGTAGAGTTCAGAGTCCGAATGCGCCCGGAGTCCCTGACGTTCCCTGGAATTGAACGCGTGTCTCAACTTGTCCTCACATCAACCAGTGCGACAGAACCGCTCCAATCTGACCGAGAGATGGGGGATTTCTACGCTCCGGATGCGGCGGCGGCGACGAAATCTTCGGTGCCCCGTACCGTCCTGATTTGTCATGCTGATGACCCCTTGAACCGCGAGGGACTGGCACGCTGGCTGGCGTCCATCACGACTCTGACTGCCATCATCGTCCTGGAAGAGCCGCCGAGTCGCCTGAAACAACGCGTTCGACGAGAGATCAAGCGAGTCGGCTGGCTGCGATTTGCCGATGTGATCGCGTTCCGCCTGTATTACAAACTGTTCCTCGCTCGACGGGATCGGGAATGGGAAGAGCGGCGACTGATGCAGTTGTGCTCACGATATCCGGCCATTGGCAGTAACACAAAAACACTCTACGCCCCGTCTCCCAACGCACCGGAAGTCGAAAGCCTGCTGCGTGAGGTCACGCCTGACATCGTGATCGCCCGCTGCAAGACGCTGCTGAAAGAGAGCGTCTTTTCGATTGCCCGGAAGGGGACGTTCGTGATGCATCCGGGAATCTGTCCCCAGTACCGAAACGCTCATGGCTGTTTCTGGGCTCTGGCCGAAAACGATCGCGACAACGTCGGCATGACACTGCTGAAGATCGACCGTGGTGTTGATACGGGCCCCGTGCACGGGTACTTCCGTTGCCGATTCGACGAGCACACGGAATCCCACCAAGTCATTCAACACAAGGTCGTCTTCGACAACCTGGACGCCATTCAGGCAAAGCTGCTCGAGGTTCATCGCGGGCAGTCGAGTTCCATCAACACCCAGGGACTTCCCTCCGAGGAATGGGGCCAGCCCTGGTTGACCGCCTATCTGCGTTACCGGCGAAAGTAACCAGCCTCCGTCCGTTTGCACTCACACAATCTTGAATTGATCCTGAATGTCGATCAACCTGCTGTATCACGATGTCACCGAATCGGGAGCCGACGATGCCAGCGGCTTCGCCGGCCCGGAGGCGGCGCGTTACAAACTGACGCCGGAAGAATTCTCGCGGCATCTGGACAGGATCGCCAATTCCGTCACGGCACCGGCCCTGGCGAGCGCCACGGACCTGAGTTCCGGCACGGGTTGGTCGATCACATTCGACGATGGCGGAGTCTCGGCCATCACGACCATCGCTGCCGAACTGGAACTGCGCAACTGGCGGGGTTGGTTCTTCATTGCCACAGATTTCATCGACCAGCCTGGCTTCTGTACGCAGGCACAATTGCGCCAATTGCACCAGCGAGGCCACGTCATCGGCAGCCATTCCTGCAGCCACCCGGAACGAATCTCCAGTTGTTCCTGGTCTCAACTTGTGGATGAATGGTCTCGCAGTTGCAAGTTGCTGGCGGAGATCGTGGAGGAGCCGATCAAGTCAGGATCGGTTCCCGGCGGTTTCTATTCCCCCGATGTCGCTCGTGCCGCGTCCGAAGCCGGGATCAAACTTCTGTTCAACTCAGAACCGACGACCGGGGAGTTCGAGGTCCAGGGTTGTCGAATCCTGGGTCGCTACAACGTCTATCGAGGGATGTCGGCCGACGATGCCTCGTCCCTGCTGTCCAGTCCCCTGCGACGCTGGCGCCAGTCTGCCTTCTGGTCCGCCAAGAAAGCCGCCAAGACTGTCGCCGGACCGATTTACAAAGCCGTGCGAAAGCACCTGTTGAGCCAGGTCTACAAACCACACTCGGCCGCCCCGTAGCCGAAGTCGTGAGACTTCGGATCTTCAAACGCTTGCCCCATCCATGATCGAAGTGCTGTCGTTGGCATCCGCCCGAACTCTCACGAGTTCGGCTACGGATTTGCCGTCCCGAACAGTCGGCCGCGCCGTAGCCGAAGTCGTGAGACTTCGGATCTTCGAATGCTTGTTCCATCCATGATCGAAATGCCGTCGTTGGCGTCCGCCCGAACTCTCACGAGTTCGGCTACGTGTGAGCCTACTTGAAGAACTCGCCCGACTTCGCCAGCCTGGCCTGACTCGACTTCGTTATTTCGGATCGGCAGGCACTTTCGACGGTCGGGTGGTTGGCTTCGCTTCAGGCCCCTTGGCCTTCGGGTCAAACTTGACGCCTTCCAGTTTCGCCCCAATGCCAATCACCATCAGCGTGACATCCGTGACACCCGTGTCGACAAACGCCATCGTGATCTGCTGGGTCCCCTTTTTGAACGTGAAGTTCCCCGAGGTGTCGTCCAGATCCACGTCGTTGTCCAGCGTCCAGTCTGCGGCCGTCAGTTGATCCCGAATGAACTCTGCCCCGCCCTTTCCCTGGCCGGCAGGCAGCTTGATTTGCAGAACGTTTTCGCCGGTCTGGTCAACTTTTTTGGCAGTGGCGGGCAGTGGAATGGCGACTTTGCCTCCTTTTGCCGTGGGAGTCCCGGCGGGAGTCCCCGTCAGAGCCTTCTTGAGTTCCGCGTCGAAATCGTCGGATTCCGGTTTGGGCATCGGCTTCTTGGAATTGACTTCCCGCTCGGCAACGAGTTTCTCGGCGGCTGCGCGCGCCCTGGCCTCCTGGTCTGCCAGTTCCGTCGCGGTCAGATGCTTCATGACGACCAGGTTCTTGTCCTTCTGCGTTTGCAGATCCAGTTGCATCATTTCCTCGGCCTTGTTGCGGAAGATCTGCATCCCGGTCGCCCGCTTGAAGCGATCGGTGCCGGTAATCAATTCTTCCGTCGTCGGTTTCCATCCACGTTTGGCAAGAGCCTGCTGGTAGAATTTCGCGATGTCGGCATGGCTGTCCGTCGTACTGAACCGCAGAGTCTTGAGCATGTCGACATAGTGAACGTCAGCGGCGTTGGCCGGGGCGGGAATGTCCGCCGACAATAATAGCGACGAGTACATGATGGCGGTCTTGCCCCCCTGGGCCGGCGCCACGCTGGCATTGGCCTGGACTTGGATGGCGTTTCGTTTGAACGTCTGCATCAAACCGGTCGCCGCATCGCCCGCCATCCCGTACGGTTCCCATCCCGCATCCAGAAACTGCTTTCGCGTGGCATCCGCCGCTTCAGCGGGCTGCAGATCAGTCGTGTAGATTGCCGTTGCTTCGTTCGCAAACAGCGCTTTCGCCCCCTTGATGATCGGGAGCTTTTTCAGGGGGACATTGCCAAAATTGATGATCGACACCCGCGACATTCCCGGCCTGTCGGGACGTCCTGCATCCGACGTCGAAACATTGACCACAAAGGTCGATTTTTGAAACATCCCGGAACCATAGGCCGCCTCAGCCATCGTCCCCGGAAGTTCCTTCCAGCCCAAGTTAAGGAATTGTTTCTGCTGAGCTTCGAATGCCGCTTTCGGATTCTCTTTCGATTCATAGTTCACGGACCCGACTTGTCTCATTTCCGACGGGATTGGCCCGGCGGGCAATTCCAGCGTTCGCAGATCCAGGACCTTGATCGCCTGTTCGACACTGGCGGCTTCGACGGCCAGTTCAGCGGCAGCGAGATCTGCTACAGAACAGAATCCGAGCACCAGCCAACTCAGCCCACAACTCCATCGCAACTGTCGCATGATCATTCCTTGAAGAGACAATTCGGTCGGCTGTTCAACGGCGCAGAGCAGCATTCTGCCACCCGGGAATGTTATCATGCTCCCGGTAATGAAAGTAAGTCGGCAGGCGAGGATCCGCCCACCCCCCTGCCCGCCCGGCAGATTTCCTCGCGTAACTCACACAGAATCCAATGGCACACAGTGCCTGCCCGCTAAGAGAAGGTCAGTGGCGATGAAGCATGTCTTGAGCATCGGTCAGTGCAGCATGGATCATCGATCCCTGGGGCGATTCCTGCAGGGGAATTTTGATGTGGAGATCGTTCCGGCCGCGACGGCGAAGGATGCCACGACGAAACTGCGGGAAGGCTCGTTCGATCTGGTCCTGGTCAACCGCCAGTTCGACGCCGATGGCCACGAAGGACTGGACTTCATTCAAGGACTGAAGCAGGATTCTGAACTCGCCACCGTTCCGGTCATGCTGGTGACCAACTTTCGCGAGTACGCGGATCAAGCTGTTTCAATGGGCGCACTTCCCGGCTTCGGAAAAGCCGAACTCGGCTCACCGGACCTCGTAACGCGATTGAGCGGCCTGCTGGCGGACTGATCGCGACCGTTAAACCTTCTCAATCCAAACCGACACTTTGACGTCACCGACATTCACTGTCTTCGCGTCCACTGGGGCCGTTGCGGAGTCCGTCAGACTGATGGCCAGGGTTTCTCCCTGGATCAGGTCTCCCCATTCCGAGATCATCGTCTTTACTTCGGCATCGTCCGTCGAGAAGGAAATGCGAATCCGATTCTCGATCTCCAGGCTGGCGTCTTTACGCAGTTGTTGAATCTGACGGATAAAGTCACGCGCCATCCCCTCGCGCAGCAATTCGGGTGTGAGGGCGGTGGAGAGTGCCAGTTGAACCCCACGATCATCGCCGCTGACCCAACCCGGTGCCTGCTCGGTGCCAACTTGAACGTCTTCCGGAGCCAGTGTGAATTCGTGACCGTCCAGCGTGACGACGACGGTGGCCCCGGAGCGCAACGGAGCGAGCAGATGACTGTCGACGGTCGGCAGTTTTTCCCGCAGCACGTTCAGCAGTTTGCCGTACTTCGGGCCCAGGGCCTTGATGTTCGCCTTGTACGTGTATTTCACGATGTCAGCCAGGCTTTCACAAACGGTCAACTGCTTGACGTTCAACTCTTCGCGAATGACATCGCTCAATTGAGTGATCGCATCACGCGACGCAGCATCGCTGGTCGAGACCCGTAGCTCCGCCAATGGTTGACGGACTCGCTGCTCTCCGCGCAGCTTGTGTCCCAGCGTCACGACCGCCTGGGCGGTCGCCATGCGGGCATTCTGGCCAGCGTCGAGCAACCCCACATCCGCCACCGGGTAAGCGTTCAGATGAACGCTTTCGGGCCAGCCGACGTCCATCCCTGCAGCACCGACCAGGTTTTGATACATCCGCTCGCTGAGGAACGGGATCAACGGCGCCAGCAACCGCGTCAGCGTGATCAGGACCTCGTACAGCGTCTGATAGGCGGCCAGCTTGTCGGCATCCCAACCGGCTGGAAGTTGAACTTTGCAGGTCGAAGGGTCAGCACCCCCGTCTGTCTGGCGCGAACGCCAGAATCGTCGTCTGTTGCGACGGATGTACCAGTTCGACAGGTCATCGATGAATGCGGCCGCCTGACGACAGGCCTCCGCGGTGTTGTAATCTTCCAATCCGGCCCGCATGCCGTTCGTCAGTGCCTGCAGATTGGACAGGATCCAGCGATCGATGTCGGGACGGTCCGCAACTTCGATGTACCGATCGTTGGGGCCGTGCAGGCTGCGCTGCAGGACCGGAGCGGGATCGAATTCGTCGAGCCGGGCGTAGTTCACGAAGAAGGCGTAGCTGTTCCACAACGGGATCAGCACCATGCGCCGCGTTTCGTCCGCGGGGGCGCTGGTCACGAGGTGTGTCTTCACGCCATCGATTGTGGAATCCGTCGGGCCGCCGGGCGTTTGTAATGTCACCGGTTGATCCGGGTGCCGGGTGCCAAACCGCAAATCGTTGGACGGATTCTGCTGCAGGTACATCCAGCGCATCGTGTCTACGCCCAGTTGCTCGGCCGCTTCTTCAAACCAGATGGCGGTCCCATCGGATTTGTGCATCGGCTTGCCCGCTTCATTCATGACCAGTCGGTGTCCGAGCAATGTCTTGAACGGCTTCTTCCGGTCGGGATCTTCGGTCCGGTCATAGTTCATCATCGTCGCCATCGACAACAACGAATAGAACCAGTTGCGGAACTGACCGGGGAAGCATTCCGTGACCAGATCGGCGGGATACCACTTCTTCCAAAGATCTGGATGCGAATTGAAGCCCAGCGTGCTGAACGAAACAATTCCGGCGTCCAGCCACGGATTCCCGACATCCGGGATGCGTGTCAGGACAGCCCCCGTCCTGCTGCTGCGGATCTTCACCTTGTCGATCCACGGCTTGTGAGGCGTATGACCTTCAAACTCGTCCCAGCCCGCGACAGCCCGCTCCTTCAATTCGGCCAGCGAACCAATCACCTCGAAGTCGGTCGGTTCGTCCGGATTGATCCAGATCGGCAGGGCCAGGCCCCAGAACCGCTTCTTGGAGATCATCCAGTCGCGCATGTTGGTCAACCATTCGCGTTCCCGTTCGCCGCCCTGGATGCTGTCCGGCAGCCAGCGGATCTTGTCGGTCACCGCCATGATTTCGTCGCGCCAGTCCATGTTGATGAACCATTCATCAACCAGGCGGAAGACCAGTTCATCCCCGGTGCGCCAGCAGTGCGGATAGATGTGCGGATACTGCTCGACATTGACCAGCAGTCCCTTTTCCTTCAGTCGCGCAAACACATGATCGGCGGTCGCCGGATCCGTGGCATTGCGGCCCGTGAAATCCGCGAACCCATCGATAAAGCAACCGTCTTCACCCAGTGGTGCAATCCCGACAATACCGGCCTGGGCACCCAGTTGATGATCGACATCCCCGCAACCGGGAGCGATATGCACGATCCCTGTCCCTTCCCCGGCGACAACGTTGGCATTTCCCTTGAAGTCGCGTCCACCGTCGATGACACGGTGACTGCCGACACCGGTGACGTCGGCAACACGTGCATCGAACGGAACGCCGCCAGGGGTCGATTGAGCAGGCAGATCATCGAATGGGCCGGAGTATTTCCAGCCAACCATCTCGGCCCCCTTGATCGTTCCTTCGATGTCGTAACCGCCGTTTTCCTTGAAAATCTGTGACAGGGTCTTCAGCTTCGGAACAGACTTCGGCCAGGCCCATTCCTCCCGTCCAAAGCCGTCTTTGAATTCGGAGGCCAGTCGTTGGAAGTCGAGGTTGTCTTTGGCGAAATAATAGACCGCGCCGTCTCGCTTCGCCTTCAGCTTGACGTAGTCCAAATCCGGATTCACGGCGGCAGCCACGTTGCTGGTCAGCGTCCAGGGGGTCGTCGTCCAGACGAGCAGGAATTCGTTCTCGCGATCCACCAGGGGGAAGCGGACGAAGGCGGATCGATGAACCGTCAACTTGCGACCGTCCGCCACTTCCATCTGGCTGTAAGCACTGCCGCCCCGACCACTCCACGGCATCACGTCGTAACCACGATAAACCTTCCCCCGTTCAAAACACTTCTTCAGGAAAGTCCAGATCGTTTCATTGTTTTCGGTCGAGAACGTGAAGTAACTGCCACCCCAGTCGGGATTCCCCAACCGGGCCACGATCGATTCCGCGGTGTCACGAACCTGTTCTGCGGGTCGCTTGGGAGGCGTAAAATCGACGGTCTGATCGGTGCCGATGGCATCGGACAAGGCTCGCAGTTGCCCGGGATCATCCCATTCCATCCAGTAGCCCAACCGGATCGACTGTTCGGTCTGGATGGCCGCATACTTCAAGACCCGGCGTTTGCATTCGTGAACAAACTTGTCGATGCCGTAGGCTTCGACAGCACTCTTGGCGCCCAGGCCCAACTGCTTTTCGACTTCGACTTCGACCCACAGTCCCTGGCAGTCGAACCCGTTTTGATAACGCAGGTCGCGACCGTTCATGGCCCAATAGCGCTGGAAGGTATCCTTGTAGGTTCGACCCCAGGCGTGATGGACACCCATCGGATTGTTGGCGGTGATGGGGCCGTCCAGAAAGCTCCAGGGAGTTTTTCCTGCGATCTGCTGCCGGAGTTTCGGGAAAATGGACCGTTCGTTCCAGAACTTCAGGATCTCATGTTCCCCGCGAACGAATTCCGCTTCGGCGACTTTCTCAAACATCGGTACAAGGTCTCACAAAATGGATCAACGTGCCCCGGCAGGATCGGCCCACGCGGATCAGCGGATCAATGGTCGCTGATGGTTCGTGACACTCGGCAGTCTGGCCGATTCCGGGACGGGCCATTCTAGGGTGGCTGCAGAAAGATTGAAACTCTCTCTGATTTAACTGGAATGCCTGCCGAGATTTGTAATGATGTCCTGTCTGTTACGTTCTTGTTATTTGTTGAATTCGTTCTCTGGTGTCGATTTGAAGGAGTTTCGCATGCAACACCGTGTTCCCATCGCGGGTCCTGGAAGCCCGTGGAAAAAGGGGTCTGGCCCTCTGCGGGCATGCAGGTTTCAAGGTGAATCCATAATCCTTCAAAGGGTCAGCCCCCGATTTCCACGGGCAGCCAGGTGGCTCGTCGCAATGATCGCGGTATTGGCCGTCGGATTGACGGGTTGCGGAAAAGTTCCGACGTGGAGCGAATTGACGAGTTCGACACCGCCCACGCCGCCAGCGACCACGCCCGTTCCAAACGTCGCTCACACCAACACGCTTCCCCAGGAATCGCCCGCCGCAACTCCGCCACAGCGGGATCCCGGTCAGGTCTTGCAGTGGTTCAAGTCGCTGCCTCCCAATCAAGTCAGCGATGACGTCCTGGCACAACTGACGTCCTTGCCAACCGGGTTGGAGTCGATCACGGAAGTCCGCGCCTGGGGGCATGGTCTGACGGATCGGGGTCTGACACAGATTGGCACGCTGCCCGCGCTGGAAATTCTTTCACTGGATGGCACCGCCATCACAAATGACGGGCTGAAGGCTTTGCAATCACTGACAAATCTACAGTCGTTGTCCCTGAACGGCACCAAAACCTCGTCCGCAGGATTTCAGTACCTGGCGGCCCTTCCGAACTTGAAGCGGTTGGATCTGATGGGCACCCAGATGACGCCGGCCGATTTTGAGACCGTTGGAAAACTCCCGGCGATCGAAGCTTTGATCCTGGATAACGTCACGGAATTGAGCGATGTTGGCCTGGATCAACTGTGCAATGCCAGCAGCTTGAAAGTGTTGCAATTGAACGGATGCAACGGGCTCTCAGACCGGGGGTTGCTGGCCTTGGCCAAGGTGCCCGGATTGGAGGAATTGTATCTGGCCCGGGTGAACGTGACCGGGGTCGGCTTTGCCGCGGCGGCGTCCAAGGGAGGACTCAAGCATCTGAAGGTCCTGAACGTGGGGAACGCGCCGATCAACCTGGCGGGAGCCCGGGCGATCAACAAATTAAGAATGCTGGAATCTCTCGACATCAGCACGATCGCGGGGATGAACGACGCTTTTTTTGCCGAGTTCGTCGACGGATTGAAGCACTTGAAATCCGTGAACCTCGATGGAGCCAAGGGGGTCCTGGGGATCGGCTTCGTGAAATTGAAACCGATGACCTCCCTGGAAACCGTGAACGCTCAAAACACCGGCATCTCGGATTCTGCACTCGCCTATTTCAAGGGACACAAGAAGCTGAAGTTTGTCGACCTGAGCAACACCAACGTCACGGCGAATGGAGTGCAGCAGATGAAGAAGGCGTTGCCCAACTGCGAGTTCCTGCTGGGCGGCATCCGCTACTGATGGCCAGCGTCACGTCCAGGTAGCCCTGTCGCTCCGAGACAGGGTGCGCGACGGGGAGAAACGCATTGAATGCGAATCAGCCGAGATTGGTTCGAGGGGTCTGTCTGCGATCACGCTGCCTGTCTCGGAGAGACAGGGTGCGAGAACGAGAGAATCGCGTTGAATGCGAATCAGCCGAGACTGGTTCGAGGGGTCTGTCTGCGATCACGCTGCCTGTCTCGGAGAGACAGGGCTACCCTGGCGGCGGCCTTCTCCGACCCGGCACTGGTGCTATTCGGCCCTCTGCAATTATCCCAGCACTCCGAGACAAGACCACGGATATTTCCACACACTTTGACTTTCATAAATTGCTGATGGCGCTCAGTTATCCGTGTGATATCCGTGTTTCATCCGTGGCCGTCAATGAATTATTATGGCTAGCCGCCAGTTCTTCGTGTGCGATTGAGAAGACACCCGCGGCTAGCGCCTTGCGGCTCACAAAGTCAGCGCCATTAGGCTCCTGACGAGCTTGATCTGCTCAATCGACCACAACGCCACCCCAACGGAGCCTTTCTCCGTGCCCTCCGTGACTCCGTGGTGCACATCCGTATCACCGTTTCATTGGAGGAGAAATCTGCCCGACGGGGGCACGGTGTTAGCGATTGCCCTGTACTGATCGTGCCTTCGGTTGCGACCCGCTCCCGGGAATGGTATCAGTGCCTGCCCGCTGTTACTGCGAATTCCCGATCTCTCCGCTGTCCAAAGGACGTCCGAATGGCCGGTCTTGATCACGGTCCCGCCCACGTCAAGGAAATTGAAGATCCTCGGATCGCCATTCGCAATTCCCGCTACGGGATGTTCCTGTTCCTGATCTATCTGGCATTCTATGCCGGATTCGTCGGGCTGAATGCGTTTGCCCCTGTGCAGATGGAATCGACCCCGGCGTTCGGCCTGAACCTCGCCATCCTGTACGGATTCGCCCTGATCATCGCTGCGATGATCCTGTCATTGCTCTATTCCTGGCTGTGCCGCGGCGGTTCCAACCCGGACGGTGCCAAGGGTCCGTGACCTGGTGGAAATCTCACCTGGCAGACAAGTTCCTGTTCACCTGTGATTGGCCACCATGATTCACGATCCGTCCATGCTGTCCGTAGTGGTGTTTGCGGTGTTTGTCGCTGCGACACTGGGATTGAGCTTTTACTTTGCCGCAAAAACGAAGTCCGCCGCAGGCTACTTCGCGGCAGGTGGCCAGATTCACTGGTTCGTCAATGGAGTCGCCTTCGCCGGAGACTACCTTTCTGCGGCGTCATTCCTGGGCATTTGTGGGATGATCGCGTTCTATGGGTATGACGGATTCCTGTATTCCATCGGGTTTCTGGCGGGGTGGGTGGTGGCATTGTTCGTGGTGGCCGAACCCCTGAAGCGACTGGGCAAGTACACGTTTGCGGATGCACTGAACAGCCAGTTTCAATCGCGGGGGATTACGCTTTCGGCGGGGATCAGCACGCTGGTGGTCAGCGTGTTTTACCTGATCCCGCAAATGGTGGGTGCCGGGTCTCTGATTCAACCCCTGTTGGGTTTCCCCTACTGGGTGGGGGTCGTGCTGGTCGGTGTGATCGTGGTGTTGATTGTGGCCACGGCCGGGATGGTCAGTACCACGTATGTCCAGTTCATCAAGGGCGGGTTGCTGGTGCTGTTCAGCGGCATCCTGACCCTCATGATCCTGAACCGAGGATTGAAAGTCGACACCAGTGAACTGGCCAATTCCCCGCAGACCCTGGTGATGAAGAGTGACGGTACGAAACTGGCGAATGGGCGGCCCCAGGGAAAGGGAGAAGGACAGGCAGATTTGCGACCGGTCGGGCACCTCAGCAAGTTGCCGGGCGGCAAGACGGAAACCGGACCACTCGGCCCCTTCGAGTACCTGGCAACGCTGCAGCAGAGCGAAGTCGTGTTGTGGACGAAGAAGGAAGCCGTGGTGAACGGTGAAAAAACGATCACGTGGACTCCGAACCCGAAATCCGGTGCGAACGTGTTGCGGCCGGGGAACAGTCCGACATTCAAGGGGCTGCAGTCGGAAAGCCTGATGTCCCGGTTGAATTTTATCTCGCTGATGCTGGCCCTGTTTTGCGGGACCGCGTCCCTGCCACACATCCTGATTCGGTATTACACGGTGAAGAATCAGGCGGCGGCGCGACTGAGTACCGTAGTGGGGATCGGCACCATCGGATGCTTTTATGTCCTGACGCTGTTCATGGGCCTGGGGGCGATGACCAGCGGCAGCATCGACCTGACCAACGACAACATGTCGGCACCCTTGCTGGCGAAGAGTTTTGGAGAACTTCTGTTCGCCATCATCTCGGCCATCGCCTTCACAACCGTGCTGGGGACTGTCAGCGGATTGATCGTGGCCGCCAGCGGTGCCGTGGTGCATGACCTGCTCTCGAGCGTGTTACGGTGGGAAATGAACGACCACGAAAAAGTTCGCATCGGCAAGCTGGCGGCTGTGATCGTCGGCGCGATTGCAATTGGCCTGGGAATCTTGTTTCAAAAGATGAATGCCGGCTTCCTGGTCGGTTGGGCCTTCAGCGTGGCGGCGTCTGCGAATCTGCCGTCGCTGGTGATGCTGCTGTTCTGGAAGGGAACGACCAAGCAGGGGATTTCGTCGGCAATCATCGTTGGATTGTTCAGTTCACTGGGCTGGATCCTGGTGAGTGAAGACACGTTCCAGAAGGTCTACGGGTTTTCGGCCGACACAGCCGCGAAGTCGGCGATGGTGCCGTTCAGCCAACCGGGATTGGTCACCATTCCGCTCGGTTTTTTGACGCTGATCGTCGTGTCGTTGATGACCCGCAAGACTGCGGAATCACAGTAATCGGACTGACAACATGCGATTCACACGCCTGCTTCTGCTCTGCACTTTGGCGTTCCTGGCTGGTGGCAGCCTGGGCCGTGCGGACGAATCCCTGAAGGGGATCGCCTGCCGCTCGGTTCACCTCGGCTTTCCCGCACCGACCGGGGTGGAGTTCTACAACGAAGTCACGATTGAACAGTCCGCACCCGGCACCTACTTCATGGTCTGCGGCTGGAGCAAGGGTTACTTCGGGATGCAGGAATTGGGAAACGGGAAAAAGCTCATCCTGTTTTCAGTTTGGGATCCGGGCAATCAGGATGATCCGAAAACCGTGAAGGAAGATCTGCAGGTCAAGTTGCTGCACAAGGGCGAGGGGGTCCGTGTCGGCCGGTTTGGGGGCGAAGGGACTGGCGGGCAGTCGTTCTTCAATTATGACTGGAAGATCGGCCAGACGTATCGATTCCTGGTCATGGCCAAAGCGATCGACAAACGGAGCGAGTATTCCGGCTACTTCTTCCACCCCGAACAGAACGAATGGAAACACCTGGTGACGTTTTCGACCCCGACCGGCGGGACACTGTTGAACGGCTGTTATTCGTTCGTAGAAGATTTCAAACGCGACAAGGTTTCCACCACCAAAACGCGGCGCGCCCAGTTCGGCAATGCCTGGCTGCGCACGCCGGAGGGCCAGTGGCAGCCGATCAACAAGGCGCGATTCACGGCAGATGCGAATCCTGTCGTCAACATCGACGCCGGGATCGTCCAGGACCGCCAGGACCGGTTCTTCCTCGCCACCGGTGGAGATATTGAAAACACGACCGTCAAGCTGCGCCAAACGATGGAGCTGGACGCGAAACAGGAGCGTTGGGTGCCGGCCAGATTGCCGCAACCACGCGAATAGGGCATTGCCCAGCGGTCTACCCCAACAGCAACTTTTTCAACGTCAATTGAATCACATCTTCGGCCCCGGGACGGTTCCACGTGTACCCGTGTTCCTCGCGAAAGCCTTCTTTGTAGGCCTGGTTCGTGGGAATGTAGCCGGGAGCACTTTCGCCGAAGCCAAGCGTTACGACGAAACTGTCGGGGCGCTGCTCCTGAGCGAACAACTGATACGCCACGAAGCTTTCTGCGGGTAGCAAGATCAACTGCGCAGGGCCGAAGTCAATCATCGGGACATCGATGTGATGACCGTCCGCGTGCTGTTTCAGGTTACTCAGACCCAGCGCAATCTGGGCCCGGGTCCCAATGGGGAACGCAGGATTGTTCAGTTTTTCCTGCAAGACGGCTTCCGACATGGCAGGCAATTCGCTGTGCGGCAGGATCATCTGTTCGTTGCGAAAGCGGATTGACTTCAACGGATGCCGCCTGGTGTCGGCCCAGGCCCGGGCCATGCCTCCGGCAAGTCGTTCGGCAAACAGCGGGCGGTTTCCCTTTGAGCCGTCATTGTATTTGCCCGCCGTTACGTCACCGCAACAACCGCTGGCATAGATCTGAAACAGCCGCGGTTCGGACGTGTCTCTCAGCTTTCGCGCCATGTTGGGAAAATCCCCCGAGATCTCGCCACCACCATAGTAGCTCATCGGATGGCAGGCGTAGACCGACAGGCCCAGCAACGGTTTCGAGTCGTTCCAGAAGCTGATCGTCTTCAGCCAGGGATCAATCTGGCCGTCTGGCAACGCCTGTAAAACAGGGTCCGTACAGCGACTGTATCGCCGGAAACTCACCTTGCCGTTTTCATCAACCCGGCGGCTGGAGGCCAGTTTCTCGATTTTAGCCTGTCCGACTCCGATGTGTGTGACGGGAATCCTGTTGGCAAGACTCGCCCGGAGTGCCATCGCGGCGCGCTGTACGCAATCTTCGTGAAATGACGGATCCAGCATCCGACCGCCGGGTTTGGACGCGTCAAGCAGTTTCTGTGCGGTCAGATCAAAATAGGGGGCGTCGTGCTGGTGAACCGTATGGACCAGGACCCGTTCCGGCGTGGTTCCTGCCGCCGCGGCCAGGACGTCTCGCCAGCGGTGAAACGCATCATTGCGAACTTCGCACCAGTCGATGGAGATCACGACCAGCGCCGGTTCGGGACCGGTCAGCACAAACCCCCGCGCTTCCAGCGGGTCGAGCAGGGTCGTGGACGGCGAGAAACTGATCCCCAGCAGCGGATGCCCGACCGGCGGCGTGACGTCCAGTTGAAACGTGGAAAGTTTCCAGCCGACTGCGTCTGCGGCAGTGACTTGCTGACCCAGCAGTGCCGTCGTTCCGAGCAGCCCAAGTTGCTGCAATGCCTGCCTGCGATCCAATGACATGCGGTTCTCCCCGAGCGAAAGGGTCTTTCGAACAGATCCGGGAAGATTATAGCCGGACGCAACCGATCTTTTCCCCGAAGGGGATGAATCACGTAGCACAGGGTGCGCTTCGCACCCTGTGGAGATGGTCAATCTGAATCGCCATTTTCCCCGAAGGGGATACATCCCGACACGCCGGCGGATCGTGACGATCTACCCCCTTCGGGGAAGGCGAAAAAGTCGATTGATATCGTCGCAGGGTGCGAAACGCGCCCTGTGCTATGCGATTCATCAGGGCGATCGCCTTTTTCAAATTGGGAATCGGGTGCCACGGTCTTGGAGGCCGTGCTGATTGAGCACTCGCACGGCCTTACTAAAGACAGTCAGGCCGTGGAACCCCAAGTTGAAAAAGACGATGGCCCTCTGCAATTCATCCCCTTCGGGGAACAAAAAGGGATGAGTCGTTAGACGGACGTATAACCAACTCGGCTGGCTGGGCCGGCGCCTGTGGTTTTGTCTGGCAGTCGACTGTTGGTCAGGTCCGAAAACTCGCGGACCAGCAGATCATGGCGCAGGTCGTCAATGGAGGCGACGATTTTGTCGGGACAATACGTGTACCGGCGCAAATCCTCGCGGCGCGTTCCCCCGCTCAACACCAGGACCGTGTGAGTCCCCAGTTGAACTCCGCCCAGAATGTCAGTCTCCATGGTATCACCGATGATGATCGTTTTGTCGGTCGTCAGTCCCAAGTCGCTCAAGGCGGCGCGCAGCATCACGGGACTCGGTTTCCCCACGCTGAACGCTCGGGCACCGGTCGCCAGTTCCAGCATCGCCACGATGGCGCCGCAACCCGGTCGGGTTCCCGATTGGGTGGGACAATTGGGATCCATGTTCGTGGCGACAAGTTTCGCGCCGCCCAGAATCATTCCCACGGCCGCTTCCACCATTTCAAAGTTCAAAGTGCGACCTTCGCCAACCACAACGTAGTCCGGATCCTTGTCGACAATCGAATACCCGTTCAGGTGCAACGCTGTCAGCAAACCTCCTTCGCCGATGACGAAGGCCGTTCCGTTGGGCTTCTGCCGGGCCAGAAACCGAGCCGTGGCCATGGCGCACGTGAAGATATGCTCTTCTTCAACGTCGATCCCCAATCGCTCCAGTCGTGTGGCGACATCTCGCCGCGTCCGTTGGCTGTTGTTGGTGAGAAACAAAAACGGAATCTGCTTCTGTCGCAATTCGCCAACAAACCGCTCCGCACCGGGGATCAATTCGTGCCCCCGGTAGATCACCCCATCCATGTCAATCAAATAGCCATACATAAGTCGCCATGTCCTTTGCCAGATCGCGAAATCCAATGGGAGTCCCTTCGGAACTCCTCACGTTGAGCGACAGACGAACAGGGAATCGCAACTGGTATGCCAGGCACGTTCTCCAAAGCGGCCACGAGGACGTGATTGCGACATCGAATCATTGAGTGATTCATGACTTACAGCATTGTCATCGGATTCACGGCCCTGCGCGTCTCACAAGGAACTGCCAGAGTTTTGAGCGAGTCGCTTGCTGGGAATTCGTGGGTGAGTACGGATTCCCGCAATGTCCAGAGCCGGCAGGAATTGCGACACGTGACATCGACAGAGTTCGCGGCCAGCGGAGGAGGGCGCGGCCGACCGGGCGACCGTCAGTCGGGCGGGGCGGTGACGTCATTATCGACCTCACGAACTCCGGCAACCGACTGGATCACCGACTGGACAACCTGTTTCAGAAAGCTTGTCGGAAGTCGACCTTGAACCGTCACTCGCCCATCTTCGCAATAGACCTGAAGATTTCGAAACTGTTCGTAGTGGCTGTCGCTCAGGGCACGTTGTACGAGCCGCAGGATCGCGTCGTCGTTGACCACGGCTTCGTTGGGTGCGACATCAAACATTTGAGCATCGTTCATCATGGACCTCATTGCCGAGTACCCGGAATCGTCTCTATCGGCAATGTGCCACGGCAGGCACCACTCCGTTCGAAGCCGATCGTTCAAATCCGCGCGTTGATGGCGATTCTAGACTGTCGGCGTCGAGGGAGTGGATGAAGTCTTTGACATGTGACAGCAATGTAAGTCATCGAGAAAGATAGGGGTAGGGAGGACCGATTGATTTCGGTCCCCCCCTCCCTCCGAACCGTACGG
>JAFEBS010000025.1 GCA_018242525.1 Planctomycetota bacterium | reverse complement strand
GACATTAGACTCCCCGTCGCGCGACTATATCCTCTGGTGCATGACGCCCGATAAGCAGATTGAGACAGAATTCCGGTTTGATTGCGCGATCTTCGCGTTCAAGATGACCCCTGAGTCCATGGTGCGCACTGCGGATCGAATCTCGGAATTCCTTAACTTGAACGCGACATTTCCTCACGGTCGTCCTGGTGACGTCGGCAGCGCGATTCAATTGCTGGATCAGCGATTCTCCTCCACTCGACCAACCGGCTTTATCTTGCCGGGAAGGATCCTGAGTTCAGTCAGGTCCGAACTGGACGAACTAAACTGCAGCGACAAGCCGGGCGTTCCCGCATGGCAGCAAATCTCTTTCTCCAGGGGAACAACCGCAGCCCTGCGCGCCCGGATTCCTGAATCTGCCGGAAGCAATGTCGACATCTACGGAGCGGTTGTTTCAGCTCAGAAGATTCGAATGGGCTGGGATCGATCGGGATCTCCACTCGACACACGGGAGTATCCGCAGGCAGCGATTCCCGGATCTCCGGTGCCATCCCCTGCAAATTTGACCTACTTCGCGTTTAATCCCGGCGATGACTGGGCGGCGCCGGGAACAGACTTTGGACTCTGGTTTCATCAAGAAGAACCGACGGACGACCCGGTTTTTGTGACACTCTCAATGGTTCCGCACGGACTCGTCAGCAGAGGCGAAAACGACAACTTCGGAATCCTGCGGCCGTCCGACTGCGAAAGGGTAACCGGTGTTCATGCACCGCGTCCGGCAAGCGATGAACGTTCCCTTGTGGCGGGTGTCCACGAATGGCCGGTTCTCTTTTTGAAGTTCACGCCAGATGGAAGCCACCTGGTCAGCGGTGACAAAAAGGGGATGATTCAAATCTGGCAGGCGGACCCACCCGGAACCCAACCCGCTATCAAACTGGCCTCAAGTTCGGACAGGGTGGTTGCCCTGGATTCCTCGCGCCAGGCGCTACTGGTGTACGATGGCAGAAAATACACACTCAAACGCTGGGACATCGCAAACCAGCAATTGCTGCCCCCGCTGGGACCGTCGAATCCGCAGTTCTGGAACATAAAATGTGCTGCCATTGGACCCGATTCTCGCTTCTTGGCACTGGTCCATCAATCCCTTTCAACTCGCAGCCAGATGGAACAGAGCCACGAGTTTTCGATCCTGGACCTGGAACAGAAATCGCCCGTGAAGAAAGCGGGCATCCAACGCGACAGCATTTATAACAACTATCATTCCATGGTTTATCTTCCCGGTGTCAATATGTTTGCACTTGGAAGAACAAGAATCGCAGACGGAGCTCCCAACTCCGGCACAGCGATGATGGCCACTGTGGAGCTCTGGCTACCCGATTTCAGCAAGAGGATCGAGGAACTTGTGATTGGGAAATATGAGGGGAGCACGCAGCTTTCAGAAGCGCAAACCGTGCGCGTGTACCTGGATGTCGCTCCCAACGCCCGTCGTTTAGCTGCTGGCTGCGAGAGAGGAGATCTTGTGGTGTGGGATATTGGATCCTGGACGGAATTGACGAAGCTTCGTGTCAAACCAAGGACCTATGACAGAGCCAGTCCCGTCCGCTACGTCCCCAAGGTCCCGCGCCCGCTTCTGGGTGTGTCGATTTCGCCGGATGGCAGTCACGTTGCTTCCACCGAGGCGTTTAGTGACAGTGTCACCGTGTGGAATATTTCCGATGGCACAAGCAGATCTGCCTGGAAATCTGACCCGATTCCTAGTCTCATTTTTGATGGCTACGGACCTGTTCGGGAGAACACCGACGAGGCAGAAATCATAATGGCAGACTATTCTCCCGACGGAAAACGAATTGCCACGGCTGATGCTGGAGGTGTCATTCGAATCTGGAATCTCAGTGATGAAGAGTAGTATGACCAACGCGTTCACTTCCTCCCCGACTAGGAGACGAAACTTCGCAGGATGGTATGCGGGAAACTGCGAAAACACGTTTAAGCGCTGCACGGGCGCTGCAATCTGGTGAATTTGACGCCGATTTTGACTGGTTGAACGAACTTTGGCAGATCCTGAATCCCGATGACCGAGTGGCGCTGGTGGCCCATGCGGAACATTTAGCCGCGCTCCGCGACGGGTGAAGCCGCTTTGCGTAACCGATGCGGGCAACCGGCCCAATTGAAACGTCTCATGATCAGAGATACGCTCACCGGCCACACGTCATTTGTTTTGATATCGCGACCAGTTAGAGCGAGCGAGGTATCAGCATGAATCCAGACCTTGCGGAAATTCCTGGAGCCTTTCAATTACCGCTGTTGGATTGGAACGTGATTCGCCTCTGGCTGGAGGAGCACGTTCCTGAGGCGGATCGTTCTAAGGCTTGGGCCAGCATCGCCACACAATGGCTTCAAAAGCTGAACGAATCGCTGAGCCATGCGTATCAAGTCTCGCAGAGCAGGCATTTGCTATTGTTCGCGCCGCGTGATTCCGAGATGGCCGAGCCACTACTGGATTTTGGTGAATCTGGACTGGCAGAAATTGACGACGCCTTAGGCGCATTGGCCAGTGAGTCGCAGCCTGGTCCCATTGTCGTACTCCTTTTCGCCGACAATGCGACTTATGGCCGCTTCGTCTCTCCATTCGACTGGGAATTTGAATATATCCGATCAGCGGGTGTTTTCCTCAAAGGGACTTACCCACAGATTGCACTCAGACAGCAACCGATAGATTCTTTGCAAAAGACACTTCTTCACGAGATTACGCATGCCTGTCTTGCTCACTTGACGCTGCCGCAGTGGGTTGAGGAGGGGATGACCCAGTTGGCTGAGGAGGCCGTTGGACCTCATTGGGCTCGCTTCACTCTGGATGCGACAAGGGCAAACGAAATCAAGTCTTATTGGCGAGAACATGGACTGAGTGACTTCTGGTGGGGGAAAGGATTCCGTTTGTATGATGAAGGGCAAAGCCACAGTTACGAGCTTGCCCAGATCTTGTTCCGGGTGATCGCCGCAGATTATCGGCGTCGCCTTCCTGATTTCGTGCGCCACGCGCATGCCGACGACGCCGGAGAGAGCGCCGCACGCGAATTCCTTGGCCGAGATTTGGCAGATTTCGCTCGGCAGTTCCTTGGCCCGGGTGATTGGGGGCCAGTCCCACCGGATGCGCCGTCGTATTGCCGGCGCGGAGTGCTCATGTCCAGTCGCGGACTTTACGACAAGGCCATCGCCGACTTTGACGAAGGGATCCGGCTGGATTCTTTGTGCCCCGACATCTACACACTGCGAGGAAACGCAGTGTACCTCCGTGGTGATTACTCGGCTGCCATCACAGATTTTACGCAGGCAATCAAAGTAAACCCGCGCGACCACGACGCGCATAACAATCTGGCTTGGATCTTGGCAACCTGTCCGAGTGACGAACTCCGCAATGGCGAAAAGGCGGTCGAACATTCGGAGAAAGCTTGCGAACTATCGGCGTTCGGCGCCTGGTATTTCGTTGGCACTCTGGCCGCAACATACGCCGAAGTCGGTGACTTCGAAGAGGCATGCAGATGGGCAAAGGAATCACTGCGCCTGGCACCGGAAGAAGAGCGTCCCGCATGCAAAGAACGGCTTAAGTTGTATAAGAGCGGACAGCCGTATCGAGAGACAGTCACAATGATGTAGCCACTGGTGATGGCAGACGGCTGGTTTTGTTCCAGATAGGCTTAGGACAACGGAAATGCCCGCAAATACTCCCGAGACCGAAAGGACTGCTGAGAAGTTGTCACTGTTCCAGAATCTGCGATCATCACGGGAAACCGAACTGGCACAAGAATACTCCATCCATCTGGTCACGGCTTGGCTCGAAAATACGCCCAAGGTAGCGATGGAACACTACCTGCAAGTCCGTGACGAAGACTTCGCCAAGGCTTCTGGAGGACACGCATCGACCGCAGCCCCGAACAGCGCTGCACAGGCGCTGCAGAACTCGTCCGAATCGCTTCGCAAGACTCGGGGCCAGAAAACGGCGAACCCCTTGTTTCGGTGGCAAAGCCTACAAAACAAGGGGTCCATGAAAACCGTTCAGCTCCCTGTGCTAGACACATACCGGAACTTTTTGGCGAAACCGTCGATCGAGGGACTGCTCGTGCTGAAGGCAATTCGCACATTTGAGTTCGCGGCGTAGCACAGGGAGAAAGGCGCTGCACGCGGCGAGCACTTTGAGAACGCCTACCGGTGCGCCACCATAGCGGCCGACGTCAGCGAAATCGGAAAGAGTCGATGGGGGGCCAACGGCAACTCGCTCATGCCCCATTCCTGGCAGGAAGTCTTGGCACGGTCGTAGACACAGTTCAGAATGGCCACGATAAACGCGAAGATGTGAGGCCACAACATCTTGGAGGGACCATGCTGATCGAACTGTCGGGCAAACTTGGTGATGCGATCTATAGCTTGGCTGTCGCCAAACAGCTCCACGACATACACGGCGTAACACCCGACGTTTGTTTCGGCGGAATGCACTTCACGTCCGCCGGCATTGCGGCGTTGCTTCCGCTGCTCGACCAACCGTACATCGGAGCGAAGCATTCACAGTATGTGACTGGTGCTGAACTTCAATTCTCCGAGTTCTTCCTCGGCTACGACCATCACCAAAACGTCGTCCAGGCAATGATGGCGTTTGCGCAAACGGAACTTGGCCTTCATATGCCACTTCATTCACCGGTGGCACCTTGGCTCTCGATTGAGGCTGGCGACACTGCCCTCACGTTGGTCAACTTCACGGGCCGATACCGCAATGAGCATGCCTCAGTCGACTGGATGCCACTTCTTGCCAATCAAGAAAACCTTGGCTTCATCGGCCTCCCTACCGACTATGAACTGTTCTGCAATTCAATCCGTACCGACGTTCCTTTCATCGAAACGCCGACATTGCTGGATGCCGCCAAGTACATCAAGAGCTCCCGGCTTTTCATGGGCAATCAATCTTCATGTTTGGCGATTGCCATCGGTCTTGGTAAGACCGTGGTCGTCGAGTCGAGCGAGGACTATCCGAATTGCATCTTCCGTGGACGCAATTCGGAGTTCCACGGAGTGTCTGCGGCGACCATTCAGCAGTATGGTGTTCCGGTAGCCGAGTGAATGATCAGGCTAAGGGACAGGCGGAGGAGCAACTGATGATGGGAACCGAACCTTACGACGTGGGGATCGACGTTACGATTTCAGAGCCGATGCGAGTCGCGATCTCGTTTTCAATCGCATTGTAGAGGTCAATCGACGTGTCTTGGGTCGAGATACTGACAATCAAAGAGTATCGGGCCGGTTTTTCGACGATTTCGCGATCCTTGCGATACCGCCACCAGCCTCCGACGGGAAAGACACCGATCAAATTCGACGCTGCCAGTTGGGCCGCCGTTCCCGTCCAGGCATCCGAATGGATTGAGCCCCGAACGCTGACTGTCTCTGGTCCCAGGTCCCATTGGCGGTCATCCGGGACTGTCTTAAAGGGACGCTTCTTCTGTCCTTCCTCGGTCGGCCATTCTGCCGCTGAAAGTCGCGCCACCATCCGTTCGACTGTTTCCTGTGGTCGACGAACTGAAAACCTCAATCCGTGTGAGGCATATTGGTACCGAGCCACATACCCGCGTCTCGGTGGATTGGGTTCGATGAAATACGAGAGCGTCACGCGCATTCGCACGGGTACACTTCCCAACTCTTCCAGCACTTCCCTCGGCAAAGGCAGGTTGTGAAGGTGCATTTCATGCGTGGCGTTGTCACCAGTCGTCAGCTTGTAGGGCTGCAACTGGTCCTGAATCACCATAGTGGCGAACCCCCGCGCTGAGCGGCGAGCCCGATACAAATTCGGTACGCCCATTCCATACACGCGAAGACGCTGACGCCGATCGCTGTAAGGGAACTCTTCCAGCATTTGTGGCGTCCATTCGGCAGCGTGGACCATCAAACCCCGGATCGATTCCGGCCAATATTCGGGGTACTCCGCTTGCAGAATGGCTGCCATCCGTGACGCCTGTGCGGCGGCGGCGCTGGTATCTCGTGTGGTTCCCAGCAAGGCCGTCGTGTCTGTTCGGGAGACCGTCGTCAACAGTTCCAAATCTTCGGCGCTGGTGATGAAACCATTTGCGTCACGAGCGTAGTTGCCCGCTTCAAACACCACATCGGGTTTGTATGGCCAGTTTGGATTCCAGCATAGTGACGTGCGGCTCGCGGGCGACAAGCTGCCCGGTCGGGCAATTGGTGAATACCCCTCCAATCCCTTTTCTTCCATCCACGCCAACGCGGTATAACCACCGACCGTCAGCGCATTCCACGAATGAGCCGGGTCTTCGACGCTCGAAACATGATTCTCATCGGGATAGTCTTTTCCGATGTCTTCTCGGAGATTCCCCGCGGAGACAACAAGAAGTCTTCGCTGTCCGTCGAGTGCTCCGGCACACGCTTGATCGAGGGCTGCGGACCATAAGGTTGGTCGCCAGTGATCGTCGCCTTCAGCGGTTACTGCCAGACAGAACACTCGCGAATGTTTCGGGACATTGGCTTCCGCCAGCGCCATGGCTCCGACGGTAATCGGGCCATAATCAGGAGGCTCATTTCGACCTTGAGGAGGAAGGATCTTCACTGATTCGAGACGATGCAGCAGTTCAATTTCACCACCCTCGTAGAGCGGTCCGGCGAGTGAACCATACAAACACAATCCCGCCAACTCGGTTCCGTGACCGTCATGATCATCTGCCCCCCATTCTTCTCTCCATGCTTGCAGGTCCGTTGGAGACAGGGACGACTCTAACAATGGGTGCCCGCGATCGACACCGGTATCGAGTATGCAAATGCGTACAGACTTTTCTGCTGCGAACCGCGTACGGGAAAGCAAATCCTGAATGAATTCGGCCTGGCCTGCGGGACTAAGGCGGGTGAATTCGCTTGCCATCAACTTGGCTCGGCGAAATTCCGCGAGATTCTGAAGTAGCCCCGGAAAGTCCTTCCATTGATCGAATGTCGCGTAAGCCAGTATCACCAACCGATCTGGAAAGCGAACTCGTTGCTGGCTCAGCATAATGTACTGTTCATTCGCGATCTTGCGAAACCAGGCTTCTACCTCATCCCCAGGAATGCTGTTGAGCCAGACTTCCGTAAGCGCACGGTGAACCACAT
>JAFEBS010000024.1 GCA_018242525.1 Planctomycetota bacterium | reverse complement strand
TGGCCAGGCGAAGTTCTACAAGGACGGCTACACGGACCTGCGTGGCCGGTTCGACTACGCGTCGATCAGCACGAACGACCTGGATCAAACCACCCGGTTCTCGATCCTGATCCTGTCCGAAGCCCATGGTGCCCTGGTGCGTGAGGCCTCACCGCCCAAACAGTAACGCTCGTGAAGGCAGGGGACACAGGGCAATGGGGTCAGGAGGTTCAAAGTTCATTTTTCGCGGATAACGGTGTCTTCCACTCAGAAGCCCGCACTCCGCGAAAAATGAACTTTGAACCACCTGACCCCGAGTCGCGCTATCCATTTTGTTTTGGATCGTCGATTTCCTGGCCGGCCTGTCCGTTTCTGGCGGCGCGATACCGGCGGATTTCTTCTTCCAACTCGCGACGCTCGACCCGCAATTTGACCTGCGACACGCGCGCATAGGCCAAAGTGGAGAGCAAGTCGCCCAGGGCGAGAACGACCATGGCGAACACGATCAACAGGACACCCATCCAATAGGCAAAGAAGAGGCCCGCGTGGCCGCGGAAGAAGAAGTCCAACTGGTCGCCGACGGGGATGGCCGCACCGAGCAGAAACAGCATAATCGCCACAACCAGCCGATTGCGGATCTGTCGCTCCGAGTGCGCATAACCGACTTCATCCACCTTGGGATTCAGAACCAGTCGACGATGTGCCCACCATTGTTTCAACCCGATGACGACGGACGCAAGCAACAGCAAGGCTCCCATCACCAGAGGCGGCAGGCTGACGGCGTCGAATCGAATGGGAATTGGCATGATGAGGAAATGATACTTCTGCGTCATCCGGACAACAACAACTCAATACACTACCCCGGAATGATCATTCTCGTGGATTCGCGTGTTTGAGCTGCATCAGTTCCGCCATCGCCTCGGCGAAGCCCTTGCCAATCCCGCCCAGGATTGTGGCCGAGCCGAGGTAGTGGAATTCAAGATTCGAAATGCCGGTGTCGAGCACTTTGCGTTCGCGTTCGGTCAGGCCCTCAGCACGCAACTTTTCAAAGGCAGCACGTTCCTCGGCAGGTTTTAATTTGCCATCGGATGCGAGTTTCCTGGCCTGTTGTCTGAAGGCGTTCTCCTTGGACTTTGCTGCGGTCAGCTCACGGTCCCAATAGATTTCTGTCCGGACAGCGGCGACGTTGCCTTGGAATTCGGGCCGCTTGGACGGCGCGGCCATCGCATCACGGAAGTTCTGGTGAGTCGCCTTGTAACGCTGCTGATCGGGACCATAATCCGCAACCGGCCCGCCGACACCGAGCACCCCGATGACGAAGGGGAGGTGCGGAGCGTGGAGATCGTTTCGCACATCGCGGATGAAATGCGCCATCACGTCGCTGTAGGCATCGTAGCCACCCGGTTGGTCGCGATGAGGATAGGTGCCGGCATCCACCATGTCATTCCAGCCCTGGAACCAGACAAAGCCAGCCAGCTCAAAACCTTGTGCCGCATCGTAGTCCGGTACCACGCGTTTGATATCCGCAAGGACCTTTCTCACATGCTCGATCATGAGCCGGTAGTAGATTCCCGTCACTTGGGCTTTTTCGGTCTTGATCGTGTCGATGTCCTTGCCTTGTTTCTGGAAGGCCGCGAGCTGTGACTCATTGAAGACATACGGACCGGCGCTGGGCGGACGAAAATCCGTGTTCAGACTCTTTCCGCCCCAGGAAGTTTTGATGAGCAGGATGGGCCCGTCAACGAATTTCTGCATGGTGATTCCGAACGTAAACTCCGGCCCAATCTTGGGCCCGTTGTTCGCCGCACCGAAGCCAGCCGTCAGTTTTCCGATCTGTTCCTGGTCGGCGCAGCCAATCGAGGAGATCCAGACACGGTCACAGGTTTTTGGCGAGCCATCGGCATTCTGCATCTCTGCCAGCATCGGTGCGGTCTTCGGGTCCATGCCGATGTGCTCGAACGTCCGCACATGTGCATGTCCCTGCATGTTCGACTGGCCCGCGAGGATGAATACCTTCAGCGGCTTTTCGGCGGCGACCACTGCTTCAGTGGCAAACAGAACGAGCACCAGTGAGACGAAGACTTTCATGGGTGATTCCTTGAAATGCGACAGCGCGCGGTGACCTTTCAGCCCCGTGGAAAACGAGGAGTGCCCCTTTGGATGGCACTAGATTCACCTTGTAAAGTTGTAAAGACCATGCCCGGCGAAGGTCCGCCACCAACGTTCCTCGGGCTGCTCTGCAATCTCATCCTTCATTGGAAAAGAGCCGATCGGCGGAAACAAGCCGACGTGGCAATTCTCCTGGTGATATTTCATGGAGCCAATTGAGCTTCCTGCTGGGCGACGCACCCGCCTTTCGAGCGGACGTGGGACTTTACCAGCGGCCGATCCTGGGAAACCACGAGAACGCTCGCGCACTGGTGCGACGCCGAATCAAAGAGACGGCCCCTGAAGCCGTCTACTTTGGCATTCTGATTCCGGCCCTGATCTACGCCAGGCGAGACTAGCGATGCCCCCGAGCGTTCGCGAGCCGGGTATCGGGAAACGCCGTTTATTTCCTTCCTCGCAGACGCTTCAGATTAGTCCACGACCCGGACCACCACTGCCGTCAGATCGTCGTGTTGCACGGTGCCTGCGGCAAAGTTGTGAGCGGCCGCGCACAGTTCCTCCAGCAGAGTCTGTGCATTGGACTGGCGGTGCCGCGCCACCGCTTCCGCCGCCCGTTTCCAGCCGAACAATTCCCCCTGCGGTGACATAGTTTCAGTCAGGCCATCCGTTGGAATCACGACCACGTCACCGGGAGAGAGCGCGATGGGGGCCGAGACATCGAATGTTGCTTCATTGATGAGCCCCAGAACATGGCCCGTGCTGGTCAATCGCAGGACGTCGTTGTTGGCGCGAACGATGATCGCTTCATGTCCGGCGGCGGAATAGATCAGCGAGCGGCCGGACGGATCGAATCGGACCAGCAGCATGGTCACGAACATTTCACTCGGCAGATCGCCGACCAGGATCTGATTCAGCCGGCGCATACAAACTCCCAAGTCCTGTTCGTGACTGGCAATGGCTCGCAGGGAGGCGCGAGTTCCAACCATTTCCAGGGCAGGCCCGAGTCCATGACCGGTGACATCACCGACGGCCACAAACAGCGCGTGATCGTCGACCGGCAGGAAGTCGTAATAGTCGCCGCAGGCATGGCGCGAGGGAATCGAAACCCCTGCCACTTCCAGCCCCGGCAGGCGCGGAACCTGTTGAGGATAAAGGGCCTGCTGGACCTTGTGAGCGGTCCGCAATTCCTGCTCGACCCGTTCCGAACTGATCCGCTCGGAAATATCACGGAACGCGACGACTGCGCCCACGATTTGTCCCGACTCGCGGATGGGAGTGGCGATGTATTCCACAGGCAGCAGAGTCCCGTTTCGGCAGCGAAAGCGCGCGTCGGTGATCCGGAGCCCCTCATCACCACGCAGTGCGGCGACCACCGGACATTCGCGCACGGACGAATCCCTGGGAACAATGATCGTCGACCGACACTCCCCCTTCAGTTCCTCAACCGTCCATCCCAACATTCGCTCCGCGGCTTCATTCAGGAACACGACCTGACCGGCCGCGTCCAGTCCGCAGATCCCGTCCGTGACCGCCCCCAGGATCAGTTCGTAGCGATGTTTCAGCGATTCGATTTCCTGCTGGGTCCGCAGCCGATCGGTGATATCGGTCGAAATCCCGGCAATCGCTTCCATCCGGCCCTTCGTGTCATACAGCGGGAACTTCAGCGACAGATAGGTATGCAGCCCCTCGGTACTGGGCGCGAATTCCTCGCATTCGATCGACTGGCCCGTTTCCGCGACGAAGACGTCATTCTTGCGAAACCCGTCCGCCAGTTCCGCAGGGAAGCATTCGTAATCCGTCTTTCCCAGGATCTCGCTACGGGTGATGGAGAAGAGCGATTCGTATTGTCGGTTGATCAGCAGGTAACGAAACGACAGATCCTTGACATAGATCACCGACGACGTGTTGTCGATGATGTCCTGAAACAATCCGTGCAGATCGCGCTGAAGGGTAAGCAGTTGGCCCGACATGATTGTAATCCCGCCGACTCTGATGACACATCCCTGCGTCGGCTGAACATTTGACTGGAGCCGATGATAACGTTCAGATTTGAAGGTTCAATATGTTCTCCGAGACAACTTGCCCGCTGCTTTTCGTCGCTGAAGTGATATTCCCGAATCTGTACTCTTTCGGGGCGGTTCGGCCACTCGACAGTCGCCAATTGGCGGGAATCACGCTTGTTGCAACGGCAGTCGAAACACCGCACGCCCGTGTCGTGCAGGTGGCCACACGTGAATTCGACTTAGATTGATTCCCGCCTTGGCCTGCGCTGTATTCCGCGGGAGGAGGGCAATTGTTTCCAGGCACCCGCGTGAGTGTCGCTAAGTGCGGTGGTTAGGCGAAAGATTCCAACAATTTCGATTCAGCGTCACCGGACGCAACGGGGGACATGACGTATCAGCTTGAACGTGGCCGATTTCGTGCGAACGCCCCAGCCGTGGATGACCACATGCCGACAATACCTATTCAGGCCACAGCGAATTTTTCGGGTCAATACAATCTCGCGTGTAGCGCAGCCTGCGAATCACGGAAAATCACCCGAAAAATCCGGAATCGCTTCCACGAAATCTGCGCCTGTGACCAATAACATCTGGTCAGCAGGAGAAACGCCGTGGCGGAATGGCATTCAACATCTGACGAAGAATTTATGCGCCTCGTTCAATTGGGGGGCCGACAGGCATTGTCCGACTTGATGCGACGCCATGCCAGTTCCCTGTTGACGTTTTTGCGGCGGATGACCGGCGATCACCATCGCAGTGAGGAATTGTTTCAAGATGTCTTCCTGGCGGTTTGGGACCAGCGACAGAGCTATGAACTGTCACGTTCGTTTCGAAACTGGCTGTTCGGGATCGCCGCCAATAAATGCAAGTCGGATGTCCGTTCACGGCAACGGCGGCCCGTAATCCCGCAGGGCGAACTGGTGGACAATGTGGAGCTGGCGACAGCCAGCCCGCATGAGGCCGCTGTTGCCACCGAAACCGCGACGATCGTGGACCAGGCGCTATTACAGTTGCCCATCCTGCAACGGCAGGTTGTGGTGTTGAGGGTCTGGAATGAAATGAGTTATGAAACCATCGGACGGATTCTCGGCCACTCGGAAGCGACCGCTCGCTCCCACATGTGTCATGCCGTGAACTCGCTGCGGAAACACCTGGAACCCCGGCTTCACGACAGCAATTCGTGATGCCGGCGACCCTGACAGCCTGCGGAAAAGTGGGGCTGACCCTGTGGAGGGCACTGGATGCACCTTAACAAACGCATGCCCGCAGAGGGTCAGACCCCTTTTTTCACGGGCCGCCAATGCACGAACGGAGAGGTCGGTCAACATGTCTGTATCCCATGACCACGTGCAGGAATTCGTCGACGCTTTTGTGCATGACGCGCTGGATCCGGAACAGGCCGCAGTGGTCGAGGGTCATTGCCAGGCATGCGCAGGGTGTCGAGCGGCACTCGCGGACGCACAGCAGCGATTCGACGCCTTGAAGTCAGTTCCCCCGTGCTACGCCGACGGCGAACTGCTGGCCCGGACCGACGACTGGCTCGACAAACAGATTGAACGCAGCAGCGGCAGCAGTCTCAAGCATTTTTCCGAGCCGTTGCCTCCGACCCCGGACAGGGAACCGGCGAATCGTCGCTGGGCCGCCTTCAGGGCGATTGTTGCCACCTTCGTTGTCGCTGCGGTTCTAATTCAGTCTCTGAAATTCTATTACAATGGCCTGTCTCCGTCGCCGTATGACTTGCAGATCCTGGGGGAACGAACTCTATCGCCCGGAACGGAATCCGGACTGCGAATCCTGGTCTTCAATCGCAAACGGCAACAACCGCTCGCGGACGTTCCCGTGACTGTGGAACTCGTTGCGCCCGCCGATCGTGCGGTGATTCAACTGGCCAGCTTTCGCACGGACAATCGCGGCACGGGATGCCCGTCCATCAAACTCGCCGAGCAGATCGCGGGAGATTACGAACTGCGGGTCAGCGCTCAGACTCCACTGGGAATGGAACAGGTCACTCAGACCATTCACATCACGCGCTCGTGGCAAATCATGGTCACGACGGACAAGCCGGCGTATCAACCAGGACAGACAATTCATTTTCGCGGCCTGGCGCTGCGCCGACCGGACCGAAAGCCGATTGCAGGAGAAACCGCAGAATTCAAGCTGACGGATCCAAGGGGTAATGTGGTCTTTCGTGATCGAACGGTCACGAGCAAGTTCGGAATCACGTCGACGAACTGCCCGTTGGCGGACGAAATCCTCGAAGGGAACTACCAGGTCGAGTGCCGCGTCGGCGACGCCAGCAGTACTTCGACGGTCGAAGTCAAAAAGTATGTCCTGCCCAAGTTCCGCATCACGGCGGAACTGGACCAGCCGTATGTTCAGCCGGGCGAACTGCTGCGAGGCACAATTGACTGTCACTATTTCTTCGGCCAGCCGGTGGCAGATGCCGGGGTCCGGCTGGAAGTCCGCACGACGGATGTCCAGTCCCGATTGTTGACAACGATTGACCGACAGACAGATCAGAACGGCCGCGCGGCGTTTGAATACCGGCTTCCGGATCGCTTTGTTGGAACGGAACTGAACGATGGCGATGTACAACTTCAGTTGTCGGTCACGATGACCGACACCGCGGGCCAGTCACAGTCCCGGGACCTGACCTGCCTGGTGACAACACATCCGCTGCGGATGGCGATCATTCCAGATTCGGGTCAACTGTTCCTGGGTCGTCGCAACCGCGTGTTTCTGCTGGCGACATACGCCGACGGCAGGCCGGCCGCCAGCGTGCGGGTCGCCGTCACGGGGATTCCGCAGGAGTTGATCACTGATACCCTGGGGGGCTGCACCCTGGAGCTGACTCCTCGATCCCCGACTGTCGAACTGACTCTGTCCGCGCGGGATGATCAGGGACACGCTTCGACGCAGCAGGTGAAACTGGAGTGCGAAACCGGCAACAATCCGTTTGTCATCCGAGTCGACAATCCGGTGATTGAGGGTGGTCAGACGCTGCAGATTTCGACCCTGGCAGGGGGCACGCAGCCGGTCTTCGTCGATTTCCTCAAGGACGGTCAATTGTTGTTGACGGAGTCGATGGAAGTCCACAACGGCCAGGGGACGTTGTCCGTCGACCTGCCCGCCGAACTGTCGGGGACGGTGCAGATCTGCGCGTATCGATTTGATGAAAACGGCCTCCCGGTCCGGAAGACTCAGGTGATTCACGTGCGGTCTGCCAGGGACCTGCAGATCGAGACGGTGGCGGACCGGCCGGAGTATCGCCCCGGTGAAACCGCCAGGCTGCAATTTCGGGTCTGGGACAGCCAGGGCCGCCCCGCGCCGGGGTGCCTCAGTCTGGCCGCAGTCGATGAAGCGGTGTTCTCGGTCCTGTCGCAGCGACCGGGGATGGAGCAGACGATCTTCACTCTGAACGAAAAACTGATGCAGCCGGTCTATGCAATCGGGTCGTGGTCCCCGGAGCGAACGTGGAATGTCTCACGAGATTCGCGAGACCTGTATGAACGCGCGCTGTTTGCCGGGACAGCCCGTCAGGCCTCGACCAACCCGTCGGCGGCGCTCGAAAAACTGCTGCCGTTCCTGGACAATGATCGGCGGGCACTGGAAGTCCTGAAACGCCCGGATTGGCGGCAGATTGCTCCCGACTGGCTGCCGAAGGAACTGTACGATCTGGTCGACGGCGGCGACGAACTGCATTCGCTGGTTGCCACTTCACTCCCGGCCAAACGCCAGCAGGTGGAGGCGCGACGGCGAGAAGGATACGTCTTTGTGGGCAACCTCTGGAGATTCCTTCTATTCAGCCTGATCGCTGTCGGGTTCGTGTCACTGGTCTCCATGGCACGAATTACGCTGGTGGAAGTGCTTGTCCTCGTGGCCACCATCAGTCTGCTCATTGCCCTGTTGTTGCCGGCAGTACAACAGGCGCGCGAGGCGGCCCGGCGAACCCAGGCGAAGAATGATCTCAAGCAACTTGGCTTGGCGATGGAGAACTTCAAAGACACTCACGGCCACTTTCCCTCGCGGGATGTGGAGTCCAGCGGGGGAGCGCCGCGGGTTCGGGAATGGTTCCCCGAAACACTGCTGTGGAGGCCCGAATTGATCACGGACGACCAGGGTCAGGCCACGCTGGAGCTTCCGCTGGCCGATGCCATCACCACCTGGCGACTGACGGCGAGTGCCATTACCGCCAAGGGAGCCCTGGGTGCATCCCAGACCTCCATTCGGGTCTTTCAACCGTTTTTCGTGGATCTGAATCTACCGGTGGCAATGACCCGCGGCGATGAAACGACCGTTCAGGCCGTTGTCTATAACTATCTCGATCAACCTCAGACCGTCACTTTGACGTTGGCAGATGCAGACTGGCTCGAACGTCTGGAGGGGGCCGACAGGACCGTCGAACTGCCCGCCGGCGCTGTACGGTCCGTTGGATTCCCGATTCGGGTCAATCGTGTCGGTCGTCAGGAATTGCAGATCACCGTCCGCAGCGGCAAGATGCAGGACGCGATGAAGAAAACGATTGAAGTTCTACCCGACGGCCACGCGGTCGAACTGGTCGTCAACGGCACCTTGTCGGAACCTGCCGACATCGAATTGAAAGTGCCGGCGGACGCGATCCCGGGAAGTTCGCGGGCGATCGTGAAGGTCTACCCCTCCACGCTCAGCGAACTGGTCGAAGGGCTGGAAGGGATCTTTCAGCGTCCGTACGGCTGTTTCGAGCAGACGTCGTCCACGACCTATCCCAACGTCCTGGCCCTGGATTATCTGCGCCGGACCGGATTGAAAGCGCCTGCCATCGAAGCCACAGCCCGGCAATACATTCATCTCGGGTATCAGCGGTTGCTGTCGTTTGAAGTGCCCGGCGGCGGCTTCGACTGGTTCGGCCGCGCCCCGGCCAATCGCACGCTGACCGCCTACGGTCTGATGGAGTTTCAGGACATGGCCCGCGTGCATGATGTCGATCCGAAGTTGATTGAACGAACACGGCAATGGTTGCTCGACCAGCGCAACAGCGACGGGACCTGGGACCCGGAACAGCATGTCATGCATGACGATCCCACGTCCCGCGCACACCGGGATAACGCCCGATTCCGCACCACGGCTTATATCGCGTCGGCAGTGTATGGCGGACGCCCGACGAATGACGCGGATCGCACGCTGACCTACCTGTTGGACCGGCGACCGCAAGAGATCGAAGACCCGTATGATCTGGCACTTCTTTGTAACGCTCTGCTGGCCATCGAACGGGGCCGTTCCCGGGTCTCTCCCTACGTGGCACGACTGCATGAGATCCGCCATACCTCAACCGATGGAAAGCACGTGCGCTGGCAGCAGTCTGTGACACAGCGGACGATGTTCTACGGATCTCGACAGACGGGAGACATTGAAACGACGGCATTGGCGGTCCAGGCGTTGTTCGCGGTGGGAAAGTCGCCGTCCCAGGATCCGTCGTTTCGCGTCTCGGCTCAGCGGGGTTTGAGCTGGATTTCGTCGCAACGCGACAATCGTGGAACGTGGTCATCAACTCAGGCCACCGTGCAGGCCCTGAAAGCGCTGCTGGTCGGCACGGAATCCCCCGCGACCGCTTCCGTCGACCGCCGGATCCTGGTGGAACTGAATTCGAAGATTGTTCAGGAACTGAACATCCCTGCCTGGCAGTCCGATGTCGTCAAGCAAGTGGAACTCGGACCGGAATTGACGACCGGGCTGCACCGGTTGCAGATCATCGACAAATCCGGTGCCGCACCTGGATTTCAGGTGGATTTCCGGCATCACATCCCGACTGCCGCCGCATCACCGGATTCCGGTCGACCGCTGGCGATTGATCTGACGTACGATCGTTCCGAACTCATGGTTGACCAGACCGTGACTGCCCAGGCGGTGGTCCGCAACAACTCGGGTGCGGACTTGCCGATGGTGGTTCTCGATCTGCCGATCCCGGCCGGTTTCGCCGTTCAGACCGATTCGCTGGACCGCTGGCTGGCTGGTGGCGACATTGACAAAGTCCAGACCACACCGCGCAGCGTGGTGTTGTATCTGCGATCACTCGGAACCAAAGAACTCAGTTTGACCTACAAACTGCGCGCGACACTGCCAGTCAAGACAACGGCCTCACCCGCGATTGCCTACGAGTACTACTCGCCAGAGAATCGTGCTGAAAGCAAGGCCGAGATGGTGCTCGTTGTGCGGAGTGGACCAGACCAGTAGCATAATCCCATCGGATGCGGGGTCAGTCGCTCTGTTTCATTAACCAATATGCGAGAAGGCACCACGGTCCTAAAACGATACCGCTGAGCACCAAGAGAGTGAAGATACCAGTTACTGGTCCACCCTTTTCGATGAGGCGCACCGCAGATCCGAGGAAGGACTCTGGAGCGTATACGGACGTCATCAATGCACTCAACGTGAACATACCTCCCAGGAACCACGCCAACGCTGCAAGCGGCTGCCGCGCCGGAAGAATGCACAGCCAAACTACGATGGCGAAAAACCGTTTCATTGTGTTGCCTGCTGCGGCAGCATCAGTCAGGAATTATTCCAGCGTTCATTGTTCACTGACGTTGTCATGTGCTTGCCGGTTGAGCCGCTGATGGTCTGGTCACTGCTTCAACTATCGGCTTTCAAACAACGCCGCCACGCGGTCACGATGCACGTCCATCAATCGGCGGGCGTCTTCGTCCTGCAGATATCCGCCCGCTTTCAACGTGTCACAGGCCTTGTGGAACTGCTGCAGATAGCCATCGAGTGACCCATACCGCTCGTGTACCGACAGACGCGGATCGCCCAGTCGTTCGCGCTCTTCTCTGGATTTGGGAAACGGGATGTACGAACCGGTCAGGCTGACCAGTTGTCCTTCCGCTCCCGCCGCAGCTGCTCGCAGATTCCAACCGGTATAGGTGGCCACGGGGACAGCCACTTCCACTGGCAACAGGCAGCCGAGTTCATTGCCGTCGGTGCCACAGCGCGGGGCGAGCACCTTGTAGTCGCCCCGCGGCTGCGGAGGCTGAAGGTCGATGATCCGCTCGGTCTGCCAGCGTGGGCCGAAATCCAGGTACGCCGGTTGTTGAATGATCTCTGGATAGTTCACTCCGGGGATTTGAGGAAAGCCCGTTCTCGATTGATGCCAGTCGACCAGCGTCCCGTCCTGGATGGTCGGATAGACACTGGCGGGAGGCACCGTTCCGTCCCTGGACCAGCGGTCCAGGGCCAGGAGCAGGCTTCGGAGGAACGGCTTGTAATCCCCCGGATTCGCGAATGTCTGGCCGGATCCCTTCTGAACGGGCCATCCGGCAGGACCATGCTGCGTCCCCCCAAACGAATACAGGCGGACTTGTTCAGGCAACTTTGCGTCCCGAGTTCCCAGGGGATCGGTATGCGGCAATGAACCACTGCGCGTCCAGTATTCAGAAGCTGACTGGGTGTGCATAACGAGTGGGGTCGTGTTTGTTTCCACCGACCGACGCAGGATTCCGTCGGTTTGGCCGGACAACGGGTCCGACTGAGTCTCGTAGGCAAACGGGAATCGATCCGGTGGATAGTCATGATGATCGAACTGATTCGAGTGGCGGGTTGGCTGAGCGAACCGGTGATTGAACGAGCCGAGTCCACCCCCCGCGACATGCGGGATCAGTCCATCAAACGCCCGATTTCCCTGTTCGTCTTCGTTGAAACCTGCATACAGAAACTCACGCAGGAACCGTCCGCTTTGCGAGACACCAAACCCATGGGCTCGCTGGATCACCGGCTTCCCGGCGCGCACCAGCGGATTCTGATCCCCCGTTCCATGTTTCAAAGCTGAGATCAGGTCGCGCACGGCGGGAAAGGCGACACCCATCACCAGCGGATCCGCGGCTTCATAGATCAGTTCATAAATCGCCGCCGCCTGCATGCCACCCGGGATTTCCACTTCAACGTTGGGCAATTGAGTCGGCGAGTCGCTGCTGATATCGGTGACATGCATCGTCCATTCGTCGCGCGGAACGACGACGCGTGGGGCCTGCGGCCGGGAACGAATGGTCAAGGTGGCGTGCCGCAGGCCTGATTCCGTGGGACGATACGAACCATGATTGGCCCAGTTCACCACCATCCGCTTTGTTCCCGCCGTCGGGATGAATTCGCAGCGGACCTTGCCTGTGATCGGTTCAGTCCCCGATCGGACGACGGGAGCCGCCAGCCGCAGGCGGTCTCCTCCGGGCAACAGTTCACCGTCCCAACCGCTCCAGACAACGGTGAACCCGTGTCGCATCAGAAAACCATCGCCGGCATGTTCTCGCGTGGTGGGATTGTTGTTGCCGCCATAGTTGAACATTCCCAGCGCCAGCTTGTTGCCCCGGTTATTGACGTCGTACAGCAGGGCTCCATTGCCCCGCGCAGGGTCGGCGGGGGTCAGAATGAACAGGTCCGCCCAGAATTCGACCTTGCCGGCATCATTCCGCGGGGCCAGCGTCAGATCGACAACACCCGAGTTCTGACGCAACTGCGGATCGAGTGCATAATGGACCCGGCCGACGATCGTCTCGTACGGACCGACGTCGCCGAATAGTTCTACGTGGGCGAACGGCTCGCGCCGGGTGATCTCAAATCGCACCACTTCGGCCGACACCGAAGAGGCCAGGCTGATGAACACCAGCAGACCGAAGCCGAATCGCGCGTCCATTGGCCTACGCCTTCAGTTCGAAGATCGCCTCGACTTCCACGGCGATGTTGCCGGGAAGGGATCCCATGCCGACGGCGCTGCGGGCACCCTTCCCGTTCACTTCGCCCCAGATTTCCACCATCAGATTGCTGAATCCGTTAATCACCTGGGGATGCGTCGCGAAGTCCGGCGTCGAATTTACCATGCCCAGTGTCTTCACCAGCCGTTCGATCCGGTCCAGGCTGCCCAGTTCCCTGCGCAGTGTGGCGAGCATGGTCAGTCCCACCTGGCGGGCCGCCTGATGCGCATCGGCTTCGTCCATGGTCGCGCCGACCTTGCCGGTGATCATCGTCCCATCCAGTAACATCGGACCATGTCCCGAGACATAGGCCATGTTGCCGACAATCACGACAGGGTGGTACACGCCACCCGGCTTGGGGGCGGGAGGAAACTCCAGGTTTAAATCGATGATCCGTGCTTCGGCACTCATGGCATACCCTTCTGAAAACCGCCGCGGAAGCTGCAAGTATTGCTTCGGGCAGGATACCGCCTGGCAGCCCCTGGAAAAAGGGGACTGACCCTTTGGAGGGGACGGCCGGTGAACTACCGTGAAGAACTCTTTCGAACTGGCTCGACCCGCCCCATGGCCGCGTTTACAATGTGCGCCGTTCCGGAGTATCCCAAACGGGGATCAACACTTGCCCGCGGAGAGTCAGAATGGAAGATTTCCTGCAGATTGCGTTCATCATCGCCATCGGACTGGGTGCGTTGCTGGTGATCATTTTCCTGGCGGTGTTCGCGGCGTATTTCAAGCTCTGGCTGCGGGCATTCGTGACACGAGCCCGGATCAACCCGTTCTCGCTGCTTTTCATGTCGTTGCGGAAGATCAATCCGACGACGATTGTCGACTGCAAGATCATGGCTGTGCAGGCAGGGCTGAGCGAAGTGACCACGGATCGCCTGGAAGCGCATTACCTGGCGGGCGGAAACATTCGCAACGTCGTCCGGGCTCTGATCATTACGCATCGCGCCAAGATCAATCTCGACTGGAACACCGCTTCGGCCATCGACCTGGCCGGACGCAACGTGCTGGAAGCAGTTCAGACCAGCGTCGATCCGCGCGTCATTGACTGCCCCGATCCCAAATCGTTCGGACGCAACACGCTGGACGGAGTCGCCAAAAACGGTATTCAATTGAAGGCGCGGGCGCGAGTGACTGTCCGCACGAACCTGGCGCAACTGATTGGTGGAGCGACCGAAGATACGATCGTGGCCCGCGTGGGTGAAGGGATTGTCTCGGCCATCGGCAGTTGTGAAACACACAACGAAGTGCTTGCCAACCCGATGCTGATTGCGAAAACTGTGCTGCAGAAGGGGCTGGATTCGCAGACCGCCTATGAAATTGTCTCCATCGACATCGCGGACATCGACGTTGGCGACAACGTTGGAGCTCGATTGCAGGCCGATCAGGCGGAAGCAGACATGCGGATCGCCCGCGCCAAGGCCGAAGAACGCCGGGCGCGGGCCGTCGCCGCGGAACAGGAAATGAAGGCGCTCACCGTCGAAAACCAGGCCAAGGTTGTGCTGGCCGAAGCCGAGATTCCGCTGGCGATGGCAGACGCGTATCGTGGTGGATACCTGCGAGCCAAGGTCAAACCCGGCTCGGCGTGATTTCGCTCACCCGCCAGAGATCTCACCGCCCCGGATTGTCCCTTTCTTACTCAGGCCGCGGCGCAGCGCGTCGCTCAAGCTGCACGCATGCCGTACGTCTGGTTCGTTGTTGTCTGTACCATCTGGGGAAGCAGCTTCATACTGATGAAGTGGGCGATGCTGGGTCTTTCCCCCGTTGGCATTGGTGCCTGGCGCGATACTGGCGGGGCTCTGGTCCTGGCGCTGATCTTCGTCCTGGCACGGCGACAGTCTGCGTTTCGTCGTGCCGACCTGCTGCCCCTGCTGGCCGTCGCCATCCTCGGCTTTGCCTGGCCGCATTCGATTCAGCCGGCACTGGTCGGCCGGATCGGTGGTGCATTTGTCGGGATGACGGTCGGAATGACACCGATGCTTACCATCCTGGTCTCTGTGCCGATCCTGGGTGTCTATCCGACTCGACGCCAGATCTTCGGCGTGATTGGAGCCCTGATCTGCATGGGGATTCTGATGCAGGACGGTTTGCGGAATCATGTGGAGTTGAGCGATCTGATGCTGGCGATCAGCGTCCCGACGACCTACTCCATTGCAAATTGCTGGATTCGCAAGTCACTGCGACACCTGCCGCCGCTGGAATTAACTTTGTTGTGCCTGCTGATGGCATCGACCGTGCTGTTACCGCTGGCGACGGTGGTGGGTGGACCGCGTCGCATCGATCCCCGGAACTGGCCGGTTGCACTGGCTGCGGTGGCGACCCTGGGAGTGGCCGGGACAGGATTCGCAACTCTGTTGTTCAACAAGCTGGTGCAGGACCAGGGCCCGCTGTTTGCCGCGATGACCACCAATCTGGTTCCGGTCGGTGCCGTGATCTGGGGCTGGGCGGACGGTGAATTCATTACGCCGACGCAAGTCGCAGCCCTGGTGGGAATCCTGGTGATGGTCACCATTGTCCAGTTTGGATCGGTTCAGAAGGCGACTAGCGTCTTGCGGCTCACAAAGTGAGTACCATTGAGCAGCGCCCCGTGGAAACAGGGCGTCAAACGCAATTCGGCGAGGTGGCAGATGCCGCCTCGCCGAATCTCCCCGGCAGCCGATTACTTCAGCTTTTCGACCAGTTCCAGAATGGCCTTACTGTCATCGGCGGCCTTGACCGTGGTGTTCTTGGCGGCAATCTTGCCGTTCTTGTCGATGACAAAGGTCCAGCGCTGGATGGTGGCGGTGCGAACAAAGGATTCCTCCTTGCCGTCCACGGTGCCCTTGGCGGTCTTTTCCCCCAGTGTGCAGGGGACGCCGAATTTTTCGGCGATCTTGCCATCGCCGTCGGCCAGCAGGCCGAAGTTCAGGTCGTGAGCTTTCTTGAAGCTGGCGTGGGTCTGGACCGAATCACCGCTGACACCAACGACTTCGACATCCTTGCTGGACAGCTTGGCCATATCGTCACGGAAACCGCAGGCCTGCTTGGTGCAGCCGCCTGTGAAGTCGGCAGGGTAGAAATAGACCACGACGATCTTCTTGCCAACGTGATCGGTCGACTTCCAGACGGCTCCGGTGTCATCCTTGGCGTGGAACGCGGGGGCGGCATCACCGACCTTCAGGTCCACAGGCTCAGCGGCAAAGGCCTGGCCGATGGTCAATGTGGCGAACGCGAAGGCGCACACGGCAAACAACGAAGCGGTCTTCATGGCGATGGTTCCTTGCAATCAATGAATTTCGTAGGCGTGCGAGATCACCCGAGTGACTTCGCACAATAATCACAGAACTCGACCTCATGGCGAGGTTGCCGTTCAGCGAGCCACGTGTAGCATAGAGTTGCCCGAAAGGAACCTCAACCGGCTTTGTCCCACGATCAGCCCGTGGCAAAAGTGGTCGGACGCTCTGAAGGGCAAGGGATTCCGTTTGAAGATCGCATGCCCGGAGAGGGTCAGCCCCCTCTTGCCGCGGGCTGCCATAGGGCCGGCCAACCGGCGGATTTGTACATGCCCACGTCGCAAGTATTCTGGCGCCTGGCGCTATCGCTCACCCTGTTCGCATTACTGTGCGTTCTGGCGTGGGGAATCACGTGCGGTACTCCACCCCCAGAGAATGATTTGGGTGGATTAGTAACGTGGCGATGGAGATGCACAGGGATGCTCCTGGCGACGCTGGTTGCCGCGCTCGTTGTATCCAGGATCCTGATCCGCCCGTTGATCGAACCACTGGGAGTCCTGAACCAGGTGGCCCGGCAACTGGCCAAGGCGGCACCGTCGCTGGAACTGGACGACACGTCGGATCAGGAATCGGAGCAGATTGCTGCCGTCTTTCAGAACGTCAGCCAGCACGTGGCTGCGCACATTGCAGACCTGCAAACGGAACAGCATCGGCTGGAGCAGAGTCACGACCGGTTGGCGATTGTCCTGGAAGCGATGATCGAAGGTGTCATCGCGGTGGACCGGGACGAACGGATCCTGCTGGCCAACGCTGCGGCTGTCCGATTACTGGATCTGAATTCCAACCGCATTTCCAACCATCCGTTGTGGGAAGCGGTGAGGCTGCCCAGGCTGCAGGAACTGGTCCGCGATTCAATTGCCGGTTTGGAGCAGCACCGACTGGAATTCGAGGTTCCCCGAACTCAATCAACCGTCGTGGCCGTCGTTTCAAGGTTACCGGGCAAGCCCTGTCCCGGTGCGGTCATCGTGTTGCACGATGTCACGGACCTTCGCCGACTGGAAAGTCTGCGCCGCGAATTCGTCTCCAACGTATCCCATGAGTTGAAAACTCCCCTGGCAGCGATTTCGGCCTATACGGAAACGTTGCTGGATGGAGCCTTGGAGGAACCGGGGATCAATCGCGGATTTGTCACACGAATTGAAGAGCAGGCTGAACGATTGAATACGCTGATTCTGGACCTGCTGGAGTTGGCTCGGGTCGAAACCAACAATCACGCCTATGAAATTGAACCGATTGACATCGGAAAGACGCTGGTCGCCAGCATTTCCGAACACCAGAACATCGCGGCATCGAAGAACTTGCGACTGATCGCAGTACAACCGGCCGCGCCCACCTGGGCGCTCGCCGATCCCGGCGGACTTCGGACAATCGTCGATAATCTGATCGACAATGCGATCAATTACACGCCGGAAGGGGGCGAGGTGAAAGTGGAATGGCATCAAATGGGAGATGCCGTTTCCATCAACGTCATTGACACTGGAGTCGGAATCGCAAAGGAATACCAAACAAGGATTTTCGAGCGGTTCTACAGAGTCGATCGCGCGCGGTCTCGCGAAGTGGGCGGAACCGGCCTGGGACTGGCGATCGTCAAGCACTTATGTCAAGTCTTCAATGGAGAAATCAGGGTTTCCAGCCGGTTGGGACACGGCAGCACGTTTACCGTGCGTTTGAAGGCTGCGGCACCGGTTGCAAACTGAAGCCGCACGCGTTTGAATGACCCCGCAGTTAGCCGTCATCCAAGACAGATCGGCGGACTCGATTCCTTAATATTCATCAAATCTTAACAGACGCTTCGTCGCAAACTACGCATTTGCGTTCTAAGCTGCCCACTCAAATCCCCTCGACCAAAATGAGCGGTACGGCTTTTTGACAAATTTGGAGAATTCGGAATGATTTTCGGCAGGTTGACGGTGGACGGGTCTCGCGGACTCGCCCTGACTGTTCTTACGATGTTGGCCCTCTTCGCAGGATTGAATGGATGTCGGCCAGCGAATCCGCCGAGTGGAAACACCGCGGCTGGTACCGGGACGACTGCCGGGACAACGCCCGCGGAAAATACGGTGGCCACCACAATCAACGTCGAGGGTTCCAGCACCGTCTTCCTGATTTCACAGGCCGTGGCGAACGAATTCGAAAAGATTTCGAAGCACAAAGTCAGCGTGGGCCGCTCTGGAACTGGGGGGGGGTATAAGAAGTTTGTCCTGCGTCAATCCGACATCTGGAATGCTTCACGCCCCATCGATGACAAGGAAAAAGCGGAGCTCAAGGAAAAAGGGATTGAATGGCTGGAGTTGGAGGTCGCCATTGACGGCCTGTCGGTGGCTGTTCATCCCAAGAATGACTGGTGCACCGAGTTGACGATCGGTCAATTACGCAAGATGTGGACTCCGGAAAGTACGGTCCAGAAGTGGAACGACGTCGATTCCAAATGGCCGGACAAGAAGATTGCATTCTTCGGAGCTGACACGGATTCCGGAACGTTTGAGTACTTTACAGAAGTTGTGGTGGGTAAAAAGAAGACCAGCCGCACCGATTACACCGCCGCCTCGGATGACAACGTGCTGATCCAGGGTGTTGCCAACGACGAAAATGCTCTGGCGTATATTCCCTTCGGCTACTGTGTTGAAAACAAAGACGTGGTGAAGGTCATCAAGATTTCGCCATCGCTCGAGGCCGACAATCCGGCTCCAGCCGTCGAACCAACGGTGGAAACAATTCTGAGCGGCGAATATCAGCCGCTGGCTCGTCCGTTGTTCATTTACGTGAACATGGAAGCTCTCAAGCGTTCAGAGATCGTCGAATTTGTGAAGTTCCACATTTCCGAAGCGTCACAGCCGCTGGTTGCAAAGCGGGGATTTGTCCGGATGCCCGAAGAAAAACGTCTGGAAATGATCAAACGGCTGGATGCGGCCCTGAAGCCGACGGACGGTGGATCGACAGACGCAGCTTCCGCCAAGTAAGCCAGGACTACCGAAGTTCACCCGCCGGGTGAGGATTGATTCGTTCACTTTTGGGCTTTGCTCAGTGTCCAGCGCCGGTCCATCGCGACGCGACAACAAACCAATCTCGCTGCAACGAACGTTTTCGTGGCAGAGGTTGCGGGAAGAGGTTATTCGTTGCCTGTTGTTCGGTTGCGCCCTGTTGTCGGTTGCGACGACCCTGGCAATCATCTTCGTGCTGGTGACGGAATCACTGGTCGGGATCCCGCCACAGACGGCGTTCTTTCAGGATGTCAGTTGGCGCGAGTTCTTCTTCGGTACAACCTGGACGCCGCAGTTTGCCGAAGCCCAGCAACATTTCGGGATCGCTCCGCTGGTCTGCGGGACCTTGCTGATCACGGGGATCTCGGGACTGATCGGGCTGCCGGCGGGCTTGATGATCGCCGTCTACCTGAGTGAATACGCGACGCCACGGGCACGATCGATCTGCAAGCCACTGCTGGAGTTGCTGGCCGGGGTGCCGACTGTCGTGTATGGCTATTTTGGACTGCGGTTCCTGACTCCCTACGTGCTGATCCCGTTTTTCAAGCAAATGGGGTTTTCAATTTACGGATTCAATGCGCTGTGCGGAGGAATCGTGGTGGGGATCATGATCATTCCGATGGTGGCATCGCTGTCAGAGGATGTCTTGCGGGCGGTTCCCAGCAGCCTGCGTGAATCGGGCTATGCGCTGGGGGCCACGAAGTTTGATGTGAGCGCACGAATTGTAGTCCCTTCGGCCCTGTCCGGAGTTCTGGCGTCATTTTTGTTGGCCCTGTCCCGCAGCATCGGTGAAACCATGGCAGTCGCCATCTGTGCGGGGAACTCTCCCAACCTGACACTGAATCCATTCGCGTCGATTCAGACAATGACCGCGTTTATCGTCAATGTCATGCAGGGTGAAGTGGTGGCCGGTTCGACCTTGGAGAAAAGCCTGTACGCGGTCGCTCTGGTCCTGTTCCTGATGACTCTGTCGATGAATCTGGTCTCGCAAATCATTCTGAATCGATACCGTGAGGTCTACCAATGAGCCTGCACGGACCCGATTACGAACGTCGACTGGTCTGGAGACACTTCCTCGGACTGATGTTTGAATGGGCGTGTCGCCTGACGACGTTCCTATCGCTGGGCATCCTGGCGGTGCTGCTGTTTTCCATTGGTCGACAGGCTATTGGCTGGCTGGATTGGGGTTTCCTGGTTCGCAGCAATTCCTATGAGCCTCGCGAAGCGGGGATCATGGCGGGCCTGATGGGCAGCCTGTGGCTGATCCTGTTGACGGCGATCATGTCTGTCCCCCTGGGAGTCGGCGCGGCGGTCTATCTGGAGGAATATGCCAAGCCCACCCGGATGACGAAGTTTATTCAACTGAATATCTCCAACCTGGCCGGTGTCCCGTCGATCGTCTACGGCATCCTGGGATTTACCGTTTTTGTGCGGATGTTTGGACTGCGGGATCGGCCCGAGGAATTCATCCTGGATTTGTGGTTCACGGAAATTCGTTTCTTTCTGCCGTTGGGAAGGATCGTGTTATCCGGAGCCTGCACCCTGACATTGCTCAGCCTGCCAGTCGTGATTATTTCGGCTCAGGAAGCGCTTCGGTCTGTGCCGGCATCACTCCGCCATGCGTCGCTGGCGTTGGGGGCCACCAAGTGGCAGACCGTCCGTCACCAGGTGTTGCCAGCGGCCCTGCCGGGGATCTTGACGGGCGTGATCCTGTCCTTGTCACGAGCGATCGGAGAAACCGCTCCGCTGGCGGTGCTGGGAGCGGCCGCGCAACTGAGCTTTGCCCCGGGGCGGATCGAAAGCGTGGGTGATGCCATCCAGAACCCGAGCAAGATGCTCCAGGCACCGTTTGACCAGTTCACGGCGATTCCGTTGCAGATCTATGGTTGGATCAATGACCCCAAGCCGGTCTTTGAGCATGTGGCGGCTGCGGGGATCGTGGTCCTGCTGGTCGTGTTAATGTTACTGAATGGTGCGGCAATCTTCATTCGGCAAAGGTTTCAGAAAAAGATTCGATGGTAGCAGCGGATTCGATTTTCAGTTCATCCGGTTTTCCTGATCGATACCAATCATGGCACTCGTGAAAGCGTTTACTCAGTTCGTCGACCCGCCGACCGGCACCACCACGGATGTCGCCGGGGGCGGGGCTTCCGTTCGATCGCCGAAGATTGAAACCTCGCAAATGGGTTTCTTCTACGGGACGCATCAGGCTCTGCGTGACATCTCGCTGAAGATCAATGAATGTGCCGTCACCGCGTTGATTGGCCCGTCGGGTTGCGGCAAGAGTACCTATTTGCGTTCGCTGAATCGGATGAATGACATCATCGAAGGAACACGAGTCACCGGATCCGTCAAGGTCGACGGAGAAGACATCTATGCCAAGGATGTCGACGTCGTGTCGTTGCGCAAGCGGGTCGGGATGGTTTTTCAGAAGTCGACCCCCTTCCCCAAGTCGATCTTCGACAATGTTTCGTTCGGCCCCCGGATTGCCGGACTGACGAATCGCGCGCAACTGACCGAAATCGTCGAAAAATCACTGCAGCAGGCCGCGCTCTGGAACGAAGTGAAGGACCGGATGCGTGAATCCGCCATGGCCCTGTCGGGGGGACAGCAGCAGCGTCTGTGTATCGCCCGCGCCCTGGCGACCAGTCCCGAAATCCTGCTGATGGACGAACCGGCCTCGGCTTTGGACCCGGCGTCCACGGCGCGCATCGAAGACCTGATTTTCGAGCTGAAACAGAACTACACAATCGTCATTGTCACCCATAATATGCAACAGGCGGCCCGCATCAGCGAAATCACCGCCTTCTTCTGCCAGGGACGACTGGTGGAAGTCGGGCAGACCAAGCAACTGTTTACCAACCCGACACAAAAGGAAACGGAAGACTATATCACCGGTCGATTTGGTTGATTCACCCGCTGCCGCTCGCAGAGCGCAGGGATTGTCAACGACCGGTTGAGAACAGTTTTCAAGGGATCGTGGTATGTCAATTCACCTGATTCGTGACCTGGATCATCTGCATCGAACCGTGCTGACCATGTGCGGCCGGGTGGAAGAGATGATCCACGCTGCCGTCGAGGCACTGCACAAGCCGGACTATGATCGAGCCATCAGCATCATTCGCCTGGACGACGAGATTGACCGGATGGATGTCGAAATTGAAGAAGAATGCCTGAAGCTGCTGGCGCTGCATCAACCTGTGGCGATCGATCTGCGCCGGATTACAACTGTACTCAAGATCGGTGCGGAACTGGAACGCGTCGCCGACCTGGGTGTGAGTATCGCCGAGCGTGCCTGCGGGATTGTTCGGTCACCCGAAATCACGGTCCCCGACGACCTGAAGGATATGTCACGCCAGGCGCTGGATATGTTACACCGCAGCATCGACGCGTATGTTCATCTGGACATCCGAATGGCCCGCGAAGTCTGCCTGCAGGACGAGGCCATCGACAAGTTGAATCGCGACATCATTGCCGAATTGATTGATCTCATGAAACGGCGGTCTGATCTGGTGGACCCCGCCATGCACCTGTTCTCGGCGTCGCGTCAGATTGAACGCATCGCCGACCATGCCACGAATATTGCCGAAGATGTGATTTACCTGGTCCAGGGGGAGATCGTCCGGCACCGCAACCGCGGAGACCAGCCGGCCAGTCGTACCACCGGTACCGTTGCAACTCCTTGATCGAGCATTTTGACAGGCGGGCGAAGGCGTCCGCCACAACCATCCGTCCTCAAGGCGTCTGCCAACGAGCCTTGCGGGATCGCTGTTCTGATCGCTGTTCGTGACGTTCCAGCATCCCTTATTGAGCTGACTTTATGACGAAGCCGAAGCTGTTGATTATCGAAGATGAGCGATCTCTGCAGGAGGTCCTGACGTACAACTTGGAGAAGGAGGGTTTCGACGTTGTCGTCGCCTCTGACGGCCACGACGGCCTGCACCGGGTTCAAAGTCTGCAGCCGGATCTGGTGATCCTTGATCTGATGCTGCCGGTGATTGACGGATTGGAAGTCTGCCGCCAGATCCGCAGCGATCCACGGACTCAGTCGACCCGGATCCTGATGCTGACGGCGCGCAGCGAGGAAGTCGACGAAATCGTCGGCTTCAACATGGGCGCAGACGACTACGTCACCAAGCCGTTCAAGATCAAACCGTTGATCCATCGCATCAAGGCACTATTGCGCCGCACGCCTGCTTCCGAACAGGCCAAGGACGTCGTGGCCGTGGGGGCGATCGAGATTGATCGCGTGCATCACAGTGCCAAGGCGGCGGGAGCCGAACTGGATCTGACTCCGACAGAATTTCGCCTGCTCTGGACGCTTGCCCGAGCCCCCGGTCGCCCGTTCAGTCGCAACGAACTGATGGATCGCTGCCGCGGCGAAGACGCCAACGCCCTGGAACGGACAATCGATGTCCATGTCCGCTCGCTGCGCCAAAAGCTGGGCGAGCACGAAACATTGATTGAAACTGTCCGCGGCATCGGCTACCGGTTCACGGGTGAGACAGCCGAGGCGTGAATGTCGTCAACGGCGCGGCGGTCCGGCGAGGGAGTGCCGGATTCGTCGGTGCGCCCGGTGAAAACGTCTTTCGCTCAGACGTCGGTCTGACTCGGTTTGACGGAATTCGGTTCCGTCGTCCGGCTTTCCGGGGTACATTGCCGGTGCAGGGTGTGTGAGGACTGCGGGTCAGCCCATCCGCAGGGCACCGGCATTGGAGGCCACCGCATGTCTCGATTCCTGTTCGCGTTCGTCGCTGCGTTGATCGTGTGGTCCCCCCTGGGGAGAACTGCTCAGGCGGTTGATCTGCTGGTGGAAGATGTGTCTGACACCCCGTTCGACCAGGCCCGCGCGCGGGACGAATCGGCTTGGAAGAAACTGTTGGTCGACCGGGATTTTTCCAGGCTGGAAGCAATCGCGACGGACTTACAGAAGACAAACGCCAAGTACCGCGATGGCCGCAGTCGTCTTTGGCGCTTTTACGCATGCTTCGGCGAGTTCCCGCACGGTTCCACCCGGGAATCGGATTTCCAGGCGCGCATCGTACTCGTCGAAGCCTGGCTCAAACAGATTCCCAACACGATCGCGGGACGGACGGTCCTGTCACATCTCTGGACCGAGTACGCGGCGTTCACCCGTTCCAATCCCTCAGCGAACGATACCGATGAGACGATCCTGGAGAAGCTGGATGCCCGCTGTAATCGCGCGTCCGAGTTGCTGGATGAAGTGGAACGGGCTTCCCCCAGAAAGGACGTGGGCGTGTTCCGGCTGCGAATCGACCAGAGCCGGATCCTGGGGCGCAAGCCGGATCCGGCACTGGTCCACGCCATGCATCAGATCGATCCCCTGAACCGGGAAGTCGTGTCAGCCATGGCCTACAGCCTGATGCCCCGTTCGGTCGGAGCACCAGGTGACTTGGAGAACTTCGCCGACGATGTCGTGAAACGAACGGCAAAATCCTGCGGGCAATTCCATTATGCGGTCATTGGGATCCTGGTTGAAGAATTCGAATGGGAGTTTGCCTTCTACTCCCATCAGCTTGACTGGCTGCGTCTAAGACAGGGGTTGATCGACCTGGAAACGCTTTTTCCCAAGTCACGCGAACACCTGGACCCATTCGCTCGCCTGGCGATTTTTGCCAAAGACTTCCCCGCCGCCCGCAAACTGATGCAACGGATTGGGAATTCCCCCAACCCATTGATCTGGAGCCCCCAGACATTTCCTGTCTGGAAGGAACATCTGATGCCTGATCTGTTTGAAGGAGAGCAGAAGCAACTGATCGTCGCTCACTACCAGACAATCCGAATGCTGGAAGTGACCGCGAACGGCAAAGCGGTCATGTCGTTTGATGACTCGCCGGCGCTGACCGTTCATGATCTGGGGACAGGAAAACTGGTGGCGGCGAATCCAATGATGAAGGTCGACGCGGCATCGGCCGCCGCCCACGGCGGAAAAGGGCTATTGACCGTTGGAACGGAGGAAGTCCCGGGAATCCACTTGATGCGGCTTTCCGATGGTCGCACCGGCACGATCCTGAACACTGCGCCCGTGAAGCTGACGCGAATCTCGCAGGACGGTGCGATCGCCGCTCTGGCCACGGAAACGGGCGAAGTCTCGTTCGTGGACATCAAAGCCGGCAAACCGACTCGCATCATTTCGGTCGCGACGCCAACTCCGATTCACGACATGCAGTTTTCCCCCGATGGAAATCTGCTGGCGACAGTGTGTGATACGGGACTCGTACGAATCCTTGGCGCACGCGCCGAGCGGGCTCCGCAGGCGTTTTCGATCGGCAAATCGAACCTGCGAAGTGTCGCCTGGTCCCCGGCGGGTGACGTACTGGCTGTGGGCGACGACAATGGAAACATCGATCTGATCCAATGGCCCGAACGAAAGCTGCTGCGGTCATGGCAGAACAGGCAGACATCGGTGGAAACGCTCGCGTTTTCACCCGATGCGCGGCGGTTGGCGATTGGACTCTGCAGCCCGGAACGAAATGCGCGAGTCACCAACCCGCTGCGAATCTGGAACTTGCAGGCCAACGATCCGCCCCAACCGCTGCGGGGGCACAAACTGGGAGTGACCCAGGTTCGCTTCACGCCGGATGGCAGCCAGTTGGTGTCTGCCAGTGATGACTGGACCATTCGAACCTGGGACTTGAAAGGGTCCGCCGCGAAACGGTAGCACTTCAATCCAATGGCGCGTACTTTGTGAGCCGCACGGCGCTATTAGCGGAAGGATGATGGACCAGTACTCAAAGACGATTGCATGGCCTCCGCCTATTATTCTTCCCGACCCTATAGTAAACGGTTCGACGGTGATCAATGGATGCCATAATCGATCATCGGCACCGTCGTGGAAATCGTCAAAGACGACCGCTCAAAGCCAGGACACTACCGAATTGTCAATCGCGAGATCCCAGAGTTGGCTATCCGGTCTGCTGCAGGTCCATCAATTTGGCAAACCGCTCCAGCACTCGTATCTTGAGCATCGCGAATTCAGGCTGATCAAACTCACCCGATTCGACCAGATTGAAGGCTGCGACACGGGCCTCTTCCAAGAGTGCCTTGTCCCGGACAAGATCCGCCAGTCGTAGCGGCAGCGAACCGCTCTGGCGGGTCCCCAGGACATCGCCCGGGCCGCGCAGTTCGAAGTCGACTTCGGCAATGCGGAAGCCGTCCGACGTGGATTCCATTGCGGACAGCCGTGCCACGGCCTCCGACGATTCTGCTTCGCTGAACAGGAAGCAATACCCCTGAAAACGACCACGGCCAATGCGGCCCCGCAACTGATGCAGTTGCGACAGTCCGAAGCGTTCGGCCTGATGAACGATCATCATCGTGGCGTTCGGCACATCCACCCCCACTTCGATGACGGTCGTTGCCACGATCACGTCCAGGTCGCCATTCCTGAACGCGGTCATCGCTGTCGAACGGTCGTCTCTGGACTGTTGTCCATGCACCAGTCCCACTCGGAATTCTTTCAGGATTCCGGCAGAAACATCACGGAAGACCGCTTCGGCACTGGCCGTCGATTCGACTCCAGCGGGCAGCGAGGCATCTTCTTCGACACGCGGGCAAACGATATACGCCTGTCGACCTTCGCGCAACCGTTCTCGAATGAAGTCCCAGACCTTGCGGGCGGCCGCCTGGCCATGAATACGACTGGTGACGACCCGTTGCCTGCCGGGCGGAAGTTCGTTGATCACCGTCAGATCCAGATCCCCGAACTGAGTCAGACACAGGCTGCGGGGGATCGGCGTGGCGGTCATGACCAGGACGTGAGGGGAGATGCCCCCCTCCGAGAACCTGGCACGTTGCATGACCCCGAACTTATGCTGTTCGTCAATCACCGCCAGGCCCAGCGAATGAAACTTCACACTCGCCTGGATCAATGCCTGGGTTCCGATCACCATCTGGACATTGCCGGTCTCAATCCCCTCCAGAGTCTCGCGCCGATTGGCGGCGGTGAGTTGTCCTGTGAGAATCCGTCGTTCGACGCGGCTTTCCTGCAACAGAGTATCAATGGTCTGCCAATGTTGCTGGGCCAGGACTTCGGTGGGGGCCATCAAGACCGCCTGGTGGCCGGCGGCGATAGAGACCAGCATGGCGTAGACGGCGACGGCGGTTTTGCCGGCACCGACATCAGCCTGCAGCAACCGATGCATGGCCCGATCGCGGGCGAGATCGGCGACGATTTCCTGGACGGCGTGATCCTGTCCCGCCGTAAATCGAAAAGAAAAGCGGCGCCGGATGCGGGCATCGACCTTGGCGGAGTTTGGCAACGGGGTGGCTCGCTGCGTCTTCTGCCACATGCGACGCCGCAATGCCAATCCGAGCTGAAACTCCAGCAAGTCATCAAACAGCAGTCGCCGCCGGGCTCCTTCGTATTCTTCCATCGACTTCGGAAGATGGATCTGAGTCAGAGCCTGCTTGATCTCGGGGACCAGCGCCCGCTGTCGGAACGATTCCGGCAGCATCTCGGGAATCAAGTGGACATAATCTTCGACGACGTTGCGCATCACGCGGCGCAGTTCGTGCTGGCGAAGCCCTTCTGTCAGTCCGTAGCGCGGCAGCAATCCGCCGGTGACGTCCCCTTCATCGTCACCCAGGAACTGAATGTGGGGATGTGAGAATTCCCAACGCCGCTGGCTGAATTTCGGCTTGCCGGAAAACAGGACACGTTGACCATGCTCAAACCGGCGCAGCATGTACGGTTGGTTGAACCAGACTCCGCGGACAAAACCGCCATCCGATTGCAGCAGGACGGCCGTGATGGTTTTGCCGTTTGAGGTCTCTTTGGCATCGCGATCGACGACAATGCCGAACACCGTCTGAACGGTGTCGGGCTTCAATTCAAACACCGGGACCACTCGTGTCAGATCGAGGACATCACGGGGCAGGTCGAAGAGCAGGTCGCCTGCCGTCAGCAGATTCAACCTGGCCAGCAGATCCGCTCGCGCCGGTCCCACACCCCGAACAAATTGTACGGGAGTCAGCAGCGGATCCTCGGACGCGATCGTGGACATGACAGGCGGGCCGGTTTACAGGACGACAAGATTCACTTTTTGGGCCGAAAGGCTTTGATCTTCATTTCGTCTGTGGTCAGAAACGGACCGTCCAGCAGATCAATGCAGTAGGGAATCGCCGGAAAGACCGCATCCAGGCATTCTCGGATCGCCTTTGGTTGGCCTGGCAGGTTGACAATCAGGGCCCGGCCACAGATTCCCGCCGTTTGACGCGACAAGATTGCGGTTGCGACCTTTTCCAATGAGACCTTCCGCATCAATTCACCGAAGCCAGGCATCATCTTCTGGCAGACAGCCTCCGTCGCTTCGGGAGTCACGTCACGCAACGCCGGCCCCGTTCCACCGGTCGTGATCACCAGGCAGCAGCCAGCGGTTTCACACAGCTCTCGCAGCGTCTGCTCGATCAGCGTTTGTTCGTCGGCGATGACACGGGCGACCGGTTCAAACGGACTGGTGAGGATGTCGGCCAGGTACTCGCGAATCGCGGGACCACCGCGGTCTTCGTACTCGCCACGGCTGGCTCGATCCGAGACAGTGACGATCCCGATTCGGGCAATGGAAGTCCCGGTCATTCTTTGACCTTTGGCGCATCACCGAATTTCTGCCCGCTCTTTTTCATCGCGGCTTCGAAGGCGGTCCGGGCAGTCGTCCAGGCGGAGTCCATCAAGGGGATATGGCATCCCCCTTTTCCTTCGCACGCGTTCATGCCTGGCAGTTCGCCACAGCCACCCTGGCCCTTGCACTTGTTGTTTCCACCACACGAAGCATCCGCCAGGCTGGCACACGCCCCCTGTCCGGCGCAGGCGTTGTCCTTGCTGCGTCCCTTCCCTTTGCATGAATTCAAGCCACGGCAGGTATGCGGCTCGTCAATGATCAGTTTTTCGGCATCGGTTAAACCTGCGGTCGTCGCCGGCGACGTGGTGGTGGTCGTTGTGGTCGCTTCAGAGCCGCCACCTCCGCCGCATCCAATGGTGGTTCCTGCAATCATGCCGCCAAGGGCAGCCACAGTCAGCTTATGGAAATCGCGACGGCCCAATCCTTTGTTTTGCATGCCTGTCCCTTTCAGTGTCGGTATTTCATTTCAGCCGGATTGGTGTGGAGGAAGTCCTCAACAGGCAATCCGCAGCGTCAGCGAGGAGCGGACGGAGAAGGTCCACGAGAACATTCTCCCGCGCCGTTGGTACCGGCGATTCCCCGCAGCGACCACTCTGTAGCGAGAAGAGTATCGGGTGGGGCGCACCGGATGCAACCTTCAACGTGCGGCAGGGACGATCAATTCCAGTCGGCCAACAGTCGCTCGGCTGCGATCAGGTGTCCCTGCAGAACGGGGCGATCCTGGGCGGGGCAGGTCTTCAGACAGCCTTCCAGCAGATCAATCGCCGGGCCCGGATGATTGGATTTCAACGCCACCAGCGCCAGATCGCGACGCTGGTCGTAGGATCCCGGATGCAGGGCTGCCAGGCGGCGCTGAACGTGCCAGACCTGTTCCCACTGTTCCTGTTTAACCTGCAGAGCCTTGAGGTTGTTCAACATCCGGACGACGACCTCGCGCGGGGGAGCTGGTTCCAGCGAGTTTTCGATTTCTTTGGGAGCAAGCCCGCTCATGGATTCCAGCCAGGTGCAGCATTCGTCGTAGCTCAGGACATCACCCTGATGAAAGGCATCCACGAACAACGGGCCTTCTGCGGCTTCCAGTCGACTGAGAAAGTGCATGGGGGCCGCCACCCCTTCCAGATCAACACCTGCTCGTTGAGCCACTGCGACGTAGACCAGAGACAGGCTGATCGGAATACCAACTCCGGTTTCGATCACCCGATTGATGTAACTGCTCTCACTCCGTTGAAATGCTTCTTTGTCGCCGTGCAGTCCATGAGTCCCGGACAGGCAGCGGGACAATTCACGCAACATGGCCCGATCCGTTCGAGCCCGTACCAGATGACTGCGAACTTCTTCGGCGCGTCGGGAAATCCATTCCAGCGTGTGGCCGAAGTCGAGATTTGGCTGAGCGTCCCGTGCCAATTCGAGCGCCACGACCGTCAGATCCACACGGGAGTCACGGACGAGGAGCTTGCGAAACTCGGTGTCGTTATGAAAATTGAAATCAATGGTCATGCGTCAATCCAGTTTTCACAGTCGCCAACACACTGGATTCTAAATCTTCAGGGAAGTCGAGTCGAGCCGGATATCACTCCGTCGACCAGTATTCCCGGAACGGACTACTGCCCCAGGAACCAGACTTTCCGCGTGTTTTCGCCTGGAATCGACATGACATTCGATCGAATCATCGCTTCAATCGTTTTCCAGCAACCAATGGGTGTGTCGGTACCAATCCAAGTCCGATTGGCGACATCTCCCGGGATCGGCAGATCCCGCCTTTCCGGTCGCTAGAATTCGATGTTATACCGCTCGGTCATTGCCCGGCGAATCTGGACCATTCCGTCTTCAATTTGTTTCATCTCGGCAATCCGAACCTGGCTGGCGCTGGCGTGCTCTTCGGTTCGAATCTGGGTGTAATTTGGCATGACTCGGGCCGTCCCTGAAAAGGAATACCCGCCATAAGACCCATACGGTCCCACTGCACCTGCTCCGTAGGAGTAGCTTTGATAGACCGGTTGGGCTTCCCGAACGCCACTCCGCAGCGCCGCGACGCGCCCCGCCTGGGCTTGATACCGCAGGGAACTGCTCACATTTCCCCCAAAGACCAGCAGGTCTTTGTCGACGTCCTTGATCGGCAGGTCATCGATCTTGCGGGCGTAGCGCTCCATCCACACGGCATGATTGTCGCGTGACTTGTTCAGCGATTTCCGCAATTCATCCACCAGGGTTTTGACGGAACGGAAGTATTTCCTGGAAATCTCTGCCTTTTCGGCTTCCGGACTCGGCTCGCTCGCGGTGGCCTCGTGAACATCGTGAGACACAGAGGATGCGGCCAACAGGCTGACGATTCGCCGCAAATCTGCCTGTGAGAATTCGACTTTCACCTCCAGAGCCGATCCCGATACGGTCACGACCCAGTGATCAGAATCCTCGAGGCTGATCTCCAGCGATTTCAGGATTTCCTCCAGTAATGGCTTGGCGACGGATTTCATGATGACCGTCGGCTTGCTGAATTCCACATGCACGGATCCTTCACGTTTGTCAGTGACATGCACCGTCAACAAGATTCCTTTAACGCTGGCGAGGATGTCGGCAATATCCGCCTGATCCGCTTCCTTTCCCTTCAACGGCTCAAACTTTGCCAGCAGGTCCTTTGCAGAATTCACAGTGACGCTGTCCAGCAGGTCCAAGGCGAAGAGCAGTTGCGACGTTCGGTCCGCTTGCTTTAGGGACTGTTGAAGGAATGGCGACAGTCGGGAGGTCGTCTCCGTTTTGACGGAACCCACCCATCGGGAAATGATTTGCCGATTTGGTTGTGCCGTCCCCAGCAGGATTCCAGGCTCCAACTCAACCGCCATTCGACCGTTGTCCAGTCGGATGGCCGAATGCCCGGCAATCGAGTCCAGTTTTCCACCTTCGCGCCGGGCCACGAGTGCCAATGACGGCGTCCGATCCAACTCGACAACCCCCATTTCCCACACGGGTTGCAGTCCACCTCCCAAATCGAGTTGTGATGCCATGACGACCCGATGCGCGTCCGGTGGAACGTTGATTTCGTGATTCACGAACCGGTCGGCCGCTTGCTTTTGCCAGTTCTCCCGAATCGCAAGCGGTGCCTTAAACAGGGCATCAACGTCGATCAGAATCACCGCGTTGGCATCGGCAGGAACCCACCGGACCAATTTGTCAGGCTCCTGCGCGACTGAGGCCGAAACGCCTGCGCAAAAAATGACCGCCAAACTGAACTGAATTCGTCGATTGCCCATTTTCATATCCAACCCCTACGCGAGAACAGATGGACGCGTCGCAGCCATTAGAACTATACCAATTCAATGTCAGACTGGTTGTTCTTTTGAATGTCATCCTGCCATGAACGACGCCCCCGGCAATCCAGTTGCTGGCCTTTTGGGCGGCGGGCGGCTGGGCCATGGCGCGGGATCGATTGATCGAAATCAAGGTGTTTGACAATCGATCGTCAGCCATCGCCTATCGAAAATCCTTCGCCTATTACAACGAGTCGCGACTGCACACCAGCGTTGTCTTCTATGCGACCCTGACTCTTGTGTTATGCGCCGTCTGGGGAGCCCGGGTGCTGCTTGCGACTTAGGCCAGAATGCCCGTCAGCAATTCCCCGCCAACGTCGGTCAGGCGGTAGTCCCGGCCGTTGAAGCGGTATGTCAACCTGGTGTGTTCCAGTCCCATCAGGTGCAGCAGCGTCGCATGCAGGTCATTGACGTGGACCTTCTGTTCCACCGCCTTGTAGCCGAATGGATCCGTGGCCCCATAGTGCAGTCCCCCACGGACTCCGGCACCCGCCAGCCAGATCGTGAAACCGTTCGGGTTGTGGTCCCGTCCTTTGTCCCCCTGGGAATCGGATGTCCGACCGAACTCGCCTCCCCAGATGACCAATGTGGAATCGAGCATGCCGCGCGCGTCCAGGTCGGCCAGCAGAGCGGCCGCGGGTTGATCCGTGTGCAGGCCGCACGATCGATGGTTCGTCTGCAGATCCGAGTGGCAGTCCCAGGGTACGTCGTTCACACTGCCGTCTCCGCCCACTCCCTTTCCCGCGAAGATCTGAACAAATCGGACGCCTCGTTCCACCAGGCGGCGGGAGAGCAGACATTGCCTCGCGAATGTCGCGCATTCCGGATTGTCCATGCCATACAGCTTGTGAGTCGCCTGCGATTCGGCGGACAGGTCCAGGGCTTCGGGGGCGGCCATCTGCATCCGATACGCGAGTTCGTACGAATTGATCCGGGCCGCAAGATCCGCCTGAGTCGGTCGTGTCCCCGCATGTTCCTGGTTCAATTGTCGAATCAGATCCAATTGGGACCGCTGTTGAGCATCCGTGTGTCGCGCATCACGCGCCAGGTTGTCAACCGCCTCTTTGCGACGCGCGTCCAGCGCCAGTGCCTGGAAAGTTTTCGGCAGGAAGCCAGCCGACCAGATCTGGTCGTCCCCGCGCGGACGCGTATCGTGCAGCACGACATACGACGGCAAACTTTGATTTTGTGACCCCAGGCCGTACGTCATCCAGGCCCCCAGAGCGGGCAGCCCCGGGCGGTTGGTGCCGCACATCAATTCGATGGAGGCCGGTGCATGATTATTCTGGCGCAAGTGCATCGAATGCAGAAAGCACATCTTGTCCACATGCTGGGACAAATGTGGAAACAAGTCGGAAACCCAGGAACCCGATTCACCGTATTGCTTCCATTCGAATGGCGATTTCAGGCACTTGCCGCTGGTGGTGAAGAAGCCGGTCTTGGGATCCGCCCCCGCCAATGCCTCACCGTTGCGTTTCTGTAGTTCGGGCTTGTAGTCCCAGGTGTCGACCTGCGACGGGCCTCCCGTCATGAATAACCAGATGATCGACTTCACCCGACCGGGAAAGTCGGGCGATCGAAGCGCCAGTGGATCGGCAGTCGTCGTCTCGGCTCGCGTTTCGTGATGCAGCATGCTGGCCAGGGCCAGCGAACCAAAACCCAGTCCCGCGTCCTGCAGGAAGCGACGACGCGAGGGAAGTACAAGATCCGAGGTAGAATGGAAGTTAAACATCGGTCAAGACTGCTCCAGCAAGACCCGGCGAAACGGCCGCCACCGGTTCAAAACATGGCGGCGGGGTTGAATCGATGTTCTCCAATATCAGCATGTTTCGCTCAGTCTGCAAGTCGCTGCCACCTGCTTTCCGTTTCCTTCCACTGTCGATCCGCTATCTCTTAATGCCATGCTCAATGAAATCGTCTTCGTCCTCCTGCGCCAGCATCAGGTCCGTGGACGTGGGATCCACCGTGCGACAGCAGGCGGTCAGGCGTTCGCAGATCTCGCGGACTTCCTCCTGCCAGGCGTTGGGATCCATGCCAGGCGGGGTGATTTGCCGGAATTCTCCCAGCATCAGGACCATGCGCAGCAAGTGACGGAAGATCAGCCCCTCCTGCTTGGCTAGTTCGCGACCTGAGATGAAGTTCCAGAAATTGTCACCCCAGTTTTCCAGCAGATCCGTGGCGACCATGACCGGCTGGACCATCACGTCGTTCACCTCGGGATACTCCGCATCGAACAGCATGCGAACCTTGTCGGCCAGCGACGGTGCGTACTTGCGTTCTTCAAAGGGAATGTCCGGATCGAATTCAGGATACAAGTCTCCCGCGGCAATCAAGCCGCGCTGAATCAACTCGGGATCAACGCGTTCCAAGGCCAAAGGGCCGGGGGGCAACTTGTGCGGAGGCGGCACGCGAACATTGCGGATCAGGGACCGGGGAAGTTCCAGAACGCTTTCCAGCAACAGCATCCGCTCAATGCGGTCGGCGGCACCGAACTGCTGCACCAGGAACATGCCGTAGATTGGATTCAGACTGCGGAAGGCGAATAGCTGCTGCAGCCGGTCTGTCGGGTGAGCCAGAATCGGCCGATATCGATGCTTGTCCTTGTCGACATCTGGTTTCTCTTGTCTCTTGCCCGTTCGTTCTTCGGTCTTCTTGTCGACGTGTGCCTGCAGTTGCCGCGACAGCCAGGACACCTTGGGAACTTCTTCCTTCGACACGACCGCTTCACCGGGGCGCACGACTTCCGGTGGAGGCGGCGGTTCGGGATGCAGGCGAATGAAGTCACCGGCGTGCAGAGTCACCAGCATACGTTCCAGTTGTTTTTCGCTGGCTTCCAATTGTTTGGGGTCCATCAACCGCTTGTGGACCAGCGTTCGCAGGCGATCTACTTCGGGCGAAATCTGAAGCATGTAGGCCAACAGCCGCCATGGCAACGGGCCCCGGCTGACCAGGTCGCCTGGCTGGGCAAACCGCAGCTTCTCGAACTGCTGGTCGTTCCAATACTGACGCTCCGGGCTGCGCGTCGGCATCTTCTTCTTGAGTGCCTTCTTGGCGCGGATCAGTAATGGATCCTTGGTGTCTTCCGGAATCTGGTCGTATTGCTGTCTCCAGCGCAGAATGCGGACATCGTCTTCGTGGGCAATGGCGAAGACAAAACCTTCCTTGTCAAATTGTGGTCGGCCAGCCCGACCGAAAATCTGGTGAGCGGAACTGGGATCTATGATCTTCTGCTCGCCAGGCTTTCCTTTCAGCAGGGATGGCAGGACGACGGATCGAGCCGGAAGATTGATTCCGGCCGCCAGGGTCTCGGTACAAACACAGATCGTGAGCAGTTTTTTCTGGAACAACTCCTCCACGATTCGCTTGTACTTGGGCAGGATCCCCGCATGGTGAACGCCCACGCCGCGCATCAGCAGTTGGCGCAGCTTGGGGCCAACTCCTTTGGACCAGTCCAACTTGTCCAGTTCCGTGACCAGTCGCTTCTGCTGACCATCGGCCAGCATCGATTTCCCTTTCAATTCTTCCGCGACATTCCAGCACTGTTCACGATTGAAACAGAAGACCAGGGCGGGGGTGCGACGCACGTCTTCGTCGCCGGCCGCCATCTCTTCCAGATGTTCTGTCAACAATTTGTCGGGCACCCACTGAAATTGCAGCGCGACGCGTCGGTCTGAACTTTGGATCAATTCCAGCCGCCGACCGTGTGTCCTGGCACACCAGATCACGAACGTGGGGGCGTTGCCAATCGTGGCGGACAGCAGCAGCAGGCGAATGTGCCGGGGCATCAGTGCCAGCGAGAATTCCCAGACGATTCCCCGTTCCGGGTCGGAAAAGCAATGGAATTCATCCATGACGATCGCCGAGACATGATCAAAGTCCAGGGCGGCGGAGGGGCTGGATGCGGCCGTATTCGATGCTTCCGGAGCGACGGTTGCGGGAGTTTCGGGGGCTGCGGCCGGTTCTTCGTACCAGCCGATCAGATCACCGTCGTTGGAAGCCGGTGAGACATCAGGTGTCGCCTGCACTGCCGAGCGCGCCTGCTGCTCCGCGACTTCCACCGCTTCCAGGGCCGCCATTTCTGCCTGGCTTTCGACATGCGCGGCCCAATGAGTATTCAGCAGTCGATTCAGCAGGATTTCCGCGACCACGACCAGCACCGTGGCCTGGGGATTCACACGTCGATTTCCCGTCACAAGTCCGATCTGTTCGCGGGCAAAGCCCCAGCGCTGGGCAGTCTCTTGCAGTTCTCGAAACTTCTGTTCGGTCAATGCGATCAACGGAGTGGTGTAGTAGATCGTCTTGCCGGTCTGGAGCGCTTCATAGATTGCCGCTTCCGCGATCAGCGTTTTGCCGGTCCCGGTCGGCGCACAAACCATCACGCCCGCATCGGTTTCAAACCACGCCAGGATGGCTTCTTCCTGAACCGGGTACGGAGCGTAGGGGAGCGTCTCCAGAAACTTCAATGCCAGATCATCTCGGGAGACTGAGTTATTGGGTGAGGAATTCATCCGTGCATGATAGTCGGAATCGGTTCAGTTCCGCGACCGGACCAGTGCGAGAATCTCGTCGGCGACTGCGGCGGCGGCATTCGGCTGGGCCAGTTGAAAGGCTGCGGCACTCATCGTCTGTCGGCGATCGGAATCTGTCAGCAACGATCTCAATTGGTCCACCAGTTGCTGAGCCGTCTCTGCTGGATTTGGCGAGTGCTCGACGATCACTGCGGCACCACGATCGCGAATCGATTCGGCGTTCGCGCGTTGATGATCATCCGCGGCGTGCGGGTACGGGATCAGGACGGTCGGCAGCCCACAGCAGGTCAGTTCCGCGATCGTCGTGGCACCCGCTCGTGAAATCACCAGTGACGCTGCCTGGTATCGCTCTGCCATCTCTGGAAAGAATGGTTCGACGTGCGCGTGAAGTGACAGCGATTCATAAGTTTGCCGCAGTGTCTTCGCCTGGCGAGGCCCCGACTGATGGACGATCCGCCAGTGCTGAAGCTCGGATTTTAAAGCGAGTGCTGCAGTCACAACGGCGTCGTTCAACAAGTCGGCACCCTGGCTGCCCCCCAGGACCAATAATTCTTGAGGCGACTCTGGTCTGGAATTCTTCGCGGCAGATCGCTGATGCAAAGCGGCGATTTCCAGTCGCAGCGGATTCCCGGTGACAACCACGCGAGTTGCGGCGGGAAATAGACCGGATGCTTCAGGGAAGGAAACACACACCTTTGCCGCCGAGCGGGAAAGCCAGCGATTGGTTCTGCCCGGGATGACGTTTTGTTCCAGTAACACGACCGGAATTCCGACATGTGCGGCGGCCCAGACCACGGGAGCGCTGGCATAGCCCCCCAGTCCAATCACAGCATCCGGCTGTTCACTGTGTATCAAACGCCGTGCGGACTTCCAGGCCCGCCAGTTTTGCAGAGCGAAATGCAGGGGACGCCGTTTGAGCACTGCCAATGATTGAACGGGTAATGACCGATGCTCAATTCGATCTCGGACCAGAATCGATTGCTCCAGTTCCTTTTCCGACCCCACAAACAGCACGCGATCCTGCGGATGCCGCTGCTGCAATTCTTGCGCAACCGCAATCCCGGGAAAGAGGTGGCCTCCCGTTCCGCCGCCCGCGAAGATATAGGTCCGCATGCTCTCCATGTTCAGACCGAGTATACACCGCGTGTTTCGAGAGTGACACCGGCCGATGGCCGACGATTGTAATACACCACAAAAGCACCCCTCGAACCAGCTACTTGTCCGAAACCGCATCCAGATGCAACACTCAACGCACAACAAATCGATCGAGCCGACTGGTGTGACCGCAGGTTCAATTGTGGTACACTAGGGCGTCTCAAATCTGGGCGAACCCCGCATTCGTGGACATTTCTGTTTTGTCGCTGTTGAGGTTGTGTGAAAATGCCTTCCAAATTTCACGTCTTTCTGTCCCACAACAGTGCCGACAAGCCTGCTGTTGAGGAAATCGGGCGGCGGCTGAAGGAGGACGGGCTGGAATCGTGGTTCGACAAGTGGCATTTGATCCCAGGCGAACCATGGCAGCCGGCCATCGAACAGGCTCTGGCGGACTCAGCAACCGTCGCCGTGTTTGTCGGCCCCAGTGGATTCAGTCCCTGGCAAAATGAGGAAATGCGTGCAGCGCTGTCTCGACGGATCAGCCAAAGTGACGGGCAATTTCGTGTCATTCCCGTGCTGCTTCCCGGGGGGGCTCGCGAGGAACGAACCCGGCTGCCGACGTTTCTGGTGGCCGCAACCTGGGTCGAATATCGAAGGTCGATCGACGAAGACGATGCCTACCATCGGCTGAAGGCCGGTATCCAGGGCTACGCGCCGGGTGTCGAGGCGTCGTCCAAGTACGAAGGGCAGTGCCCCTATCGCGGTCTGCAGGCATTTCAGCCGGAACATGCACCGTTTTTTTTCGGGCGCGAGGCACGAATTGAATGGTTGCTGAACTCGCTGCGTCCGGCGTCGACTGCTCAGGCGACCGACACGCGGCATGAAAATCGATTTTTGGGAATCATTGGAGCGTCGGGGAGCGGCAAGTCCTCACTGGCACGGGCGGGTCTGATTCCCGCATTGCGTCGTGGGCGGTTGGAAGGGAGTGACGGCTGGCCGATCGTCATTTGCCGACCTGGACAGGATCCCCTGGAAAGTCTCGCCGTGGCGCTGGCTGCAGATTCGACGATCGGTTCGCGAGTGGGAGACGTCGGGGACCTGATGTCCAGGATGCAAGGGGATGAAACCCGGCTGCATTTGACGACACGACTGGCCCTGGCCAATGCCCCGGAAACGCAGCGGATCGTGGTGGTGGTGGACCAGTTCGAGGAAGTCTTCACGCTACAGTCTGACAATTCGACCACGAGTCTTCGATCCAGTCGATCCATGGGGGATCTGGGGAAGATTCGCACGGGGGAAACCAGGCGCAAGGCGTTCATCGACAATCTGATCTACGCGGCGGGAATTCCCGGTGGCAAGACGATCGTAGTGCTGACGATGCGTGCCGACTTCTACGGTAAATGCGCGTCGTTTCCAAATCTGGCGGCCGCTCTGACCGATCACCAGGATCTGGTTGGTCCAATGATTCCCGCGGAATTGCGTGAAGTCATTGAACGCCCCGCACAACTGGTGGGACTGGAGTTGGAGAGCGGCCTGACCGAGGTGTTATTGAAGGAGATGGAAGATCAACCGGGGGCGCTGCCGCTGCTGCAGCACGCATTGTGGGAGCTCTGGCAACGTCGCGATGGACGTCGGTTGACGCTTGCCGCCTACCAGGGAATCGGTGGTTTGGAAGGGGCGCTGGAAAAACAGGCGAATGAAATCTTCGAGGGATTGAACCCCGATGACCAGGCGACTTGTCGGCGCATCTTCCTGCGGCTGACTCAGCCGGGCGAAGGGAGCGAAGATACCAAGCGCCGGGTCGCCGTTTCGCAACTGGGAGACTCAGACGCGGTGGCGTCGGTCATTCAGCGATTAACCAACGTCCGGCTGATTACGGCGGAAGGCCAGTCGAAATCCGGCAGCGAGGCATTCGTTGAAGTGTCGCACGAGGCGCTGATTCGCAGTTGGTCCAAGCTGCGCAAATGGATCGATTCTGACCGCGAAGCGTTGCGGACGATGAACCGCCTGTCCGAAGCCAGCACCGAATGGGTCGGGGCCAATCGTGATCCGGGGTATCTGTTTCACGGAGCACGACTGGCGGAAGCGGAGGAATGGGCGAAGGCTCCCGATGCGGATTTGAACCAGGTGGAGCGAGAATTCCTCACGGCCAGCCTGGATCTTCGTGATCGTGATGTGCGCGAGGAGGAGGCCCGCCGGACGCGCGAACTGGACACCGCGAACAAACTGGCGGACAGCGAACGTCAGCGCGCTCAAGACCAAACCGTCGCAGCGCGGCGGTCGAAACGGCTCTCCATGGTGGCGATGGGACTGGCCGCCATGGCGGTCGTCACATCTGTCATCGCCTACCGCGCGGCCAAAGACGCCAGATTCAATGCGGCGCAGACCGAAGTCGCCCGGCAGCAGATTGAGACCACGCTGGCCAACAATCTGATTGAGCGGATCCATCGGGCCCCCGATACATTTGGAGTGAATGAGTACCCGGGAATCTGGCAGATCGCGGAACTTTCTCCCGACCACGAACCATTACGAAAACTGGTTCTGTCCAACGGGCTCGCAGACCCTGAATCAGCAGCCAGACTGGCGAACCGGGCTCCTCAAGTCGCTCTGGCGATCATCGGTCTCGACCGGGATCGTCGCGATCGTGCGATCAACGATGCCATCGTTCCGTTGATGAAACAACCCAACGCCGAACTTCCCCGCCGGCTGGCGGCTGCGCGCCTGGGAATCGCATTGGACTATCAGGATGTGGAGTTTGCCAAGCAGGCCGTCAAGGCGCTCTCCGAAGCCCTGGTTCAAGCGCCGGATAGTCGATCCCATGCAGGTTTGACCAGCGATCTCAAAATGGCCATCCACTGGATCCCCTCTGCCGAGCTTCAGACATCCATCGGGCAGATCGTGGCCATGATGGAAAAGACAGACGATCCACAAGTGCTGCAAGCCCTGTGCGAATCGATCGCAGAACTGAAGCGCGAAGTGTCGCTTACCGACGGTCGTCGCATGGCAGATCGACTGGTGGCGGTGATGGATCAGCAGCGAATGCCAGATCCAATTCACATCCTCAGTTCAAGCCTGGCCACGCTTCCCGTGGATCTGGAAGTCGTCGATTCGCATCGCGTCGTCAAGTATCTGATTCATGCCATCGAGAATACGGGCAACCCGGGAGTCCAATCCACGCTGGTGGAAGCCGTGCAATCGACTTCGGATCGCCTCGACCCTGCCGAGTGCAATCCGGCGGCAGAAATTATTTTGAAGGCGATGTCTGTAGCGGAAGATTCAGAAAGCATGCGGGCCCTCGCCCAGTGCCTGACCGCCGTGACCACTCGCTTGGCAACTGCGAGTTCCCCGAATGTTCCCCAGGCGATCCAGATCCTGTTGACTGCCATGCAGGCGACAAACGATGCCGAACCGCTGCAGTTACTGACGCAGGGGCTGTGTGAGTTACCTGGAACGCTTTCCAGAGCCGACATCCAGATAGCCACCAAAGAGCTGTTAAGGGCATTGGACGCAGCCACATCCACGCAGGAAATGAAGACGCTTGCAGTCAGCCTGGCACAGTTGCCGGGGCCGCTGGCCAATGACGATCTGACGCGGGCAACATCCAAACTGCTGGCCAATATCCACGACGATGCACTCCCGCCCGATTTGTATGAACTGTGCCGCGGATTGGATGCACTGCCGGGCAAGTTGTCGATGGATCAAAGTCAAAAGGCCATGAAGTCCCTCCTGACCAGGCTGCAGCGGGCCAGCAAATCGATTTCAATCACGGGGCTCGGGGCCGCCATGAAAGACCTGGGGCACAAGCTGGATCAGCAGTCGGCGGCTGTCATCACGCCAGACATCCTGAACGCCATGAAGAAGACTCAGTCCACGGAAAAGATTCTGGCCCTGTCATCGGCCATGGTTGGTATTCAATCGGTGGTCACCCCCAAAGATATTGAGGACGCGTATGCCATTGTTCTGAACCTGATGCACGACGACAGTTATTTCCTGCCGATTGACCTGTGCATGTTGGCCCAAAGCATGTCCGTCCTTCCCGGGATCACTCCCGAAGCGGTTGCCGACAAGGCGATTCGGCGATTACTGGACGCGATGGCGATGACGGCGAATTCGGACGCCGTCAGTTATCTGGTGGAAGGTTTGGGTTATCTCGGTGGAAACATTTCTGCAGTCGCTGGACACAAGGCGATTATCCAGGTTCTGAAGACGATCCAGGGAAATCGTGAAACCGGCCTGTGGCGGGCACAAGCTCTTGGTCTGGCGTCGCTCGCGCACGAATTGGTCCAGGCGCAGAAGTTTGACCCCAGCGATGCCAGCGAGTCGCTCAAGCAACTGGCCTATGCCATCGATGTCACGGTGGATCCGGACAGTTTGCAGCAGCTTGCCAGGGCCCTGGCAAGCGTCGGTACGATCCTGCCGGAAAACAGCGACACCGAGGCGTCACGAATTGCCATCAATCAAATCTTGAGATCCGTCCAGTTCACGCATGATCCGGCGGTGATCACAATGTTGGCGCACTGCTGGGAAGTGATGGCGGGGCGAATGACCCTGGAGGAGACTCACACCGCGTTCATCCAGATCCTGGCGGCGAACAGGAACCAGGCCAGCGTTGCCGCGCGTCCGGCCCTGTGTCATGCTGCGGTGGCGCTGGCCGTGGCGTCACAGCCAACTCAAACACTCGACGCGCTGGAACATCTGCTGGATGCACTGTCGGCAGATCTCGATCCCGATACGCTGGAAGTTCTGCTGAATGGAATCAAGCAATTGGCCCCCCGCATCCCACAATCCGGTGTCGACCGGGCGCGCTCCCGCATTATCGGCCGCATTGGTACGCTCGATCGATTGACGGATCCTTTGCTGCTCGGGTTGATTTCCGCCTTCGCGGCATTTCCCGAAGCGGTCGAAACGGTCGAACTGGTCGAATTGCTCAAGTGCCCGTTCTGTATGGGTCAGTCGCGACAGTACTTGCTCACGTTGATTGAGACAAAGACCAGGATTTCCGTCGACGGCGACGTCTGGAAACTCGTTTCGAAGGCTGGGGACGCGGGGATTGCCCCCGAGTTGTTTAAGCGGCCCGCGAAGCGACCTTCTGAAGTGGCAGTTGTACACGATCATTCATCGCCATGATCCAAGCCGCGGCAGGTGCTTTGGCTACGTGTGTTACGACAGCCGCGTCTGAAAGACCGCCTTTTGAAAATGCCATTTGCCCTGAACAAGGGCGAATGTGCATTGGTGTTTGAGTCCTGATTGCGTTATCCTGACTTGATCTCGCGGTCCACCGTGGCCGCCATTTGCTCTCCCACAATTGATCCGACAGATCCTCGTGCCGCGCGGCGGAATTTCCGGCCGCTGATCGAGTTTTGATTGACTGAATCTCATGAGCCGTATTGAACTGATCGCCACCGCCGCATTTGGAATTGAATCGGTCGTCTCCCGTGAACTGGCCAGTCTGGGCTACCACGAACAACGCGTGGAGGATGGCCGTGTCACCTTCGTCGGAGACGAATTGGCCATCTGTCGCTGCAACTTGTGGCTCCGGTCGGCCGATCGGCTCCTCATCAAAGTCGGCGGCTTTCCCGCACACGATTTCGAGGCCCTGTTTCAGCAGGTGATGGCGTTGCCGTGGTCCCAATGGCTGTCGGCGGATGCCAGGTTTCCGGTCAGCGGCAAGTCCGTTCGATCACAGTTGCACAACGAACCGAGCATCCAGGGGGTGACCAAGAAGGCGATCGTGGAGAGCCTGAAGAAGGACTATCAGCGGCACTGGTTCAACGAGGATGGTCCAGAGTATCCCATTGAGGTCGCGATTCTGAAAGACTGGGTCACGATCAGCATCGACACTTCGGGCGCTGGCCTGCACAAGCGGGGTTATCGTCCTGAAGCGGGGGCGGCACCACTGCGGGAAACGACAGCGGCGGCACTGATCCTGCTTAGCTTCTGGAACAAGGATCGCCCGTTCCTGGATCCATTCTGCGGATCGGGGACGATTCCCATCGAAGCGGCGATGATCGCCCGGGACAAGGCTCCCGGTGCCAATCGCGCCTTTCAGTGTGAACAGTGGCCGCAGATCACGCGTGATCACTGGAAACAGGCGCGGGATGAAGTCAAGGATCGCCAGGGCCCCAAGCCAAAGTTTGCCTTGCACGCCAGTGACATTGATGGTCGGGTATTGCGAATCGCGGAGAAAAACGCGACCGAAGCCGGTGTCAGCAGCGACATCGAATTCCGGAAAATGGATGTCCTGGAACTGAAAACAATTCGTGAATACGGTTGCGTGATCACCAACCCGCCCTACGGGATTCGACTGGAAGATGATGAATCCGCGGGGGAGATCTATGACGACATGGCCGATGCATTTGAACCGCTCAAAACATGGTCGATTTACGTGCTGACGTCGCACCCGGGGTTTGAGCGGTTTTTTCGACGCAAGGCCGATCGCCGCCGGAAGCTTTATAACGGGCGGATCGAATGCCACTACTTCCAGTATCTGGGCCCCCGCCCGCCGGGTGAGATTCCGCTGCCGGACGACGATTCTCCAAACGGGGATTCGCCGGAGCGAGACACTGTACGCTCGGAGTCTTGATCGTTGTCAGACCTTTCGTCGCACTCCCGACCAGGGCTATTGAGGCCGCAGGGACGAGCCCACAGACGGAACCTGGAAGTCCACCGGCAGGATCACCGGTTCATCTTCGGAACCGTTCAACGGTTCCGACGCACTCGCAATCCGTGAATTCAGATGTTCGATGTCGCGGATCAACTTTTCCAGTTCCGCACGTTTCATGGCCAGGGCCAGCCGATCGCGGTGCCGGGCTTCAAATTCATTCAGTTTGGATTCAGCCCCGATCAGGATGGCGTTCACCTTCATGGCGTCCTCCGCCAGTCCGGCAGCATCCAGCAAATGAACGGCCTGCTGCAGATGGCGCTGGATGATTCCCGTGGGTTGCGGCGCTGCCGCACCGGATGATGCCGTCTGACTGACCACGGCGATGCTGCCACCGACTTGGACGACGGCCGGATTCACAGGAAGAAGCCCCGGAATCATGCATTGAACAACGGCTTTTTCGGCGGCCGTCAATGCCTTGGCCGAATGCGTAGCGTGGCCGGGCGACTGCACGTGAACGATCTCCACGGTCAGTATCCCGATCGGTTCGGCACGCCCCAGCACCGGTTCTTTCGCCGGTTCATCCGCCAGGCACCAGGTACCGGAAGCGATCAAGGTAAAACCGCATAGCCAATGACGGACGCTCATCGCAATCCTCCTGTATTGAGGGATGACGAGTAGAAACAAAGCCAGGAATTGGATGGGGACAGAGGCGGTTGATTTATCGAATCGGCGAGATTTGGTCAATCGCGCTTGGTGAGCTGAGATTTGCCCGGACCGATGCCCGGCGGACGCCGGCATCGTCGCGACTGGGTAGCATTGCTCAGACCTCGCAAAGCCCAAAACTCTCTGTCGAACACTGTTGGTGGGGTGCGGCGTGGCAACGAATCATGAATGCAGCGCGCTTCCCACTGGCGTCGGACGGTGTGCGTTCCCAAAACCGGTATTGACGCACAAGCTGGCGCAACTTAGCATTCTGGCGTCTCGTGGAAGAGGATCCTTTGCCGTTCCGTCAATCTTCTCACGAGTGTTCACCATTCCCGTCCGTTGTTCGAGTGCATCGCCCCCTTTTTCATTTGTCTGTTGCCGTCAACAATCGCACTCGCAAGCGAGCAGGTTCACAGGATGTGACCACAATGCTCTGCAGTACCTCCGACCGTGGCCTGATTGTGCTGGCTCCTGCCAAGCTCAATCTGTTTTTGCGCATTGTGGCACGGCGGAGCGATGGGTTCCACGAGATCGAATCGGTCATGGCGGCCGTCAATCTGTATGACACTTTGACGTTTCAGCCGATCGCATCTGACACCATTGAACTGAACGTTGTTGATGCGTTTCCGCGTTCAAGCCATGGAGCGATCCGCTCGGAAGCCCCTGCCGGTCCGACCAATCTGGTCGTTCGCGCGGCGATGTTGCTTAAGGAACATGCGGGTTGCCGTCACGGCACCCGGATTTCCCTGATAAAAAGAATTCCCTCGTCCGCCGGACTGGGGGGCGGATCCAGCGATTGCGCAGCGACGCTTGAGGGTCTGAACAGACTGTGGGGACTGGGACTGCCTAAGCATGAGTTGCTTCAACTGGCAGGGCGCTTGGGAAGCGATATCCCATTCTTTCTAGGGAAATCAACAGTTGCGCTGTGTACCGGCCGCGGCGAAATCCTCGAACCTGTTCGGGTTTCCACCGCTCTGCACCTGGTCATCGCCAAGCCAGCGAGCGGTCTATCGACACCGGCAGTTTATCGGGGCTGCCATCCTGACACCTCGGGGCAAAGTGCCGAACGATTTTTGACGGCCCTGCAAACCGGCATGATTGGCCGGGTGGCGCAGAGGTTGCATAACGGATTGCAGGCTCCCGCGGAGACGCTCAGCAGCGATGTGCGACGACTTCGGTCGCTGTTTGAGCAGGAATCAGTCGTCGGTCACCAGATGAGTGGCAGCGGGTCGTCATACTTTGGTGTATGCCGGTCCCGTCGCCACGCGATCGGGGTTGCCAGCCGTTTGAAGTCGGCCGGGGTCCCCTGGGTTCAGGTTGTGCGGAGCTGTCCATAGTGGACGGACTTCGTAAACCGCGAGGATGCGGTGCGTTGAAACGCCTAATACTACAGCAGGTGAGGCAGGCTTGAGACAGGGAACCGTCTACTGGACACCGGTTGCAAAAGGAGTCAGACCGTGGAGATCACCGAGATTCGCATCAAGCTGATGAACGATCCCAACGATCGTTTGCAGGCATTCTGTTCTGTGACATTCGATCACTGTTTTGTAATTCGCGACCTGAAGATCATTCAGGGAACCCGCGGCTCGTTTGTGGCGATGCCCAGTCGCAAACTGACAGACCGCTGCCCCCGCTGTTCAGGCAAGAACTATCTGAGATCCCGTTTCTGCAGTGAATGCGGGACCCGGCTGCACGAAGACCGGGCCGAGAAGGGTGACGATGGCCGAGCACGGCTCTACGCTGACATCGCTCACCCCATCAATTCCGACTGCCGTGAGATGATCCAGCATCGGGTGGTCATTGCCTATGGCGAAGAACTGGAACGATCCCGCCTGCCCGGTTACATCTGCACGTACGACGACTACGGCGAAGACAATTACGCGCGTCTGGGTGAAGACGAAGACGGTGGCGGCGAACCGATGATCCTGTCTGTCGGTGATGCCATCCGCCGCCGCGACTCGGCCACCGCTCCACAACATCCGCACATGGCTCCCGCCTTGGCCGAAGGCGAAAGCTCATCCCGCATGGCCTGGATCGGCAATGGTGGCAGTGCCAAGGACGAAGACAACTTTGGTGTTGGCATCGTCTGAACGCTGGTACCGGCAGTGTTCTGGCATGCTGAAGCACTGCCATCATTGCGGCGCGCCGGAGGCGGTGTAGGATGGCGAGGAATGCGGGTGATTCCACGGAATGTCCGGGTGGCGTCACCGTTTGAGATCCCCGCGATTGATTGCCATCCTCAGGACCGATGACATGAATGACACTGGGCCTGCTTCCGTGCAATTGAGACGTGCCCGTCTTTCTCTGGAAGGTCTGTCGATTGGCGATGCGCTCGGAGAACGCTTCTTTTCGCCATGGATTCGAGATGCCTGTTTACTGAAGCGGATTGTTCCCGACGGACGATGGCGCTGGACCGATGACACGGCGATGGCGCTGGGAATCCTGGAGGTTCTGGAGCGACATGGTCAAATCGATCAGGACGATCTGGCTCGGGTTTTCGCCCGCCGGTATATGGATGACCAGGACCGCGGTTACGGCCCTGCGCAGCACGAACTATTGCATGACATTCATCGCGGTGGTGACTGGTGCGTCAGAACCCGCGAACTGTTCAATGGAGCGGGATCATATGGCAATGGCGGTGCAATGAGGGCCGCACCGGTCGGTGCCTATTTCGCCGACGATTTGTCTCAGGTGGTTTCGCAGGCGGCACTGTCGGCCGAAGTGACTCATGCGCACGCGGACGGACAAGCCGGCGCGATTGCCGTCTCTGTCGCGGCGGCGTGGGCCTGGAACTGGGATCAATCGGGCAGGAAATTGCCAAGAACGGATCTGTTACGGGCAGCCCTGGATCTGACTCCTCGTGGTGCCACCCGCCGAGGCATCGAACTCGCCTTGACGATCCCGCTCGATGAGTGGGAATTCGACGCGGCCAAAGAGCTGGGGGACGGTTCGAATATCACATCCGCGGACACGGTTCCGTTCTGCCTGTGGGTGGCGGCCGCACACTTGGACAACTATCCCGAAGCGATCTGGACTGCAATTCGAGTGCACGGCGATATTGATACCAACTGCGCGATCATTGGCGGCATCGTCGCCCTGTCGCACGGTGAATCCGGGATTCCAGCCGAATGGCGGAAGAATCGCGAACGCTTGAAATGATTGCGTCAGCTTCACAGGGTGCGAAGCGCACCCTGTGACATGCGATTCTTCCCCTTCGGGGAAAAAGCCGAACAGGCCCCCTGCGGAGCAAGAATCGCTCAGGGGCTGCTCAACAGCCAGGCGGACGGCGTTTCCAGGGCCTGGCTGATCGTCTGCAGGAATCGTGCGGCTGGCGCACCGTCGATCAGGCGGTGATCAAATGTCAGACTCAGGCTCATCTGGTCGCGGGGAACGATCTGATTGTCGACGACGGCCGGTTCGCGACGGATTCGACCGAGTCCCAGGATCGCCGCCTCGGGGCAATTGATGATCGGTGTGAACGCATCGATGCCGAACGCTCCCAGATTCGTCACGGTGAAGACGCCCCCCTGCATATCGCCGGCCTTCAGTTGACCGGTTCGCGCCCGGGCGATCAGGTCTCCGGACGCGACGGACAGATCCATCAGCGACAACGAGGGAACATCGCGCACGACCGGGACCAGCAGTCCCGCATCAGTATCGACGGCCATCCCGATACTGATCTGTTCTGGAATCACCAACTGTTCACCGGCCCATTGAGCCATCATCAGCGGTTGTTTTTCCAGCGCCATCGAAACCAGCTTGATCACGATGTCGGAAAATGAGGGAACGACGTCGCCTCCCGCGGCTTTGAATTGTTGCCGCAGGCTGACGAGATTCGTGGCATCGATTCGCGTCGTCAGAGTCACCGGGGCCGTGTTTTGTCGACTGTAGGTCATCCGATCGGCAATCGTTCGCCGGTGCCGACTGATGGGAATCGTTGCGCCGGGGACCGTGACCGATGCTGTCGTGGCAGCGCCGGTTGCCGGAGTCGCGGACATGATATCCTGTGCCCGCACCCGACCGCCCCGCCCACTGCCCGGTAGTCGTGTCCAGTCAACTCCCAGTTCGCGGGCAAGCCGTCGTGCTCGCGGACTGGCAATACGGGAACGGACGCTGACAAGTGCTTCCGCCGCGGGCCTGGCGGGACGCAGGTCTGCGGCGGTAATCCGCCCGGCCGGGCCACTTCCCGTGACGTCGGCGAGATTTAAACCCAGTTCGCGAGCCATTCGGCGGACGGATGGGGCTGCGGCCGGGGCGGGCGCTGGCGCGGCGACAACAGGTGCGGTCTGCACAGGTGCCGAAGCGCCCGCAGGTCCGGGGATCTGTTCACCATCGCCTACGAGATATCCGATGATCGCTCCAACGGCCACCACCGTTCCCGGCTGCGGGGCCGTGGCAGGTATCCTGAGGATCCCACCATCGACCGCTTCGATGTCCTGAGCCGCCTTTTCGCCTTCAAGTTCAAACACCGCGTCCCCGGGTTTGACGACATCGCCGTCTTTTTTCAGCCAGCGTACAAACGTACCTTCTTCCATCGACCAACCGAGTCGCGGAATTGTGATCTCAAAGGCCATGCGGGACTCCAGCGGCGGTTGTTGATCTCGTTCGAGGCGATTCCCCGAGAGGGGACAGTATCCAGGAGACTATTCGGCCATCAGTTCGCGGATTGCCCGGGCGATATCTTCCGGTTGAGGGATGACGACCTTTTCCAATGTCGGGCTGTAGGGAGTTGGCGTAAACGCGCCGTTGATTCGCTTGATCGGGGCATCCAGATCGTTGAACCCCCGGTCCGCGACCTGCGCTGAAACTTCACTGGCGATGCTGCAGGGGCCGAAGGCCTCGTCCACGATCAGCAGTCGACCGGTCTTGTGAACCGATTGCAGAATCGTGTCGACATCCAGCGGCGACACCGTTCTCGGGTCGACCAGTTCCACCGAGATGCCGGACTTCTGCAGGTCGTCACACACCGACAGCGTCAGATGCACCATCCGAGCCAGAGCAACCACGGTCACGTCGGTTCCCGGGCGAACGATCGCGGCCTTGCCGAATTCGATCTCATAGTCTCCGTCTGGCACCGGCCCCTTGATCGACAGGATTTCGCGATGCTCCAGGAACAGCACGGGATCGTCACACCGCAGGGCGTGCTTCAGCAGTCCCTTGGCGTCCGCGGCCGTGGACGGCACGACGACGCGCAGGCCGGGGACTTGAGCGTACATGCCATAATAGTTGCCCGAATGGTGCGTGGCGGCTGAGTGGCCGATGCCGATGCAGCCTCGCAGCAGTACAGGCATTTTCAAGCGGCCGCTGCTCATGTATTGCATCTTGGCGATCTGGTTGATGATTTCGCCCACGGAATCGAGCACGAAGTCCGCAAACATGAAGTCGATGACTGGCCGGGTCCCCGTCATCCCGGCACCACAGGCCAAACCGACGAAGCCGCGTTCGCAGATGGGAGTGTCGCACAACCGCTCGGGGCCATAGAGATCGTACAGGCCTGCCGTTGTTTTGAAATTGCCGCCGCGAATTCCGATCCCTTCACCCATGACGAAGATCAGCGGATTGGCTTTCATTTCTTCCGCGAGGGCTTCATGGGTTGCCTGAGTGAATGTGATGCTGCGAGTGGCAGGAGGCGGGGCCGCGATCGCCGCTGCCGCCCCTTCGGAGTAGACATTCCGCGAAGCCGACTCCGCCGTCGGCCATGGACTGGCCTCCGCGAAATCGCGGGCATCCTTCACCAGGGTGGTGATTTCGCTTTCGACCGCATCAAAGTCGGCGGCGCTGGCCTGGCTGGATTCCACTGCCGTCCGCCGCAGGCGGTTGATCGGGCATTTCTGTTTCCACTCTTCCACGTCCTCACGCGTGCGATAGGTAAAGTCGCCCATCCCTTCGGCATGCGCCCGCGTGCGATATGTCTTGCATTCGATCAGCGTCGGTCCGCCGCCCGTGCGAGCTCTCTGAACGGCCTCACCGGCCACTCGGTGGATTTCCAGGACGTCGTTGCCATCGAGCGTAAATCCCGGCATGCCGTAAGCCGCACCGCGACTGCCGACATCGGGGTTTCCCGCCGCATAGGAAAACGGAACTTCCGTCGCAAACTGGTTGTTTTCGCAGATGAACAGTACGGGCAGTTTCCAGATGCTGGCCATGTTCAGGCCTTCATGAAATGCTCCGTTGTTGGTCGCGCCATCTCCGAAAAACGCCACGGCAACGTTGTCTGTCTTCATCAGCTTAAAGCTGTAACCTCCGCCACACGCCTGCAGGATGCAGGGGCCGACGATCCCGCTGGTCCCCATCATGCCGACTTCTGGTGAGAACAAATGCATGCTGCCCCCGCGGCCGCGTGAACAGCCCGTCTGGCGTCCGAACAGTTCGGCCATCAGTTCTTTGGGCGGCATCCCCTTGGCGAGGGCATGTCCGTGGCCGCGATGCGTGCTGAAAACGACATCCTCGCGACGTAAGTGAGCCGCCACTCCGCTGGCGATCGCTTCTTCACCGACATAGGTGTGACACGCGCCGTGGATCAGGCCGCGCTGGTGGCACCGCGCCAATTCTTCTTCAGTCTGACGGATGATTTGCATGGTCCGGTACAACGACAGAACCACGGACCGGGCTGGCAGAGATGTCTCAACAGGCATTACTTGTTTCTTTCCGATTCTGCACGAAAGGTTTGTACAGTGGCTTGCTGATGTCCCGGCGTACCACCGGCGTTCATCGCCAGATTGCCGCCATCCATGGGAATGATTGCTCCCGTGATCCATTCAGAAGCGTCGGACGCCAGCAGGACCGCCAGCCCCATGATGTCTTTCGGTTGTCCCAGACGACCGGCGGGGATCCCCTTCAGGAACCGACCTTCCAAAGTCGGATCCTGTTCCATCCGGGCGGTCAGGCTGGGATTGGTGACTTGGGCGGGAGTGACGGCATTGACACGCACCCCGCGATAACTCCATTCGGTGCTCAATTCGCGAGTCATCTGGATGACGGCCCCCATCGCCATGCTGTAGGCAATGTGCCCGCGTCCCAGCGCCGTGGAACTGGCCAGCGATCCGATGTTCATGATCGAACCCCGGCCCTGAGCAAGCATCCGTCGTCCCGCTTCCTGGCACATCGAAAACCGTCCGACGACCAGATTCTGCAGGACTCGATGCAAGTCTTCGATCGTCAGATCCTCGGGTCTGGCCAGATGCCCGTCTCCGGCGATGTTCCCCAGGAAATCGACTCGACCAAACTCCGCATCGACCTGGCGGAACAGTTCGGCAATCGCCATCGGATCGGAAACATTGCAGTTGACCGCGATCGCCTTGCGTCCCATGCGGCGCACGTCTTCGGCCGTGGCGTTCGCACCGTCCAGATTCCGATCCACCAGCATCAGATCCGAGCCTGCGTCCGCCAATGCCAGGGCCGTGGCCTGTCCCAAACCCTGGGCAGCCCCGGACACCACGGCCACTCGGCCGGAAAGATCAAACAGATTCATGGTCATCCTCGCCCGAGAAATCAGTTCGCCGCCATCATTGGCCAGATCTTGAAGACAAACACCAATATCGACAAGCCCAGGTAAAACAGTCCGCACATGACCACTCCTGACGTGTGATACCAGCGCGGTCGCAGCACCTTGGGGATCAGCGTATGGTTGATCCACAGCAGTTGGAAGCTGGTCAATCCCAGGGCGACGTTATTCAGGTTGGCGATGATGTCGGTCATCAGTCGTGGAGCCGAACGAAACAGGTAGGCAAACAGGAACGACCACAACACATAGGCCCCCAGGATCGAATAGTAGATCCACTTGACCTGATGCGGCTTCATCGTGCGGCGGACGCGTGTATTCGCAGTCCAGATGGCATCGGTCCAGCGGCGGCTGAAGTCATCGACAATCGCCATCTGGCTCGGCAGCATCACCATCATCCCGGTGAAGAGAGCGATGATCCACAGCACCTTGGCGATCACCGGCGGGAACATGGCTGCGTGGCGAATTCCATCGGACGTGATGATCGCCTGGGCCACCTGGGTGTTTTCCGGGATCGTGGAATACTGTGCGAACTGCATCGACAGCAGGGCGGGCAACGCCATCCCCATGAAACATCCCGGCGCCCAGACCAGCACCTGATCCGTCAGGATGTATTTCCACCACCCTTTCCAGCGCCTCAGGTTGTCCGTCGTCAAGTCAAAGATCTTACCGACGTGACTGAGCGAGACATTCCGGCCGCTGACGGCGCTGGGAATGGCTCCCACCTGCATCCCCATCCCCCATCCCTTGTCCCGGACAAAGTTGCTGTAGGTGGAATTGGACAGGCCTCCGCCCCCCGCGTAACCAGCGAACGATCCCAGCATGACAATGCTGGCGACGGAAACCAACGGCCATTCGCCGGTTTCCAGCCGATGACTGATCGCGTTCACGACAACCTCTTTACCCTCGGCGTTCTCGACCGGCACGTTGCCGAACTTGACGAATCCGCTGAAGACATTCCACCAACTGGTATAGCTGACGCAGGTGACTCCCATGATCAGGCAGAACCCCAGCACGATCACAACCTTCGCCGTCATGACTGCCTGCAACATGTTGTAGACTTTGCCGCCGATCAACACCGGCAGGGCGACCGCGAACAAGCATCCATAGGCCAACGGATCGATCAACCAACTGTCGGCCGTTGTCGGGGGCCGATCCAGGTAGATGGAGGCGATCATGGTCGCACCGTGGGACGACAGTCCCGGGATCAGCGATGCCGCGTTCATGACCACCATCACGCTGATCCAGAATCCAGGTCCCGGCGCACACCGCATGAACCCGGTGAAAATCGGCTCGCCGCAGTACAGCGCGTAACGGCCGCATTCGATGTTGTAGAAGACCTGGGCGATGATGGCGATGGTCGCCAGCCACATCAGCCCGCCGCCGTACTTGGCGGTGATGGAAGGCCCCATCAGCCACTCGCCGCCGCCGATCTGGATCCCCATCATGACGATGCCGGGACCGATAAAGCTGGCCCAGTTGCGCAGTCCCAGCGGTTTGGGCTCGGGCAGTTCGGCGACGTCCCAGGGGGGGATTCCGTTGGATGTTGTGGATGTGGACATTTCAGGCCTGACGAAGGGAGCGACGGTTCTGCGGGTTCACGCACGATCAGCGCGATCGAAACTCAGTACAGTGCCAGCGCCCGGCCATATCCGCCGCGCGTCCCCTGGATCTTGATCGGGGCGAACAGGAAGTATGCCGCCTTGCCGTCAATCGCACCGACATTCGTCAGGAATTCGACCGGCAGGATCCCCTTGCTGGCCGCCAGCCAATAGACCATCAGGGCGTTTTCACGATCAACTCCCCCGAGCGTCGGGCCGTCTGTCCCGATGCAGCGGATTCCCTTGTCCGCCAGGAAGGCGATCGCTTCGGCAGTCGGGGCTGGCCACCCTTCTGCCTTGCCCGCCAGCGGAGCCGCAAACAGTCCATCCAGCTCTGGAGCTTCCGGTAACGGCTTGAAATGCTGATCTGAGTACCCCGAATAGAAAATCACCACCTCCCCCGGCTTGAACGGACGAGAGGCATCGTGCTGCTTCAGCAGTTCCGCCGTGATGGCTGGCGAGGCGGGCCAGTCACCCGCCTTCGTCGATCCAACGAGCTTCCGGATATCAACGACATGGGCTTCCCCCATCATCTGATGGAGCGGTGCCTGAGCAGCGGTCATTGCACTATGGGCACGTGCGCCGTACTTGCCTTCGTACTTCTTGAGCGACGCCTGGACATCGGCCGAATACCGCGCGTTGTCAAAGCCTTCGGGAGGCAGTGAATAACTGGGCAGGACGACATGCGTACCGGCTTGGCCATCCAGCAGATGGGTCTTGGCGAAGTAGGGGCCGCGCGCCTTGCTGAAGGCGTTCAGTGTCTTGGCCACGTAGCGACTGGCTTCATCGCCGGGGCCATATCCGGGCCAGGTGACGGGAAAGTCTTCGTCCAGCGTCACCGACAGATCGGCCACTCGCTTATGGCGGGCGCTCTCATTCAGGCGGGCGGCGAGTTTCGGCTCGGTGATGCCGATCCCCCGGCATTCTCCCCCCGAGCCCCCCGCATGCTTGGCGACCAGCAACGCCGTGAAGGCACCGGTTGTGGGGAGTGATCCGAGATTCGTCGAGCATTCCGTCCAGATCATTCCCAGTTTGCCTCCCGCCTGGTGAGTGGCGACGGCCAGATTCGGGATCGGCCCCATGCTGGCACCATCCAACCCCAGCGTCATCACACCCTTTTCACCCAGATAGGCCATCGTTTCAGGAGTCGGCGCCGGCCATCCAGGGGTTTCCTTGCGCAGTGCCGTGGTGACGAATCGTTCCCCCGCCGGGAATGGCTTGTAGTACTTGTCGGAATACTCGCTGCGGAACAGGACCACATCCCCGAACTTCAGCGGGCGGTTCTGTTTTTCCCAGGCATACACGGTTTCAGGGCGAATCAGGTAGCTTTCGCCATCCGGGGCTTCGTCAATATGCTGGCGAATGTCGATGACACACGCTTCGCCACAGAATTGCCACGCGGGAACTTTTTCACCCGTGATCAAGCCATTGGGCCCGGCACCCGGCAATCCCGAATTCGGCGGTGGGACAAAGTGAGCCGGTGCGTCCCACTGGGTTCCGGTATGTTCGTCGATCACGATCAGATCCCGATGGTAGGGACCGGGGCCAAACGTGCGACTGGGAACCACCACATGTTGCGTCATCCCCACCGGCCAGACACACGGCCGGTCCGGCGAGATCAACAGGGTCAGGTCCTGGACCTCGTCCGGCCTCAATTGGGCCGAGGCTACGCTCGCCACAGACGCACCCGCAATCAATACCAGCAGAGAACGGACCAGCCAGGAACGGAGCAGCGTTCGCTTCATTGGATGTCTCACCAAGTTGTGTTGCAAAGGTGTGGAATCAATTGGAACCGACTTCGACCTGAATTACACGCGCGGCAACCAGGCGGGATGCAGATCAATATCGTCTGCCAGTCCGGCGAGTTTGCCGACCACATCGGACGGTAACTGAATTCCCTCGACCAGCGCCTGGCGGCGCAGATTCCATTCCCGTTCGTGTGGGACCAGGACTCGTTCGACCCCATCCGCCGTCGGGGCCGCGTGAATTTCCTGGATCAAACCCGTGATGCGCTGCTCGAACACGTCCCGCGGCCCCATTGTGGCGATATCGATCGCGATGAAAGCGGCCCCATGTCCGGTCGGCTGAGTGGAATCGCCCCAAATCCAACTGCCCACCTGCCACGTGATCGACGCCCCGGTCAGCAGGCCGCTGAGGGTTTCGATCAACAGGGCGATTCCGTATCCCTTGTGATTGGCCAGCGGTGTCAGGGCCGCCTTGGCGGGGTACAGGCTGCTGTCGGTCGAAGGATGCCCCTCCTCGTCCAGAATCCAGTTGCCGGGGATCGGCTCTCCCCGCTGATAGGCCGCGTATACTTTCCCGCCAGCAACCGTGCTGCTGGCGATGTCGAGCAGGATTGGATCTCCCTGGCCGGTGGGAACGGCGTACGCCAGCGGATTGCTGCCGGTGACCGATCGGCGGGATCCGGCGGCAGCAACGCTGGGGATGTCGTTTGCCATCGAAACGCCGATCAGGCCTTCCTTCGCCGCCAGCCATGCGTAGTAGCCCGCCGCGCCGAAGTGACACGAGTTCCGGACGCCGACATAGGCAATCCCGGTCTGTTTCGCCCGCTGGATCGCCTGCTGCATCGCAAAGACAGACGTTACGTGCCCGAGGCAGGAACCACCGTCGACAATCGCCCAGGCGGGACCACTCGCCACGACTGCCGGATCAGTATCGGATCGCAGACCGCCGGATTTGACTCGTTTACAATAGTCGCGCAGCAACTTGGTCCCGTGAGTGAACGTCCCCCACGTATCGGTCATCACCAGCACTTCGGCGACCGTTCGAGCGTGCGAATCCTTCGCACCGACACGACGCAACGCCTCGACACAAAACGCCTGCAAATCTGCAACAGAAACGCGCGTGGACATCGGTTCCCTTCACCACACAATTCCAGAATTCCAGTAATCACCGGCATCGTCACGAAACGCCGTTGACGACGTTTGGCAGCTTTTCACCCCGCAGTGCCATGGCGGCCAGGCCTGCCGCCGTTTCGCGTAACGTCCGTACCGCCTTGACGCTGGCCGAAGCGACATGTGACGCGACGATGACATTGGGCAGTTGACGCAGCGGGCTGTCCGCCGGAATCGGCTCTGGATCACAGACATCAATGGCGGCGGCACTCAGTTGCCCCGACTTAAGCGCCGCCACCAGGGCCGCCGTTTCCACCAGATCTCCGCGGGCCAGGTTTACCAGGATCGCTCCCCGTTTCATCGTGTTGATGGATTCGGCATTGATCAATCGGCGGGTTTGAGCCGTCGATGGGCAGTGCAGGGACAACACGTCCGATTGGGCAATGATGCCATTCAGATCGGTTGGAACGCATCCCGCTGCTTCGATGACATCGGGCTTTACGACCGGATCAAACACAAGGCGCTTGCATTTGAACGCAGCCAGGCGGCTGGCGACTTCGCGGCCGATGCGCCCGAAACCGACGATGCCGACCGTTAGATCGCGCAACGTCCGCATCTGGTCCAGCGGAAATGCCAGGCCCCATTGACCGGATCGGACGTGCATCGTATTCGACACGACTTGTCGGGTCACCCCCAGGATGAACGCGAGTGTATGGTCGGCCACTTCGTCGATGCAGTAGTCCGGCACGTTGCAGACCGGAATCCCCTTCAGCCTGGCGGCTTCCAGGTTGACATTGTCGACCCCGATTCCGTACCGGACGATGACACGCGCCTTCTGCATGGCCGAAATGACATCGGAATTGATGGGGGCGAACTGGGTGATGACGGCATCCGCATCCCGCACAAGCGGGGCCAGGGTTTCTGTCGTCTTGCATTGACCACTGACAACCTCAAATCCCTGAGCCGTCAGAATGGCCTCTTCGATTTCGAGCGTGGGAAAGGAAAAATCGGTAATCGCCACCTGCATGTGAGCACTTTCCGCGAGGAGAGACGTATTGGCCGGTTCAAATGAATCCGCACAATAATGCTGTCGCATCCAGGAAGCAAACGCACCCAGTTCACACGTATTGCCGCTGCAACATGCTGGCGGCGGTTTCATCGAGCAGGTCGGATCGCCGAACTTCGTCAAATCGATCCAGCAGATCTTCCGGCGTCAGTCGGCGTTTTTCAGCTCCCTGAAAATCGTAAATGATCCGGCCGCGGACCATCATGATCAACCGGTCTCCCAGGTGCGCCGCCTGTTGCATCGAATGAGTGACCATCATGGTGGTCAGTTTGTCGCGGCGAATGACTTCCTCGGTCAGGCGAATGACCTGATCGGCACTCTTCGGGTCCAGGGCCGCCGTATGCTCATCCAGCAGCAACAGATCCGGTTTGATCAACCCGGCCATCAGCAGGGTCAGCGACTGTCGCTGACCGCCGGACAGGCTGCCGATCGCATTGTTCAGTCGATTCTCCAGACCGAGCCCCATTCCCCGCACCCGCTCGTACAGTTCGTGGCGAATTGACGGATTCAAAGCCCAACCGAGTCCCCGCATGCGACCACGACGCGCCGCCAGGGCCAGGTTTTCGGCGATCGTCATCGACGGTGCCGTTCCTGTAAAGGGATTCTGAAACACGCGCCCAATGAACCTGGCCCGACGATGTTCCGGCCAGTGAGTGATGTCCTGTCCGTTCAGCTTCAACCGGCCCGTATCGACGAAGAACGATCCCGCGACCGCATTGAGCAGCGTCGATTTTCCGGAACCATTGGTCCCGATCACGATGACGAACGAACCTTCGTCGATCTTCAGATCCACACCTTGCAACGCCCGAACCTCGTTCGGTGTTCCCGGGTGAAAGGTCTTCCGGATCTGTTCAATGTCGAGCATGACGGACTCGCTGGAATGCTTGATGAATGTGGTTGGGAGGTATTTGCCGAACAAAGAGCCCCTGCCAGTTACGTCTTGACGGCCGTCCGAAACTTCTTGCTGGCCGCATCCACGGCGCTTGGTCCCACCAGGGCAATCAAGACGAACAGCGCTGTCGCCAGTTTCAAATCGTTCGGGTTGAGACCCTGACGCAGTGCGTTGGCCACAAGCAGTCGAAACAACACCGATCCCATGACAGAACCGATCAACAGCATGCCGATTTGACGAGACCCCACTAGAGATTCGCCAATGATGACACTGGCCATTCCCCAGACCACCATTCCCATTCCCATTTGAACGTCGGCATACCCCTGGTACTGGACGAGCAGGGCCCCCGAGAGCGCCACCAGGCCGTTGGAGATTGCCAGTCCAAATGTCTGCATCCAGCCGACTTCCACGCCCAGAGCACAGATCATCTGTTCGTTATCCCCCGTCGCCCGCATGGCCAGCCCCAGGTTTGTCTGGAAGAATGCGTACATCACCGCTCCGACAGAGCCAATGACCACAGTCAGAAATCCAATCACGCGCAAATCCGCAGTTCGAATCACCCAACGTCCGATGGTCCAGGTCCCCCCCGATGCAGTCGGTTGCTCGGCGGTGCCAAGGTGCTGGGCGAATGTCATCAGCGATTTCTCGTTCATCAGTGGCAGATTACTTCTTCCCATGACTCGCAGATTGACCGAGTACAGGGCGGTCATCACCAGAATCCCAGCCAGCAGCCCGTTGATTTTGAGTTTTGTCGCCAGGACACCGGTCACGGCCCCCGCGCAGCCACCGGCCAGGAACGCGACAAACGTCGCCAGCCACGGGTTCCAGCCGCTGACCAGCATCGCCGCCGCGACGGCACCGCCCAGCGTGATCGAACCTTCCACGGTCAAATCGCGGAAGGCGAGGATTCGGAAGCTGATCAAGACACCCACAGCCAGCAGCGACAGGATCAGGCCCATCGAATAGGAACCAATCAATTGCGTCATTTCAGTGTTTCTCTTGTGACATGGGTGATAGGCGACAGCCAGCAGGCACCGCGTAAGAATTCACTCTCGCCACCACCCGTAATCTCGCGATCATCGTTCAGCAAATGCATGACCGTTTGCAGATCTGCCGTTTCAAACAGGGTCGCGACCGTTTCTGCCAGATCCAGCTTTCGCTTCTTGAACGGCCGATACGAAAACACCGCTGCATGAAAGTGTCCGTAAATGTCCGTCCCCGGCCCCATCGAACGCAGCAACGGTGCCAGATCCCCGGCGGCTCCGTGTGATGGATTCCCGCGTGCGGCGACTCCGACGATCAGTGCCAGCGAGTGCGAGTGAACCCGCTCTGGCGAAAACGACAGCCACCGGCGGATTTCGGGGTGCGACAGCTTGTCGACTTCCGCCTCGCCAGCCGGTGCCCGTCGCAGCATCGTTCCGATCAGACCGGATGTTTCTGCAATGAAAACCATCCCGGCCAGATCCGTCTCACTCAATGTCAGGCACTGGTCCACCAATTTTGACAGTGGCACCCGGATCACTTCGTCCGCCGGTTCGAACCGCTGCATCTGGCGCATCCCGCCCCGACATTTCAGTCCGTACGCGACCTGAACCTGCGGGACATACTTCCCCTGACCCAACTGATAGTCTGGCTTTCCGGTTCCCCCCGTTGGTAATTGAGCGGTCGCCCCGGCCACGGCCAGGAATTCACCCAGACGATCCCCACAGTCGGCGAAGTCGCGACCAAACGCCCCCAGTCCCAGTCCCAATGACTCAGCGGGGAACTCCACCATGTGACAGTCCCGCGCTGCATACGACTGCCGCGGCAGGCGTGTTGAATCCCCTATCACTTCGCACGTCAGGACGGCCCCGGGATCCACTTCATACAATTCATAGGCCATTCCCGCTTCGGCCGCGACGCGGAACATGGGTTGAAGTGTGCTGCGGGCTCCACCGCGACTTTGCAGCACCTGGGTCATGTCGCACTGCAGCATCTTCGCCAGACCTGTCAGCCGGATCACTTCGGCGATATGCGGCGGAGCCACACCGACTCCGAAGAATCCCCGGATTGCCTGGAACTGCTTGTGAGCTCGCACCAGCGCACCGATTCCGGCGGAACTGAGATACACCACATCGGTCAGGTTCAAGACCACCGAATGGGATCCCAGGCGAACCGCCTCGTCAATCGCCTGAGTCAGGTGATCGGCCCATTCGTTGTCCAGCCGCCCGGCAACTCGCATCTCAAGGATGTCGCCGTGATCTTCGGTAATGATCTGCATGGTATTTATGAATCAAGGACTTCGGTACGGACTGTGATCAGGAGACTTGAAACAATCGCGCGGGGTTCATTTCTCGAGGATTCGGTCAGCGGACTTCAGCAGCGATTCCGGCAAGGTCAACCCACTGGCTCGAGCTGCGGTCACGTTGATGATCAGCCTGCTCTTCGTGGACTGATGAAACGGAATCGACGCGACGGAGTTGCCACGCATGACTTTTGCGGCGAGTTGGGCCGAATCCACTCCCATATCGTAGTAATCACGCGTCAGGACGATCGACGCCCCTTGCGAGGCTGTGCTTCCCATGAAGGCGAAGACGGGCAATTTGGCCTCGCGGGCAACGCGGGAAATGTTCGGAAAAGTCGCCCCGGTAATGTTCGAGTTGGACAGACAGACCGCGTCGAGGTGCATCTGACACAGCGACTGGGCGCCATCGGGGACTTCATTGGTGGCGGTGACACCGACGGCTTTGAGTTCATATTTGGCGGCCCTGGCGGCGTCGACCAGCAGTTCGTAACTGTACACAGAGTTGATCTCAGCAGGAACATACAGCGTTCCCAGCGTCTGTGCGTCGGGCAGCACCTGGCGAATGATTGGCATCATCCGCTGGACATCGTTGGCACCATAGGCACCGGTCACATTGGACAGGTGTTCCGAATCCGATTTGCCGGCACCGGCAGCAAACGGGTTGGCAACCATCGTGAAGACAATCGGAATGTCCTTCGCCCGCTGCATCGAAGCTTGCAGAGCCTGAGTCGAAACAGTCAGGATCATGTCGGTATGATCCGAAATGGCGGCATCCACCGATCCCGCCAGCACTGCCATGTCGCCCTGGGCGTTGGAAACTTTCAAGGCATAGTCACGCTCTTCGACCAACCCGGACTTTGTCAGCCCCTCTTTCAAGCCGCGGATCGCTTCGTCGACGTCCTGTGACGTGACATAGCTCAGGATGCGAACCTCCCATTTCTTGCTGAGCGGCTGGGAAGCTTTCGGCTTGTCGTGCCGTCCCTGCTCGTCGATGTATGAATCGGCCTGTTGGATCAGTTCGGCTGGAAACGGCCAGGAGTCCCGCAAGTTTTTCAAGGCCAGCGTGTTGAGGAACAGTTTCGGGGGAATCGCGATTTCCACGGGGATCTTCGCGATCGACTCGCCGTTCAAGACCCGACTGGCAACTTTCCCCACCGTTCGTCCGACTTCGTAATAGTTCGCACCGACATCAAACAGCGCCCCTTTGAGAGCGTTGCCGGGCATGCAGGTGAAGACCGGAATCCTGGCATCGGCTGCCGATTTCGCAACGACATCCATCGCCCCCAGCATCGTGACGTCACCACCCACGAGCAGGGCATCCACCTGGCGATCCAGCAGTGAACCGATCGCCTCTTTCACGGCTGAAGTACTGTCGACATTGGCTTCGACCAGTTCAATCTTGAGTTTCTGGCAAACTTCGCGAGCCAGGATCGTGCAGACTTCCGAATTCACTTCGGCGGGATTCCAGGCCAGTCCAATCCGGGACAATTTCGGATTCAACTTTTTGGCCATCTCAAGGGCCTGATCAACGGGAGGAAACGTGCCGATCCCCACCAGATGATCCGGATGTTCCATGGGGCCGGTGCCGATGCCAACTCCCGCCTTGACCGGGTCCGACACCAGTCCGAAGACATGCGGGATTTTTCGCGACTGATTGGCATTCGCCACAGCCTGCAGCGCCCCGGTGGTCAGCGTAATGATCAGGTCGTATTCGCCGCCGACCAGTTCCTGGGCAATGGCATTTCCGGTGGCGACATCTCCTTCGGCGTTGAAACGGGTCAAACGCATCTTGTGCTTGTCGACGTATCCGGCTTCCTGCAGGCCGTCCAGCACTCCCTGAGCCCCTTCATCGAGAATCGGCTGCGACGCCATCTGAAACATCGCCACACGCATCACCCGTGCGGGAGCCGCCGCCGTCCCATCTGGTGGGCGCTGCCGATCTTTGGGACGGGAAGATTCAGAGAGCAACAAAACTGCCGATGCCAGCAGGATCAGAAACATCCCCAGCGACAGGCGCTGCAACGATTGCCACATGAACCAGAAGCTCCAATTCCCAGCCACACCGAGTCGATTCGACAGGGACGGAAGTCTAACGAACCCCGTCCTTCCCCGCGAGCGGGGCGACTGAACTGAGTGAGGTTTTTTTCATGGAAGGATCGAGCCGTCGGACTCGCTTTTATCGGGCCAGTCGATGAACCCGGCTACCACGGATTTCCAGGCAGCCAGACTGGAATAACTGGATCGCTTTGGGAAGAGCTTCGCATTCCGCCGCAAACACCCGAGCCGCCAGTGAATCGGCAGTATCGTTGTCCTCCACCGGCACAACAGACTGCAGGATGATTGGGCCGTGATCGTATTCGTCATCGACAAAATGGACGGTACAGCCACTCACGCGGGCTCCTCGAGCCAGAACGGCTTCGTGCACATGATGTCCGTGAAACCCCTTTCCGCAGAAAGCGGGGATCAGCGATGGATGAATATTGATGACTCGCCCCGCAAACGGCTTCGGAATCTGAATCATTGCCAGGAAGCCGGCACAGACGACCAGATCCGCCTGCACCTCGGCACACAGTGAAAAGATGCGGTCACTGAATTCCTGAACCGATGCACAGGACTTGCGAGTGATCACTTCATACTTCAGCCCGGCATCCGCTGCGCGTTGGATTCCCCCGCAATCGGCACGGCTGGCGATCACCAGCGGGATCTGTGCGTCCAACTCACCGACAGAAATACGAGCGGCCAGATTGGTCAGAGTTGTCCCGCCTCCCGAGATCAAGACCACCAATCGAATCGGGCGCTCCAGAGGAGAGGACAACGGTCGTTCCCTATTCGTCATGGGTTTCCGTCAGCTTCTCCCCCACCGAGGAGGATTTGGTTGGCGTTTCAATGGGTGGAAAACTGCGGAAGTCGGCTTCCGTGGGGTGAATGGCACTGGTCATTTCCCGGCGATTACTCTGCCACCACACAAATCCCACCAGGAAGATGGTCATCGTCAAACCCAGGTAGACTTCAGGACCGAGGGCTTGAGGCACGTACGGTCCGGGGCCCGGTCTCCATTCAATCGCTCCCGCCAGGATCATCGGAGCCTTGCGGGCCACATCCTGTGCTTCGTAGCCGTACATTTTAAAGAAGTAGCCGGTCACGCGAACTTCCTCCGACAGGTCGCCACCGACCTGCAACCCGTCCGGCTTACTCTGAAAGATGACGACCGCGGGATTGGATTGCCCATCGTCCGGGTAGACCCACCCTTCATAGGCCTCACCAACATCACGGGAATTCGGGCCCGGGTCGAATTTGGTCAACTTGCGCAGCACCCCATGCAAAGTGACTGGCCGACCCCGGTACACATCGGGGGACAAGAACAGGTCGACGAAGATCGGAAACTTCTCGGGTTTCAGCCGGGAATACTTGGGATTGCTGAGTCGCCGTGCTTCGCGAAAGTTCAGGGCATATTCTTCCTGCTCGGCCAGCGGCGTCTTGCGGGCCAGTTCCAGGATCCGAAAATACGCGTCTTTTTCCTCAAACCGCACACCGATGGAATTGTCGGTCACGACATCCAGCAGTTCAGGATTGACCATCTCACCGCGATCCAGCGAAGTGGGAATCTTCGCCTGTTCGGCTTCAAGGAGCCGGCGCTCTTCGACCAGCCGGCGGATTTTCTCGTCCTCTTCATTGCTGGCGTTGACATCATCCTGGCACCAGCCATACGTCGTTCCCATGAACAACATCAGGCAAATGACTTGCGCAAGAGTTTTCATGACCGATTCCTCCCCTGATTCACAGGCGTGGAGTCTGCTGTTGGGCAAATCCACGCCCCCGACAATTGCAGCCAATCCTGTGGCATTCTGTTCTCCAGCAGCACGAATGTCGAGAGCGGGACGGTGACTGCGCCACCAGCCCTTGAAAAAAGGTGTCTGCCCTGTTCCTGACACCTGTGACGCCTCCGAATTGTGAGCTCGTCGGCAATAGGGAGTATTGCGATCGATCCGGCGTCAGGGACGACTCCAGACAGAACGTCTGTTGATCTGTTCCGATTCGTGGGTTGGCAGTCGATCCAACATTCGGCTCTCTTCACGCGGAGCGATGAAGGCAACTTTGAACCGGCAGTTTCCAGCGTCATCGCCGTTTCGGACTTTATTTCCGATCGCGCAGCGGATTCAGGCGGCGGATATCCAACGGCGAAAACCGCGACGGCTTGACTTCCGGATCGATGTGACGCGGCGCTTCAGCAACTTCGTGCGGCAACGTCACCGCCGTGATGCGCAAGTCGTCCAGCAGCAATTCCCCCAATCCGTGCAATTCGGTGGTGACGGTGACTGGCTGGCTTTCCGGAACCACCCGCCACATCTCGAATCGCTGCCAGTCCGGCGAATTCACGATTCGCAGGGCTCCGGTCTTTCCGAGCAGGCTGTCATAGATCATGGCACCATCCAGACTGCGAACGATCGGATACGGAGTTTTAACCCAGCCGGTGATTTTAACCAGTTGACCCGCGTGTACGGAAACGGGTGGCGATGTCACCGCCACAGGCGGAAACTGAAACTGAAATGTATGCGGCTCTTTAATCGTTGGTTCCGCCGCCAACCGCAATGACGACTTCCCTTGCCTGGCGACCGGATGCAGTTCCGCTGACGATTGAACGTTGGCTGTCGGATGCTGATCATGCTTCCAACCGGCGGCGATCAAGGTGTCAACATCTTCAAAATCACCCGACGGAAGTTTGTTCGGCTCACTGGACTTGCCCAGCTTTTCCACGCCCTTGATCAATCTCCAATGAGCTGGCAGCGTTTGGAAGCAGAGTGCATAGCTGCTGGAAACCGGCGTCGGCAGCCTGGCGACAGCATGATCCCAGTGAGCCCGCTGCAGGATCCGCACGTAGCGCAAAGATACGTCCGCGTACTGTCGGGCGGTGTGATATTCCTGCTGCTTCAGTCGAGCTTCGGCCATGTCGAACTGCAGTTTCGCCTTGCGCAGCAATTCGTAAGCGTCGGGCTGCCCCACCCCCAGCGCCTGCAATTGCTGATCGACCTTTCGAACCCGCTCCAGCTTCAATCGGCACAGTTCCACCATGGCGGTCGCACTGCGATCTTGAATGTTGGCGATTCGCTGATTGATCTGATCCACAACTCCAGGATCTGACGTGATCAGGATCGCAGCCGTCTGGTCGAAGTTTGGCAGGACAATGCGGATACCCCCAGCCACGGTCTCACGCGACAGGTTTTGGACCCGCCCCGTCGTGGTGATTCTCCAGGCGGTTGCCGTTTCGCCTCCGACAGGGACGATCACGGTGGCAGTGCTCGCGGCCAGTTGTGCGGGAACGAATTGCGAATTTTCTTCGAGCCACATCGGCAGCAGCAGGTAGCCAAAGTCCGAGCGGATCAATGCCGCGGACAGCTCGCGCTCCCGTCGTTGATCGAGCTCTGCAGACTTTCTGGCGGACTTCGATTTGGGCAATTCTACGGTGAATGGAATCAACTGAACGCTGGACGACGTGGCCAGCCAGCCTTCCAGCAGACCAAGTTCCAGGTTCAATTGCTGAATCATCAACTGCCGTTCCCGAGCCCCGGGTCCAGTACTATCCAGCGGGGTCGTACTCCAGAAGCCGATGCCGCGGCATCCGGCCGCCAGCGCTGCATAGACCTGCGCGGTTAACTGTTCCGGCTCCACAATCGGCGTTTCATCCGCCGCATGCTTGATCTCCATTAATTCGGGAGCAGGCTCGGTCTGGATCCAGGTGAAGGTATACGTCCCCGGAAGAGCGATATTGCGGCGACGAATCAGTTCGTCGCGATAGTCCGCCAACGTGACCCCGCTGTTCAGCACGTGACGACTGAGCCCCAGCAGATTCAGATGGCGCGATGCGACCAGTTCATCGTCCGTCACATCGCCCGCCAGAGGTCGTTTGAAAGCTCGATCGGCATCGCGAACCTGGTCCGTCCAGCGCTGCAGCCGCGGCTTTGCGTCCGACGTCATCCGTACCCCCAGGGTCCAGAACAGGACCGGGGAGGTGGATTGACCAAATGGCAGCAGGCTGGCATCGTCGGACTCCAGTGGTTCGCCATCGGCCCGCTTGGCATAGGGAGGCGTCGCGGTCAGCCAGATCCCACGATCACGGAACTGACCGGTGTTGGTAATCGATTCCAGTTCCGGCACCCAGAGCGTGTTGATGCCGGCGTCGGCAACGACGTCGGGACGTTCACCATGATGGTTGGCCATTCGGACGAAATACGGCCTGCCCTCCACCTGGAGCTTGTTCAGCCGAAACTCGACCGGAACCAGTTCCCTCGCTCGAGAGTCGGTGGCCGCTCCCGGTTGGTCGGCGAGTCCGCTCATTTGCTCAATGTTCGGCTTGGTGCTGGCAAGGTCAACGGGGACGGCGGGGCCCACTTCCAGGTCGTCGATCAGGATTTCACTGTCACCTGCGACCAACTGCCAGCCAATGACGATGCGGTCGACGTACATGGTCGCCGGATCGAGTTTGACCTTCTTGCGTGCTCGCAATTTCCGCAATTGATCTTCGACGGACTTCTCTGTCGTCCGGGCGCGCAGTTGTTGCCATTTGCCCGACTGTTCGTAGGTGTCTCCCAGGATCATCAGGGATAATTGCGTGCCGGTCTTGGGATCGATCGCATCTCGAAAAGCAACTCGAATCGCCAGAGTCGCACCCGGACGATCGGCCTTGAACCACAGCGAGGCCGTCAATTCGTCCAGCACGCGAATCGGCGAGATCGCCTGTTCCAGACGCATCGGCGATGTCTCAACCGCCGACCTGACTCGTACGAATTCCGCCTGTCCCTGTCGAGCCCCGTCACGACGGCGTTCCTGAGTTTCCAGCCGGACCTCGCGTTGAATGCAGCGAACCTCCCACGAAGTTTCGGGGCCGTTGAAATCGAGTTCAATCTGGCCGGCGAACCCGATCCGCGGAACGCACAGAAGCGCGACCAGGCACAGCCCTGCCAGGCCGATCCATCGCTGATTCCGCAGCCGTGCGGTGCTTACAGTACGCATCTTGCGCCTTTGTGGTCCGTTCGATCTGATCGCTACAACAAGAATACCCCCGATCAAAAATCGGGGAAATCTTGTTGTCCACGAAAGTTCGACTGGAGTCGTCGCGTATCGCCCCGTTGCCAAAAGGCAACGCAGGTCGAAGGCCCGTTTCTCGCGGTAACTCCTGAATTCTAATGGACTTCGCCGCGGACAGCTAGTCGAATTGCCAATTTCCAGACCTGCCCAGAAATCCGAATCAATACTCGACTTGCGACGGAACCCTTCGCCGGTAAATCAATTAGGTCGCCTCTTGCGTTCTCCCCCCGGTGATGCCCAGAATCATCAATCGCTTCCTAATGGGCGACAGGAGAGTGCCACGTGATTCGTAATGCTCGATTTCCAGATGGTGAAGACGAAGAGATTCCGCGGGAATTGGCGGAACTCGGCAAATGCATTGAAGGCCTTTCAGACCCGGCCCGGGCCGAGTTGATCCAGGCACATCAGCGCGTCATCGATTCCGTCCGCCGCCGCCGCCGAATTCTATCCCTGGTCCAGGAAGCCCTGTCGCAACTGCGACTCGACATCAAATACCTGATGTTCGATCTGGAAGTCACCCGCCAGGAGCGGGACGAACTCAAGCAACAGCTGGAAGACCGTTAACTGTCGTCGATTAAAAAGCGTCTGGTTGCTGCCTTAACGGCCCTGGAAAAGTACGTCGGAAGCCGGGTTGAGCCCTGACGGGCCAACCGTTCCTGCGCCGTTGTTCCGCACTCTGCCCACCCTCCCTGACACGATCTTGACAACGGTTTTCATCGGTTTCGGGGATCCGGCACTTCATAAAAGCAGCCCGGTTGCAACTGCTGCAACCGGGCTGTTTCGATTCCTGGATCACGGCGTGACGGCCGGATTACACACCCTTCGAGATCACCAGCTTGACGAGGTCACCGACGCGGTTGCTGTAACCCCATTCATTGTCGTACCAGCTGACCAACTTGAAGAACTTGCTGTTCAGTTCGATACCGCTGCCCTTGTCGAAGATCGACGACGATTTGCTGTGGATGAAGTCGCTGCTGACGACTTCGTCTTCGGTGTATTCCAGGATCCCCTTCAGGTACGTTTCGCTGGCCTTCTTCATGGCGGCGGCGATTTCGGCGTAGCTGGTTTCCTTGGTCGTCTTGACGGTCAGGTCGACCACCGAAACGGTCGGCGTCGGAACGCGAAACGCCATGCCGGTCAGCTTTCCCTTCACTTCGGGGCAGACCAGGGCGACGGCCTTGGCGGCACCCGTGGCACTGGGGATGATGTTCTGAGCGGCCGCACGGCCACCCTTCCAGTCCTTCTTGCTGGGACCGTCGACCGTCTTCTGAGTCGCGGTGTACGCATGAACGGTGGTCATCAACCCTTCGTCGATGCCGAATTCTTTCAGCAGGACGTGAACGACAGGCGCCAGGCAGTTCGTCGTACACGAGGCGTTCGAGATGATGTTGTGCTTGGCGGCATCGTACTTGTCGCAGTTCACACCCATCACGATGGTGATGTCTTCGCCCTTGGCGGGGGCCGAAATGATCACCTTCTTCGCACCGGCAGTGATGTGCCCCTTGGCCTTTTCGGCTTCGGTGAACAGTCCCGTCGATTCGATGACGATATCGACACCAAACTGCTTCCACGGCAATTCCGCAGGAGACTTGGCACTGACGACATGAATGTCACGACCGTTGACGATCAGGACATCGTCTTCGGCCTTGTCGGGGCTGGACTTCTTCGATCCGACTTCACCGGCGAAACGACCCTGGGTCGTGTCATACTTCAGCAGGTAGGCGAGATTATCGGCGGGAACGATATCGCCCACGGCGACGACGTCGACTTCCTTGCCCACCAATCCCTGCTCAACCATCGCCCGAAACACCAGCCGACCGATACGACCGAACCCGTTAATCGCAACCTTCACCGCCACAATGCATCTCCTGAACTGGATGTCCCTGTCCCGGCCGAACCTGCTGCGCTGTAATGAGTTGCGAGCAGGCTTGAAATGGTGCGGCGGGGATCTGAGACGTTTGCCGGACTACGCGTCGACTTTCAACGCGGCATCTCTTCAAATGGTATGCTAACCGCGAGACTTCAGCAGGTAGCGCGCGGATTATAGTGGGCGCTCCGCTCGCAAACAAGGTACCGAAACTTGCGGTTGCGTGACGTTCGGTCTTCCGCAATCGTCACAGTCGGCGATTCCATTGAAGTCCGCCAGAAACTGGTCAACCGGGATGAACTCAGCGCACCCCGGCAGTCGATTTAAGTTGCGGACGGCACAGCCTGCCGCAACGGCTGTGCGGCGATCCGGACCCCAGATCACGATTGTTCGGTTGGATCCATCGGTAACCAGTTCTGCGGCAATGAGTTTTGAAACCGGCTCTTGAGATTCGGGTATGGCTTTCGGCTACAACCTGCATTCTGTGCTGAATTTGGGCTGGCAAACTTCCCGCCAGGCGTGGCGTCTGTTTGCGCCCGGTCAGGAAGCCACATTTCAACCGGAATTGATCGGTTCCACCGGGCGAGATCTGGATCGACTGGCCTATGATTTGGACCGATTGGGGCATGCCAAGCCTGCCCGGTTGGCCTATTCTGTGGCTTACATCCTGAACAGTCTCGCCGAGCAGACAATCCAGTTTGATCGGGAACTGGCCGACAAGTCCTCGCAAATCGTCGCCATCCTGGCCGAAATGCTGCTCGAACTGGAATCTACTTCACAGATCACAGCCTCGGAACCCGTTCAACTTGTGAAACAGATCGAGTCCCGCTGGGGATTGGTACTGCACACTGAAGAACAGCCAGCCAGCGGACCGCCGCGCCCCCACTTCCGTGTCCCCACCGCCGAAGTCAGCAGCAATTCTGTTCACCTGAGACTGATGTCCATCAGTGAAGAACTGGTCTGGGCCAGCGAATCGTTGCTCAATCGTGTGATCCAGGAAGGTGAATTTCCGCATACCGCCGCGTTGGGACGGATTCACCACTTGGGAACCACGCTGCGTGATCGTGTCGTGGCACTGCTGCAACAGGATGGAATCCGCACCGTTTCCCTGGCCGATCCAGCCGCCCAACTTCAACCGGACATTCCGGCAGCGTCCGCGACGGACCCCGGCACCGATCTCGTGTCCGAGGCCGATGCCCCTGAAGAATCGGCCGATGCCGATTGGGGCGACTCACTGCGGACGAGCCAGGAAAACGTCCTGCGTCCGGTACTTGATCAACCACGGGTCTTGATCGTTGAATCATCGCCATTCATCCGCATGCTGCTGACATCTGCGATCGAAAACTGCGGGTACGCCACCCACGTGTCGACCTGCCTGTCCGATGCAAAGTCGTCGTCTGCGACCATCGCCTGGAATCTGGTAGTGTGCGGTGACAGCGAATTGGCGGATCGCTCAGCCGTGCACTGGCTGCACGATTGTGCCACGGCGCGGGACGCCGCGGTGATCATTCTGTCGGATGATGTTGGCAAACAGAGTGACCTGATCGACGGCAGTCATCTGCTTCGCCGAACGGATCTCACCGGACTGTTGCGCCTGGTCGCGGAAAAGCTTGGTCCCGCCCCCGCGATCCGCATGATCGCGTAGCCCGAATGATTCACTGTCGGCCACGGATGAAACACGAATGTCACACGGATAAGCCGAGTGAAACCGAGTGCCATCAGTGTGCCAGATATCGATAGAACACCCGCTTCACGCCTTCCATCCCGGCTCCATACAGCAACGTGATCGCAATCACGATCACCATCAGTCTGGCGGGTGGAGTGACGAATCCCAAGGTCGCGGCGAACGGTGCGTACGGCAGAGACACTGTGATCGCCGCTGTCAGTGCCGCCGCCAGCATGAACATCGTCCCTGGACGACTCAGCAGGAAGGGCCGCTGAGTTCGGACGACCAGCAGGATCATCACACCCGTCAACGTCGATTCGACGAACCAACCCGTTTGAAACAGTTTCTCAGGCGCTCCGCCAAACGCCACGTACATGGCACCAAACGTCAGAAAGTCGAACATCGAACTGGCAAAGCCGAACGACATCATGAATCGGAGAATGAACCGGATGTCCCAGCGCCGGGGCCGGTCGATCTGTTCCGGATCCACGTTGTCGGTGGCCAGTGCCATCGCGGGGATGTCGGCCAGCAGATTTACAAGCAGGATTTGGGACGCGAGCAACGGTTCAAACGGCAGGATCAGGGACACCACTGCCAGGCTGAACATGTAGCCGAAGCTGGCGGCGATTGCGTAGAAGATATATTTCAGCGTGTTGGCAAAGGTTCGTCGTCCTTCGCGGACTCCATGCACCAGCACGCTCAGGTCCTGCTTCAACAACACGATCTGGGCTGCTTCGCGTGCGACGTCCACGGCCGAAGCGACCGAGATCCCGACATCGGCGGCATGCAGTGCCGACGCATCATTGATCCCGTCTCCCATATAGCCCACGACGGCCCCGGATTCCTGCAGGGCGCGGATAATCCGTTCCTTCTGATTCGGCTCGACTTCGGCAAAGACGTCGGCCGCCTGGGCCCGATGTCGCAGTGCTTCGGTACTCCAGTTCCTCACTTCAACTCCGGTCACGATCACGGGAGACTCAATCCCGACCCAGCGACTGACCGTTGCCGCGACGGCACGGTTATCGCCGGTAATGATCTTCAATCCGACTCCCAGTTGCCGCAGATCGGCCAGCGTTTGACGGGCATCGGACTTGGGAGGATCGGCCAGGACCAGGAATCCCAGGAACGTCATGTCCTGTTCATCCTGTTTGTCGATATGCGGGGTATCAACCGCGCGAATCGCCACGCCCAGGACGCGCAATCCTTCGTTGCTCATCTGCGAAAACAGGGCATCGATCGAATCACGCCGCGATTCGAGTTCCACCAATTCGCCGGATGATGTTTCGGTCGTCGTGCAGACATCCAGAACATTCGCCAGCGCTCCCTTGGTGATCAAGCACCGCTGGCCTTTCGTCAGAACCCGAACGCTCAGTCGCTTGCGCACAAAATCGTACGGGATCTCGTCGAGCTTGGTGATGTCGGCGCTGTCAATGGGGGAATGGTCCAGGATCGCCCGGTCGATCGGATTCGTAAACCCCGTCTGGAAGTGTGCGTTCAAAGCAGCGAACCGGGCGACACGGTCGCTATGATCTCCGGAAACATCCAGCGTTTCTTTGAGCTGAATGATCCCCTCGGTCAAGGTTCCCGTCTTGTCGGAGCAGAGCACGGTCATGCTTCCCAGGTTCTCGATCGAAATGAGTTGTTTGACGATGACCTGGTGTCTGGCCATCGCCTTGGCCCCCGCCGCCAGCACGATACTGGTGACCGCCGGCAGCAATTGCGGTGTCATCCCCACGGCCAGGGCCAGTGTCACGAGCAGCGACTCGGCAATCGGCCGGTTCTCCAATCCCACCTTGATCGCGAAGACAACCACGGTGATGACAACGACGATCTTGATCAGCAAGGTCCCGAACTGACGCAATCCCCGCTCGAAGCCGGTTTCCGGAGGTTTGTGTTCCAGTCGTTCCGAGATCTTGCCGAACTCGGTGTCGCGACCGATGTTGACGACCACGGCTGATCCGATGCCACTGATGACGTGTGTTCCCAGGTACAGGGAATTCCGTCGATTGCCCAGCGATGTGCTTTCCGGAAGCGTGCACACGGACTTTTCGGCCGGGAAGCTTTCCCCCGTCAATGCAGCTTCGTTCAGAAATAAATCCCGGGCGTCGAGCAGGCGGCAATCCCCGGGAATCAGGTTCCCGGCACTGAGACGAATGACATCCCCGGGAACAACGGCTGGCAGCGGGATTTCACATTCTGTCCCGTCGCGCAGGACGGTGGCTCGGGTTTCGATCATCCCCATCAATCGAGCGACAGCATCGGCGGCACTCAGTTCCTGCCAGAAGCCCAGCAGCCCGCTTCCCAGCATGATGACAAGGATGATCCAGGCATTGGTTCGCTCGTCCGGCATCGTGAAGCTGAGGACCGCCGAGCAGAACAGCAGCACGATGATCGGGTTCTTGAACTGATCCAGCAGCAACGACCAGGCCGGTCGCTTGCGCGCCTTCAACGGTCGACTCCGCCCCAACCGCTCTGCGGCATCCGCGTGCGAAAGTCCCTGATCCGACGAATGCAACCGGTCCAGCAACTGGTCCACAGTGACCGACCAGAACGCCGGTTCTTCATTCGATTCGGGCATCATGATTCCTGGTACGTTTCAACCTGTCCGACATCTCTGCAGTGAAACAATAACCGCAGTTCAGCCGGCTGCTTCCACTTCAGCTTTCATCGCGGCCAACCCCTGCTCAAAGTTGCCGCCAATCATCTGGTCCATGCTCAGGAACAGGCCCATCGCCTTGGTGATGAAGTTGTACGTTCCCTGCATGGTCCAGGTCACCACCGTTTGCGTCCCCTGCGGCTGAAACGTGAACTCGACTTCGTTCGTTCCCCGGAATGGCCGAAAGAATTCGAGTTGGATCTTGATCCGTTGCGCTGGCTGACTTTCCAGGATCGTTTGCTTTCCTTCTCCCACGTTATTGTTGCCGTTCCAGCCGTACGAAGCCCCGACGCCCGAGGCGGGGCCTTCGTAGGTCTGTTTCATCGTTGGATCGAGTTTCGCCCATGGTGACCATTTTTCCCAGTTGTGAAAGTCGTTCACCAGCGCAAACGGTTTGTCGGGTGGAGTGGTCATCGTCGCGGATCTGATGACTTGAAACGTGTTCGGCCGAATCGACACGACGACCACAAACAATGCCACCAAGATGGCTAATGTCACCAGGATTGGAATCAACATGAGCAGACATCCAGAACAGAATTACGGAACTACACACGATGTGCGGTGAGATTCTGCAAATCCAGGCGGAATTCGTCCAGACTGGCATGGTTGATGTGATCTTTGAATTCGGATCGTGTCCTCGCCAGGAATGGCGAATCCTGACAGGGCCAGCGCCTTTTCAAATTGGGAATCGTGTGCCACGGTTATGGTGTCCTCGACATGGCCGTTCCAATTGAGCACTCGCACGGCCTTACCGAAGACGGTAAGACCGTGGCACCCCAATTTGAAAAAGGCGAGGTCCCTGGAATCCTGAGCGGTCGAAAGCTTCGCCAGCTGTTCTCAGGTATGCTGAATGATATTCCACCTCTGCCCGTTTTCACGAGATTGATCATGTCGCGCACCCTTCACAAATGGATCGCATTTCCTGTTGTGCGATGGAACGGTCCGATTCATCAGCGAAGCCATCGATCCCAAGGTTCTGAAGGCCTTGGCGACGCCGGATGCGGGCGATACGGTTGGCGAGTTCTAACTCCCCGTCGTCACGACAGAGTTGGCCCGCCGCGGCGGGTAGCGATTTTCGAGTTGGTGTTTTACGACAGAATCAAACTCGCAAGAGTTTGGGCGAAGGACGACTTTTACTCCGAAGGAGTTTCGTCTTATAGCCCGAGGTTGCCGTTCTTGGCGGCGACCCCGGGGTCGCGCGAAATCATTTAACTCTATCCTGAAAGAGTTTGCTCTGGAAGCAAAACCCTTTCAGGGTAAAAATCATGATGCTTTCAATCCCCAGGGTAGCCGCGGGGCGCGGCAACCCTTGTATGTTGCGGGCAGTCAATCTCTTCGCCCACGGTGGGAACGCCGGAATCGCTTCAGCGCGCGCTGACCGCGAAACGTCTTGCCGACCAGGCCGGGAATGCAGGCATTGAACCGAGTCCGGATTTCGACTGTGGTGCCAAACCGCCCAGGATCGGTGACTTCTGCGATCAGCGACGGACCGACCGTAAAGAGTGTTGTCAGCCGGGCTCCGGGGTGGGTGCTATCTTCAAAAGAATAAACCAACAGACAGTTTTCGTTGATCCCCTCGACCTGGTACGGGAATGGGACCAGGTCCGTGCAAATGCGAACCGAACGGGGATGTCCTGCCGAATCGCGCAGCGCCAGGGTCTCGACAATCCGGGTTTGTGGAAGCTGAGTGTACTCAAGACTGCCGACAGCTTTGGAGGAAAACGGAGCGATCCGTTGAAGTCGCTCGGTGGCAGATTTGTCACCTCGGAACGCGATCGAGCCTGCGAACATCGTTGCATTGGCCAGCAGTGTTCCCTGTGATGGATTCGGTCCCAGGACGTCGGATGGCAGACCAAATCCGTGTTCGAGCGACGAACTGACCCAGCGTTCACGCTTGAAACCGTACGGTGTGACAACCGTGCTGAGCAAGTACCCGTATGTATGTTGCAGTCCCGCATGTACGCCCTGGCCGTCCATCGACAACGCAGCGATCTCGCCGATGGCTGAAAGGATTTGCGGTTCAACAATGGAAACGTTTGCAAGTTCGTCGAAGTTACTGCTGAGCCCCCAGAAATCGAACAGGCCAGGAGTGGCAGAATCCCGAGCGATCTGACGACACAGCCAGGAACATTCGTCTCGAAGATCGGATGTCACGAAGCTGTTTGCTTGCGCCTTCTGAGCCAGCTTGACCGCGAGTTCGGGAAGGCGGCTGGTCACATCCATTTGGCAAAAGGTCCCTGAACGAACTCGCTGTCTCGTCATCCACTCGTAACTCTATACCATTCGGTCGGCGTCATCGCTGGAAACAGGGCAGACTGGGAGACAGCATCCCCGTGCGGAACATCGATTCGCAAAAAGTCATCTCCTGTCGGCAAGGGAAGTCGAAGTCACTTACTAGCCAGTCGATCGGCCCGGAATCGCTCGATAGAGTCGAACCATACCGAGAAGCACGACGAAACCTGCACTGGCTGCGGCGGCGAGGATCCCCAATCCGTACCAGTCGCTGAACATCAGGCGGGTCTGTTCCCACAGCCAGGCCCAGCGAAAGAGGACGACAAGGGCGGCCAGGCTGAGCCACGGGCCATACGGCAGATACGTCTTGCCGGAAATCAACATGATCAGGACTCCGACAGTCAGTCCAGTCAAAGGTGCGATCAGGAAAACCAGCAGAACGGCCTGCCAGCCAAGGAAACTGCCAATCATCGCCATCAGGGTGACATCGCCAAATCCCATGGCTTCCTGACCCAGCACCCGGGAGCTGACGACTCGGGCGATCCAGGTCACTGCGGCTCCCATCGCCAGTCCGGACAGGCTCCAGGCCAGCGCATGCCAGAAGCGATGCGTGTCATACCAACCTGGGATGTCGGGGCCCCGCAGATGGGGGATGGCGACGTACCAGTCGACCCACAAGTGGCAAATCTGCAGATCACTGATGGTCGCCGCACCAACGATTCCCACCAGGACGCCGGGAATCGCGATCTGGTCCGGAATAATGTAACAGTCGAGGTCGGTTGCTGTGGCAGCAATCAGCAGGCTGATCAGGACCAGATGATAGCCGAGGCGAGCCCACCGGCCGATGTAGGACGGCTGAACTTCGTCGATGTCCAGGACTCGAGCCGACCAGGAGGCATACTCGAAGCCCGAAAACAACAGCGCGGTAACCACCATCAGGATCAGGCAGCGTCCTCGGCGCAACGAGACAGATGCTGGCGACCAATGCATAATCTGGCGTTCAACCTGGATCATGCGTTCCACCCACAGGCTCAGGCCGAATCCAACGATCAGGCCAAGCAGGGCGAAAAGTGCGGAATTCAAGAAAGTGGCTCCAAGGACATCAAACACGTCCCGTGAGGCCGTCTTTGACGACAGGAATCTCGCGGCACGCCCTCGCTGACGCTTCGGGTGACGTTTTCCGTATTGCCCTGCTCAACAGGGCGTCACCTGTAGGTTACGTCATTGAGCGACGCTACGCCATTCGGGCAGAAGTCGTTGGAGGGTTCGGCTTGACGTAGTCTCGGGGGGGAGAATGGCGATGTCGCTCAGAAAGGTGGTACGCGACTTGCCATAAAGACTTCCGGTGGCACGCTGTTGAAGAGCGTGACGTTTGACAATTTGATTCAGGCCGGCAGCGTTTGCTGGCAAGAGGTTTCTTAGTATCTCTTTAGTGCTCAAGGAGATCAGAGTGAAGCTACGGTACCGGACTGCGCTCGCCGTCCTGGCAGTGTGTGGGAGTTTTTCTTCCAATTCCTGGGCGGATGAGCCCACTTCAAGCGGAGCGGCCACCGGGGTTGCCGTGACATTTAACGGAGCCGACATTGCGTGGTCGCTTATTGCGTCAGCACTGGTGCTCATGATGACAGCACCCGGATTGGCGCTGTTTTACGGAGGCTTGGTTCGCAAGAAAAATATTTTGGGTGTCATGATGCAGTGCGTGTTCCTGATGGGAATCATGTCGCTGGTTTGGGCACTGTGGGGTTACAGCCTGGTGTTTAGTGGTGATCTGGGCGGGGTTGGCCTGATCGGGGACTTCGGTTACGCCGGTTTGCAGGGAGTCATTCCCACTTGGGTAGACGGGGCGCAAGTTATTCCCCCGTATGGCCCACCGTCAAACACGATCCCTCGTTCAGTCCATATGATTTTTCAGATGATGTTCTTCATCATCACGCCAGCGCTCATCTGCGGAGCGTTTGCAGAACGAATGAAATTTGCCTCGATGGTGCTGTTCTCAGTGCTGTGGGGAACCCTGATTTACTGTCCCGTCGCCCACTGGGTTTGGTCCGATGCGGGCTGGTGTTCGGAATTCAATCCCAATGCCGCATTTCCAGCGTTTGACTTCGCTGGAGGAACCGTGGTGCATATTACCAGCGGGTTCTCGGCGCTAGTTTGTGCAATCTTGTTGGGCAAGCGTTTGGGCTACGGGCACGAACCGATGCCTCCCCACAATTTGTCCTACACGTTTATCGGTGCCACCTTACTGTGGGTGGGCTGGTTTGGATTCAATGCTGGAAGCGCGATGGCAGCCAACGGAGCAGCAGCAAATGCGTTCGTGGCAACACATATGGCGGCGGCCGCGGGAACCGTCAGTTGGGCGGGAATCGAATGGTTGAAGCGCGGCAAGGCAAGTATTCTGGGCGCATGTTCGGGAGCCGTCGCTGGTCTGGTGTGCATCACCCCGGCGAGTGGATCGTGTTCACCGGTGGCGGGAATCGTGCTGGGCTTTCTGGCGGGACTGGCCTGTTTCTACTTCTGCACAACCATCAAAAACAGGTTTGGCTATGACGATTCGCTGGATGCCTTTGGAGTCCACGGGGTCGGTGGCACGCTGGGTGCATTACTGACAGGCGTGTTTGCCTCGAAGGCGATCACGGGTGACTTGAAAAAGTGCGGGCTGCTGGAAGGAAACGCCAATCAGCTGGTGAACCAGTTTGTAGGCGCGTTTGCCGCGATCGCACTGGCGGTGATTGGAACGATCATTCTCCTGAAAATTGTGGACGCATTGCTGGGATTGCGAGTAAATCAGGCAGGCGAATTGCAGGGGTTGGATATCAATCAGCACGGAGAAGAAGGTTACATCTTCCTGTAAGCCACGATGGCCAGGCAGGAGACCTTGAATTGTCGACCGGATGCCCGGGATCATGCAGGAGCGTGATCCCGGTCGGACGAAAGGGATTGCCGTCTGGGGCGGAGCCATAGACGACAATATGGTACAACGTCAGTCAGCGATGGCTGGAATGGTGTCGGGAAAGTGTGTCCGGCGAACCCAGTTCGCCACTCCCACAAGGCAAAAGGTGACTCGTGAAGAAGATCGAAGCCGTAGTCCGGCATTTCAAGCTGGAAGAAGTCAAAGAAGCTCTGATTGAAGCCGGTGTCCAGGGAATGACCGTGACGGAAGTTCGCGGTTTTGGTCGTCAAAAGGGACACAAGGAACAATACCGGGGTGCCGAGTATTCGGTCGACTTCCTTCCCAAGGTCAAACTGGAAGTGATCGTGGCCGACGATCAGTCGCAACCGGTGATCGAGGCAATTGTCCGGACCGCACGGACCGGCCAGGTCGGCGATGGCAAGATCTTCATCACGGATTTGGCGGAAACCGTCCGAATCCGGACCGGCGAAAGTGGCACGGAAGCGATTTAAGCGACATCTGTTTGCGACCTCGAACCCGGCGTTCTGACTGCGCGCGATCGCCCCGCAGGCGGTTCCGAAATGAATCATCCCGTCAAGACTTCAAGAAAGGAACATCACGTGAAGAAAGTGGAAGCCGTCATCCGGCACTACAAGCTCGAAGAAGTGAAGAATGCGTTGACCCAGGCTGGCATCCAGGGGATGACTGTCAGCGAAGTTCGCGGGTTTGGTCGTCAGCGCGGCCACAAGGAAACATATCGCGGCGCCGAATACACGGTCGATTTCCTCCCCAAGGTCAAGTTGGAAGTGGTCGTGGCCGACGACGAAGTCGCCAACGCCATCCAAGTGATCTCGAATGTGGCTCGTACCGGGCAAATCGGTGACGGGAAGATCTTCGTGACAAACCTTGCCGACGTGATCCGCATCCGCACCGGCGAGACAGGCCCGGGAGCCATTTGACGCGATTGTTCCAACGCGGATTCCCCGCAGCAGGTCATCCAGGCGCGTCTCGTGGTCGCTCGCGGGGCGCGTGGATCTGTGATTGCAGGATTGCGCTCGAGTCCGGACGGTTGAATCTGGCCGAATCCCCGGTCGCCTTCGAGGACAAGCTGTTGGTGGAAGCTGCTGTCCGCCCCGGGGATCAATGCGCCGCCGATGGCTGAAACTCTCGTGGCTACTGTCGATCGAATTTCGCGGTACAAAGTGGTCCTCGACGACATCCGTCGACGGGTCCGTGAGCGTTTTGAGAATGGCGCTTCTGCGGTGCAGACGGCGGCGCTGCAGTCCGAATTGTTTGACCGGTTTGTCGTGCAGGTCTTGACAGAACACCTGCAGGATCTGGATCCCATCAGCCGGCTGAGCGTTGAGTCGCAGTCGGCACTGCTGGCGGTCGGCGGCAGTGGACGTGCCGAAATGTGCCCCTACTCGGATGTGGACCTGCTCTTCCTGTCGGCTCCTTCGATTTCCACTCGTTATGAGCCGCTGACCTCCCAGGTCCAGCGCGATCTGTGGGACTGTGGATTGAAGGTCGGTGCCAGCGTCCGGACGCTGGCCGATTCAATTCAGTGGGCCCGGCAGGAACCTCAGTTTGCCACCTCGCTGGTCGATGCCCGTCACTTGTGGGGATCGACCTCTCTGGTCGATCAACTGCAGTCACGTTTTCGTCGAAGCGTCGTCCGGGCGCGGCATCAGCAGTTCATTTCTGATGCCGTCGCAGCACGCGACAAGGAGCGGACGGACTACGGTGCGACGACCCAACAGCTGGAACCGGATTTGAAACGCTCCCTCGGGGGCTTGAGGGATCTGCACCTGATCCGCTGGATTGGTTTTGCGCGCTACGGGGTGGCGGACATCGATTCCCTGCGACTTCATTCGGCGATCACGATGGAGGAAGCTCGACGTCTCGTTCATGCCCACGAATTCCTGACAGGCCTGCGGATCGACCTGCATCTGGCTGCAGGCAAGGAGCAGGATGTGCTGACGCGTGAGGATCAACTGCGAATCGCGAAGAAACGCAATATCCAGGCGGTTGGCGCCCAGTCCCCCGTCGAACGGTTCATGCAGCAGTATTTTCAGCACAGTACGACCGTGGCCGAGATCGCCCGTCGATTCGTGACGCGTTCGCGACGCTCACCGTGGGTTGAGCGATTCATCCGGTTCGTCATGTCCTACCGTGTTGACGAAATCTACTATGTCGGCCCGGAATTCGTGGACATCGGGCACCGTCACCGCTCTGCGGCGCTGTCGAGCCTGGAAGGAATCCTGCGGCTGTTTATGACCGCCGCGCGGTACAATGTCTGCGTTGCCCCGCATTTGCTGGAACTGATCAAGTCACAGTCGCTAAAGCCGCCGGCGCAACTTTCGACCGAGGCCTCGCAAGCCTTCCTGGCGCTGTTGAAGACCAGCGGCAAGCTGGGTGTCACCCTGCGCGGCCTGTACGAAACCGGAGTCCTGGAGGCGGTGTTGCCCTGCTGGCAGCACATTCGGTGTTTGCTGCAGTTTAATCAGTACCACCACTTCACCGTGGATGAGCACACCCTGCGAACGATCGAAGCGGCCGAGGGCTTTTTGAAGTCGGGAGGTCCGCTCGGACAGGCCTACCGCGAGATTCATCACAAGGAATTGCTGCACCTGACGCTCTTGCTGCATGATGCAGGCAAGGGCTTTGAAGAGGATCACAGCGAGTTGGGTCGGCGACTGGCGGAAGAGACGTCCAATCGACTGGGCCTGCCCGATCACCAGCGGGATCTGGTGATGTTCCTGGTCCATCGTCACTTGAAAATGGCCGACCTGGCGCTGCGAAGGGACATTGGCGATCGAGCGCTGTTGCTGAAATTCAGCCACGAAGTCGGCAGCCCCGATGCCCTGCGAATGCTGTACGTTCTGACGGCGGCCGACATTTCCGCGGTTGGCCCCAATACCTGGAATGAATGGAAGGCAGAACTGCTGACGACTCTGTATGAGCGTACGATGCTCTGGCTGAGCGGCAAGAGCCACTTGTTTGACGAATCGACGCGATTGCGACAGATCCAACAGCAGGTGGTGCAACTGTGCCGGGGTACGACGGAGTCGACCGGGGAACTGCCGGACGGGCAGGCTGCCATTGAGACGGAAGCGTGGCAGAAGCGTGTGGAACAGTGTCCCGCCCATTACCTGCTGGAAACGACTCCCTCCCGGATCGCGGCCGACATGCGCGTCATTCGAGCCCGGCAGCCCGATGAGATCCATGTCGAAGCCCAATATGATGCCGAAACAGGGACGGTCGAATACCGGGTCATCACTGACGAAACCATTGCAGCCGGCTGTTTTCACAAGCTGGCGGGTGTCTTGTCGGCCAAACGGATGGAGATTCTGAATGCCACCATCTGCACGACTCAGGACCGCCTGATCATTGATGCCCTGCGTGTCCGCGATGCCGATCATGCGGGGGAGATTCCCGAGTTTCGAACGGAAGAGGTCGCCAGCGCGATTCGCAAGGTGCTGCGTGATGAAACCGACGTCGCCACGCTGTTGAAATCACGCGGACGTTTTGCGGTCCAGGCAATCCAGGGGCCGGTTTCGGACCTGCCCTTGCGGGTGGTTGTCGACAATGAAACTTCGGACCGATATACGGTCATCGATGTCTTCGCGCATGACCGGCCCGGATTGCTGTATGAAATCACGCGCGCGCTGTACGTGCTGCAGTTGAGCGTCGTTCTGGCCAAGATCGCGACTCACTTCGACCAGGTGCTGGATGTCTTCTTTGTCACCGATGCGGCTGGCAATAAAATTCATGATGGCGAACGATTGAAGTCGATTCGTCAGCACCTGATGACCGAACTGACTGCATTCGAGAAGTCGGTGACGGATGATCAGACGGTTTGAGCGTTGGCGGATGCCGACTTCGCAACCGTGGTTTGCAACGTACCTGAATTCAACATTGGACTGAGAGGTTGTCAGAGCACGTGGCGGTCGTTATAGTCCACGCGCCCCTGTCGGTCGTTTTATTTCATGGTCACACGGAGGTGGGCTATGTCGCTCCACGAACTCGAACTCACTGTTGGCGATGTCGTGCAAATCGGTGAATATACAGTGACCGTCATCGATCTCGAAAACGGCGAAGTAACGTTCCGAATTCAGGAGCCAATCTCCGAAGAACAGACCTCGGATGCCCCTGCACTACCTCGGCCTCGCTGAGTTTCCTCGAGTGCCAGCAGAAGCATCAGGCAGTCGCATTGCAGCACTCAACCGGAAAACTGCCAGTCAATCTGAGGGGCCATCCGGATCAGTTTCTCGCGCGCCGATTCACTGGGGAGATGCTTGCCAGTCACATGAACGCGCTTGAGCAATCGGCATTTTTTCAATTGCTCAATGACCGTGAGATCCAGTTCCCCGTCGCCATCAATGCCGGCCTGGTCGGAACTGATTCTCAGACTTTCGACCGACGAGTTCTCAAGTTCCATCAGGCCATCGCGACTGATGTCCGTGTTCCAGATCGACAACGACTTGAGCTTTGGCAACCGAACAAACTTCTTGAGTCCTTCCTGTGTGATCGCTCCTGACAGCGATACGTACCGCAATTCATTGAGCCCAAGAATCGATCGAAGACAGGCGTCGGTGAGTTGCGGATCGAAGTGACGAATCAGTTCCAGTTTCTGCAGTCGTGGGAACTTTTGCAGAGTGGCCAGTCCCTCGTCCGTGATCCTCGTTCCCGACAGGTCCAGTTCCTCCAGGTCAACGAGAGTGCCGAGTTCGGCAAACGATGCGTCATCGATGTCGACGTATGCCAGGTTCAAAGACTTCAGATTGTGCAGGCGAGCCAAAGCACGGGCTCCCGAGACACTGATCGTCAGGTCGGGAGGCAGGTGCAGGGAGTTCAGATTGGACAACTCTGCGATCTCTTCGAGTGTCCGGGTGGTCATCGGCGTATTGACATTCAACTCCGCCAGCCCGTTGATTCGTTTTACCAGGTAAATTTGGCGGGCCACGTCGTGGCCGGAAAGATGCAGGGCGCGGATGGATGTCGCCTTGCGCAGGTTCTCCACCGCACCCCAATTTGATTTGGACCGGGCGTGCGACTCACCATCACTTAGCCGAACCGTATCCCACCGTTGTCCCGCCAACCGCTGAATTGCCTGATCCGTGATCTCGGAACCCTTCAGGCTGACACTGGGCAGAATGACGGACCGTTCCTGGGCAACCAGCGTGATGCTGACCGCGGCTGCAAGACCGAAAAACAACAGACGCAGCATGCGGAACCTCTGGACCGGCTACTTGACGTTGATCAATTCCACGATGAAATGCAGTCGGGAATTGGGGGGAATCCCGGAAGTCCCGGTGCTGCCGTAGCCCAATTCTGGCGGAATGTCTAACTCAATCATGCCGCCAGTGCCGATCAATTGCAGTCCCTCGGTCCACCCCTTGATCACGCCCGCGAGCGCAAACTCGGTCGTTTCGCCGCGAGGGTAAGATGCATCAAATTCTTTTCCGTCGTCGAGCCAGCCGCGATAGTGAACGGTGACAGTGCTGGCCATCGTCGGCTTCTTGCCATCAGATTTTCGACGAATCCGGTACTTCAGGCCCGAAGGGGTCGTGGTGAACTCTTCCGGAGCATCGGCATCGACTTCGCCGGGCGTGGCTGGGCCGTGCATGTGGGGTGTTTGAACCGGGGCGGATATCGGGGGGTCCGAAACTTCGATCAATTCCACCAGAAAATGCAAACTCGCTTTGGGAGGAATGGTCGGGGCGGATCCGATCGTGCCATAACCCAATTCATACGGGATTTCCAATTCAATCATCCCGCCTTCTCCGATCAACTGGATTCCTTCGGTGAAGCCTTTGACAACATGGCTGACACCAAAGGAATTCGGCGTTCCTCCGGTCCCGTAGGTTGTGTCAAAAATTGTTCCATCGTCCAGCCAACCCCGATAATTCACTTTGATGATGTTTTCGGGACTCGGTTTCTTTCCGTCCGATTTTCGTCGAATCCGGTACTTGAGCCCCGATTCCGTGGTCGTAAATTCCTCCGGCGCGTCCTTGTCGGCGGGACCGGGCGCAGACACAACCGGCTTTGGCTTCGGATCTTTGAAAGACGAACCGGAATCACACCCCAGCAGGGCGCTGGAAACAATGAGAAACGGCAGCAGACTGCCGAGTCGGCCTGGCATGGTAAATGTAACTCCGGTTAACGGTTAGTCTGGCGCTGGCTGGTACGCCGCCAGCAGGCATCGTATGATCGGCGATGAATCGGCCAATTTCCACCCTGAACGACCGCTCGTTTTCTGGGGAGGCTGGGTGCCCGTTCGGTCAGTGTACGAAAAAGTGAGTCTCAGTGTTGGGACCGTACCGATTCGTAAACCCCGAATCCACCTGTCCGTCCCCGCTTGGAGAATTAATTCATGCAAGCGTGGCAGATCGGAGTATTTACGTCAGTCGATGCCGGATTGGGCGTGCATCTGGATGTTGCCCAGGAACTCGGTATCCCCACGGTCCAGATCCACGCGCCGCACCAGGCTACGCGGACTCAGGCGGCCGCGGACGCGTTTCTGACTCGCACCAAGGCCGCCGGAATCACTGTCACCTGCGTCTTTGGCGGATTCGAGGGCGAAAGCTACGCCGATATTCCCACAACGGCCCGAACCGTCGGACTGGTCCCCGAAGAGACCCGCGCCGCGCGAATTCAGGAGATGAAGGAGATCTCGGACTTTGCCAGGATCCTGGGCTGCGACACCGTCGGCCTGCACGTCGGTTTTGTCCCGTCAGACCGTTCCGGAACCAGCTACAAGAGCTTGATTGAAGCCACCCGCAACCTGCTGGACCACGTCGCCGCCAACGGCCAGAAACTGCACCTGGAAACCGGGCAGGAATCGGCCGATCACCTGCTGGAATTTATTCACGATGTGGAGCGATCGAACCTCTTCATCAACTTCGACCCGGCGAATATGATTCTGTATGGAACCGGTAACCCGATTGAAGCGTTGAAAAAGGTCGGTCACCTGGTCCGGAGCGTCCATTGCAAGGACGCTACCTGGGCCGCTCCCGATCTGCGCGGCAAGGAATGGGGTTGCGAAGTCGCCCTGGGTGATGGCGATGTCGGCATGGAGACCTACTTGCGAACACTGAAAGAGGTCGGATACCAGGGACCATTGACGATCGAACGCGAAATCGCGCATGACCGAGAACGGCAGAAGCGGGATATCGGAACCGCTGTGGCCCTGCTTCAACGGTTGAAGGCGCAGATTCTCTAGTGAAGGAGAGCGACGGTGTCAGAACCGTTGGAGGATATTTACGACGACCACATCCTGGATCATTTTGAGTCCCCCTATCACAAAGGACACCTGGAACATCCAACCTGCTCGCACTCGGATCGCAATCCGATCTGCGGGGATCAGATCACGGTGGAATTGCTGTTGGATGACCAGAACCGCGTCAAGGAAGCGTACTTTGATGGCAAGGGCTGTGCAATCAGCCAGGCCGCCGCATCGATTCTGTGTGAGCAGATCGAAGGGAAGTCGCTCGACGAACTGAAGGACTTTCAAGCCACCCAGATGCTGGATCTGCTGAAAGTCCGTTTAACCGCCAGCCGCCAGAAATGTGGCCTGCTCGGCTTCAAAGTCCTCAAGACGATGCTGTATTCGCTGGATGGGCCGGATGAACCGGCCAGTTCCGGCTGATACACCCCGAACGGTTTGAACATGACGACCAATTTCACCGACTTTGACATCGAAGCCGTTCGACGCGACTTCCCCATCCTGCAGCAGCGACTGTCCGGCGACATGCCGCTGGTGTATCTCGACACCGCAGCGACCGCGCAGAAACCTCGCTGCGTCGTGGCCAAGGTGGTCGAGTGCTATGAGCAATACAACTCGAATGTCCACCGCGGAATCCACCAGTTGGGCGACCGGATGACCACCGAGTTGGAGTCGGCACGCGAGAAGGTGCAGCGGTTTATCGGAGCGAACGAGCCGGATGAAATCGTCTTCACGTCGGGCACGACGATGTCACTGAACATTGTCGCCCACGGTTGGGGACGCAAATTCCTGCGGCCGGGTGATGAAGTCCTCGTGAACCCGATGGAACATCACGCCAATCTGGTCCCGTGGCAACTGGCCGCCGCTGCGACCGGAGCCACGTTGCGTTACATCCCGCTCACGGCAGACGGCCGACTGGATCTGTCCCAATTGGACGAATTGCTGACACGCAAGACGAAGTTAATCGCCGTCACCGCCATGTCCAATGTCCTGGGGACAATCAATCCGATCGACGAACTGGCACGGCGGGCTCATGATGTGGGCGCGTTGATCTGCGTCGATGGGGCCCAGTCGGTCCCGCACGCACTGACGAACGTCCGTTCCCCGCAAATCGACTTTCTTGCCTTCTCGGGCCACAAACTGTACGGGCCCACGGGGGTCGGAGTGTTGTATGCCCGACGCCAATTGCTGGAAGCGATGGATCCGTTCCTGGCGGGCGGCCACATGATCCGGGAAGTGTTTCTCGATTCATCGACCTGGGCGGATCCCCCGGCCAAGTTCGAGGCGGGTACTTGTCCATTCATCCAGGCAGTCGGAATGGGTGCCGCCATCGATTATGTCAATTCCATCGGGTTGGCGAAGATCGGACACTATGAGCACCTGCTGTCAGTTCAGGCTCACGAAAAGCTCTCTCAAGTCCCCGGCGTAAAGATTCACGGTCCGGCGGTGGAACACAAGGGTGCGATCCTGAGTTTCACGGTCGACGGAGTTCACCCGCACGATTTGTCGGACCTGCTTGACCGCCGTGGCGTGGCCATCCGGGCCGGACACCACTGCACGATGCCGTTGCACGAACTGCTAAACCTGACCGCCACCGCCCGCGCCAGCCTGGCATTTTACAATACACCGGCCGAAGTCGACGCCCTGGTCGAAGCGGTGCAGGGAGCCCGAAGAGTCTTTCGATTAAAGTAGCCGAAGTCGTGAGAATTCGGGAAACGCCAGCATCGAACAGGCTTTTCGGGCGATCGTCAGGCACGCTTCACATTCAAGATCCGCTTGGCGGCGTCGACACCCGAATGCAAGCCACCCTCCATGTAGCCGACGAACTGGTAGCAGGTATGTTCCCCGGCAAAATGCAGACGTCCGATTCCCTCGCGCATGATCGGTCCCTGCGTGGTGATCTGCCCTGGTGCGGGAAACGAGTATCCTGCCCTGGTCCAGGGTTCGCTGAGCCAATCCATGAAGGTCGTCGTGTCGAGTGAATCGAGAAATCCCGGATGCAGTAATGCAACTTCCGTTTGATAATCCTTGATCCGCGATTGTGTCGGATGCTTCGACCATTTCTCGGCTGTCGGTCCGCTGATGAAGCTGATCAGTACCTCGCGCGGATCGGCTGGATTCTGATTTCCTGTTCCCAACCAGGTGTGGCCAGTTCCCGTATAGGACTGGGAACTGGGACGCATGTCGTGACGCTCCCAGAAGCGATCGCGAACGGAATTCAGAAACTTGACCGCCTTTCCCAACTGCGGTGCCAGCGTTTCCGGGAGACCGGGAGCAAAGTGAATCTTGGACCATGTGGTCGGTGGGACACACAACACGACTTCATCGGCCTCGTAGGTTCTTCCCGAAGCTGCGGTCACCTGGACAAGTTTGTCACTGGTGGAAATCCTGGTGACCGGTGTACTCAACAGAATTCGTTCGTCCTTGATCCCCTCGGCCAGTTTTTTCGCGAATTGGTTGTTCCCGCCGCGACACTGGTACCGTTCGCTGTCCGTCCAATATCGTTCCAGGCCGCCTCCGCAAATCTGCGACAGGTTACCAAGTTGACTTTGTGCCTCCGCTGGCACGGCGTTGTTGGCGGTCAGTTGAGCGGCGACCAGTTCTTTGGCCAGCGGAGAAATGCTCAGGCTCTTGATCCAGTCACCTGTCGACAGCGCATCCAACGCCCTGGCGTCAGGAGTTTCCCAGGGTTGGTCCGGAACAACCGGCCGGGCTCCCTCCGTCAATTGGCTCAACGCTCGATCCACATCCACACGTGTTTCTTTCAGTTCGGCGCTGGTCAGACGTCGACCGTTCAGGACCCTTGGCGCCGGGATCTTTGCCGAGACGTGGGGAATGTCGAACAGTTCCAACTGGAATCGGGCGGCATAGCTCATCACGGTTGGGTGGTTCGATCCCAGGAATTCCCCGCCCGCCTCGGCAAATTTTCCAGGGACCAGATCGGCCAGCGAATGGACTCGACCGCCAATACGATCCCGCGCCTCAAGGATCGTGACCTCACACCCCGTGCTTATCAATTCGAAGGCGCACGCCAGACCGGCGAATCCGGCACCGACGACGATCACTCGCCGACCTTTTCCCTGTTGCTGGTCCGCTCGGCTCTCAGAGGCAGACAGCAGCAACCCCGCCGCGGTCGCGAGTCCCCTCCGCAGCAGGTCCCGGCGCGAGATCCCGGATTCAATTGGGCTGATGCCGAAGTAAGAATCAAGCAGGCGACGTGACATGTTGTGAAACTCCGTCAGGTGACATCTGGAGAAATTATTTCGCCGAATTTCGCGATTGATGGGTGGACTGTGCGGTTGACAACGTCCTGGCGATCCGAAACCCGAGGTAACTGTACGATTGATCGGGAGGCATCGTGTTTCGATAGGCAGAACGGACGAGTGACGCATCGTCTTTGAAAGATCCTCCGCGAAAAACTCGAGCCAACGCCTGATCGAAGGCGACGCGCAGCAATGGTTCTGTCCATCGACGATAGTCACGCATGTCTGAGATGATGGCCGGTACTTGAGCCGTATCGGCTTTGAGGACGGCCTGGACCAGACCTTCGGCGCGAGTCCTCATCTGAGTTTCGACGGTCCTGGCCCGGATCGCCAGTCCTGCGAAGCTCGCCATCATCAGGAACGCGGCGACAGCGACTCCGTGCAATAGATGCAGCCTTCCTGCCCGCTGCATCATCTTTCGCTCGGCCGGGTTCCAGGTTTGCTTCGTCGTAAGGAACCGGATCTGCAGCCACTGCACCAGCGACGGTAACTGACGGTTCTCTGGGCGGGCATTCCAGACAATGGCTCGATCCGCCAGCAGTAATTCGGCCCGGCCCCTGCGAGTCTCTTTTTGTTTCCGGGTCAGCCAGTCGCGCAGTGAGCGTACGAGGTAGTCGTGGGTCAGTTGATAGTATTTTGTGCCGGACTGTGTGGATGCCGTGTCGGTACTGCCCTTGTTGTCGGCATCAATCGGTGTGATCAGTCGAACGGAGATGACTTTACCTTCCTCCGCCAACCCGGCCACTGTCTGTTTGACAAACTGTCGTTGCTCGTTTGTATCGTTGGCAGGATTGGGAGGCAATTCCCTGGGGAAGAATCGGTTGAGCGAGATTGAGAGGGCGGTGTCACGCTTAAAAGGCTGTTAAGCATTGCGTAACACGAGTTGTCACTGCAACCAATCGAACTTTCTTTATCGTCATCACGCGCCCGGGAATTGTCGTCTGACGACCAATCGAGGTGGCCTCGTTCATCGTTGCCACTCACGGATCCTGTTCATTCACCGACCAGAGGTGGATCGAACGATCGAACCCGGCTGAAGCGATCGATTTGCCGTCGGGACTGAAGGCAACCCCATAAACGGTGTTCTTGTGAGCCGGTTGATTCGCTTGCTGAGTCGCTGTCGCGACATTCCAGACTCGGACATTTCCATCAGACCCACCTGTCGCCAACCAGCGACCGTCCGGCGAAAACGTGACCGACTTGACTCGTCCCGAACCGGCTTCCATTGTTGCCACAGGGTCGCCATTGGCGGTCCACAGACGGACTGTTCCATCTGCACTCGCGGACGCGAGCAGCTTGTCGTCCGGCGAATAGGCCAGTCCTTCGACCGCCCGTGAATGCCCGGTGATCGATTTGTACAATGACCTCGCTTCCACGTTCCACAGTCGGATGGAATTGTCGTCTCCGCCCGAGGCGACTCGCTGACTGTCTCCGCTGATGGCCACACATTGCAGGTTTCCTGCATGGCCCGTCAGCACTGCCACTGCCATGTTCGTTTGCGCGTCCCACAAACGCACTGTCTTGTCGAAACTGCCGGAAGCCAGCAAGGTTCCCGTTTTTGCCGCGGCGGCGCAGGACAAATAATCCTGGTGCCCGCTGAAAGTTGCCAGGGCGGCCCCGCCGTCGGCTGGCCAGCATTTCAAGGTTCGATCCAGGCTGGCCGTGACCAACCGTCCGTCGGCAAGGTAGGCGACGAAGGCAACCCCGTCACCATGCCCCTTCAGTGTGCCGACAAGGTCGCCGGTTGCAACGTCCCACAAGCGGACGGAGTTGTCGAGACTTGCGGTTGCCAATCGTTTGCCGTCGTTGGAATACGCCACCCAGTACACGGCGTTCCCATGAGTCAGGGTCCGCTGTCGCTGCAATTGAAGTGTGGTCGGCATATGGGCGATTTCGTTAAGATTCGATGACCGTTTACGACATCCGCCCGATGCGCAGACGAATTCTGCGCTCGTGCTCCCACCAGATGAAGCGGATTCCTGACGAAGGTTACACCAACTCCGGCAATGGTTCGTAGATGGGGTCGACCAGATATTGAGGTCGTCCCGACACATCTGGCAGCATTGTCCGACTGACATCGATTCCCAGGCAGCGGTACAGCGTGGCAAAGACTTCCTGGAAGTGGACCGGGCGTTCCCTGGGGTGTTCACCCAGTCGATTGGTGGAACCAATCACCTGCCCGGTGCGCATTCCGCCTCCGGCCAGCATGGCACACGCCACCTGCGGCCAGTGGTCTCGACCGCCATTCTTGTTGATCATGGGAGTCCGTCCGAATTCGCCCCAGACGATGACGGAAACATCCTTGTCCAGCCCGCGATCCTGCAGGTCATCCAGCAGCGCGGTCAGGCCCTGATCGAGTACCGGAAAATGATCGCGGGCGTTTTCAAAATTGGTTCCATGCGGTCGTCCATGCCAGTCCCACCGCCCGTATGCCAGCGTGACCACTCGTGCGCCCGCTTCCACCAGACGACGTGAGGCAAGCAGATACTCATTCATCAAGGGGCCTGCATCGCCGTAGCCGGCATTTTCCGGTGCCCCGCGACCGTATCTGTCGCGCACGCGCGGATCTTCCTGTTCCAGGTCCAATGCGTCGACGAGCTTGCTGGAAGTCAGGATCCCGAACGCAGCCTGGTACTGGGAGTCCAGTCCAACCAGTGCACCGCTCTGTTCCGCCTCGCGCTTCATTCGGTCGATTTCATCCAGCAGCCGCCTGCGGCTGCGCAGGCTTTCCACGCTGATTCCCGTCAGACCCAGCCGAGCCTGTTCAGCGTTGGGGGAAAACGGCGCATGGGCCTGGCCTGCAAACCCCGCCTGCCCGGGATCCGCCCACGCGGCCCCTTTCATGCGCGGAGACAACCCAATGAACGGCAACGTCCCGGATTCGACGGGCCCCTGGATCTTGGAGACAGCCGCTCCCAGGGATGGCCATCCTCCTGCTGGCTGACCGTTGACGCTATGACCGGTCATGCACTGGAACGCGGCGTGGCGTCCCTCGGAACCGACCAGCGACCGAATGATCGCCAGACGATCAGTCCGCTGTGCAAGCATCGGCAGCAGCTCACAGATTTCGATCCCTGGCACCCGCGTGGCAATCGGCTGGAACTCGCCTCGAATTTCTACCGGGGCATCCATCTTCAGATCGACCATGTCCTGATGCGGCGGACCACCGGACAGGAAGACCATGATCACCGCCTTGTGCGACTTCTGGCCGGATGCCGCTTCGAGGCGCAGCAGGTCGGGCAGCGAAAGCCCTCCCATTGCCAGTCCGCCAATCTTCAGCAGCGATCTGCGACTGATCCCATCGCAGAACCGGTGCCTCTTTCCCTGGACATTCAACATCCCAAATCTCCATTCAACGCATCAGCAGACGCCAACATGACAGAGTATGAAGGATTTCTGCGTGAAGTCCACCCCGATTCGGAGACTTGCTGCGCCCGCGAAGGAATTCGGGCAATCACCCGCACAGTTCCCCGTATTATTCCATGACCGACGCCGAAACGATTTCCACCATCGGCGATCAGTCGCATGGACGCTTACAAATCAAACTTTTCTCCGGCCAAACCAGTAACTGCTGAGATCGATTCGTCCCGCAGATCCAGCCAGGGCCGCCAACGCCCTGGTCACGGTACATTCTCAGCCATACAACTTGTTGGCTTGTGCGTGGTCGATCTTTCGGACCTTGATCTTGCCACCTGCGAGTTTTTCGCCGTTGGGATCAATGTAGACTCGACCGGTTCCGCCCGGTTTCACGCTCATCACGTGGATGTTGAAGATGTACGACTGGTCTTCCTTCGCCTGGAACCAGTGTACGTTGTCCTTCAGGTCCGACACTGTGGAATACGCCCCTGCACCGAACGTCCCATCGATCGTCGGGGTGATGATCATGTGTGTCTTGTCGTCTTCCAGTCGGTCGTAATGACGTCCATGGAAGTTCCCCTTCAAGACGATGAACGCGGTCGCCATGTTGTCGTGACCGTGCGGAACGACACTGCGATCCTTGTTCAGGGCAAACACCTGGCTGCCATAGACCAGGTTGGTCGGCAGGCCCTCGACCTGTGGGAACTTGGGTCGCAGACTCAGCTCACCCTGTTCCTGCATCGTGATTCCAGCGGTCAGCTTGTCGAAATTGATGAACTGAAGCAGTTCCGGTAAATCGACCCTGGCCAGCAGTTGCTCCACCTGCTTTTGCCATTCCAGCGGCGCCAGCTTCTTCCCTTTCAGATCCAGGCTCATCGCGTTGATATCTGCCAGCCACCTGGAAGCGATCAGCTTCACTTCGTCGGCAAACGCATTGCGGGCGAATAATGTGTCGAGCAGGGACCACGTCAGCAGGGATCCCAAAGTCTGCTGCTGAAACTCACGGCGGGAAATCGGCTGCACGGTGGATGCCTTCGAAAGCAGGAGGAGGGAAGAGTCTCCGATCAAACGGCATAGTCTACCAGATCGCATCAGTAATGCGAGATCCATTCAACCACGCGGGTGGCAACGTTCGTGGATTGTCTTCAGGCGGCTGTGCTCGACCTGGGTGTAGATCTGTGTCGTGCGAATGCTGGCATGGCCGAGCAGTTCCTGCAGAGCGCGAATCTCGGCCCCTCGAGCCAGCATGTGAGTCGCGAAGCTGTGACGCAGAGTATGTGGGCTGATCTCCCGACTGCCTCCGATCCGGGCCGCGTAACGCTTCACCAGTTTCCAGACGGTGATTCGACTGAGTGACCTTCCGCCCCGGGAGACCAGCAATGGCGCAGCCTGTTCATCGTCTCGCTTCAGCAGTTTCGGTCGTTCGTGCAGCATGTATGCTTCGACCGCCGCGCGGGCCACCGGGTTTAACGAGACCATTCGCTCCTTGTTTCCCTTGCCATGACAGCGGCAATACCCTTCGTCGAGTCGAATGTCGCGCAGAGTGATGGCGCAGACTTCCGAAGCACGGCAACCGGTCGCGTACATCAACGCCAGCAGGGCGCGATCACGCAGCGGGTAACGATCCTGGCGAGTCGGGGCGGCGATCAGTTCGTCGACTTTCTCGGGACTGAGGACCTTGGGAAGGTGCTGCCAGAGCTTGGGCGAGTTCACCAGTTCAACAATGCTTTCCGGCAGGATTCCTTCCAGCACCAGATAGCGAAAGAACATCTTGATCGAAACCAGATGTCTCGCCACGGAGGTCGCGGCGTAGTCCCGGGCATGCAGGTATTCCAGGTAGCTGGAAAACAACGGCAACTCGACCAGTTGCAATCGTGCCGGGCCATGGGACCGATACCACTCGGCGAATTGCGTCAAATCGCGTTGATAGGCCATCACCGTGTTGTCGCTCAGCCCGCATTCGGCCCGCAGATAGTTCACGAATCCCGGCAGATGCAGCGCCGGATCGGCGGGTCGATCGCCAATGGGAGCGGCAACACCCGGCGGACGTTTACGCGGCGGCATCAGCGGACTCCCAGAGAATTCAGTTCCAACCGACTGGTCTCGGTCACAGCCAGACATCGACTTGAGGAAAACCCGGCGTCGATTGTCATGATTTCCAGGACTGACGAAAGATCAAGAGGCGGCATCCACGCGCTTCACGCAACTAAGAGGACTGATCTGAAGCCTGTCCATGCACGCGGGGACGAGCACTGCGCGGAATTCCGAAGGACGATCGATCGCAAAGTCCCCCCAGCTTGCCCCATCGAGTTGAGTTACGAGGGTCACAGGAGTTTCGGTACAGGACGGGGATCAAAATGACGATTTTGCCGACTGGAACGACTGCATCGACGGGCTGTTCCCGTTGTTGAATCTGCCTTCAGTAATCTCGACAGTGCGCGACGCTCCGCCATTCGGGAAAGGATGTCCTGGCATGGCTGCCCGAGTTCGACTGGTTTTGACGCTTCACAATCATCAGCCCATCGGAAATTTCGACGGGGTCTTCGAGGGTGCGTATGCCGACAGCTACGCCCCGTTCCTGGACGTCCTGGAGGAGTTTCCCGAATTGCCGGTCGTCATGCACATTTCCGGCAGTCTGCTGGAATGGCTGACGGAACAACATCCGGAATACATCAATCGCGTGCGGGCACTCGTCCGGCGCGGGCAGTTGGAACTTCTCGGAGGACCGTTCTACGAGTCCATTCTGGCCTGCATTCCGCGCCGGGACCGGATTGGTCAGATTCGCGCCTACAAGCAGCATCTGGAACAGGTGTTCGATACTCAAGTGCGGGGCATGTGGGTTCCCGAGCGCGTCTGGGAGCAGTCGTTTGCCAGCGACATCACCGAAGCCGGCATGGAATACACATTGCTGGATGACACCCACTTTCGGAATGCAGGTGTACAGGACGACGAACTGCATAACTATCTGCTGACGGAAGAGGACGGGCGCCTGTTGAAAGTCTTTGCGGGCGGAGAACGGTTGCGGTATCTGATTCCCTACCGGGATCCGCAGGAAACGATCAGTTATTGCCGGGAAATCGGCGAACGCCTGCCGAATTCAGTCCTCGTGTTTGGTGATGATGGAGAAAAGTTCGGGGTCTGGCCGGGATCGAAGGATCTGGTCTTTCGCGACGGCTGGTTGCGGCGATTCTTTACGGCGCTGCGTGAGAATCGCGACTGGCTGCAGGTGACCACGATGGCCGAAACAGTGGACCACGTTTCGCCGGCGCGGCGAGTCTATCTGCCGGACGCCAGCTATCGGGAGATGACCGAATGGGCATTGCCGACGGAAAAGCAAAGCCATTTCCGAAACCTGATCCACGAGCAGGAACAACGACATGACTGGCATCGGGTGAAACAATTCATGCGGGCCGGGTTCTGGCGAAACTTCCTGGTGAAATATCCCGAAGCGAATGAGATGTATTCGCGCATGCTGCAAGTGAGCCATCGCCTCGAAGAGGCTGCCGCGACGGTCACCGACGAATCGGCAAAACGACTGGTGGACGCAGCGCGACTGGAACTTTATCGAGCCCAATGCAATTGTCCGTACTGGCACGGCGCGTTTGGCGGGCTGTACCTGCCCCACCTGCGCAATGCGGTTTATGCCAAGCTGATCACGGCGGATACATTGCTGGAAAGTGCCGCCGGACGGCGTGGACCGTGGGTCGATATCCAGGCGGATGATTTCAACCTGGACGCCCGCAAGGAACTGCGTCTGGCCGGTGACCGGATGATTGGGTACCTGTCGCCGGGCCGCGGAGGCCATCTGTACGAACTGGATCTGCGGACGATTCAGACCAACCTGCTGGCAACGCTCAATCGTCGCCCGGAACCATATCACGATCGCATTCGCCAGCATTCCGGCCAGGCCTGCCACAGTACTGGCGGTGGCGTGGATCCGAACGGCGGCATCTGTTTCAAGCAGCCGGACCTGGATCAGAAGCTGCAATACGACAACTGGCCCCGCAAAAGCCTGGTGGATCACTTCTTCCAGCCGGGACTGCTGTTTGACGCCTATGCTCAGGGGCATGGAGAACTGGGAGATTTCACCGAGGGGGTGTATCAATCGAAGATGCGCCGCGGCCCCGAACGTGTGGAAGCCTGCATGTGGCGTGAAGGACGGCTGGGCCCGTTTACGGTGAAGCTCACCAAGACCGTGGCTCTGTCTGTCGACGAAGGCGGGACTCTCGACATTGTCTATTCGCTGGAGAACCTGCCTGCGAACCTGCCGATTCACTTTGGCGTGGAGTTCAACTTCGCCGCCATGCCAGCCGGTGCGTCCGACCGCTACTTCTACGGCGAGCATGGTCAGGCACTGGGGACTCTGGATTCTCGCTTGAGTACCACCCCGAGTTCCCGGATCGGGCTGGTGGATGAGTGGCTGGGCATCGACGTAGCGCTGGAATCCTCGCAGCCCGCGTCGTTCTGGACACTACCGATTCAAACGGTGAGCCAGTCCGAAAGCGGATTCGAGCTGGTTCACCAAAGCTGCTCCGTACTACCCCACTGGCAGTTCCAGGCCCCCGCCGATGGACGCTGGACGGTGCGGTTGTGTCTGTCGATCGACACGACAGTCTCACAGGCAAGGTCGCTGGCCACACTGCGCCCAACCCGCGAACTGGTCGGAGCGTCAACGTAAAGAGAAAAGTGCGGCGCCTGTAGAGCGGAAAAAGTTCTGTTCACCACTGTATACCGTCGCGTGATTCATTGCTTGTTCTCAGTACAGTGCCCGGCAGTTCCCATTGCGTGGTCACGTCATAATGCGGATCTTGCGATCAAGTGAAATGCCGATCGCCGCGAGTTTTGTTCGAAGCGTGGCGCGCGAAATACCGAGTATGGCAGCGGAATGACTAGATGTTGGGCCTCAAAGCCGACGCCAGGATGGGATCGATCGGTTCTCCACAATGCTTCCGCCGTTGGCAGGGTCCCTCGTAGGACGGTACTGTTGATAGCGGTTTACATCAATATCTCCGTCGAAACTTCGTTGCTGGCGAATCGTCTCCCTAGCCATAGCTGCTGTCGGTTCAGAGTACTGGCGTGTTGATTGGAAACTCGTTATTCATCGCGTTCGAGGAATCTTCGTCGTTCGGATGTTGAGAGGATCGTGGTGCCACGAGGCACGAAGGGCGGAACAGCGACGAGACCAAAGTAGCCCTGTCGCTCCGAGACAGGGAGCGTGATGGAGAGAAACGCGGTGAAGCTGAACCCGCGGGGACCGGTTTGAGAGGTCTGTCTGAAATCTCGCGACCTGTCGCAAAACGACAGGGCTACCTTCCTGGCCGCTTCCGTCCGCAAAGGAGATTTCATGTTCGACTTGCCAACGGAACTGAACCGCGAAGGATATGCCGTCGTCAGGAATCAGGTTTCTGTCGGGATGGTGGCAGAACTGCGAAGGCTGTGTGCTGACATGCCGGAGAGGTCTGCGTCATCGTCGACAGACGAGGGATCGGGCGATGGCGCTGGCAGCGTTCGCAGCGGAGATCCGTTTCAAGCTCGACGAAATGGCGAACTGTACGGCATTCGGAATCTGTTGAACGCGATCCCCGCGGTCCGGGAGATTGTCGCGGCGGCACCGTTCATTGATTTCGCTCGAGCGGTGCTGGGGACCGGGGCGAGGCCGGCGAAGGGAGTCTTCTTTGACAAGACACCGGAAGCGAACTGGCCGGTCGCGTGGCATCAGGATGTGACCATTACCGTGCAGGAACGGCGGGATGTTCCCGGGTTTGAAATGCGACCGGTCAAAGACGGGGTAGTGCATGCCCTTCCACCCGTGGAACTGTCCGAAAACCTGCTGGCTCTGCGGATTCATCTGGACGACGCCGATGCCGATCATGGAGCGTTGCGTGTGATCCCCCGGTCGCACCTGGCCGGGCGGTTGTCGCCCGCCGAGGTCTCTCAATGGATTGCCACCTCGCGCGAAGACATCGTCTCCGTCGTTGCCGGCGATGTGATGCTGATGCGACCACTGCTGCTGCATGCCTCGTCTGTGTGCCGGTTTCCTGGCCATCGACGTGTCGTCCAGATTGAATATTCCGGTAGCGATCTGCCGGGTGGACTGATGTGGGCTGGGTCGTAGGACGGACAATCCTGTCCGTCTGAAACAGGAAATGACGAAGAACGGGAACTGAAGAGGAAGACGGACAGGATTGTCCGTCCTACGTGATTTCCGAAAAGGATCTCTCGCTGCTTCCTCCGCGCTGACGGTCCCGAATCATTTTTTGGGGGGCGTCTGCGCCTTGATAAACGCAATCAGATCCGCCAGAGCCTGTTTGTCGACGTCCTTTTCCAGGCCTTCCGGCATCAGCGATTTGCCGGTGGAAATCAATTCCTCCAGAGCGTCACGCAGCACCACGTCCTCTTTCGCTTCCGCGCGTCTCAAGGTTAATGTGGCCGCGGTTTCTGCCGAGATCAGTCCCGTGTGAATCGTTCCCTGAGTCGTGACCGCGGTGTATGTCTGAAAGCTTGGCTGAGCTTCCCGGTTGGGATCCAGGATTGCCACCAGCAGGTCCGCGGGCGATTTGTTCTGGACACTGACCAGATCCGGTCCCACCTGATGACCGGCGGTACCGGCCCGATGACATTGCACGCACGTTTTGCCATACAGCATCTGCCCCCGCTCGGCATTCCCCTCCAGATCCAGCGCCGCCTGATAGTCCGACACGACCTCCTTGCGATTACTCGGCGGATCCGCCAGGACCTTCATCGCAGCATCGCGGACGGCCAGATTGGGGTGATTCAGCAGCAATTGACGCTTGTCCCGCTCGATTTCCCCAATCTTGATCGTTCCGGCTTTCACCGCACCGACCAATGCCGTCGCCCCCTTGGTCGAAGTCATCAATTGATCGACAACTTCACGGCGTGTAGCCGGACCGAATGCTTTCCAGGGAGTCATAATCAACTCCACGGAACGGGGGGAACTGCTGGCGATCACGGAGCGGATCGCAGCCTGCTGCAGCGCCGGTGATGTTTGCGGCGTGAACAATTCCGACAATGTTTGCTCGACCAGCGGAGCCTCCGCCAATGCCAGCAGGGAGATTGCGGCCAGGCGATCCGGTTCCTTCGCCGCAGGATCTTTGGCGATGGCACCGGCCTGCTCGTAGACCGAGTTCAGTGATCGAACGACATCGGTCGCCCTGGCTTCGTCCAGGACTTTTGCGATTGAAGTACCGCGGCGGCGCAGACCTTCTCCCAGTGACGTTAATACCGGGGCACGAGTGGCAGCGGGCACATTCGGCTTCGTCACTGCGACCAGTAATTGCACCGACGAGGCGGATGTCGGTGACGAGCCAATCAACCGGGCCAGTTCCACCAGCAGCGGTCGCACCGGTTCCGAATCACCAGCCAACAATTCGACCGCCAATGTTCCCATGTGAGGATGCACGGAGGACAACCACGCGGTCCTCAGATCCGGGTCCAATGCCGCAGCAGGAGCCAGTTCTTTCAGGCCGGAAACGGCGCGACGAGGTTCCAGTTGTCCCAGCGTGAACGCCCACTGCCAGCGCAGGCGCGGCGAACCTTCCGTCAAGACCGCTGCGATCTCTTTCAGACATTCGCTGTTATTGACGCTTTCCAGCAGGATGATGCCGTGCTGTTGAACTCGCGGATTGGGATCCTTCAGCAATCCCATGACGTCGGTGGGATTCAGGGCCTTCAATCCGTGCAGAGCCCAGGCGGCGTGCAGGCGGGCGACCGAACTGACCCCCTGCTTGCGTTGCGGCAGCCAGGGCAATGACGACACGGTGATGGCACGCAGCAGTTCGACTGCCGATTTATTTTGCCGTTCGACGATCAGCCGTTGGGCGGTATCGCGGATTGCGCCGTGCGGTGACAGCAGGTGTTCAACCAGTTCCACCGTCGTCGCCTGGCTGAGATCCGGTGGTGCCAGCCGGACCATCTCCGGCGACCTTAGGCGCCAGATGCGGCCCCGGTCATGGCCACTCTCCAGATCGCACAGGGCCTTGATGTCTTCAGGGATCGATGCCGGGTGTTCGATCGTTTCCCGATACATATCCAGCATGTACAGCGTTCCATCCGGCGCGTTGACGAAATTCGCCGGGCGAAACCAGTTGTCGGTTGATGTCAGGAATTCGCAATCGCGATCCATGCGCTCGGCCACGAAACTGATGCCGTCGGGCGTCAGCTTCTTGCGATGGACCAGGTTTCCACCAACATCGCCGATGAAGACATTCCCCTGAAACTCCTCGGGATACGCTCCGCCTCGATAGACTGTGATTCCCGTCGCGGACGTGAAAAAGCCGATGGGTACCAGTTCGGTGGGGGGCAAGCGTTTGGCAAATTCCGGATCTGCGGCACGACGTGCTGTTCGGACCAGCCGCCACGGTTCCGCAGGACTCTTCCGGAAGACGACCGCTGCGGAACCCTCCTTGGCAATCGGGCGCGTGGTGCTTGGCACGGTCAATTGAGGGTTTCGTTCCAGGTAATGCAGTGGCCAGGTGACGTGAACAATGTGGTTGCTGTTGGAACAGATGAATCTCTCGCCAAAATCGTCAATGGTATGTCCGAACTGCTGCCCGCCCGAGACCATCGTGATTTCGTTGGTGGCAGGATCCAGTCGCAGATCACGTCGGCCAGGGGTGAATTTGCGTTCGGGCTTTCCTCCGGCTGCGGGAATCGTCAATTCTCCCCCGGCCAGTCCCGATGAAAAATAGATCGCATTGTCGCGGCCCCATTCCAGGCCGTTCGCCAGACCTTGGACGTTTGTCTGGCTGAACCCCGTACAAAGGATCTCCTTGACGTCGGCGACATCATCTCCGCTGGTGTCCTTCATGTAGTACAGATGCGGCGGTGCCAGGACATACACGCCTCCCTTGGAGCAGCAGACCGATTGAGCCCAGCGCAGTTTGTCGGCAAAGACCGTGCTCTTGTCCATCTGACCGTCGTGGTTGGTGTCCGTCAGCAACCGGATGCGACTCCAGCTTTCAGGACGCTGCTCCTTGTATTTCTGCACGCGTTGTTCGGGCAGGAACGGGTAATCGGACATTTCGACGACGTACATTCGATTCTGTTCGTCGAAGGCGGCGTCGATCGGGTCAGCAACGAGAGGTTCGGCAGCGACCAGTTCCAGGCTGAACCCGTGCTGCAGTTCAAATGTCTTGGGAGCCACTTCCGGTGCCTGGGGCGGGATCCTGGGCAGCAATTCGGCCAGTGGCTTTTCTTCCGCCCGGCCGCGGGACGGTACGCCAGGCAGAGCAAGTGCAAGGACGAGGACCGAGAACATCCAGGTCGAGGGACGGAAACTCATCGGCGGACTCTCCGAAGGCGGGATGGTGGGCAGGACGGCAGGCGGCAGCGCACCGATCGCCATTGACTCGGTGTCAATCGATGTCAGGTCTGTCATGAAACCCTGAGCCAACGGCGAGAGGCGCGATACCGATGCTCCCATGAGGATACCGAGATGTTCCCACGACGCCACCGTCCAAGGGCAGGGGATCCCGAAGTGATGCCCGTTCAGTTCGTTGGCCAGGCTGGTCCGCGTGGGTGATCCAGATCCTTTGGGAGTTGATTGACCGCCATTTGAAAATGCCGTTTGCCCAAATGCCGACCGGGTCGCAGATTGACCCCGTCCGGTCTACGAGTGATACTCACAGGATCATCTGTGATTGATTATCTCGGGGAACCGTAAGGACTGGGCGATGCAGCTGTTGAAACGATGCTTACTCGGGCTGGTGCTGTTGCCTGTTGCTCTGGCTGGTGCCGAGGAGTCGGCCAGGGTCGATTACGCAACGCACATCAAGCCGTTGCTCGTCAAGCACTGCATCAGGTGCCACGGTTCTGAAAAGCAGCAATCCGGACTGCGCGTGGACAGTGGCCGGGCCTTGATGGCCGGGGGTGACAGTGGGCCGGCCGTGATCACAAAGGAACCGGCGAAGAGCCTGCTGATCCAGGCGGTGAACGGGACCGATGGAGCATCCAAAATGCCGCCGGAAGGGCTCGGATTGACGGCCGATGAGAAGCGGATGCTGCATGATTGGATTGCCAGCGGTGCCCCGTTTCCAGCCGATGAAGTGACTGTGGCCGCCGCCAGGAAAGGGGCCGACCACTGGTCGTTTCAACCCGTCCAGCATCCCGTCCCGCCCGCCATTGCAGGTCATGCCGCCCGGGGGCCCATTGACTGCTTCATCATCGCCAGGCTGGAACCACTGAAGCTCACTCCGTCCGCCGAAGCGGAACGGGCCACGCTGATCCGCCGTGCCTCACTGGACCTGTGCGGTGTTCCTCCGTCACCGGAAGAGCTTCACGAATTCGTCCAGGATTCGACTCCCGATGCGTTTGAACGGGTCGTGGATCGCCTGCTGGCATCGCCTCATTTTGGCGAACGCTGGGGACGTGACTGGCTGGATGTCGCCCGGTATGCCGATTCCAACGGGTTCACACGCGACATGCCGCGGACCATCTGGAAGTTCCGTGATTGGGTTGTGGCGGCCCTGAACCGGAACCTGCCGTTTGACCAGTTTGTGATTGATCAACTGGCCGGAGACATGCTGCCGGATGCAGACCTGGATCAGCGCGTTGCCACTGGTTTCCATCGCAATACGCTGGTCAATGAAGAAGGGGGCACCGACCCTGAACAGTTTCGCGTTGAGTCCGTCGTCGACCGAGTCAACACCACGGGAACTGTTTTCCTGGGTCTGACGGTCGGCTGTGCTCAATGTCATGACCACAAGTACGACCCGATCTCACAGCGAGAGTATTACCAGTTGTATGCGTACTTCAACAGCACGGTATTTGCCGGAGGCGACCCGACCGCTCCCCGGATCGATGTTCCTTCGCCCGAGCAACTGGCGGCTGGCGAACCAGAACGGCAAAAACAGATCCGGTCACAGATTGCCGAACTGGACAAGGAAATCAATTCGCAGGCCGACGCGATCGCAGCGGACATGGCAGACTGGGAAAAGACACTGACCGACGACGACAAGAAGAAGCTGCCGTTCAACGTCAAGAACGCGGTCGATCTTCCCCCGCGGGATCGCTCGGCCACGCACAAACGGGACCTGGATGCCTATTTCCGCGGGCTGGATGTGGCGCGGCAGAAATATCCGCAACTGGATGCCATCGCGAAGTTACGCAGTGAGGAACCGAAGTTTCCCACCACGATGGTGATGCAGGAATTGGCTCAGCCGCGTGAAACGCACATTCACATGCGTGGTGATTTCCTGCGCAAAGGGGCCAGAGTCATACCAGCGGTACCGGCGGTCCTGGGCAGGTCCGAGGCGAGCACAGACGGCGCTGACGCACCGATTGAAACTCGACTTGACCTCGCTCGCTGGCTGGTCTCGGCTGACAATCCCTTGACCGCGCGGGTTACGGTGAACCGCGTCTGGCAAAAACTGTTTGGGCGCGGTCTGGTCGAAACCGAGAACGATTTCGGGACCCAGGGGACGCCCCCGTCACATCCTCAGTTACTCGACTGGCTCGCCAGCGATTTCTCCGGACTCGCACAGTCCCAGGAACGCCCAGGTTGGGATTTCAAGCGATTGCACCGGCAACTGGTGACTTCGGCGACTTATCGCCAGTCGTCGCGTCAACGTGAGGATGTCGCCGAAGCGGACCCGACAAACAAGTGGCTCGCACAACAGAATCGACTGCGACTGGATGCGGAAGTGATTCGCGACACTGCGCTGGCTGCGTCGGGATTGTTAACGACTGAGCTGGGTGGCCCGCCGGTTTACCCGCCTCAACCGGACGGTGTCTTCGACTTCACACAAGATAAGAAGCCGTGGAAGACGGAAACCGACCGTTCGCGATACCGCAAGGCGATGTATACACATTTGTGGCGTTCCAGCCTGTATCCGGCCATGACAGTATTTGATTTTCCGGACGCCAACGTTGCGTGTACTCGCCGCATCCGCTCCAACACACCGCTGCAAAGTCTGACTCTGGCCAACGACCTGACGTTTGTGGAGTTTGCGCGAGGTTTGGCGCTGCGTGTGCTGACCAGTCCACCGGGTGACGATTCACATCGCCTGATTCTGGCCTGCGAACTGTGCTTGTCCCGTGATCCGGGATCGACCGAGTTGTCGCGCCTGCGTGACTACGTTCAGCAGCAACGCGCCCGGTTTACCAGTGACGAAAAGTCGGCCGCCGAGTTCGCGCCGCAGTCGTTGCCTTCGCAGATTTCCACCGTCGAAGCCGCCACCTGGACGGCCGTGGCCCGGGTCCTGATGAACCTGGATGAATTCATCACCCGCGAATAGTCCCGACGGTGACTTGGGCATTGGGACGAAAGGGCTGACACCTCTGGCGTGAAACTGGCACAGGACCAGCGCATGGCGAAACTGGATTTTTTTGCAGCGGAGACGGACCAACGGGCGGTCCTGGAGTTCCTGTTTTCCTCGACCGATGTGCGGGTCTTTGAGGCCTACTCGGAATTCGGTGCTGATCTGCGTGAGTTTCATTCCACGGACGAATTGGCGCAGGCGTTTCCGCTGGGAACGGACGCGCATGGCAATGGAGTTGAAACCAGCGGGCAGGTTGGTAGGATGCCACGCTGACATGGGTGCTCGTCAGGCTTGTGGCCTGCGCGAGAGAATAGGGAAGACGGTGCAAATCCGTCGCGGTCCCGCCGCTGTATCCGGGGACGAACGCCGCAACCGCCACTGAACACGAAGTTCGGGAAGGCGCGGTCAGTAGACTGATCCGGGAGCCAGAAGACCTGCCCAGATGTCGTTTCGATGACCTGCGGTGCTCGCTTCGGACGAGTCGTGGAAGTCTGACTGGCGCGAATTATATTCACTCTGCTCCTCCCTGATGCTTCAAATGGGGGCGAGTGGCAGGATGCGCTGTCGCTGCTGCGATTCTTTCTGGTGGCTCCGTGAGTCATGCGTCAGACAACGGAGAATTGTCATGCCCGAACCGCAGAATCGGTTGTTCCCGGTTTCCGGTCGAATTGTCTCGCGTCAGGGTCGAACAGGCTTCACCCTGATCGAATTGCTGGTCGTGATTGCGATCATCGCCGTGTTGATCGGCTTGTTGCTCCCGGCGGTCCAGCAAGCGCGTGAAGCCGCCCGGCGAACTCAATGCAAGAACAATCTGAAGCAACTGGCGCTGGCCTTGCACAACTACACCGAAACCTACGCCGGAGTCCTCCCTTGCTACCGGATTGATGATGCCAGGTTCATCGCCAACGCATCCGCCTATCCATCGGTTGGACAGGCCCGGTTCTGGTTTGGAAACGTCAACTACGATCTTCCTGCAGCCCGGCAACTGGACTTTTCCCAGGGACAACTCGCCCCGTTCATCGAAACGAACTATGCCGCCTACCAATGCCCCGACTTTGGAGCGACACAAGTTGACTCGGTCCGGTTCGGCCGGATGGCCAGCGGCTACGGCTTCAATGGTCGATACCTGGGATACGGAATCAACTATGACTGGTCGAACTGGCCCAGCGTGACGGCGACCGCCGATTTTCGACAGTTGCGAGATGTCACACAGATGACACAGACACTGGTGTTTGCCGACGCTGCTCAAGTCGACTTCGCCCTGTCATTCCAGGAGACCTGGCTGCTGGAACCGCCCAGCCAGAACTACCCAACGACCCACTTCCGGCACAACGATACCGCCAACGTTGCCTTCCTGGACGGCCATGTTGAAACTCGAGCCCGGAACTTCCAGATCAGCATTCCCGGTCCAAACTTCCTGAGCTCTTCACAAGCGGGCCGGATGGAAGAAAAGCGGCTGGGTTATGTCAGCGATGGGAACCTGGGCGACCCCAACAGGCAGGACGAACTGTACGACCGGCAATAGCCGGGCCGTTGACGAATCGTTTGGTGAATCGCCCCAGCCCACACGGTGGGTGATTTCCCGCAAATCTGACAATTCACAGCTCCCATGTTTTCGAACTGCCATGATAGAGGACAAGTATATGCGAGACATTCGTGTCTGGATTGCCGCGGGCCTGCTGCTGTTGGCTGGCCGAATGATTTATCCCGTCGTTGCCGGTGACCGATCCACACCAGTGCGTGAGGAACATCGCCAGAAGTTCGTGTTTGTCTGCCGGGAATCCGGTGAGATATTTGTCCTGCGGGCCAGGGGGACGAATGAATCCCATCCCCGTACCGGCCAGCCGACATTGTCACCAGGTTTGTATTGTTCGGAATGTCAAAAATGGCGGGCTTCACCCCCCGTCGAAGTTCTGCAGCAAAACCCATCGGCCAGAATGTGCGCGACGCATCGAATCCCGATGACCAATCAGGGGCCGTTGCCACCTGCGCGTTAGTAGCCCGGATTATTCACCACGGATGGTACGGATTTCACTGATCAGAATTCCAGGGCAAGTTGCGCTACGAAAGCCCGCTCGGGCGATGAGAGCGGTGGGGTTTCACCACGAAAGACACGAAGGAATACAAAGAAACTTCCTTTCTTCCCTTCGTGGATCTTCCAGTCCTTCGTGGTGAATCTCGTGTAGAACATGGCAGGAATTACCGCCAAACGAGATACGGAAAACGCGGACACCACGGAGAGAATTCACGTTCATCGTGGCAAGTGACCTCGTCGTTTGAACTCGCAAGAAAAACATCGCAACTTCAAAATTCGCGCGTCGAGCTAAGGCTTTGAACGGGATTCGCGCCAGTCGGCGAACCATTGAATGACGAAGAAAAAGATCGGTGTCAGGAAGACACCGAACAGAGTGACTCCCAGCATCCCCGAGAAGACGGCGACCCCCAGTGTCCGGCGCATTTCAGAACCGGCTCCCTGGCCGACCATCAGCGGCACCACGCCCAGGATGAATGCGAATGAAGTCATGATGATCGGTCGCAGACGCAGGCGGCAGGCATCCAGCGTTGCCTGGAACCGGGGAACTCCAGCGGCGTGGCGGGCGCGGGCGAATTCGACGATCAGGATCGCGTTCTTGCAGGCCAGTCCCACCAGTACCACAAAGCCAATCTGCGTAAAAATGTTGATGTCCATCTGCGCCGCCTGCACGCCGACAATCGAGCACAACAGGCACATGGGAACCACCAGGATCACCGCCAGCGGCAGCGACCAACTCTCGTATTGAGCCGCCAGAACGAGGAACACCAGCACGACGGCCAGCAGGAACGCATACATCGCCGTGTTCCCCGCCTGCAGTTGCAACAGCGCCAGTTCGGTCCATTCAGACCGCATCCCCTGAACCAGTCCTTCATTCGCGATGTCCTGCATCTGTTGAATCGCCTGCCCCGAACTGGTGCCGGGGCTCGCATTGGCATTGATGACTGCCGAGGAATACAGGTTGTAACGCAGCAGCATCACCGGACCCGTCGTTTCGCGGACGGCCACCACCGCTGCGAGCGGCACCATCTGGCCATGCGAATTCCGCACTTTCAATCGCTTCAGATCGTCGATCTTCATTCGGAATTTCGAGTCAGCCTGCACATTGACCTGCCAGGTCCGCCCGAACCGATTGAAATCGTTGATGTACAGCGACCCAAAGTTGACCTGTAATGTATTGAACAAGTCCGAAAGCGAGACACCCATCGACTTGGCAGCGTCTCGATCGATGTCCAGATACAGCCACGGCGTATCCGCTCGAAAGCTTGTGAACAATCCTCGCAGGGCCGGATTGGCGCTCGCTTTGTCCACGATCTGCTGGCTGACATCTTCCAGCGTACTCAAGCCGTTGTCGCCCCGATCCTCGATGACAATTCGAAAGCCTCCCGCAGTCCCCAGGCCATCGACGGGGGGAGCACTGAAGACATTGATCAAGCCATTGGCCACCTCAGAGTCAAACTTTGCCTTCAACGTTTCTGCAATCCGGTCCCCGGTCAGCCCATGCTCGGCTCGAGAATGGAATTCGTCCAGCATGACATACATCGTGCCGAAGTTGGGAGCATTGGCACCCAGCAGGATCGACTGGCCCGTGATGGCCATCGTGTGTTTCACGCCCGGCGACTTTTCAGCGATCGATTCGATCCGCTGCATGACCTGGTTGGTCCGGTCGAGCGATGCGGAATCGGGCAACTGGACGTTGACCAGCAGATACCCCTTATCCTGCGGGGGAATGAACCCTGTCGGAGTTTTCTGGAACAGGTCGTAGGTCAGGTACAGCAGCAGGCCGTATCCGACCAGGGCCACAGGGGCCACTCGCAGCGACAGTCCGACCGAACCGACATAGGCATTAGTCACCGCCGTGAAGCCGGAATTGAAAATGCGGAAGAACCACCGCAGAACCTGGTTGATCAAGCTGCCCGTCAGCAAGGCGAATAGCATTCCGATGATCGCCGAGCCCCACGGCAGCAGGTGATGTCCGTTCCATGGCATCTGGTCGGCCAACGAGGGGAAATGCTGCGCGAGCAGCGGGGCCAGCCAGGCAAAACCCAGCCAGCCGCCGGTGATCACAAGCCCCAGTCGCGGCAATGCCTCCCCATGCCCGGCCGACTTCGGCTTCAACAGCAGAACCGCCAGTGCGGGGCTCAGTGTCAGGGAATTGAAGGCGGAAATCAGCGTCGAAATCGCGATCGTAATTGCGAATTGACGAAAGAACTGGCCCACGATTCCTGAGATAAACGCGCAGGGAATGAAGACGGCCGTCAACACCAGTCCCACCGCGACGACCGGCCCGGAAACCTGGTCCATCGCTTGGATGGCTGCTTCGCGCGGTAAAAGTCCTTCTTCGATGTGATGTTCCACAGCCTCCACGACGACGATGGCATCGTCGACGACGATCCCGATCGCCAGGACCAACCCGAACAGCGTCAGCGTATTCAAGCTGAAGCCGACGGCCAGCATGGCGGCAAACGTTCCCACCACGGCGACCGGGACGGCGATCAGCGGAATGATGGCCGCCCGCCAGCCCTGCAGAAAGACGAGAACCACAATGGCAACCAGCAGCACGGCGTCCCGCAGCGAATAAAACACTTCGTAGACCGATTCCTCGATGAACGGGGTCGTGTCGTAGACGATGGCATAATCGACCCCTTTCTCAAACCGGGACTTCAGGTCTTCCATCTTGGCCCGGACCAGCCGCGCGGTGTCCAGGGCGTTGGAGCCGGGAAGCTGGTAGATCGAAAGCGCGACCGACGGTTTCTGATCGAGCGTGCAGAGCTGGTCGTAACCGAGAGCCCCAAGTTCTGTCCGGGCGACATCGTTCAAGCGGACCATGCCGGAATTGTCGGAGGCGCGCAGGATCATTCGACCGAATTGTTCATCTTCGGTCAGACGTCCGAGAGTGCCCATCGTATATTGAAACACCTGGTCGGATGGGGCGGGAGGCTGGCCGATCTGACCGGCGGCCACCTGAGTGTTCTGCTGTTCGATGGCCTGCACGATGTCGCCGGAGGACAGGTTGCGGACCGACATCTTCTCGGGGTCCAGCCAGATCCGCATGCTGTAGTCGCGCTGTCCCAGAAACGTAATGTCGCCCACACCCGGCAATCGTGACAATTCGTCGCGCAGCTGGATCGTCGCATAGTTGCTCAAGTAAAGATTGCCGCGGCTGCCATCGGGTGAATACAGGTTGATGATCATCAACTGGCTGGGGGACTTCTTCTTGACGGTCACACCGCGGCGTTGAACGAGTGGCGGCAGGATCGGCTGAGCCAGGGCGACGCGATTCTGCACCATGACCTGCGCCAGATTCAGGTCTGTTCCGGGTCGAAACGTCACCGTCAGCGTGAAGTTGCCGTCGTTGGTGCATTGCGACGACATGTACATCATGCTTTCGACGCCATTGACCTGCTGTTCAATCGGCGCGGCGACGGTGTCGGCCACGGTGCGCGCGTTCGCGCCGGGATAGACCGCCGAAACCTCGACGGTCGGCGGCGTGATCTCGGGATACTGCGTCACCGGAAGCGCAAACACTGCGATCCCCCCCGCCAGCGTGATCACAATGGAGAGCACTGTGGCAAAAATCGGGCGATCGATGAAGAATCGAGAAAACATGGAAGTCTCGTGATTGAGCCGACGCAGGCGGCTTTACGCACATCAAGGAAACGTGGTCTACAAGTCGTCACCCACTCCCGCATCGCTGGTCATAACCACAGGAATGTTGTCTGAGTCTGGTGGCTGAGTGACGCCGGTCGAAGGTCGAGTTGGCGGTGAAGGTGTTCGACCAGCCCGTTGCATCCGCTCCCAAAGTCTGGCGACGGGCCGCCGAATGAATCCGAACCGGATGGTGTCCATCACCGCGTTGCCAACCCGTGGGATCACACCCGAACCAAACATCCGCCAGTCTGCCAGGCGATCGATGACGTAAAAAAAGACCGGTGTCAAAAAGATTCCGAAGAACGTAACCCCAAGCATGCCACTGAAGACGGCCGTCCCCAGCGCACGCCGCATTTCCGCGCCGGCACCTTCCGCGATCACCAGCGGAACCACCCCCAGAATAAAGGCGAACGAGGTCATCATGATGGGACGCAGGCGCAGTTCGCAGGCCTGCATTGTCGCTTCATGACGTTCGACACCCGCTTCACGCCGGTACTTGGCAAATTCGACAATCAAAATGGCGTTCTTGCTGGCCAGCCCGATCAGGACGATAAAGCCAATCTGCGTGAAGACGTTGATGTCCATCTTGTTGTACGCCACGCCCGTGATGGAACTGAGCACGCACATCGGCACCACCAGGATGACCGCCAGCGGCAGCGCCCAGCTTTCGTACAGGGCCGCCAGGACCAGGAACACAAATGCCACCGAGAACGCGAACACGACCATCCCCGTATTGCCGGACATTCGTTCCAGGTACGTGATTTCCGACCATTCGAAGGCCATCGATCGGGGCAGTTCCCGCTGACACAGTTTTTCGAGGGCGTCGTTGGCCTGCCCCGTACTGAAACCGGTGGCAACACCTCCCTGAATCGCGGCGGAGGGGTACGTGTTGTAGCGGGTCAACACCAGCGGTCCACTGATTTCCTGGACAGTCGATACTGTGCCCAGGGGAACCATACGACCGTGCGAATTCCGGACGCGCAGCTTGCGTACATCTGCGATCTCGTTACGGAACCGCGCGTCCGCCTGAACGATCACCTGCCAGGTCCGACCGAAGCGATTGAAGTCGTTGACATAACGCGAACCCAGGTACGCCTGCATCGTACCGAACGCATCCCCCAGGTTGACTCCCTGCGTCAGGCAGGCATCACGATCCACGTCGGCAAACAATTGCGGGGAGTTCGCCTTGAAGACCGTAAACGCGCCCGTGACGGATGGTTCGCCCGGAGTTTTTACGACCTGATCCCCCACCTTGGTATCGCGGTCCCTGGTCTTGGTAATCAAGTTGTCCGTCTGGGCCTGCAGCATCTCCAGACCCACGTCGCCGCGGTCTTCGATCATCAGTTTGAAACCACCCGCCCGACCCAGACCACTGACCGCCGGAGGCGCAAACACGTTGACACTGGCCTCGGGAATCTCTGACGCGAATCGCTTTCGCAATTCGGCGATGATGGATTCCCCCGACATTTTCGGGTCGTGGCGGTCGCTGAAATTCTTCAGGATGATGAACATGGAACCGAAGTTGGAACCATAGGCACTGAGTGCAAATGAATTGCCTGCGACCGAGTTGACATTCTTGACGCCCGGGGTCTCCTTGGCGATCTTTTCGATCTTCGCAATCACATTACGGGTCCGCAGTGCCGAGGACGAGTCCGGAAGTTGCACGCTGGCGACCAGGTACCCCTTGTCCTGCGACGGAATGAAGCCGGTTGGAAGTTGATTGAATCCCCAATAGGTCAGGAATAGCAGACCGCCATAGACCACGAGCACCAGTGCGGGGACACGAAGTAGTCGTCCAATGATCCGTGTGTAGATCCGTGTGGAATGGCGGAATCCGAAGTTGAACAGTCGGAAGAACCAGCCAAGCAACATGTCGACAAGCCATGTCACCGGGTCGCGTTTGGCGGTTCGGGGCCGCAGCAACAAGGCCGCCAGAGCGGGGCTGAGCGTCAGGGAATTCAAGGTTGAGATGATCGTGGAAATTGCGATCGTCAGCGCAAACTGACGGAAGAACTGCCCGACAATCCCGGAGATGAAGGCGCAGGGGATGAACACGGCACTCAGCACCAGCCCGACCGCAATGACCGGGCCCGCGACTTCATGCATCGCCTGCCGGGCAGCATCCCGCGGTGCCAGGCCGCGTTCAATATGATGTTCCACGGCTTCGACCACGACGATGGCATCGTCGACGACGATGCCAATTGCCAGTACCAGGCCGAACAGGGTCAGATTGTTCAAGCTGAAGCCCACAATTGCCATGGCGGCAAATGTGCCGATGATGGCGACCGGGACCGCGATTAATGGAATGATTGCAGCTCGCCAACCCTGCAGGAAGACCAGCACCACGATCGCAACCAGGATGATCGCGTCCCGCAAGGCATTAAATACCTCACCGACGCTCTCGCGGATGAACGGCGTCGTATCATAGCCGATCTCGTATTCGACGCCCTGGGGAAAGTCTTGCGACAATTCCTTCATCTTGGCTTTGATCTCGTCGGCGGTCTCGAGCGCGTTCGCATCCGGCAATTGAAAAATCGCCAGCCCGACGGTCGGTTTGCTGTCGAACCGGTTGCTGACGTCCTGGCTGCGGGCGTTGACTTCCACCCGCCCGATATCCTTGATTCGCACCAGTTGTCCGGACGAACCCGTTCGAACCACGATGTTTTCAAATTCTTCAACCTCGGACAACCGACCCAGCATGCTCAATGGAAGCTGGACCAGTTGCCCTGAGCCTGAGGGAGGCTGGCCGATCTGTCCGGCGGCCACCTGGACATTCTGTTCGCGCAGGGATGCGATCACATCCTGGACGGCAATTTCGCGGACCGCCATTTTTTCCGGATCGACCCAGATTCGCATGCTGTAGTCGCGCTGGCCGAAGACCAGCACTTCGCTGATGCCCGGCAGGCGGGAGAGTTCGTCACGGATCCGCAACAGCGCATAGTTGCTCAGATAGAGCTGGTCATAACGGCCGTCCGGGGAATTGATGCTGACGGTCAGCAGGATGTCGGGGGACCGCTTCTTGGTGGTCACGCCTGTTTGTCGCACAACGTCTGGCAGCGATGGAATGGCCAGGCTGACCCGGTTTTGCACGAGGACCTGGCACAGGTTCAGATCGACTCCCGGCCGAAACGTGACGGTCAGGGTATACGATCCGTCGTTGGTGCTCTGCGAGGACATGTAGAGCATGTCCTGGACACCATTCACCTGCTGCTCAATCGGCGACGCAATCGTCTGTGCGACGACCTGGGCACTGGCACCAGGATAGTTGCAGTCCACCTGAATTGTAGGCGGGGCCACTGGAGGATATTGCGCGATCGGCAGTGTAAAGACCGCGATCCCGCCCGCGAGCGTGATCAGGATGGAGATCACGGAGGCAAAGATCGGCCGATCAATGAAGAACTGCGAAAACACAGTCAGTCTTTGCTGGTTTCAGAGGGTTTGGATTCAGCAGCTTTTTCGGCGGCGGCGGCAGGGACAATGGCGGGGGCCGTGGCGGGCGGGACTTCCGGTTCACCCGGTAGTACATACGGTTTCGTTGTGACCTCGACACCGGGCCGCACGCGCTGCAGGCCGGTGACCACGATCTTGTCGGTGAGTTTGACGCCGGATTCGATCACCCGGAGATTCCCTCGAGCCATCCCGATCTTCACCCGTTGGTACTGAATCTTGCTGCTGTCGTCCACCAGGTAGACGAACCGCTGTCCCTGATCGGAGCCCAGCGCTTCTTCGCGGATCAGCAGGGCGGGATGGGGAATCCCGATGGGAACCTGCACACGCACAAACATCCCGGGTGACAGAAACCGCTGCTCATTGTTGATCACGGCGCGCAACCGCAATGTTCCCGTTGTGGCCTCAATCTGGTTGTCGACAAAATTGATCACCCCTTCCAGCGGGAAACCCTCTTCGTCCGCCAGACCAATCCGAACCGTTGTTTCCGAATCGCGAGCGGACTTGATCGTCCCCTGTTGAATCAGTCGCCGGATTCGCAGCACCGTTCGTTCGTCGACGTCGAAGTAGGCATGAATCGGATTGCGGGAGACGATGGTCGCCAGCGGCGTATCGTCCGCCTTGATCAGGTTGCCAGGATCAACCAGCCGGCGGCTGATCTGTCCGTCAATCGGAGCGGTGATCTTCGTAAATGACAGATTCAAAGCGGCAGCATCCTTGCTGGCCACCATCGCATCCAGGTTGGCAATCGCTTCACGATGATCCGATTCCGCCAGTTCAAAATCTTCCTGCGAAATGGTCTTCGTCTCGATCAGCTTCCGGGCTCGAGTCAACTGGCGTGACATTCGCTCCAGCCGGGCCGCAGCCTGAGCAGCCGCGGCCTCGGCCTTATCCAGTTCAGCCTGATACGACCTCGGATCCACCTCGGCCAGCAAATCTCCCTGTTTGACATCGGCACCGTCTGTAAACTGGATCGAGTCAAGGTAGCCGGTCACTCGCGCCCGGACTTCGACCGTGCTGACCGCCATCGTACGCCCCGTAAACTCTTCAACTTCGGTAATGACTTCTTCAGTGGGTGACGCGATAAATACCTCTGGCAGTTTCGCCTTGGCTGCGGCAGGGGCAACCTTCTGGCAACCGCTCAACAGGCAGATTGTGGCCAGTGGCATCAGACACTGGCCCATCGCGACGAACACTCGCATGTAACCTCCTACAGAAACTGAGTTCGGGCCAGGATGAGTCAGGAGCAGATCCGGTTTTGCCTGATCCGTTCGCTGTCAGCTGTTGCCCGGGAGACGGTTTTCTTCTGCAATTTTCAAAAAATGACTGACTGGTCAGTTTCGTGACGCTATTATGGAGGGGACTGGAGCCATTTCAAGACCCCGATGATCATTCCGGGGCCAATTCATTTCAGATTTTCGAGCATATTTTGGCCATGCCTGCCAAACCGAATGACAAAGTGACCCGTGCGGACCGTCGGTCCAAGCGACGGCGGTCCATCATTGAGGCGGCAGCAAGACTGTTTGCAGAGCTGGGATTCACCGGCTGCGAAATGGAGCGGGTCGCGTCTGAACTGGGAATCGCCAAGGGAACGTTGTACCTGTATTTTCCCGGCAAGCAGGATCTGTTCTTTGCGTGCGTCGACTTGGGAATGCAACAGATGCAGACGGTTGTTCGCGAAGCGGCTGCAACAGCATCGGAACCGTTCGAGATCATTGCCTGTGCGATCCGAGCGTATCTGGCGTTTTTTGACGCGAACCCACACTACGTCGAACTGCTGATTCAGGAGCGGGCCAACTTCAAGGACCGCAAACGGCCGACGTATTTCGAGCATCGCGACGCCAATCGCGGCCCCTGGCGAAAGTTCTATGCCGATCTGGTGGCCCAGGGAAAGTTGCGCGACGACATCCCCGTGGAACGAATGCTCGACACCGTCGGAAACCTGATGTATGGCACCATGTTCACCAACCTGTTCATCGGGCGCTCTGCTTCGCTCGACGAACAGTTCAACGCCATCCTGGAAATCGCGCTGCGTGGAATCACCCGGCAACGACAATAGCAATGACAAGCGCCTTGCGGCTTACCAAGCAACCGCTGTGCGCCTACCGCCCCTGAATGAATGCCATCACTTCCGCTCGACTGGATTGATTCGTCTTGAACAGGCCGCGAACGGCGCTGGTGATTGTCAGGCTGCCCGGCTTGCGAACGCCTCGAATGGTCATGCACGAATGGGCCGCTTCGATCACCACGATCACTCCCTTGGGATCAAGTTCCTGCTGCAGCAGGTCGGCGATCTGGTGCGTCATCCGTTCCTGGACCTGGGGACGATGGGAAACCTCTTCCACAACGCGAGCCAGCTTCGACAATCCCACGACTTTGCCGCGGGGAAGGTATCCGACATGCGCGGTGCCAATGAACGGCAGAAGATGATGTTCGCACATGCTGTTAAAACTGATGTCGCGCACCAGGACCAGTTCGTCGTATTCTTCGGGAAACACCCGCTGCAGGTGTTTGGCAGGAGTGGCCCGCAATCCGGAAAACAGTTCGGCGTACATGCGCGCCACCCGCGCCGGCGTTTCCAGCAAGCCGATTCGATCCGGATCCTCCCCCACGGCTGCCAGGATTTCCCGAACGGCTCGCTCAATCCGTGGCAGATCCACCGGTTGAGTCGGCACGGGTTGAGCGATCGGCCCGGATGTGTGAATACAGTCGTCGGATTCAGCAGATTCGTTCACGAAACATTTCCCAAAAGCAATGGATTCGGCGTGTATCGTAGGGGGCTCATCGAACGAGGTCAAACCGATCGACACTGCCATGCTGTAAACGACGTGCAAAACTCGGCGTGGGAAGCCCTGCGTAGCCGTCGTCCAGATCGTGCGTGCGGCGGAGTTTTCGTTAAAACCGTTAAACCTTCGCGAGATGGCGGGCCGAATACAAAGGGTGAGTTTCCAGCAACGGGTACTCGTTGTTGCCATTCACGTGGGAACACGGTCGGATTCTGGCAGGGGATTCGACATCGGGCCCCATCAACACTCCTGGAACAAGTGATATGCCGATATGCGACGGACGGCATTTCTACTGATTTCGGCGCTGATTCTGGTGGCTTCAGGCTGCCGCGTTCTCGGCCCGCTTTCTCCCTTGCGACCGATGGAACAAGTTCTGATTTATCCGCAGTCCGTGGCCCCAACCTCGTTCGTGGCTCATGACCATGATGCGGGCGAGGGACGGCAGATCTGGGTGGAAACAGAGAACCATCACCAATTGGATGCCCGGTATTTCGCTCATCCGCATCCCCAGGCTGTGGCGCTCTATTGCCACGGCAACCTGGGTACGGTCGACAAATGGTCGATTCTGGCCGGGCGGCTTTCGCGAATGCATCGGCTGTCGATTCTGGTGTTTGATTATCGCGGCTACGGTCGAAGTTCGGGAATTGCCAATGAGCAGGGAATTCTGCGGGACGCGGACGCCGCTCGGAATTGGCTGGCCCGGGAAAACGGAATCTCACCGAGCGAAGTCGTGCTGATCGGCCGATCGTTGGGAGGAGCTGTGGCGGTCGATCTCGCGGCCAACGGCGGGGCACGAGGCCTGATTCTGGAAAGCACGTTTCCTTCGCTTCCCGACGTTGCCCAGCGACATGCGGCCTGGTTGTTGCCGGCCTGGAACATGACGCAGCGTTTGAACTCGCTTGAGAAAATCCAGCGCTACTCGGGTCCCCTCCTGCAAAGTCATGGTGATGCGGATCGCCTGATTCCACTGTCCCTGGGGAAAGAACTGTTCGACGCGGCCCCCGGACCGAAGCAGTTCATCGTGGTTCCGGGGTTCACTCATAACGACGACCATATTCGCCACTGTGCCCAGGAACGGGAACAATTCCTCCGCAGCTTGCCGCCGGTGCGTTGATCAGATGTGCTGCGGAGGATTTCACCGTTCTGTTGGAAACGCCATGACCACCGACTATGACCCGATTGCCGAGCAATATCAGCGATCCAAGCAGCAGCCGTGGCGACACTGCATCGAATGCCACACTTTGATGGAGCTGATCGGCGACCTGAGCGGAATGTCGGCCATGGACGTGGCATGCGGCGAAGGCTTCTACACGCGTCTGATTCGTCAGCGGGGCGCCGCCCGGGTCGTGGGTGTTGACTTGTCGCAGGGGATGATTGAGTTGGCACGGCAGCAGGAGGCCCGGCACCAGTTGGGAGTCGACTACCTGGTGGGTGACGCCCGGGAATTGTCGGGAGCCGAACCGTGCGATCTGGTTTCCGCAGCGTACCTTCTAAACTATGCCGGGAATCGCCAGGAATTGCAGGCAATGTGCGACGGGATCGCAAACTGCTTGAAACCCGGCGGACGCTTCATCACGGTGAACTGCAACCCGGCCCGACATTTTCCGACCGCACCGTCCTACCGCAAGTACGGGTTTGAGACGACGGTCACGGAGGAATGGCGTGAGGGAACGCCGATCCGATGGACCTTCCATCTGGAGGATGGTCCGTTCGACATCGAGAACTATCACCTGGACACAGCCATTCACGAAGCGGCTTTGAGCAACGCGGGTTTCCACACGATTCGCTGGCATGCCCCCAGATTATCCCCCGAAGGAAGTTCGCCGACTGAGGTGGGCTTCTGGTCCACATTTATGGACCATTCCCCAGTAGCATTCCTCGAATGCGTCAAATGAAGATTCGCGCAATCGCCGCCCGATCACCTTCACGGCGACTTCAGACCGACGGTGTTCACCGCGATCACCCGGTACTGATGATTCTTGCCGGCTTCGGCTGTCGTATCGGTGAATTGCATCGTGACCAGGGGTTGTGTCGGCGTGTCGCTATATTGCAGATTCTGAAAGATCGGGCGACCGTAAGGATTCCTGGCCTGGTCGGGGAGTTTGACGAGGAACTGGCCGTCGCGTTCAATGATGAACCCGGCCAGGCCGCTCTGCAGGTCCGCGTCCGCGTCCCAGGTCAGTTGATTGCCGACGACTTGCAGGTTTGTCGGGGCTGGTGGCGGAGTGGTGTCCGGAACGTTGCTGTCGCGTTCATACTGGATCCAGGCCAGTGCCATGGCTTCGTCGGGGAGCCAGACCGACTTTTCCAGACTGCCCGTAAACCGGGCGGCTGGAACCGGCGCGATGATCTCGGGTTCGCCGGTGTGGAGCGGGGCGATAAATGCCGCCTCGGACGACATCCGTTTCAGCGGTTCACCAGGTTTGGCGGGCAGGCGTGCTGTCAGGCACGCGTCCAGCCAGGGAATTGCCAGGTAACGCTGATTCCCACACTCATGAGCGCTCAAGGGATCGACGGAGACTGCGGCGAGTGACCCCTTGGCGCGCATTGCCAGGAAAAACGTTTCGACCCCCGGCCAGACTCCGGCGAAGCGCCCTTCCTTGTCGGTCACCCCCTCTTTCGTTCCCAGATTGCACATCACGGGTACCTGGCACGCCTCGTCAGAAATCGCATAGGGAGCCGGTTTCCCCTCGACCGCTTTGACGGGCGGGACACCCGATCGCAACCAGGCTGCGGCAACGCGATCGGGATGCAGCAAAACCATTCCCCCCGCCCAGTGACCGCCGCCACTGTGTCCCCACAGCGCCCACGGGACCGTGGCCAGTTCCGGGTGACCCGACGCGGTTCCCAAGTCTGTCAGCGCCCGCTGAAACGCGACGTCAGAGCCATTTCGAGGATCGCACCAGAGTTGACAGTTGGCCTTGTCCGGTTGTTCATAGACAGGCGAGATCAAGGCACAGTCATGCACCCTGGCCAACGCCTGCCAATGCAAATCAAAGGCGCCCGTCTGACCGGATTTGCACGAACCCTCGCCGCAACCGTGCTGATGAACGACAACCCCACGCAGCGTCTTCGTCCCGGGGGGAACCCACAGGGTGAAACTGGCGGGATAGGCCAGTTCTCCGGCATTGGCGGAGGCTTCATATCGAATCCGGTAATACGGAGGATCCGCGGGCAGGTTGATTTCGTAGGTCCCCGTTTGAGCCAGGGCGGTACCGCTGAGCGCAAGCAACGCCAGTAACAGAACAGGACATCGCATGTCTGGCTTTCTCGCATGGCCATGTTCCCCGAATTTGCGGAGAACGCCAGGCCCCAATGGAAACAGAAGTCCAACCCACGACCGAAACTATCGGTTGAACAGGAACGCCGGGCTGTTGATCAGTGCCCACATCAGATCCTGAGATCCGTCTGCCAGACCGTTGTCGCTGACGTATTTCTCGCCCTGAACCCGCTCGGCGTCCGTCGGCATTCGATTGAAAACAGACAGGTAGATCTCTTCGACCATCTGCTTCGGTTCCGCCTTGGCGTTCACCAGCTTGGCGATCAAGCCTTGCGGGTGGACGATTGCCTCGGAAATTGTGGGACCGTTGATCAGCGTCAGGGTCTGAGCAAGACTGACTTCGGACGAGCGTTCGCATTCGCAGGGTGATTCGCGCGGGGCGCGGCCGAACATGTCGAGGAAGGCCACCGAGGCGGATGAATCGGGCAATTGCGAGGCGTGGAATCCGCCGGGAACGCCCGGCAGATTCGTCGGAGACCCCGTGGCGGTCATGATCGCGTCAAACAGTTGCTCTGCCGCCAGGCGGCGTGGTGTCGCGTGCGAATAGTTCACGTCGTCGTCTTCGTTCCAGTGCTGGGTGACGAACGTGCGTTGATACGTGTGGGAACTGGCGATCGTCCGCAACAGATGCTTCAGATCAAAGCCGCTCGCGATGAAATCGCTGGTCAGGGCATCGAGCAATTCAGGGTTGGATGGCGGATTGCTCAGTCGGATGTCATCGACGGGATCGATGATTCCCCGGCCGTTCAGATAGCTCCAATAGCGATTGGCCAGGCTTTTGGCGAAGTAGGGGTTTTCCCGGGCGGTCAGCCAGCGAGCCAGCTTGATGCGCGGAATGTCCGAGTTCACGTCCACACCTTCGAGTTGGAACGGGAACGACGCGGCAGCAGGCTGCCCGGTTCCGGCGTGAATGACCTGGCCGGGCGACCGCATGTCGTAGATCACTTCTTCTTCGGCCTTGCGTCCCCCCTTGCGCCCAACACCGCCGAAGAAGGCGGAGAGTTGGTAGTACTGGGTCTGAGTCCACTTTTCGAAGGGGTGATCGTGACACTGGGCACAGACGAACCGAGTTCCCACGAAGACCTGGGTCATATTTTCCATCACTTCGCGGGGTTCGCGAGCGATGCGGTAATAGTTGGCGGGCGGGTTCTCCAGGGTGCTGCCGCTGGCGGTCATCAGGTCGAACACGATCTCGTTGTAGGGGCGGTTGGTGGCGATCTGTTCGCGGATCCAGTTGCGAAATGCCCAGACTCCCTGTTCATTGATGTACTTGCGATTGGACATCAGCAGGTCGCTCCACTTCAGCGTCCAGTGGTCCACGTAGTCGGGCGAGTCGAGCAGTTCGTTGATGCGGGCCAGACGCTTGGTGCGGGAGTCGCGGGGATCGTTCAAAAAGGTTCGGGTTTGATCCGCGGTGGCGGGCAGTCCGGTGAGGTCCAGGCTGACGCGCCGCAGGAACTCGGCATCGGTACACAAGTCCGCCGCTTGAATCTTCAGACGCTTCAGCTTGTTATTGACGTGTGTGTCAATAAAGTTGAATTCGGGCGAATCCGTCCAGGCGTATCCCTCGCGGGCACCCAGCACCAGCACGGTGTTGGACGCGTACGTTCCTTCGTAACGGACCAGGACCGAGGCCTCGCCGCGCCGCACAGCCTTGACCTGTCCCGAACCACCGATCGTGGCGACTTCAAAGTTGCTCGTTTCGAAGATCGCATCGCGGCTGACATCGCGGGATGTGCCATCGGCAAACGTGGCGATCACCAGCATCTGCTGCGTCTGGCCCGATCGATCCAGGATCGGATTTTTCGGGAAGATCTCCAGTTTCACCGGGCGAGTCGCTTCGCTGAACTTGCACCCTTCCGCGATCCACTCGTGAATAATCTTGTAGGCTCGCGATTCTTCGTCGAACAGGAAGCCCCCTTCGTGGGGCACACCCTGGGTCGGTTTCAGCAACATCAGGCTGTCGCTGGGATTGGCGCGGTTGAAACGGCGGCCGGAAACGTCGTCGACAAGTGCCCGGTAGTCATAGATCGGGTCGTAACCACGCAGACTGAGCTTGAACCCCTTGCGGCCCTGTTGAGCTCCGTGACAGGTCCCGGCGTTGCAACCCACCTTGGCCATGATCGGTTCCACATCCCGAATGAAGTCGGCGGCGACCGGGGAGACGTCCTTCACTTCGACCGGAACCCTGGTAGTCTGACCACCGGCGGTGACAACCAGTTCGGTGGCACCGACGGCGACCGGAACCACGTAGCCGTCCTTGTCGATCGAGATTTGTGCTCCCCCCGCCGTTCGGGTCGCCGTGTCTGACAAATCGACGGTTTTCCCATCGGCGGTCTGACCGGTCACCAGAACGCTGCGCGCGTCGCGCAGGTTGCTCAGCACCAACCGCTCGGGGTGGGTCTGAATCTTCACGACAGGCGGCTTTTCCTGAGCAAACAGATCTGCCGCAACCAGCACGATCAGGCTGAAACAGCCGTGGAAACCAAACTTGAATGAACGCATGAATGCTTCCTTGAGATCGGTCTCGCTAAAATACCGGGTTGTGGTCCCCGTAATTCTATCACATCAAAATGAAGTCGAAGTACCTGGAACCGGGACTCGCCCCGGTTCGGTATACCAGTTCGGTTAGTTGGCTCCCGCCACCGCAGCAGTGATGGTGACCGGCACGAACTCCTTGACCAGTGCCCCGGTTTCCGCGTCGTATAACCGGACGATTCCGTCCAATCCGCCCGTGGCCACCTGTTTGCCGTCCGGGCGATACGCGACAGCAAAGACTCCGGCCGTCTGCCCCTTCAATTCTGCCACAGGCTGTTCTGTATCTGTCTTGTAAATCCGCGCGGCACCGCTGGTGGCGTTGCTGCTGCCGACGACGAACCGGGTTCCATCGGCATTGAACTGCAGGGCGACGATGCGGCCAGTCATCTTGGCGTAACCCCGCAGGCGATTGAAATCGTCGCCAATCTGGCGAGCCTGGGTGCGGAAGATCTTGTAGAGCTTGGGTTCACCGTCTGCTCCGCCAATCAAAACCTGTTCTTCCCTGGGGTGGCGCTGGACAGCCATCAGGCCTCCCTTCAGCGCGCCGGGGGTAATGCTGGTGATATTGTCGATGAATTGCGATGTTTTGAGTTCCGTCAACTTCATCGACATATCCCGGCTGACGCTGATCACGTGATCATTCTTCAGCGAAAACGTTGTCCCGTAGACCAGGTCCGAGTGGGCATCCATCGCCATGACCTGCTTGCCGTCGGCGACTTGGATGGCGCGGACGCGGTTGTCAAACGTCCCAAACGACAGCAGCGAACCATCATCGTTGAAACAGGCCCCGTACAGGGTGTCGATGCCGATGGTGTCCGAGCGAATCAATTCCTTCTTGGCGACGTCCCAGAACTGAATTTCGCCAAAGAGCGATGGAGCCCCCCCGGCAGCAGCCAGCTTGGTTCCATCCGGCGAAAACTGAATCGCATTGATGCGCGGGGATCGGCCGATCAGCCTGGCGACCGGTTCACTGCCATCCGCCTTGTGCAGCAGGATTTCGTGATAGCCGGAAACGGCGAGCAGTGAACTGTCGGGAGAATAGGCCAGCGACGTAATCACGGGCGATTGGCTGTAGACGGGCGGCTTGGTGGTGGAAACGTCATCGCGCGCGGCAGCGGGGGTATCATCGGTGGCACCTTGAGCAATCCAGTTCCGGATCGTGTCCACCTGCTTGCTGGTCAGCGGTTCGGCATTCAGGGGCATTTCGGGCTTCTGACCCGAGATGTATTGAACGATCAGACTTTCGTCCGGCTTGCCGACAACAAAGCTGGGTCCGTTTTCGCCCCCTTTATGAAACAGCTCAAACGAGATCAACTGCAGCTTGCCACCCTGCTTGGCGGGTTGATGGCAACCCGAGCAGTGTCGTTGCAGGATCGGTCGGACATGGCGGTAGTAACTGACCTTCGCATCGGCTGGCCGGGCGTCGTCAGCGGCAAAGATCGCACGCGAGGCAAGAGCAACAAACAAGAGCGCCGCGTTCGACAGTCGGAAGTTCATCATGCAGGATCCAGTTGGGCGAGCAGCATGGCAGGACATCTGGCAAGTGTGGCCAAAACCTACGGTTCAACCAGCCCATCAAAGATAACTTGTGAATCCCCGTGTCGTAAAGGAGGGAATCTGCTTTGAAGACGGCAAATCGAAAAATGTTGACTGGCCTGAATTCAGCGCGAATCAATTAAACTGTTATTACCGTTGCAGTTCCTGCCGTGTTTCGCGAGACTTCCGGGATGTGTCGACCGTGGTTTCGACCGGGAATGGCGCACAGCAGGGGCTGACTCGCCTGTTCGTTGCTCGAATCCCGCGCGACCGCGTCAAAAAACAGGAAAACTGGGTTTCGGAAGGAAACGAAGCAATGCTGCGGTTTACATTCTTGGCACTGGTTTCAGGCGGACTGATTGTCACCGGGATCGGTTGCGGGGGCGGAGGTTCTGATTACAAGAAGACCAGCGAACTGAAGAAGGCACCGGCGGTCGAACACGACCACGATCACGGAGCGGCGGGGCCCCATGGCGGCAGCCTGGTCGAATTGGGCGACGAAGAATACCACGCCGAAGTGGTGCTGGATCACGACGCGCACGCCCTGCGCGTTTACATGCTGGGCAAGGATGCCAAGACCGCGACTCCCGTCGCGGCCTCAGAACTCACGCTGACACCCGAGGGGAAAACCGCTCTGACGCTGAAGGCGACCCCGCAGAAGGACGACGGCGAAGGGAAATCGTCCCTGTTCGAACTGATTGACAACGAAGTTGTCCACGGGTTCATGGATGCCGGCATGATTCACGCTCAACTGAGTGTCAAAATCGGGGACACGCCCTACTCGGGCGACGTCGATTATCACCTGGAAGACGCGCACCACGATCACAAGGACGAAACTCCGAAGGACGCAGACCACAAGGACGAAGCCAAGCCGGAAGACAAGGCTGATGCTGCTTCCAAGGAACCCGCCGGTGACGCAACCAGGGAACCTGAGTCCAAGTAAGCCGTCTCGAAATGAAGGCGACCGGCGAGGCTCACTGCCCCGGTCGCCGTTTCGATTCTGTTACGTCAGTACAATGGGTTCACCGCGATAGAGTTCGTACGGACGTCCATCGAAGTCGACCCATTGCGTCTCGCGCGGGATTCCCAGCGTCTGGAAGATGGTTGCCGCAACGTTCTCCGGTGTTTGCTGGTTCTCGGTGACATATGCGGCCAGCTCGTCCGTGGCTCCAATCACGGATCCGCCACGCGTGCCCGCACCGGCGATCAGTGCCGTATTGGCCGGTGCCCAATGATCGCGTCCGGCGTCCTTGTTAATCTTCGGAGTCCGGCCGAATTCTCCCATCACGATCACCAGAGTTGTCTCCAGCAATCCCGATTCGTGCAGGTCGTCCAGCAGCGCTGCGATTGACTGATCAAAATAGGGGAGCAGATTCTGCTTCAGATTGATGAAGTTTCGGCGGTGGGTATCCCAGGACGAATTCTTTCCCAGATTCACCTGGACCAGACTGACTCCAGCGGCGATCAGTCGCCGCGCCATCAGCAGCGACAGTCCAAACTTGTTCTTGCCATAGCGGCCAAGCGTTGCGGCATCAGCCTGCTCGACGTCAAAAGCCCGGCGAGTCTGCGGATCGGCCAGCACTGACAGGGCCTGGCGGCGATGCTCATCCAGTCGCAGGGCATCGGCGGAGCGTTCCAGCCGCAATTGCTGACGTTCCACTTCGGCCAATAGACGGGCTCGATCATTCAGTCGCAATGATCCGCCTGCCGGCAACGTCAGCATCGGCGTTTCAAAAACGGTCGTGGAACCATGTTCGTATTGATCGTCGTCGTGTCGGAAACAGTTCGGGCAGGCCCCATTCCCCAGGGCGCACGGAGCCGCGATATCGACGTGCCAGGCCTCGTATTTGGCGCCCATTTTGCCGGCGTACTGACCCGGTCGGACCTTGTTGATCTCATTCACGCTGGGCTGTGGCAGCACGACGGCCGTCGGTAAATCCTGCCCGCTGCGCGCAGCATACGTCACCTGCGACAGCAGCGACGGCCATTCGTTCGGACTGGGGGCCTTTGCCTCGTTGTACCCCGCTGGAAAATCGAGCCGACCGGTGAGCAACATGTGACACGCATCACCGTGGGCGCTGCTTTGAGTCGCGATCGATCGAACCAGTGCGTAGCGCGACGACATTGCCGCCAGTCGGGGAAGGTGCTCACAGACGAAGATTCCGGGCGTTTGAGTGTTGATCGGGGCAAACTCGCCGCGAACCGAATCGGGTGCGTTCGGCTTCATGTCGAACGAGTCCTGGTGAGACAATCCACCCGTCAGGAACACGAACAAGACGGATTTCGGTGGTATCTTCCTTTCGGCGGCCGTGGCACGCTGGCGTGCCGCCAGGACGTCACCCAGACCGACCCCCAGCATCCCAATCGACCCGGCTTGCAGAGCAATTCGTCGAGACATGTGGGACTGAAACATCGGTCGTCTCCTGAGTGGAACGGAACCCCAAGAATCATCTACGAAAGTTGATGCATCCAGTCAAGGCGTAGCTGGTGCAAAAGCACAAGCGTGGCAGGAGTGTGGAATTCCCCGTAGCCAGCGGGTTCAATTTGTGAGATGCTTGATGAGTCCGGCGGAGTTCGGACCGATGGTGACCAGCGATTTGGAATGAGGGAGTCCCGCCAATGCGTGTTTGTGCGGCTGTGTTGGTGTTTGCAGCGACAGGATTGGCGTACGTCACTGGATCGTGGGCTCAAGATGATGAGTCGCCGGTTCAGGACGCCCCCCAAGTCCCGAATTTCTCCGCCGAAATTGAAGCGGATTTGAAGACGCTGTCCGCCCCCGAGTTCAAAGTGCGTGAAGCCGCTTCACAGCGATTCCTGGCCCGAAAACTGGATGCCGTCGAACCACTGTTTTATCTGGCATTAAACGGAACTGCAGAAGCATCCGTCCGGGCGTTTGATCTGCTTCGTCAGCTCAACCGGGATGGGGACGACGCCACGATCCGGGCGACTGAAATGGCATTTGAGGCACTTTCGGAAAGCGAGAATCCGACGATCGCGATGCGTGCGGAGGGAGCGATGGAAGCCAATGCGCCGGTCCGCCGCTCCAAGGCGATCGCCGCATTTCTGAAGTTGGGAGGGATCATGCGGTACTTCTCCGATGATGGTGAAGTGACAGATACTCCCTCGAACGCAATTGCCCTGGTGACTCTGCATCCTGACGTCTGGAAGGGCGGAGACGAAGGGATCCGGATTCTGCGACGAATCGACGATTTCCGGGGTCGAGCCGACCGGCGGGCGATTGCGGTGTTCGTCATCAAGGGATCCATCAGCAAGAACGCCGTTGAGGAATTGCGGACCTTTCCGAATACGGTTGTTCAGGAACGGGGCAAGGCCCAGTTGGGAGTCACTCCAAACAGTTTTGTGGCTCGGGAAGACGGGATGCAGATTCAAGAGGTCAAGCCGGGATCGGCGGCCGCCCGCGCCGGACTGATATCCGGGGACGTCATCGTCAAATTCGGTGCACACAGAATCACCAGCTTCGAGGGACTTGTCGAAAAGATCGGTGATTGTGAACCGGGTGAACAGATTCCGGTGGTCTACGTCCGGAACTTCACCGAAATGACCGCCACCGTCGAACTGCAGGGCTGGGAGGGGATTGGCACCCCACGCAAGGCACCGCCCACTCCCCCCCCGTCACCGCAGTAGGACGGCAGGCGATCACTCGCTACCACCCCATGGCACTTACTTTGTGAGCCGCACGGCGCTAGCCGCGGGTTCTTCGGGTACGAGTGAGAATGCACCCGCGGCTAGCGCCGTGCGGCTCACAAAGTAAGTGCCACTGGGCTACTAGGTAGCACCGGCCAGCCTCACCAGACCCGTGTCTGTCACAAATCACTTCGAAGTGGTTGTGGAGTTTCGAGCTTGAAACCACAGAATCAATGCCGCAGCACTGCCTGCGGAGACCCCCACAATCGCGGCGCGTACCAGACTGTCATACTCGCCGGGAAGATCCTTCGGCAACAGCGCCGCGACAAGTCCTCCGACAAAGATACCCAGGACGGCATAGGGGCGTTGATGTTTTGACGGTACTGAATTCAGCATCGGTGACTTTCCGGTTCTACGACGTGCCTTGAGACACAAATGGATTCGGGATCCCCGCATACAAAAATGCTAACTTCAGTCGCCATGAATTTCAAACAGAATGTCTCAGTGTCCTCCATGACTCCGTAGTGCAAAGTTCTTCTCCGATAAATGGACAACTTCGATACGGCTGTCGCCTGCTTTTTTCGAGTCACGGTTCACCAACGCTGGCAGCGTCGGGTACGATCTGCAATCGTCATGCTTCACTGTCAGCCCGCTGATGATGTTATCCACCGCTGAACCATCAACATTCAGGAGAAACTCACCATGTCGATGCCACGTGTCATGTTGCTGGGGATTCTCAGTTTCATTTCGACCTTGCTGACAGTGGCGGGTGCTGCGGAACCGACACGGCCGAATATCCTGTTCCTGTTTTCCGACGACCTGACCTGCCAGGCGATCAGCGCCTATGGCGACACGCGGAAACTGCTCGAAACGCCCAACATGGATCGGCTGGCGAAGGAGGGGATGCTGTTTAATCGCTGCCTGGTCACCAATTCCATCTGCGGTCCCAGCCGGGCCACGATCCTGACGGGAAAGTATTCGCATCTGAACGGCTTCTACAATAATACGAATTGCCAGTTTGACGGGAGCCAGCAAACGTTTCCCAAGCTGCTGCAGGCGAATGGATATGCGACGGCGATCATCGGCAAATGGCATCTGGGAAGTGAGCCGACCGGGTTCGATCACTGGCACATCCTGCCCGGGCAGGGGATTTACTACAACCCGCCGATGAACCGGATGGGCAAGCAGGTCAAGCACTCGGGATACACGACCGACATCATCACCGACCTGTCGATTGACTGGCTGAAGAACCGCGACAAATCGAAACCGTTCATGCTGATGACTCAGCATAAGGCCCCTCATCGTGAATGGTCCCCGGCGCTGCGTCACCTGGGATGGGACCACGATCGAAAGTATCCCGAGCCCGAAACTCTATTCGATGATTATGCCGGTCGAAGCAAGGCGGTCAGCGACCACGACATGGGACTGGATCGTACGTTCACAGACCTGGATGCGAAGTTCAAACCGGCCCCGAACATGACCGAAGAACAACTGAAGGAATGGAATGCCTATTACGAGCCTCGAAACGAAGCGTTCCGTAAAGCGAATCCCACGGGAAAGGATCTGGTCCGCTGGCGCTACAACCGGTACATGCACGACTACCTGGCCTGTGTCAAAGCCGTCGACGAAAACATCGGGCGGATGCTGCAGTTCCTGGACCAGGAGGGGCTGTCCGAAAACACGGTCATCGTCTGCTCGTCCGACCAGGGGTTCTACCTCGGGGAACATGGCTGGTTTGACAAACGGTGGATCTTCGAGGAATCCCTGAAAACACCGCTGATGATTCGCTGGCCGGGGGTCACCAGACCTGGCAGCGTCAATCAGCAGATCGTCTCGCTGCTCGATTTCGGCGAGACATTCCTGGACATCGCAGGCGTCAGGATTCCCGCCGACATGCAGGGACACAGCCTGGTTCCGCTCTGCAAGGGAGAAACCCCGGCCGACTGGCGGAAGAGCCTGTATTATCACTACTACGAATTCCCGGTACCACATCGTGTCCGCCCGCACTACGGCGTGATCACGGATCGGTACAAGCTGGTCCATTACTACAAACCGGACGTGGATGACTGGGAACTGCTCGATCGTCAGGCTGATCCGCTGGAAGTGAAGAGTTTCTACAAAGATCCTGCCTACGCGCAGACGGTCAAAGAATTGCATGCCGAAGTCGATCGGTTGCGGCGTGAAGTCCAGGAGACGGGTGAACCTCCGCGGAAGGCGTATGGCAATCGACCGTTTGAAGGTGAGCCGAAGCCAGTGCAGAAGTAGCCCGATAGAGATGGCTCCGTTCGGCGCCGGCAACAGACGACGTTGTTCTGACGACCTGGACCTCGTACGATCACGACTCTGGTTCCTGGTTTGCGACGCGATAAAAGGTTGAACTTTCCATGCCTGCCCTCCGCGACTGTTTTGGAGCGCTGATGCTGGGGCTTGTCATCATGTGCCTGCCGGACACGACATCCGTTGCCGCCCCCGCGGATGTTCGGGTCATGAGCTTCAACATTCGGTATGGCACCGCCAACGACGGCGAGAATCACTGGGATCGACGCCGGGATTTCCTGGTGGAAACCATCCAGGCGTTTGATCCCGATCTGCTGGGGACTCAGGAGACTCTCGGGTTTCAGCGTGACTACCTCGCCAAAAAGCTTGTGGACTATGAAACCTTGGGAGTCGGCCGTGATGACGGTCGCGAACGGGGTGAAATGATGGCTCTGTTCTACAAGCGGGACCGGTTCGAAAGACTCGATGGCGGCCATTTCTGGTTGAGCGAAACGCCGGATGTCATCGGCAGCAAAAGCTGGGACAGTTCGCTGCCGCGAATGGTCACTTGGGTCCGCTTGAAAGATCGCCGGCAGGCCGATGCGCCACCAATCGTTTTTTTGAATACTCATTTTGATCATCAGGGGCCGAAAGCACGGCTGGAATCGGCCAAACTGCTGCGTCGTCAGATCGCCCGTCTCGCCGGCAACGCCCGGGTCGTCCTCACGGGCGACTTCAATACGGATCAAGCGAGTCCGCCCTATGAGGCGTTGTTTGCCACCGTCGACGATCAACCATCGTCCGTAGTCGACAGCTATCGGACCAACAACCCCGACAAGAAGCCAAATGAAGGAACATTCAGTGGATTCAACGCCAACGCGACGAATGGGGCCCGGATCGACTGGATTGGTGTGTCGCGTGACTGGCAGATTCGATCGGCGACCATCGATCGAACGTCCCGCGAAGGACGAACGCCATCCGACCATTTTCCCATCACTGCCGTCTTGCGGTACAAACCGGCCAGGCCAGGTGGACAAGGTCACGCGGCGACCGACGCACCCAAGCCTGTGTTTGGCGGGAACTACGAAGTTGAATCGTTCCTGAACATCCCCTATTACGAAGGAATCGATGCCCATCCCCGCAAGCACAAGCTGGATTTGTTTATCCCCAGAGGGGCCAGGAACTTTCCTGTCCTGTTCTTCATTCACGGCGGCGGTTGGACCACCGGTGATCGCAAGCTGTATGTGCTGATCGGAAAAGTGTTCGCTCGCAATGGCATCGGTACGGTGGTCATCAGTTACCGGTTGTCGCCTGGAGTTCAGCATCCCGCGCATGTGCAGGATGCCGCACGGGCGTTTGCCTGGACCCACCAGCACATTGCCGAATACGGTGGTCGAGTGGATCGTATCTTCGTGTCGGGCCAATCCGCCGGCGGACACCTGGCCGCGTTGTTGTCGACCGACGCCTCGTATCTGAAGCCGTATGGCCTGTCATTGAAAGACATCCGCGGGGCGATCCCGATCAGCGGGGTTTACAGGTTTCCCGTGGGATATTCGGACCTGGTCATCGGCAAGGGACAAGCCGCCGCCGAAAACGCCTCGCCGATTTCGCATGTTTCGGGCGACGAACCACCGTTCCTGATCCTGTATGCCGAAAGCGATATTCCGCGTTGTGCGGAACGGTCCGCGGAATTGAGGGATGCCCTGAGGAGTCACCATGTGGAGGCCGACTGTCGGGAGATCGCCGATCGAAACCACCTGACGATCATCTTTCAACCGATGCTGGGTGCCGGGGATGTGACCGTTCAGGCCATGTTGAAGTTCATCGCCCGGCATTCGGAACTCGAATTGAAACCTCGCCCAGCTCCGTCGCTGGTCCGCTGAGGTAATTACTTTAGCCATGTCACTCGAAGCGTGAGCGAGGGAGCGCGGGATTAACGCGATGCCTCGCTGACGGTTTGGGTTGCATTGTAAGCCGCAAGGCGCTAGCCGCGGGTGCATTCTCACTCGTACCCGAAGAACCCGCGGCTAGCGCCTTGCGGCTTACAAACTAAGTGAGAATGCACCCGCGGCTAGCGACGTGCGGCTCACGATCCAGTTCAGGTACTGCCAGGTACTGCCACTCGCGCTCAATCGAAGACGGCGCAGACACGCACGCTACAAAGTCATGCTGCATACGCTTAGAATCCCCGACGACACGAATCGTCCCCAATTCCCCCTCGCCTCGGAGAGTGAATGTCATGCGATTTCTCACTTCTGTGCTTTGCGGCCTGATTTGCCTGGCCGCCGCGGTCGCGCAGGCGCAACAGCAGGCTGTCGAAGTCCCTCGGGCACTGCATGACTTTGTCAGCCGCAACGATGGCGGCTTTGGGTGGAAACTGATCGACAAGCAGGACGCAGGCGGGGCCATCACGTATGAAGTCGACCTGACCTCACAAATCTGGCAGGACATCACCTGGAAGCATGACCTGCTGGTCTTTCAGCCGGCCCGGTTGACGCATCCCGACCATGTCCTGATGTACATTGGTGGAGGAAGCAACAAGGGGAAGCCCAAGGCCGATGACCGGGTGCTGGGGGCAACTCTGGCCGCTCTCTCGGGAACACGCGTGGCAATCCTGTTCCAGGTTCCGAATCAACCGCTGCTGGGGGGACGGTTCGAGGATGATTTGATCACCGACACCTTCCTGTTCCACCTGGCAACCAAGGATGATCGTTGGCCGTTGCTGTTCCCGATGGTCAAAAGCGCCGTTCGGGCGATGGACTGCATCGAACAGTTGGGCAAGCAGGAATGGAAAACGGACGTCAAGGGATTCGTCGTTTCCGGTGCTTCCAAGCGCGGCTGGACGACCTGGTTGACGGGCGCCGTCGATGGACGAGTCCAGGGGATTGCACCGATCGTGATCGATACGCTGAACATGCCCAGGCAGATGGACTACCAGGTTGAAACGTGGGGAAAGTACAGCGAACAGATTGACGACTACGAACGAAAGGGCCTGATCAAGCGTCTGAAGGACGACGCAGAAATCGAGCCCCTGTGGCGCTGGGTTGATCCGTACACGTATCGTCATCAGTTGACACTGCCCAAGCTGATCATCAACGGAACCAATGATCGCTATTGGACGGTCGATGCCCTGAACAACTATTGGGACGACCTGGTCGGCACCAAGTACATTCGATACGTTCCCAATGCCGGACATAATCTGAAGGGTGGCCGCGAGGGTGCCCTGGCGACTTTATCCGCCTTCACGCAGCATGTCGCCGCCGGCAAGCCATTTCCCGTCATTGAATGGAAACACGACACAGACAACGGGCACCTGCGACTGACAATCCATTCCAAGGTCCGTCCCATGGCCGTGAAGCTGTGGACGGCCGAGTCGGAATCGAAGGATTTTCGCGAATCGGAATGGAAGTCAGAGCCACTGAAAGCCGTCGATGATCGCTACGTCGGCGAGATTCCCGCACCAGTGGGCAAACACGCCGCCTTGTTCGGCGAGTTGGAGTTCACGTTCGACAATCTGAACTATTCGCTGTCGACCCAGTTACGCCGTGAATAACTTGGAAACCAAATGCCCAATCATTTTCAACTGCTCGTCGCAGCGTTACTGATGATGCCGATCGTTGTCGTTCGGGCCGATGAACCCAATGCCTATCGGGATCCGGCCCCGAAACGATACGACCTGTCCGCGCGAGCCAGCCAGATCGACAAGCGGACTCGTCCTCATCCCGAGATCGATTTTGTCTTCGAGAAAGGGGGCAAACCGGCCGATCTGCAGCATGCTTCGGTGGACACCCGAGTCGCGCCGCGAGGGAAGCTGGTGATCTGGCTGATGGGACACAATGGACAACTGTTTGATCGCGTCACCGGTTATGGGATGCATGCGATCCAGGTTCATTATGCGAACGGTTGGTTTGGCAAGCTGAACAAGGAACCCCCGCCGGACGACAAGTACCTGGGCCGCATTCGACTGGAAGCGGCGACCGGCGAGGATTTCAGTGATGCGATCGACATTCCCAAGCCGGATGGCATGATGGAGCGCTCCTTCCAGTTCGTGAAATGGCTGGCGAGGGAGAATCCTCAGGGGAATTGGGACCAGTTCCTGACGGCAGACAAAAAGGGGTTGCGTTGGGATCATGTGACGATGGCTGGAATCTCGCACGGTTCCACGACGGCCGCGCGGTTCGCCATTCATCAGCAGGTCGATCGGGTCGTCATGTTGTCAGGCCCGCGCGACCAACTGGAGACCTGGTACACACTGCCATCGGCCACACCCGCCAACCGGTTCTTCGGCTTCACGCACGTTCTGGATGGGGGATGGACGGCAGATCACTACTGCCGTTCGTGGGAATTGCTGGGGCTGAACAAGTTTGGCCCGGTCGTGAATGTCGATCAGGTGATCCCCCCCTATGGCAACTCGCGCCGTCTGATCACGGACGCCGATGTCAAAAAGGACGAAAAGCGAGCGCACTCGGCGTCGGCTCCCGGAGGTGCCGCGATCAAGGATGCCTCGGGCAAATACATTCATGAGCCCGTGTGGAAGTATCTCTTCACGCACCCGGTCAATCAGGTTGGTGATCCGGTTCCAGCCGATCCAGACTGCCTGAAGGAACAGGGCCGGAAACGGACCTGACGGTCTGCGGCGGTATCCGTATGACACTCTCTCGGAGAAAAGATTTGCACCACGGAGGACACGGTGAAGACCTGGTCGTGTCAATCGTCTCCACAGTGATACGTCGCGCTCAAGATTACTGAGTCGACCAAACCACCATCCCCCCAAATGCCCTTCTTCACCTCAGTGTTCTCCGTGACTCCGTGGTGAATCATCTGCCAGCCTACTCGTGCCGCAGCGCCTCGATCGGATCCATCTTGGCCGCGGAACGTGCCGGATACAGGCCGAAGATCACGCCGATGCCGACCGAGATCCCGAAGGCGACGGGCAGGCTCCACCACGCGATCCGTGGTTCCATTTCGGTGAACATCTTGCTCATTTGCGAATTGCCGGATTCCTGTTCCAGCACAAAGTTCTGAACGATGACTTTCAGCCCCTGAAAGGCGAGGGGTGTCGACAATCCCAGCAGAATCCCAATCAATCCGCCCGATCCCGCCAGCACGATTGTTTCGGTCAGGAACTGGTGGATGATATCCCGCTGGCGAGCCCCCAAAGCCCGGCGGATCCCGATTTCCCGGGTGCGCTCGGTGACGGTGGCGAGCATGATGTTCATAATGCCGATCCCGCCGACGACCAGACTGATCGCGGCAATCGAACCCAGGACGATGTTGAAAATATGCCGGATCTGGTCAGCCTGTCGCAGCAATTCCAGGGGGACGATCACATCAAAGTCCGACTTTGCGCCGTGCGTGCGGCTCAAGGACTCCTTGACGACCTCGGACGTCGCGACAACATCCTTCATGTCGCGAACCTTGAGCGTGATCTGGCTCAATTCCACCTGTTCGGCGCTAAACGTTCCGCTCAGGCGGGTAAAGACAATGTCGCCCACCCGGACGCGGAACGTACTGAGCGGGATGTAAACATCCTTGTTGAAATCCTGTCCGGAAAGGCTCCCTCCGATGGCGGCCGAAGCGGTTCGCGAACGCATCACACCGATGATCGTATAGCGATGAGTTCTGACTTGAATGATCTGCCCCAGCGGATCTTCGAGCGGGAACAGAGTCGACGCGGTTTCGGCCCCGATCACGCAGACGTTGGCCATGTCGGCTTCGTCCTGGTCAGACAGGAACCGGCCGCGCAGCAATTGCAGGTGGTTCATCTCGGCATACTCGGTTGTCGTACCGACCAGTCGACAATTCAGCGTTCGTTGCAGGTAGCGGACTTCACTGACCAGTTCCCGCATGCGGACCGCGCCCGAGATTGTGGGCAGTGTCGAAGTGAGCAGATCGTAGTCCGACCGCAGCAAGCCGTATTGGGGCACGACGAAGCCGCGCCTCCCACCCCCGCTGGAATTCTGCTGGGAGTCGGGGGGAGGCTTCACGGTCAGCACGATGATGTTCGTGGCTCCCAGGGCCAGCACTTGAGCCTGGGCTTGTGCGCTGGCACCCTCACCGATGGCCAGCATGGCGATGACCGAAAACACGCCGAACACGATTCCCAGCATCGTCAAGCCGGATCTCAGCTTGTGCAGCAGCAGGCTTTTCAGCGCCAGCCTGACAGTTCGTAGGGTGTTGGCAAAAGGCATGATGGCAGTCTGGTCGAATCGTGCGGGTGATCGAAGCGGTTGTGAATCGTGGTGTCTATTTCTCGCCGTCCGTGATCAGCATTCCTTCACTGTGGATCAGTCCGTCCTTCATGACGATCTGGTGTCGGGCACGGCGGGCGACGCTCGTTTCGTGCGTCACCAGAATGATGGTCCGCCCCTCGCGGTTGAGCGCGGTCAGCAGGTCCATGATTTCCTTTTCCGTGACCGAATCCAGGTTCCCGGTCGGTTCGTCGGCCAGGATGATTTCGGGGTCGTTGACCAGCGCCCGGGCGATCGCCACGCGTTGCTGTTGACCGCCGGATAACTGAAACGGCCGGTGATCCAGTCGTTCTGCCAATCCGACCCGCTCCGCCAGATCCAGGCAACGATTGATTTCCGTCGATCCAATAGTCCGGCGGTTGCTGCGGTAGTGCAATGGAACCTGGATGTTTTCCAGCACCGTGTACTGTGGGATCAGGTTGTACGACTGAAAGATGAAACCAATCAGCCGATTCCTGATTTCGGACAGGTCATCGTCATTCAACGTGCCAACGTCGTAACCCGCCAGAATGTACTGGCCGCCGGTGGGACGATCGAGGGCACCCAGCAGGTTCAGGAGCGTACTTTTACCGCTGCCCGAGGACCCCATGATGGCCACGAAATCGCCCATCGGGAAATCGGCGGACACGCCGCGCAGCGCGCGCACGATGTTGTCGCCGAGGAAATAGAATTTGGTGAGATCAATCAGGCGGGCGGCATGCATGCGTAACAACTTCAATCGGCGGTCGGGAACGAGCGGATCAGCGAGCGACGGAACTCAATCCGCCGGACGCGGGCGACCACCGCCATTGGCGCGGAATCGGGCAGACGCGGCCGTCAATTCTTCCAGGGTGATCCCCCCATCGGCATCGGCATCGAACGTGTCGAATTGCGTCGCCATAAAACCTTCGGCCTCGTCTTTCGTGATCTTGCCATCTCCGTTCTTGTCGGCCGTCTTAAATCGTGCTGCCGGGTCTGGGCGAGGCCCACCACCGCCGGGGCCGCCCGGCCCACCTGCGGCCGGGCCTCCGGCAGGTCGTTCAGCCATTGGACCCGAACCAGCCGGGCTGGCGGGACCGTCGACTTTGGGAGCCGGACGCGCCTTGCTGGGATCCTTCGCCGCCTTTTCCTGTTCCGCAGCTTGTTCCTTGGCCACGACGGCTTCCAGTTCGTCGATTTCCTTCTTGAATCGAGTGCGGGGATTCATCACGACGTCGTCGCCCTCATTCAGGCCGGAAATGACCTCGACCATCTTATCGTTGCTTTGCCCAACCTTGATTTCTTTCCGCGTTGCCTTGTCTTTGCTGACGACAAACACGAATGGACGTCCGCCAATCGACACCAGCGACTGGACCGGTATCTGCAGTACTCGGTCACGGCGCTCGACCAGGACTTCCACACTGGCGGTCAGACCCGGACGCAGCTTGTTCACTTTGTCGGCACTGTCGACGATCTTCACGACAGCTTCGTATTCCTTGAAGTCACGGCCGAAGCCCCCGGTTGAACTGGGGACCGAGGCAACCGAATCGACCTGACCATGGAAGATTTCACCGGGATAAGCATCGACTTTGACGGCGACTTCCAGCCCCTGCTTGATCAGTGAAATCCGGGATTCGTGAATCCTCGCATTGACCTTCATCGAATCCAGATCCGGCAGATTGATGATGGCCTGACGTTCACGGACACTGGAGCCAACTTCAATCAGCACGGTATCGGAATTGCGGCCATCGCGACTGTTGGCGTACACGACCTGACCGTCCTGACTCGCGTAAATCTTGCAGGCCTTGATCTGCTCCTTCAACCGGTCATGCTTCTTCGACTCGACTTCCAGAGTCAATTGGCACGACTGCAGTTCTGCTTCTTTTTGGGCCAGGGCGGCTTTTCCCTTGCGGTCGGTCCGTTCGATTTCGCGGGAAAATTCTTGAGCGTTCGCTTCCAGTTCCTTCATCGTGCGCTTCTGGGTGTAGTTCTCATAGGACCGCAGCTTGGTCTCCGCGGATCGCTTGTCGAGTTCATTGCGCTGCAGAACCAGTTCTTCCGATTCCAGATCGTTCTGGTTCTTGTAACCCTTCTGGGTCATTTGCCGAATGTAATTGCAGCTTTCGCGGGTGCGGCTGAGGGTTTCGTCGGCCAGCTTGACGGCGGCCTGCAGATCGCCGATCTCCTGAACCATGTCACCTTTCTCGAACTTTTCCAGATCGAGTTTGGCGAGGTCATATTTCAGACGGGCCGCGGACAGGTCACTGTCGTTCTGGGTCTTCTGGATGGCCAGATCCTCGGTGGCCTGTTCCAGCATCGCCCGCGCCTTGACGACGGCGATTTCCTGCTGGGTTTCCTTGTCGCTTAGTGCCGACGCGTCCAGTTCGCAGACCAGATCCCCTTCCTTGACGGGCTTTCCTTCAGGGACGATCGAGATGATCGTGGTCGTCCCTTCTACCTTGCTGGTCAGAACGGCGTTTTTCATGCTGTCCAGGGCGCCACGTTCGGTCACCAGGATTTCAAAGGAAGCCAGTTTGGCTTTTTCGACAATCAGGCCTTCCGTTTCACTCTTCTGTGGCATCAGCTTTGCTTGGATCTGTGGCCACCCGGCGAGTCCGCCAGCGACCAGCAGCACCAGTGTCAGCAGCAGCACCACCCGCCGTCTCCACGGCGACGTCTTTTTGCCGAGTTGTCGTCCCCCGAACGAGTCGGACAACGCCGGATTCGTCGTTTTTGGGGCGTGGGAGGTTTCGAGTGGAGGGTTGTGGAGTTGGGACATTATCTGGCTCGTTGATAAAGGATTCGCCGCGCGCCCCGAGGTTCTGGTACACGGGATCGATCCAGAGGCCACGCTCGTCGATCTGCATGATATCCATATCTCGGTGAATGTTAATCCTATTTCGTTCGTACGACGTCCAATATTGGATCAAACCGTTCTGGGCCTGCACCAGGGCTCCCAGGGCATTGTTAATGTTCAGGCCGCTGGAATTCCCCAGATTGGTGGTTCCTGCCTGCCCGCCGCCGGCACCCCCACCTGCCGCTCCGCCTCCACCACCCCCGGCACCACCACCACCTTGTGATCTCGGATTCAGGTTGTTGGCGACATTAATGTCAAATTGAAGCGCTGCTTGGCGCAGGTTTTTCCGGCTGGTCTCAAGATTCTGACGGTTCACCTGCATTTGTCGCCAACTGGTCCGAATGTCGTATTTGACCTGATCTTCGAGCAACATGTACGACCGGCGCGCCTGCTGATACGAAATCAATGAACCGCGGTACAGGTTGCGGGCCTGCATCTGATCCAGCGGGGCGGTCATCTGAACTCCGAATTGATAAGTGCTGTTGGCACCGCGGAAATCGAACGGATGGTTTCCCGTATTGGGCGTGTTGATGCTGCCCGTCGCCACCAGATTCAACACGGCTTCCAGCCTGTTGGCCGCCACTTCCATGTTTCGCCGGGCGTCCATGACACGGGCGCGGGCGTTCATCAGATCCAGGCGGTTTTCCAGGGCAATCGCCACAGCCTCATCGACGTCCAGCTCGAAGTCTTGGACGTCAATCAGTTCCGCCCGCTGCCCGACTTGCAACACCCGCATGTTCTGCACTGCCACCAGCAGATCTTCCCGCGCATCCTTGATTATCCCCAGCACTTCGGCGCGCACCTTGACCGGGACTTCGTCCGGTGAGAGGTTTTGCCGCAATTGCTGAATCAGTTGCAACGTCTCCTTGAAGTCCGCCTTGACGCTTTCAAAAATGATGCTGTCGCGTTCCAGCATGCGGCGCACAAGCTCGCGAGAATCGTCATTGATCAGCTTGGACATTCGTCGCGGCGTGTGAGCGATGACGCGGCGGAAGTCGTCCTCCAGGATTTCGATGCCATATTTCTTCACTTTGCCCGCCAGGACTGCAAAGTCGTCGGTCAATGAGCGTAGATCCTCCAGCGACGGGTCTTCCTCGTTCAGGACGACCGTTCTCTTGATGAAGTCGATAATCTCCGTTTCGGCCTGGATTAGATGCGGATCCGTCAGTTCAAACGGCTTCAACATTGAAGTGTCGATGGACATCTGCATGTCGATGGGCAATCCCAGGAAAAACTTGTACTGGTCAATTTCTTCAAAAAAGCTCAGCGTCAGTGCCCGTTCCTGGATTTCCGCACGCGTCAAGTTGGTGGCAACGGTCAGGATGTCCACGGTGGTCACGCCGATCCGCAGTTGGTTGTACAATCCGCGGATGGCCGTCAAGTACTGAACATCCTGACTGAGCGTGAGCAGTCGTTCGCGTTCCTCGTCTGTCATCAATTCCGTTGACTTCCAACGCAATCTTCGCGTCTGAGCCGAATACTCGATTTTCTGGGCCAGGTCACTGGGAAACTCGATTCCGTTTGGCAACGCCCCTGCTGGCAAGCGCCGGAAGGGAGTCTGTGAAACAAGTTCCCGCAAGCGTTCTGTCTGCCCCCGCAGCAGGGCGACGTTTTCCCGCTGATTCAACACCTGCTGGTACTGATACAGCAGCCCCAGGTACCCCTGAGCATTGCCGCCGGACGCGGAACTGGATCCGACCGTCGAGCCTGGAGCGATCGGATTCCCCGCATTGGTACTGATGACGGTTGGATTCACCACGGAGGAACCCGACGAGGCCGAAATCCCGGCCAATGAACTGGTCGATCCCCCACTCGTATTGACCACGGCATCGGCAAAAAACACCTTGCGATAACGGGCCAGGATGCGTGTGTTGTACAGCACATTGCGTTCACTGAACGTCAGACTTTCCAGGACCACCTTGCGGCCGGCCCCCTGCAGCAACGGCTGCACAAGCGAATACGACAGCAGGGATTGAGAAGAGGAATGTTGACCGCCCGAGAAGAGCCAGAGAGTATTGTTCGCCAGACCCACGATCCATTGTCCGCCCGTCGGCAGGATCTGGCTGATCCCCCCCTGCGACGCAAACAGCATGCTCGAAGTACCGCCCGGTGTCGTACTGTATGTCGCAGAACCGTTCGGCGTCTTCCCGCCGAAGGCCAGGTAACGCACATTGAACTGGAATTGATCCAGCGACAACTGCAGTGAGGACAGAAACAGATTCTCCAATTGAGTCTGGTAGTCTCGACTGTGAATACTGGACAGTTCGATCGCCTGCCCCAATGTCAGATTCTCGATCGTGGGGACCAGTCGGTCGGCGTCCTTTTCCGGTGTCGAAAGCGATGCCACCGGAACCACTGTGATCCCGTCGGATGCCCTGAAGATGTCATGGAACCGGTCGGGTTGAATCCCGAAGTTGGCCAGCCACTGGGGGTTTTCGACGGACATCGATTCACCAAACCGATGCCAGCTCTTGTAGCCCCGCATGCCGTACAGCCAGGACATATACTGGTTCGCCGCGGGATCGTCGGGAGGCAGCGGCTCGAAGTCCAGATCGTAAGGATCGTAGAAGCGACTGCGGGGATCGGCCTCGACCGTCGTGCGCGGAATGTCCCAGCGCGGATCAAACTGCTTGTTTTCCAGCAGGTTCAAGCCGTCAAAATCCGCCTGAGAGCGCCAGAAACTCCGTGAACAGCCGCTGGCGAACAGCAGCAGACTGCTGACCAGGACTATGAACAACTTCGGGACCCCGTTGATTCGATTCATTCGTCGTCCCCTGCCAGATGTCCCGCCATACCCAGCTTCGACAGCATCCGTTCCAAGGCAAAATGCGGCGAATTCAGTTCTCGTCCCGGTTCCGCGGGTACTGGCAGCCAACCAGCAGTGACATGCATCGCCTCTGCTGACGATATTGCCGCCTGGGATGTCGGCCTGTGATCGACATTGCCCGCCGGCAGATGCTGGATCGCGTCGGCCATGACGTGTCGGTCATGGACGGAAACGCCTGACAGCAACGATTCCGCCCAGCGGCACCGGGCCAGTTCCACCTGATGGATCAGTCTCTGCCCATCGGCCGTCAACATCAGGACTCGCTTCCGCCGGTCCGTACTGGACCAGTGCCTGTCCACCAGACCTTCACGATGCAACCTGTCAATCAGTGAGCTGACATTCGACTCCGATTGCATCAACTGCTCGGCGACGGCTGATTGCGACAGTCCGTGAGAACCGGCATGATGCAGGACGATCAGGATGGAATGCCGACCTTCGCTCAGTTCAAATCGTTCCAGAAACTCTGCCAGTCGCAGACGCAGGAATGTCGCTGTGCGCAGCAATGTGGCAATGATTTCGCCAGGGGACTCAGTTGCATCGACGCTCGCTTGTGCAACGTCGTTTTTAATGACATCCATCCAAGAACCCTTGAACAACACGGAGTCGAAGCATCACTGTTCACAACTTCGACCCGGAATGCTTCGCGACTGAAGGAATTCTCGCTACAACCGTTACAGACTGCCGCCGGTAGGTAGCTCCGTTGGCTGGCTGTGCCAGCGAATTCGCCAGACGCTTATCCGCAAAGAACTACTACGTAGAGACTTACGAAATCTAACATTCGCGTCGTTACCTGGCCCAAGCACGAAATTCAGGTTGTCTTCATGGAGCCGCGAAGAGCGGGCGATTGAGCGGTCTGTGACCTTGGCAGCGGTCCCAGCGCCTGAGTATCAATCGGCAAAGTTCGCCGAACGGCTGGCCGATCTTGATCTGGACGATCTTCGAGCGGAGAGCGTCAGTTTTGAAGGAAATGCTGGCGGATCTCATTCAATCCTTGAGACGCCAGTGGTCTCTGGCTACTATTTTCCCCGTGAGGACGCTTTTGCCATTGGGCAAGTCGTTGGCGTCCGGCTTTCATCAGTCCTGCGGATCAGAATCCGATGAGTGACATGCTGCAGTTGGAATTGACGGATCGACAGCGAGATCTTCTGCTTCGAGGCCTGCGGTTTGTCCGCAGCAGTCGAATGCTGGAGATTCGCGAGTCGTCGGACATCACCGACGATCAACGCAAGGGCGAATTGGGGGAAATCCGCCAATTGGCCGAGATGCTTGGCAAGGAAGTCAGCAAGCCCGCTCACTGAGCTGGTTGAACTCAAACACTCTACGCACGGCCGCCCAGGGAATTGGGTGGCCGTGCGTTTTTCGAAGGCAGCCCCGGCACAAACTCACACGTTCTCTCGTGCGCGCTGCAGGGCTGCAGCGATTTCGCGTTCGATGACGGGGAGCGGATTCAGCAGTTTCAGCGGATCGTCAACGGCGGTGACGCGATTGGACCGGGGATCCCAGTGGACCGGGCCAAAGCGAGCCGGGGCGGGTTGACCACTCAGAATATGCCCCATCGCGTCCCCCTGGTTGAAATGCCAGAACTCAAACGGGAAATGGACGAACCCCTGCGCTTCCAGCATCGCTGTGATCTCCAGCCGATTCTGCAGTGCCTCGGCTTCCACAAACGGGGAACGCATCGGAGTCCGTTCGCTCATTTCCAGGTACGGATTGCCGCGCCAGACTTCATGGCCGTCGTCACGTCGAAATACCGACACGTCGATTGCGGATCCGGACATGTGTGTGCCGATTTTCGGGATGTTGGCGATCAAGACCAGCGCGCGCCGGAACACGAGTTCGACGGGGGGAATCTGGCCACCGACTTCCCAGATGCATTTTCGCAGGATGGCATCGAACAAATCGGGCTTACGAACCAGTTGTCCCTGCATTTCGAGTGACCGGTACCCGTCTTCAATCTTCAGGATCCAGCCTCGTTCGTTCATGGCTTTACCGACTGCCATGACATTCCTGACCAGGCTTTCCCGCATGAAAAAGATCCGCTCGAGCTCGCCAGCGATCCTGGAATCCGAGAACAACATCTCAATGCCAGACTCCTGTGCAGCATCCCGTAACGACGCGAATCCCTCCCCGCATTCCTGTACCTCGAATGGCAACAGATTCTGGATCAAATCGTATCCCGCCTGCATCGTATCCGCCCAATAGGCACGTCGCGCGGCGTCGTCAGGACTGACAGTCATGTCATGGACTCCTTCTCAACAGTAATGTCCCGGGTTCATCTATTGCTGCTTAGCGGCGGAAGATCTCGGCAACAGGTTGGAAATCAGAAATGTCATCCAAGGGAAACATCGGCCGGGCACATTTCTGGTGGCCAAGTCCCTTCACATTGGCGCTGGTCGAACCCGGAGCATCGACATTAATCAGGCAGGCACACCAGTCGGCGAACATGTGATGCTCACAATGTGGTGACTTCACGACCACCATGCTGAAGTGACGCGGGTCCTGCCCGTTCGCGTAGAACCACGACCGGTCGAACAGACTGACCGGTCGAGTTCCGACCACCAGCGTCAGGTTGCCCGCTTCCAGCACCGCGGTGTCGCCGGAATCCCATGGCCAGCCAAACGACTCACTGCGAAACTTTCCATCAGACAGCAGTCGCACGCGGGCAACCAGTTCCATCGGCTGGAATCGGCCCGAATCGACGGCGCCACCCACTCGAGTGTGAATCGTTGCTCCGATTCCCGCGGCAAATGCCTGGCGCACCGCCTGAGGATCGACAATCGGCGCCAGGACGCGGCCGCGATAATTCTGGCGAACGACTTCCCGCAGAATGGCGTTACTGTCGCCGGACGCACCAGAGCTGGTGGCGTCGGCAGCGTCCATCATGACGACCGTTCCCGACGTGAACCCGGCCGCCTTTCGCACGCTCTCTGCCAGGCCGGTCAGCGGAACCTGCATTTTTTCGTGGTGCATCCAAAAGATCCTGGCGAGTTCCATGGCCTGGCTGCGTGCCGTCGCTTCGTCACCATCCATCACGACGAAACTGTTGGTCCGCAGTTCGGGGACATCGGTGAACGGGTTTCCCCACATCACGCCGGCGGACAGTCCCCGAGGTCCCGCTTCCAACTGTTGAGCCAGCCGGATGCATTCGCCGATGGCCCCCGTTTCCGTGATCATTTCATCACCGCGTACCAGCGCCGGAATCTTGACCCGGGCCGTGACCGGTCGAGCGCCTTCGGTGAGGGTTTTCAGGAGAACCCGGGCGGCTCGTGCCCCCGTTTCAAAGAAATCCACATGCGGGTAGGTGTGATAAGCCACCACCGCATCACTGTGTTGCAGCATCCGATCCGTCAGCACGCCGTGCAGGTCGAGTGAGACGACAAACGGGATCCTTTCGCCCAGGACGCGACGCGCTTCCTGCAGCAAATATCCCTCGGGGTCATCCTCATTCTCCGCCTGCATGGCACCGTGCAGAGAAAAGAACGCCCCGTCAACTGGCCCCGCGTCCGACAGGCACCCCAGGAAATCCCCGGTCAGACGCTGAAAGTCTGGCTGACGCAGGATCCCGCCGGACGTATTGGCACTCGCCCCGAACGCCGGTGCCAAATGTACTCGGCTGTCGGCGTCGAACACGCTCAGGGCCCCGCCGACTTCTTCGCGGACCCTCCGGTGGTGTTCGAGTAACGCCGGTCCGCGGACGATCCGAAAATCATCGAACTGACTGCGGGCCGGACTGAACGACGAAACTTCCTGTTTGCATTCCGCAATCGCGATTCGGGGCATCAAGCTCTCCAGGGCAGATGAAACACTTGCAGACTTCGGTGCAGGCCACGTTACTTCGTTTGCGGTTTGAACGATTCGAACACATCTGCCAGGACCTTGTCGGCCAGGCGCCCCAGTTCGTCCAGGATCAATGGCTCCGCCTCAGGCAACAGCGGGGACATGTTCGGTTCGTACCCACCGTACTGGTGCGATTCCGCGGTACAGATATATCCCAGGCTGCCATTGGCGTAGCCGACGACGATTGGAATCGCCCGATCGGCAATGGCCTGTTCAATCTGGAACCCATATTCGACCATCGGTTCTCCGGGAATTGTCAGGAACAGAAAATCCCCGACGCGCAGGGCCTGCATTTCGCACGCCTGCTTTTCCTTCTTGCCCGGCAGATCAATGACGCTCGATGCACACTTCAGCGGATAGATTGTTTTGCGCCTGGCCAGTTCTTCGCGCACCAGGCTGCGGTCTGCCGCCCGAACCACGGCACATCCCAGGCTGCGGCCGGTCCATTTGATGTCGGCTTCATTGCCGCACCGATAGGGAACTCCAGGCAGGTTGGGACGAATGTCGCCGGCGCAGCCCTGCAAAAACATCGCTCTGGTGCCCGGCCCATAGACGGATTCGACAAACGACTGCGCTTCGCCGGGGAAGTCTGCGCTGATCTTGGGAAACCCGTTGGGATACGGCGGAGTCAACTTGTCGCCCCACGTGAAGACGCACGGGTGACAGACGGCATGCATCAGAACGCTCATCGGTTCCAGCGAGCGGCCGTCATCGAACCGCAACACTTTGACGCGATGATCGCAGGGACCGTCCGGATTCAAGCGGACAACCGCCCGGCCGTTGATGACCTTGCGACGGTTGATGTTGAAATCGATCTGGTCTTCCCCGTAGCCGATCGAGACGGGCCGCATGTTGCCGGCCGCTTCCGTGGCAGCACTGGCCACGCGCTTGAGCATCGAGCGTCCCCAGTCAGATTCGTTGCTCCAACCCGGCCCGGAATGATTGTGCGACGTTGCCACCAGGATATTCTCGCGCGGCGTCTGAGCCTTGTCCGCGACCACGTCCCGGATCGCGGCCACCATCTCGGTGGGCGAGTTGATGAGATCCAGCGTCACTATGGCGGCTCGAGTTTGTTCGTTGGCCAACAATAGAACACCTGCTCGAATGGGATCACGCACGCCGCTGGTCGGCCGGACGTGTCCCACCACCGGGGTATCCGGTGGTGGCGTGATATCGACCTTCGCGACACCCGCCGTCAGATTCGATTCGACTCGAAACTCGAATTTGTCCTCGGCTGCATGGCAGGCACACGTCAGCAGCATCGCTGCGCCGATTGTGGTGAATGACGATTGGACCAGCATGTTCATGGCATCTTCCTCAAGTCGACGAACAGTTATCCCGCAATGCATGAAGTGTCTGCGAAAGATCAGGCGAGGATCTCGTGAACGACCGTTCCTGCCACGTCCGTCAGGCGGAAATCCCGGCCCGCGTGACGATAGGTCAGACGTTCGTGATCCAGTCCCATCAGATGCAACAGTGTCGCGTGAAAATCGTGAATGTGGACTTCGTCGGCGGCCACCGCACAGCCGTGGTCGTCACTTTCCCCGTAACTGAAGCCCGCCTTGACGCCGCCACCTGCGATCCACGAAGTAAATGCCTCGGCATGATGCTCGCGGCCTTTTGCATCTTTTCCGGTATTGAACGGCGTGCGACCGAATTCCGTCGTCCAGACGACCAGCGTGTCATCCAGCATCCCGCGGGACTTCAAATCCTTCAGCAGGCCGGCAATCGGCTGATCGACGTTTTTAGCGAGGGGGCCATGCGTGGCCATGTCGCCATGAGCATCCCAGTTGTTGGAAGCACCGGTGTCGATCAATTCGATAAACCGGACTCCCCGCTCCGCCAACCGGCGGGCCATCAGGCATTGCCAGGCAAAGCCCTGCGTACTTCCGCGCGGCAGACCGTAAAGTTCCAAAGTGGCATCGGTCTCGTGCGTCAGGTCGAATGCCTCCGGGGCCGCCGACTGCATGCCAAACGCCGTCTCGAAAGACTTGATTCGAGCGGTCAGGTTCGCATCCCCGGTTCGCTGCGCCAGGTGCCGACGATTGAATGCCTGCGTCAATCCGAGTTCCAGTTCCTGCAGGGACTGGTCCGACTGACGCCTCCGGATGTTCGCGATCGGCTCGGCACCGGGCGCCACCGGTGTCCCCTGGTGGCAGCCGGGCAGGAAGTCGGACGCCCAGACTTGCCCCCCGGCGTAAGGGGTCAATGGTGCCAGCACGATGAAGGACGGCAGATTCTGATTGATGGTCCCCAACCCGTGGCTGATCCAGGACCCGATGCTGGGGCGAGCAAAGGTCACCGACCCCGTGTGAATCCCCAGGGTCGCCTGGAAGTGGTCCGCGTGGTCGTTGCGCATCGATCGGATCAGGCACAGATCGTCGGCACATTCGGCGATGTGTGGGAACAGATTGCTGATCCACAATCCAGACTCACCTCGCTGCTTGAACTCCCAGTCCGGTCGTTTGAAATACTTCTCGACGACGCGATTGTTCAGGGCGAACGCCTCCAGCATCCTGGCGGGAACCTGGTACGACTTGTTGTGATCCTCGAACAGTTTCGGCTTGTAGTCGAACGAATCAATGTGTGATGTCCCTCCGCTCATGTTCATGAAAATGATTCGTTGAGCTCGCGGCGGGAAATGCGGGGCTTTTGGGGCGAGTGGATTGCCGTCCAATCCGGCATCGTCAGCGCCGAGTAACTCGGAGATGATTCCCGGCAACAACAGCGACCCGCCGACCAGCGATTGAACCACCGACCGGCGGGAACATTGGCAATTGTCCGACTTCATTACGGCGACTTTCCATGACGGTCTGATTCGCGAATTGCTCAGCCCGGTACAGTCTTCAATCCACAAACACAAATTCATTGCTGCTCATCAGCGCCCGGGCCAGGGCGGACCAGGCGTTCACTTCGACTTGATCGGCGGGTGTTTTCAGGTCCACGAGCCTGCTGCGATATTGATTCAGGAACTCGGTGCTGGCCTGCAGTTCGTCACTGGAGGGCGCCCGGTTCCAGGCAAGTCGGTGCGCGGCTGCGATTCGTGAGGCTTCGTCCGTCCCCAGTGACATCACGCGGGTGGCGAATTTGACGGATTCGGCATGGGCCAGCGGATCGTTCATCACGAACAGCGCCTGCAGGGGTGTCGTACTGGGCAGGCGGACTCCGGTACTGGAACTGGGATCTGCTCCATCAAACAGGGCCAGGAACGGATTCTTCTTCAAACGCTGCTGCATCAGATAGACGCTGCGCCGCCGGGTGTCGTAATTGGCGACAAAGGGATTGTGCTGGGTCCAGCCCCAGGTGTGCTGGGGGGGAAAGGGATGCACGGCTGGAGTCTGCGCCTCGTCGAGGTCGCCGCACACAAACAGCAGCGTGTCTCGAATACACTCCGCGTCCAACCGGTAGCGGCTGAATTTCCAAAAAAGATCATTGTGCGGATCGAGCCGGGTGTTTTCTGCAAAGACGGCGACAGCTTCGTTGGAATCCGGCAGGCTGGCCAGTTGCCAGGATTTCGACAACAGGATCAGTTTGTGCATTTTCTTGATGGACCAGCCATGCTCGACAAATCGGCTGGCAAGATAATCGAGCAGTTCTGGATGCGAGGGAAGTTGCCCGCGCACGCCAAAATCATTGGGGGTCGAAACAATCCCGCGTCCAAAATGATACTGCCAGATCCGATTCGCCATCACGCGTGCGGTGAGCGGGTTCCGGGCATCCGCGATCCATTCCGCCAACTGCAACCGGCCGCTGTCAGTGGAATCTTCGGGCAACGACTGACCACCCAGGATGGCCGGGAAGTGCCGGGGCACTTCATCACCCAGCCGTTTCGGATCACCACGCAATTGCAGTTTGGTATTGGCTGCTTTTCCGTCGGCCACAGCGTAGGCGTTATTGATCACGGGTTCCTGGGCGACCGCGGTCGTTCGCTTCTGGCGAGCTGCTACCAGATCCTTCGCGGCCGTCGCAAGTGCCATGGCTCGCTCCGGACTTTCGGGCAGGTTGCGGATCTGCGATTCCGCGGCTTCCAGCGTCTTGATTTCCGCATCCAACATCGCAATTTGTTCACGATGGGGTGCCAGGAAAGCGTCAATTTCCGCCGGTGTCATCAGCGGGACAAAATCGGCCTGTTTCTTATCCGCTTCCGCGCCGGGGAATGGGTAACGCGTGCTTTCGAAGATGCCGTACAATCCGTAATAGTCACTCATCGTGAACGGATCGAACTTGTGATCGTGACAGCGGGCACAGGACACGCTGCTGCCCAACAGAGCGCGACCCACGTTGTCGATTGTGTCTTCAATTGTCAGATGGTGTTCGCCCATGCGACTGCCGCCAAACCGACGGGCGATCGCCAGATACCCGGTGGCTGTGACATGTTCAAATCGCTCGGCGTTAGTGGCTGCTGGCAACAGGTCCCCAGCAATCTGTTGTCGCAGAAACTGGTCATAAGGAAGATCGCGGTTGAAGGCACGGATGACCCAGTCGCGGTACCGATACGCTTGCGGAACGGGGTAATCCGAAGCATTGCCGCATGTGTCGGCGTACCGGACGACATCCAGCCAGTGACGCCCCCAACGTTCCCCGTAACGCGGTGATTCCAACAATCGGTCAACGACGCGTTCGAACGCCTTCGAACTTTCATCGGCCAGGAACGCGTCCATTTCGTCCGGCGTGGGGGGCAACCCTGTCAGATCGAAGGTGACTCGTCTTAACAAGGTGCGCCGATCCGCGACCGGAGCCGGTGTCACTGCCGCGGCTTCCAGGCGTGCGAGTACGAAATTGTCGATTGGTTGGCGCGGCCACGTGGTGTCGACGACCGACGGAACAGCCGGGTCCTGAACGGCTTGAAATGACCAGAACCTGCGTCCCTCCTCCAGCGACATCCCGTACTTCGGTCGGTGTCCCGCTTCGCCAGCGGTGCCAGATTCACCGCGACGAGGATCCGCAGCGCCGTTCTTGACCCACGTTTCCAGGTCGGCGATCTGAGAATCCGCCAGCTTCTGTTTGGGGGGCATCCGCAGATCTTTGTCTGTCTGCCGCACTGCCAGGATGAGCAGACTTTTTTCCGGATCTCCGGGCTCGATCACGGCCCCCGAATCGCCGCCACGCATCCACCCGTCGCGAGAATCGAGCAACAAGCCCCCCTGAACTTTTTTGCCCGCCGAACTGTGACATTCCGAACAATGGGTCACCAGGATCGGCCGAATCCGTTTTTCGAAGAATTCCAGGTCTTCAACAGTCGGCTCAGCGGCGTGAATGACCCGGACCGCGAAGAGTATCAGTGCCAGGACCGAAAGGAGGAATGGAAATGGGATCCGAAGCCCGTGGCCAAATCGCATGAACTCAAACCCCTGCAGAAACCGATTTTCAGACTCCGACACAAACCCTTGCCAAACAATTCAGATGACTTGGGACATTCCTGAAGTAAACGCGACGAGCCACCCGCAAACATGATAGCGATTTCCGATGCGTTGGCAGTATCCCACCCACGAAATTTACGCCATACTTCGTCGGTCTGTGATCGTGTTGGGGGGAATTGCCAATGGCGGGGAATGTTCGGCATGTGTTTGTCACGGGTGGGACCAGTGGGATTGGTGCCGCAATCGCTCGTTCGTTCGCTGTCGACGGGGCGCGCGTGACGGCGGTCGGAGCGACCCTGGCCGAAGTTCAGGCCGCACGCCAGCAACCGGAAATGACCGGGATTACGGTCGCCGCGCTTGATGTTCGCGACAGTGCCGCCGTGGCTGAATTCGTGGCGGGGCTGGGAGAACTGGATGTCGTGGTCAATTGCGCCGGGGTGATTCGCCGCGGCGACGAGCATTCCCCGGACGTATTCGCCGACGTGATCGACATCAATCTGACCGGCACTCACCGCGTCTGCGCGGCCGCACGAGCGGGGCTGAAGTCGCGACGCGGCTGCATCGTCAACGCCGCATCGATGCTCAGTTTCTTCGGCGGCGGACTGGTCCCGGCCTACAGCGCCAGCAAAGGCGGGATCGCGCAGTTGACCAAGTCACTGGCGATCGCCTATGCCGCGGACGGGATCCGCGTGAATGCGGTCGCGCCGGGCTGGATTGCAACGCCACTGACGCAATCCCTGCAGGACGACGCGACCCGCTCGGCCCAAATCCTCGCCCGAACGCCCCTGGGTCGGTGGGGAACACCGGACGACATTGCGGGGCCAGTGCAGTTCCTGGCCAGTCCCGCGGCACGGTTCATCACCGGAGTGGTGTTGCCGATCGATGGCGGTTACCTGATAACTTGACTTTCTGATGGACCTACTGACATGCCCGTGATCACTCAACTGCCCGGCATTCAACCCGAAATTGCCGTTCAGGCGATTCCCGATGACGAACGCGTCTGGGTGCCGCAGGCACCGGACGTCTGGTTTCGACCGCTGTTGTTGAACACAGTCACGGGAAGCTGGTGCAACCTGTTGCGAGTCCGCAAGTCCGGAGTCTTGTCGCGGCATATCCATCCGTCCTGGGTGACGGGCTACGTCATTCGTGGCGCGTGGCGTTACCTGGAACACGATTGGGTGGCGAATCAGGGAAGTTTCGTCTACGAGCCCCCCGGGGAAATCCATACGCTGGTCGTCGACGATTTTTCCGGGGACGCCCCCGAAATGATCACGCTGTTCAACATCCACGGCGCGATGGTGTACGTGGATGCCGAAGGCAGGCAAGTCGGCTACGAAGATGTGTTCACGAAAATCGAAATGTGCCGTACGCATTACGAGAAGGTCGGACTCGGCCGCGAGTACGTCGACCAATTCGTCCGCTAATCCCTCGCAAACACGCGAGCGGTCGATTAGACTCCCCGCTCATGTCGCCGGCCGCTTGGTGAAATTGGCAGACACGCAAGATTTAGGATCTTGTGCCGCAAGGCGTCGGGGTTCAAGTCCCCGAGCGGCCATTATGCCCGTGCAATGCATCCCACCGGCGCTTCAACCAAACGTCTTCCTGAGCCGTTCGCGGTGATAATGCAACCGCTCTTCGGGCGTCATTTTCGCGAAGTTGGGCGAGTCTGACACGGCGGGAGCGGAAGTTACCGGGGTTGCCGCCGAGGTTTCAGCGGGCTTCGCGGCGGGTGGCAGGCTGATTGTCGTCCCGCTTCCGCCGTAGCTCATCACATTGGTCTGCAGGGTCAGATCCTGATCCAGCGGCCGGTGCGGTTTGACTCCCAGTTTCTGCAGGACGGAATGGTAAGCACGCACCGCTTCCTCGGGGCCGATCACTCCGTCGGCGATCAACCGCAGGAACTCGATGAAGGCCAGTTGGTTTTCGGCGCTGTTGATCTTGCGGCCGAACAGCGCGGCGCGACCGCCATACTTTTGCGATTGATGCAGCAACTGGAATGCATCCAACGTGGTCCCGGACGCCCCACCCAGCACTCCGACGATCAGGTGCGGATCGTACTTCACCAATTCTTCCATTGCCTGCGGGCCATGATACACGATCTTGAGAAACACGGGACGCCCCGCCTGGGCAACGCCGGCCAATGTCCGGGCAATCAGATCGTTGATGAAGCCGGGAAGCTTGTCAGGCGAGACAGCTTCCGGGCGATTCGGATCAAACACTTCCAGAAAGTGTCGAAACCCCTTCTGCTCGGCCTCTTCGCGAAATTCCTTGTAACGCTGCAGCGTTTCCATGTCGCGCGTCTGGTCATTGTTGAATGTGACCGAATACAAACCCAGGTTGGCACCGATCCGTCGTTCATCGGTCGAACAATCGAGGTGACCGCATTGCATATGGTCAATGTGCGCCGTGCGGAACGGCCGCGCCGGTTCCGCGTGAACCCGACCGCCGCGAGGCAGATGAACATCGGTCGCGTCATTGGCCCGGGCGGCCGGAGTGATGCGAGTGTTTTCAAACAGGCGTTCCTGGACTGCCAGTTGATCACACGTGCTGGCCGACATCAGCACGATGTCGACGATTCCCTGCTGAATCACCTGCCGGATCTGGTCGCGGTATTCGGCCAGCGTCTTGAAACGCAGTTCCCCCGGATGTTCCTCGGGGGATCCACCGACTCGAGTCATACCGGGCGCGGACATGCCGAACGCCATGTCCGCATCCTTGGCGTCGGCAATGATGAAGTCGCGTGACCCACTCGGATCGGCGTGGATCGAGCGCAGCTTGGCATCCAGAGATTTTTCGACGGTCATTTGCAAAGTCATTCCCAAACGCGAATCCGAATCTGAGGGCAGCGAACAGTGTGAGTCTAATCGAGATCACAACCTCAGGTCGAGTTGGGAATGCCACGATTCGCGTAAAACCCGAGTTGTGACAGGGTTATTCGTCACGTCGAGTGGTAAACAGCCAGTAGGTATCCACGGGAGCTCCCGTCACACGAACGGCCCGATCGCGGTGCCAGACTTCCTTGCCATCCAGTTCGACATGAAACTCGGCGCTCCCCGTGCGGGCGAAAGCATAGTGCCATTTCGCGCGGGCGGCATCCGGACCGATGGCTTCCAGGAACAGTGCGATCTCGGGATTGGTTCCGTGTGCAAAGACAAACAGGGTACCGTCGAGCACGTTGTTGTCCGCGTCGACATAACGCAGGACTGGTTGTGCCAGTAGTCGCAGTTCGAATCGGGAATTATTCGGATCCCAAAACTGGTGCGCGGCGAATCGTCTCACCTGCTCCTTCATCTGACGCAGTCGCTGAACGGGCGTATCGCTGACGGTGACTTCGCCCGACAGGAGTTGAGGCGAGAAGTCGCTCTGCCGCGGTGTCCACTTTGCGCCGGACTTGTGGGTCATGCGTGCCAGCCTGGGTGAGGTCATGGAGATTGCATGGACCCAGATTCTTTCCTCACCGGTCGGCCGATACAGTTCCATCATCGCCGTCGGCCGTCCGCCGCTGCTCCAGGTCCACAACGTTCCCGCTTCGTTGTCCCGCGCTGGATCTCCAAACGTTAACAACGCCCGTTCCGAAAGTTTCAACGTGACTCCTTCTTTCGGTTCGGCCAGGGTCACGTCCAAAGTTGCGGCGTGCCTGGTCGCCTCGATCAACGATTCAGACACTTTGGAGGGCGATTCGTCTTCCGCGGACAGCGTCAAGGCGGCAAGCAGTGTTCCCAGCAGCACAGAATTGGTGATCGTATTTCGGCAGAGCAGCCCTGGACAATGCTTGCGGTGCATGGCGCGAACCTCCAGAAGACCAAACGATTTCAGTCACGATGTCTGAAATCATACCAGCCAGCCCTGGCGTCTGAAAGTGGCCGCTTGACCGGCGGATAGGTCTGCGGGAGATTTCACGGATTTGTCGCGTTGAGTTGCTCCAGAGCCACAGCCAGACCGTAGCCGGTCCGTGATCGATACAACAATCCGTCGTGAAACCCGAATTGGTTCATTTCCGCGGGTGAGTAAGCACTGGCATACAGCGAGATGATTTGTCGATGCAGACCGAGATTGAATAGAAACTTGGCGCGGCGGTTTTCCGGGGTGTTCTCTTCGTTTTCACGTTCCAGGTCGACGAGAATTCCGGCCGGCGTCAGCATCCACAGGGCGTCCGCCTCCCAGTGACATTGTTTAAGCCAGTCTGCTTGATCGGGACTCAGCAGCCACCGGCGATCCACGTGATCCTCCATCAGGGGAATCTTGGAAAAGTCGTGGCTGCCAACAATGTCCACGATCACGTCGACATCCTCCGACGTCAAAAACTCGGGATGCTGCTGCTGACAGGCCAGCAGTTGTTTGCTTGCAATGGCCGCTCCCAGTTTCATGTGTTCCAGCCGCGACGCGATTCCATCCCGTCGCAGCCGCTCTCGCTCGACCGGACCTGCCCGTTGAATGCTGGCTTCCGAGATCTTTGGGAGTGCGCAATCGCCGATCCCGATGTCATGGAACAGTGCCGCCAGCACTCCCTGCTTCAACTGAATGGGCGAGACTTCGATCAGGCCGATCCGGGCCATGAAGCTGACCACATGCGCAATGTGGTGGACGGGGCTCACTTCGTTCCCCTTGATCAGATACGGAATCACCCGCGGCCACAGGTCGTCGAGGGCCGCGACCAGATCGGGCTGGCTCACCAGGGCTTGCCGGGCCTGTTCCCACGGTTCATGCGCCAGTTCCAGTTGCCGGGCAATTCGGGATCGATCACCCTGTGTGATGTCCGTCGGCTGTCCGAGCGTTCGTCGGCGGTCCTGCAACATCTGCAGTCCGGCTTCGACAACGTCTGCAAGTTCATTCATTGTAGGTCGATCCCATCTGGCAATCGTGAATCGTAGCCGACGCTGCCAGCGTCGGCGTGCCGGAAAGCGCGACTCCGACGCTGGCAGCGTCGGGTACGATTGTCTAAAGTCTTGGGCGATCTTAGGTGCTCGACCTGGAGCCGTCCAACGTGCCGTCAACGGATAATCAGAAGGGGAATCTGTGATGATTCGATGCCTGTCCCAAACTGGACTGCTTTGCGCCACGTTTGTCGTCTGCGGAATGATGTCTGCTTCCGCCCAGGAATGGACTCGTTTTCGCGGCCCCAATGGAACGGGCGAGAGTGAAGCCAAGTCCATTCCTGCCGCCTGGACAGACAAAGATTTCAATTTCAAAGTCAGCGTTCCAGGCATCGGCCACTCGTCTCCCGTCCTGTGGGGGGATCGGATTTTCCTGCTGAGCGCCGATCCTCAGACCGCGACTCGATACGCGTTGTGCTACGACGTCAACGGCAAAAAGCTGTGGGAAAAGTCCTTCCCATCGCAGATGTTTCGAATCCATGCACAGAGCAGTTTTGCATCCTCGACACCGACCGTGGACGAAAGCCACGTCTATTTTGCCTGGGCGGCTCCTGATGCCATCACGCTGATCGCCATGACACACGATGGTGAAACCGTGTGGACCCGAGACTTGGGAACCTGGTCCAGTCAGCATGGATTTGGAACTTCGCCCATTCTGTACAAAGACCTGGTGATTCTGTCGAATTCACAGGAAGTCAAAGATGGGCCCGAACCTGCCTGCTCCATGGTCGCCGTTGACAAGAAGACCGGCGAGGATCGCTGGAAGACGGCACGACATAGCGTGAACACCAGCTACTCGGTCCCGGCGATCTTTCAGCCCAGAGGGAGTGATCCCGAACTGGTTTGCACGAATACCGGCGACGGACTGTTCGCGCTGGACCCGCTGACCGGCAAGCCCCTGTGGTCCAATGCGTTCTTCGACAAGCGAACGGTCAGTTCGCCCCTGGTCAAGGGGGACATGATTTTTGGCAGCACCGGTTCAGGGGGAGGAGGCAATTACCTGGTGGCTGCTCAAAGTGATGGGCGTGAACCCAAACTGGCCTACAAGATCAGTGCGGCAGCTCCGTACGTTCCCACGACGGTGGCCCGCGGCGATCTGTTGTTCCTGATGTCCGACGGGGGCGTTGCCACCTGTATTGACCTGCATTCGGGGAAAGTTCACTGGACCGAGCGGATTGGCGGCAAGTATTCCAGTTCGCTGGTCCGGGCGGGTGACAAGATTTACTGCCCCAGCATGGATGGAGAAGTCGTGGTCTTCGCCGCCGACAAGGTCTTCAAAGAACTGGGGCGGTCTTCCCTCGGTGAAGAAACCCGGTCCACTCCGGCGATTGCCGACGGGCGGATGTACCTGCGAACCTACTCACACCTGATCTCGATCGGTGGCACCGTCACTGCGTCGACCGGAGCCAAATAACGGCAGGCCTTTCCAGGGCTGGGCTGGGCGAAACAAACGCCCCCAGATGCCTTTAGCCGGGGATCCGCTGGACCAAACATCCCTTCCGTTCCGGCGGTTCGGTCACTACAACCCTGCACGGGAACCATGATTCCCGGCCAACTGACCGAGCATGTTGACGGATTGACAGCCATTTTCCGGAACTTCCAATGCCTGCAGAATCGTTGCGACCCGAGCGGAATTCGGGGCGAACTCTGGTCACGCTCTGTACCTACAACGAACGTGAAAACATTTCGCGGCTGATCCCGCTGATCCTGGAAGCCCTTCCCGCAGCCGATGTCCTGGTCGTCGACGATAATTCGCCCGATGGGACTGCTGATCTGGCGCGGGAGATGGGGCGATCAGACCCGCGCATCCTGTTGCTATTGCGAATGAAAAAGGAGGGCCTGGGGGCGGCCACCCTGGCGGGATTGTGCCACGCCATCGACCTGGGTTACGAATTTGTCCTGAACATGGATGCGGACTTCAGTCATCATCCGCGTCACTTGCAGGCCATTCGCAATTGCATGAGCGTCGCTGATGTCGGGATTGGTTCCCGCTACATTCCCGGCGGTGCGATTGTCGGCTGGAGCCTCAAGCGTCACGTGATGAGTCAGGGAATCAACATCTATTCGCGAATTCTGCTGGGCCTGCGCACGGGAGACTGTAGCGGGGCGTTCCGGTGCTATCGGATTTCAAAGCTGAGGGAAATCGACTTCAACCGGTTCCGGTCGCGCGGCTATGCGTTTCAGGAAGAGATGCTCTACCGCTGCCAGCGCGTCGGTTGCCGTTTGACGGAAACTCCGATCGTGTTCGAGGACCGAGTCGTCGGGCAGTCGAAGATCAACGTGAAGGAGATCGTACGAGCCCTGCGCGACCTGTTCCTGCTGGGACTGGATCGACTGCGCGACACACCGGTCAAAGTCGGGGGGTGAGGCAATGGCACCGACTTTACTGATCCGAAGCGTCAACGAGGTTGGGGTTCAGGAAGCTGGCAGTCAGCAATTCCTGACGCCGGCGGAGCCGGGCGTCAGGCCGCTGCGATGTTTCGCGGTCAGGCGGGGGTCAGTTCGCCGTTAATGATCCACGGGACGCCGTACTTGTCGACCACCATGCCGAACTTCTTCGCCCAGAACGTGGGACTGAACGGCATCGTCACCTTTCCGCCGTCTGCGAGTGCATTGAAAATTGCTTCGGCCTCGTCCACGGTGTCGTAATTGAGAGCGATGGTGACTCCCTTGATTCCTTCGTAGGGAATGTGAGACGGGCAGTCCCCGGCGAACAACAGGCTTCCGCCGGGCAGTTCCAGTTGAGCGTTCAAGATCCGATCGGCAAATTCCGGCGGGATCTGGGCGGCCATGGGAGACTGGGCTCCCGACATCATGCTCTTGATCTTCCCGCCGAGGACCTTTTCGTAGAAGCGCATGGCTGCGGCACATTCGCCATTAAACGAAAGATAGGGAATCGGCTGCAGGTGGGAGGTTGAAACCGGCATGTTTTCCTTTCGATTTGTGATCATGGAGCGATCAGTTGGACTCTTTCCAGTCGAATCGCTGACGGACAAACGCTTCAATTCCAGTCCGCTCAGGATAGTCGATTGGCACCCGGCGCATTCGACAACGAAACACCAAAAAAGAAAAGTTATTCCGTCGTCGCCGCCGTGGAGGACGGTTCGTCGTCCAGGCGGGGCCAGGCAAGCGTGAACCGGGAGCCTTCACCGGGGCGGCTTTCGACCGTAATTTCCCCGCCGTGTTCGCGCAGGATCTTCTGGCTGACAGCCAGACCCAGTCCGGTCCCCCGCGCCCCCTTGGTTGACTCGAAGACGTGGAAAATCTTTCCCATCTGATCCTGGGGAATGCCGGGACCGGTGTCGGAAACTGCAACCCACAACATGTCGGAATCCGGTTGATGCCCCGTCTCCACCAGGACGATGGCCCGTTCCGAGCCTTCCACGGCATCAATGGCATTGGTGACGATGTTCAGCACAGCCCGGTGAATGCCTTCTGAATCGAACGTGCTGACTGCCAGGTTTGGATCGGGTCTGTACTGCAGGATGACGGAACATTCGGCCGCCCGCGATTGCATCAGTTCGATGACGTCCGCCACGGTGTCGTTCAAGTTCGCCCGTTCAAGAGCCGGCTGGCGTTCCTTGCTGAACGTCAGCATGTCCATCACCAGATTGTAGATCTTGTTCTGGTTCTTTTCCACAACGTGCCAGCCCTTGCGGACCAGGTCTTCGTTGTGGTCATTCAAGCCCATGTCGATCAAGTAGCTGCCGCCGCGAATCCCCTGCAGGATGTTCTTGATGTGATGGCTGAGTGTGGCGATCGTCTGCCCCATCGCTGCCAGCCGCTCGGCCTTCACGATCGCCTGCTGGTAACGATAGTTTTCGACGGCCAGTGCCGCCTGGCGGCCAATGGCGACCAGCATTCGCAACTGGTCTTCGCGGAAGCCTGCGGGCTTTCCGGTGGACAACAGTTGATCCACAGGAGTGGTAATGTCGACGTAGATCACTCCCATCAGTTCGTGTCGCCCCTGCATGGGAACGCACATGGCCTCGCGGATCCCCGCCTGCACGATGCTGCGCCCGGCATCAAAGCGGCTGTCGTGCTGCGCGTCAGCGGTGCGCACCCCCTGGTTGTTCTTGAAGACATAATCGACGATGGTTCGCGATACGGGCATTCGCGATGCCTGGTCGATCCCGCGGTGCTGGCTGATCGCCTGAGGACGGATTTCCCCTGTCAGGGGATCGGTCAGCAGCACGCAGCCGCGATCGGCACCGATCGCTTCGATCGTCAAGTCCAGGATCCGCTGCAGCAACTGGTCCATTGACACTGTGGGGCGGGCGACCTCTTCGGTGATTCGATACAGGACGACCAGGTTCGACGGTGAATGAGCATCCTCGTCGGCAACGATCGCCACCGGTGGAAGCGGTGAATCCTGGCCGATCCGACTGATGATACTGGACCGGTCAGTCGGATCATGACGTTGCAGCAACTGGACCCGGTCGGCGATGGTGTGCGACCGGTCTTCGTGCTCGGCATCGCTGAACAGCAGCACACTTCGTCCCACCTGGATCTGGTCTCCGTCGACCAGCGGGTGGATGGAGACCGACTTGCCGTTGACGAACGACCCATTGGAACTCTTCCGGTCCGTCAGGGTGAACGAGTCGTTCGAAAACTGAATGGAGGCGTGAACGCGTGAGACTTCCGTATCATGCAGGCGGATTTCGTTATGCACACCCCGGCCAATGAAAACGGGTTCGATTCCCAACTCGAAGCGAGCGCCTTGTTCGGCGCCCTGAACGACGAGTAACGATGCCCGCTTCACAACAACCGCCCTCGAGAAAGTTCCCGCGACGAGTGGATCAAGGTCTGATCACACCTGAATTGCCCATACTATCGGTCGAGCAGCGACATCTGACAACCGCGATGAGAAGAATTCTCTGAACCTGCGCGCCAGAAGGTTTTCTCAAAATGGGAGCGGAACACCGCGAGTGCCGTAATCCGCGCACGTGGCCTGTTCAGTTCTGCGTGTTGATCTGGACGCTGGTTCGACCGAGGGGCGCAAAGACACTGCAGCCAGTGTCACTCGGCGTTTCTCGTTGTCGCCAAGCATCACAGTTTCAGGCTGCAGGCCGGGCCTCAAGCAGTTCTTCGATCACCTTGACCAGTTCCGGAAACTGAAATGGCTTCGACAGGAAGCGGTCATCGGCGGCAATTGAGGTTGGGAAGTTCGAGCCGATGAAGACTCGATTGGATTTCTGCCAGCAGGCGGCGACTCCGGAATCGTGTTCCGCATCCAGATCAATGACAACAACTTCCGGCGAGGGCCCGGCAGCGGATCGCGACTTTGCCCGGTGACTTCGACTGCGTTCAACAGTCGCTCCACGCGGTTCCAAAACCGCCTTCAGGACTGTTTCCGTATCCGAAGCTCCACCAATCACCAACACCCGCCGCAATGCGTCCACTCGGCCGTCCTTCCGTGTCTGACCGGGGTGTCCCGTGCGGGACACCCACTGATTCGCCGAAGCGATCCTTCACCTCAGCGTTGCGGGCGGACTTTAGTCGGAACTGCCGAACCTGTCAAAATCAATTGCAGCAACTTCACCGCGAGTTTTGCTTCTACTTCTTAAAGGGATGCACAAACAGATCCAGGTAGAGTACAAAAGCCATCAGGCTGAGCAGGAACGCCATACCGGCGTAGGTGGCCCCAATCATGACCTTCTCGCTGGGGCGTCGTCGAGTGACCGCTTCCCAGGTCAGAAAAACCATGTGGCCGCCGTCCAGGACGGGGATCGGCAGGAAGTTTAAAACTGCCAGATTGATGCTCAGGAAGCCGAGGAACAACAGCAGGGGGGCAAGTCCATGCTCCACGATTTGAACTGCGGCCGTGGCAATCCCAATGGGTCCATGCAGTTCCTTGGCAGAAACCTGACCGGTGAACAGGCTGCGCAACGTCAGGTAAATGTTCATGGCTGAGTTTCGGGTGTAATTTGTGGACATCAGCCAGGCTTCGCTCACATTCTTCGCCTTCAGTTCAATTTCCAGCGGATGCATCCGCAGTCCCAGGACCACTGGCAGGGGCCAGTCGGCATCCAACTTGGGAACCAGTTCCACCTTGCTTTCCTTGCTTCCTTCCACCAGGGTCAGGCGGACATGGCGCCCCGGGAATTCCTGGATCTTCCAGAAGGCGTAGCCCCAGTTGTTCGACTTGGCTTCCTTGTTGGGATCCTCCAGGTCGATCACAAACGGATCCTTGTAGGTATCCGGGGTGGCCTCCGGCGGCAGGAACAATTCGATGCGCTTCACCTTGGTGACTGAACCCTGCTTGACAGCGATGCCAGCCTCGGCTGCGGGACTGCCCGGTTCCACCGCCAGAACCACGGGAATCGTGTGAAACGAAACGCCAATCGACGGGATCGAGATGGGTTCTCCTTCAATCACCGGCTGATCGATCCAGCCAGGCAGATCCGAAGGGACGATTTTCAGGACCTTCTTTGTCTGGGCTCCATCCTTTGGTTGCCGGGTGACCGTGACTTCCACTTCTGTGCCGTGCAGGCTGGCGAAGACGTTGGGAAGCTTCAGGGGATTGATTTCCGTGCCGACATTCTTGCCATTGATCATCGCCAGCTTGTCCCCTTCCTCCAGGCCAGCCGCCTCCGCGGGCGAGCCCTCCTGGATCGCAGTCACCGGCCCGGCGTCCATGGACAGCCCCAGGGTTCGAAAGTCGTTCTCTTTGACGATTCGTTTTGCGGCCGAACCGCTTTGAGTCTTGACATCGATCGTAATGGGCCCGGCCGGTTGCTTGGCCAATTGCTGACGCATTTCCCAGTTGTTTTTGACGGAATCGCCGTTGATGGCGGTAATCACGTCACCACGTTCAAACGCCGGTTCCGCCTTGGCGGCGACTGTCCCGGGAACGACGACGGGCTCTTTCCCGGCGGGATCGGTCAGGACCTTCAGGCTGCTGGAATGCAGCACGCCAATTTGCGGGTGTGAACTGGTCTTCGCCGGGCGAACTTCAATCTTGAAGCTGTTGCCGTCGGCGTGCCTGCCTTCGATGACCAGAGGAGGGGCTGACAGAGCCACGTTCAGCCGCACGTCTTCGAATGTCAGGATGCGGCGACCGTTGATTTTTTCGATCACGTCGCCCGGCTTCAGTCCCGCCTTCCAAGCCGGCATCCCGGGCCGAACCTCACCGATGATGGCGGGCGAAGTCTCCAGCCCGATGGCAAATGCCCCCCCGACGAAGAATACGGCCGTGATGATGTTCATTGTCACGCCCGCCGAAATGATCGCCATCCGCTGAAAGACATTCTTGGCCAGATAGGACCGCGGATCCTGGGCGATCTCTTCATTGGTCAACTGGCTGGGATCAGCGTCGTCCTGCCCCAGCATCTTGACATAGCCGCCGAACGGAATCAGGGACAGGGCGTATTCTGTTTCGCCCCACTTCCAACTGAGCAGGACCGGCCCGAAGCCAATGCTGAACCGTTCCACATTGACGTTGCACCACTTCGCCACCGCGAAGTGCCCCAGTTCATGAAAGAAGATCACCATTCCCAGGCCGACTGCCGCCCAGACCAGGTTGACGCCATTGGAGGCCAGTCCGTTGATCCGATCCATGACCGAAGTTGCGGCCAGCGTCACTGTCAGCAAGTCCATCGTCTCATCTCCTCGCGAGCCCAGGCATCCTGACGCAGCAATTCGCCGAGTGTGGGATGGGGATCGTCGTTGTGGGCATTCAGTATTTCCCGGCAGGCGCGCGGGATGTCAGTAAATCTCAGGGTACCATCCAGGAATCGTTGCACAGCCACTTCATTGGCCGCATTCAGCACTGCACCAGTGGCACCGCCACGGCGAGCCACCTCAAAACCCAACTCCAGCGCCGGAAACGCTTCCATGTCCGGCACCAGAAAATCCAGTTGACTGGATTTTGTCCAATCCATCCGGGGGCTGACCCCGGACCAGCGGTCTGGATACGTCAAAGCATACTGGATCGGGAGCTTCATGTCTGGTGGAGAGAGCTGTGCAACCACCGAACCATCCACAAATTCCACCATCGAATGAACAATGGACTGCGGGTGGACCACCACGGAAATCTGGTCCGCTTCCAGGCCAAACAGCCAGCGTGCTTCGATGATTTCGAGCGCTTTGTTCATCATCGTCGCCGAATCGACGGTGATTTTGGGCCCCATTTGCCAGGTCGGATGTGCCAGCGCCCGTTCCACGGTGACTTCCGTTTCCAACCGCTGCCGGCACCAGCCACGGAACGGGCCTCCACTGGCGGTCAGAATAATTCGTTTGACGTCCGCCCGGCGACCTGCCTGCAGGCATTGGAAGATGGCACTGTGCTCGCTG
>JAFEBS010000023.1 GCA_018242525.1 Planctomycetota bacterium | reverse complement strand
GGTGCCTCCCGTTGATCGACCTCACACACCCCAGCGGTTCACGCTGGACAGGAAAAGGTGTCAGGCACCGTTTATATTGACAAAACACGTCAGTCGTGATAGTTTCGTGGGATGGGACGACCAAAGCGAGCAGCACCTGGGGGGTGGGTTTATCACGTTCTGAACCGAGCGAACGGTCGTCTACCGCTGTTTGAAACGGACGAGGATTATGCGGCGTTCGAGCGTGTTCTGGAAGAAGCGGTCGAACGAACGCAGATGCGGCTGCTGAGCTATTGTGTGATGGGAAACCACTGGCACCTGGTCGTCTGGCCGGAATCAGATGGCGACCTGTCCCGGTTCGTCGGGTGGCTGACATTGACTCATACTCAGCGTTGGCACGCGCATCGGCAGAGCGCGGGGACGGGGCATGTGTACCAGGGGCGATTCAAATCATTCCCCATCCAGGCGGACGAGCATTTCCTGACGGTTTGCCGCTATGTCGAACGAAACGCTCTGCGAGCGAATCTGGTGCAGCGCGCGGAAGAATGGCGTTGGAGCAGCTTGCATCGCTGGTGCCGGGGGACGTCCGCAGAGCGACAGATCCTGTCGCCATGGCCAATCCGTCGCTCGCCCGGCTGGCTGGAGCACGTGAATGAGCCGCAAACGGAAGCAGAACTGGCCGCACTCCACCGAAGCGTTCTGCGCGGATCGCCCTACGGCGATGAGGCCTGGTCAGGCACGGCCACCGAAACCCTCGGCTTGGAAATCACAATGCGACCCCGGGGAAGACCGCGAAAAAACGGTGCCTGACACCTTTACCATTGCTATTAAGAAAAAGGCTGTCGGTTCGACGAAAAAAATGGCCAAGAGGGATTGGAACTGTTGCCCCTGCGAGCCGATCGAAAGTACTCTCAAGTGTACAATCGATGGCAAACAAGCGTGGTGATCGACACACTTAATCTTGTGCAGTGAATTGTGTTCGCAAGGCGCAGTGTATTTGTGCGTCTCCGTAGAAGTGGGGGAGTTATGCGTCCGTGCAGTGCTGCACTATCAGTAGTGTTGATAGGTGTGTTCGGTGCAAGTGCGTCGGCGGCAGACCTGAGGCAAGTGCCAGATGCGAAATCATTCGGTGCGATTCAGTTTCGGCCTCAGGTTAGCGGGAAGTGGGGCATGAGTGTGTCAGCAACCGGCCGCTGGCTGGCCCTGACACCGGCTGCGGACGAGGGGCTGATCGATATTTACGATCTTGTTGATGGTACGCTGTATCGTACGCTCAGGAGCGACCCAAGCGCATCGATGGGAACTCAAATCCATTTCTCGGTGGACGGGTCGACGGTCATAGCGTCCGATGGGGCAACTGAAGTTCTGGGGTGGGACTTGCTCACACGCAGAAGAATCGCCCAGATTCGAATTCTGAATCCACTAAGCATTGCTGTCGCTCCCGATATGTCTTGTATCGCAATCGCGACGCAGCGAGGCTCTTCGCCGGAACTGCGATCCTGGCCCGGTGGTGACCTTATTCGGACGCTGGAAGTGGCGGATCAATTGTCGCCGATTTGTGCACTCGCGTTCACTGCCGATGGAAAACGGATCGTCGGGTGCTCGCCGGACAGGTGTGCGATGTGGAATTTAATTGACGGATCCTTGGCTAACGTCAACGCTGCTCAACCTGATGAAAGTGAACATGTGCAGTTTCTGTCGGTAAGTTCCGACTGTGAACATGGACTGCGGTACATGTATCGAGATTCTGCAGTTGAAATTGTTCGTATCAAGGATGGCGCGACCATTGCGTCAATGAATTTGGACGAGGGGTTTTGTAATGGCACGTTTATTCGCGGAGATACGGAGGTTGCGATCGCGCGCGAGTGTGATCAATTGGAGATTCAGATCGTCAACGCAAAAAATGGCGTTGAGGTCGGCAGGATGAGTGGACATACTGAGCCACTGTTTCGATTGACATCATCGCGGGATGGATCTGCATTGGTCGGGACATCAGCAAGTCGTGTACGGGTATGGGATTGCGTAACGCGAAAGCTCAAGGCGTATTGTTCTGGCCCGAGTGCCGTCTCCAATATTGAATTCTCACCGCTCGGAGATATCGTTGCTTCCACTGGCCCGATCGTTGAAGTGCGTAGCTGCGGTGGAAAAAAAGCAGACCACATTTCGCGATGCTTCGACGGAGTCAGATTCTGGAATAGTTCGACGGGACAGTTGTTGAACCGACTCGAGAATGTTGCGTTCGGCGGCTTTTCCGCTGACGGCCGGTCAGCATGGTTGTGGAGTCAAGTTGGCGATGTCCAAAGGCTTGATGTCGGAAATCAGGTTATCACGAATCAATACCGCGTTATTCTTGATAAACAGAACCATGTATCAATGACTGATAGGCCGAGGCTCGCCAATGAACACCGAGTCGAGATTCGGAGATTTCGACACCTGCCGGAACAAATGACGATGTCAGCATGTGTTGGCACCACGATGGTACCTCAAGAGTCGAGCGGTGATGCGATTGTAGTCTTAGGTAATGCGTGGGGTGATCGGAATGGTGTACCACATCTTCCAAAGCCACCCATCTCCAATGCAATTAAAGCCTTTCCAGGAATTGTAGATGACATTGGCGTTTCCACAACCGGAGACCTGCTCGGATTTCGTTATTCTTGGATCGACGACACGATAGCTGCACAGACCGGACGTAAGAGCAGTATTGGAATCTGGAAGCGTGAGGCGCCTCCGCAGACTGTGTGGTTGGAGTCGCCAAGTAAAGCATTCGGAAAGTTTGCCTTGACTGCAGATGGAACACATATAATCGCGATCACCGCAGGTTCCACTGATTATGACGCGATATGCGATCGTGTAATGTTCTGGCATGCTGCCTCCGGAAGGCTTATTCGCCAGTGGAGAATTGATCACGTTGCAACGATCGCAAGTAATAGTCAAATCGCGATTTCAAGCGACATGAATCTATTTGCAATTGGATGCTCCGATGGACGCGTCCGAGTGTGGCGAGCAGATGACGACAATCCGATGCCAACGATTGTATTGACAGCACATAATGGTCCGGTCACCGCATTGGCGTTTGCACCTGACAATCGGCGGCTGGCGAGTGGTGGAATGGATTCGAATCTCATTTTACATGATTTACGAGATCACATCGTCACAGGCCGCGCCTCCAAATGAGTCATCTAAAAGATGCGGCGCTGTGTATGGTCGCGGCTTCGACTCCTGCAATGCTTCCTGAATCTTGCGTCGGGAATTATGCAAAGTCTGGATTCTGAAAAGGGGATAAGTCCAATTATTTATTGGCCGATGAAGAAGGCAACCGAAAGCGTGATTGGAAAGAAAAAGGGTGGAAAGAAAAAGGGGACGCAGCTCATTTTATTTGACATGTCGAACGGGCGGACTGTAGCATTTTGGCATGCCGCATCGCCCCCGAAACTGCCCTAATGGAATGTGTTTCCACGTTCTCAATCGAGCCGTGGCGCGGTTGCCTTTGTTTGAGAAACTCGATGACTACGCAGCCTTTGAACGCGTGCTGAGCGAAGCTCATCAATTGTTTCCTTTGCCGATTCTGTCTTTCTGTTTGATGCCAAATCACTGGCACTTCGTCGTCCAGCCCTCAAGGACACGACGCTCGCGGGGGAGTATTTGCCAGTGCTAAGGATCGCTTCCGCATGCGCTTTTGTAGTCTCTCAATTTCATGCCATCGCCCCATGGGATTGACCCTACTGCCGATTGTTCCCGCGAGCAACCGGCTTCTGCGAATTCAGCAGTTCTGAATCTTTCACCCCGGCACTGGGGCGGACGGCCCCGCCCACGCCGAGCAGTTCCGGGTTACGGGCCACCTTGTCACTGAATTCGCGCAGATCGCGCAAGACGGGTTCGACGTTTCGCAGCAGGACCGCCAGCGACTGCGAGGAACGGTCCAGGTTGTCGTACAGCGACGGGTCGCTGGCAAACTTTTGCAGTGATCCATCCTTCGTGTTGACCAGCTTCGAGAAGCGGTTCAGTTCCGACATCAGCTGATCCAGATTGGTCAGACTACTGTCGAGTTTCGCGACCATCTGCTCACCACGCTTACCAACCGGTTCGGTCAACTGGTTCAAGTTCACCAGGTTCTTGTTGACGTTGTCCAGCACCAGCCGGGTGGACTGAACGGCCCCACGAGTTTCCGCGATGGTACGTTGAGTCTCATTGACCAGCTTGGGCATCGCCACCAGGGTCTCATGCAGAGCCTGCTGGGCTTCTGGATCCCCCACCACTTTATTGGCAGACTTGAGCAGTTCATTCACCTGCGCCATCGTCACTGTGAATTGATGCAGCGATTCAGCCGCGCGTTCGACCACCTGATCCAGGTCGCCCCGTTTGGTTTCCATCAGACCGTTGACGTTTTTCGCAACCAGTTCCCATTCGCGACTGGTGGAGGTCAGTGCATCCAGCACCTCGACAGCGCGACCTTCCATGCGTTGAACCATCTCCAGTGGATCAACGGCCATCTGGCCCTGCATGCGCATTCCCGGCTTGAGATGTTCGCGCGCATTTCCGGCCGTGATGTCAATGGCCGTTTCTCCCAGAATCGAGCGTACCACGATGGCTTTGCTGTCGGCGGGAACGCGGACTCCTTCACGAATGTTGACCGTCGCGACGACTCCGCCCCGCTTTTCGTCGAGCTGAATCTGGCGGACCACACCCACAGATAGACCGCTGTACGTTACGGGAGCGGTGGGATACAACCCCGAGGCGGATTCGAAGTGGATCAACAGCACGTAGCGCTTTTGAGTGAACTGGTTTAAGTCGCCAAATTCATAGACCAGCCAGCCACCGATCGCGAACGCGACCATCACCAGCATCCCTGTCCGAAATTGAGCCTGCCGCTCCGTCGCCATGTTCCAGCATCCTTGCCTGTTCCAACCAATCATCCTGGCGGGATGGTTCACATCCCGACAAAAACCAGCCGTAACATACTACGCTGCATACATTTCCTTCAGCCTTTCCCCGGCCTCGCCACGCACAAAACTGGTGACGCGTAGATCCGGATTCTCAAAAGCCGCCTCCGGTGAACCTTCGAAGATCAGTTGCGGCTCCCCCGCCATAATCCGGCTCAAGGGGTACAACATCACAACTCGATCCGCGACTCGACGCACCGTATTCATGTCATGCGTGACCACGACACTGGTCACCTTCCGCCGAGCCTGGGTTTGCAGGATCAGTTCATTGATCACGTCACTCATGACCGGGTCCAGCCCAGTCGTTGGTTCATCGTAGAAAACAACATCGGGTGACATGGCCAGGGCCCGTGCCAGCCCCACGCGTTTTTTCATCCCCCCCGAAAGATCAGAGGGCCGCTTGTCGCTGACCGTCGGCGACAGACCGACTTCTCGCAGGCGTTCCAGGACGACATCCCGAATCTGTGATTCCTTCAGTTCCGTGTTTTCACGCAGCCCGAAGGCGACATTTTCGTAGACATTCAGACTGTCGAACAGGGCCGCCCCCTGAAACAGATATCCAAATCGCAGACGATCTCGGCGGAGTTCGCGGGCCGACCTGTTTTGAACCGGGCGACCATCCCAGCAGACCTCGCCCCGGGTCGGCTCCAAGAGTCCGGCGAGCAACTTGGTGGTCACGCTTTTGCCGCATCCACTTTCACCAATCAGGACCAATGTTTCGCCGCGACGAACCGAAATCGTGATCTCCTGCAGCACACGCTGGGTTCCAAATTCCATGGTGATTTCCCGCAATTCCAACACGGGAACGGCGGCGGTCACGCCAGTCAATGGTTTTGTGGCAGAACTCACAGACATCGGATCCAAACCAGACTTTTTATGGGTTCTGGGGTCGAATTTCGTCACAGGACCTGGATCCCCAGAGCCCAGAGCAATCGGTAAACGTTGTTCAACAAAATCGCCAGGACCAGGTCCAACGCCAGGATTGCGATGAACGAACAGACGAACGAATCGGTCGCGGCACGGCCCACTCCTTCGGCCCCGGAACCACAATGAAAACCACGATGGCAGGCGATGATCGAGATGGCCGCCCCGAAAAACATGCTTTTCATAACTCCGGAAACCACGTCAAACGCGGTGATGAACTGTTGCGAGTACAACCAGAAGAAGTGATCGCTGACACCCAGCAGTTGGACACTGACCATCCATCCCCCCAGCATCCCCACCCCGTCTGCCACCAGAGTCAAGATGGGAATCAGGCAAAAACAGGCGAGAAATCGCGGGACTACCAGGTACGAAATGGGATCGGCTCCCAGGGCTTTCAAGGCATCAATCTGCTCAGTCACACGCATCGTTCCGATTTCCGCCGCCATCGCACATCCCACCCGTCCCGCCAGCATCGTGGCCGCCAGGACCGGCCCCAACTCTCTGACAAGAGAGACGTTAATGACTGACCCGATACGGCTTTCCAATCGATATGAACGAAGCGTGTCGTACGACTGCACGGCCAGAACCATTCCAATAAACAGCCCCGTGACTGCGATCACCGGGACGCTGCGGACACCCACTTCGTACATCACGGGCCACAGGACGCGCGACCGCGGCATCCGCACCAGCAATCCAGCCAGTGCCAGGAACAGAAATCGGGTCAAATCACCGATGGCGATGATGAACTGATTGAGAAGTCGACCGATCGTATGAATCGGGGTCGGATCGGCGTTGATCAGCGATGCAGACATGAAGTCCTCCGGACACGGGTGGGTCCGACGAACTAGTAGCGGATTTCGCCGATTCGGGCGAGACCAATGTTGCGATGAACTCCTTGGATGCTGACACTACGCGCACAACTGGGCACTTTGGTAGACTTCGGCATGGGTTTGGCCAACTTTCCGTGCCATCAACAAGGAGTCTGCAACGATGATCCGAACCGTTGGTCTGTGTCTGGTGTTGAGTGGGGTGATCGGTTCCACGAGTTATTCCGAGGACAAGGTTCCGCCGACTGCTGCGGAAATGGGGGCGATGGCCGAAATCCGCAAGGCGGGTGGCCAGGTGATGGAACTGGCTCAAAACGACGATCGCCTGGATGTGGCGTACCATCTGGCAGATGGCAAGATTGATGACGCCAGCCTGGCACCGCTCAAAAACCTGCCCAAGTTGGCGCAACTGAATGTGCGAGGCAAAGATATCACCGACGTCGGACTGGTGAACATCAAGGAAAGCAAGCAGTTGGTTCGTCTGCACTTGGAGCGAACAAAGGTTACGGATGCCGGGATGGAGCATTTGAAGGGACTTGAAAACCTGGAGTATTTGAACCTGTATGGAACGGCGGTCACTGATGCTGGTCTGAAGCAACTGGAAGGGTTGAAAAAGCTGAAGAAGCTTTATTTGTGGGAAACCAAGGTGACTGACCAGGGCGTCGCCGCCCTGAAAGCAGCCCTTCCTGAAATCCAAATTGTGCGTGGCGTCGAACCGGCGAAGCCGGCGGAAGCAAAACCCGAGGAAAAGAAACCCGAAGAAAAAAAGCCGGAAGAAAAGAAGTAGAGTCTGCTCTTTGAGGGACAACCAAAGCCTGTCAGATGGACGCCACGACCGCCCGAGTGATCCTGCTGTGCTACGATCGCCACGGATGGACGTGAAGTCCATCGTACGGAGGAATCCATTGATAGGCTGGAAGACCGATCGCGGGGCGGGTTTCCGATTCAGGAGTCTTTGCCATGATGATGGGGGGCGGACGGCAATTGATGCTCGCTATCGGGACCCTGGTCCTGGTTGCCGCCAGTTCGCTCGTCTGGCCACTGGAGTCTCCCGATCAAGAATTGGCCGGGACGGGGGCCGGTCTGTGCTATGCCAATGACGAGACACTCTTGATCGGCGCCAAACTGGAAGGTGCGGAATTCAGCGATGTGCAGGTCGTGATCGCAGGCAGGGTTTCGTCGCTGCAACGTCTCTCGCTGGCCAAATTGCATCCCGATATTACAGTGAATCGGACAGGTGAAATTGTCTCCGCGACGGCAGCGCCATGATCAGACAAGAGGCTGATCCACGACCCGCAGTTTGCGACTTGAGATCAGGGATCTGGAATGGACGTGCTACCCATTCTGCCGCCGACTTCGTGCGATGGTTGCGGCATCTGTTGCCTGGGGATCGGTTCACCATTGGTGCTCTATGCGTCGCGCCCGCACTATTCCGACCCGCATCCATTTCGGCCTGACAACCTGCCCCAGGAACTGATCGACGAAATCAATTTTCACTTTTCTGGTTTGCTGCGGGGCCAGGAACCGCAAGAAAAATGCCTCTGGTTTGATGCGACGACGCGGCTTTGCAAGCACCACGAATTCCGGCCGCAGGTTTGTCGCGACTACGAAATCGGTGGCCGCGAATGTTTGCGAGAACGGCGTGAGGCGATGGAAGCGGGTGAACACTATCCGTTGCGAATCCGAGCCACAACGACTGAACGACTTTCGGAATCCGACCAGTGATCGATCACCCCGTAATCATTGTCTGATCAAATCCGGCGGAGGCGGCACTTTTGTTGGCATCGCTGGCCGCCGTCCCCGTCGTACTGGCGTGAGACCGTTCGTGTCGGCCCCACCAGGCGTCGGCGTCTTCGATCGACCACGTATTGGCGGACGGACAGCGCGACATCAGCAGAATCAGGTCACGTGTCGTTTGTGGTCGCCTGGCCCGCGACTTCTCCAGGCATGCCATGATGGCTCCTTCCAGTTCTGGAGAAACCGGTTTTCCCAGCTTCACCGACGGTGGGTCCGGCTGTCGAGCGACGTGTGCCTGGCACAGTTCCACAATACTGCTGCCGCTAAAGACCGGTTGACCTGTCAGCAGGAAATAGCCCACCGCACCGACGGCGTAGATATCACTGCGTGCGTCCACCGATTGCGGCGTCTGAATTGATTCCGGGGACATGTACAACGGAGTTCCGGTCAGTCCATTGGTCGACGTCATTCCGGCATTTTTTTCATCGTCGAGCGCCTTGACCAGCCCGAAGTCCAGCACCTTCACGACGTCCGGCTCGCTGCCGCGACGATTGAACATGATGTTGGCAGGCTTGATATCGCGATGGACCAGTCCCAGTGAATGCGCCTCGTACAACGAACCGCAGATCTGTCGCAGGATGTGTATCACGCGGTCTTCCGGCTGCGCTCCGTAACGATCAACCAGCGTCTGCAGGTCGATCCCGTCCAGGTATTCCATCGCATAGTAGAAGACCCCCTCCGGGGTGCGGCCGTAATCATAAATGGCGACCGTGTTCGGATGGTTCAACTGGCAGGTGATCTGAACTTCACGTTCAAACCGTTTAATGGAATCGTCGTTGACCTTGTCGACATTCAGCAGCTTGATGGCGGTGGGACGACGCAGGACTGCATGAATCCCCTTGTAGACCACTCCCATGCCGCCGGTCCCGAGTTTCTTTTCCAGGGTGTACTGTCCCAGCTTTTGCGATTCGATGGCGGACTTTTGAGCCTGTCGACGCAGGCGGGCCACCATCAGCGTGAAGACGAAGATCGCCGCAGAACTGATGGCCAGAAGCGCGTACAGTCCCCAAAACGTCCATTGCAGGATCGAGAGCGGCCGGAATGCCTCTGCGGAATCGATTTCGGTGGCCACCCCCATCTGATGGGCTTCCATCCAGGTCCAGGCTCCAATCACCGGAACACCACGATAGTCTCGATAACCGTTGACATCCACGCCCGAATTCCCCAGCACCGCCGACGCCGCCATTTTTGTCAGCGGCAGATCACCACGACGCAAGGCGGGGCGGTATCCGGTGGCCAGATTGCCCCCCGGATCCTTCACGGACAGATTGAGAATCGAGCTGGACAGTGGCGTGTCCGGGAGCAGCCCGAGCAGAATCAGGGATTCATCGAACCGGCTTCCGGAGACCATCCGGCCGGATTTGTCAAATGCGTACGTTTCACCGGTCTTACCAATTTGCCCCAGTTGCATCAGACGGGTGAATTCTGATTCCGGCCTCATCCGAAACGCCAGTGCCGCAACGACCTGAAACCGGGCGTCGCGCACGGGGGCACAGACGAACATGGTCGGAACACCGGTCCTCAAATTGCCAGCCGCGTCCTTCTGCATGGTGTTGCTGGGAAAAGGCGGGCAAACCGATGTCTTCCCTTCCAGCGCACGCGTCAGGAATGTGTCGTACTCAGGAAGGTTTTGGAGCCCGATCGTCTCTTCGTGGGTGGCCGACACAATCCGCTTGTTTTTGTCCGCGACGAAATAACCCAGGTAATTGTGTGAGGCCATCCCGGGCCCCAATTCGTTTCGCAGCTTGCGATGCGTCTCAACCCCGATGTTCAGGCGCGTGGCGGGGATCAATCCCTGTGGCGCCTGCTCGGACTGTTCAATCTCGGCGAGCAGTTCATAGATGGTTTCGCGGACCTGAAAGTCGTTGGCCTCTGATTCGGCGTTTGCGCACTGGACTCCGATCCAGGTCTGCAGCATTTCTTTTTCGACGTTCAGCAGCGTTTGCAACTGCGACTGCAGGTTCGCCTTCATCGTGCTTTCGATCGCCTTGCGAACGCTGAATGCCAGGACCGACAGCACCACAATCGCCAGGATCGGGAACACCCACGTCTGCTGCTTCAGAAAGATCGCCGTCCGGGTTGCCGTCCGTGCCGCGCTGGAATGAGCCCACGTCATATGGACCCCTTCCGGGTGAGCGCTCGGACGCGGCTTCTTGCGGAAGAGGTTCATCGGATTCATGATCACGTACTTTCAGAGTCGGGCATGGACACGAATGGCAATCGAGAACGTCGCTTCACAACAGTGCCCACCCGGACAATTCCGGCACGTTCGATACTCGTGACACAATCGGAATCCTCGCGCCAGGATCCCCGTCTTGGTGGGTGTCAGAATCTAGTCTGACACACCTCGTGGTCTCTCTTAAATCAGGACTGGTGGAAGTTTTAACAACCCACCAAACGGATCGTGGACTTTGCCGGATTCTCCGATTATGCGTTCGGTGGGGCTTTCCCATGGGATCAACGCCACGGACGACAAGCAGGGATTTGACGGTTACACTTTCCTCGCGCCGGCCATTCTTTCGCTCCGTTCACAGAAAGTCATTCATGTCCGACATTGAGAACGCCAAGGGTCAGCCAGAGACCGTGGATGACATTCGGAATCTGACAGTCGACCAAAGCAAACGCGGTCTGCCGCTTCACACCAGGATTCTGATTGGTTTGGTGATCGGCGTCACACTGGGCCTGGTTGCGAACTGGCTCGGTACGGCGGAACCGGGCGTGCTGCATGACCCGGATGGAAACGGGAAGGCCGACGGGTATGTCGATTACCTGCGTTCCGACGAAAACGGCAACGGGCTGCATGGCTGGCTGGATGAGGCGATTTACTGGGCCAAGCCCGTCGGAGATGTCTTCCTGCGAATGATGTTCATGGTGGTCGTCCCCATGGTCTTTTCCGCCCTGACGCTGGCAGTCGTGGAAATCGGCGACGTCCGCAAACTCGGCATGATGGGACTGAAAACGCTCGGTTTCACGGCAATTCTCTCCACGGCGGCAGTCTTGATCGGAATCACCCTGGTGGACGGCTTGAAACCGGGGCTTTCGCTGGAGCCTGGGCAGCGGCAAAAGCTTCTGGATCAGTACGCCGGCGAAGCCAACAGGAGTATGGACAAGGCGAAGCAAGCCAAGCCGGTTCGTGATGTCCTGGTGAACCTGCTGCCCGAAAACCCGCTGCAGGAAATGGTTGGTGCCGTCGATGGCAGTTCCAAGGGAAACGGCATGCTGGCAGTCATGGTCTTTTCATTGATTTGCGGCGTCGCGATCACCACGCGACCGGAAGAAACAAAAACGCTGGTCGCCTGTCTGGAAGGTCTGTACGCGATTTCGATGTCCGTGATCGGTTTTGCGATGAAACTGGCGCCCGTGGGGGCTGGCTGCCTGGTCTTTGCATTGTCCGCCCAACTCGGCCTCAGCATCCTGAAGACATTGTTCTGGTTTGTGCTCACCGCGATGCTGGGCCTGGGACTACAATTGCTTGTGGTCTACTCGATCGTCGTCATGGTCTTTGCCCGCCGTTCGCCATGGTCATTTTTTCGAGACGTTTCGGAAGCGATGCTTGTCGGATTTGGAACGTCGTCCTCCAGCGCGACGTTACCCACAGCGATCGAAGTGGCCCAGGAGCAATTGAAGCTTCCCAAGCGGGTTTCCAACTTTGTCCTGACCGTGGGGGCCACGGGCAATCAGAATGGAACCGCGCTGTATGAAGGGGTGGTCGTGCTCTTCCTGGCCCAGGTGATGGGTGTCGAGTTGAGTGCCACGCAGCAGTTCAGCGTCGTCCTGATGGCGATCCTGGCGGGAGTCGGCACCGCGGGCGTGCCCGGCGGGTCATTGCCACTGATCGTGGTCGTCATGCAGTCCGTCGGTGTCCCCGGAGCCGCGATCGGCATCATTCTGGGAGTCGACCGGATCCTGGACATGTGCCGAACGGTCGTGAATGTCACAGGCGACCTGGTCATTGCGGCTTGCGTGGCCCACAGTGAACCCGCTGAGGAACCACTTCCCGCGATTTCCACAACACGACGCGATTGACCGTTTGGCGGAGTCGACCGTGATCAGAATCCCCGGTGTGCGCTTCTGGCGACGCCGTCGATCAGGATTATCACATTCGTCCGAGCGGCGGTCGGCTTCGCGCGACGCTCGGACCGGAGTGTGGATGATGTGCCGCAACACGGAAACAGGTACCAGGTTCACACCTCGCGCGGTGCTGGCATTTCCGCCGCGGATTGCAACCTCCCCATCAGCAACATCCCAACCAGCTTATAATCGGCACGCAGCGACCACCACGGAAAGGCGAACGTCAATGGTCGGTTTCGTTCGATCAGGAAATGCCCGAGCCATGCCAGACCATATCCGACCGGCAAAACGGCCAGGAACCAGGTCCACGAGAAACAGGCCGCCATTCCCAGGCAGACCAATCCCCCCACCGTCCCCAGCGCGTGAAGCACGCGGTTGAGTGGATGTCGATGCTGGCTCAGATAGTGCTGCCAGAATTCCGCAAAACAGTTGAACTCTGGTATCGGTGCGTTTGGAATGCCGGCCATGAATCCTACTTTACATTGAGTCGGGTGACAGCAGGGCTGCCCGGTGGGAGCACGGGATGGAACGATTCAAGCCGCTGCAGGAGTTTCACCTGGCGTTGACGGTATTCTCCCCAGACCATTCTATGCGGCCTTTGACGCTCCCTTCGAGCTGGCGGTCAACCTGGACAGCCGGTCCACATATGCATCCGCAAACTCGTCCGCCTGCTCCTGCGTAAAACTCAGTGGATCGCAGTGCATATTCACATACAGATTGCCGCTGTAGGTTCCCAGTGATGCCGACACACGAGTATTGGGACGGACTGGCGGCGAACCGATTAATGCTTCCAGGGTCACATTGCCGGCGACGCACTTCCCCTGCTTGAGTGGAAAGCGACCCCGAAAGTGCCGGCGAATGTCTCCGACATTGGTCAGAATCACCGAGCAGAAACACCGGTTTAAACACAACAGCAGCCACAACAGACCGGGGACTTTCAGGATGTATTTCAGGCCAAATGCCAGGAATCGCCCCAGGCGATCATTGACCGTCAGCGAAGTCTGTCGCCGGATCCCTGCCAGTAATTCATCCGGATCGTCGCACGCTTTCGCCCGCCGTGTCAGAAACATGTAGCTGACGATGTTGGCCGCCGGAATCCCATCGTGCAACGGAGTTCGCAGGCTGGTCGGCATGCCAATCCGCAGCCAGTTGCTGTCAGCCCCCCGTCCATACTTTTCATTCCATGCGCGGATTGTCTGAAACATCACCAGCAGATACAGATCGTTCACCTCCACGGACCGTTGAGCCGCGGCCACCTTTAACTCTTGCAACTCGGGACGGTCAATCGTGCGGCTGATGATCGCCGGAGAATCGAGATTCGTGCCAATCGGCTGTCGACGACGTGACGACGCCAGCGGTACGGGGCCGCGGCAAATCAACTTCAGCAGGCGGCGACACAGCATCATGGGACAGCTGACAGACTTGGCGGGCTGTTCGTCAACCGACGTTGAGAACAGCGCACGATCTCGCAGGCGATCGAATTGCACCGATTGAAGTTCCGGTAGTTCGGCTCCTGCAGGAGCCGTCAATTGGCCGTAATGGCCAAGCAGATCGCCGATGAACTGGATCCCTCCAACTCCATCGGTGCAGGCATGATGGAATTCAAACATGACTTCAGAGCTATTGGGCCAGTGATCCACTGAGATCCGGACGCCGATCTCCCGGGTCAAATCGATGCGATCCTGAACCGTGCCCGCAGGGGTACCACTTTCGCGCCAGTCGATTCTGGGTTGTGGTGACTCGACTGGAATCCAGCAGGGGCCCTTTCCGCGAACCTTGCCAATCACGCTCTTCAGCAGCGGGTTTCGGTGCAAAGCAAACTGGACTGACTGCTCGAAGGAATCTCGCAACAGATTCCCCTTCAACTGAATGATCAAGACCATCACCATCGGATAGTCGCTGGAATCATCCTGGTACATGTAACGTTCAAACGGCACCAACGGTAACGGAAACAGATCCGCAGTCGCATCGCGCGTCGTGTTCGCAGCAGTGTCGTTGAATCCGTTCATCGACAATCATCTCCCGATCCAAAACTCACGAGATGAAGACACGTCAGACACCACTCCCGACGAGTGGCGTCGCCAATCCTGTCACAGCGATCGTCTATTTCTGTGGGACCAATCGCTCTTCCTCCAGTCCGTCGTCTGGTTTCAGCAGTACCAGGCCAGGCTTCGGATCAATCCGATACGAGAATTCCTTCCCCATCGGCAGGGTATAGAATTGCGTTTCGGCATCTCCTCGCCGACGCCACGTCAACGCATACGGGACTCGGTACTCGTCGAATTCTCCCGGGGCCAGTGTGCGTGGCTTGCTCCAGCCTGTGTTCAATCCCCGCACTTCGTAGGTCAACGGTTCCTTGGAGTCATTCGCCACCAGCACACCCGGCAATTGATATTGCGTGACCAGATGGTCTTGTCTCCAGTCCAGCGCATCCAGCCGCAGGGGAACGCCGGCAACCTCCATGTCGCGAACACCTTCCGGCTTCACGCCATCCAGCAATTGGGCCGCTTCGCGGGCCTTCAAGACCGCCGCCACAAGGCGCTCCGCGTCAACGTTGGAATTCTCGGGCGTGTAACCGGGGGCAAATTTCCACTGGGGAACGATCCGGAACTTGCCGATTTCGGCGAATTTGAAACCGCGACGCGAAAAGCCAACCTTGTGGACATACGGCGCATATTCCCGTTCGATCGACATATCCAGTTCACCGACCTGGGTCCACTTCGACTCACCCTTTTTGCGAAACGCCACCCTGAGCGGTACCGACGCCAGTGACAGGGTCATCAGATTCCCCGGAGCATCGTCCAGCAGTCTGGGCCCCACCGCAGGCCCCGGGGTCACCAGGTGAATCGGTTCACGAAGGAAGAAGTCTACGCTGGCTTCCATCTCTTCACCATATTTCTGCAGGTCAGGAATGATTTCCTGCACGAACTGACGATCCGCCAGATCATGGTATTCCTTGGGTGAGAAATCATAGACGTTGAAGCAGTTCACCTTTCCAGCAATCACCAATTCACTCCAGGCTGGCACCGCACTTTCCGAAATGAGGATTTCCAGGCCGGTTTTCAGCGGCGTGGGGAACGCCTTGGGGGCCGGGTATTGCAGCTTTTTGAAATCCTTCGGCGGCTGTCCCAACGTACACAACAGGATCCCGGAGACGATTGTGACTCCATGATCATCGATCAGGACTTCCTCCGGGTAGGTTTTCATGCGGGGCTGCCACATCGGCATTGAGATCTGCCCGACCGTCAGGGTCTTCGAATACATCATCTCATTCAGCTTGTTTTCGGCAGCCTGAATCGCGTTGGGAATGCTGCTCAGCACCTGCCGTTCAATCTCAGCCCGGCGCTGATAGACCCCGTCCACCAGACTGTCTGAGACCTTGCCGTTCAGGAAGGGCAGGCCACGGACCTGCACGTTGGATGGCTGGGTCACGTACCAGTTGTCCGCAGGGATCTGGAAGTCCATTCCCGTCAGATTCAGGTTGATTCGCCGATTCTGAACCTGAGGTTTCAATTCCACCGTCAGCCAGACGGGGGCACGATGTCCAATGACAACGTTCATGGGCCCCGCCGATGCGGACAGCAGCAATTTGCCGTTCATCTGCGAGTTCGAGACAGTCATCGTCAGATTTCGCAGGCCAGCCTGCAGGATCAGCCGATCCGGGGCCTTGGGAATGACCCTGATTTGCTCGATGTGTCCCTGGTAATACAGACCCGACAAGTTGACATCGATCGGCAGAATTCCGCCGATTTTTGTACTTTGGTAGACGGGATTGACGTGCCCGGACATGGGTTTTTCAGCCAGCTTAGGCGGTGCCGAGAAGCACAATGCTTCCAACACATCCTTGCACACCCGGAATCGCAGTGCGCGAGACAATTCGGCACCGGCAACAAACGGAACTTCCAGATCCATCCCGCTGGTGTATCCCTTGGGTTCCGTCCATTCCAGGTTTTGATCCGGAGCCTTGCTGGGATCGAGCAACCAATCGGTCAGAGCTTTTTGCGTGAAAACCACGTTGCTCAGGTCATGGGCCTTCCGGTTCACTTCCGAAAAGTAGGCGCGTCCACCGGCGGCGTTAATGGCACTCACCATTTCGGTGGCAATACCAGTTGCCACCAGCGGATCGTGAGCCGCGTGAAAAACCCATGTCGGAATACCAGCAACTTTCGGGGCATCCTTCGTGTCCGACTGGGCGCTGACGGGCACCAGTGCCGCCCACCGCTTGGGCGTCCTGGCGGCAATCTCCCAGGCTCCCGTTCCCCCCATCGACAATCCCACCAGGCACTCGCGGTTGGTATCGATATTGAATTCTTTTTCGACCTCGTCCAGCATCCGAAGCGCCCGATCAGACTCTTCGGGCTGTTCGGTCCAACCCGCCAGCACCCGACATTCCATGTTTTCGCATTGTGGGAAGACGACCACGAATGGGTAATCAGACATCCTCAACCGGATCGACGGGGCCAACCCCGAGACCAGTTGCGATCGGCCGTCGGTCCCGCGGTTACAGGCTCCATGCAGGAACAGGATCGCAGGCCACTTCTTCGCTGGCGAGTACCCGGCGGGAACGAATACAACGTATTTGTGTTCTCCGTTCGCGTCCTTATGCACTCGATTGACAAACTCGCCCTGACTGCCGGCCTGACCGTTCACATTCGTGACCGGGGAAACTTGAGCCTGTGTCTGACCAACTGCGGTAAGACAACCAAGTATTGCGCAGACCCAGGTCCGCAATGACGAGCCGAGCTTGACGGCCATTCCTATCCTCCCTGATGTTGGCACGAGTTGCCTGCAGTTCAGCCCGTTTGCCACCCCGATCGTGAGGTGGCGCAGGCGTGCGACAACGACGACATCGAACTATCAGAACTATCGGCACGACCGCATGTCACTACTACTGTCAGATTAGTTCGCGTAACCCATTCGAGGGAATACGAGCGGGACAGGCGTTACCGTCGTTACTTTCGGACCAGTTCACGAACAGCAGAACTTCGGCATCCCGTGGAACGCGACTCGCAGGCAGGTTCTGCTCAACCCATTGCGACCAGGATCTTGCGCGGTCCTTCGTACGGATTCCGACCGTGGGCGACGAGGTAATTGTCCAGTACGAGCACATCCCCGCGTTCCCAGCGGAAGGCGATCGCATTATCCCACATCACCTGGCGGACTTCGTCCAGTTCCTCGTCTGTGATGATCGTGCCATCGCCGTAATAGGCATGGGTCGGCAGATTCTCTTCGCCGCACAATCGCAAGAGTTGATCGCGACGGCGCTTTTCAAAATTCGAAACGTGCCACAAGTTGGCCTGGTTGAACCAGTGGGTCTCCTTCGTTTCCGGGTGTTGAAAGATCCCCGGTCGGATGGAAATCGTGCGCAACGTGCCGTCAGCAGTCCATTCATAGTCGATCTGATTGTCGTTCAGATAGCCTTCAACCACCTGGCGATCGGAAGTTTCAAAATGGTCCATCCACGATTTGCCCAGTCCCTGTGCGTTGGCGTGCATGTTCTTCACGTATTTGACGCCGCGCGTTTCAAACTTCAAGCGCAGGTCGGCAGGCATCTTCTCGCAGACCTTGCGGAAATCCGATATCGGCGTCTCGCCGCCAATCGGACTGGGGGTGTGGCAATAGAACAGAATTCGTCGCGGCGGCTGCATGGCGTACGAAAGTTCGTTGTGAAGCGTGATCGAAAACTGCGCGGGGTATTCTGTCGACGTATAGACCTTGTCCAGAACCCGGGTCCGGGGCGATTGCCCCTCGACATACGGCTTCAATTCGGGGATCAATGACTGCGCGACCTGCTGGAATTCGGCGGTTTCGTAGATCTGGAATCCGCGCAGCAACACGCCGCCGTGGACCAGTAATTTGCCGTCCAGCCACTTTGAGTTCTCTTCGATCCAATCGATGACCGCCGCGGTTGACGGGTCGGACACGTCCCTGGGTTCAACGATCAGTGGCAGCGGACCCGTCGCAAAAGTAGAGGTTTTGACATCCATGACTTCGCCTCGCTTGGCTTTCCAGCGTCGGTACGACGCCCTTGTGATGATTAGTGAGTCACGAATCCTGTTGAATCGCGACGACAGTCGGTGACCGAGAATTCAGGCGGCCGCCCTGTCGGCCTGCGGCGGCGATTCAACCAGACTCCAGGGATTTTCCAGATGCGACTTGAGCGTGGCGACAAACTGCCCCGCCTGATGACCATTGACCAGTCGATGATCGACCCGGACAAAGACAGGAGCCACCTTGCGAATGACAATCTGTCCGTCATGGACAACGGCCTTCTGTTCGGGAGCTCCCATCGTGACACTGACGCTGAAGGAATTCGTGGGCAGGCTGCTGGGCTTGTAGGCAATCATCGGGGGAGCACCGGCAAACCCGAGAAAGTTGACAAACGCATTCGCTCCATTCATTTCCCGGCCCCAGGGAGACCACGAAGGGAGACGAACGCGGCTGGTCAGCCAGAAGCAACTACCGACTATGGCCCGGATCCATTTCATCTGGAACTGCAGCCCCCATTGTGCCATCCGTTTCTGAAACGGTGACGTCTGCCGCTCCTGCTTCCGGTTCCGCGTCACGATCAACGCCCGATCACGCGCTTCCTCCCACATTCGCGTCGCGACATCCGCCAGCGACAGGTCTTCGGCATTGCGAAGGAACACAACGTCCACCACCCCATCGGAGGGACGTCGAATCGGGACGACCATACTGACGCTGGTATAGGGGTAGACCGTGCGATTGACCACCCGGCAATTCAGGCGCGGATGCTCCGTCAATGAACGGCTCACCGCCTTCATCAGAACATGGACGATCGAAATCATGCGGTTCGATCGCCGCGACTGCTCCGCAAGGAATTCGTCCAACCCGTCCAATTCCACTGACGTCCCCCAGATCATCGTGGGATCACGATGAGGCCGGGCGTCTGCCAGGTAGACGACGTTGCTCCATCCGAGTTCCGTCAACGGGACGGCCGTGGGTTGAGTCGGCCAATAAACCTGATGTGGTTCGGACATGTGAGAAAAGCTCTTGTGCCTGCAGCGAACATTCGATTCGCAATTCTTGATTGAAACAGTCGGAACATTAAGTTCCGTGCGGCATGACCAGGACTCAACGCTGCATTACGCGGCTCGAGACTGCTGACCCTGCAGATCGGCAACCAGTTCTGCAATCGATCGAATCGTCCGAAAGCGTTCGGGCCGCATTTCGTCCATGGCGATTCGCTGCTGAAACTCCACCTCGATGAAAACCACCAGATCCATCATGGTTAAGGAATCCAGCAATCCGGACGCCAACAGATCAGTCTCCGGTTTCAGAGATTCGTCGCCGGTGGACTGAATCAGAAACTGACAAATCGACTCTTCCTGCGGTGCAGTTCTATTCATGCTCATCGTTCCTTGGAGACTCATTGACTAGGCGATTTTGCGTTTCTGGAGCGTGGCTTCCGCAGCCAGCGCCGCCAGACGAAGTCGATCAATTTTCATGGCATCATTCAGGGGAAATTCTTCAACCAGTTGAACGAGATCGGGAACCATGTGGCGTGGCAGTTCCGCGCGGCACACCGCGACAATCTGATTCGTGTTCAATTCCGTCGTGCCGGCCTGTGCTCGGACAAAAAGTGCCAGTCGAGTCCCAAGCTCCGCCTGTTCCACGGGGACGACGACCGCCTGCTGAACGGGAAACGAGCGAATAATGAAGTTTTCCAGGTCCGACGGATGGATGCGATAACCAGCAATCTTGATCAGGGCATTCAGTCGCCCGCGGTGATAGATCCAGCCGCTGCTGTCCACTTCTCCAAGGTCGCCGGTGTACAGCCACCCGTCGCGGATGACCTCGCTCGTCCGTTTCGGGTCCCCCCAGTAGCCAAGCATGATGTTCGGGCCGCGGGCGCGAATTTCTCCGCTTTCTCCAGCCGCAACGGGAACGCCCGACGAGTTGACCACTTCCAGATCAACACCCGGCACCGCACGTCCAATACAACTGGCACCCAATTCCGGCAGGTGATCGGGCGGAACATAGGCCAGGCGAGCCGTCGCTTCTGTCTGTCCATACATGACAAAAAACTTCGCCGGGGCGATCCGGGCAGCAACATTCAGCGACAATTCATGCGGCAGACTGCCGCCAGCAACAGCCATATACTTCAGCGATGGCAGAGCCGTGGCCCCCAGTGACGAGCGTTCCAGCAGGAAACGGAACAAGTCGGGGACACCCGACAGGCTGGTCACGTTGTGTTTGACGATCGCCTCAATGATTGTTTCCGGGAACGTGGGGTTCCCGTCCAACACCAGATGTGATCCAGCCAGCAGATGGGATTGAAGGACTGAATTTCCAAAGGCGTGATAGAAGGGCAGGATGCACAGCGGTCGGTCACTCGACTGGATCTGCAGGTACTGTTGAATCGAGCGCGCATTCTCCAGCAAATTGCGATGGCTCAGCATCACTCCCTTCGGCGTCCCGGACGAACCACCCGTAAACATGACGGCAGCAAGACTATTCGCAGTTGCATCGTCGACCGACGGCAGACAGACAGGATTTCCGGGAACCACTGTTCGAGTCGGCCCGTCACTGAGAATGTCGGCCCGGGATCGGACCGTCCGCAATTGCGTGATGACATGTTGCGCTTCCGTGGATTCACGGACAGACTGAAATTGCTGCCTTTCAACCCGGGGGGGGAGCGGCACGACGACTCCTCCCGCCATCAAGGTACCAAAGTAGGCGGCGACATATTCCGGTGAATTCGGCAGCAACAGCAACACCGGCGCTCCACGACGGAACGAGCGGCTTTGCTGCAGGCAGCAACTGACGTCAATCGCGCTATTCAACAAGTCCGCATATCGGACAGTTTCGTGCGACGTCGTCAGTGCCGGAAGGTCTTCTCCCATCAGGGCAGCGGCGATAAATGCGTGGCCGAGGTCGGCGTGCGGATCGAGGGCTCCGTCAAAACTGCAACGGGAACGCCATAGCCCCAAAGGGCCGGTTCCGGCGTCTATCAGCAGTGTTTCGACGGGATTCATGGGCCACTCCGTCATCACAGCATTCAATCCCCGATGAATGCCAGTGACGCATCAGTCCGTTCCAACATCCAGGAGGCTCACCATAAAACTTCACAAAAAGTGCAATCCACATGTCTGCCTTGGTGAGTATCCCGGTGGATTGTGTGATTGCCTGATGAAGAGGAAGCTTCCTCCACTTGAGGAACCTCTGCGTTTTTTTCGACAGTCGCAGGGAATCTCTTTTGAGTTTCCACAGGCCGATACGGAATTACCGAAGAAATGAGGTCCGGCGAACTCAGGGCTTGCCAGCCTTCGTTAATCGCCTGGACTTCGGGCGTGTGGAAGGTCGGACCGCTACGGCAAGACAGCGGCCACTCAAGTAAATTTGATGTTTAACCACTGCGGCAGTCGATATGATCCCCAAACATTGACATCAGGCTGATGGTTCTTTGGCCAGATCTTCCGACATCGGCAACCTTTGCCGCTCGGCCATCGAGTTCACTCTCCAACTGTGACAACACGGTGCTTCAGGAGGTTTGTGATGAAGTTTGTGGAAGTCGATGGGATCCGATTTGAAGTCCTTCCCGCCGCACAAGCCGTCTTGAAGACTGTCCTGGATCCACTGCGCAATCGATTGCTCCCCGCCAGCTATCTGCTGCGTGTCGCTCGCCGCAGCAAGAGCCCATTGATCCAGGAATCTCTCGTCCGGCCCGGTGGTTGGCGTTCGATGAACATCGTCTATGAAAACAGTCGCCCCGTGGACTGGATGGATCGAATGGCGGTTCGATACAACCCGATTTCGATGGATACGCGCAACCGCCGCAAACTGGTCACGGCCAGGCTGACGGAACTTCTCAAGTCGCTTTCCGGGGAATCCAGGCTGGATCTGTTGGGAATTGGGGCCGGCCCCGGACTGCACCTGCAGGACTCGGTGATTCGTGCCGGGCTGTCACCGGACCAGGTCAGGATCTGGCTGATCGATCGCGATTCGGATGCCTTCGAGTACGGTCGTCAATGTGCACAAGAGCGGGGATTGCAGGATCAGGTGGAATTTGTCCAGGGAGACGCCCGCGAGATACGTAGCGTGCTCCCGCAGGTTTCTCCACACGCCATCAAAATCGTCGGCCTGCTGGAGTATCTGACCGACGAACAGGCGTTGCAGTTGTTGCGGGCCATGCGAAGCGTGATCCAGCCGAACGGCCGATTGCTGACCCATGGACTGGTGGATCGCTACAACTCCGGCCCATTCCTCGCTCGAACATTTGGCCTGAGCCACGTTCAACGGACTGCCGACGACGTTCGTGCGATGCTGAAGTCAGCGGGATTTGAAACACAAAGCGTGTCGGAAACTCCCATGCAGATCTACCCGGTTCTGGTGGCAAAGCCTGCCTGAGCGTCCTTTCATGTTGCTGATTGCCCTCGACGCGGCCATGCACTGGACAGTTGACTTGCGACCGCAGAATTCATCCTTAGCGGAAATATCCGTACGCATTGTAGCTGGCATTCAGATTTGTACCGATTCCCATCGTCACAGTGCGCTGATTCTTTGAGTTCGGCTTACTGAGGGAAAAGTACCGCGTACTGGTTGAAAGACTTTCCGTCCACTGGGCATTGTACTCCGAAACTGTGAATGCCCATTTGATGGAGCCATCCGCATTGTTCGTCTGTACCGGAGTCGTGGTGATAATGGCGATATGGCCGGCGTAAATCACGCAGTCCCACAGTTTCGGTCGGTAACCGTTATCAGTTCCACCCACAGGCGGAATTGATCCGTTCGTACCCCACGGCGTTGGAGGGATCGACAGCCCTTTCTGCAGACGCACGGAAGCGGCATACCAGGTACACTGTCCAGCCCCACGGCCGCTGATGGTTCCCGCCACGTTGTCATGAAACACACTGGACGTTTGACCGGTCGAGTTCTTGACCTTGAGCGCGATTGCGCATGACAGAAATGCCGGTGAGGCCACAACTTTCACCCGAATCGCCGTGGCGCTCCAACTGACGATAGTGATCGAGGTAAACGGATTCGGGCTCGTTCCGAAGTCCAGGGCCCCCTTGGCAGCACCAAAATTGGACCCTTGAATGTCCCAGTAATACGGATTCGCGGCCGGATTGCCCATGTGATACGAATCACTGGCAAGAAAATTCTTGTAGCGATTCGTCGCGCCGGGCGGAAGCGCGATCTGGCCGGTGAAGCGACCATTGCGGACTGTAAACCCATCGGAATAGCCCGTGATGGAGGTCACGACCGGTGTCGGCGGGGTGGCTGCGTTCCCGGTTGCCGCTCCAAAGAGCAAAACCACCGTCCCGACGAATCTCAGAATCTTCACGCTGATTGCCTTCTTAAAGTCGCCTTGGAGTACCGCGTACCGAGTATTGGATGCCAGGTTATTCAGGATAGAAATACTATGTGGCTGAGTTAACCCGACCGCAAGACGTAAAGCCGTCATCGACAGGGCGATCACCTCTTTCAAATTGGGAATCGGGTGCCACGGTCTTGGAGTCCGCGACAAGGCCGTGCTGATTGTGCACTCGCACGGCCTTGCGGACGACAGTAAGACCGTTCAACACAAGTTGAAAAAGGCGATGGCCCTGTCGTCATCGACTGGAACCAACCCCAATTCGCGACCGTTCCCGACAGGATTGGCAATTCTCAGCAGTCTTGAACAGCCGTGCCGGCAAAGGTCGTAGACCTGATTCAACCGCCAGACAGCTTCATTCGGCCAATTCGTGCCAGCTTGGCCGCATGAACGGGATGGGGCGCACACCGCAATGAGCTCGGCAGCCAGGCCGCTCGCGGCAGGCGATCCTCGGTTGGTTCCTTCAAGATCGGCAGCCGCAGGCCCTTTTGAATGGCCTTGTAACGTTCGACATCCGTGGGGTGAATGTACAATCGCTTGGAAGAGACCAATTCATTGATCAACTCACACAGCGATTGACTCATGCCAGCCCACAGAACGGTATTGGGGTTCGAACGGGTCGCCAACCCCTGGTCCCCCGTCACCTCCATGTACTTCCCCAGTGCTTCCGCCAGATCTGGAAATAGAACATCCCTGTCGGCACGCACAAATTCGACCAGGGCCGCCTTGAGCTGGCCCGAATAAGCCAACTGAGCCCACGGGGGCAACGGCGTGTCGGCATCGCCTTCATCGTCGGGAATCTGCATCGCATTGTGACGTTCTTCCGATTCCAGCATCGACGTCACCCGGCTGTCCGAGGTCGCCCGGCGACAGCGATCCTGCGCCCAGTTCCGCAGCGCGAAGATCTTGTCCTCCATCGTGACGGACAACGGAACTGTCGATCGCCACGACCGTTCCAGATCGTCCTGGCTCAGGATGTGCCCCTGACCGAACGCGTCGATCATCGCAGTGACGACGATCTGTTCCAGTTCCGCACCGCTGAAACCGTCGGACCGCGTCGCCAGGTCATCAATATCGAATTGCTCCGGCTTCCAGCCGCGTTTTTTCAGGTGGATCCCCAAGATGTTTTTGCGCTCGTCGAAGTTCGGCAGGTCGACAAAAAACAACTCGTCAAACCGGCCACGTCGCAGCATTTCCGGTGGCAGATTCTGAACCGAGTTCGCCGTGGCGATGACGAAGATCGGCTTTTGAATTTCACTCATCCAAGTCAGGAACGTACCGACCAGGCGCGTCATCGTGGCATCGCTGCCACCGCCGCCATCGGTTTCCACGCCGGCGAAACCCTTCTCAATTTCATCCAGCCACAGCACGGCCGGCGCGATCGATTCCACCAGCGCCAGCGCGTTACGCATGTTTTTTTCCGATTCGCCGCGGGCACTCCCCAGCAGGTTGGCAATGTCCAGACGAATCAGCGGAAAGCTGAGCAGTCGCGCCGTCGCCCGGGCGGTCAGACTTTTGCCGCAACCCTGCACGCCCAGCAACAACATCCCCTTGGGGAGAGGAATACCCTGTTCCCGGGCGCGCGGTGAATACGCCTCGGCACGGCGCCCCATCCAGTCTTTCAGGGCGTCCAGTCCACCGATGTCACCGACCCCTTCCTCGAGGTCATAGAATTCCAGCAGGTCCGAACCGGATGCCAGCGTTCGTTTCTCGGAAATCAGGGTTGTGAACACGGCATCGTCGAGCTGTGCGCGGCCACGCAGGGCACGCCGCCAGGCTTTGCGGGATTCCTGAGTCGACAAACCCATCACCGCCTTGATCAGCTTGTCCTCCTCGTCGCTCGTCAGTGACAGTTCCGCCTCGTCAGATTCACGTCGTTCCGCCAACACCGCGTCAAATTCGACTCGCAAGTCTTCGTAATCCGGCAGCGGAAGCTCGATCCGAACCGAATCCTTGGCCAGATCGAAGGGAATTTCAGCAACGGGCCCGAGAAATATCAGGGTCTTCCGCTGAGTGATCAGCTCATTCACAAGGTCACGCAACCGGCGCACGATCACCGGATCATTGATCCATGCATGAAAATCCTTGACCAGGAAAACGTGACTCGGGGGATAGTCACCCAACTGCTGAAGCAGTTTCCAGGCCGACGGCTCCGCCTGTTCCTCCCCCAGTGGCGGCGGTTGTAGTCCGGTTGTGATGGTCCAGGTGACCAGGCCCCGTTCGATCTCCAACGACAATTCTGCCAATTCGCGTTCCCACCGCTGCTCCTCCCAGGTCTGCAGAAACAGCAGGGGATACCCGGCTTCAATGCGCGAGCGAAGATCATCGAGAACGGCGTCAGTATTCATGGGAACCCATGGCAAGTAATCAAAGGTGGCTCAAGGCAAAACCGCGGCTCAGCGTCAATGCATGACAACTCCTTTTTTCAGGATCAGATTGGCATAGATCGCAGTTTCGCCCGTCGCGACAATCGCGTACGCCGTCTTCGCAAAATCATAGAACCGAAACCGCTCGACGGGCCGCAGTTCGATATCACGACCTTCGTGCGTGGCCAGCAATGTCCGATACTCGGTCCAAATCGGGGGCTCGGGTGTCTCTTCGTCCACGGGTTGCATCACGCTCGCCGGATGATCCACAAATGTATCCAACGGGAAAAACTTGAGGATCGCGTCCAGGATTACCGGAACTCCATGTCCGTCCGCCCGCACAACTCGCTGTGCATGCGATTCCGCGGGAAAATTCCCATCCGCCAGGACAATTTCATCGCCGTGCCCCATACGCATCAGGATCGACATTAACTCTGGCGACAGACAGGGCGGAATGTGCTTCAGCATCGGACTGGATTCCCCGGGTGTGATTTGCAACTGTTCACGAAATGATAGCGTTGCACCTGGAATGGGTGAATTCCGTGGATTGGTTGAATCCCACCAATGGACCAAATCGACTGAAGAGGAATAACCGCGACTGTCGGGCCGACTCCTTCGCATTTCCGAAACCCATCGTTCAATTCGTCCGATTTCAATCGCAGAAAACGACTTGCAACCAGGTTTCTGCGGTCAAAGCTCACTCAACGCTTACATCTCTTTCAGCTTCAGACGTCGGCCGATCCCGGCAAACCGGCCTGTTTCGTAGAACAATCCAGGAAGCATGGCTATCATCGGGAACTCTGATGGCCAATTGATCAACTGTCCCGATGACATGCAGGAATTTCGATGAAGATTCACGAGTATCAAGCCAAGCAACTTCTGGCTAAGGGTGGGGTCAAGGTCCCTCGTGGCATTGTCGCCAAGTCGCCCGACGAAGCCGCCAACGCGTTCTCGGAACTGGGTGGCCCGCTGGCCGTTGTGAAATCTCAAATTCACGCCGGAGGCCGCGGCAAGGGCCGATTCAAGCAGCATCCCGATCAGCCCGGTGTGGTCCTGGTCAAGTCGGCGGACGCGGCCAGGGATCACGCCACGCGAATGCTCGGCAGCACGCTGGTCACCATCCAGACCGGTGGCGAAGGAAAGAACGTCAATGTGCTGCTGATCGAAGAAGGCCTGAAGATCGCCCGGGAAATGTACCTGGGAGTCGTCGTGGATCGTGAATCCGGCGGTCCCATTTTGATTGCGTCCACCGAGGGTGGAATGGAAATCGAAGTGGTGGCCCACAACACCCCGGAAAAGATCCTGCAGGAACCTTTCGATGTCGAAGCGGGACTGTTGCCGTACCAGGCACGCAACGTGGCCTATCGATTGGGCCTGGATGGAACCTCGGTCCGGGCGGCGGAAAAGCTGTTCCGCCAGGTTTGCCAGTTCTTCATTGACAACGACTGCAGCATGGTCGAAATCAACCCGCTGGTTGTGACCGCCGACGGGGATCTGGTGGTCGGTGATGCGAAGGTGACATTTGACGACAATGCGTTGTTCCGACATCAGGACCTGGTCGCCCTGCGTGACCTGAACGAAGAAGAGCCGATGGAAGTCCAGGCCCAGGCCTCGGGGCTCAGCTACGTAAAACTGGACGGCAACCTGGGCTGCCTGGTCAACGGTGCCGGGCTGGCGATGAGCACAATGGACATCATCAAGTACCACGGCGGAGCACCGGCCAACTTCCTGGACGTCGGTGGTGGCGCGAACGTTGACCAGGTGACGGAAGCGTTTCGCATCATCCTCGCCGATCCCAATGTGAAGGGGATCCTGGTCAATATTTTCGGCGGCATCATGAAGTGCGACACGATCGTGACCGCACTGCTGGGTGCATACGACAAGATTGGCATCACCGTCCCGCTGGTCGTGCGACTGGAAGGGACCAACGTCGATATCGCCCGTAAAATGCTGGCTGACAGCGGCAAGAAGATTGTGATCGGAACCGACCTGACCGACGCCGCGAAGAAAGCCGTAGCCTCGCTGGGCGCCTAGTCCTATCGAGCGGGGGGATTCATTCTTCCCCGTTTTTCTCGTTTTCCGATCACCGCAAACTCGAATCCAACGCCAAAAGGTGAAACAGCATCCATCATGAGTATTCTGGTCGACAAGCACACGAAGATTATCTGTCAGGGGATCACCGGTAAGTCGGGACTGTTCCATTCGCAGCAGTGCCGGGCCTATGCGCAGGAACATCGGCCGGGCGAAGACGTCTTCGTCGGAGGTTGCACCCCCGGCAAAGGCGGGACCGAAATCGACGGTTTCCCGGTTTTCAATACCGTCGAAGAGGCAATCCGAAAGACGGGCGCGAACTGTTCGTTGATCTTCGTCCCCCCGCCGTTCGCCGCCGATGCGATCCTGGAAGCGGCCGATGCCGGAATCGGGTTGATCGTCTGCATCACCGAAGGGATTCCCGTTCTGGACATGGCCCGAGTCCACCGCGCCATGCAGGGAAGCAAGAGCCGCCTGATCGGCCCCAATTGTCCGGGCATCATCACACCAGGCGTCGCGAAGATCGGGATTATGCCCGGATACATTCACAAGCAGGGGACTGTCGGCCTGATCAGCAAGAGCGGCACGCTGACGTACGAAGCCGCCTGGCAGATGGGCAACATCGGTCTGGGCCAATCCACCGCCGTTGGCATCGGCGGCGACCCGATCATTGGGACGATGTACATCGAACTTCTGCAGATGTTCCAGGACGATCCAAAAACGGAAGCGATCCTGATGATCGGTGAAATCGGCGGCAATGCCGAAATTCAGGCCGCTCAGTACATCAAGGAACACGTCACGAAACCGGTTGCCGCCTTCATCGCCGGAGCCACCGCCCCCCCAGGCAAGCGAATGGGTCACGCCGGGGCCATCATCTCGGGGGGGGCCGGAACCGCCGCTGAAAAGAAGAAGGCCCTGGAAGACGTCGGTGTCGTCGTCGCCGATAGCCCGGCCGACATGGGAACCGCCATGAAGCGGGCAATCGACGCCCGAAAATAAGCGACACGTGGTCGAATTCGAGATCACAATGACTTTGTCACCGCAAATCGCCGCCAAGCCGAGAACCACAATTGCTCCGATGCTCTCGGTCCGGCGCGGGGCGGCGGCTGTCGAATTCTATCAACGGGCATTCGGCGCTGTCGTGGTGATGCTCATCGACGACGGGCAGGGGAGCGTTGTGGCTCACCTGTCCGTCGACGGAGCGGACTTCTGGATCGCTGACGAGTCGCCACCGCATTCCAACTTCAGCCCTGAATCGTTGGGGGGTGGCACGGTTCGCATGGTCCTGACAGTTGCCGATCCAGATGCCTTGTATGATCGGGCCATCAACGCGGGAGCGACCATTGTCTGGCCGGTGAGTGACCAACCTTACGGCTGGCGCGTCGGTCGATTGTTCGACCCATTCGGACACCACTGGGAAATCGGGAAACCACTGGCGGAGTGTGCGACGAACGCCTGATGTGAGGAGTCCGATTGTGACTTCTGCCAGCAAAGCCAGATTCCGCATCGGATTTGTCTTCGCACTGATCGCCATTGCCCTGGCAAGCCGGTCGTGGTTGTTAAGTCAGCCGACTGACAAAGACACCCCGCTGCAGCCAAAGTTGTCCGCCGATTTTGATCCACTGCTGGCGCAAGTCGAAAGAATCCGGCCACTGCACATTGCCAAGCGACCAAACCGCGACGGCGACTGGCTGGAACGATTCCCGGAAGGGGGACAGACGTTCGCTCAATACGTGCAGTCCCGCAACCAGAAACCACTGCATGCAGACTTCCAGGGGATCGATATTCAACCGCTCGGCGAGTTCGACGAAACTCAGTTGCGGATCCTGGACCGCACGTCGGAATTCATGGGACACTTCTTCGGAGTGACAGTCAAGACTCTGCCCGCCCAGCCCCTGGGGGAGATTCCCGAAACGGCCAAACGCCTGCGACACGATACCCCCCAGGTGTTAACCACGTGGATTCTGGATGATGTGCTGAAACCCAGGCATCGCCCGGACGCCATCGCGACGATTGCCCTCGTGACCACAGACCTGTGGCCGGGAAATCTGAATTGGGTGTTCGGCCAGGCGTCCATCAACGATCGCATCGGAGTCTGGTCACTGCACCGCAACGGCGACCCGCGCCTGAGTGACGAAGCATTTCGGCTGTGCCTGCGCCGAACGCTGAAAACCGCCATGCATGAAACCGGCCACATGCTGGGAATCCCCCATTGTGTCGCCGGTGAGTGCTGCATGAACGGTTCCGCCAGCCGCGAAGAAAGCGATCGCCAACCACTGGAATTCTGCCAGGAATGCCAGCCCAAGATCTGGTGGACATGCGATGCCGATCCCGTTCAGCGACTCCAGGCACTGACCGAATTCTGCGATCGTGAGGGTTTAAGTACCGAGGCGACCTTTTTCAAAAGGGAGTGGTACGCGATCAGGAAATAGTCTTCGGCATAATTTCCGGCGGTGACGCGCGATCTGGAGGAGGCGTCGACGTCAAGGTGCCGATTTTCGGGTGCCACTGGCGAGGCTTTGCTCGCCAGTGCCAATGCGCTTACCATGAACCAACAACATCTGTGGTCTTCTCATTTTTTTCGAGTGGCTTGGGCGATCGACAAGAGTTGAATAAAACCTTATCCCACAGACAGCGGGCATGATTCGATCCGAGGATCGAAAACATGGCTGGACATCGAAAACGGGTTCGACATCACCATGAACCCGGCGATCTGCGTGAATTGACGTTTTCGTGCTATCGGCGAATGCCGCTCATCACGAATGACGTCTGGCGAAAGCTGCTTTGCCAGTCGATTGATCGAGCCGTCGAAAACTGGTCCTACCGGTTGGTGGCATTTGTCCTGATGCCGGAACATCTGCAACTTCTAGTCCTTCCCACAACCAGAGTGGTCCGAATCGACAGGTTTCTCGCTGCCATCAAGCAGCCTCATTCGGCGCGAATCAAGCAAATCCTCGAACAGAATCAGAGTCCATTGCTGGAGCGATTGACGATACAGGAGCGTCCCGGAAAGACCGCGTTCCGATACTGGCAGGAAGGCCCTGGTTATGATCGCAACCTTTTCACCGAACGAACCGTGATGGCAGCCATCGACTACGTTCACGAGAATCCCGTCCGACGTGGACTGACTCGCACCGCCATCGACTGGAAATGGTCGAGTGCCCGCTGGTATGCGTCAAACACAAAACTCGTCGACCCGGATCTTCCCACGATCCACGGTCTTCCTTGGGACTTTTTCTAATCCGCGGAGGACACAGTCAAATCGGTTGTTAAAACCGAACGGAATACCCATGCTGGAGTCGATTCTTCTCCCAACAATCGCTTCATGTTCGCAGGGATCGCATCGGCACTGGCGACCAAAGCCTCGCCAGTGGCACCCGAAAAGCGAGCCATTGACGTCGAACACGGTGTGTACATCGACCGGATCACCAGTGCCACCTCCTGAATCCGTCATTGCTGTCGGAACTCTCCGTGAAACAAAAGAGAAACGGGCAGAAAGTCCAAAACTGGCACAGACCGTTGATGGACGGTCAACTGCGCAGAAGCTTCGCCAGGAACCGCAACCTTCCCGATTTGCCGTGTGACGACAATTGGGACTACTACGACCCGTGGATCTACGAGCACGGATTCGATTTTGATTACTATGATAGTGGAGACGCCGCCGATCTGGCTCGGTTTGAGTTGGATCAGAAACTGTCACGTCTCACCACTCCACCCGTGGGGTTGTGCCACGATCTGGTTGAAGTTCTTGCGCATGAATTTCGACATGCAACTTCAGAAGCGGAACCTTGGAAACCAGTTTCGCAAGAAACTCTCATCGAGGACCTCTGGACGCAGTCGAGCGGCCTGGCTGGGAGCGTAGCGGAAGTCCATTCGGCCGCCGAGAAGATCCTTCGTACATTTGCAGGACCATCAACGCCGGGTGAGATCGGTCGAATTCAAGCAGCATTTCCGAATTCGCCTCTCGTTAAATCCCTTTGTTGGTTCGCTCCATTCTGGATTCGAGATCCCGCGGACTGGCACCAGGGTGATGCACGCTCATTGGTTGATCATCTGCTCGTTCGTTATGAGGTACCGTCGTTCTTGTATTGCGAGTGGACTCGAGACAAGCCGAGGTCAAAGTGGATCTCCTGGTTCATCCTGCTTGCTCAAGGTGCAGATCTGAAACTGGCGGCTTCGACTTTTGGATGGCAGATGCATCGCCGATTCGTTCAGTATCTGTTCGAAGCGCCGGACACGATGTCGCCGACAGAGGCTTGCGTCTATGCCGAGGTGCGGCGACTTGGTGGAAACGACATCGATGCACAGAGGTTGATTTCTAACCCCGCTTTTGTGATCGATCCAACGGAGCTATCGGCAGAAGCGTTGCATTATCGCTTCTGGCACGAATCCGCTTGCTGGCTGATTTCCAAGCAAGCGCAATTGTCCGATGAAGAGAGTGATCTGGTGCTGTCGTGGGCGATGCATGAGTTCACAGAAGAGGCACGCTTTCACCGTCCATTCTCACTAAAAGGCAGGAGCGTCCGAGCCGCACTCGAACGCAGCGTTGCCTATCGCGAACAGGCAACCCGTCCGTGGGCACAGTATTCGTGGTTGCCTCACACGTGGAACTGGTCCACTGATTCACCATCCGGAGCATGGGACTTTGTAGAACTGACTTCGGGGAAAGACTTGTTTGAGGAAGGTCAGGCGCTAAGTCATTGTGTTGCCACCTACGCCGCGAGATGTGCGACAGGATACTCTGCCATCGTTTCGATGCGGTGCGATGGAATTCGACAGATCACGATCGAAATCCAGCCGCAAACGAAGCGGTTGGTGCAAGCGAGGGGCCTGCGGAATCGTAGCGCCGATGACCACGAATCGGACTTGATCCGTCGATGGATCTCTGCCGTTATTCAATCCCGTTGACGCAACGATAGTGTCACCCCGCGAAGAAAGTGACCGACAGCCCCTGGAATTCTGCAGGGAATGCCAGCCCAAGATCTGGTGGACCTGCGACGCAGATCCCATTCAGCACCGAATTCTGCGATCGGCAAGGATTGATCGCCAAGGCGGATTTGTTCCGTAAAGAATGGGCGGCACTGAAAAAGTAGACGGCGCACGAAACTCACCCAAACATCGCACACCGCCCACACAACACATTCGCCCCTGTTTACTTCTTGTTTTCCTTTTCAGATTAGCCGTTCCGCGCGTGGAGAAATCAAAGGGGCCAGGACAAGGCGACTTTGAGGCGATTGAGCGGATCCTGAGTGAGGGGCTGCAACTGTACGACGTGCAACTGTTTTCGTATCACTGAATGCCAGACCACTGGCATCTGGTGTTGCGTACGAATCAAGCCGAGGAAATGAGTCATTTCCTGCGGTGGATCACGGCCGCGCACACGATGCGTTATCACGCTCACTACCACAGTTCCGGCGAAGGCCATGTCTACCAGGGGGAGATTCAAAAGTTTTCCCATCCAGGATGACGGCCACTTTTTGACAGTCTGCCGGTACGTGGAACGCAATGCCTGCCGCGCCCAACTCGTGCTCCGTGCCGAGGACTGGCATTGGGGATCCCTTTAGCGCTGGTTGCAACCGACCGAGCCCGCTCCATGCCTGTTGTCTCCCTGGCTACTTTCACGCCGGTCGAATTGGATCGAGCGTGTCAATCAGCCACTGACCGACAAGGAGTTGGCTGCGATCCGCCGCTGCGCACAGTGGGGTGCTCCCCACGGCTACGCGACCTGGATAGAATCGATTGTAAAACGCCTTGGCTTGGAATCGACATTACGCCCGCGTCGACGCCCCCAGAATCGACCGCTCTTGCCCACAGATACTGATCCCAATGAAAACAACGAATCCTGCCCCCTTTGAGTTCTGTCGTCGATGTCCCTTCAATTCGATATCCTTCCAACCCCATTTCCCGATACAATGCGCCGGCAGACATGCTGGCCTACTCCTTTGGAATGTCGTGCTGCTAACACAACTCCATTGGTGACCGGCCTGTCCGCGTTTTTCAACTCATCCCCCCAAAAAGTCGGATGTACCCGAAACAAAGAACAAAGGAAGGTACGTGTTCTTACTGTGATTGCGATTTGCAATAGAGGAGACGATGTATTATGATCGACATTAGACACTGGATGACGGCTGTTGTGTGTTCCGCCGCGTTGTTCCTGCTCCAGTCGGCTGCGATCGGGTACTGGTATGTAGTGTCAATAGGTGATGACACTTTCGACGCGGTTTCTTTGGAGGGGCTAATCGGTTCATGGCAAAGCTCAGCCGTCTCCCCGCTTGGTGAAGTAGAGAATCGTTGGGAGATTCGGCAACTGGAGAACAAGTGGTATGCTGTGCATACTGTGACGGATGGTGCACCATTGGACTCTGTACTGATGGTGGCCACGGCGTCCACAAAAAAGAAGGGTCGGTACCTAGGAGTGATCCGCCTCGACCACAAGTCTGATCCGCATGGTAAGGATTTGACTTTTGGAAATAAGGTAAGATGTACTCCAGTGCGGATAGTAACTACGTCGGACGGATTCAGGATATCTGCAATTAATAATGACATTAAAGAGGTCGGTGCCGCGTTGCAAGACCAGGGAATTGAAACGTCGTGGAACGTTCTTCGAGCGGAGATTACGGTAAAGGGCCACTGGAAGGAGTTCTGCTCGGCGATGATGACATATGTTGATAGAGACCCTGTTGAGGCGAATGACTGGACCATTCTCAAAAAAGCACCGACTGCCGAGTAGGATTGACACTAGCAGCCCGTGGTGAAAGTCAGAATTGGCCATTGACGCGAGCGAAGGTCAGGCAAAGGTGTCAGGAACGTGTCAGGAACGTGTCAGGAACGTGTCAGGAACGGGTCAGGAACCGTTGCCGTTGACAGAACACGAGTGGAAGGTCTTGCGACCGAATTCCGCGACCAGGAAGGTTTGATCGCCGAGGCGGATTTCTCCCGTAAAGAATGGGCAGCACTGAAGAAATAGATGAACGCACGAAATCAGCCCAAACACCGCAAATCACCCTGACCGATGCAGTCACCCCTGTTTACTTCTTGTTTTCCTTTTCAGATTTGCCGTTCCACGGACCTGCTCTGGAGTTGACCGGCGTAAGTTGCCGATTGATAATCCGTCCACGAAGGATTCGGGCGACTCAAAGGTGTGAGTCGCTGTCGTCAACCTGGCAGGGAGGCCGAACGATGACGGTTACGGATTTGCAGGAAGTCGGTTTTCGTTGGACGAAACCCACGTGGGAACGCGCTGGAGATCGAACATGGTTGTTGATCGTCCCCAGTCGCCTCTCCCGAACCGATGAAGGGGGCTGTACCACAGACCCGCGCTTCGACCGCTCACAGCGAATGTACGAAGTGTTTGAGTTCGATGGCACGTGGCTTGATCAACTCCACGAAATGCAACTCGAAGGGATTCTCTCCAGCCCCCGCTGGCGACGCGATCTCGCCGAGGCGTGATTTTTGCCAATGACATTGTTAAACCAGACGAAGCCCGGTGCGAACCGGGCTTCGTTTTTTTGTCGACTGGGAACCGCCACCGAACGGCCGCCAGGACCGCACCGAATGAACGTTGATCTGGACTCTGGGCAATCGACAACCCTGCAGTTCCAAGCTCCGTGTTTCGGAATACTTTGAAAAAGAATGCTTATGCAGGCCATCGTAGTGACGTTTGACCGACTTGCATCACGACTTGTCGGGTGCTATGGGAATGAATGGATCGAAACTCCCAACATCGACCGCATGGCGGCCACGGCCACCGTCTTCGACAACTATTTTGCCGATTCCATGGGCGCCGACAGTGGCCGCGCCTGGTTGACGGGACATCATTCCCTGCATCCTGCCAGACCGGCGGACCGATCACTCGGTGATTTCCTGAGTGCTGCCGGAATACAGTCACACCTGTTTGTCGATGATCTTTGTCTCTTCAACCCGGCCGATGAGACTCGGTTCGACCATGTCGTCCGTGTGTCCGGTGTCAATGGTCTGGAAGCCGCCCCGCATGAAGTGCCGATTGCCCGACTGGTCCAGGCCGCCACCTCACTTTTGAAAGACTCCCGTTCCGTGGACAACCGGCTGATCTGGATTCACGCGCCGGAACCCGGACTTCCGCCCGAGGGTTTTGCCACCCTCTATGAAGAAGACTTCGAAGAGCGGGACGAACTGCTGAGCGCCACCCCGCGCGACGAATGGTCGAAACTGATTGCCGTTGCTGCCGGGAGCGTTTCACTGGTCGACCATTGGCTGGGGGAACTGTTCTCACAGATTGCTGCCGCTGGACCGACTGCCAACGGAGCGCCTGTTCCGACCCTGGTCATGGTCTGTGCCAGTCGAGGCCGCAGTTGGACCGAAAACTTTATCAACGCGACACCGACGGCTCGAAAAGACACACCGGCGGACCATCTTCGAGACCAGGAAACACGCAGTCCGCTCGTGATGTCGATTCAAGGCGACGTTCGGTTTACCGAAATTTCCAGCCTGCGTTGCCAGCGGTTTGTCCAAACAACCGACCTGCTCCCCACACTGGTGGACTGGTTTCGGCTTCCCGCCAATTCGGTTCCTGGCACTGGACGCAGCCTGTTGCAGGAAGCGGTTTCGGAAGGGCCAGCCCGGACGGAAATCATCGTGGCCGATGGTGATCGTCAACTGGGCCTGCGAACGCCAGACTGGAATTGCCTGATCCGGCTGACGACCCGTGATCAAGCGATCCGTGCCGACGTCTGCTACGGCGACACGGACTGGCCGGAACAGGTGCAACTCTTCGCCAAACCCGAGGACATCTGGGACGTGACCGATCTGTCTACCCAGCAACCCGAAGTCTGCGAAGAACTGGTCCGACGGCTGGCGGCATTCCGTGCCAAACGCTCCGAGGACTGAAAGCTCGAGCCATCCTGAAGCCACCATGAAGCCTGCGGAGCCCGAAACGGCCTCCTGCCGAAAAATTCGCTCCCGTTGAAAACCGTGGCTTACTGGGTCGCGTCTGGTCCGGGTGACCGTTAGGATGCACAAGGTTCTCCAATCCTTCACAATCCCTTCCTCCGCATGGGGAGATGGTAACGTCATGAGCGATTCTGTATCACAAGCCGAGATCGAGGCTTCAATCGCCAAACTCGGTACGGCGTATCAGTCGATCAAGGAACAGATGGCCAAAGTGATCGTCGGCCAGGACGACGTCATCGAGCAGTTGCTGATTGCCCTGTTCAGCCGCGGTCACTGCCTGCTGGAAGGGGTTCCTGGACTGGCCAAGACATTGATGATCAGCACGCTGGCGCGTTGCCTGTCGATGAGTTTTGCCCGCATCCAGTTCACTCCCGACCTGATGCCCGCCGACATCACCGGAACGGACGTCCTGCAGGAAAACCGCGAGACCGGTCGTCGCGAGCCGCAGTTTATTGCCGGTCCGTTGTTCCACAACGTCGTCCTGGCCGACGAAATCAACCGGACGCCTCCCAAGACTCAGGCCGCCTTGCTGGAAGCCATGCAGGAACGCCAGGTCACGGTTGGCCAGACGCGACACATCCTGGCCGACCCCTTCTTCGTGCTCGCCACGCAGAACCCGATCGAGCAGGAAGGCACCTATTCACTGCCCGAAGCGCAGCAGGATCGGTTCATGTTCAAGGTGTTCGTGAAGTACCCCACGTTTGAAGAAGAACGCCTGATCGCCAAGCGGACCACGTCGCTGCAAAAAGACGATATTAAGACGGTGTTGGACGGCCCGGAAATCCTGGCACTCCAGAAGCTGGTGCGACAGGTTCCCGCCAGCGATCACGTCGTCGACTACGCACTGGCCCTGGTGCGCCAGACCCGCGTGGGCGAATCGGGGGTCCCCCAGTTTGTCGAGGATCAATTGAGCTGGGGAGCCGGGCCGCGAGCGGTTCAGTTCCTGCTGCTGGGAGCCAAGGCACGCGCCTTGCTCAATGGACGGACATACGTGTCGACGGACGACATCCAGGCCCTGGCTGCTCCCGTCCTGCGGCACCGGATCGTGGTCAGCTTTGCGGCCGAGAGCGAAGGGATCACTTCGGACAAGGTTGTCGAACAATTGATTCGGTCCACACCGTCAAAGGAAGGCGAGCTGACTCGTGACCCAAACCTCGCGAAGATTTTTGCCGCCTGAAGCCATCGCCCGCATTTCGCGGCTGGAGATTCTGGCCCGCAATGTCGTCGAGGGGTTTCTGTCCGGACTGCACCGCAGCCCGTATTTCGGCCAGTCGGTCGAATTCGCGCAGCACCGTGAGTACGCGCCGGGTGACGACATCCGGCGCATCGACTGGAAAGTCTGGTCCAAGACCGATCGCTACTACATCAAGCAGTACGAAGAAGAAACCAACCTTCGCACCACGCTGCTGGTCGATCTGTCGGAATCGATGCAGTTCGGTTCCCATGCACTGTCGAAGTACGAATACGCCTGCCGGATCGCCGCCTCGTTGTCGTATCTGCTGCTCCGTCAGCAGGACTCGGTCGGCATGATCACCTTTGACGATGTGATCCGGTCCACGATCCCCCCCAGCAGCAAGCAGAACCACCTGAGTTCGATCCTGGCGTCACTGGACATCCAGAAACCCGCCAAAAAGACCGACCTGCAGAAGTTGCTCACCCAGGTCGCCGATCAGCAGACACGTCGCGGCCTGATCGTGGTGATTTCGGATCTGTTCGTCGATCGCGATGGTTTGTTCAAAGGTCTGAAACTGCTGCGCACCCGTGGGCACGACGTGATGGTCTTCCACGTCATGGACGACGAGGAACTCGATTTCAACTATGCCGGCACGACGAAGTTCGAAGGCATGGAGGAAATGGGTGACTTGATCTGCGATCCCCGTTCCCTGCGCGACGGATACCTGGCCGCCGTCAATGCGTTTGTGGACGACGTGCGCCGACATTGCACTCGACAAATGATTGACTATCACACCATCCGCACCAGTCAGCACCTGGACGCGGCATTGGCACATTACCTGACTCACCGGGTCGGGATGCACCAGTCCGTAAGGAAATGATGACGCTTTGGACGAGTTCGCAATTCAACAATTGAAATCCCTATGAACGCCTGGCTGGCCAGTCACTTTTTCAATCCGACATTCGTCGCGGGAGGCGCGTTTCTGATCGCTTCTCCGATCATCATTCATTTGATCAATCGGATGCGGTTTCGGCGTGTGCGCTTTGCAGCGATGGAGTTTCTGCTTGCCAGCCAGCAGCGGAACCGGCGTCGCCTGCTGCTGGAACAACTGCTGCTCCTGCTGCTGCGAATCCTGATCGTCGCCGCCATCGTCCTGCTGATCTCGCGCCTGATTCTGGATCCCTCGCAGATGTCGATCTTCCGCGGGGCCCGTTCACACCATGTGGTGCTGCTGGACGACAGCCTCTCGATGCGGGATCGCTGGGGCGAAACCAATTCGTTCGCGGAAGCGATTAAGATCGTCAACCGGCTCGCTGCCGGCGGTGCCGAGCAGCCAAACACGCAAAAGCTCTCGCTGTTGAGACTCTCGCGGCCGGAGCAGCCCGTCCTGTCCGAACGTGATGTCAACGAAGACTTCGTGACTGAACTGTCCACGAAGCTGGATCAACAATCGTTCCCCTGCACCCATCGCACTCTGGATCTGGTGACGGGTCTGCAAGCCGCCCGGAAGCTGCTCGCGGGTGAACGCGGAACGATCCAGCACCTGCATGTGATCTCGGATTTTCGCGAACGGGACTGGCAGGATCAAAAGGCGATCTCGGCCGCAGTCGAAGAGTTGACGTCGGCGGGGGTCGCCGTGAACCTGGTCCGAACCGTTCCCGAACAACATGCCAACCTGACTGTCACTCAGTTGTCGGGGGACATCCAGGTCGCTGCGGCCGATGTTCCGCTCAGGCTGAAGGTCGGCGTCAGGAACAGTGGACAGCAGGTGGCGACCGATGTGCGGCTTGCGCTGTTTGACAACGACGAGAAAATCCCGGTCACGGTCGTGTTTGAAAAGATCGATCCTCAGTCCGAAGTGACGCACGAAGTCGATATCCGTCTGTCGACTTCGGGGCGGCACAAGTTGCGAGTCAGCATTGATACAGACTCGTTGGCCGAAGACAACGCCCGGTTTCTGGCGGTGGACGTCCCCAAGACGGTCCCCGTACTGATTATTGACGGAAATCCGTCAGGCGACGAGGGGTCTTACGTGGCAGATGCCCTGGCGGCAGATCCCAAGAGTACCGGTTTTTCCCCCGTGATTGAAAACATCGAATTCTTGCGGCGCCGACCGCTGGATGACTTCCGGGCGGTGTTCCTGCTGAACGTTTCCGAAATCCCCGCCGACGGACTGGACGCATTGGAAAAGTACGTGGCCGCCGGTGGTGGCCTGGCCTGGTTTGTCGGAGATTCCCTGCGTCCAACACACTACAACGATGTCCTGTACCGCGATGGGCAGGGACTGTTCCCACTGCCGCTGGATGCCGCGCCCCGCGAACTGTTTGCCGATCCCACGAATCCCGGAGCAGACATGCGCGTGGCCGATCATCCACTTTTCCGTGTGTTTGAAGGAGAAAACAACGCTTCGCTGGCCCGCATCCGGATCGACAAGTACTTCCCGACCACCAGGGAATGGAACAAGGATGACCAGCAACGGAAGGATCGGGTCCGCACGATTGCCTCGCTGCGCACCAACGACCCGCTGGTGCTCGAACACCAGTACGGCAACGGCACCGTGATCACGTTCCTGACAACCGCCTCGCCGGACTGGAACAACTGGGCCACCGATTACAGCTACGTCGTCGTTCAGTTGGAATTGATCAAGTACATCGCCCGCACCGACCGCAGTCCGGAAACCCGTCAGGTCGGCGAGCCGATTCAACTGTCACTGAATCCCGCCGACTATACCGACAACGTCGAAATCCTGTCGCCCGGATCTGAAGGTGACCGGATCACGCGTCTGCAGGCGGCTCCAGAACAGCAGGAAACCAGCAGCAAAGCTCCGTTGCGGTTGTCGGCCGTTTATCGCGAAACCGACGATCCTGGGATCTACACCGTCCGACTGCAAGGACAAAGCCAGATCGCCGAAGATCGATTGATCGCCTACAACGTCGCCCCGCGCGAAGGGGAACTGCAACTGGCGGCAACCCCCGATATTCGCAAGCGTCTGGGTGGCAACAACAAGGTGACTCTGCAGGAATTCGGGCAGTTGGAATGGGTCCAGGGGAAGGAAGCGGGTTCGGAAATCCGCCAGTGGCTGCTCTGGACCCTGTTGTTCCTGATGATCGCCGAACAGGCACTCGCGTATCGACTCAGCTACCATCGAAACACCGCGGCTTCACCACCAGCGTCCCGGGGACGCCGGGGTGAACCTGCCCGACGAACCACGACCCCAGTATGACACCGTACGCTCTTCCACCACTACTGCTGCTGGCCGCCGAGGCAACGGCGACGCTCACTTCGCGCGAACTGGACCTGCCGCAAACGACGTTGGGCTGGCTCATACTGCTCGGTGGCAGCCTGCTGGTCTTCGCCTGGGTTGTCTGGCTCTATCTGCGTGACACGCACGAATTGTCTCCCTGGTGGAAGGCCTGGCTGACGCTGCTGCGGTTGTCAGTCCTGGCCAGCCTGTTGATCATTGCAGTGAATCCTTCTGACCGGACCCAGAAACAATCGTTCCGACCGTCCCGGGTCGCCTTTGCCATCGACACTTCGCTGTCGATGCGCCATCCCGCGGACGCTGCCACGTCAGAAACTTCGCCCGGCAGCGACAAGGGCCCCACGCGCGCCGACGCCATTCAGGAGATCTTCGCCAAATCGCCGCTGATCGAACAATTACGCCAGCAGCACGAAGTCAGCATCTACACGTTTGATTCGCGACTGGATGGTCCGCACCGGGTCTTCCCATTGTCAGTTCCCGCCAAAGAGTCCGGGACCACTCCTTCTGCGACCGCCGCCCCCACGGAGGCCAAGCCGGAAACTGCGCTGGATTGGGCTGAAACTGTGCGGCCACGCGGACTGGAAACTCGCCTCGGCGAAAGCCTGGCAGAACTGATCCGTCAAACGGCGGGCCGGACATTGTCCGGGATCGTCGTGATTTCCGATGGCGGATCCAATGCGGGGATCGACGTCACGTCGACTCATGATCGAGCCGTCGCCACCAAAACTCGACTGATCACGGTTGGCACGGGAACCACCGAGCAACCCGTCAATCTGGCCATCGCCGAAGTCGCCGCACCCACGGACGTCGCCATCAACGATCCGTATGAAATCAAGGTCTTCGTCCAGGGTCAGGGACTGGCCGGTCGGCAGGTTGACGTCGAACTGCTTGGGCTGGGTGAGGGAGAAGAAGGAGATCCGTCATTCATTGAAAAGAAGAGTGTCACGTTGCTGGAAGATGGCGTCCGGGCCGAAGTGGTCTTCCCGCGGACACCCACGGTCGCGGGAAAGACCAATTACACGATTCGCGCGACACCCGCCGTACGGGTCGCCGAATTCAATGTCCAGGACAACGTGCAGACTCCCTCGGTCACGGTCTTCGATCGTCCCACACGGGTCTTGCTGTTCGCCGGCGGTCCGATGCGTGACTATCAGTTCGTCCGCAATCTACTGTTCCGTCACAAGTCGTTCGACGTCGATGTCCTGCTGCAGACCGGTGTGCCGGGAACCAGCCAGGAATCGAACAACCTGCTGCTGACGTTCCCCGCGACGAGGGAACAACTGTTCGACTACGACGCGATCATCGCGTTCGATCCCGACTGGAAGTCGATCCCCTCGGACGCCATCCCGCTGCTGTACGACTGGGTTGCCGATGAATCGGGGGGGCTGATCCTGGTCGCCGGTGATGTCAACACTCAGCAGGTCGCCTCAGGGGCCGACGGCATCGATGAAGTCGACGACGAATTGAAACCCCTGCGTCAGTTGTATCCGGTGATCCTCAGTTCGTACTTCTCGGCCGCTCGCTTCGATCAGGATTCCAGCCAGCAATGGCCGATCGCCTTCACACCGGAAGGGCAGGGGGCGGGCTTCCTGCAACTGACCGACGATCCGATTTCGTCGGCGGCCCGCTGGAAGGAATTCCCCGGTTTCTTTCGCGCGTATCCGACGGGTGGCCATAAGGCGGCGGCGCGAGTCTTCGCGCGGTTCTCGGACCCGCGGGCGAGCGATCCGCCCATCCTGATGGCATCGCAAAACGTCGGCCGCGGTCAATCGTTCTACCTGGGGAGCGGCGAAATGTGGCGACTGCGGTCCGTCAGCGACGCCGACTATGACCGGTTCTGGATCAAGCTGATTCGCGAAGTCGCCCAGGGCCGTACCAAGAAGGGGGTCAAGCGAGGTTCCCTGCGGGCGGAAAGTGAAAAGGTCACGCTGGGTCAAACCGTCCGCGTTTACGCTCGGTTGCTGGATGCTCAGTTCGCACCGCTGGATGTCCCGACCGTCCCCTTCGATCTGTTCGATCCAAACGGCCGCCCGTTTACTCCCACCCGTCTGTTGCGTCGCGATCCCGCTCAACCGGGCGAATACGTGGGAGATTTCCGGGCCAGCCTGCCGGGGACCTACAAGCTGGAAGTGCAACTGCCCGAATCCCGGGAACGAATGAATGCCGAAGTCAAGGTGACCACCCCCAGGCTGGAAGACGAGAATATCCGTCAGAATGTCCGCCTGCTGACCGAACTGGCACGGGATACCGGTGGTCAATACCTGCCGCTCGACAAGGCCGTTGCGGAATTGCCAGGACTGCTTCCCAATCGTGGGGAACAATTCTACATTCCCGAACGTCTTCGAACTTTGTGGGATCGTGACTGGGTGATGTATCTGCTGGTCGGGTTGTTGTCGGTCGAATGGTTGACTCGAAAGCTGTTGAAACTGGCCTAGTGTTTTGCGAGAGCCTGGAACTGGGTAGCCGAACTCGTGAGAGTTCGGTGCGACCCCGGAAACTTCGTCATAGATTGCAGGAATCGGAATGAGTTCCTCGAACCCGAAAACCTCCAGGCCACAGGCACTTCCGCCGGAAGCGGCAGCGGTTCTGGACCAACTGCGGTCGCGAATTCGCCGTTACGTGTTCCTGGAAGGGATCGCCCTGGTCATTGCCCTGCTGGGCGCCTTGTTCTGGGGCAGCTTCCTGGTGGATCTCTGTTACTTTCAGTTGAGTCGCCTCGAGTTGCCTCGTTGGTTTCGCGCCGTCGTCCTGCTCAGTGGCATTGGCCTGCTGACGTTTGGACTGGTGGCCTGGGTCGCCTTGCGATTGCTGCGATCCCTGCGAGCTCGTGCATTGGCGCTGGTTCTGGAACGCCGGTTTCCAGAACTGGATGATCGGTTGATTACCGCCGTCGAAGCGGCCGATGAAACCGATCCGGCAACCAGCCCGATCACCGCCGCCATGCTCCGCCAGACCATCGTTGACGCGGCTCGCGCCGCCGGGCGACTGGACCTGGGGGGTGTCTTCGACAAGAAGCCGATTCGACGGGCGATCCTGATGGCCAGCGTGCTGGTCGCTTCGATCCTGGGGTTGGCGGTGACCAACACCGCCGCGATGGAACGCTGGATCGCCGGGTATCTGTCCCTGCAGAATGGATATTGGCCACGCGAAACCGAACTGGTCATACGCGTCGTCGCCCAGCCGGGCGATCGGATCCGCGATTTCACGAATGGCCGATACAAGCACGCCAAGGGAACAGATCTGACTTTGCAGGTGGATGTCCCCCACGGGAAGAAGGCCCCGTCCCAGGTTCGGCTCGACGCCCGCCTGGCCAACGGCCGGGGGAACGTGCGAGTCTACCTGACCCGTGTCGGTGACCAGCCGTTCCGCCACACGCTGCCCGGATTGCTCGATGATGCCGACCTGTGGGTCACCGGGGGCGACTTCACAAACGCCTCGGCCTACCACGTTCACGTCGTTCAACCGCCCGACGTCGCTCAAATCACGCTGCACTGCCTGTTCCCCGAGTACACGGGCTTGAACCAGCGTTCCGATGGCAAAGTCGTGCGCACGCAGCATGAAGTGAATGGGGCTCAGACTTCGTTGCCACTCGCGACGGACTTCGTCTTGAATGTGCTGTCAAACAAGTCACTGCAGCACCTGCGGATCGAAGGGGACGCAGGACCTGAACGCTGGGAAATGAACCTGCACGCCCCCGACGCGACCGCCGGAAGCGCTGGCATACCAATCGCGTCGATCAGCTTGAAATCGCTGGACGGCAGGCCAGAAATCCAGGTTCCCTGTCCGGATTTGATGACGCAGGCGATCTGGTCCGGCGCAGCCGATCAGATTGCATTGCCGTTCGTTCTGGCACCGGATGGTGCCACGAAGTTGCCGGAACTTTTGCGGAGTGCCGCGGAAACCAACCAGCCGTTGACGTTCCCATTGCCGCTCCCCGCGGACACAGCCATCCGCATTGTGTTGGAGGACTCTGATGGAATCACCAGCATCAGTCCGGCGCGATTCACCATCAACGGCATCGTGGATCAACCGCCGCTGGTTACAACCGAACTGAAGGGGATCGGCTCCTCGATTACCCGCAAAGCCCGTATTCCGATCGCCGGGACGCTGGCCGACGACTACGGTGTTGTGTCCGCCCGATTAGATTACCGGATTGACGATGCACAAGCGTGGTCGCCGCGGATGTTCCAGTCACCGCCTGACAGGAGCCTGCGAGAGTTGACTCTGCAACGGAGCGAGTCCGAGCCGTTTGAACGGTTCGACGTACTTCCGCTGGATTTGTCGATCGGCCAGAAGTTGATGGTCAGTGTCTCGGCCATCGACGGCTGCACTGTCCTTGAGGCTTCAAAGCCGGTGCCCGTCAAGGCTGCAACGGTCAGCACCGAGACCGAGCCTCCCAGAGAGGTGCCGGTTTCGGAACTCCCCGCACATCGCGCGTACGGAATGAAATACGTCTTTACGATCGTGTCCGAAGAAGAACTGCTGTCGATGCTGTATGCCCGCGAAATCAACATCCGCAAGCGGTTCGAGCAGATCATTGTCGAGTTGAAACAGGCCCGGCAGGAATTGAGGGTTCAACGGGAACGAGCGGACGAAGCCGCCACGCTGAAACAGGCCGGCACTGCACCGGATGCCGAACGCATGATGGACCTCAGCCAAGGCCTGGCCGCCTGTGCGGACCGGTCGCTGCACGCTGTGCGGAAAAACGCTGTCGAAACTTCGGGCGTCGAATCCTCGTTCGTGGACATCCGGGAAGAACTGGTCAACAACGCTGCCGATACTCCGCTCATGCTGGAGCGTCTGGACGACCGGATCATTGCCCCACTGCGGCAGATCAACGGGACCAGCTTCCCGGCCACCGACACTTCCCTGGGACTGTTTAAGCTCGCCCTGGACAAAAACACGAGTCCAACCGGGCCGATGGACGAGGCAGGTGATTCCCTGGACACGATGATTCAGTCGATGGAACTAATCCTGTCTGAAATGAGGGAACTCGCGAAGTTCCATGAGGTTGTGGAACAACTGAAGGCCAACATCAAGGCTCAGCAGGAATTGCTGGAAGAGACGAAACGGAAACGAAAAGAGAACGCCATTAAGGGACTGTTGGATTAGTTACGAAGTGCGGTCGAAGCGGGGGAGCGTCGTTCTTCGGTTTTGCGGGCGTCAGCTCGCTGGCGATCGGAATGCCCCCGATCGATGGTGAAATCGGACGGATGTCCCTGCGAATCGGCGACATTCAGGTTCCCGTGGCACACGATTTTCAGGGGTTTCCGGGGAAAAACGGATGGCGACGGATTGGCTGGTCGAGGATATACTGTACAGGGTTCGGTCGGCTGGACCGGACGAACATGGAGTTCACAGGGAGATCGAGCGATGAAATCAGTGGGATTCGCTTTGTTCCGGCTGTTCAGTCTGGTCGCCTGCATCGGTCTGGCCCGCATCGTCAGCGCCCAGGATGCTGCCCCCGCTCAAGTGACTCCACCGGCGAAACCCGCCAACGGCGACGCCCCGGTGGCCGCTCCTTTGTCGGCAACCCAGGATGCGATCTCGCTGCGCTATCAACGCTTCGAAGACACCCTGCATCAACTGTCCGAATACTTGCGGAAGAATGATCCGCAGCGCGCCGAGTTGCTGTTCCGGGCGAAGGGAAAAAGCCAGGAAACGCGCGTTCACGATCAACTGCTGAAGATCACCGAGTTCCTGAAGAAAGATCAGCTCGGCGAAGCCATCGAACGCGAAGAAGATGTCATCGTTCACATGCAGGCCGTCCTGGAACTGCTGATGAGCGAAGATCGTCACGACGAAATCGAAAAGGAACGGGCCCGCATCAAGGACCTGATTAAAGATGTCGACAAGCTGATCGCCAAGCAGACCGACGCCCGCATCAACACCGAACGCGGAGCGGACCCCAATGACTTGCAACAGCAGCAAAAGAAAGTGGCCGAAGGTACCGAAAAGCTCGTCCAGAAAATCGACGGCCAGGACGCGCAGAAGAAGTCCGACAAGGAAAAGAAGGACGGAACAGCCTCCGACAAAAAGGATGGCGACCAGAAGGACGGTGATACGAAAGACGAGGACTCCAAGGGTGGCGATGCCAAGGACGGTGATCCCAAGGAGGGAGATCCAAAGAATCCGGACAAGAAGGATCCCAGTGGCAAGCCCACCGATCCGAAGGAATCCAAGCCCGGGGAAACCAAGGAAGCCAAACCGGGCGAACCGAAACCTGGTGACCCAAAACCCGGCGAGCCGAAAGAGGCCAAGCCTGGAGATCCGAAACCGGGTGACTCAAAAGATCCCAAGCCTGGCGATCCCAAGGAGGGAAAGCCGAGTGACAGTGGGAAGCCCAAGCCCGGAAAACCCAAGCCGGGCAAGCCTCAACCCGGTAAACCCCAAGAGGGTCAGCCCCAGGATCAGCCGGACCAACCCCAGCAGGATCAGCAGCAGCAAGACCAGAATCAGAGCGATGATGCTGAGAAATCGGACAAGACGCCCGGTCGCGATGAAATCGAAAAAGCCAAGAAAGAGATGGATCGGGCCATCGAGGAGCTGAAGAAGAAAAAGAACGACAAGGCGTCCGACAATCAGGATCAGGCCCTGGCCAACCTGTTGAAAGCTAAAGAAAAGCTGGAAGAAATCCTGCGACAACTGCGCGAAGAAGAACGAGCCATGGTGCTGGCCGCGCTGGAGGCGCGGTTCCGTGACATGCTGCTGCAGCAGGAAGCGGTGAACAACGGGACGCTTGGCATCCACGCCGTCCCCGTCGACAAACGCAACGACCGACATCGCAATCGGTCCGTCGAACTGGCCCGCAATGAGGAAGCAATCACTCTGCTGGCTGCCAAGGCCCTGACCCTGCTCAAGGAAGAAGGGTCCTCGGTCGCGTTCCCGGAAGCGGTCGAACAGATCCGCGACGACATGCTGACCGTCGCCCGCCGTCTGGAACGAGCGGACGTGGGTGAAATCACCCAGAATATCGAACAGGATATCGTCGAATCGCTGCGGGAAATCCTGGAAGCCCTGCAGAAGGAACTCGAAAAACTCAAGGACAAGAAACAACAGCAGCAACAACAGCAACAGCAGCAGCAACAACAGTCGCCGCTGGTCAACAAGCTGGCGGAACTGAAAATGCTCCGCTCCCTGCAATACCGCGTTAATCGCCGCACGAAGCAGTTTGGGCGGATGGTCGATGGGGAACAGGCGCTGGATGTCGATCTCGTCTCGCAACTGAAACAACTGTCTGACCGTCAGGCCAAGGTCCAGCGTGCCACGCATGACCTGGCCACCGGCAAAAACGAATAATCACGATCCTGCGTTTCCAGCCCGTCCAACGTCCCGATCTTTCAGCGAAGGTTTCCAAATGCGGATGCACGTTCACTCGCTGTCAATCGCCCTGTGTGCCTCACTGGTTTCCTTGAGTCACGCGGCCAACGAGGTGTATGCCCCGACGAAGCTGGAAGAAGCCCGGACCCAGATCCTGAACTGGGCGGCGGCGCAGCCGAATGTCACCGAACAACAGCAGCGGGATCTGGCCGCCGTCTGGGCTGGCGACGCGGTTTCCGAAGAGGCAGATCGGGTCCTGGAACTGGTCGTCCGGTCGTTTGCCGCCATCGATGCGGATGCCGCCAAACTGGTGACCGCCTGCAACGCGTCGTCCCCCATCCTGCTGCCGCCCGACGGGACGTTTCTGAAGCAGCCGGGGCGCGATCCGCTGGAAGTCTCCAACCTGTCCCTGTTCTATGGCCGCTATCTGGTCGAACGCCGGATGTTCGACGAGGCGATCGATCAGTTGAACGCCGTCGATCCGCGTCAAGTTGTCGATCCTGCCAGCCTGTTCTTCTTCAAGGCCGTTGCACAGCAGGGATTGCTGGAGATCAAGCCGGCTCTGCAGTCGCTGGAACAACTGTTGAAAAATGTCGAACGAGTCCCCGTCCGGTACTCGGCCACCGCCACCCTGATGCAGGCCGACCTGCAGGGGCTGGAAGAAAAGTCGTTGGGTGAGGTCGCCCGGCTGATGAGCGATTCTGAAAGGCGACTCGAGTTGGGTCGAGCCGGGGAACGGGTCCAGGGGGTGCAGGAGCGGATCATCAGTGAACTGGACGAAATCATCAAGAAGGTCGAACAGCAACAGGGGGGCGGCGGTGGCGGCGGGGATGGTGAAGGGGGACAGAACAACCAGTCCAGCAATCCCGCCAACGACAGCAGCGTGAAGGGGGCCGAAGCCCCTGGCGAGGTCGACAAGAAGAAGTTTGGCAAGGATGGCCAGTGGGGCAACCTGCCGGACAAGGATCAAGCCAGGGCCAAGAGTGACCTGAACCGCAATTTCCCCTCCCACTATCAACGAGCCATCGATCAGTACTTCCGCAAGCAGACCGAGCGAACCGCCCGGAGCAAGTAATCCAGAGCAACGATTGTCGTAAATGGACAGGATGTCCGCGCCCCCTGCGACGACAGCATCTACAACCACGAGGATGATTCGACAATGACCGCCTGGCCCGCCTTGCTGATGTTTCTTGCGACGGCCGCACCACCGGTCGAAGTGGCGACCCTCAAGGGAGAACAGCATGTCGGCAATCTGGAACGCCTCACCGCCGACGAGGTCGTCCTGAAGACCCCGACCGGATCTGTCAGCCTTCCTTCCGCCGAGTTGCTCGCCATCCGTGTTCCCGGCCCGGATGCACCACCCGCCAGCACGGCTCCCACATTCGAGATCCGACTGGTCGATGCCACAATCTTGCGCGCGACCAGCTTTACATCATCGACCACCCAAGCAACGCTCACGCATTCCCAAATGGGTGAACTGAAACTTCCCCTCAATCTGATCCGCAGCATCCGGTTCGCTCCCCCGGATCCAAAGGTGGAGACTGTCTGGCTGGAAATGACCTCCAAGACCGGCAGCCGCAAGGATCAGATCGCCGTGCGGAAGAATGATGTGCTGGACCGGTTGGATGGCGTCATCGGCTCGGTCGACGAATCGACGATCAAGTTTCAACTGGACGGCGACGACATCCCCGTCAAACGTGATCGCGTCTTCGGCCTGATTTATGCCAGACGGGAACTGATGTCCGGCAGGACCGCGGCCACGATCGACCTGACGACGGGCGATCAACTGTTCGCCAAAACCGTTCTCTGGGACGGCAACGCGTGGAAGGTCAAGCTGGTTTCCGGAGCGGATCTGACCGTCCCCGCCGCCAGCGTTCGCGTGGTCGATTACAGCCAGGGAAAGATCGCCTACCTGTCCAACATGGAACCGCGCGATGTCCGGCACACGCCGTTTTTCGACTTCGTCTGGGACTACCGACGTGATCGCAGTTTTGACGGGCAAAGCTTGAGCCTGGGGAACAGGACCTACTCCAAGGGACTTTCTGTTCACTCGCTGACCGTATTGAAATACCGGATCGGAGGCGACTACCGGCGGTTCCAGACATTGTTCGGGATCGATGATTCGCTCCGCGCTGGCAACGCCGATGTGACAATCAAGGGGGACGGCAAGGTCCTGTTCAAGGGAGCGGCCCGGGCGGGTCAATCGCCGCAACCGCTGGATCTGGATGTCACCGGGGTCGTCGAACTGGAGATTACCGTTGGATTTGGCGAGGATGAACTGGACATCGGCGACCGCGTTCTGTTCGTCGATGCCAAGGTAGTGAAATAGCGAACGAGTTGACACGGAACGTCAGCAGACTTGGAAGCAGGTACAGATATGCGTCATCCACGGCATCGGCTGGCAATCGCCTTCGGCTCCCTCCTGTGCGTCGCCGCGATTTGTACGCCGGTCCTGGCGACCGACAGTGCCGTCATGCAGGCGCAGCAGCAGCGGATCGACATCGTCCACAAGGTCGCCGCCTCGGTCGTGGCCATCTTTTCGTCCGATGGCGGTGGTGGTGGTTCAGGTGTCCTGATCACAGCCGACGGCTATGCCCTGACGAATTTCCACGTCACCAGTGCCTGTGGCGACTTCATGAAGTGCGGCCTGAATGATGGTCGCCTGTACGATGCGGTGATTGTCGGGATCGATCCCACCGGTGATGTGGCATTGGTCAAACTGCTGGGACGTGATGATTTTCCGCATGCGACCCTGGGCGACAGCGACAAACTGGCCGTCGGGGACTGGACCTATGCCATGGGGAATCCGTTCCTGCTGGCGACCGACTTCCAACCGACCGTCACGGCCGGGATCGTCAGCGGTTTGCACCGCTATCAGTATCCGGCCGGGACTTTGCTGGAATACACCGACTGCATCCAGGTCGACACTTCGATCAACCCCGGAAACTCGGGCGGCCCGCTCTTCAATACCGCGGGTGAACTGGTCGGCATCAACGGCCGCATCAGTGTCGAAAAACGGGGTCGCGTCAACGTCGGGGCAGGGTATGCGATCTCGATCAACCAGATCAAGCACTTCATGGACTATCTGCGGGGGGGACACGTTGTCGACCACGCCACGCTGGGAGCCACCGTGCGATCCGGTTCTGATCGGGAAGTGGTGGTCGACAGCATCCTGGATCTGTCCGCCGCCTACCGCCGCGGACTGCGCGAAGACGACGAAATCGTCTCGTTCGCCGGCCGCCCGATCGGCAGCGTGAATCAGTTCAAGAACATCCTGGGGATCTACCCCAAGGGTTGGTCCCTGCCGCTGGTCTACCGTCGCGACGGCAGGAAGCAGGAAATCATCGTCGAATTGCGGGCGCTGCATCGCGAATCGGAACTCAAGCCGAAGCAACCGCAAGCCCCCAGGGGAAAGCCCAAACCAGCCCCCGACGATCTGAACCCGCACAAGTCGGCCAAGCTTCCCAAGGAAGAACTGCCCGACGAATACAAGAAGATGTTTGTCAAGAAGGCAGGCTACGCCAATTACTACTTCAATCTGCAGGAACAGCAACGGGTGCTGGGTGGCCTGGCCAACCTGCAAAGCTGGCGTTCCGCCACTGGCCGCTGGAAACTGACCGGCCGGACAACGATGGGTGAAGAGTTCGCGTTATCGCTGAGCGAAAAAGCACTCGGCCTGCAACTTCCCAACCGACCTGGCCTGCAGTCCCTGGATTCCGGCGACTTTCTGGATGAACCCCCCGGTTCCGGCGGCCTGCTGGCTGCGCTTTATCAATTCAAGCTGCTGCTGACGAAGGGGACGGACGCGTTCACGGAATTCCAGTATGTCGGCAGCCAACCCCTGGAAGGACGCAACGTCCAGGTGGATGTCTTGCTGACCCGCAAAGCCGGAGTGGAAACATCGTGGTATTTCCGGAAGGCCGACGGAGCCTTCGTCGGCTTTGATACGCGGCTCGGAAACGATGTCGATCCGTGTGAAGTCCGCTTCCTGGACTACGGCGATTTCGCCGGCAAGCGATTTCCCAGCCGGTTTTCCGTGCGTCACGCCGATGTCGACTTTGCCACGTTTGAAGTTTTGACCCTGGAAGTGCTGGACGAGAAGAAGCCAGAGGCCGGTAACAGGAATTGAGTGACCTCATGCAACCAACGACAATTCTGAACGGTGGACATCCGTCCCCCGGTTCTCCGGGCGTCAGCCCTCTGGCAAAATTCCCATCGTGGGGGAAGGTCATCCTGCGCACTTGCCTCGTCGTGTTCGCCACCGCCATCACTTCCATCGCCCAAGCACAGTCTTCCGTCGAATCAATCGCCGCGGTCTCACCCAAAGTCGTCAAGATCTTCGGAGCCGGCGGCGGGCAGAAGTTGCACGCCTATGGATCCGGCTTCCTGGTCTCGCCGAACGGACACATCGTGACTGTCTGGAGTCACATCCTGGACGGCGACACAGTCAACGTCGTCCTCGACGACGGCCGCCGTTTCCAGGGAAAGGTCCTCGGTGCCGAACCGCCACTCGACATGGCCGTCCTCAAGATCGAAGCCGAAGGTCTTCCGTATTTTGATCTGAATCAGGCAGCCACGGCCGCTCCGGGGACCCGAGTCCTCGCCTTCAGCAACGCTTTCAAGGTGGCCACCGGTGACGAACCGGTCACGGTCATGCACGGAGTGATCTCGGCCAGGACCACACTCGCCGCCCGCCGCGGCGCGTTCGAGTCTCCATACACGGGTCCGATCTACGTCGTGGACGCCGTCACCAACAACTCTGGCGCGGCCGGTGGAGTCCTGACCACGACGGACGGACGCTTGCTGGGGATGCTCGGCAAGGAACTGCGAAATACACAGACCAATACCTGGCTGAACTACGTGATGCCGATTTCCGAATTGAAGGAAATCACTCAGCAGATCATCACGGGCGACTTCACCAACAAGCGCAAGAATGAGGACGAGGACAGCCCCGGGAAACCCCGTCCCCGCCGCTATGAATCGCTCGACTTCGGCATCGTGACGATCCCGGACGTCCTGAACCGCACTCCCGCCTACATCGACCGCATCCTCCCCGGTTCGCAAGCCGAAAAGGCGGGCCTGTTGCCCAACGACCTGATCCTGTTCGTGGGGGACAACTTGGTCCAGTCCTGCAAGCTGCTGAAGGAAGACCTCGGCCGCCTGGAAGCGAACGACGTGTTAAAACTCGTCGTCCGCCGCGGCGACAAGCTCGTCAGCGTGGAAATGATCACGCCACGCAAGTCGGAAGAATAGCCGAGGCAAGTTGGGTCGAGTCCTACAACCTGCCTCGACGTCGTGCGGGACATCTGTCTGCAGCGCTGCCAGTCTGCAGCGCTGCCAGTCTGGCGTCCTGAATCCAAATCAGTAGCTGGTCACTACCCCCGGAATTAGATTTCAATTGTCTTGCTGAATGAACGGCACATCCACCTCTTCAACACACTCTCCGATTCTATATCGAATTCGCACGCGACCGAAGCGAGGAGCCGCTCCGACTACGCTTCTACGCGCTGACAACACCCAGCCATCGGAATTCTTCCGATCAGCAAAGGCAGTCAACGTACTTCCTTCGTCTGAAATAACTTCAACGATCTCGATCACGTCTTCGTCTTTTGCAGCAGAAATCGCAACTTCCCCTGAGAACACAACGCCGGAGTCTTCTGCTGACTTTACGAGATGAAGTACCGGCGGCGTCGCTCGCACACGAGGCAGCGTACGGCAATTGATGTATGCAGTCAGAACGGACTTCGGATCGTTCACGCAATTCGTCGAGACACTGTACGTCTTGTTTCCGATCGATCCGGGACACGGAAAATCGATTTCGATCTTCCACGCAATTTCATTGTCCGTGACCGATGGATGGGACTTCCTGATTCTTGCATCGGGAACAGTGGTTGCCACAACCAAATCGTCACAGTCCACCTTCCTCGCCGAACGCACAGTGAATTCAGCTGCCACTGTCTCTCCGGAATGTCCAGAAATCCTAATCTCATTTGGCACAACAGACCATTGTGCTTCGCAGGAATAACTCAGATGAAAGACCAAGCCTGGTGCATTCGCCGGTTCGACGACTGCGACAGTCGCGGTTACGACACGACGCTGACCGCGAGTGTTTGAAGCGCTGAGTTGTGCGTGCAACTCCGTTTCCTCTCCTGGTGGCAAGCGAGAATTCGATAGACTCGCTTCCGTACAACCGCACGATTTTGAGATCACTGGATTCAAGACCACCGTCTCGTCACTGTTGTTTCGAATTCGAAACCGTGTTTTCAGAATCTCCCATTCAGGGACTTTTCCGAAATCGCGGGCTCCACCATCTTCGAGATAGAACACCTCGCCCTGTACCGGCTTCCGCTCCGCATTGCACCGCCATTTTGAGGCGGCGATGGCTGCGAATGACAATCCAATGATTGCGATCCCGCCCCACGCTAGCCTCATTGGCGCCTCCTTCGGTATGCCACGCCGAACACAATCAGGCAGACTGCCACTGCGTTGCAGCCGATCAACCAACGATTCCTGAATGACCACGACTCCAAACGCGACTCACGATCTTGAGATGCAGTTCGAGTGTTCTCATTTGGCCGAAGTGAACCATCCGCTCCAGCTTTCAGAGTGACATTATTAAATGAGTCAAACACGATCGCACCCTCTGGGAATTCAAAATCCAAATCAGTGGTGGATAGTTTCGAATTCACGTGCAGGTCATGAGTCGCGATGATAATTTCTTCGGGAAGATCGATCGGTGCCGGTATGTAATTTGCCCCGATTCTTTTCCGCTCCTCCATCGGCATCTTCACGACGTCGGCAAACGTATATCCAGGCGGAGCATGAATACTCACGTCAAACAGTTGAAGTGTCCCTCGTATCGGGACCCATAATCCTGCCGATGTCCGATGGAACTTGCTGACGACAACTTCGGTATGCAGTGTCTGCTCTTTGACCTTGATGCACTGAATTCGCGCCGGTAAAGCATCGTGATCGGGATCGACAAACACGCGCAAAAGCATGGGGGTTTCCTGCGACGAGCCCTCATGGTGAGAATACTTAACTTCAAGAACTGGGAACCCGTTGTTCGAGTCGACTCCTTTTGCCGGGGACACGGGCCCGCTCGCCAGAACCTGCGCCACATCCCTTGTTGGATGTTCGATGACGCCATAGCCTAACAGAAGCGCGACGTGACGGAATTTCGAGAGATTCGCCCCCGCCTCGATTATCTGCCCGTTCTTTATTTCTGTATTAATCGTCTTGAACACCTTGCCGTTATAGGCTCCCTTGAAAGGAGTAAACAGCCCGACGCCCTGTGTAACCGTAAAGAATCGCCCCTCGACAAGGGTGCATCCGGACGACCTATCCCACGCAACGGTGAAATCATTCAAAACAAGATTTCCAGTGTCGGTAACCTCGGCTTTCGTCGGAAGCACCGAGCGCGGCACTGCGTTCAATACTCCGGCTTGAACTGTCTCAATGGCTTCGATGGCGAGAACGCAGCTGTTTGCAACTTCGTTGACGTCATCGTTCTCGCCGTGAACCTGCGGAATGCTTACGCAATACGCAAAGACAAGTGCCGAATAGGCAACAAACCGAGTTGATCCAGACAGCCATTTTAACTGCACGTGTCATTCCAATCAGGAGGTGTGAACATATAGCGCCAAGTGGAATCTGTAGCGCAAATGAGGTCAATGCAGTGACGCAGCGCGACACTGCATTGACCATCTCGTCGCACGACCTACGCTCCGAGACTGCAAAGCGGTCCCTGACAGGCGTCTGTCGTGTTCGTCAGCAGCGTACCAGTATCACAACACCCGGATGGCCCCGAACCTCCAGCAGCGCAGCGCTGTTTGTTCTTCGTGCCACAGGGGGAGTACGTCCAACTGCCGACTCCCTGTGCCGTGCAAGTATCTGTCGCGACTGTGCTATTGAAGCACAGGTCAGATGAACTCGAAGCACCGGTGCATGTATAGCAGACGGATGCCCCATTATCGATGCTTCGGACACAGACACCAGCTGCGTCCTTTTGGCATCCATCGACGAATGATCCATTATCTTCCGTAAGATAGATCGCGTTTGTACATGTCGAACTCTGGCACTTACTCCCAGTAACCTCAGGGGGTGCTGCCACCAGCGTCATCGACAGGGTGCCGATGACAAGGATCGAGGCTACGCACACAACACCCTTCAAGCTTCGACTATTCCTCATCATGCGATTCTCCGTGCATACTACCTGGCATTGGAAACTGGATTACAACGAACGTGCCGTACTGCTCCACAACAGGCATTCCGAGAGATTGATCCGGACATGCACATCGGATTGCGTCCGTGAGCTGCAGGATCCCTTCGTATTGGTGCATCGCGAAATCAATGAACACGACGATGACACGCGTGCCGTCAGGCTGCCTCATCATTGAGGTGATCGCTTCGGACAACGGCATGATGCGCAGATTGGAGTTCAAGGCGGCATTTGGAAAGTGCTCAAACGTGACGACAGGGACCTCAAAAGGTGGCCCCGTCGCAAAATGGCAACTCTTCTTCAACGCGGCCTCTACACCCACGATATCCTGCCCCCAATCGAAGCTACTTCCGAGCAGATGCCTCCATCCCGCCCGGGAGCCTCCGGAAGCCCAATTGAAATAGGACAATTGGTTTGGGTAAGAAATCGCGTTTTCCATACACATGTCAGCGATGCACGCAACACAAATCAGGCGTGCACACAGCACTGTCGCCGCCGAATGAAATGAAGCAAACTCCGGCACCCGCCTCCAGATCAGAGCCCACTGCCCGCAAAACACGACGATGAGAGCTACCGCAGGGAACACGTACCTCAGGTGAAGTGCGAATGAACGTGGTATGCTGACTACTGTTACGATCGCCAAAACAGTAATAACCACAGGATAGTCCGTGCATCTCTTCGAGCGACTGCTTTTCCAAGCGATGAGCCTGTGCACGCTTATCCCAACACACATCACCAACAGGCCTACCGGCAACTTGACGAACATTCCATAGAGGTAGTAATACCACCATCCGCCGTGCTTCCATTCACCACGAAGATAAGAGGCAACGGGGAAGCGTTCGAAGTCGCGCAGTTGCGTATCGAAACCCAGAACGTACTGTTCGGGCAGCGGAACAGGGAGGATTGCAAATGCAGTGGCACTGAAGCGGTTCCCCAATGAGCCGCCAGCATCAGGCGTCGCGAGCAACGTGCTCACAAACGAAAACGACCCAAGCGGCCGCCCAACTCCCTCGAAGCAATATCCGCAATTTGTCACATAAAGCGATGTCGCCAGGATGCAGGCCATTTGAACTGCCGAACGACCGAAATGGCGATTTGCTCGGCATTCGGGCAGCGAAGAGCGACGTTCCAAATAGCATGTCGTAATCCAGATGATCGGCCAAATCGCATACAACGATATCCACGTCAGCTTCGTTAGCTGAGCCATGCCGAGAGCGACGCCGGCCAATAGCGCTGTGAACGTGCTTGGACGCGCCAGCCATGACCAGTAGGCATAGCCCGCGATAACTCCGAGCGACCAGCACGCACAATCGGGAGTTACCAACTCCGCGTGCGCCATCAGGTTCGGTTCCAAGACCCATAACAAAAGCGATAATAGCCCAGCTCCCTCGCCGTACATATCATTCGCCCAGCAATACGCAGCAATTCCGCCAACTACGGCGAACAGGATTCCCGCCCACCGCGCATAAATCAGTAGCGTCGCTGATCGTGCTCCATTGATACGCATGAAATCTTGGCCGACAGTGAATTCCGCTCTTGAGCCGGGGCGATCGACGTAGTTCGTCCAGTCTGTTTTGCAACCGGAGGCCAAAACCGGCAGTGCCGCGACCATACGAGGAAAGGGGGGATTGACGCGATACAGCTCAAAACGACCAAGTTGCCAGTGGCTAACGCCAGCCGCGAGAAATGCGGGTTCAAGATGGGTCGGACTATGCTGAGTTGCAGAATGAGCAAGAAGTGCCGCGTAGGTCACTAGAAGCGCCGCCGCAGCCGTCACTTGAGTGCAAGGCATCAGCAACAATTCCCTTGCATACTCCCAACGACGAAGCACTTTACCCTCCCGGAAATCCGATCTGGCCACATGAGTGCTACTGTGCCACAGTGACGATTATTCCGATAAATCTAATGCCTGTCAACCGCCTGAATTGCATCCTGGTGGATTTAATCAAAGCAGCATCATAATCCACCACGTCTACGCGTGAGCACTTTCTTGCCACAAAGTGTAGCCACCAGTAAAACACATCATGAGACATCACAAATACAAGACTGACCACAAAAGCGACTCGCCGCGGCTTGTCAATAGCAGACGGATGAACTCCAAGTTCGCACAGTGGCAGAGATTCGTCGGCAGATGAATGCATCGCGCAAATCATCTTTGATCGTGATTCCCGCCAGTTTTGCGGTGATCTTCGTCAGCCTTATCGGCTTCGAGGCGCCGTTCAACCCGTTTGACAAAAAAACTTGGGGGATGTGTCTTGGTGTACTGTCATCATCATCGGAATCGGAGGGTTTGGCTGGAGCGGACTGGTTTACTTGTGGTGTGGAAAAGCCAGGATGCATGACCCCAGCACGATCGGTGAATTCATGACCTCGATCGCTGGCGTGTTCGTTTCCATAATGCTCCTCGGATGGCTGGAACATCGCCTACCGCTCCAGCGATGCTGTCCCTATTGCAAAGGGTCACTGCTGGCGATCGCAGGCCTCGTTCAAGCTACGGGAAATTGTTGCCACTGCGGCCGACGTGTGCTGGCGTCCAGTATGAAAGATCGACCGTTCGGCAACCCGCGGCTTCACTACGAGATCAAGTTCATGACCAGCCCCGAGCGTCCTGCGGATGAATTGGCGAACCTGCTGACACATGTTGTTGGTCTGGTTTTGAGCGTGGTCGCGACGGGATACTTGATGTTGGTGGCCGCGAACGCAACCGTGCCGGTCATGGTTGCCTGCGGGTTCTATTCAGGCTCGTTGATTGCCGTCTATTGTACTTCGACACTGTCACATCTGTTTCATGACACTGCCAGGCGGCGGTGGTATCGGGCGCTGGACCAGGCAAGCATCTATTTGTTGATCACCGGGACGTATACTCCGCTGGCAGTGATCTACCTGAGTCACGGCTGGTGGCCGGTAGTCCTGGTGCTGATGTGGGTCTGTACGCTGGCGGGGATTGTGCGAGTCATCCAGGTGCGGGATCTTTCCCGGGCTGACAAGTTCACCTACGGAATCCTCGGACTGATGCCCATTGTGTCCCTGTTCGAGTTTTCACGGCGGGGACCTGCATCGCTGGTCGCCATGATTGTGGCGGGCGGGGCGTGCTACCTGGTGGGGACGGTGTTCCTGAGACTGAGTTCCCGGGTCCGGTATTCGCACGCGGTCTGGCACCTGCTTGTCATGGCGGGGAGTGCCTGTCATTACCGGGCGATCCTGATCGCCGTGAGTTAGCAAGCGATCTTTGCCCAGGTTTTTTACCACTGATGCCACGGATTCCACTGATCAGAATACCGGAGAATGCGTTACGGCAAAAAACAGAATCATTGTGTCCGACACACTGATTTGCCCAGCGCCAGCGTTGCCCGCAACCCACTGGAAATGCAGGGAAAGCAGTTGGACACGGACGACGCGGAAGCTACGGAAAAGGCGTCGCCTGGATTGTAACAGCAGCAAATGACACGATTTGTGGCGACGAACGGGGTCGGTTGACCTCGCTGTGTGAAATTGACATTCTATCCCTGCTTCGGGGATCTACTTCATCTTTTGACGTCGATTTCGAGCCGTCCGCAGGCAGGCTCGTCGACCATTTCGGAAAAAACAACAATGAGCAAACCAATCAATATCGGGATGGTCGGCTACGGCTTCATGGGGCGGACGCACTCCAACGCGTACCGCAAGGTCAACAATTTCTTCAAGACCGAATACCATCCCGTATTGAAGGCGGTTTGTGCGCGCGATGCCGAAAAGGTGAAGGAGTTCGCGGACAATTGGGGCTATGAATCGGTCGAAACCGACTGGCGGAAACTGGTTGAACGCAAAGATATTGATGCCATTGATATCTGTACTCCGAATAATCTGCACCACGACATTGCGATTGCTGCCGCCGCCAACGGGAAGATGATCCTGTGTGAGAAACCGCTGTCGATGAACGCGGAAGAGGGCGAGTTGATGTGCCAGGCCGTGGAAAAGGCCGGCGTTGTCAACACCGTCTGGTACAACTATCGCAAAGTCCCCGCCGTCACGTATGCCAAGCAGTTGATCGACGAAGGTCGGCTGGGACGCATCTTCCACTATCGGGCCAACTTCCTGCAGGACTGGACGATCTCGGCCGACTTGCCTCAAGGGGGGACGGCTTTGTGGCGACTGGACGCGGCCGCGGCCGGTAGTGGCGTAACCGGAGACCTGCTCGCTCACTGTATTGACACAGCCATCTGGTTGAACGGCGGCGTCCAGAACGTGACCGCAATGACCGAGACGTTTATCAAGGAGCGCAAGCACACTCTGACGGGCAAGGTCGAAAAGGTCGGGATTGACGATGCGTGTGCGTTCTTGTGCCGGTTTGACAACGGTTCACTGGGACTGTTCGAGTCCACCCGTTACGCCCGTGGACACAAGGCGTTATATACGTTTGAAATCAATGGCGAACATGCCTCGATCAAGTGGGATCTGCATGACTTGCACCGCCTGCAGTGGTTCAGCCATAAGGACGAGGGCCCGCTGCGCGGCTGGCGCTCGATCCACGTCACCGATGGCGATCATCCGTACATGAGTCACTGGTGGGTTCCCGGGTTGCAAATCGGTTACGAGCATAGCTTTGTGCATCACGTTTACGACTTCCTGGAAGGGGTCGCCAAGGGGACTCCAGTCGGTCCGACCTTCCGCGACGCCCTGGAAACCCAGAAGGTTTGCGACGCGGTTCTAAAGAGTGGCAAGTCCGGGAATTGGTCCGAAGTCGGATAGCATTTCCGCTGTATTTTGCTATACTTCCGCTCAACAACTTGAGAGCACGGGCGATCGGCCATATCGCCCGTGCTTGCTTTTTGCCTGCTCGAAACCGCTGGTTCTGGAATTGAATCGGCGGTCGTGACAAGGAGTTCGATGATGGAACGCCAACCGATTTCCCGTGAAGGTTATGACAAGCTCCGTGAAGAGATTCGGCATCTGGAAGATGACGAAATGCCGAAGATTTCGCAGGCGATCGCGGATGCGCGCGCCGAGGGGGATCTGCGCGAAAATGCGGAGTACCATGCCCAGCGAGAAGCTCAGGGGATGACCCAGGCGAAGATCAATCAGCTGAAGACCAAGTTGTCGAACTGCTATATCGTCGACAAATCCACCCTGCCCAAGGGAGTGGTCACGTTTGGTTCACGAGTCACGGTGAAGGATCTGAGTGACGGGGCGATTGAACAGTATGAGTTCGTCGGCCCGGGTGAAGAAGACTACTCGGGCGACGTCATGAAGATCCTGACGACCAGCCCGCTGGCTACCGGGATGATGAACAAGAAGATCGGGGATCGCGTCGAAGTGGTGGTCCCGCGCGGCACGCTGCGGTACGAAATCACGTCGATCGACGGCGAATGACAATCTCCGACGACTTCTGGCTTCCGTCAGCCATTTCTTTCTCAATGTGTTCCCGCTGAATTCCAGCCACCGGATTTGGTTCGATGTCATCCTGGCCCGCGTATGCTCAACAACTCGCTCAACAGGCCCGCGTTGCCTCGCGCCGCCTGGCCACGTTGACGGGCGCTCAGAAAATCCGGTGGTTGCGACGAACCGCCGAGTCTCTGACGGTGCGGTCCGCTGAAATCCTGGCGGCAAACGAAAGCGATGTGGCCAACGCCCCGGGGTTTGGCCTGAGTTCAGCGGAGATCGACCGGTTGCGACTGACTCCGACACGCCTGGCGGCGATGGCGGGCGCGCTGGGAGAAGTCGCGCTGCTGCCGGATCCGATTGGCGAAATCATCGAAGGCTCCGTCCGGCCGAATGGACTGCGGGTCAGTCGAGTCCGCGTGCCGCTGGGGGTGGTGTTCTTTATTTTTGAATCGCGCCCCAACGTGACCGTGGATGCCGCTTCGCTGTGTGTGAAGAGCGGTAATGCGGTGATTCTGCGTGGCGGCAAGGAAGCACTGAACAGCAACCGGGCGTTGTATCGGATCATTCGCGATACGCTGGTGGAAACCGGCTTGCCGGAACATGGCGTGCAACTGGTGGAAACCACCGAGCGGGAGGTGGTTGGCGAACTTCTCAAGTTGGGGTCGATGATTGATGTCACGATTCCACGCGGCGGCAAATCACTGATTGAGCGAGTGACGCGCGAGGCGACGATGCCTGTCATCAAGCATTACGACGGCATTTGCCATGTCTACGTGGACCAGTCCGCCGACCCACGGATGGCCCTGGAAATCCTGCAGAACAGCAAGTGTCAGCGTCCGGGTGTCTGTAACGCCGCGGAGACAGTCCTGGTGCATGCCGGGATTGCCGACAGCTTCCTGCCGCAGGCCGCGCAGATGCTTCAGGAGCAGGGGGTCGCGGTCCGCGGTTGTGATCGGATCTGCCGGGCGATTCCGTGGGCAACGGCCGCCAGTGAGCAGGACTATCGGACCGAATACCTGGACCTGATCCTGTCGGCCCGGGTCGTCGATTCCCTGGACGAGGCGATCGAACATATCGACACGTACGGTTCGCATCACACGGAAACGATCATCACCAACGACCTGGCTGCCGCCGACCGGTTTGTAGCGGAAATCGATTCGGCCGCGGTGATGGTCAATGCGAGCACACGGTTTAACGATGGCGGGGAACTGGGGCTGGGGGCCGAGATCGGGATCAGCACGGACAAGTTCCACGCTCGCGGGCCGTGCGGGTTGAAGGAGCTGACGAGTTACAAATGGGTGGCCCGGGGAAACGGGCAGATCCGAAAATAGAAACCTCACACAGGGGTGGCAGGGATGGGCGAGATTCTCAGTCATGCCGAGGTTGAAGCGATTCTTTCTGCAGTTGCGCCGTCGCGACCGGAACCTCGAACTCCGGCGGCTTCGACGTCACCAGATACGGAATCCGTCGCTTGGGAACGGCATGATTTTCATCGTCCGGAACCGTTGACCGGAACAGCCCTGAAGATCGTACATGCATTGCACGAAGGGATCTGCCAGTGCTGGCAGGGGCGTCTGGAAACACTGCTGCCGTCGCGCACCATCGTGCGACCGGTGGGGGCATGTCATTCCACCGCGTCCGAGTTTCTGGCAGCGGTTTCGGAACCGTCCGTGATCTGTCAGATCCGTCACGAAGGTTCAGGCCTGGAATCGCTGCTGGTGTGGAACGCAGATCTGGTGCAGTCCCTGATCGCGGGGATGCTCGGTGGCGACGCAGTTCAGGCTTCGACGACTGCGGCACGCGCAATGACGAGCATTGAACTGCGATTGCTGGGCCGTCTCAATGAAGCGGTGCTGCAGGAACTGACCGTATTGCTGAACGATCCCCTGGCGGTCACAGCCATCCTGCCGAATCTCGCGGCGGTCCCCGGTCGGATCGCGAATTTCCCGTCCATTTGGTTTAGTGTCGAAGTCAATGGCTGTGGTGCTACTGGGCTGATTCACCTGGCGATCCCAGGTCGCTCCCTGAATGCTCAGGGAACAGAGCCTCCCGTGGAAGAATTGTCCGCCAGCGACATCCCGACCGGTATCCGGCAAGTCTCGGTGCAGGTCTCAGCCACTTTGGCGAACCTCAAGATCAGCACTGCGGACCTGGCAGCGTTGCAGGTGGGGGACATGGTGATGACCGACCTTTCACCGGACTCGCCTGTGTCTCTGCAACTCGACGGTCACACCTTGAGTCAAGCGACGGTTGGAACACATCTGGGGCGCAAGGCGCTGCGCTTGATGTAACTGCGATTTATGGCACGATATTCGGACAGACTTTCGCCATGTCGCGGTTCAGTGCGATGTAGTCGTGCCATGCTTCCGGGACGCTGTCTTCCTGGAAAATGGCCTGAGTCGGGCATTCGGAAATGCAGGCACCACATTCGATGCATTGATCGGGGTCAATGAACAGCATCGATTCCCCTTCGTAGAAGCAGTCGCAGGGGCAGACGACCATGCATTTGGTGTGTTTGCAGCCGAAGCAGGGTTCCGTAACAACCATGGTCATGGCAGGATTCCATCAAGAGGTTATGGCAGCGATCTCAGGAAGTGAATGCTCAGGACAGGCGTTTGGCGGGCGTCGAAAACCGGGGATCTCTCGATTTTTCCAAGATTGACTGTCAGCATGGGCAGCCATGTCGGACGAAGTCTCCAATCAGGATCTGATCCACGCGTGGCAGAGCGGCGATGAAAACGCCGCCGCAGTGCTCTTTCACCGCTATCGACTTCGCCTGATCGCACTGATCCGATCGCGACTGGCCAGAAAGCTGGCCCGACGAGTTGACCCTGATGATGTCCTGCTGTCGGCCTACCGGAGCTTTTTTGTCGCGGCTCGGAAGGGGCACAGTCCCGTGCCAGACAGTGATGATTTGTGGCCGTATCTGGCGACGGTGACCCTCCGAAAACTTTCGCGAACGGTACGGCAGCATACGGCGGGTCGCCGGGCTGTCGACCTGGAAATCACCGATCCTTCGGGCTGGCTGCAGGCCGCGGGGACCGACGACCTGGCTGTGGAGCACTCCGCAATCCTGGCGGATGAGGTGGAATTGCTGCTGACAAAGCTCGACGCAACGGCTCGCGAGGTCCTCGTCAGAACACTGCGGGGCGATGATCCATGGACGATTGCTTCGTCGCTCTCAATTCACGAGCGAACCGTGCGACGTGCCCTGGAGCGAATTCGCGAAGAATTGCCGTTAGGTCCAGGTGAGGTCCCTGTCAGTCTGCGTCCGGTGGTTCGTCCGCCCGCCCCCCGCACACCATGTCGGCGGGTTGGGACCACGACGTACGCGGACTATGTGCTGCAGAAGTTTCTGGGAGCCGGAGCCTTCAGCAAGGTCTATCGGGCCAGCGAGCGGGCCACGGGCCGGACGGTTGCCGTCAAATTCTTGAAACGGGACTGTTGGAACGATGATCGAGCGACGACGGCGTTGATCAAGGAATACGAAATCCTGCAGGGATTGAAGCATCCGAATCTCTTGAGGATTGATGACTGGGGAACAACACCGCGCGGTGCCCTGTTCCTGGTGACCGAGTATGTCGACGGCATCGATCTGGGGTGTTGGGGTCGGACCCGTCATCCCGCTGTGGCGAGAATTGTCGAGATTGTGGGCGAGGTGGCGCGCGCTGTCGACTTTGCGCACTCTCATGGTGTTCTGCACTGCGATTTGAAACCTGCGAACGTGATGTTGCAGGAGGACGGGCGGATTGCGTTGTGTGATTTTGGTCTGGCCCGATACGCGACAGCACCGGACGATGTTCCCCAGGGAGGGACTGCGGGGTTTCTTTGCCCGGAGCAGATTTCAGACACGTACGGTCCGATCACCGAACGGACGGATGTCCATGGGATTGGCGGATTACTCTATGCACTGCTGACGGGTCATCCCCCGGTTGTGGGCCGTGACCTGCCGGACATAATCACACGTGTCCTGTCGCCTGCGTTACCCGCTGCGCCGCTGGCAATGGGAGCGCAATCGACACCGGAACTGGATGCAATTGTGTTGAAATGCCTGCAAAAAGAGCCGAATCTGCGATTCGAATCGGCACGCGCACTGGCGGAGGCGCTGTCGTCGTTGAGGATCCCTGCCACCGGGTGAGCAATCAGCGGAACCCGTCAGCCGTCGGGATCATCGATCAACTGTTGAAGGCGCGCAGCGTGTTCCGGTAGCAATTGTGCGAGCCACGAACGGTCGATCAGGCCGACTTCTAGCATATCGAGCAAGTGGACTTGGTCTTTGCGTCGAAACGAATTCAATTTCATTCGGACCAGGGATTCCAGCGACAAGATCTGGTACTGCTCGGCCGGAACCGCATCGGTGACATCTGCCGAGGGAGCAGGGTAATTGGGGCGAACCTTTTCTGCGGCAAATAGCAGATGCACGCTATCGCGAGGTTTGCCGTTGGGACCGTCGAGGAAGCATTCGATTCCCAGGATCTGGCGATACTTGAATCCAGCCCCCTCCAGGGCGGCCTTCACGGCGTCAAAGTCGGAGCGTCGAACGAGGATATCGACGTCTTGCGTGTTCCGGACGGCGGCTCGATCCACACGGGCAACCCAAGCCGCGACGGCGTTCCCGCCGGCAATGGCATATGGAATACCAGCCTGTTGCAAAGCCGCCGTGGCTCGACACGCACGTTCGCGAACAGCTTCCACCGCTTCGATCATCCTTTTCCAGGAGAAGTCCTGAAGCTCGACCGCCATCGGATACCTCGCTGTGTCTTCGGCTGGAGCGATTCGTCGCCCTGCTACATCGTAACCTGAGAGGGGCGCAGTGAGAATGTGAAAGTCATTCCCGAATGATGGCCGTTCCTTCAACCCAATTCGAGCAACTGCTCGAAAACTTCACCGCCGCGACAGTAGAATCGGCCGGAAACGCCGATTTATTCCTGTGGAAAACTTCAAAATGGGGGTCGGCACGGTTTCCGGAAGGTCGGGACTTGATTCATTCGTATGCGAATAGTGCCAAGTCCTTGACGGAACGCTGGTTCCGGGCTAATACTATTCGTCCGCGTCGACAGACTTGGCCGATAGACATTCCTGAACGGTATGAGCACCGCATTCGAGGAAATGGGGCCGCTTGTTACCTGAGTTTCCGGGAGTTGCCAGCAATTACTGATACAACACATCGAATCAATGAGCAAATTCGACTCTCGCCGATCCGAGTGGTCGACCATGAAGGAAAGATGCTGGGAGTGATTCCGACGTCCGAAGCACAGCGGCTTGCCGCCGATGCCGGACTGGATTTGGTGGAAGTCGCCCCGAATGAACGCCCGCCGGTCTGTCGAATCATGGACTACGGCAAGTTCAAGTACGAGCAAAAGCGCAAGGCAGCTCAGTCGGCCAAGCAGCATCAGGTGCAATTGAAAGAGATTCGACTGCGTCCCAAGACTGGCGATCACGACATTGAGTTTAAAGTGAAGCAGGCCCGGGAATTCCTGACGCACAAAGATAAAGTGAAGTTTAACGTTCAGTTCAAGGGCCGTGAAAATGCCCATCATGAGCGCGGACGCGAAATCCTGGCGGGGATCATCGAGACCCTGCAGGACGTTTCCAAGGTCGAAAAGAATCCCTCGATGGAAGGTGGTCGAAATATGACTGCCGTTTTGGCTCCAAAATCCTGAGAAATGACCGGTTCGTTGGGATCGAGCCCGTCGTTTCCCGTGTCAGATTTCAGGTTTCCGGGTTTTCGAGGTCGGTGACTGGCAGCGACGCTGCAGGTCGCTTATACTCTCCGCCCCGATATTAAGTGACGATCAGTGGTCCTGTTGCCACTGTCGAGATGCAGATTTTGCCCCAACCGGGGTTTGATTGTCAGGACATTGTATCATGCCGAAGCAGAAGACGCACAAGGGAATTGCAAAGCGATTCACGGTAACCGCCAGCGGTAAGGCCAAGTGCCGTAGTGCTTTCCGTGGACACCTGCTGAGTCACAAGTCGGGCAACCGCAAACGCCACAACCGCGCTGATACGGTGCTGGTGGGTGCGGATGCCCTGATGATCCGTGAAGCCCTGCGGCCGGCCAAGTGATCCTGCAACATTGACGACGGAGTCGCCGACGATTCCCAACCCCGAAGAACCCGGGTGCGTTCCGCCACCATCGAATCCATTTTTGCTGTCTAAGTTGAGCGTGAAGAACCATGAGAATCAGTTACAGCGTCGCACGGCACCGGGCTCACAAGCGCTTGTTCCGTGAAGCCAAGGGGAGTTACGGCGGCCGAAAGAATCTGCTGCGGACGGTCAAGGAAACTCTTGTCCGGAACCGGTGCTTTGCCTACCGCGATCGTCGGAATCGCAAACGGGACTTCCGTGGCTTGTGGATTATCCGGATCAAGGCGGCCGCCGAAATGCGCGGTTTGTCCTATTCCCGGTTCATACACGGCCTGAACCTGGCGAACCTGAAGCTGAATCGGAAGACACTGAGCGAACTTGCCATTCACGAGCCGCAGGTGTTTGACGAAGTCACGAAGCTGGTCCGTGACGCGCTGACGGCCGCAACCGCGTCCGCCTGATTGTGGTTTCGCCCACAACTTGATTTTGACACCGCCTCGGCCTGCCGACTGGCGGTGTTTTTGTTTTTCCATATTTCGGGCAGATCATGGATCACGAGCAATCCTTTGCAAAGTACGAGCAGGATGCCCTGGCGGCAATTACGGCCGCGTCGACCGCGGACGCACTGGAACAGGCTCGAATTGAATTCCTGGGGAAGAAGCAGGGGCGACTGAAGGACCTGCAGGGAGTCCTGGGAACCGTTCCCGTCGATCAGAAGCCGGCGGTCGGCAAACGGTTCAACGAGATCAAGGATCGAGTCACCGCCGCCTGGGAGCTCAAGCAACTTGAACTGGCGAAGGCCCCCAAGAAGGCCTCGGGAGCGGAACTGGATGTCACGCTGCCCGGAGTGGCTCTGCCACTAGGCAAATTGCACCCGCTGACTCAAACCATCGAAGAATTTAAGGACATCATGGCCCGACTGGGCTTTGAATCAGAAGAGGGGCCGGAAGTCGAAGACGAATGGCATAACTTCGTCGCCCTGAATATTCCCGAGGATCACCCGGCGCGAAACCCGCTGGATAATTTCTATCTGTCGGTCGCCTCTGCTGTGAACCAGGAAGCCCGGTTGCTGCGCAGCCAGACGTCGACGGTCCAGATCCGGACGATGGAGCAGCGGAAGCCGCCCGTCCGAATTGTGTCGGTGGGCCGCGTCTATCGTCCTGACCAGATCGACGCAACGCATCACATGATGTTTCATCAGATGGAAGGCCTGATGGTCGGTCCGGATGTGACCATGGCTTCGCTGAAGACGGTCCTGCAGTTGTTTGCCACCGCTTATCTGGGCGAAAACGTCCACGTTCGGTTCCGGCCATCATTCTTTCCATTCACCGAGCCGAGCGTTGAGTTCGATGTGCGGCGCGGCAACGGATGGCTGGAACTGGGCGGGGCCGGCATGGTGGATCCGAACGTGCTGTCGGCCTGTGGCTACGATCCAGAGGAGGTCAGTGGATTCGCGTTCGGCCTGGGCATCGCGAGGTTCTGTATGATGCGGCACGGGATCGACGACATTCGCCACTTCTACGAGAACGAATTGCGATTCCTTCAGCAGTTCTGATGGCGCACATGATTCGCGTGTCACTGATCCCGACAGCAGGTCAAACGCACGCGTAATCCGCCGGTCCCGTACAGGATTGAGGATTGGAATCCGTCGCCACCGGCGTCGACTGCTGGATCCAGGCCAGATGGTGGGATTCGATCCCAGAATCGCCCAGAATACGCATCGCCAAACCTCCCCAGACCTCCATTCCACCCAACGCGCCTCGCCTCAACACTCTCCCTTGAGCTGACCAGTCTACGGATTTTGACCGGATCATTTTGTGTGATTCCTGAAATTCTCTGTACAATCTCTGAAAGTGGACTTGATCAGTTTTGGATTCCTGGTTTGGTTTTTGGCCGCGATCGTAACCGCGATGACTCCCCACAAAGTTTACGAAATCGAATCATAAATCGAAGGAGTCTCGCGTCTGGGTTGACCGATGATTTCTCGCAGAATCTTGTTGACATTCGGGTTCGCCAACAGAACAATACCCTTCGCTTTCGGTGTTGCCTGCCTGCTGAATCTCTCCCGGCCAATTGCCAGATAACCTTCGATCAGTGTTGCTTGACGCACTGCGTGCCGATGTATGCAGATCGGGGAGGTTGTTGACTGGGTTGGATCACTTTCAAGGCCGATTGGTTCTGACGGATGAGCCCTTTGGGCGACAATATTTGTGTTTCTGGATATGAACAGAGTTTTCGGGAGATTGGGCGAATGTCGTTCGACTACGACGTAGACGAGATCGAATCGGAAGAACTGGAGTACGTTTCCGTAGAAGGAGGCACCGAGTACGGGAGCGAGTACACTGGCGAATTTGAAGAGATTGACTTTGATTCATTGGGAATTGACCCCAGTGCTCCAACGACCGCCAAACCTGGAACGGAAGAAAAGGTCTTGATGCTTGCCGCTCGCTACGCCGCTGGCGTACCGCTGTGGCATGACGAAGACTGCTACGACCACGGTCCAGGCCAGTCGCTGGCACGCTTGATTCGTAAAGCGTGATTTTCCTTTGCGGTGAATCCTGAGGTTTGAAGTCTCGCCCGCAGCCTGCGGGCGAGACGACTTCTGGCAGCCTCTGCTGCCCCCCCCTGTGCCGCGAATCCTGCTGCTGCCATTGCGCTGAGTTGGCAGTCGCCGATGCGGCAGTTCTGGAAGGTTCCGCGCTGCGATTCAGTCCTTGTCGGCCTGATATTTCGCGTCGAGTTCCAGGATTGGTTCCTGATTCACGCGCAGATTGCCAACGGCCGGATTGTCCAGATCCGCGATCAGAACGATCACCAGGGAAAATGTGAACGCCAGGATCAGGTTGACGACCACGTCGCGGCTGGAATCGAGCCCGAAGTGGTACCCCACGGCGACCAACGAGACGATCGAAACCAGGTACAAAGCGAGCCAGATACTGCCCGGAATGCGATAATGTCCCACGACCACCCGTTTGGTGTGCAAGTCAATGACATCGTTCAGGGACGCAACGAATAACGAATAAATCTCCGAATTGCGATCAATCCGGGAAACTTCGACTGCCTGATCCCAAAGCGCGTCCAGTTGTGTATCGGCTCTCTGCAGAAATGACGGCAATTCTGTCAGCAACTGCTCGGGGCGGCGACTCAGTTCCGCCCGATCATGGACATAGTCCCGCAACAAACCGCGGACCGCAATTCGTTGTTCGTCCGGAAGCATTGCAGCCCGTAGGTAACAGGTCCCAATCGCATTGACCTCTTCCGTCAGCAACTGGCGGCGCACGTCAAACCGGTTGGCGGCAATTCCAAAGGTGAACGCCAGCAGGAACGCCAACAGCCCCAGTGTACTGCCGATCACCGTTCCGATCGGCCCGTCCGCGGACTTCGCATTTCGCTGCCGTTGACAAATCGCCAGATACCGGCCGATCTCCGCCGACGCCATGATCGTGGCGACCGTGAGCAGCAGCAGCAACCACAACGGCAGATGATCAATCCAGACACTGGTCATACGATTCCTTGACGAATTGCGTGTTGAGCGTCACCGGCCGACGAAGGGTTCGTTGCGGGTGGATGATTCAGGATCGCATGTTACTGAGATGCATTGAAGTCGTGAATCGCCGCAATGACTGCGCCCCAAATGGCGACTTGACTGAAGCTTCTGCGAATTGTTGCCGTCATCGCAGCGCGTGAAGAATGCTGGCGCATGCCGATTGCGGAAGTCGCCCTGGTATTGGCATGATATGGTCGTACCGTATATATCCGTGAAACCGGGGAGCTTCAGATGCGTTTTCTGATGATGACTGTGGCGTTGAGCGTGACTCTGAACTCCGGATCGTGCTGGGCAGATGTGGATTCCGGTCCGGCAGTGGGGACGAAAGTGTCTGCACTCAAGGTGTTTGCAGTCACGGGTGACCAGGCAGGAAAAGAACTTGATTACGCGGCGGAAAGGGGGGCGAAACCGACGATCTATGTGTTTATCCCGCACGAAAAGTTTGATCGCCCGATCGCCCGCTTCCTGCGTGAACTGGAAAAGTCCGTCAAGGAAGCCGGGAATGAAGCGTCAATGGTCACCGTGTTCCTGACGGACGACGAGGCCAAGACCAAGGAGCACCTGCCGCGGGTGCAGATGTCGCTGCAGTTCACGGTCAACCCGATGACCGTCTTCCCCAGTGCCAAGATGAGCCCCGACGGGTGGGCGGTGGATACCGACGCTCACCTGACCGCGGTCGTGGTGCAATCCGGTAAGGTCGCCGCGAGGTTTGGTTACAAATCGGTCAACGAAACCGTGGTGCCGGAAGTGGCCAGGGAACTGAAGAAAGCGATTGAAAAATAGCGTCCCTGCTCATTTCGCCTCCAGTCCCGGGACCTTGATGTTGGTGGGAGCGGGATGGGTGACATCGTGGCTGAGGACCATCGACGGACCCACAAAGTAAGTGTGAAAATCGGCGACGATCAGATTATAGACAGGAGCCAGGTCTGGTTCGTCTGCGGCGGATTCGATCCGTGACATGCCAGTCGCGGTGTGAACAGGCAGGCCGGTTTTCAGTTCGCGCGTCTTGGTCCAGCCATGGCCGCTGATCCAGAAATGGTGTCCTGCACTGGCGATGATCGGTTCACCCGCGACAACGAAACGCTTCACCGGGACAGGCGATCGCACTGTGGTATGTTCGACCGGTTTATAGTCGACTTCGCCCGTGGTGATATTCTTGGAGAGCACCCGGTCCCCCACCTGAATCTGGTCAACTGCAATCAATCCCCGGTCAGTACAGATCGGAGTTCCGGCAACCAGGCAACTGTGGCCGACGACAATTCGTTCCACCGTTCGGGCAGGGGCGGGAACCAGCGCGAGATCCACCTGGCATTGTTTGGGCATGGGCAGAGTTCCCGCATACAGATGCCACCAGGCCCACCAGTATTTGGCATCGCGGGATGGTTCCTGCCCGGTGACTTCGGCCAGCACAGTTGCTGCGCGTTCGTTGTATTCCTCGGCACGATCATTCACCTGCTCAAGGCGATGTGTCAACTCAAGATCCGCATCTGCCAACCGGCGTTCACCGTCGACGTTTCGAACATTCGTCAAGGAAAGCTTGCTCACGGTGTTGATCGTTCCAGCGATGGGTTGAACCCTGGTCTCGTTTGCGATCACCACTGCGGGCAGGAGTCGCAAATCAATGGCGTAATACCGATTCGCCTCCTCTCGAAAATACAATGTCGGTCTGATTCCACTGGAAGTGGTCTTTGCCACGGAAAAAGCACTGCACATTTGTCCCAGCAGAGCAGGGGCAAAATCGTCGATCCGGCGCCCCTTCAGTTTTTTCGCGGCCAGTTGGCGCACGGCGGACCAGGGTGACTGCACGGCAATCAGTGCCAGTCCCTGCGATGACTCGAAAGACTCCATCTTGCCAAGCTTCTCGCAGATGGCCAGCGCCAGCGATTCGTCGTTCATCGCCGCCGCTACAAGCGCCGGAATCGCAGCAGGATGAATCACTGCCTTCAGTTGCTCTTGTGCCTGTTTCTGCTGTTTGCCGGGCACATTCCAGTTGCGAACGATCCGCTCGACTTTCGGCCCCCATTCGCGCAGATCCTCTTCCCGGTGCCGCTGTTTGGCCTGCAGGTCTTGCAACTCCGCCGGCGAAGCCCAATGGCGTCCCGCGGTACGGAATCCCATTCGCCGGTAGATCGGCACTCGGTCAAAAGTCTCTGGTGCCTGCATCAGGACTTGCGCCAGATGAGCGCGCTCCTGGTCCGGCAACTTGTGAGCCTGGCACCAGTTCGCCAGTTTCATGTGCCCTTCGACCGAGTTGGGAGTGGCCTGGCGCAGTGCCCGGTACTCGTCCATCAGCGCGGAGTTGGATTCGTCGAGCAACGTGTCCGCATCATGCCACCGATCGGCAACCTTCACAAAGCCCGATTGCCACTTCACAGCATCCGTTGTGTTGGCAGAGGGAGCCAGCAGGTGGCGCCGGTCCACGCTGACCACATTCGGCTGTGTCTCGGAATGCAGGATTTGATCCACGAGTTGCCTGTCCGCCGCAGAAGGGGGGCTGGCAGCCTGAACCTGGGGCCAAATGGCGAATGCGAGCAACATGCCAAGGGCGGGAAGTCGGTTCATGAGATTGGTCTCAGAAAGGGAATCTGAAGCTCCGCACGTCGGGGTTTTCAGAACGGCCCATACGTCTGATCGATGAAGGTCGAGTTTTTCCGACAGGGAATATCGCCCGCCCCGGCGGATTTCTGTCCCCGGTTCCAGGCTGTTCTTTCCGACTCGCGTCAATTTCAATCGAACTTTCCAGAACGATGTTGACACTGTCAACGCCCATGAGTAATGTTGCTTACGCCAACATTCGAGCGAAAGTCCCACTTTGCTGGAGCATGGCTGTGTTAACTGTTGATCAAAACACGCGGCGTGCCGAACAGATTTCCGTGCGATGCAGGGAGATTCGGGCGGAACTTGATCGGACCTTGGCGGCCTACCGAATCCGACAACAAGCGTTGGCCGGCCGATTCCGTGTGGCCAAAGTTGTTCCGCAACCGTACACGGAAGTGACGCGCGCGGCCATTCGAGAGCGAGCCAATCGGTGTATCGGGTCGTGGGATTTCGCCTGGACTTCGGGGACCACTAGTGAGCCGAAGCAGGTTTTCTACCCGGCCAGCCGATTGCAGAGACTGGCGGATCACTTTGTCGACCAGGTTTTGCTGGCGACGGAATCCCAGGGAATCACCAACCCCCAATTCTTTTTCCTCAACAGTTTTGCCAACGACCGGTCATTGAGTGCCTTATTGTCCCGTTCGATTCCTTCACGACTTCTCACGGCAGAACTTCTTGAAAGTTACTTTGTCCTGCGATCGGCGGCGGTACACCTCTTCCCCCACTATTCATCCCTGGGACTCCAATGGGCGCTCCTCTGGTCGCTCCGCCCCACGGTGGTGACCACGGTCAATCCGTCGTCGCTGTGCGTCCTCCTGAGAAACGGTCGCGAAGCATGGCCGGCACTGCGTGAGCAGGTCCTGCAGATTCTGGATGAGCCCGATTGGCAGGAGGCACTCGACAGGTGCGGGTTGTCGCCGACTCGATTCGATGTCCTGGACTGGCTGGCCGCAACGACGGAAGCACCGACCCCGGACGAGATGCTTCCGCAGGTGGAATTGATCTACTGTTGGCAGGGAGGATACGTGCGACCGTTCGTGGACCAATTGCGTGATCAACTGTTGCCGCGTCAACCCTGCCTGTTCCCGATGTTTTCACTCTCGACCGAGGTTGTCGCCCATTCCGTTTTCCCGCAACTGTCGCAAACGGCCGGGCTGCCGATCTATCCCGGGTGTTGCTATGAGTTCCTGCCGCGCGACGCGGAATCGACGTCCGGCAACATTCTGCTTCCGTGGGAACTCGTCGCGGGGCAGGAATATCGCATGGTTGTTTCCGACGATTACGGGCTTGTGCGGTATGACACTCAGGATCTGTTCCGCTGCGTGGGCCATGTGGACGATACGCCCCTCATCGACTTTGTGCGGCGCTATGGTTTGAATTATTCATTCACCGGTGAGAAAGTGACGGACCACCATCTGCAGCAAGCCTGCGCCGAAGTCGCCCGGGTGAACGGCCTGACCGGCGCGGCGTTCACTTGCTTTCCACAGCGCGGTGTCGGCCCGGTTCCCGGCTATCTGTTTGTGCTGCTGGCTCCGGATTGCACGATGGATCGTGAATCGGTGGCCCGCCAACTGGACGATGCCCTGTGCCGCATCAATTCCGAATATGCCGCGAAACGCATGACGAAGCGTCTGGCGACACCCCAGGTCATCACGATGTCTGCAGAAATGCTGATTGCGAAACTGGCCAGGGCATTGCCGCGGACGGCCGGTGCCAACCCGGGACAGTTCAAGCTGCTGCCCCTGTACACCGTGCTCTGGGAAGACGTCGAATCTGTAAGCAGCCTGTGGCAAAAGGGGTCAGACCCTCTCCGGGCAGTCGATCTTCAAGGTAAATCGACGGCCCTCCAAAGGGTCAGACCCCTTTTGCCACAGGCTGCTAGCGAGGATTCGACGTGAGCACCATTCCCGTTTCCAGGCCTTGGCTGCGCTCGCCCGTCTGGGACGGATTCTGGATCCTTTCAGGCCTGTGGTTGCTGGTTCCGGTGTTGCTCTCGCCGGTCATTACGGAAGCCGACCAGTGGGTCCTGGTGGCGGCGGTGTATGTGCTGTGGCTGCCGCATCGGTTTGCGACGGCGTTCAATGCGTACTGTCTGCCTGCCTATCAGAACCTGATTCACGCGCAGTGGACGCGTTTCTTTGCGGTCCCCGCCAGCATCTTCACCGTCACGTTTCTCTTTCTGTTCCTGCCCGAGATGCTGCTGCCGCTGCCACTGGTGACACGAGTCCAGGTCCTCGCCACGATCTTCTTCATTTACAACTCGTACCATTTTGGCGTCCAGCATTTTGGTGTGCTCAGCATTTACCGGATTCGTGCTGCGCAAGCTCAAGATCAACGGGCGAAAGCCATGGAACGAGGGTACTGTCTCATCGTCGGAGGGCTCCTGGTGTGCGTGGCTCAGATTCTGGCGGGAGCAGAGATTGTCCGGGATTCCTTGCTGTACCAGACCGTGCCGCTCGAGCGACTGCACTCCGCGATGACAATGGCGACCTGGATGGCCGCACCGGTGATCGTCCTTCTGACACTGGGCTTGTTACTGACAGAGTCACGCAACCCGCACCGATCGCCCCCCAAGATGCTCTATATCGTGAGCGTCGGGGTTCAGGGAGTGCTGGCATATTCCCTGCCGCCCCCCACGTTTCTGATGTTGTGGGGCGTCCAGCACTGGCTCGTCTCGGTGGCACTGACCGCCGTCATCTCCGGGAATGATCATCCGCAGGAAATCTCCGCCTCGGCCTGGTATCGCTTCTGGGGGCTGTTTTACGGTCGGTTCTGGACCACGGTTCTCGTGCTTTTCCTGACGACGATCGTGCTGGTTCCACTCTTCGAACTGTCGCTCCATACCGAACGACCCCATTCAGGACTCTTGCAACAGATCGCCACGATCCTGGCACAGCATCCGTTACTTGCACGAACCCTGCTCTGGCTCAACTTCGCCACGGTCTACCTGCACTTTGTCATGGATCGGGCCGTGTTCCGCTTCTCGCATCCAGACGTGCGCAAGGTCACCGGAGTCCTGCTTTTTGCGCGCGATTGAACGTGGCAGGGGATTCCAAGTTCCTGCCATGCGGATCAGTCAAAGCGCCAGTTCTCGACGTCAAGCACATACTCGTGCCGGCCATTTTCCTGGATGACAGCCGATTCTCCCGACTTCAAAGCGTGCCAGGTGACCGTGTTTCGATCCCTGGCGAGCAGGAAGATGTGCGCGGTTCTTTCACCAATGACGCGAACTCGATTGTTGCGAATGACCAGGGCCGTCTCTTCATCGACGGCAATCCCGATCATTTGCTCCGGCTGGGGAGGGTTCGCGTAACCGTCTGGCCAGACGGGGCTTCTCAACTGGGCCGTCAACCGTTCAATGCGCCCCGTGCGGGCGTCAAAGTGCTGCTCGGCAAACGCGTTTTTTAGAACTCCGAATCCAAAATCCAGATCGGCACTTTTTGGTTCCCATTCATCGCCCGACTGGGAAGAAACCATAATGGTCGGCATGACGGCCAGTCCGGCGGATGACCCGCCGACAACACCCCCCTGGCGGACAACGTCGATCACCGCCCGTTGGAATTCCGAGGGCTTTGCGGCGTTTCCAAACAGCTTCGTCAGATTTCTTTGATTGCCTCCCGAGAACCAGACGGCATGGGCTTTCCTTAACGGCGCTACGAATTTCGGATTGTTCCTGCTGGACTGATCCTCGATGTCATCGGGAGCGGCAAAATCGACGCGTTCAAAGAATGTAGGTGCCATGTCGGCCCAGACCGCATAGGACGTCCGCAAGTGCTGATCGTGTCTGGCTCGACGGATTTCCGGTGGGTCATTCCCCGGGATCGCGGACAGCAGGTCTGCTCTGTCCGCTGCCGGGCAATGCACCAGTCGCGGAAGTCGTCCCGGATGAGCCATCAGGTCGGGATGGGATGCGACCAGTTGAGGATAGTACTGTCGAAGCTCGTCCGTGGTCTTGCCGCCATGCAGCACGACCTGGCCCCATTGATTTGCGTGGGCAGGCACCGGCATGCCAAATGGGTTCTGACTGTCAACGAGCGTAGGACCGGGCATCGGTTGCGAATCCGAACCGGTTCGCAGAGTCAGCGTTTCATGATTGCCGAGCGTCTTCCAGAGGACCGTGCGATCGCCATTCCCCTTCAGAAAAATGTGACCCCGACGATTTCCAATCACTTCCACGGTGTTCTGCTTTAGAATCATCACGGTGTAACGTTCCAGGCCCAGTCCGATCGTGCGTCGTTCGACACCCGGTATTTCCTCGAATCGATTGAGTCGCGGACCATTGCGCAGCAGGTTTGTCATCCGTTCGAGTCGACCAGCACGACGGTCAAAGTTCTGGTCGACAATTGCGCCATCAAATAACGCCAGCCCAAACCGCAGTCGGGCCCGCGCCCAACCGCTGGTGGAATCTTCATTTCCATTGATCACGGTTTCCGGCAGACTGGACGCGGCACCGCCGAGACCACCGACGACACCGCCATTGGCCACCACCCTCCGAAGTGCCTTTTGAAAGCGACTGGTCGCCTGGGGATACTCGGCCGCATACAACTCCGGCAACGATTCCTGATCCGCCGCAGTCATCCAGACACCCGTGGCCTTCTCCAGCAAGTCCAGGTGTCGGCAGTCCTCGTGCGTGCAATCGTCCTGATCGGGATAAAACCAGTCGAACGACTCAACTTCGTCCGTTCGTTCACGAAAGCGGTACCACCGCCAATAGTCGTCCTTCAATTGTTCTTCGTAGTCACTCTGCTTTTCGTTCCCCTGTTTCTCGGACGGAATGAAGACGATGCGGGCCTTCTTCTTGCCGATCCTGGCGAGTTGCAGGAACTTTTCGCGAATGGCATCCCCCATCTCGGAATCGGTCGCACCTTCCTTGTCCCGCGCCAGGCCATTGCCGCCACCATGCAGCATGACGCTTCCGTGATGTGTGCTGCTGGAACTTTGTGGCAGTCCGAACGGATTCAGGTCGTCGGCAAACGCGGATACGGAGAGCGCACCAACAATCCCGACCGTCAACAACAGCCGAACGCGCTGGAAGCGACTGCGTGGGAGAAGCTGCTTGCGTTGAGACTCCTGTCCGCAACTCCGCTCAAACCATCTCATGGGACTGCCTTTGGTGTTTTCCCGACTTCAAAATGTTCTCGATCAGATATTCCAACCGTTCTTGGCGCTTGAGAAACTCGTCCGGTGAGGAGATCATCGTCGTTGATCCATGCTCAGTCTATGTCAACTTACCAGAACAGCCAGACCTCGCTTGACTCACAGGCAGTCGCTCCAATGACGGATAATCCCTTCAAATCAGGCGCGATATTGGACGATCCACGAGATCCTCGTGCGACGCGTTGGATGCTGTGGTTCGGTGGCATCGCCATCTTGCTCGCAATCCTCTGCTTGCTGGCAACGGTCGCTGGTATAATCTGGAGCTACAATTCAATTGCGGCATCATCCGTGGCACCAAAGCCATCCGACGTGGCGAACGGCAGCAGTAGCGTCTTGATCCTGCCTGTGATCGCAGTTCCGCTTTTTGTCGTCGGACTCGTGTTCCTCATTCTGGGATTTGTCCGGCGTCAATCTCGCTGATTCCGGCTTGTGGCTGGAAAACCAGTCTGATGCCTGAACTTCTCGCGGTGACAGACTGCTAGTGCGCGAATTCCCTCGCGATGAAAGCGACCAGCGCTTCTTCCAACTGGATCGTCAACCGGAGTCCTGTGGGAGAAGGCCGCAGAACCAGATGTAATCCGTCCGGTTTTTCCCCGGCGATCGCCGGAACAACCTGGTCTCCGCTCTGGCCGCCTGCCGCCGTTGGTGCAATGATCGAGGCATCCGCCGGGGAATCCGCAGCGTCCGAGTTCGAATAGCACTTCCAGTTTCGCATGTGAAGCGACAATCGAAACAACGCACACTCGAGCCGTTGACCGTTCACAGGGCGAACCGCATCCGCAGGTGCCTGGGCCGCCTCTGCGGACTTTTCCAGGAACTGCGTCAGTGCCGGCGGGAGCGACTTCGTCGGCGGTTCGGTACTGGTCGCCAGACAGATCGCATCGGGTGTGGCCGACAGGAAGAACTGGTTTCCGATGGCAGTAATCTCTTCAAACAGCGGGCCGAGTACCTTCTGCAGCGCGCTGGACGTCAACGCGTGAACCGGCAGATCGGCCACGCTGGCGGCGTCGAGTTGCAGATGCTGTCGGCTGCTGGGAGTCAATTGCTGAACCGACTTGAGCAAGCCGCGGAAATTCCTGGGAAAGTCGGTATCGTGCGGAAACTTCAAGGCCAGCACGGGACTCCAGTTCTCGTCAGAAGCTGGGCCGATGCACAGCAAATCCAGCGTCCCGAGTTCCACAAGTTTTGTCGCGATCTCGATCGATGTCCCGATCGCTCCAATACGTTGGAGGTCCAGGCCCAGTTGTGCCTCGGTCCACTTTTTCAAAGCCACCGATATCGGCCTCGAATGGCGATAAGGAATCGACAGCGACACACCGAGTGCAAAACGGCCGTGTTCGTCCCAGGTTTCGGCGAACGGGCTGTAGGCGAGAGAAACTTCGCGGCCAAATTGAACGAGTTTCCCATTTTCCGGACCGACCAGATCGACGGTCGAAACAACTTCCCGTCGCGCGGGGTCAACATTCAGAACAACATTGACCGCATCAATGTGCGAGACGGCCAGATTCAGCAGTCCCCCCACCAGCGTTCCCCACGCACGGCGCAGGTCGTAATCATGCTCGGCTTCGTCCTCCTGCCGTTCCAGTGACATTCGGAAGCCGAACTTTACCAGGAACGCCCAGAGTTCCCGCACTCTCGTCGGCAGGCCCTGACTCCGAAATGAGACCACCACGTCTTTGTCGTCTGACTGCTGTTGAAAGATTGTAGCGGGATCGGGGCAATTCGTGACCAAATCGACATTTCCCCCCAGGATCAGATAGTCTCCCCTGCGTCGGGCAAATACGGGGGACTGGTCGGTACTTCCTTTTTCAAAATAGACCCCCGGGCGATCTTGATCCGGAACCAGTTCCAGAAGCGTTAAGACCGCATCCAGGTCTGTGACAGGAACGTAGAAGACCGATCGGCTCAGGTCGTCAAACAGCGTGAAGACGGGCTCAATCAAACGGAACGGATCATTGGGGTCTGGTTTGGATTCTACTTCCGGCGACGGGGGGACTTCATCATCCGGGGTTTGAGGATCTGTCACGGGTTTCGTCGCGTCCGCCGGGGAATCCGCCGCATCGTCAACATTTTCCTCAGCCGCCAGTGGTGCAGTCTTCTCATAGAAGGCTGCGATCCCAATCGGTTTCGTACGATCAATCCCCTGAAACTCCGCGACGCCTGGTGGAGGTGACAATGCACTCCAGAATTCCTCTCGGCTGAGTGGCCGCCCGACGAGATTACACAAAAAGAGACCGCGTTCGACAACACGATTGACGCTCGCGGATGTCACCACGACCAACGGTTGCGCTGGCTGCTCCGGTTCCCTGGAGTCATCCGACTGAGCGACCACACGACTGGCGAACAATCCGCAGGCGAGCGCCACGACGAACGACGAACAGATGCGAGTACGCAATGCCGTGAGTCGCATGAAAACATCCTTGTCAGGCACAATCCTGAAGGTCAGCAGTCAGACAGGTCAAAAAGCGTACCACGAATGATTTTCCGCGGAAGGTCAATTACGGACATCGGTACACTGCTGGAAGGCAGAATTAAGGACTTGTAAGTTCGTGGTCGCCACTCCATTTGTACTGGCATGGGGCCATAACCGAGTTACTGCGGGTAATCCTTGCACTTCAGTCGATTCCGTATGATAAGTGTGACGACGTGACAACCACGCACATTCAGCGAAGCTCTATTCGATATGGAATCGACAGACATCAGAGACGTGCGTCTGCGAAACATCGAGCAGGACGACTTGCTCCGGATGTATGCCTTCAATCTCGACCCGGACGCCAATCGTCTGGCAATGACGATTCCCCGGAGTGGGGCCGAATTCGATGCTCACTGGGAACGTGTCCTGTCGGATCCAAAGATCGTGGCGAAAGCGATTTGTGTCAGCAACGTGCTGGCCGGCCATATTTCCTGTTTCAAGCAGGATGGATTGGACGCTGTTGGTTATTGGATCGGCAGGGAATTCTGGGGACTGGGGATCGCGACCCGAGCCCTGCAGTTACTTTTGACGATCGTCTCTGTTCGCCCCTTACACGCCCGTGTTGCAACCAGTAATCGAGCATCGCTACGGGTGCTTCAGAAATGCGGGTTCGTCATTCGATCCAATCAGTTTACACCCACGAATGATCGTTTTCTGGAATGCGACGAGACCTTTCTCGTGTTGGAATAACGTCTGGTGACGATTCATTGCGTGGGCCTCGGGAGTCGCGATTGTGGAATGGAAACGTCTTGACGGTGACCCCGATCTTTCCCTCCTGGACCAGATTCCGTGGATTGAACTGGATCATGCGTATGGATCCGCGATTGATGTGCCCGAACAGATTCGAGGACTGCTCAGCCCCGATTCCGAGCGGCGGCGGAATACGATTTTTAGCTTTACCTGCAACATCTATCATCAGGGATCCGTCTATTCATCCACTGTCGCCGCAATCCAGGTCTTTCAGCATTTGCTGCAGTATCCACGAACCCCGGATCGGTCGCGCATTCTGGAACTGCTGGCGGCATTTGCCGTATTTGAAACCGGGCAGGACAACGTTGAACTCGCAACTGTGCTGGAAACCCCGGACACCGAATCCGACTGCGGTGAATCCTGGAACCGGGAATGCTATCTCGCCATTGGTGCAGGGCTGCCGCTATACGAATTGCTGCTCGACGAGGAAGATCCGTGCGTTGCCATCTCTGCCGCCTTCCTGATGTCGCATTTCCCGGCGCATGCGTTTGAGTCCTGTCGCCGATTACTGAAGATCGCCGAGACTGCCACGACGAATGACTTTCTGCGCAGTGCGGCCCTGATCGCCATCAGCTTCCTCGGCGGCGGACCAGTCACAGTCGAGTTTCGCAACCTGCTGGAATCCCTTGTTCGAGACGAATCCGCACAGGCGGATGTGCCACTCCGATTGCTGGCGGCTGCGGCGGTCTATTGCGTGCTGCGTGACCGAAGTATCCCAAGCGAGTTAAAGGAAATCGGTTTGAGACTGGCGGATCGCTCGCTGCAATTTGGGATTGAAGTGCCGCAGCCGTCCATCTATCCGATCTCACGAACACCAATGAGTGCGGACATCTCAACCGTCGTACCGCTGGACTTGTTCGTTCCCCCGCTGGAATTCCCCTGGGGTGATCTGAACCAGCGCCTGAAGCGGTACTCGAAGGTTCGCAGATCCACCACGCCAGTTCCGCGATCCGTCGATTCCGGCCCGCACCCTGACAGTTTTCACGTGATACCGGGCCAGTTCGATCGCGACAATGTCGTGGCTGCGGTACGACGCCTGCATGCCCACTTCCGCAGGCGTTCCAAATCTGGCATCCCGCTGGCTCCGTTTGAACCCTTCAAGCCACATGCCATGCTGGCCTGGGATGTGATCCTGCAGTTGCTTGACAGCGAGAAAAATGAGGATCGATGGGCTGCCGCCGCTGTACTCGATCAATTTCCGCCGTTGGACGAATCAGCCGTAGATCAACTGATCGAGCGACTGTATCACGGCAATTCCGGCTTGGGCGGGGTGATCAGCAAGCATCCGATCACTGAGCGTCAATGTGAGAGGTTTTGCGAACAATTGTGTCGACGTGAATTCGCTGAGTCGAAGGTGAATTCGCCGCGGGACGAAATACGACGCCTCGTGCTGCAGCACGGTACGGTCGCCCAGGTCCGGCGATTGTTTGATGAAGGGGACCTGCCAGAACGACAAGCCGCCGCGATGGCATTGTGCTCGCGGGAAGCAATTGAACCTGCCGAGGCGCTGCCAGTCATCGCACAGGCATTGGTGACGGGAGGCATGTCGGAAAAACTGTTCTTCGCCAAATGGCCCGAGGCGCATGCGTGGTACCTGAAATCGCTCGATGCAATGCCGGTCGAACAATGCTGGGCCATCGCCAATACGATGGTGAACTGGAAAGCGGACTTGACCGAATTCCAGGAGGACCTCTTCCGGCGGGTGGAATCGCCACTGCGGCCAATCCTGACTGCGTTACTGATCGACTGCCTCCGGAATCTGCCGGAATCGACACCGCAAATGGTCGATCGCCTGCTGGCCGTTTGCCACGCTGATTCCCACGCGGCGGTTCGCTGTGCGGTCGTCAGGGCGCTGGGTGGCTGGATCGACCGCGGATTCGACAACTTGCTGTATGAACGACTGCAACCATTCATCAATGACGCTTCTGCTCGCGTGCGTCGCGAAGCGATGAATGAATTGCCCAGGTTCGTCGACCATCGGCCACAGACGGTGGAATTACTCCGTCAATTGTTGCGGGACAACGACGAAGCCAACCGACGCGCCGTCCTGTGGAAGTTGAGCGACCTTGGAGAACTAACTGCAGCCGATGTACTTCAGTTGACGACCAGCGATCCGTCCGATCGTGTCAGTGCCGAAGCTCTGCTGGCCGCGTTTGTGGCTCGCCCCCCGATGGTCGACGATAAATGGCTCCCCACTGGAGAATCCAGACCGCTGACCAGAAGCGTTGCGGAATGGATTTCGAATTCCAGATCTCAGACTACAGACGACTCGCCTGGCGGTGGGCGGGTGTGAAACAAATGTTCGAGGCGTGACGGCTTCCGGCTGACGTGAGTGTCTCCATGGTGAAAGGTCTTACCTCTCCCCTTCGACCTGACTTTTGGAAATCAACTCACTCCGACGCTGGCAGCGTCGGGTACGATTTTCCAACGTGCCCGTGACTTCAAACGCATCCACAAGGTAGAATGGATGGTGGTTGAACGTGAGGTCACCAGCCAAGAAGGTCAAGAATGCCGCCTGAACTCTCATCACTGGAAGTGACTCGTCGACGGTTCGTCCAACTGGGCGGAACCGGGGCGCTGTCATTGGGGGGATTGTGGGGGGCTCAGGCTTGGGCGGAACAGTCGGGAGTGAAGGTTCCATCGTCCATCCGGGCCTGTATCTTTGTGTTTTATTACGGCGGTCCCAGCCATCTCGACACGTATGATCTGAAGCCGGAAGCCCCCAGTACAGTCCGCGGGGAATTCCAGCCGATCGCGACGTCCGTTCCCGGGGTGCAGATCAGCGAACTGCTGCCGAACATGTCGCGGGTGATGCATCACTGTGCCATTGTCCGCAGCATGCATCACACGAATCGGCTGCACGATTCGGCATCGATTGAAACTCATACCGGTCGCCAGGCCGCTCAGGGAGACCGCGAAGAGTTTGCGCCGATTCCGCAATTCTATCCGTGCCACGGCGGAACGCTCAGTTACCTGATGCAGGAGCAGCGGTTGGATGTGGCGCATGCGGCGTTGCCGTTTGTGTTCAATAACGTGGTCCCGACTCCGTGTCAGGGTGGGGGATTCCTGGGAGCGGCGTTTGATCCGTTCCGCGTGACGGTTGACGGGGACAAGCAGCACTATGTCGCCGAAGAGTTGGCAATCCGCCGGGAACTGCCGACGGAGCGAATCGGTTCGCGGCGTGACCTATTGGCGGCCCTGCAATCGCCAACATTGAATTCGCAGGCAGGTTTCGACCAGTACTACAACAAGGCCTACCAACTACTCGGCTCTGAAAAAGTGCGCAGGGCCCTGGACCTGTCCGAAGAACCGGACGAGATGCGGCAGCGGTATGGAGTCTATCCCGCGAATGCTCCCGGGCACGGTGTCGCTCATCACATGCGAGGCCAGAACCTGCTGGTGGCGCGGCGACTGGTCGAAGCGGGTGTGCCGTTCGTTAATGTGTACGACTTTCGACAACAGGGGCAGAACTGGGACAGCCACGCCAACAACTTCGCCCAGAGTCGGGAATTCCTGGTTCCTCCTGCCGACAAGGCCCTGGCGACATTAATCAGCGATTTGGAAGATCGGGGCCTGCTGGAATCGACCCTGATCGTGGCAACAGGCGAATTTGGTCGAACTCCGCAAATCAACAACGGCGCGGGTCGCGATCACTGGCCCGACTGTTACAGCGTGCTGCTGGCGGGGGGAGGAGTGCAGGGGGGAGCGATTCACGGTGCCAGCGATGCCATCGGAGCCTATCCGGCGAAGGATCCCGCCACCCCGGCGGATCTGGCGGCGACAATCTACTGGCGATTCGGGTTTGACCCCGCCAGTCACATCCGCGACCGCCTGTCACGCCCGCACCACCTGGCTGATGGCGAAGCCTTGAAGGATCTGTTCCATGGATGATCGAACGCCCAATCACACTAGCCCGACGCGCCAACAAGGGATACATGCATTGCACTCACGATTTCTATTCGGCGGCTTTCCTGGTTTGAAAAATCGTCTGACTGGGGAATATGTCAGTTACTGCGAAGTGAAGAAGATGGGTTTTTGAAATGAAGTTTCGGATTCCCCAACTTTTCGCCGCGCTGCTGTTGCTGACGCCATCGTTACGCGCCGACGACTTTTTCGTGCAGAAGATCGAACCGCTGCTGAAGTCGCGTTGCTTTGAATGCCATTCCCACGAGCAATCCATTGAGGGTGGTTTGGCTTTGGACTCCAAGTCGGGGTGGCTGAAAGGAGGCGCCGGTGGTCCCGCCGTTGTGCCGGGCAAACCGGAATCCAGCCTGCTGATCCAGGCGATCGGCCATACCGAAGTCGACCTGAAAATGCCGCCCGACAAGCGGCTTCCTGTCGAGGAGATCGCGCTGTTGACGGAATGGGTGAAACGCGGCGCGGTCGATCCGCGGGTGCTGACTCCCGCATCGGTGGCCAAGCCCGCACCATCATCCTCGTGGGAGGCCGAATTCAAAGCACGCCTCAACTGGTGGTCGTTGAAGCCGATGGGCAAGCCCGAACCACCACAGGTTGCAGATCCCACCTGGTCGCGAGAGCCGGTGGATCGCTTTGTCTTGGCGGGCCTGCAGGCGGCGAACCTGACTCCGGCGGCCCCGGCCGAACCGCTGGTCCTGCTGCGGCGACTCTCGTTTGTTTTGACGGGTCTGCCACCCACCGCCGCCGACGTACACGAGTTCACACAATCGCACGATGATGCGGCCTATGAACGGATGGTGGATCGGTTCTTGAACAGTCCCCATTTCGGTGAGCGATTTGCCCGGCAATGGATGGATGTCGTCCGCTACACCGACACCTACGGCTATGAATGGGATAATCCCGCCAAGGGGTCGCACGAATACCGAGACTACCTGATTCGAGCCTTCAACGATGACATCGGATTTGACCGGATGCTGCGCGAACAGATCGCCGGTGACCTGCTGCCGCAGCCACGGATTCACCCCGTTGCGGGAACCCACGAAAACCTGATCGCACCGATGTTCTATCATCTGGGCGAACACCGGCACGGCAGCAGCCTGATGTTCAACGGGATTCACCAGGAAATGGTGAACAACAAGATCGACGCGTTTTCAAAAGCGTTCCTGGCCACGACGGTCGCCTGTGCCCGTTGTCACGATCACAAGCTGGAAGCCGTTTCTCAGCACGATTACTACGCGTTGGCGGCCGTTCTGACGACGCCCCGCTGGACAACACGTGTGGCCGATGCCCCCGCCAAGAACGACGTTGCGATTGCCAGGCTGAAGGAACTGCGTCAGGCCATCCGCAATGAACTCGCCTCACTTTGGCGCGGAACGACGCTGACTCCTCAAGCGGTGAAAGATGCTGTCGGCGATGTGAAGGATGCCAAGCCGCAGATTCAGGAAATCCTGTATCCGCTGGTGCGGCTGATCCAGCGGGGCTCTGACGCCCATGTCGCCTGGACAGAACTGCAGACGGAATGGAAGACGGCGAGCGAACTGCGCCGCGCTGTGAACGCCAGCTTTCAGACACTGGCCGATTTCAAGGAAGCGAAGTTTCCCGCAGGTTGGGTGACCGAAGGGGATGGGATTCAGCACGGATTCGTCGAAGATGCGACTCCGCTGGTGGCACTGGAGGGCGATGCGGTCGTCACCCGACTGTTGCCGCGCGGGATTCATACGCACGCCTTGTCTTCGAAACTGCCGGGGGCGCTCCGGATGCCTCCCCAACACGTCGTCCCCGACAAGTTTGTCAGCGTGAATATCGCCGGTGGCCAGTTTGGTGGTTACCTGGTGATGGATGATCATGCCTTTCAGAACGAAACGGTCTCGTTCCTGTCCAACGTTGAACCGGCCTGGCGGACTTTTGGTGACGCAGAACTGAAGAATGGCGTCCAGCAAGTGACGGTGGAATTCGTCACTTCGTCGATGAATCCGAACTTCCCGCCCCGCACAGGTGTTGCTCCCGGCCTGCCGAACACCGATTTCGGTTACGACAAGCGCAGTTGGATCAGCATCACGGGGATTGTGACTCATCCCACGGGAGCCACTCCCCAGGACGCCCTGGAACCGTTTGCGTCACTGTTTCAACGCGAGCCCCCGACCACAGGCGATGCGGCTTGGCAGTCGGTTTGTGACTGGATGCTGGGTGCCGTCCAACGCTGGTGCGACGGACAAGTCCAGCCGGGTGACCGCATGATCCTCGACTGGATGCTGTCGAAGAAGCTGCTTGCCAATCAGGCAGTTGCGAACAGTCCGTTGGCCCGGATTCTGGCCGAATACCGTACGGTCGAAAGCAACATTGCATTTCCACGCACGGTCAACAGCATGGACGAGCGGGAAACGACGCGTGCCAACTACCCGCTCAATGTTCGGGGCAATGTTGATGTCCTGGGGACCGTGGCTCAACCGGATTTCCTGCAGATGTTCGCGGGACAAAACGGCGTCGCCACCAGCCCCGCCAGTGGACGGATGGAACTGGCCGATTTCCTGCTGGCCCCCGAACACCCGCTGACTTCGCGAGTCTACGTGAATCGTGTCTGGCAATGGATCTTCGGCACGGGGATCGTGGCAACTCCGGATGACTTCGGACATCTGGGCGACAAGCCATCGCATCCCGAATTGCTGGACTGGCTGGCTCGGAAATTTGTGCATGAAGGGTGGTCCAGCAAGAAGCTGATGCGACGACTGGTTCTCAGTCGCACCTTTCGGCAATCGGGGATCGTTGACGAGGCCGCACGTCAGCTCGACCCCAACAATCGATTGCTGCATCACTATCCCACTCGACGATTGGAAGCGGAGGCGATTCGTGACAGTCTGCTGGCGGTATCCGGTCGGCTGGAACCACAATTGTATGGACGCCCGATCCTGCCGCCGCGCGCGGCCGAAGACGGGTCGAAGCGACTTTACAGCGGGCCGCTCGACGGAGATGGGCGCCGGTCAATTTATCTGCAGATGTCGATCATGGCTCCGCCGCAGTTTCTGGTGGGATTCAATCTGCCCGACTTGAAGCTGCCGACCGGCCGACGGGATGTGACGAATGTCCCATCACAGGCGCTGGTGATGTTGAACGATCCCTTCGTGAACGCGATGGCCAAGCGCTGGGCCGGTCAACTGATCCAACAGAACCAGGCGAATGCCACTGACAGGATTCGGGACATGTTCGTCGTGGCGTACGGCCGGGAACCGACCGAGACTGAGCAACAGCGCTGGCAGTTCGCACTGCATGATTTTGCGAGTATCCCGGATGCAGATGCGATGAAAGATGAGCTCGCCTGGCAACGCCTGGCGCACGCCATCTTCAATTCGAAGGAATTCCTGTATTACAGGTGAGTGATATGAGTTCGCGAAATGAATCAGATTCCCTGGATCGCGATAACGTCGCAGGCTCATTCCGTGTGACGTCCGCCGCACACGGGGCGTGCGGTCTACATTCCGCCTGCCCCGGGCGACAGGCTCCGGTGTTGTCCCGGCGCGGGTTCCTGCAGCACAGTGCGGCGGGTTTCGGGATGCTGGCACTGCAGGCGATGACCGCGACGGCGAGTTCCCCCCACCTGCGCCCGCGGGCCAGGAACATCATCTTCTGCTTCATGGATGGCGGTCCCAGCCATGTCGATACGTTTGACCCCAAGCCGATGCTGAAGACTCACGAGGGGAAAGCGATCGGCGACAGTGCCGTCAGCAAGCGATCCCAATCGAGTGCCAATCGCGTCTGGTTTGGCAGCCCCTGGGAGTTTCATCAACGGGGCCAGAGTGGACTGTGGGTCAGCGACCTGTTTCCGCAGATTGCCAAGCTGGCGGATCATCTGTGCGTGGTCCGATCAATGGTGGGAGAACTGCCGCTGCATGGTCAACAGGCGCTGCTGCTGCATACGGGTCGGATCCTCGGTCAGGCACCCAGCCTGGGAGCCTGGGTGTCGTACGGGTTGGGGACCGAAAACCGAAATCTGCCGGGCTATGTGGTCCTGAACAACGACTGGGTTCCCAACGGCGGCCTGGAGAATTTCGGCAGTTCATTCCTGCCCGCCAGTCATCAGGCAGCCATGGTGCGAGCCAAGGGGATCCCCGTCGACAACATCATGGCGGCCGACAAGTCAGCGATCCAACAACGCACACTGTCACTGCTGGCGGCACAGGACGCCGAATTTGCGTCGCAATCCTCAGACGCCCGAGCCATCGAAGGGGCGATCGCCAATTACGAGACGGCATACCTGATGCAATCGGCGGTCCCTGATATCGCGGATGTCAGCCAGGAACCCGAACATATTCAGAAGCTGTACGGACTGGATTCCACGGACGAGCACCAGCGGTTGTATTCGCTGCAGGCTCTGCGAGCCCGGCGACTGGTGGAAGCGGGTGTCCGGTTCGTGGAAATCACCTGCCCCAGCTTCGACGGCAACAATTCGCCGTGGGACCAGCATGGTCAACTGAAGCAGAACCACGAGAAGAACGCCCGGATCACCGAGCAATCGGTCGCAGCGCTGATCATCGACCTGGAGCAGCGGGGTCTTCTGGACGAAACCATCGTCCTGTGGGCGGGTGAAATGGGACGGACCCCGCACACTCCGGCAGTCAACGCCACGGCCGGTCGCGATCACCATGTGAACGGATACTCACTGTTCATGGCGGGAGGCGGCTTCAAGGGGGGAATGGCGTACGGCGCAACCGACGATTTTGGAAACTCGGTGGTTGGCGATCCGCTGGACATCCACGACATCCACGCCACGATTCTGCATCTGTTGGGCCTGGAGCACGAACGCCTGACCTTCCGGTTTGGGGGACGGGACATGCGATTGACGGATGTGCATGGACGGGTAATTCGAGAGCTGCTCAGTTGAATAGCCCGATGAGCTCCCGATGAGTAACTCGATTGCGTACCCGTAGGAGTTCAATCGCAGAGCCGAGGGTCGCGAGCCTTGCGAGCGCACCTTGGAACGCGGTGTGAATCCACGAATTACCCTGAAAGGGTTAGGTCCATTTCGGGGACGCTCATCGCAAAGAAACGGACGCGTTGATTCGTTGCGTATCCCCGAAATGTGAATTGCGGCTCGCGGAAGTTCACTTCGGATTGCCCCTGCCACCTGATATGATGATGGCTCACGGTTCTTCCGTATGCCATGTACGACGGCTTCCGCTGTATCAGGATCGAAATCGCCATGTTGCAACGAACGATCATTCTGCTCGCCGCGATCAGTGTCGGTTCCCTGTCGGCGTTTGCGGCCGACGGCAAGCTGGAAGCGCTCGAGGAACAGGCGTTCAAGCAGGCGGCAGCCCTCGTCGATCCGTCGCTGGTTCGAATCGAAACCGTCGGCGGACTGGAGCAGGTCGGTGAAGTTCTGCTGGGGACCGGGCCCACGTCGGGACTGGTCGTGTCCGAGGACGGGTACATCATCTCCAGTTCGTTCAATTTCGTTTCGAAGCCTGCATCCATCCTGGTGACACTCGCAGATGGGCGCCGGTTTCCGGCCAGGCAAGTCGCCAACGACAAGCTGCGACTGCTGACTTTACTGAAAATCGATGCGGCCGGTCTGAGTCCCGCCAAGGCGGCTCCACGGGGCGAGCTACGGGTCGGTCAGTGGACGATTGCCCTCGGACGGACATTTGATTTGACGACTCCCAGTGTTTCGGTGGGAATCGTCAGTGCTGTGAACCGGATCTGGGGCAAGGCGATCCAGACGGATGCCAAGACCTCACCTGTGAATTACGGGGGAGCACTTGTCGACATCGAAGGACGCGTACTGGGAGTGATCGTGCCGTTGTCTCCGCAGGGGAACGGTGAAACGGCGGGCGTCGAGTGGTATGACGGCGGAATCGGATTCGCCATTCCGCTGGAGGATGTGTATGCGTCGCTGGAACGACTGAAGACCGGGAACGATCTGCTGCCGGGATTGTTGGGAATCACCTTCGCTGGCGGCCAGGCCACGAATGTTCCCGCCATCGTTGACCGCGTCCGTTACAACTCGCCCGCCCAACAGGCAGGTCTGAAGACCAACGACCGGGTGATCGAAGCGGACGGCGAAAAAATCGTCCGCGTCGCGCAACTGAAGCATGTGATGGGCCGCAAGTACGACGGCGACTCGGTGAAGCTGACCGTTCAACGCGAAGACAAGACTGTCAACCTGGAAGCCAGACTTGTCGGTGAACTGATCCCCTACGAAGTTCCGTACCTGGGAATGCTGCCGAAGCGTGCCGCAACGGCCGAACCGGGAGTGGGAGTCCGATTTGTGTTCGCGGAGAGCCCCGCCGCCAAGGCCGGACTCTTGCGTGGTGATCGAGTGCTGCTGTTCAATGACTCCCCGGCCACAGATCCGCGGACGTTGTCCGATCTGGTCGGACGCAGTCGACCGGGTGACAGCGTCAAGCTGACCTGCGTGCATGACGGAAAGCAAATCGTTCTGGATGTCACACTGGGTACGGTCCCTGACACCATCGTCGACGAACTCTCGGGCGAAGTGATCGAAAAGCCAGCGGCCGTGGAGAAGCCAGCGGACGCCGAGAAGAAAGAGGACGCGGACAAACCTGCCGATGCCAGCCCCGGGGAAGCTCCGAAGACGGGTCGATTCGCGGATGATCTGGCGGGACACGATCACAGCTATTGGGCGTTTGTCCCCTCGGGATACAACCCTGCCGTCGCTTACGGGTTGATGGTCTGGATCCATCCGGGTGGCGACACGATGGAAGCGACCATGATCAAGGAATGGGCCGCGGAGTGCGAACGACGTGGCATCATCCTGGTGGGTCCGAAGTCGGATCAGGTCGCTCGCTGGATGCCCGGCGAAGCCAAGTTCATCGAAGGGTTGGTGACTCACATCCGCGAGAAGTACACCATTGACCCTCAGCGGATCTTCCTGCATTCGCACGGAAACGGCGCTCAGATGGCCAGTCTGCTGATCAGCCGTCAACGGGAACTTTTTCGTGGACTGGCCCTGGCCGGAGCACCGCTTGTTGGTCCCGTTGCCGACCAGGAACCCGATTTCCGTCAGCAGTTTTTCTTCGTCGTGGGTGAGGATGACAAGGCATTGGCACCCGTCAAAAAGACCGTAGAAGCACTTCGAAAACTGAAATTCCCGGCCGCACTCACGACAGTGAAAGGACTGGGAGCCAAGTACCCCAGCGCTGCGGAAATTGACCAAATCGCCCGCTGGGCCGACTGTTTGGATCGAATTTGACTTTTTCGGCCTGATTTTCGCTCTTGAACCTGCGTGATTGAGGAATTTGGTTTGGCGGATGCACGGGAATTCTGGAGAATGCAGAGACGCGAATCGAATCTCCGCCCTTGGAACTGATTTGTCAGCCGAATCCAGAGCACTATGAACACCGACGAATTCAAACGCCGTGAAGTCAGTCGCCGACAGTTCCTGGGCCGCAGCGCTCAGCAGGCGGCGGGAGTTGCCGTGGGCGTTGTCGGACTGGCAGGAGTCTCCTCGGCCACCGCCAAACCGGCAGATTCGCCCAATGATCGACTGGGAATCGGGATCATCGGGATCCGCAATCAGGGGCGATTGCTCGCGAACGAACTGGCGAGAATGGGCGGCGTGGAAGTCCGCACGTTGTGTGACGTGGACGAAAGTCAGTTCGCTCCCGCCGTCCGAGAAGTCGTTGATGCCGGACAAAAGACTCCGACCACCATTCGCGATTTCCGCCACTTGCTCGATGACCCGGCAATTCATGCGGTCGTGATTGCAACCCCCGATCACTGGCACGCGCCCATGGCGACCATGGCCTGTGAGGCAGGCAAAGACGTCTTCCTGGAAAGCCCGCCAACGCATTCCGTCGAGGAAGGGATCGCCCTGCTGGAAACGGTGCGGCAGTCTCACCGAATTGTACAGGTCGGATTGCAGCAGCGGAGTGGAACGCATTTTCAGTCGGCGGTGCAGTTCGTTCAGTCGGGCAAGCTGGGGACCGTTCGCCTGGCAAAGGCGTGGATCGTTCACCGTCGTAAGAGCATTGGTCGACGGGCGATCATGGATCCGCCTGCCAACGTGGATTATGCCGCCTGGCTGGGTCCCGCGACGGCACGTCCGTTTCAACCAAACCGGTTTCATTTCAACTGGCGGTGGTTCTGGGACTACGGCGGCGGCGAGTTGGCTCACTGGGGCGTCCATATGCTGGACGTCGCCCGCTGGGGTCTGCAGGTCAACACTCCGACCCGGGTCTCGGCCGTCGGCGGGAAGTACTCATTCGACGACGATCAGGAAACTCCCGACGCATTGTCGGTTCAATACGACTTCGGCCAGAAGTCGATCCTGTGGGAGCAACGTCTGTGGTCATCCCACGGTGTCGAAGGCCGCAGTTCGGGAGTCGCCTTTCACGGCGACAACGGGACTCTGGTCGTGGACCGGGGCGGCTGGAAGGTCTACGACCATGGCGAAGTGATCACGACCGATGCCTCGGACCTCGTGACCGCTCACCTGGCAAACTTTGTGAATTCGATCTGGACCAGGCAGGCACCCGTCGCGGATCTGGCGACCGGACTGGCCGCTGGTGCCCTGTGTCACTGGGGCAACGCAGCCTACCGGGCCGGACATGAACTGCGACTAGACCACGGTCCACTCGCCTGAAGCTCGCATCGGCTCTGGAGCTTTGTACAGCGGCGATCTCCTGCCGAATACCGACCTCGAAGCGGAGCTTCGAAGACGGGCGTTCCCAAGCGGGAGCTTGGGGACGAGAAAACGCGGTTCATCTTAAATTATCCGTGTTTTATCCGTGACAGTCAGTGACTTATTCGGGTTAGCGGTTCACGCCACGCTGGGTGTTCAACCGCTGGATGGCGGTTTCCCCGGCGTCGATCGTGTTGCGGCCGCCTTCGTTGAAGAACTTGGACAGTTCGTTCACGGCAGGCCCCAGCAGGAACAGATACACGGCGGGCATCAGGCACATGACGGTCGGGAACAGCAGCCGGAACGTCGCTCGGTTTCCCTTTTCGTCCGCCCGCTGCCTCAAGCTTTCCCGCATCGTATCGCTGTAGGTCGTCAATGCCTGGGTGACGCTGGTTCCCATTCGTTCCGTCTGGATCAACAGAGATGTGAACGAGTTCACTTCGGGCAGATTGATTCGACGTCCGAAGGCTTCCAGGGCCGTATGCAGGTCGTTGATACGGGCCTGTTCCAGCACAATGCTGAGTTCCTGAGACAGCGCCGGATAAACTCCGCGGAAATCGCGCAGGATGCGTTTCAAGGCATCGGGGACAGTCAACCCCTGGCTGACGCACATGTTCAGCATGTCCAGCAGGTCTGGCATCGCTTTACCGATTTCCTGCGTTCGTTCGGCCGCCTTGCTGCGGACTCGCAGCATCGGCAATGCCCAGCCCAGGATCGGTCCGATCACCAGACCCGCGATGGCGAGCGGTTCCAGTCGTGTCGGCACGATCAGCAACAATCCACCAAACACCAGGACGCTTAGCATCATCAGGGCGTAACGGATCGCTGCCAGGTTTTCGAGTGCATGCGGATTGTAGTAGCCAGCCGCATTCAATTCGCGACGGGCTTCTTCCTGACGTTCCGGCGTGTCGGGCAGCAGTGCCGCCAGTGCGGGGTTTAACATCGTCCCAAATGTTCGGTCACTATCATCCGCACCGGGGATTTCCGCTGCCAGCACTCGCGGCATTGCATCGGCCTGGGGCCGCGACAGCACACCCCGATGTTCCAGCAATGTCCGGTTTTCCCAACTTGGAACGCCTGAGGATCGAAGGATTGTGGACGATGCGGAAGTGACATATGGCTCAGGAATGTCGTTCGCGGCGACAGCGGTAACAGGAATTGGTGGCGGCACAACGACCGGCGCGGCTTGAGGTACGACTTGGCTGGCCGCCGTCGTGATCACCGGAGGTACTGCAACGACCGGCGGTACGGGGACCAGCGGTGCAGGTGTCGTCTGCCGCGTGGCCGGACGTGGCGATGGTGTCACTCGCGGCTGTTTCGCAGCGCGATTCTTGAACCAGATGCGTACCAGCAGCACGGCGATCAATGCACCGCAGACGCTGTAAAACGCAGGCAACCAGGACGGGTTCATCTTACACTCCTGCCATATTGGCTTCTGTCAGGTCGATTTCGAGACCCGACAGTGTTATCAACCGGACGATATCAATGAGGATCGAGACTGATCGGTACCAGACAGCATCTGTCACGACTGTTCGCTGTCTTTCAGAATTCGCATGACCCACACGGCTCCGATGATTTCCAGGCAAACAGCCATGATGGTGGAGTTGCGGCCCCAGGCACTGGACATCAATTCATCAAAGTAGGTCGGCTTGCGATAGACGAAAAAGGCGAGCACGGCTGGTGGCAACACGATCATCAGGATGGCGGTGGCTCGGCTGGCGGCCGTGGCCGCTCGCAGGCGACCCATGAACAACAGACGATCTCGAACCGTTCGAGACAATCGTTCCAGCACGGTCACCAGATCACCACCCGTCTGCTGCTGCACGACGAGCGTCATGCACATCAACCCCAGGGTCATCAACCCCGTCCGACGCGGCAGGTCGCGCAGTGCATCTTTCAGCGGAATCCCCATCTCGACGCGGCCCGTGGCCAGCTTTAATTCGGCTCCCAGCGGATCAGGCGTGTCGGCCGCGACCATTTGCAGACTGTGTTCCACGCTGCGACCGGTCTTGGCAGCACGAGCCAGTTCTTCCAGCATCGGCGGAATCTGGCTGGTCATTTTGTCCTGACGTCGGATTCGGGCAATCATGGTAAAGATCACCGGCAGCAGGAATCCGACACCGCATCCCAGTGCGGTCGTCAGCAGATTTTCCTGAACAACGAAAATCACTCCCCCCAACGCGAGCGCCGAGCACAGGCACAAGGCCACCATCATGGAAGGACTAATCCCCAGGCCCGACTGCAGCATCAGTTCGTCGAACCAGCTGTTGATCTGATCGGCCGCACCTTCGCCACGACCGGTGCCAAAGGTCTCCTGTTCTTTCAGGATTCCGGCAAACTCGGGCTGTGACGTTGGTGGTTGCCAACCGGCGGCGGCTGCAGCCATCGGAACACTCCTTCGGAGAACTTCACTTCGGCGGAACAATGCGTGTGATTCCGCCGGAGACATTGACCAATTCGAACATCGCGATTCACAAACAACTCAACGGAACACCTTACAGTGGCTGAGGCCGGTATTCCCGGGTGGAATTCAGCTCACGAGCAGCAAACATCAGCGACGGGATGTCGCAGCCACGACTCGCCAGACGCTTCAGCGCCTGCGGTTCGTAGCCTGTGGCATAGAAAGCCCCGCGAGCCTTGCCGCTGGCATCCACGCCCGACATCCGGTACACGAAAATATCTTCAATCTGGTAGGAACCATCCTGGCAGCCGCACAGTTCCGAAACACGCATGACCTTTCGTTCACCCGTGGACAAGCGGGTCATGTGGATCAGGATCTGCACGGCAGAAGCGATGTATTGACGAGCCACAACCATCGGAAGTTCCACCCCCGACAGGGCGATCATCAGCTCCATACGGTCCAGGGCGTCGCGAGTGTCGTTGGCGTGGACGGTACTCATCGAACCATCGTGGCCGGTGTTCATGGCCTGCAGCATGTCGAGCACCTCGCCACCGCGCGCTTCGCCGACGATGATTCGGTCGGGTCGCATTCGCAGACTGTTTTTGAGCAGGTCACGCTGCGAGATTTCGCCTCGGCCTTCCACGTTGGGCGGACGCGTTTCCAGAGCCACCACGTCGCGTTGCTGCAACTGCAGTTCGGCCGTCTGTTCAATCGTCACCACGCGTTCGGATTCGGGAATGAATCGGCTGATGTTGTTCAGCATTGTCGTCTTGCCGGCACCTGTACCACCGCTGACCACGATGTTCATGCGTCCGCGAACGCAGGCGACCATGAAATCAGCCACTTCAGGAGTCAGCGATCCGGTACGAACCATGTCTTCAAACGTCACACCGCGCGACTTGAATCGGCGAATGGAAACCGTGGGACCACGCAGGGCCAGCGGTGGAATCACCGCGTTCAAGCGTGAACCATCCGGCAGCTTCGCATCGACCATCGGCGACACTTCGTCGATGCGCCGGCCCGCCCGACCGACAAGCCGCTGGATGAAGTGAATCAAGTGGTCGTCGTTGGCAAACCGGATGTCCGTCCGTTCCAGCAAACCGTTGCGTTCGATGAACACGCTGTCGGGACCGTTGATCAGCACGTCGCTGACATCCGGATCGTTCATCAGGGGTTCGATCGGGCCGAATCCATAGATTTCGTCCATGATCTCGCGAACCATGGCTTCGCGCTCTTCGACGGGCAGGTTGACCGTCTGCTGGGCACACAGGTGCGAGGCCAGGCCGCGCAATTGAGCCCGCAGGTCACGTTCCTGCAATTGTCCGGCCTTGGACAAGTCGATCGCATCCACCATCTGGCGATGCAGACGAGTCTTCAGGACCTGGAAGGCCTGTCGCGGGTCGATTGCAGGTGGAATGGGCTGTTCGGCGATCATGGGGTTGTTCCGAAGAAAGGCATGCGCTTTTTACTGCGACAACTGCAACTTGTAGATGTACGGGTTACCGGGACCGGCCGAGCCATTCGGTCCCGACGGAGTGGCCGTGGACCCGGTCGATCCCGATGCAGGGGCAACTGAGTACGGGCTGACAGGAACGACCGTTTCGGTGGAATAGGGCAAGGCCATATTCAGGATGGCCGTCTTGGTTTTCAGGACGCAGGGTTGAGCGGTCAGTTCACAGGAGCCGTCACCCTGATCACGCACCGCCAGCACACGAATGGCCACCAGGTAAATGCAGGTCGCCTGCAACTGCTGCCCGTTGTTCACCGGAGTCGCCGCCGAATACAGCAGGCAGATGCGGGGTTCACCGATCAGGGAGTCCAGTGCCTGCCGATCCGCATGACGCAACTCGGCCGACGCTCGCATCGTCGCCGGGGTCGCCGGGGTCAAGCAAAGTTCACCTCCCAGACCACTCAGATCGTCCGTGGTCCAGCCACTGGCGAATTGACGAGCCAGGGTTTGATCGTTCATGCCAGCCCCGACATCCACCACGACCAGATTGGTGTTGGCTGCGGGCTGACCGGTTTGCTGGCTGCGCAGGACGATTTCCGGTATCCCGTCACTGCCACTGTAAACGGTGTGAGCAATGGGGTCATAACCGTACTGATCAGCGCCCCTGCGGGATTCGATCTGGGCTTGCCAGGTATCCACCCTCAGTCCGGCCGGGTCTTTCCACCAGATGGCGATGGGAATTGCCGGAACCGGTGTCCCGTCGTTCGGCCGGACACCACAAATTCGATTGTCGATCGTCGCTTCCACCCGGGTGGCGACATCGCCGTACGGCTCGCCGGTGGCACCGGAGACAAACAGGGCCACCGGATTGCTGGAACGTCGGGAGCGCAGCGCTGTCACCACCACGGTATTGGGGTTCGTGGATGATTCGAGGAATTGAACCTGACCAGCCTGGTCATCCACGACCAGTTGACCGAAGCGAATATCACCTTGTGCCGTTGAGTCCAGCATCACCGGCGTACCGCCAACCGTATTCTGGCTGGCAATAAAGGCGGCCGCGGTTCGGGCGAGTTCCATCCGCTGCTCGGCATCCGGAGCAGGCTTCAGCAGATCGTCGGTGGCCAGTTCGCTGGCAGCGATCAGAGCCGCCGCTTCGGCAGCGGTCGTCAACTCCAGATCGGCTGCATCCAACCACAATCGATCCAGGATCAGCGCCAAACCCGCCATTGTCACCAGCAGTGCAACAGCCACTGCAGGCGTGGTGAAACCGCGACGTCGAAGTCCGAGTCGCGGTGCAGGCATCGATGGCGGGCTCAACTTTTTCATTTCGGCGGTGAGCAATCAAAACGAGAGGGGCTTCATGGTTTCTGGAATCCTGGCAGCCCGCGTTCGGTAAGAAGCGGGACTGCAGGCTGATGTCAGACCATTTCAGTTCGGCAGTTCCCGGGGCAACGACGCTGTCGGAACGGCCCGGGTTTGATCAGGATTGACGTCGGGTTGCGTCGGAGTCGATGTCGTCGGTGCCGGAGTTGTCGCGGGTTCATCATTTGGCCCCGCATCGGCATTTGGTCGAGCCGTCGGGGCAGGCCCCAGGACGGGAGGCAGTACGAACTGTTGTTGACGGTCGTTGGTGGTCTGCATCGGACCAACGCGCGTTCCCAGATACGAACCGTCGTGGCCGAAATAGAACGTCGACCGATTCGGACCACGGTAGACTTCCACCAGTTTCGGGTCCCGGGGTTTGTCGGCACGGATCAAGCCGAGGATTTCATAGAACGTCGTCCGTTCGGTGTTGGACAGGGCGAGACCGCCGTTTCCCTTGCCGTTCGGATTGTAAGTCAGAGTCAGCTTTCCCTTGTCGTGGGCCAGCACGATCACGTTGGCCTGCGGTTCTGTCAGTTCCAGTGTGACGTGATTGGTGCCACGATCGACGCTTCCCTGGGTAAAGCTGCGGTTGATGGCGATGATCTTGACCCCCTCAAACAGACGCATGATCAGGCCTCCCTGGAACGTCACATCGTTTGTTCCCGCGCCACCACCCATCGCCGTGAACAGAACGTCAACATGATCGCCGGGCTTGATCATTCCATCGACCATCGACGCCCCGTCGCTGACCTGGATGGTGACGGCCCGCATCCCCTTGGACGACAATTCCATCGGCGGCAGTTCATTGTGCTGGTAAAGCTGATTCGCCTTGATTGGCTGGGCGGCCTTCAGCGGTACCTTGGCAACTCGGCCGACAATGACGCGGTTGGTCAGCAGCATTTCACGAGTCAGCTCACTGACTTCGATCTTGCCCATCCCCAGGTGCTTTTCGGTCAGGATGGTTCCCGGCGAAACGTCCGCAATCACCATCGGGATGTCCCGCTTGGGTACGACGACGGGCTTCTGCGTCTGCGACAACGCGTTCTTGGCAACATAGCCAACGACGAGCAGACCGAGGAAGCCGAACATGGCCAATGTCAACGTGGCAGGTGTCAGACGTTTCACTTGAATTCCCCCCGGTCGATCTCGGGCCGTGACTTCCGGCAACCGACGTCAACCCAGATGCTTATTTCCTGGATGGCGGTACGAATCAACATTCACAGACGACGGGAGTCCACGCCGCGTCGTTCCAGCTCAACACCAGTTGTCATGCGACGGATGTGGACATCCGCCTGTTGTCTATTCCCGAACCATTCGTGTTTCTGAATACAGGTACTGACCGCTCAAGCTGACTCCGATGGGCCAGAGCAGGTCTGGCGACGCCGCGGTCATCGGTGTCTGTACGGCCACCGACACAACGTCTCCGCTGTGTACTCCCACGTCCACAGTCACCACCAGGCCACTTTGCAGTCGCGGGCTGAGCACCTTGCGGACTTCGTCCTGCACAGACTGCTCCGTGGCCCCCGGCAGGCTGGCTTTACGAGCACCCACGCGTCCCGCCTCAACGATCAGGCTGCGTGAGTAAAACAACATCGTGAATTCAAACAGTCCCAGCAGCACCACGAACAGGATGGGCAGCGTCAGCACCAGTTCCATGCTGAACACACCGCGTCGCGATCCGGCCGACGACGAACGACGAGTCGACTTTGAGACCGCTTTCATTGGTCCACCTGTGCCTGTTCTTGTCGGGCCGCACGCGGTGGGCCCAGTTGACCATCCTTGATGAACCCGGCTCCATTCAACAGCATCAGCACCCAGGTGGCCGTGACCACGGGAATCGCGAACGGCAATGTTCGGCGAGCCCGCTTTTCCTCCATGGTTTCCTTTTTCATGATCGGCTTGCCGCGTTCATCGGTTTTGCCGGTGGCCAGGTATTGCTTCTTCCACCGTTTCGTGCCATATCGCAGGACGCGATAGGCGGTGATCACGACCGAGTCGATCACGACAAACAGCGTGCTGATAATCATCAGCCACAAGGTCAGTTTGAAACCCAGCCAGACGCTGATGGCACCCATCAACTTGGCGTCGCCACCACCACCCCCCGAAACGAAGAACACCAGGAAGTACGTACCAAATCCCAATGCGAAACCGCCCAGACCATCCCCCAGTCCCGGCAATCCCCAAAACGTCAACTGATAAACCCAACCGATCACGAAGAAGGGAAGCGTCAGCTTGTTGGGTATTTTCCAGAACCGCGAATCGGTATACGCCGCGATACCGGTCAGCAGGCCGACCCCCAGAATGAATACGATGTGTTGGACCGTCCATTGAAACATAGTGAGTCCCCGTGCGGTTCAACAGAACCGCGTCTTCAGTATCTTCAGCACGACCGGATTTGCTGTCGGATCCGACACGACCGCTGGTGGCACCCGCGTCTTCACCAATCAACGCACATGGTGTTGCAAACATAACACAGGTTTCCGGAATGGACGGACCACGTTGCCAAATGTCTCCATTTTGGCTTCATTCGGACCTGGAAGGCCTGGCGCGCGCCCACACAACGGACACATCTGCTACAGACTGCCCATCAAGAGTTTCGCGCGAAATCAAACGTTCTCAAAGCCGCGATTCGGGGTGGACGGGGAATTCCAGTCAACAGGTGAACGTTGTAACGGCTGTACCGATTACAACGGTTGTTTTGATTGTGACATTCGGCTGGCCCGCCGCACCTGACTTCGTCATAATCCGCAGCGCAGGCAGATCCGGATTTGCTCACCGGGACCACGGTATTACATCACAAGATTGGAGATTGGATGCTCGAGTTTTTGCAGGCGGCCGAAGAGGCTGCACGGCGCGGCGGTCATGTATTGCGTGCCTGGTCTTCTAAGTTCACGGTTCGCGAAAAGAGCCGTTCCAACCTGGTCACTGAAGCCGACTTTGCGGCCCAGCAGGCGATTCATGATTTCCTGCGCGGCCGTTATCCACACCACGGATTTCACGGCGAAGAAGGTTTGAATGAGGTCCGCCCCGATTCGCCGTATCGGTGGATCATTGATCCGCTGGATGGTACCACGAATTATGTGCATGGATTTCCGTACTTCGCGGTTTCGATCGGGATGGAATATGAAGGAAGGCTGGTTGTCGGAGCGATCTTTGATCCGACGCGCGATGAAATGTTCCTGGCGGCCCAGGGAGGCGGCGCGACTCTGAACCGTCGGCCCCTGCGTCGGTCCGACGTCACGGAACTGAGCCAGGCGATGGTCGTCGCCAGTCTGCCCGTTGCCACATCGCCTGACGACGTTGCCGTCAAACGATTTCTCAAAATGTTGCCGCACGCCCAGACGGTTCAACGGACGGGTTCGGCCGCATTGAACCTGGCCTATGTGGCGGCCGGACGATTGGATGGATTTTGGTCAACGAGCCTGAAGCCATGGGATATGGCTGCAGGTGTCGTCCTGGTGGAAGAAACGGGGGGGAGCGTCACTCGACTGGATGGCGGGCCGTTCGACGTCAATCAGCCGAATCTCCTTGCCACGAATGGTTCTGGCATTCACCAGGAATTGATGCACCATTTCGCAGAGCGGATTTGACATACGTTTCCAGTTCGACAGTCGCGGCTTTCGCACGATCACTGCCACAGTTACACTGGTGGTACAGTACGGACCTCATCGGCGATCGATATTTCAAAGACGATGTCCGTGCCCGGCGTGAGAATTCGCTTTGCTGTTGGAACTCATTCCCGCGGCAGATTGAAGGATCGCGAGCTGCCGTCGAACAGCCAGATGCAGGGAACGCAGTGCCGGCCGGTGGTGAATACATGCCAATCATTCCAAAAATCGCTCGCGCGGCCTGCGCAGGATCTGTCCTGATCGCCCGGCTGGCGCTTTCGGGAGGGGTCACCGCGCAGGAACCGGTCCGCTCGTCGCCGCTGCCACGTGAACCGGTTGCCGACGCGACCAGTCCCGCCAACCCGGTGAAGGCGACTCCGACCCCGGAAGCTCGTTCGCCACTGGATTCGATCCCTCCCGCCATTCGCTACCTGATGAACAAGCAGGGCGAACCAGTGCCGGTGCCTGCGAACGCCTCGCTGGAAGAATATCTCGAATATGTGTCCCGCCCGCGTGGACCGAATCGTGCATCCGTTCCAGCCGCCTCCATTTCGTCGATCGAACTTACGGGAGAATCCAATGATGACCGTGCCACGTTGAAGGCCAAGCTGGTCATCCAGTTGCGACAGTCGACCGATTTTGTCCGGATCCCGTTGCAGTTCCATGAGGCCACACTGATCGATGATCCCCGCTACACGGGCGCAGGTGAAGCGGTCTATGACGAACGCAAAGATCGCGATCAGGGATACGCATACTGGTTTCGAGGTCCCAGTCCACACACCTTGGAATTGACCTTGAGCGTGCCGGTCCGACGGCAATTACCGGTACGGAAGATTCAACTGTCACTGCCTCCATCGCCGATTGCCAAATTGAATCTGGTCGTCCCATATTCGTCGGTTTCGGCCAAAGCCTCTGAGAAAACGTCCGATGACATTCCCCTGGACGTAGTTTCACTGGGGCCGGACAAATCGGCCATCGAAGTGATTGGACTGGGCAACCGCGTGGAATTGTCCTGGCAGCCCAACCCCGAATCAACGCGGTCGGAAACCGCTCTGGAAGCCAATACCACGATTCTGGCCCAGGTTGATTCTGATACGGTCCTGCTGGATGTCCACCAGCGCATTCAGTCGTTGCAGGGGAAGTTTGATTCCTTCGCGGTTCAATTGCCCGCTAAAGCCACAATCCTGAAAATCGAGGATGACCTGACCACCCCCCGTGAGTCCAACAATTATCGCGACCGCCAGATTGATCCGGCGAATCCTGAGAGGGTCGTCGTCCTGTTGACGAAGCCGACAGTCGGGCCGATCCGTCTGCGGTGGACAGTGAAACTGGAGCGAACAGAACGACGGCGTTTGACACTGACAGGATTTGATGTCGAAGCGGCCCGCAAACAAAGCGGTGAGATCGGCGTCGCCCCCCACGAGGGACTCCGGCTCTCCACCAGCCAGCATAAAGACAGCAATATCCTGCGAATCAACGCGGGTGAGTTGAAACCCGAAGTGGGGGGAATCCAGGTCACTCAAGCCTATCGGTTCCTCAGCCAGCCTTTCAAACTGATTGTCGGTGTTGATCCGATTGAACCGTATTATCTGGTCGAGCCCCGCATGTTCGTAACGGGGGCGGCTCATCAATTGACGCTCGACGCCAGCTTCCAGTTTCAGGTGTTGAGTGAAAGCCTGTCGGAACTGACATTTCCCTGGCCAGACTGGAAGAGCGAAGGCTGGATCATCGAGGGGTTTGACCCCGAGCTGATCGAGGCACCGTCCATTGTTCAGGACAAGGATTTCTTTCGCGTGCGTTTGATCAAACGTCAAAGCGGCCGTTTTACGGTTCATTTGAAGGCCAAACGGCCATTCAAGGGGGCAGAGGAGATCGCTTTCACTGTGCCCCATGTCAAAGCTCCCAGTCCGCCCACGACAATCCTGTTTGTCTCGAACGCCGAAAACGTCGAAACGGAACTCACCACGCGTGGCGAAACGGTCATCCGTCCCATGGGTCAATCGGCACTCGATCAGGTGCTGCTTCCCGATACCCTGAAGGGGTTGAAGACGTCCGCCTATCGAATCGACACCGATGAACAGGGATTTGGGCTGCGCGTCCTGCCCCAGCCTCGGCGTCTGAGAACCGAATCCGCCACCGAGGCAATCTGGCAATACGATCGCATGCAACTGACACAGCGGATCACCTGCGATGTCGCCTATGAGCGGATGTCGCAGGTGAGGCTACTGGTTCCACGCGACATTCCAACGGACCGCTTCCGATTTCTTGCGGAACGCGAACTGCTGGCGGAATGGAGTGACGGCCCCAATCCTCAGACACGTCAGGTCCGCCTGCAGCTTCCAGAACCCCGGATCGGCCGATTTGATATCACGGCCCAGTTCTTTGTCCGGATGGCGGATGACACCACTCTGGATAACGATGCCACCGTGTCCATACCGATCCTGCAATGTGTGGATGAACCGTATTTTCAGACGAAGTTCACGCTGTCCCGCAAGGACTCGTTTGAAGCCTCGTCGGCGACGGAACAGTGGAAGCCACTGCCGCTGAAACCAGACGCGTGGAGTTGGCAATCGGACGGCGCACGTTCCGAATTCGCCATTCGAATCACACGTTCCGGCGGCAACGCCAATGGGACTGCCAGTGTCACCAAGGGACTGATCACATCCGTCTTCGCCCGGGACGGGCGTGCCATGCTTCGTGCTCAATTTCGAATTACGGCTCGTTCTAATTCGTTGACAGTGGTTCTGCCTGCCACAGCCGATTCGCCCAGATTCTACTGGGATCGAACGGAGCTCATCGTCGGACTGACTGCCGTCGAAATTCCCATCGGCTCCAAGAAGTACTCGTTGCAGATTCCCGAGGGACGGGGAAGTACGGCGGATCATCTGTTGACCGTTGATTATTTCCTGCCCAATGGTGCCCGTGACGGACTGCCCGGTTCCATCGATCTGCAATCGCCGCAACTGCCGCAATGCGCGTGGGATGCTCAAGTCTTCTGGCAGACGGTGGTGGTCCCCGACCAGCACCTGCTGACGCATCCCGCCTCGGCCACCGCGATGTTCCGCTGGCGGCGACTGGGAATCTTCTGGTATCGCGTTTCTGACCCAGAACCGAACCGGCTCTTGAACTGGATCGAGTCGAGCGCCGGGCCGGAATCGGAATCGCCTCTGGATTTGAATTCCCCCCTGCTGGCCAGCAACCTGTACACATTCAGTCAGATTGGGGCCCCCAGGGCTCTGAGTTTCCGTACGCTCAGCAGCCCCATGGTCCTGCTGTTCGGTGCGGGAAGTTCATTCGTGTTCGGGTTCATTCTGCTGCGAGTGCGAGCGCTGCGACATATCCTGACAGTCTTGGCCGCCGGATTGATACTGGCCACAATCGGCCTGTGGAATGCCGCGCCGCTGGAGTTGCTCATGCAACCGATGATTGCCGGTTTGCTGTTTCCCGTGACAGCCGTCCTGATCGAAGGCTGGTTCCGCAAAAACTACGGTGGCACCATCCTGACCCTGCCAACTCCTGCCGAACTGGCAGCGGCGCACGGCAGCCGATCGGACATGCGGGACGCGGAAGAAGCGGAAGAATCGACTACTCTCAGAGCCCCCGCAACTGACAGTTCGCAGGGATTGCGCGTCGAATCCGGGAGTGGCGTGTCATGACGCCAAAACCATCCGCGACGCGATGGATCTTGTCCGTCGTTGTGTGTTGCGTCGTCGTGGGCGGACTCGATGAAATCGCCGTCGCGGCCCCGCCGAATGGACTGGAAGATCGATTCCTGCGCGAAGACGTCCCCGCCAATCGACCGGATGTCTGGTCCGCCAGGGCCAACTCTCTGGTCGCGATCTCCCGTCAGGAATTCGAACGACTGCTCAGAGCCAGTGAGTCCGAAACGCCGGGCCCGCGTTCCGCACAGACCGTCTCCGCGCATTATACGGCCACCCTGGCTGGTGGTGCATTGCGCGACGGGCGAGCCCGCCTGGCTGTTCAGCGCGTTGGCGACAATCCCGTCCTCATGCCACTCGGAACTTTCCGCCTGGCTGTTCGCGAGCTCAGTTGGCCCACTCGCCCAGCCATCTGGGGGACCGATCAGTCCGGCAATGCCTGGCTGATGATGGATGGTGACCGCAAGGATGAAATTCAAATGACCTGGAGTGCGGCCGGCCGCAATGTGGCCGATGAACTCTATTTTGATTTGCAGTTTCCGCCTGCCGCTGTCACATCGCTGGACCTGAGAATCCCCCTGGATCACGTACTGCGCTCCACTCCCGAAGCAAGGCGCGTTGAAGACGGAACGGATGCCAACTGGCAGGTGTGGCGCATCCAGTTGGGAAGTGAACGTCGCTGCCGCGTTACGGTCGCGCCCACCAAGCCAAAATCGGAACGCCCCCCCACCATCGTCTTCGAGCAGGAATTGGGAGCCGTCGTCCGCGAGCAGGACCTGCGCTTTCAAACCGCATTCCAGGTGGAAGTCTTCGACGCACCCGTCACCGAACTGACATTCAATGTCCCCAGCAGCGTGGAAGTTTACTCGGTAACCTATGGCCAGGATGTCCCGCTCAAGTGGACGCGGCCGAACAAATCCGAAGCTGCGGGAACATTGAATGTCCAACTTCCCGGCGCATTGCTGGGACGCAGCCGCCCGATTCGGATCGAGGGGGTTGCCGTCCAAAAGCCCAATGTACCGATGATTTCACCACAGATTTCCATCAAAGATGGCATCTTCCTGGGCGGGCGCCACACTCTGGACATCTTCGCACCGCTGCAATTGCGCTCGTTCCGCCCAATGGGTTTTCGCCAGCAATCTCCCACGACCGTCACCGCGGGTGTCGAGGAAAGCTATACGTTCCAGCAACTGCTGCCCGATGCACAACTGGTCGTGGAAGTCGGGCGTCCGCCAGCATCCCTGACGGCTCAGGTCCACTGTCTGTTCGACGCCAACGACTCTGCCTGGACCTTGACCGCGGAATTGACCTGGATCGCGACCAGTGACGGTGTCTTTCAAACGGAATGCCAGTTTCCGTCGGACTGGGAGATCACCGATGTGCGACTGGCTTCCAAGCTGGGAACCGCCAGGCTGGCAGGATGGGATGCCACAACACCATCGCCCGGCATGTCGGTCCTGACCGTCGAATTCCTGGAAGCTCTGGCACCAACAGTGCCGCGGACAATTCGAGTTCTGGCGCGACGACGTCCGCTGAGCACAGGGGTCTCTTTTCCGTTGCCATTGCCGCACCCCAAGGACTGCCTGGCAGTCGAAAGCACGTTTGGAATCCTGGCTCCGGCCGCATTCTCGCCGTTCGTTTCCGACGATGCTCGCCTGGAGCGAATCGCCCCCCCGGACTTGCCTTCCTCAGAGGACTCGCTCAACCGTCAACGAAGACCGGGACCGAATCACAGTGAATTCTGGTATCGCCGTGAATCCACAGACGGTGGCGGATCCATGCAATTGGTCTCGCGGTTGCGTCGAGTCACCGCCTCCAGTGAAACGATCATCGCGGCATCGCCGGGAGGATTCGCCGAGTTGTACCGTGTTCGCTGCCACGCAGAAGGGGCGCCGCTGGATCGGCTGCTGGTCTTTCTGACTCAACCCGGTGCCGAGGTTCGCTGGTCAATCCTGGCCCCGCGCCAGGGCGAACTGGTCGCCACGCGAGTACCGGCTGCGCAGAACGCCGACTGGAATTGTCCGCCGACCGGTGAACTTTGGGAATTGCGATTACCACCGTTGCCGGTCGGTCCCGTCCAGATCGAAGGCCGACGGGATAACCGCTGGACGCCTGAATCCACCCCTGCATTGCTTATTGTTCCGCAGGCGATCGATCGTCGATCCCAGGTGACGTTGCGCCATCCGGCATCATTGGACCTGTTGCTGGAACCTGCGTTCCTGGACCATTCACCGGTCAAGGCGGTCACAGTGCCGGATGCCCCCGAAGAATCCGATCAGCCGCCTGTGTCAGCCATCCAGGCAATGACCAGCGAGCAGTCTCTGACGTGGACCTTCGACAACCCGTCGGCCAGCTTGTCAATCACGATGCGGAATCCAGAACGATCACGCGAGTTTCCAACAATGGTCTCGCTCCGCCTGCGTTCTCTGCTTTCCGCAAATCCCCAGGGATTTGATCTGTATCGCGCTCAGATTCGCCTGGAGAACGGAACCACCAATGACGACTTGCGAATCCAGCTGCCGACGTCGGCCATTCTGCAGCAGGTGACGATCGCGGGGCAGGCCACGGTTCCAAACTGGCAGGGGCATGAATTGCTGCTTTCCGGACTGGATGCGACCAGCCGCGATGTCGTGGAACTGCTCTATCGCGTCCCGTCGCATGGCGGAGAAGTCCGTGACGTTCATCGAATCATCGTTCCACAGATTTCGGCGACGGTTCTCGGCTTTACCTGGGAATTCGCGCTTCCCCCCTCCGTGAAGATCTGTTCCGAACCCGTGGGAATCCGATTGACACGGCCGTTGCCGGCCTCTGCCTGGACCGAACGGCTGTTTGGTCCCCTGGGGCGTCCGTTCGGCGAAACGCTGTTTAATCCGTTCGCCATCGATTCCTGGCGACAACTGATGCGTCCCAGCCAGACGAACGACCATCCGACCGGCGAATTGAGTCGTGACGTGATCGCACCGGCGGAATGGCAGGTTCACGAGGCGATCTCGGCACTGGTCCCCACCGAGATCGTGCTGGAAACCTGGCACACTCAGCAGACAAAACTTCTGTCCTGGATCTCATTGATCGTCAATCTCATGCTGGGGATCATCCTGCGCATGGCAGGCTGGAAGTATCGGGATCGCGTGGCCGCCTGGTGGCTGGCATTCCTGGTGGCCGGAGCCCTGTTCGCCCCGTCGCCCTATGCGGAAGTTGTAGGTGGTGCCATCGCAGGAACCGTCATCGCCCTCCTGTCGCCGCGCCGCTCATTAATCTCACCGCGCCGTGATCAGTCACATGCAGTTCCCCTGGGAAGTACACACAGCTTTGACTGGGGCACCCCGGCCACCCTGTTTTTTCTCGCATTCGTACTGACATCGCAGGTCATGGCTCAGGGGCCCGCGTCAGCAGTCGTCGTCGATGCGATTCCAACTCCTGCTGCCACGCGTCCCACCTTCCTGGTGCCGGTCGATCCGGACGGCAGGCCATCGCAGAAACTGCCGCTGGTTTACCTGCCTCAACAAATGTTGTCCGCGCTGAGAGAGGCCGAGCGGGTGTCAGTCAAGCCACCTCAATCATTGATCGAATCTGCCAGGTATACGGTTGCCACAAGCTCCGGGGGCACCGATTCCCTTCAGGCGACGTTTCGTGTTCACCTGCTGAACGCCCTGTCCGATCACCAGATCCTGCTTCCCATTACCGACGCATTCCTGACGGGTACCGACGCCTGCAAGATCAACGGCAAGCCGTATCCGGCACAGATTGCACCGGGCGGACACGGGTTTGTCATCAACTGGACGCCCACCATGCAGACGCCGTTCGGCCTGTCAGGAAGCACTGTTTCATTTGATCTGGAACTCGATCTGAAACGAGTTGGCATCCGATCAGCGATGGGAGGCACCTTTGTTGCAGACGTCCCTGGTGTCGCCGCATCACACTGGTCACTGATTCTGCCGGAATCGGCGGCCTACTTTGACGTCATCGGCGTTCGCGGAATGGTGGAGGCCGCTGCCGATCGCCGGTCATACAGCATTGACGCGGGAGCGTCCACCAGGATCGATGTGCTGTGGTCACAGACTCCGCCGGAGCCACGTCCGCAGCGAATCGACGTCTCACAACTGCAAGTCCTGGAACTCAGATCCACCCACGCGGAACTGAGGTTTCGTCTGCGTTGCGAACCCCAGGACTGCCAATTCGATTTCGTCGAATTGGATCTGCCCGCCAAGAGTCTGTTTCGAGAACTGCCGTCCTCAAAGGATACGCGTCATGAGTATCTGCTGGTGCGCGGCCCGCAGGGACAATCTCGATTGCGCGTCACCTTTAGCGAACCGCAGAGAGAGAAATTCACGATCGAAGGAACGCTGATTATCGCGCCTGTCGACGGGGTCAGTCAGATGACTCTTCCACAATTGGGACTGACTCGGACCACCGGACTGCTCGTGACCACGCTACAGAACTGGTGGTCCGTCAGTTCGCCACCGGAATACACCACTGATCACCAGAACAAGGAAGTGGATTTATTGACGACCATTCCTCAGGCCGATTTCCTGCAGGCCTGGGGAGATTCACCACCGACGGGGCGATTGCAGTATGTGTTTCAGCAACGTGAAAATTCCACGCCGCAATTCAGTGTGACCCCGCAGGTTCCACGACGCCGGGCGTTGACCTGGAACCAGACGGGCGTCGTCGGCAGACGCCGCATGGATTGGACCGTGAAAGCGGACCTGGAAACGACGCAGGCTTCCGTCTATCAACATATCCTGCTGGTCGATCGGCGACTGCAGATCGAGTCCATTTCCGTGATGGAAGGGGGGGCGGATCGTTGTTTTCGCTGGTCGGAAAGCCGATCAGGAACGTCACCGACCAACCGCGTGGTGCTGTTCCTGCGCGACAAAACGACCGGGATCCAGCAATTGACGGTGAAGGGAAGTCTGCCCACCCGGCTGGGACGAACAATTCCCCTGCCATTCGTGCGGTGCGAAGAAGTCGAATTGACAGAATCCAGTTGGGAATTGTTCCACGAAGCAGATGTCGAAGTCGACTTGACCCTGCCACGTGGTGTGCCGCCGTTCGATCCCCCGGTCGACACAGAAAGCACCCTGGGACCACAACTGGTGGCTCGGTACGTCACCGCCGACCCGGATCCGAAAACGATGATCACGGTTTCTGCCAATCAGGCTCCGTGTGCCGCGCGCACAACCGTTGCCTTGATGCGCGGTGAAGGGACGACCTGGAAGGTCACTGGCAAACTGAAGCTGACTCCTGAAGGAGTGTCGCCGCGACGATTGGGAATTCAGTTTCCGGCAGCGGTCGATCCGGCTCATGTGCTGGTGGATCACGCTGAGTTCAAATGGCATGACCCCGCCGACGGAATCCGGCGACTCGATCTGACGCTGCAACCCGAACCTGGATCCGGTTCGACAGATTCGGGGTCCGCCGGTGACGTCATGATTTCATTCGATACTGTGGTCGAAGAACCTGCCAAGGGCGACTGGCAGCTTCCACTGCCGGAACCGCAAGAGGCCACGATGCAGCAGTTGCATCTGCTGATCACCCCGGCCGATGGCTGGACACCGCTTGAGGGAACCGAACTGAAGCCCGATGAATCCCCACCGTGGGCTGCCGAGTTCGTTGAGGAACTGAGAACCGAAGCAACCGCAGCCGAGTATCAGCTCAATCAAGTCCCGGTTCGCCTGCGACGCAGCCAGTCCACCGCGCACCTGGATCAGCCGGAAGTGCGGTTGCTCGATCATACGCTCTGGCTGACAGAGCAGGGGGGGCGATACGGAATCTCTCGCGCGTACCTGTCGCAAACCCGTGAGACCATCCAGTTCGAAGTGCCCGAGGGACTGCAACCCGTCGCAGTGTTCCTGGATGAACGGCCGCTGTCACTGCCAGTCGTCAGCGATGGAACCCTGGTCATTCCGCTGATTGGCGGTGCCCGGGAATCGCTCCTGGTGTTGACCTGGGAATTGCCAAATCCGCGTGCCGTGGGAATGGCTCGCGTTCAACACGAGCGACTTCCGCAACCCGTTTCCATTGATGTCGCGCGAACCCTGGTGACCGTCATTCCATTTCGCGATGGCCTGACGATCAGCCGCAATTCGGCCCAGAAACTGGACTGGATGGATGCGGCGCTGGATCGACTGGAAATGCTGATCTCGCGGCAGGAATCCCTGGGAAACGATCCGCGCGCTGCCGCCGCCAATCGCCGCTTGATTTTCGATCTGCAGACGCAGATCACGGCCCGCATGCCTCGGGGATTGGCCAATCCCTCGTCAAAACTACCATCTCATCTGGAGCGATGGAATCACATCATTGCCACCCTGAACCAGTTGGATCCGCTGCCTGCAACCCGGCCGGGATCGTCGGTCGAAGCACGTGTGCTGCAGGTTGAAGAACCATTCCTCGATCTTCCGCAAGCCCTCCGAGTCGCCTTGACCAACGAACATCCGTCCGTTGATTTCTGGCTGCTGGATCGCCGCTGGGTCGACACCGTCGGTGCGTTACTGGTGTGCCTGGTGGCCATCCCGATCTTTCGCCGGTTCATCCGACTGGACTGGGGCGAATGGCTGAATGCTCGAACCACCGTTGCGTGGTTATTGCTTGGACTGGTCTGGTGGCTGTGGCTGACCCCCGGTCCGATTGGTCCATTGATTATCACCGTCGCCCTTATCCGGGCCCTGTTGTATCGTCGGCAGGCTCGCAATTCAGTCCTGGTCGTCGATGCACCCTCGTAACGGACCGCCGACTCAGATCGTCAACTTGCCTTCACACGCCTGCCAGAGTAGCACGGCAATCCCCATCGCCAGGCAGTAATAACCAAACCAATGCAGACGCTGGCGTGAGATGAACGAGATCAACAGCTTCAGGGCGACGATTCCCACGACAAATGAAACGATCATCCCCATCAGTAACGTTGGCCAGGCAATGGGCATCGACTCGACATGGCCTGGCTTGAACCAATCCCGCAGGTCCAGCAAGACGGCACCACCGATCGCGGGAATGGCAATCAGGAAGGAAAAGGTCGCCGCGGACTCGCGCTGCATGCCACTCAGTAGGCCCCCCGAAATCGTACTTCCTGATCGCGAAATCCCGGGAACCAATGCCACCGCTTGAAAACAGCCGACGACAAACGCCACCAGCCAGGGAAGCTGCCGGTCGGTGAATTTCCCGGACTGCAGTCGCTGCCCCAGGATCAACAAGGTTGCAGTCACCAGCAGTCCGGCACCGGCCACTGCCGGCTCTACGAACAACGGCTCCAACTGCTTTTTGAACCCGATCCCGACGATCGCCGCGGGAACCGACGCCATCACGATGGCCGAACACAGTCGCCAATCCATTTCGGTCAAGATCTGCAGTAATCTCCGGCAATAGACGACCAGGATTGACCCCAGAGTCCCCAGGTGCAGAACGAGGTTCAGTGTCATTCCCTCTTCAGCAACCGAGGCTCCCTGAAGTCGCTTTAACAGTTCGTTCCCGATCACCAGATGACCCGACGAGCTGATCGGCAGGAATTCGGCAACACCCTGAATCACTGCCAGGATCAGAACTCGAATTTCATCGCTCATTCGGACTCACGCTCCATCGTTCAACTGACACTATGTCGCAAAACACACTCCGTGTGCCGCTGCTCGATTGCTTCGGGCGGCAAAGTCTATCAACCTGGCTTGCACCGGTCGATATCGCCTTTTGTGTTCGTTCGAAAGGTCACTTCAAGACCGCCCTTTCCCAAGACTCCCAGATTCAGCAACACCCAATCCTTGACACTGCCTCGCTGGTCCTGTGTGATTCGGTGTAAGTCGTTGCAAGTCGACTTTCGTCATGCGACTCGAGCAGACTGGCCCTCGCTCGGGTGGACTGCTGTTCACATTTCACGGGTCAGACTTAAGTCCAAACGGGAGATGGTTGTGAGAATCTGGATTGCCAGAACGCTATGGATTGGCGGAGCCGCGCTGGCAATCAGCCTCCTGGCCGGACTCTTATCGCTGGTCCTGATGACCCTGGGTGATCAATCGGGGGCCGAGGCCGTGCGCGGAGTGACCCTGGTGACACTGGCAGTCTTCATCCTGGACTTCACAGGGTTGGTCGTCCTGTTGGCTGTCTGTGAACTTCAGCGACGCGAACCACCCGACCGCAACCAATAATCCATCAGAATGAGACTCGTCCCGGTATGCCCATCAAGTTCCGCTGTAATTACTGTCGCCAGTTCCTGGGGATCTCCCGAGCCCAGGCAGGGGGGATTGTAGACTGCCCCACATGCGGGCGGTCGATTCGAGTCCCCCAGTTGGATGGGTCGCTGCAACCACTCCCCGAACCAGAGTTGAACCTGCAGGATGCGCAACTGGCCCGCGCGTTGGATGAATTGGCCCGACTCTCGGGTGGTGAATCCGTTCCGGTGTCCGTGTCATTCGAACCCGCCGACGAAGATGAAGCCGAGAATGAGTTTCCTCAACTGATTCCGGAACCGATTCCCATCGAAGTTCCGATTCCTCCCACCCCCATCGCCATTAACCCTCCGTCTCAGGACGACGACGAATTACCCGTCCCCGACTCTCAAGGGCCACCAACAGCAGATTCCGCAAGAGTCTCGCTGAATATGCTGGCCGAACTGGCATCCCTGTCGCCACCCGTGGCGATTCCAGGCTCGGAGAACGCCGAGTCACCTGACGCCCAGCCACCCAGGCCGTCTGCCGAACGACGTCCGTTGCCCGTCCGCAGTTCACTCCCTCAGGTTTCCTTGCTGATCGTGCTCGCATTTATCGCTGGTATGCTATTTGAGCGTTTCGTAAAAGTCATGGAGTCGTTCCAGTCTCCGCCTGCCACAGCTACCACAACTGATCCAGCAGCAGATCCCGCACCCGTCGCCAGTAGTGTGACTGGCCGCATCACCTACAAGTCTGCGGAGGGGACCAGTCAACCGGATCGCGGTGCCCGAATCATCGCATTCCCCGTCCAGAGAGAAGGCGAGGCAAAGCTGTCGGTGGTCGGCTTCCGGCCTGCCGATGGTGACATCGACGCCAAACTGGCTGCAGCAACATTGCGCGCGTTGGGAGGTGCCCTGACAAGCGCCGACGATACCGGGCAGTTCCGGCTCGAACTTCCCGCCGGTTCGTACCAGTTGCTCGTGCTGTCGCACTTCCAGTCGCGTGAGGACAACGAGCCCGCTGATCCCGCACTCCAGAAACTGCTGGCCTCATTCTTCGACAAGCCCGCCGAACTGATCGGTCGGGTCGCATATTCCTTCGGCCCTTTAAAGGTCAAAGGAACGGGCGACGTCTTTGACCATTCGTTTTAGGTCATGCCCCACGCTACCGCCGGTAAAACTCATGTTGCTTTCAGGTATCTCAACACACAATGACAGCAAATATGGAAAGGCGATCATGTCCTGCAAACTCACCGTTCTGCCAATGATCATCCTGGCGGGGTTGTTTTGTGCGGTCCACTCCACGGCTGCGCAGGAACGACGGAGACCATCAGCTGCGCGAGAAGCGGGTCTGGTCGAACTCGTCCGCAACCTGGCGATTCAACAGGAGCTCGGAATCGATCGTGACTCGGAGACAGCGCGTCAAATTGCAAAGCTGGTCGCCTCGCTCCATTTCGAACAACTGCAAAAAACATCAAATCTACAGCCGGATCAATCCGCACAAGCCAAAACGATCACTTCCGAACTGAATGCCAAGTATGAAACGGACCTGCAGAAACTTCTCAGCAATGAACAGATGACTCGGTTGCAGCAGATCCACTGGCAGAGACTGGGTTATGACACATTGACGAAACCCGAGATCGTGAAGGCGTTGGACATCACGGCGGAACAACTTGAAAAGCTCACGGCGTTCAATCAACAGATTGAACAGGATCAGATTGCAACGAACGCCAGGCTGATCGAACTGAACCAACTGCGGAACAACGGGGGGGATGATCAAGAGATCCAATCGAAAACCCAGGAACTGATGGAACAGCGTGTCAAGGTGCGAACCCGGCAAACCGAGCAGTTCCAGAAACTCCTGACCAGGACTCAACAGGACAAATTCACTGAATTGAAAGGAACTCCATTTGTTCCCCGCCCGATACGAATGCCGGTGTCATTGAGGGTCGGTCACCTGTTTAACCTGGCGCTGCAGGAATCCATCCAGAAGGAACTCGGAATATCCGCGGACGCCGCTGAACTCCCGGAGATTCGCAAGTTTCTCGCCGCCATGCAGGTTGAAGTCCGCGAAAAGCTGCGGGAGCAAGATGCCCCAGATCGAGCCGCCGAAATCGAATTGGCTATCGATTCCAAATATGAACCGTTGCTTGCCGGCCTGTTGAAGCCGGAGCAGTTCACTCGATTGAAGCAGATCAGCCTGCAGCAATCAGAAGTCCGGGCTCTGATGAATCCGGACGTCGTGGCGGCACTGAAGATCACAGAGGAACAGCAGGCGGAGATGGCAAAACTGAATCAGGAAGTCCATTTAAAATCGCTCGCGCTGATGAATCGTCCGTTGCAAGCAGGAACGATCGCCGAGCAAACGAGTCAGAAACTGCAGGAACTGACCGCCGATCGGGACAAAAAACTGCTGCAGATTCTTACCGACACGCAGCGTGTCAGATTTACTGAGTTAAAAGGAAAACCCTTTGACGTTTCTCAGTTGAGGGGCCGCCAGGCACGTTCACCAGTCCGTTAAACGATGCTCACACAGAACGTCTTGAGTCACAACTTCCGCGACACCTTCCTGTCGAAGCACGCAATTACGCTTTAGTCCTTCGGTCGTGGAGGTCGCGTCAAATAGGCGAGCAGGTCGACGATCTCTGTGGCCGTCAGCGAATCCAGCAGGCCCTTCGGCATCGGAGACTCGGCGGATTGGTGGTGTTCTTCGATCTCCTTCTTGTCGATCTCAACGATCACATCGGGACGGAGCGGGTCGGGTGACAGCTTGATCTTTTCTGCGCGAAAGTCGCCTCCGATGAGGACCCGGCCGGTGTGGACCTTGCCTCCCTTGGTTTGAATCACGTCGATGCGGTAGTTCTCGGCAACCGACTTCGACGGAATCAGGATCGATTCCAGAATGTCGCGGCGGGAAAAGCGGCGGGAGACAAACGTCAGGTCGGGACCGATGGCGGGACCGCGCGAGCCGACTCGATGGCAACGCGCACACATCACAGCGCGAAAGACCGCCGCGCCCTTCTCGACATCGCCTGCCGATTCGTCCGTGGCGGCGGTGAGGTCGTCGAGGTTCCACGCTTTGACGAACGGACGTACGGGAGGCATTGAAGCCTCGGCGGCGCTGGCGTCGGCCTTGAGCAGCATGTCATAGCGGCTCCGCTCTTCGGCATTCAACGTGGCGAGTGTTCCGGCCTCAATCCACTTGTGAAACTTGGGCAATCCATCGCCGCCGACCATGAGCGGCATGGCTCGGAGGGTTTCAAACTGCCGTTCGCGCAGTTCCGGAGTCCACCCCGTGCGATGATCCCGCAGGGCAAGCAAGCCGCTGATCTGGTCTTCCTGATGCGGTGTCGAGAGCAGGTCCGACGCAGCGAGTTCCGGCAACCGGTCGGAACCGAGCGCCGTCAGAAGCAGTGCGGCCCGACGGCGAAAGTCGAGATTCGTCCCCTCACACGCGACTTGCCGGACGGGCGACGCGCACGCTTTCCAACCGGCGATGGTCATGGTTTTGAGTGCCGTGCGATGTTCGAGGACAACCTCACGATTGGCGATCAGGCAGAGGTCGATGATCCGCAACCAGAGGAGTCGTGATCCGATCGGCAGCCGCGCCATATCGATCGACTGCACCCCGGTGAGGATTGCCGGCACGTCCTTCGAGTCCAGTCCCCTCGCCAGTGCCAAGAGCCCGTGAATCGACAGCTCAGGCGACGGAGCCAGAACCAACGCCCGCCATTTCTCAACGGGGATTCGTTCGAGAGCGGTGCGGGCGGCATAGCGCACCGTGGGGTCGGCGTCGTTAAGGTGTCTGACCAGGATTGACGGAGCGGTTGCGGGGTCGTTCAGCATTTGAATGGCCCGCCGGTTCCGGCCCGCGTGTGCATTGATCAGTGACGCGAACTCCGTCTCCGACGCCCCGCGTTCCGTCGCGGGCCGTGACGACGCTTCACGCTGCAACGGACTGATCCGGTACAGCGCGGACTGTGTCTTGCGTCCACCGGTGATGAGGTACATCGCACCATCCCGCCCCGCCGCGACATCCGTCACGTTGAGCGGTTTTCCTTGCAGGAAGAGCTCGGTCGCCGCACGCCAGCGCGCTCCGCGGGGCGTCAAATGCACGACCAACACGCGACCGTAGGTCCAATCCAACAGGAACAGGGCATCGCAATAGGGGGCGGGAAAGGCGAACTCGTTTCCAAAGATCACCGCTGTCGGCGAACTGCGGCCGATGTCGATCAGCGGCAAGGCGTTGTCCGGCTGGTCCGAAAACCGCGGCGGCAGACTGCCGGTCGCCTCGCGATATCCGTAATCGCCCCCCGCCTGCAACGACAACACGCGTGTCGGACGATACCACGGCATCCCCAAGTCGAACTCATTGTCAGCGTCAAACGTGAATGCGTCGCCCATCCGTGGGTCGATCGCCACGCCATACGGGTTGCGAAGCCCGGCGCAGAACAATTCCCAGTTGGTCCCCTCGAGCGTCGAGCGCAGCAGGAATCCTTCGCGCGTCTGCGGCCCGGCGACTTTGGCGCGGAATGGAGACGTCCAATCGGTGATCTCTGACCGGGGGAGATCGACCGAATCACCGCAGATCAGATGAAGCGAATTCGCCGTCAGGGCCAGATCGTTGCGGCCGTGTCCGACCCCGCCGGGAAACTCGCGCAACGGTGTGATATCGGTCGCCTGTCCAGCCTCGGTGAGCTTCAGTCGAAACAGCGTCTTGGAATTGTTGGCGTTCGCATAGAGCCAGCCATTGCGATAGACCAGTCCGCGGCATTCGAGCAGATTGGCGGGAATCGGCTCAACCCGATCTATCTGTTTCGCATCCGAGGTCAGCGTCATTCGCAGAAACCCCTGATCTTCGCGGCCGATCGTCAGCCGCCCCTGTGGATCGACCGCGAGACTTACCCACGACCCGTCGTCTTCGCGGGCGGTGCGGAGTTGCGTGATCTCAAAACCGGGAGCGATCCAGAACCGCGGAGACTGTCCACCGCTCCCCTTCGCCTGTTGCCACTGTTCGTAGTTCTCAAACGGCGAAAGCGAGATGTCGCGTCGTCCAATCCCCCACAACTCGTCGGCGACAAGACCGCGCGACTGGGGTCGCGCCGGGGGCGATGTCGCCGCCGCACCGTCGGTTCGAACCTCCCAAGTCGGATCGGTCGCGACCGTCCTTCGCGACTTGTCGACCAGTTCCGTGATTAGCGTCGCGGCCACCACTGCCGGACCATCGCTGAGTTGCTCGACAACGATTTCGATCGTATTCTCGCCGTGCCGCAGCCAGTTCGTAACATCGACGGACTCGGTCTGCGTGTACGGCTCGACGACGACGACCGGCTCGCCGTTGATTTCGACCCGGACACGGCAAAAGTCCGCCGCGAACTTCAATGTCCCCGACTGCACGGACGAGCCGACCTGAAACGTCTTTGCGAGTCGCAGTGGAACGGGATGACCGCCCACCGACAACCAATTTGGATGAATCGCATCAGTTTCATTTCGCGTTGCCGCAACGACATCCTCGCCACGCGCTCTGTCGACCCCAAGCCCGACGAGTGTGATGACCATCGCGTGCCCCACAACCAATCGCCGCAGCCATGATCGCATCGCAAACTCCCATGGAAAGGCCGTGACAGATTAAACCTCGCTCGGCCGGAATTGACGCAGCGCCGTACCGTAGTCCTGTCGCTCTGTCGACGGGACCGCTTGCCGACGGAGCACAAATCCCGACATCATCATGTGTGCATTGGTTCGCCATGTCGATAATCGAATGGGAACAAATCGTGGTTCGTCCGCAACATCACGATGAAGCACCTAAGTTTACAATGTTGAATACCGTACTGCTTCCGCGACCACTAACATCCTGATGCCTGGCTCGCTGACGCTTCGGGTTACATGGCTGACATAAGCGCCATTTGCCGCACGCCTCGCTGTGCGTGGGCTGTGTTCACAGAGGTATCGTAGTGGAGACGGGAATTGTCACGGCGGCTTTCTGGTTTCTGGATATCGACCACAGCCCGATCAGCGCCAGAATCGCGAGATTCGCAAACAGCAGCGGTGCAAACACGGGTGCGCTGTAAACGACCTTCTCCCACAGTGAATCCATTTCGCTCTTCTGAAGCGCGACGAAGTGATAGTACCCCCCCAAGACCCCCACCCCGATCTGCAGCACCATCACCATGGCGCTCAACTTCAGCGCCTTCGCCGAGCCATCGACAAACACGACCGAGATCAGGTTGCCGACAGCCACTGCCGATGCCACAACCGGGATCCACTCACGCCACTCGAAAAATCCGTTCTGGGCATGATCCGCCAGGCTGAGCACGAAATTGCCGATGAATCCCCCCAGGGCGAGCAACACGACCCAGCGACCCCAGTCCTCGTTCTCCGCAGGAATCATGCGATCCAGCAGCAACAGGAACCCAACTCCCGTATAGGCCAGCGGTGCTACAAACGGCGCGGTGTAGACCAGGCTCTTCAGCGTTGCATCGGCAAAAAAGTGACTGTTCAAATGCCACAGCAACCCGGCAATCCCAACGACGATGGCCCCCAGACCCACCAGCATTCCCAGCGCCCGAGCGAACCGCTCACGCAACACCATACCCGGTACTCCAAGACGCGGACAAAGACTGCGTTCCAATCCCATGGCAACAATCAATAACGGCGGAGCAATCAACGAAAACACCACCGGAATCCATTCCGCCGACACCTCGAACGTATTGGTCGAATGAGCGATGTAGACATCCAGCGCCAGAAACGCCAGGTTCATGACGACGAACAGTTCAACGGCCGCCAGGCAAAGACGGCTCTGCGATTGCGGCGGATTCACCGGGATGTCTCCGCCGCCTTGGCGCGGATTTCCGCCGCCTTCTGTTTCATTTCCGCCAGCTTCGACGTCAGTTCGTAAAAGCCATGCCATTGGACAAAGTCGGCACCACCCATGTAGGCACCGTGTTTGGCGGTTCGTCCACCGTAGTGCCACAGATCGAATGCCAGGAATTCAATCGGTTCATCAAATGGAGCCGGGGTCAATAGCTTTTCGTCCCGCAATCCCTTCATGATCGCATTGGACTGCTCCACCAGTTCATTCGTGGACGCAACAACGGTTTCGGCTTCGGCATAGAATTTCTCGATGTTCGGCCGGGTGTGACATTTCAAACAGGTTTCCTGCATGTTCGTCACCCCCTGCAGGTAACCGGCCCGCTTTTCGGACTTCGGAGCGAACAGAAACATCGACAACCGCTCGGTCGTATCGTGCGTCACCTTCAACCCTTCCAGACCGCTCATGTGACACGTGGCACATGTCGGCACGGGCATGTCGCGCGTCGTCAGATGCTTGGGGTCGGCATCCAGGTGAAAACGGTCGCGTTGAGCATTAAACAGCACGCCATGCTTGGATTCATGATAGATCTCCAACTGGGAATGATCCGGGCCCATGTGGCACTGTCCGCACGTTTCCGGGGTCCGTGCCAGTTCCACTGAGGACGCATGGCGGGCATGACACGCCGTGCAGGAACCGATCGAACCATCCGCATTGGGCCGCCCGATTTCATGACATCGATAACATCCCTGGTTTGTCGCAGCCGGGCCTTCCATCATCGCCAGCGCATTGGGCGCACGTTCGACGGCCCCCGGATGATACTTCTCGGAAAAGGCAATTTGAGCGGCCGTAAAGTCTTTGGCACCGCTGACCGCCGCCCAGGCAGGAGCACCGTGTCGGCTGCGCTCGAACTGCCGGTATTCGTTCTCATGACATTCGCGGCAATTGGCCGCCGACAGGTGCCTGGCAATGACGAATCCCCGGTGGTCGACGGACTCTTGCCCCTTGACCGGACGGTGGCAATCCAGGCAATTGACATTCTTGGCGGCATGCGCGCTCATTTCGAACTCGTGGACCACTGCCGACGTCTCGTGCAGATGACATTCGGCGCACTTGCCGGTGGCTCTGACAAAACTGGCATTCGGCGTCTGCAGTTCGCCCGCTGGTCGCCGCATATGCAGCAGAAAGGCCCCAACAATCAACGCCGTCGCAATGACCACGGTCGAAAACAGAGATTGAAACGACATCGATCACAAGTCCTGGTGGGAGTATCAAGCGCGTCACCTGATCCGCGGCGAATCATAACACATCAGCACGGACATGGAGGTGCGGCATTCTTTCAAGAATGCAAGCCCCCGTCCGGGTCACTCATTCGGTCTGACTGGAGGCGACTGTGGGATCGATTTGCTGACAACGCAACACCGATCCCGGAAAACCTTGCTGTTTAAAAGATCTCCTGCGGATACGCCATCGCTGACCGTACGGCTTCCGCATATCGGACTCCACACGACTGGCCTCGATAACGGGCCAGAGCCTCTTTGCCCTGTTGAGCCCCGTCCAATTGTTTCGAGTCGAACGGCTTGTTGGCCTGCAACGCCATGAGTCGGCCCAGCCACTCGATCGCGTTGGGCCATTCGTCGGTGACATCCACAAACGTGTTCGGCTCGAAACCGATCGTGTGACCGGGTCCATTGTCGAACCAGTAGATTCGTGAAGGAGACTTCGTCTTTTGCCCGGGGTCGAGCACTCGATCCCCGTGTCGCAAAGCAATCTTGGATAGCTGCGACGCCATCTCGTGATCTGTATGGTGATCGTGCGGCCACAACTGGAACGCAATGTCTGGTTGGATCAGCGCCACCGCCTCGGCCACTTTTCGCTTCGATTCCTCCGTCACCCCGAATCGCATTCCGGCAAAGTCCAGAAAATGCATTTCGACCCCAAACTCTTTGCTGATCTGCACGGTTTTTTCCACAATCTCCTGTGCGCGGCCAACTCCCGGTTTCCAGTTCGTGTAATCGCCAATCAGCGTCAGGATCACGACGCGATAGTTCTTCCGGAGCGCCTTCAGCAGGATTCCAGGAATCCCGTACACGCAGTCATCGAAGTGGGCACCGATCCCAAGCACCGTTTTGGCCATACTGATCCCTTCTTCAACTCCGCCACCGTCACGTCGCTGCCACGCGGGAATCATAACGGTCGAACGGTCGCCAATCACCGTCAGGGGCGGAATAGCGGCAATTCAGAATTGGCGAAAGCTCAAGTCGATTGACCGACAGCGCGGACTTCCCCGATTCCAGGATTTCGTAATCCCGGACCCCGCAATCGCAATACTTCCCCGGTAAACTGTCGCTGCAGTACGCTGAATCGTGATTGACGCTTTTTCCCGGAGATCCCGCGGAATGACTCCGCTTGTGAACAATGACCTGGCAGAACGAATCCGCAAGGCGGCCGACCCGGAATCATCCGGCCAGTGGCCCACAGAACGGTTGCAGTGTCTGCGCGACGCGGGCGTCTTCCGCTGGGGCCTGCCTGTGGAGTTCGGCGGTCTGCAGACCTCAACACCGCAGTTGCTGGACGGCTACATCGAACTCGCACGGCTGTGCCTGACCACGGCATTCATTCTGACTCAACGCGACGCCGCCTGTCACCGGATCGCCAACAGCGAGAACGGGGAACTCAGACGACGACTGTTGCCGGACCACTGCGCCGGACGGGCCATGGCGACCGTCGGAATCTCACACCTGTCGACGTCCAGGCAACACTGGTCCCGGCCCTCCGTCGTCGCACATCCGACGGCTACGGGATTCGAACTCACCGGTGAAGCACCCTGGGTGACAGGGGCAGGGCACGTTGAATTGCTGGTGACCGGAGCCACGCTTGAAAACGGTAAACAGATCCTCGTCGCTCTGCCGGCCAACCGCGACGGCATTCGAGTCGGCACGCCACTCAAACTTCTGGCGTTGAACGAATCCCGGACTGGCAGCGTTGTCCTGGACCGTGTCGCAGTCGACACCACAGAAGTGATCCTCGGCCCCACCTCGCAGGTGATGAAGGTCGGGCAGACGGGGGGAACCGGTTCATTCACGACGACCGCCGTGGCACTGGGGGTCGCCCGATCGACGCTGGACGGGCTTCAGTCAGAATCAACTTCGCGTTCGCCGAGATCGTGGCGGCATTTTCCAGCGAGCAGGCCCGGTTGCGTTCGGAATTGCTGACGGCCGCGACCAGCGCGCCATCACAGTCTCAGGGGCGCACGGACGCCGAGAGATTGCGTTACGACGCGAACTCGCTCGTCGTGCGAGTGGCTCACGCCTATGTCTGCTGTACAAAGGGAGCTGCGTTCGTGTCAGGCCATCCCGCCGAACGGGCTCTACGGCAATCCATGTTCTTTCAAGTTTGGTCTTGTCCACCGGCCGTGACACGCGGAACTCTACGGGAACTTGCCGGGATTGGATCCCACCAAACTCCGTAGGAAGGACGCCTCGTCCATCCGCGTCGCAATCGAACAATGATTCGGACGAACGAGACGTCCATCTGACGGGACTATTCCCAGGCCAATGGCTTAATCCATGCGGCCTTGAGGTCTGAACCAGCCGCGTCGATCACTTGCTTGCCGTTGCTGGTGACCCGGACCCGTCCCGAAGACGTCACCGAGCCGATTTTCGCGAACGGGAGGCCCGCGAAACTGGCTGCCAACTTCGAGGCGGCTTCCGGAGTGGCTTCAATCAGGAATCGGGTCGTGCTCTCCGAAAACAGCAGTACGGCGGGGTCTGTGATGCCGGAAACGCCCGCGATCGGAGCGAGATCGATCTCCACACCCAGCCCGCCGGCAAACGCCATTTCCGCCGCGGCCACGGCCAGACCACCTTCGCTCAGATCGTGACAACTGCGGACCAGGCCATGCTGGATCGCACGATGAACGGCGGCGAAAATCAGCGGAGCCTGTTGCAAATCCAGGTGCGGTACCACGCCCCCCGACAGACCATTGACGAGAGTGTAGTGGCTTCCTCCCAGCTCATTCTTCGTGAGTCCCACCAGGCACAGGACGTTGCCCGGGGATTTCAAATCCATCGTCACGCACTTGCGGACGTCATCGATCTGGCCCAGGGCGCTGATCAACAGGGACGACGGAATCGCCACAGTCTGCTTCTGACCAGCGGCATCCACATAAGAAAACTCGTTGTTCAAACTGTCCTTGCCACTGATGAACGGCGTACCGAACGCGATGGCCACGTCCCTGCAGCCGAGTGCCGCCCGGACCAGCGAGCCGAGTGTCTCTGGACGCTCGGTGTTCCCCCAGCAGAAGTTGTCGAGAATCGCGATCCGTCGGGGATCGGCACCGACCGCCACGCAGTTGCGCACTGCTTCGTCAATCGCTGCCGCCGCCATCCAGTAGGGATCGTAGTCGCCGTACCGGGGATTCATTCCATTACTGACGACAACGCCACGATTGGACTGCAAGTCAGGCCGCACGACCGCCGCGTCGGACGGGCCGTCGCACGCGATGCCGACCAGCGGCTTCACCACGGAACCGGCCTGAACTTCATGGTCGTACTGGCGGATGATCCACTCTTTGCTGCAGACGTTCAGCGAACCCAGGATCGCCAGCAACTCTTTGTTGTAGGTTCCGCCCGAGGCAGCCGTCGTACGCACGGTCACATCGGCCGGCGGCGTATACACCGCGTCACGCACCACGGGGGGACGCCCATCGTGAAGAAACGACATTGCCACGTCACCGACCAATTGTCCGTGGTAAGTCAGCTTCAGTCGACCGTCACTGGCGAACTGACCAAATGCGGTCGCTTCCACCCCTTCGGCCGCACAAAGTGCCCGGAATTCTTCCCACCGATCCGGCGCAACCGCCAGGACCATGCGTTCCTGAGCTTCGCTGATCCAGATTTCCGTATAGGACAGTCCCGAGTACTTCAGCGGACATTTCTCCAGCCAGACCACGGCCCCCGTTTGCTCGCCCATTTCCCCGACGGCGCTGCTGAAGCCCCCCGCTCCACAATCGGTAATCGCGTGATAGAGCCCCTTGTCGCGAGCCTGCAGGATCACGTCCATCACCATCTTCTCGGTGACCGCGTTCCCGATTTGAACGGCCCCGCCCGAGATCGTTTCGCTCTCGTGAGTCAATTCCGCCGATGAAAACGTGGCCCCGTGGATGCCATCGCGGCCCGTGCGGCCGCCAACGGCCACGATCAGGTCGCCGGGGTGAACTTCCTTCTCGCATTTGTCGACCGGGATCATCGCCACGGTCCCGCAGTAGACCAGCGGGTTTCCGAGGTACCGTTCGTCGAAGAAAACAGCCCCATTGACGGTGGGAATGCCCATCCGGTTGCCATAGTCACGCACCCCCGAAACAACACCCTTCATCACCAGCTTGGGATGCAGGGTCCCGGGGGGAAGTGCGTCATACGGCGTATCGGGCGGAGCAAAGCAAAAGACGTCGCTGTTGCAGATCGGCTTGGCACCCAGTCCCGTTCCCAGCGGATCACGAATGACGCCGCCGATCCCGGTATTGGCACCGCCGTATGGTTCGATCGCCGACGGATGGTTGTGCGTTTCCACTTTGAAGCAGACATTCTGCTGATCGTCGAACTTCACAATCCCGGCGTTGTCCTTGAACACACTGACACACCAGTCGTCCGCTCCCAATTTCTCGCGGATGGCGACGGTCGCCCCGAAGACGGTTTCCTTAAGCATGTTCTCGAATACCCGCTCGCCGTGCTCGTCGCGGTACCGGATGCGACCCTTCAGGGTCTTGTGAGAACAGTGTTCGCTCCATGTTTGTGCCACCGACTCCAGCTCGATGTCGGTCGGATCGCGTTGTTGATCGACCCAGTGCTGCTTGATCGTCCGCATTTCGGCCAGGCTCAGGTACAGTTGCCCATGCTTACTGAGATGCATCAGGGCGTCGTCGTCCATGGTGCGGATGGCGACCGTCCGCAACTGAAATCTGTAGTCCGAGCCCGCACCGATCTGGTCCATCTGCAGCGGGCCGTCGATTACTCGTTCAATCGCATCGTTGGCCAGCACGCGTTTGCCGATGCGATCCAGATCCGTGTCGGAAACATCGGTTTCAAACCAGTACTTGCGACCGGTCGCCACAGTATCGACGGCAAACCCCAAGTCGGCCAGGGCCTTCTGAGTACTGAGCGCCACGTTGTCAGTCACACCGGGCTTGAACAGCACGTTCAGCAATCGGCCGTTTGATTTCGAACCGGTACTATTCTGTGAGGAGACTCGATGAGCGATGAACACTTCGGCGACCGGATCGGCCAGCAAGGTCCGCGCGGCCTGCGTGACATCGGTCTCCGCCAAGCTTGCCCCCTGCAACAGGAACGATCGGGCACTGCGTACCGTTTTAACGGCCGCCCCCAGCGCATGGGCCTCGCCCACAACCCGCAGGCCTTCCCGATCGATTTCACTCGCCGCCGGACGGATTTCGACTTCCCAAAGCATTCACATTCTCCAGAGACCGTATTGACCAGGGGACGTCAGCCCCAAGTCCTATTCATTTCATTTCTGCCCGAGCATCAGCCGACTTCGCTATCCCAATCCCTCGCGACGTCGCTGCGCGTCGACCAGCAGTTCCCGCAGGCGTTCAGCATCGCCGGTACCGAGTGCTGAGCGGTACTCATTCAACTGATGTTGTACCGCGTCAATCCCCGCGAGCACATGCTCAGCGTTCTGGAGCAGGATTCCGCACCACAACTCGGGATCACCCGCCGCAATTCGCGTGGTGTCCCGAAATCCACTTCCTGTCAGCCGCCGGTTTTCATCCGCCAGAGTCCGCGACAGCGACGCAGCCACTACATGTGGCAAGTGGCTGGTCATCGCCAGCGCCCGGTCGTGTTCGGCCGGCGACATTGAAACCGTACGCATCCCAATCGCGCGCCAGAACCGATCCAACCGTGACACTTGTGCCGCATCCGCCGTCGGACTGGGAGTCAGAACGCACACTCGCCCTTCGAAAAGTTCCGGATCCGCCGCTTCAAATCCTTTGCGGTGCGAACCTGCGATCGGATGCGCCCCAACAAACGCAGAAACGTCTGCCAATGCATCGCAAATCGGCTGTTTCACACTGCCTGCATCCGTGAGCAGCACCCCCGGCCGCGCGCCATGGACTGCCAATCGGACTCCGTCCACCACTTGATCAACCGGCGTACAAAAAACCACAACGTCTGCTCGGGCGGCAGCTTGGGAAATGTCGGTCGAAACCTCGTCGATCAATCCAGCAGCATGTGCCTGCTTCAAACGGTCGATATCGCGACCAACGCCGATAACTGTCCGGGAAACCCGGCGGGACCGCAGCGCAGCGGCCAGCGATCCCCCAATCAGGCCCACCCCGATGACAACGACAGTTTCTTCCAGCGGCGATAAAAATGACGGCTCATTCATGGCCCGCATTCTAGTCAGTCGATCGCACAAACAAAATCGACAGAAGTCGATTGAACGTGATTCCAGATTGTTGCGGATTGTTGCGGGGGATCTTGACAGGGGCTCGGACGCCTGCCCATAAACACCCTGACACTCGTCAGTGAATTCGCCGAGAGAGAAGCTGTATCTCGGACTTACAGATCAATTGTTTTTTACCACAGCGGATAACATGAAACTGCCACATCATCAGCAATTCTCCTTTTGAAGTGCAGACGCAATTATGCGGTCTTTTTCATCCTACCCCCAATTCCTAAAAACGCTGAATGAAGCCCTGGATCACTTTGAATACGAGCGTGCCACCACGCTTTGCGACGAGTTCGTGGCAATGCTGCGGGAATCACGGTCGCTCCCTTCCGATAAAGTATCTGCAGACATCGTGAAGACTCTGCGGCGCAAACGAGCATTTCGCGAGATGTGCCGGGTTGCCGACGCATTGATAGAATCGGGATTGAACGCACCGAATGTGCAACGACAGTACATTCAGGCACTCATTGAAGAGGGTGCAATTGCAGCCAGCCTGGCGATGGCCAGGGCTCTTGAGCCAGAGTTGCAGAAAGGTGGTCCAGATAACGCCTTTGACCTCGGTGAGGTCCAGGGGCTGATCGGTCGAGCGTACAAGCAGTGGTACATTCAAAGTGGAAATGTGGATTTCCTGCGGTCCTCACTGAAGGCCTACGAAGCAGTGTATCTCCGGTCGCCTGAGGAAAACCTCTGGCACGGAATTAATAGTGTCGCTTTGTGCGCACGAGCGAAGCGAGACACTGTAAAGGTTTCGACGAAAATCAACGTTCAGAAAGTCGCCGGGGAGATCCGCGATAGAGTCAAGAAAATGGAGGCGGCAGGCAAGGCAGAATACTGGGACCTGGCCACTGCCACGGAAGCCTGCGTGGCATTGGAGTTGCCGGATGAGGCAATCAGTTGGGCGGAGAAGTATGTGAGTTCTGCTGATGCAGACGCATTCGAACTCGCCAGCACCCTGCGGCAACTGAAAGAAGTCTGGCAACTCGATACGACTTCCTCACCAGGAAGCTTGCTTTTGCCTCTTCTGGAGGCTCGGCTGCTCAAGCGAAACGGTAGCCAACTGTCGGTCCCCGCAAATCTGATGTCCGCAAAACCCGGATCAACGCCCAGCGGCCTCGAAAAGGTTTTTGGAACCGATTCCTACAACACAATTCAATGGTACAAACGGGGATTGGAGCGTTGCGCGGGCGTCGCTCGAATTGAGAATCTGAACGGACAGGGAATTGGCACGGGATTCCTGATTCGCGGAGGTGATTTGAAATCGGACTGGGGCGATGAGTATCTGTTGCTCACCAACTACCACGTCTTGAATGTTGCGGGAATGAGTGGTGCCCTGTCGCCAGATCGGGCAATTGTGAAATTCCACGCGATGGACCAGGCGAGCAAAGATGGTTACCAGATCGCTGCAATCCTGGATTCGTCCGATGCCAACACATTCGATTTTACGCTCGCACGCCTGTCACCACCGATTTCACTTCCAAAACCGTTGCCGATCAGCACAAACATTCCCGATCCAACCGGGAATCGACGGCTGTATGCAATCGGACATCCCCTCGGTGGTGAGCTGTCGTTTTCGCTTCAGGATAACCTGCTGCTGGACTTTCTGGAACCACGTCTTCATTACCGCACCCCGACCGACCGCGGCAGTTCTGGGAGCCCAATCTTTGATGACACCTGGAATCTGGTGGCCTTGCATCACGCGGGCGACAAACAGTTACAGCGCTTGCATGGCCAGGGTTACTACGAAGCCAACGAAGGGATCTGGGTGACTTCTATCAAGCGCTACCTCAATCGATCTGGAAGTGCGTCGGCAGATTTTTTTGCCCCCGCATCAAGCCAGCCATTGAGCTTCCAGAGCCAACCACCGCCAACGTCAATCGCGGCGGCCAGGCAAGAAGTTCCGAATGCACAGCGGCAGCAGACAAACGCCACGATCACCGATCTTCACTTGGCCGACGCGTCGACGGAGATCGACAGTACCACATTTTCCGTTCCCCTGCAGATCTCGGTAAGAATCGGCAAGATTCAGTGAGGTGATCGGAGACCACAGTGGCCCTGTTTTCGATCGCCTTGCCGCAATCGTCAGAGCCACCGCCAGCACTAATTCAGCAATTGCTCGATCGGCGTTCCGTCGCAGTATTTCATGGGCCGGCCGATGGGGGTGATGATTTCCTTCGTGTAATCGATCCCCAGTGTTTTCAGGACAGTTGCGTACAGGTTGGCGACTTCGATGGGGTCTTCCGGTGCCGCTTTTTCACCCTTGGGATCGGTCGCCCCCAGGACGGCACCGCTCCGAAGGCCGCCTCCGCCGATCAGGCACGAGAATCCCGTCGGCCAGTGATCACGCCCCTTCAGCGGATTGATTTTCGGCGTGCGTCCGAATTCACCGATCACCAGCACCACCGTCGATTGCAACAGATCCCGGTCCGACAGATCTTTGAATAACGTTGCCAGGGCCGGGTCCAGTTCCTTGGCCCGATTCACGTGGGCCACGTGATTGTTCGCGTGAGAATCGAATCCATTCAGGCTGACTTCGATCGAGCGGACCCCGACTTCCAGCAGGCGGCGGGCCACCAGGCAACCGGTTCCGAACGATTCGCGACCATAGGCATCGCGGAACGCCGCCGGTTCGTCATCCACTTGAAACGCCTTCAATTGCTCCGACGTCATCATCTTGAGCGCCGCTTCAACGGTGTGCTGATGCAACGTCTGATCCAACCGGACTCCACGACCGCGACGAAACGATTGCGAGACCACTTCCAGATTCTTCAGACGCCGCCCCTGGCGATCATTGTCGACATTGGGTCGCAGATTCTGACCGCTCTGGCCGGGATTGAAGACTCGATACGCATCCAGCTTGTCACCCAGGAATCCGCCGCGCGGGGGAAACGGTGAATTCCCCAGGCTCACGAACTGTGGAATCTCGATCTTGCTGTCGGGCATTTCGTGGGAGGCAATGGCACCGATGCTCGGATGCACCAGTGTCGGTTCCGGTCGATATCCCGTATGCAGCATGTAGGCCGCCCGTTCGTGATCCCCTTCCTTGGAAACGAGCGAGCGGATCACAGAGACATGGTGCAGTTGTTCGGCCGTCTGGGGATACAGGTCGGCAATCTGGACGTCGGGAATCGTCGTCTTGATCGCCTGGACTTCGCCGCCAATGTCTGTCCCCGGATGCGGATCCCAGGTTTCAAGCTGACTGGGTCCGCCCGCCAGCCAGATCGTCAGAAAGGATTTCTGGCGTTCGGCCCCGCGCGCTTCGGCCGCTCGCACGCCCAGGCCCGGCACGGCAAACGACAGCCCCAGCGTGGCGGCGGAAACTCGCAGAAAATCACGACGGGAAACGGAGTGGATGGTCATGGCTGAGTCGCCTTGTAGGTTTCATTTGCAGAGCAGGGGACTTGAATTCCCCGGAACGGACTAATGCCCCCAGCTGAATTCCGCCGAGTTGTACAGCGTCCAGAAGATGTCTTCGACCACATCCTTGCGTTCGTTGCCGCGGGATTTTTCCAGCTGAGGCAGGAATTGAACCACTTCTTCGGCGGTCGGATGTCGAGTCAGGCAGACCAGGAAGCACAGGTCCAGGCACCCATCCGCAGTTGGTGACATGCCCGCAATGCGACCCGCCGCAGTGAAGGGACTCCCTTCCGAACGATCCTTGGCGAATTCGCCATTCATCCGCAGCAAGGCCTGCGGAATCGTTCCCGAGTGTTCTGCCAGTTCATTGTCACCCAGATCTCCGTATTCCTTCACAAAGTTCAGTTCCTGGAAGAATCGAAACGCCCGGCGGACCCAGTGCGAGTTCTGATCGATCGTCTTGATCGACGAGGCCTGCAGCATCGCTCCGATGATCTGTTCCGGCCGCAGGCGAGTCAGCGGAAACGCCGCCCAGGTTTCTTCAATCAACAAAGCCTTCTCAGGCGACTCAAAATCGACATGCTCCGACGACAGCCGGAAGGCGTGTGTGGCAGCAACCGTGGCCACCAACCGCTTCAGATCACAATGGTGTTCCCGAAAATCGGCACCCAGGACATCCAGCAGATCGTCGGACGAACGGGACTCACCGGGATCAGGAAGATCATCGACTGGTTCAATCCACGCCTTGCCGAACATCAGTCCCCACACGCGGTTCACAATGGCCCGCTCAAACCGCCGGTTTTCCGGATGAGTCACCCAGGCGGCCAGCCGCTGGCGTTCGGTGCCGTCAGCGGGCATCCATTCTTCGTGGAACGGAACCCCCGCCGCAACTTCGCGGTCCTTCAAAGTCACTCGATCCTGAACGGTATAAGGCTTCTTTCGATTATCCTCGACACCGACTGCAGACAAACTCACCTTGCCGAAACAGGCAGCCAGTCCTTCGAACTGCCCTTGTTTCCATTCGGCAAACGGATGGTTGTGACACTGGGCACAGTCAATGCGCTGGCCCAGAAACGCCCGGACCGTTCGGCCCGCCAGCTTGTTGACATCGACATTGCCTTCATTGACTGCCGCCGTAATGAAATTGACTTCGGGCTCACCAGTCCACAATCCGCGTTCCGAAATCATTTCGCGGACAACTTCGTCATACGGCCGGTTCGTTTGCAGTTGTTCACCCAGCCAGGCCCAGAACCGATCCCGTCGAAACACCACAAACTGTCCTTCGTCCGCACCAACGTAAACCCGGGCCAGCCGGCGCGCGAAGTAATCCGAAAAGCGACGATCCTCGAGCATGCGTTGAACCCAGCGTTCGATTCGCCGCGGACCTGCGTCGGCTTCAAAGAGACGGATCTCTTCCAGCGACGGGACCGTCCCATGCAGAACTTGAGACAATCGGCGCAGAATCGCCAAATCGTCGACAGGATTCGCGGGAGTCACACCTGCATCCGCCCATTTGCGGGCGAACAGTCGATCGACCTGAGTCACAACGGGATCCGTTTCCACGGCCACCCGGCCGGACTCGGTCGGCGGTTGGTGGACCACATTTGTTCGCGCTGCGGTTGCGACGATTGCAAATACGCCGACGACCACACACAGTGGCAGCAGGGTCTTCAGGATCGGAAACGGAAATCGCACCATTTTGAAATCCAGTTCTCACCGCTGCCAAAAAGCACAAAAACGGACTTTGTCGGCTCATGGTGGTAGTCTACAACAACTACCTTCGGAAGGAACGAAAAGTTTCACGGCAACCTGCAACCTTGCATCTCCGTGCGGGGTAATCGTTGACGTGGCAGCAAAAACTGCCCTGGAATTCGCCAAATGGCCCGACCATGAGAATTGTGGCCAGTTCAGAAAGATTTCCCGTGAGCCCTGCCGCGACAAACTCGGAAACTCGACCAGATCCCGTGGAACGGGAACTCATTGAGTTTGCTGAGTTTGCGGACGAAACCGAGGCCGAACCCGTCGACGTCACCGATCGAGTTCTGGAATCACCACCAATTCTCGAAATGGCCCCCGCAACGCTCGCGGATCCAGTCCCGGACGTGGTTGCCGACAGCACGTATTTCAGTTTCGATGCGTTGCGGCCGTTTCCACATTTGCTCCGGCATCCGCTGCGAGCCGCATACTGGGTGTTTGAAGTCGCCTTTGGCGTCGCCAGCCTGTTCGCCCTGTTGGCGTTGCTGGCCGCCATCCCGATTGTGAACTTTCTGGCACTGGGCTATATGCTGGACGCGGAAGGCCGAGTCGCTCGAACGGGCAAATTGCGGTACGCGTTGCCGCTGCTCCCCTTGGCCCCCAAGTTGGGTGGGATTGCATTTGGAACCTGGATCTGGTGCTGGGTCGTGCAACTGATCGCCGACGCTGCCACCGATGCCGAACTGATTGCACCGGGTTCGGGTGTTGCTCTGGCGTGGCAGATTGGATTGACGGTCGCCACGATCGGTGTTGCCCTGCATGTGTTGCTGGCGATCGCTCGCGGAGGCCGCTTGCGGCTGTTCTTCTGGCCAACCCCGCTGAATGCCCTCTGGCTGTTGCGACAATTGGCAGGCGGAAACTATGCCCAGATGGCGGCAACCGCCGTCACAGAATTTGTTGCCGCCCTGCGGTTGCGTCACCATTTCTGGCTCGGACTTCGCGGGTTCATGGGTGCGTTTGCCTGGCTGTTCATCCCCACTGCCATGTTTGGAGCTTTGCAGGATACCTCCAAGCCGGGACAGGTGTTCTTGACGTTACTGGGAGGATTCGTCCTGGTTTGCGTCCTGAGCTGGGTCCCCTTCCTGCAAGCCCGGTTCGCGGCCGATCAACGCTGGTCGGCCATGTTCGAGTTGAAACAGGTCCGGGCCCTGTACCGCCGAACCCCTATCGCGTTCCTGCTGTCGGTGGTCCTGATGTACGCCCTGGCGCTCCCGCTGTACCTGTTCAAACTGTTTGAAACCCCCCAGGACATGCGGTGGCTACTGACCCCGATTTTTGTGGTGTCCATCTACCCCGCGCGAATCCTGGTGGGTTGGGCCTATTCGTGGGCCGTCCGCAAGGAACGCCGCAGCTGGCTGATCCTGCGTTTCCTCTGTGGCGTGCTCACTTGGCCACTTCTTGGCTTTTATGTCTTTATTCTGTTCTTCACGCCCGCAGTCGGTGCGGCTGGCCGGGCTGTGCTGTTCCAGCATCATGCCGTGCTGTTACCCTGGCCATTTTAGAGCCGGCCTGAGCGGCCTCGCTGACGCTTCGGGTGACATCGCCTTGTGAGCCGCAAGGCGCTAGCCGCGGGTGTGTTCTCAAGGCGCTTGCCGCGAGCGAATCTTCCTTCCTCCCGCGTTGGTTCTGACACAGGTACGGTTGATGAATGCACCCGCGGCTAGTGCCTTGCGGCTCACAAAGTCAGTGCCATTGGCGTGAGCGGGCGCGGTTGACCTATGTCTCCCGTTTTACCATTGTTTCCTGTTGATCCCCCCAACTTTCCCCCCGTCGAAATCAGTTCCGCCATTGTTTTGCTGGCTTCCCTTTCCGGCGAGACGTACAATTTCGGGTGCCATTTCTCTGGTTCCTCGCCTTTCAACTCGACCATTCTTCGATGCAAAGGGGGCCCGGTATGTCCAAGTTCCAGTCGGAACAAATTCGCAACATTGTGCTTGTGGGTCATGGTGCGGTCGGCAAGACCACTCTGGCAGATCAGATGCTCTTCAAGGCAGGCGTGGGAACGCGGCCCGGTTCTGTCGATGACGGGACCAGCCTGCTCGATACCGACGACGAAGCCCGGCAGCATCACTTTTCCATCTCAGCCGCAATGGTTCACTTTGAACATCACGGAATGCGAATCAACGTCATCGACACCCCCGGCTACCCCGATTTCGTCGGGCAGGTGATCTCGGCCGTCTGTGCCGCCGAAACAGCTCTCATCACCATCAACGCCTCCGCCGGCATCGAAGCCAACACTCGCCGCACGTTTGAACTCGCTGGCAAAGCCCACCTCGCACGAATCATCGTCCTGAACAAGCTGGACCAGGAAAACATCGACTTCGCGTCGCTGGTCACCACGATCCAGGAATCATTCGGCAGCAATTGCATACCCCTGAATGTCCCCTGTGGTGCGGGTGCGAACTTCAAGGGAGTCAAGTCAACGCTGGGGGCTGGCAACACCCCGCAAAACGGCTACGTCGTGAACCCGGGGGTCTACACGCCATCTTTGATGGATGCCATCGTCGAAGCCGACGAAGAATTGATGGAACGCTACCTGGAAGGTGAGGAGCTGAGCGCCGACGAAATTGTTGGCGGAATCAACAAGGCGATCGCTCTCGGAACGCTCATCCCGATCTTCTGCATCAGCGCCAAGAACGGAATCGGCGTCGTCGAACTGATGGATTCCATTGCTGACTTTGCCCTGACTCCAGGGGAACTGGTTCGCCACGCGACCGCGGATGGCGGCGAGGACGTGCCGATCAACACCAGTCCCGACGCGCCCCTGATCGCTCAGGTCTTCAAAACCCGCATTGACCCGTTCGTGTCCAAGATGAGTTTCATCCGGGTGCTGTCTGGAACCCTGACGAAGGACTCGATGGTCAAGGACATGCGGACAGGGAAGGGCGTCAAAATCCACCAGTTGCTGGATGTTCAGGGAGGGCAGGTCGAGGCCGTTGACGAAGCCCATGCGGGGGACGTGGTGGTCGTCGCCAAGATCGACGAGTTTCAAGTGGGAGACACTCTGGTCGGAGATCGTTCTGTCGTTCTCCCGAACATCAAGTTTCCGGCACCGATGATCGGCCTGGCGGTCGAGCCGAAAAGCCGCAATGACCAGCAGAAGATCTCGGGAGCCCTGCACAAGATCGAAGAAGAAGATCCGACGTTCCGGATCACCCGCGATCCCCAGACGCACGAAATGGTCATGCGGGGGATGAGCGATCTGCATCTGCAAATCGTCCAGGAGCGTCTGCACAAGCGTGACAAGGTCGACGTCGTCGTGCATGCCCCCAAGGTTCCGTACCGGGAGACCTGTGCCGGCAAGGCGGAAGGATCGTATCGGCACAAGAAACAATCCGGTGGTTCCGGACAATTCGCCGAAGTTCACATGCGGGTCTATCCGCTGCCTCGCGACATCGATCCAGAAACCTATTTCACGCGGCAGCAATTCGAAAGTCTGCGTGAATACCATTACGACAAGGACCTGAACTTCGCCTTCCTGGACTGCGTCTCCGGGGGGACCGTCCCCAACCAGTTCATCCCCGCCGTCGAAAAAGGGGTTCGGGAACGGATGGAAAAGGGAGTCCTGGCAGGCTACCACGTGCAGGATGTCGCCGTCGCTCTGTTCTTCGGCAAGGACCATCCGGTCGACAGCAACGAAGCGGCATTTCGGACCGCCGGCAGCCACTGTTTCCGGGACATCTTCCTGCAAGCCAAACCATGCCTGCTGGAACCCGTCATGCACCTTGCCGTCACCGCCCCCAGTGATCACGTCGGCACACTGACCAGTGACCTGAACACCCGCCGCGGCCGCATGGAAGGGATGGATCCATTGCCGGGCAACATCACGGTCATTCAGGCCCGGGCTCCACTGGCGGAACTGATGACCTATGCGCGGTCGCTCTCCAGCATGACCGGCGGCCAGGGTTCCTACACCATGGAATTCAGCCACTACGAACAGGTTCCGCCGCATGAACAACAAAAGATCGTCGCGGCGGCACAAATGAAGCACGATGAGGAATGATTCAGGGAGAATCGGATCCGACTAAATATTGCGCAGCAAACGATTCGGCCTCGAGTACACGCCCGTTTCCGGATGTGATTCGCCGACAAGTTCCACCGTCGGTGAAACGTTCAGAGCGTCCGCCAAGTCGTGAATCAGTGATCGCAGAAACCTGCAATGGTTGGCAATCGCCAGAGCATTGGCAGGGATCAACGCCCGTAATGCAGCCGCCCCTTGTTCTGTTTCACGGTAGATTCGTGTTGCTGCCAGACCTCCGCCAATTAGGTATTTCAGGTACTCCTTCGGGTGTTTCGCAAACCAGGTGCTCGTTTGGGGACGCAGCACCTGATCTGCCCCAGTAGCTGGGAGTGCGTTGAATCGCAAGAGGTACGAAGGGTCACGGGTTTCGAAATCCTCGACGTCCTGTCCGGGAACCAAGTCAGGCTGCAACTGCAAATCCATAGCTTCCAGTGACGATGGGCACGTGTAGAAGTAGGATTCGAGCATCGGACACAGGAAATGAAACGAGGCACGTTCTCTCAGCAATTCAAAGCAGCGACTCTGCCGTTCCAGTGACGGCCATTTTGCACGGACGCGGCGGCGAATGGTCTCACGCACGGCATTGGTGACCACGTTTGGTTGATCGAGATTCAAGAGTTCGAGATCATCGATGGAAACGACATAGTCAGGTACTCGCCCACCCGGCTTCTTTCGACCCGGATCAATGGCGGCGATGACGCCGTCAACAAACTTGTCGATCAATAACGGTGCCGATCCTGGTCTGGGAATCTCCTGAATGCGGGCCGATGTGAAACTGTCCACGAGTTCCATCTCAAATGTGACGTTGGGAAAGACCTTCGCGAGAAAAACTCCCATCCCCTGGAATTCGGCTTTGCCTGTCATTATCAGCCGCACCAACGTCATGTTCCGTTTCTCATTGTCGAGTCTCCGGTTTCTGAAGCTTCCGCTCGCGGCAATCGTGCGCCGAATTCCAGCTTGGAGTACAGATCACCCAGCGAGAAGTGCGAAAGCCATTCGGGATCACGCAGATGATTCAACTGGATTGGCTTGTTTGGAGTTTCAAAGTCCATCACGAAAACCCGTTCAGGTTCTGTTCGGAACTCGTCGAGGACAACGGGCGAATGTGTTGCAATCAAGACACACAAGTCCCGTAGTGCGGCAATTCCACGGATGCTTTCAATCAGACTTCGAATCGCAAACGGATGAAGATAGTTCTCAAAATCATCGATGGCGACAAACGATCGCGACGGCGAACCCCCGATTGCCGCCAGATGGAGCATCGCGACGAGTAGTCCATCGGGAATCAACGAAACGGGCATCGCTTCCGGAATTCCCTTCAGATAGACTTTTGTCCTGACTGTTTGTGCATCGCCGTAGAATTCAAAGTCCTCGAAGAAATCAGGAAATGCCGCTCGAAGGCTTTCAATCACGAAGTCGTACGAGGGCCTGAACGCACGTTGATCCCGCCAATTCCGAAGGACCGTGAAGAGGTTTTCTCCTTCGCGTGTTAGACGCAGTCCCGAATCGGCGCGCGAGCCATGGTCTCGAAGTTGAGACAATCGGTAGTGCCTGTAAGTGCGAATGTTCTGAATGAAGTTGACGAGATCTGCAATTGCCGTGTCTTGATGCAGATCCCAGGCCAGCTTGAAAAAGCTGCCCTCTCCACGGGTCAATTCGGTCCCGTGATAGGACATTCGAGAAACATTCGAGACCGCGAGATCGAGCAACTCCTCACTTCCATTTCGGATATGCTCATACAGCGAATAGCTCCCAAAAGAATCTGGTGACAGCTCAAGATCCCATTGCTGATCTGCCAGATTGACCAGCAGAAGCGGCTTGTCGGTCGCTTTGAAATTCACCAGTCCCCAATGACCTCCATCCAAAGCAACCGCGGACTGGGTCGTTCGCTGGAACAGGTTTTTCAGGAATTCCAAGGCAGAAAGAAGCGTGCTTTTCCCTGATCCGTTGGCTCCAACAAGCACGCAGACCCCATCTGGCTTAAAGTCTACGTAGCCCGCAAGTCCTCGATAATCCCGGCAAGCGAACAAGAACTGCATTTGAAACGTCCCGAGACGTGAATTGTCCGATGAAGAACTCAACCAACAGTCTCGGCAATCCAAAGCGGTTTCGCAAGAAGTGCTACCGCTGCGCATCCAGAAACGCGATCAAATCCCGCAATTCCTGCAGCGTCATCCGGTCCGTCAGCTTTTCCGGCATCACGGAAATTCGCTGGGGAACGCGTTCGGCAATGTCGGCGGTCTTCAATTCGACTGTCTGACCTTCCGAATTGCCAACCACCGTTTTTCCTTCGTTTTCATGGACGATCATCCCCGTGACGACTTTTCCGTCATGCATGGCAAATGCCCACGCCACGTACTGCGGCGCAATCTCGCGGCTTGGTTCCAGGATCGACTGAATCAATTGAACTCGGTTCATCGTTCCCACCGCGCGCGACAGGTCCGGCCCAACCCGTCCCCCCCGGCCATCGATCCGGTGACACTTGAAACAACCCGCTCCCTGCGGATGGTAGAACGTCCGCCGCCCGGCCCCGGCATCAACATCGCGACCTCGATTCAACTGGGCCAGCCATTCTGCATTCGTCCTGGGTCGGACGGACACTAATCCGGCAATCGATGTCGGCGGCTCCAATTTCGAGTCGGCGTAACTGAGCGCGATCTGATCCGCCAATTCGATAGCCAGACTTTCATCAGTGACACCCTTCACCGATTCCGCCAGCGTGTTGACCGCCGACTTGAGTTGCGAATCTTCTGCCAACAGTCCGCGTGTCGCTCGCAACGCTTCCCGTTGAAGTTGCGGTTTCGAAGTTGGGCTCAAGAGTTGCGCAATTTGCTGGCGGGTGGGACCTCCGGGAGATTCGGATTTCACGAGAGCCGCCAGCCCGACGACCGCTTCCGCCCGTTCCACCAGATCCCGTTTCTCATCAGCAACGATTTCCCGCAGCAAGCCGGCCGAAATCTCGGGATTCGCTCCCTGCAATGTGCGGATCGCTTCCAGTCGAAGGACAGAATCCTCCGCTTTCACCAATGATTCCAGCAACGCGACATCGAAAACCTTGTCCGTGGGAGCGATCAAACGCAATGCCTGAGCCCTCACGGGTGCCGGTCGCTGCGAGTCCTTCAACAACGGCACGACATACGTCTCTGGCGGGGTCTTGTCGAAATCCGCAGGGTTTCCGCCATCCAGCATCTGCAGCGCCGCCAGAGTTGCCAGGAACAGTTCGGCGGTCATTCCCGACGAACTGAGTACCGCTTCGACTCGAGGTCTCAAGTCGTTCAGCTTTTCCTCGGCCACCCATTGCACGGCGACACGGCGCACGTCGGGATCGTGATCGTTGAGTGCCACTCGCAACAGTCGATCCTCCTTCGGATTCTGCTTGCGTGCTGCCAGCAGCATGGCCAGGCGGGATGGAACGGAGGCGTTCGAACCGGGGGTCAGGTAGCGGGCGAAATCGTCCTGCTTGAACTGCCGGGACAGCATCGTCACCAGGATCGAATGCAAAAACGGGTCGTCCACGGAACAGACCAGTTTCACGAGGTCGCCCTCGGGGACGAGCGTTTCTGTCGCCAGCAGTGGCAGCAACAGATCGTGATCCGGCTGTCGTGGTTTCCGATCGGAACTCAACATTTCCCCCAGCAACTCGCGCACGTTCTTGCGAATCTTGCGCGATCCGGCGGCAAACGGCGGCTTGTCGCCATCAGCGATCAGATTGGGGAGCGTATCCACAAAATCGGCGAGCGCGTCCGTCACGGGTGCGCCTGCATCGATCGCTTTCGCCCGCCGACTCCAGACCAGTTCCAATTGCCCGCGGGGAGTCGCGGCCGTGGCGTTTGCCAAATGATGAGCGGCCATCCGGCGCACATCGCGACGCGGCGAATCGACAAGCGGTTTCAAAGAGGTGACATCAAGGCTTTCCATCGCAGTAATCGTTGCCAGATCGACAACCGGAGTCGTGCGCGCTGCCGTGCTGCGGATTCGCCAGATCCGTCCGTGACCGTGCAGCTTGTAATCACGCAACACCCAATCCGTAAAGTACAGCGATCCGTCCGGTGCCGTGGCCACACCGACGGGCCGAAAGTTCTCTCCCCCCGTGATCAGCGGTTCCGCCAGCGACGTGAACGAAGTACCCTGCGGCTGCAGCCGGAATCGATCGATCCGGTGATCCCCCCAACTGGTCACCAGCAGATTTCCGATGTATTCCGCAGGCAACCCGTCAGACTCGTACGCCAGGATGCCCGAGGGAGCCTCGCCAGTCCCCGCCACCATCGGCAATGTTCCCGGGACTTCGCCGTTCCAACTGGTGAACGGATGCAGACCCTTGCGGCCATTGCGGAACCGATAGCCGGAATCTCCATCAGGAATGATGTGATTCAAGCGGCACGGCGGACGGCTGTCCGGATCATTGTCGACGCTGAACAAATGGCCAAACGCATCAAACGTATTGGCATGGGGATTCCAGAAGCCGGTGGCAAACTGGCTCAGCCGGGAACCGTCCAGCCGACAGCGATAGATATTCCCCGCATCAGTCCCGCTGAGCGTCGTGCCGTCAGAACCAATGATCTTGTACGCCGCCCCCAGGTTTTCGCCAAATCCAAAATACATCCAGCCCAGCCCATCCAGCGCGAATCCCGCCAGGCCGTTGTGCGGATAGTTGCCGGTCGTTTCCAGGAACACAATCCGATCATTCCGATCCGCGACATCATCCCCGTTGTCGTCATGAAACAGCCGGATTTCCTTGCGAGTGGCGATGTAGACCGACTGCTGCGGTGCCGCGTGACTGGCAGTTTTGAGCACTGGAAACCAGAGCGGCCGCACCAGGACACTCATCGAATGTGTCAATCCATCGGTGAACACGACAATCCTGTCAGCTCGACCATCATTGTCGCTGTCACTCATGACCAGCACGCGGTCGGTCGGGTGTCCCTTGTAGTCTTCGGGAGGAAAGTGCGTGTTGCTTTCAATCGCGAAGACCCGGCCACGGTAATCGACATCCAACCCCGTCGGCGTCACGATCTGCGGATGCTCGGCAAACAGTTCCACGGTCAATCGGGGGTCGAGCGACTTCGGCAGTTCGTCGGCTCCATTCACAAATCCAGCCTGCAATACGACCAGCGCCAGCCAAAACGGTTTGTGCATTCAATCGATCCTGCGAGCTCAAGTTGTACGATCACGATGTGTCAACACGGGAATTGCCATCAACCCTTCGCCGGAGCCACCGGCTTGATCCGATCAGGGCAGGGGTGCTGGAACGGGAGCATGCCTCCGGTCCAGGCACCCTTGGCGTCGTGCGTCAATTCCGCGTACTTTCGGGCCAGGTCGATCACGGCATCATCGCTCTTGTCGACATGTAATGACAGCCAATCCCCCTCAATGCTTTTTTTGGCGACTCGAATTCCAGCGGCCAACCGGCCGCGGTGATCGCCACCGGGGCAGTCACCCGCGATCAAGGCCGCCATCAACCGATCGGCCAGGCTTCCTTCGGTCTTTTCGTACGCCGTTGCCATGGCGACGATCACTTCCCGGCCGGTCAGGGTATTTCCCTGGCAACTGTAGAAGCGACCGGTCATTGCGCCCCAATAACGACTGCCTGGGCCGGCCTTCGTCGGATTGTGAACGGCAACGCGGCCCTGCATGTCCACGATGGCCAATTGCCGCTGTTCAGCATCCGCGTCGTCTTTCAGTAACTCGGAAATCACCGCCTCGGGGCTTTTGCCCGCCTGGAGCATGTCGAGTGCCGGTTCACCCCATTTGGGAACATGATAATGTTGAGTACAGAACGCTCCCACATCCGCCCGGACATACGGCACCACTTTGCCGACAGCAGGGTATTTGCTCGCCACCGCCGCGCCACAGACTCCGGCTTCCGGATCGGCTGCGACGATTGAAAACGTAGCCGTGATGTCTGGCCTGGTGAGAATCGACGTGTCTCCGGCGTGAAGCGGAAGACCTGAAACGGCCAGTCCCGCCAATCCGGCACCCGCCACGAGGAATTGGCGACGATCGGGTCGGAATCTGGAGGAATTCCCCATTTCGGCACACTTCTACTTTCTAAAAGTTCATCGAATGTGATCGTCGATCTACACCAGTTCGCTGATTGGCGTTCCCCAAGTCAATGGAATCGGCCGACCGCGTGGATCGGGTTTCAACAAATCTGACAAACCAGTCCACCGACTCCAAACATCCCCACTCGCAGAGAATCCCGGCGGGAAATCGTCCGTCGCAGTCGATCCGGGTCACTCGTCCATTGGAACATCGCCACACCCTCAAGGAATCTGTTGGCCCGGCACCACCCTACCATCAAGATCGACCGATGTCATATCCGAAACGGATTCTGCAGGTCTTCACTCGGCTCGGGGTCAGGGCGATCACCTTTTTTCGAATTGGGAATCGGGTGCCACGGTTATGGAACGACATGGCCGTGCCGATTGAGCACTCGCACGGCCTTCCCGAAGACGGTAAGACCGTGGCACCCACCATTGCGGCCAAACTAGTTCACCGGGTAACCTGCGGGCATGGCACAACCGTTTGTTACCACCCACCGCGTGGAGTTTTTCGAGACCGATCTCGCCGGGATCGTGCATTTTGCGAATTACTACCGCTTCATGGAAATGGCCGAGCATTCGTTTTTTCGGTCCCTGGGCCTGAAAATTCACGACACGCTGCCGGACGGAACGGTCTTCGGCTGGCCCCGAGTCTCCGCCACATGCTCGTTCAATTCTCCAGCTCGCTATGAGGACGAAGTCGAAATCCGTGTGACCGTCATTCGGCGCACCCAGCGATCGCTGACGACCGCCTACGAGTTTCGCCGCGGTGACACTCTGCTGGCGACAGGGGAAATGAAGACGGCCTACTGCATCGTCCCCGCAGATGGAAAACTGCAGTCCGCCGACATGCCCGCCGAATACTTCGAGCGGCTGGGTCGTGGCTTGGACACAGGTGGCGATTAGATGAGCACTCCCGCCACGCAGGCCGTCAGGCAGCAGACCAACGTCCCGCCGATCATGGCTCGCAATCCCAGCCGAGCCAGATCCGACTGACGTTCCGGAGCCATGGCTCCCAGTCCGCCGATCTGAATGCCGATCGATGCGAAATTCGAAAAGCCGCACAGTGCGTACGTCATAATGACAACCGTTCGTGGCTGCAGGTGAACCGTCGATTCCGGCTTCAGCCACCGTGAGAATTCTTCATAAGCCACGAATTCCGTCGTCGCCATTTTCAGACCGAGCAGTTGCCCGGCGTGCCAGCAATCCTTCCATTCAATGCCCATCAGCCAGGCCAGGGGAGCAAACGCGTAACCCAGACCGCCACGCAACGACCACTCCATCGAAAACTGTTCGCCAACAACCGCAATGGCCTTGTCGAACATGGCGACCAGAGACAGGAAGACCAACAGCATGGCCGCCACATTCAAGGCCAGCTTCATCCCTTCGGTGGCACCAATCGCGGCCGCTTCGATCAGGTTGACTCCCGGACGCGGCACGGCAATCGTCGTCGCCCCCAACGTGGCTGGCTGGTCGACCTCGGGCAGCATCAGCTTCGCGATCATCAGGCTGGCAGGAGCCGAGATCACCGAGGCCGTGACCAGATGCCCCGCGTCAATCCCCAATCCCACGAATGCCGCCAGGACACTGCCAGCAATCGTGGAGAATCCACCCACCATGACGGCGTTCAGTTCCGACAACGTCATTTTCGCAATGTACGGCTTCACCAGCAGCGGGGCTTCTGTCTGCCCCATGAAGATGTTCGCACTCGCCGACAACGTTTCCGCGGCGGATGTGCCGAGCGTCCATTGCAGCACCTTCGCCAGACTCTGGACAACAATCTGCATGATTCCCAGGTAATACAACATCGACGTCAACGCAGAGACGAACACAATCGTCGGTAACACCTTGAATGCGAAATAGAAGTCCTTGAACCCGGGGCCGAACACAAAGCTGGCCCCGGCATCCACAAAGTTCAGCAGTTCAGTGAACAGCTGACCAATTCCAGCAAACAACGCGCTGCCCGGCGACGTGCGCAGAATCAACATGGCCAGGACGAACTGCAGAACAGAACCGAAGACGAGGATTCGAACCGGGACACGGAATCTGTGCGAACTGAGCAACCAGGCGATCGCCAGGATCATGACGTAACCGAACAGACTGACCAACGGCATGGCGAATTCCTTGAAGCCCTGCGAACATCGGACGGCTCAACGCAAACTCACAGCGCATCTGGAAAATACCGGTTTTCGACAATGAACCATACCGCCACGAACGAGTGTTTGGCGATCGTCCGGCGAATTGACTTGCCAGACGTGATGGCGATAGCCTTTTCCCGATGAAATCAAACGAACACTCTGTGGCGATGAACAGGCTGACGCGCCTGCTGGCGATCGGCGTCCTGGCACTGGTCGCGGGAACGTGGAAACTGTGGACGCCGCAGACGGTCTTTCCCCAGGTGCCGCTGATTTCCGCGGCTTGCAATTGGCCCGCGTGGTGCGACTGGGTTTGCCTGTCGCTGCTGGCTCTGTCGTCAGTCGCGTTGCTCCTCTTTCCACTCCAATGTCGGCGCATGGCGAGTGCGGGTGTCGCACTGGCACTGGCCGGGTTTTTCGTGTTGGACCAGCATCGATTACAACCCTGGGCCTGGCAGTTCTTTCTGTTGGCGTTGTTACTGTCGCTGGCCGACGACGCAACCGCTCGCCGCGGCTGGAACTGGCTGGCGATTTCGATCTACTTCTGGTCGGCGATTTCCAAGCTGGACTACACCTTTTGCCATGAGCAGGGCCCGGCACTGCTGGGAGGCCTGAAACAGGCGATGGGAGTGAGGGGACTGGAAACTCAGTGGACCAGGCTCGTGGATGTGGCAGGTTCGTTCGGCTTCGCTCTGGGTGAACTAAGTGTCGCGATTCTGCTGGCATGGCCTCGCACACGGGGGCTGGGACTCTGGATCGCTATTCTCATGCATGTCACTTTGCTGGCGGCGCTGGGTCCGTTGGGACTGAACCATTCGCACGGCGTCCTGCTTTGGAATCTGTTTTTCATCGCCCAGGACTGGCTGCTGTTTCGCTCCATCCGACACCAGTCGACGCTGAGCGATGATCAGACGTCCGTTCCGTGGATCACACGTATTCGGAACAGATTGGAATGGCCGCAGGCAGCCCGGTCTCGTCTGGCATTGGCGTTGATTGTCGGAGCGATCATATGGCCGTCGCTGGAACCTGTGGGACTTTGCGATCACTGGCTGGCGTGGGCTGTGTATTCGGCCAGACCCGGCCAATCTCACATCATCGCAAATTCCGGAATGAACCTTGGTGGCTTGCCGATCACGGAGAAAATCAGCCGGGACTCAATTGAAATGGACTCAACGATGCATCATCCGCTGGTCGTTCACATCATCGAGACCGGGCGGTGGTCACTGCAGGCACTCGGAGTCCCAATTCTTCCGGAAGTTCGATTTCAAATCGGCGTCGCGTGCCATCTGGCAGAACACGCCCACTTTCGCGGTGCCGTGATCCTGTCCACGCCCGCAAACCGTTGGACAGGCGCGTCGTCTCAACAGATCGTCAGTTTTGGAAACTACCCCGAAGGCGACGTGGCAACCATCGCCAAATCGTTCTTTTGGAATTCACGACAGCGACGATGGGCCAACGACCCGTTCATCGGACGAACGGCCGCAGAAACATCAAACATCACTGTTGAGTCCCCCGGTAACGGGTTAGAATCGCCCTGATTCAAACTTTTGTGATTCCGGCGGAATTGATCATGGCTGTTGGTTTCAATCATAAAGTGCTTGCCGGGCAGTTGATGTCAGCCTGGAATCTGCCTGTGGCCTCGATCGTGCTTGTTTCAGCCGTCTGCCAGAGCATCCATGGCGAGACCGATCCCACGGGACCCGCTGTCCCAACCTGCACTCTGAACGACAGGTATTTTGAAAACGAAGTCTGGGCCAAGGTCGGCGAACGAACGTGTCTGCGGTGCCACAACCCCAAAGGGGATGCCGCCGAGAGCGCGTTCGTTCTGTCACCGCGCAATGTCGCAGACGTTCACGATCTGAAATGGATTCGGCAAAACTGCGACGCATTTCAGTCCATGGCCACGACGACCGAAGGTGAACAATCCCGGTTGCTGGTCAAGGTCACCGGTGGACTCGATCACGGTGGCGGTCAGGTCCTGAAATCCGACTCCACCGCCTACAAGATCCTGGAACGGTATGTCCGCCGCCTGAATCCGAAAACAGCCGACACACCCGCGACATCAATTCCGGTGGACGATTCGCGGCCGTTTTTCGACGGAGTTACTCGAATCTCGCCTCAGCGACTGCTGAGACGTGTGACGCTCTCACTCGCGGGGCGACTCCCCACCGTTGAAGAACAGTCCGCCGTTGCCAGCGGATCAGCCCTCGATCCGATCCTGGATTCGATCCTGCAGGAGGACGCATTTTACGTGCGTCTGAAGGAAGGCTTCAACGACATCTTCCTGACCATCGGCATTGAGGACAATGCCGAAACGCTGCTGTCGTACGATCACTTCGAGAAGACTCGCCTGTGGTACGACAAGTACGACCTGAGCCATCTGCCCGAAGCCGACCGCCAGAAGGCCCGCTGGAAACTGGCGGACGTTTATCGCGAATCGCTACTGCGAGAACCGCTGGAACTGATCACTCACATCGTGCGCAACGATCGTCCGTTCACAGAACTTGCCACGGCCGACTACATCATGGTCTCGCCGTATACGGCTCGCGGCTACGGAATCTTTGACGAGATCAAAGACCAGTTCAAAAACCCGGAAGACCCGTTCGAGTACATTCCGGCAAAACTCAAGGCACTGAAAAGTCGCGACGGGAAAACCCAGGAATCGGTCACCGGCCTGTACCCTCACGCCGGCTTCCTGAGCATGTTTCATTACCTGCGACGGTATCCGTCGACGGAAACGAATCGCAATCGGTTGCGGGCCCGGATGTTCTACCAGCATTTTCTGGGGATCGACATCATGCAACTGGCTCCACGTTCCACCGATGCGTCGGCCGTCGCCGCCAAATTCAAGGTCCCGACGATGGAAGCGTCCGACTGCGTCGTCTGCCACAAAACGATCGATCCGGTGGCGGGGATCTTCCAGGATTTCAACTTTGACGGGAACCTGGGTCCCCGCAAAGCCGGCTGGTACCAGGATATGTTCCAGGCCGGATTTGAAGGAGAAGACATGCCGGCCAGTGAACGCTGGCGAGCGCAGCAATGGCTGGCAGAACGAGCCGTCAAGGATCCCCGGTATCCGATCGCGATGGTCGAACATGTCTACTACATCCTGATGGGACGAAAGGTTCTGCAATCGCCGGAGGACATCGAGGATCCCGTCTTCACGGCCCGACGGCGCGCCTACCTGGAACAGCGCCGGATGATTGAAACGATCGCCATGCAGTTCGCGAAATCCAACTTCAATCTCAAGGTCGCCTTCAAGGCGATGATCGCCACCGATTTCTACCAGGCCGATGGACTCGCCACGATTGCGGCCCAGCCCGCCCGGCGCGCCGAATTGGATGACCTGGGAATTGTCCGGTTGCTCAGTCCCGAGCAGTTGGAGCGAAAAATCGAGGCCATTTTTGGCAAGCGATGGGGTCGGTTGAACGACGCCTTCAAGGTGTTGTATGGCGGCATCGATTCCATCACGGTGACTGAACGCAACGGCGATCCGAGTGGTGCCATGGGGGCGATCCAGCGCCTGATGGCCAACGACGTTTCGTGTTATCACGTTGCTCGTGATTTCCGGCTGGAACCCGCCAAACGGTTGTTGTTCCCCGACATCGAGCACGATGTCGTCCCCGGCAGCGCGGCGGCCGACCAGAAAATCCGACAAACCATCGTCGAGTTGCACACGCGTTTGCTGGGACGCGAGTACCCTTCCGATCATCCGGAAATTGAACGGACCTGCCAGCTCTTCGCGGGAGTCATCGCGGACGCCAACGCACGCGGCAAATTCGAGCCTCGCGAAACCTACTTCTGCGGAGGGCGCGAAGAATTCCGTACCGAGGATCCCCATTACACAATACGGGCCTGGCGGGCTGTGGTGACGTATCTGCTGCGCCAGCATGATTTTCTGTATGAGTAACGTTGTGGATGAGGGACCATGTTTTCTCGTTCCCAAGCTCCCGCTTGGGAACGCCCGTCCTCGAAGCTCTGCTTCGCGGTCGGTATTCGGCAGGAGATCACTCTATGGCGTTCCAGAGCGACGAAATGATGTGGCGGTCACGGGAATGTCGACGATCCAGTGCATTGGAGATCCTCCAACGCCTGCAACTGTGCTCGCCAACCTGGACTGGTCGACGTGGTGACTGACTGGATATGGGGGTGCTTGGGAACGTGAAGCGGAGCTTCAAAGACAGGCGTTCCCAAGCGGGAGCTTGGGAACGATGAAACGATGAAAAGCGACAGAACGTCGGACAGCCGATTTTACACATCCCTCGCTCGCGCGTCGGGCTAGTGTTTGAAACAAGGTTGAATCAACTGCCATTGGATTGAAACATATGTCTCGCCGTAATTTCCTGAAACTCTGTGGACTCGCCGGACTGGGCTTTGCCTCACCGATCGGCCTGACGACCCTGTGCGGTGCCGATCACTCCACGGACTCGGCCGGTTACCAGGGCCCTTATTACATTGTTTTCAATGCCTCGGGCGGTTGGGACACGACGTATCTGATGGACCCCAAGGGCGTCGAGGGGATCAACCGGCTCTATAAGGAAGGAGAGATCCTGACTGAAGGACAGCATCGATTTGCGCCGACCGCGAAGCAGATCGAAAAAGGGATGAGCAACGAAGATTTCTTCAAAAAGTACGGTCCGGAACTGCGAGTTCTGAACGGGCTCGATTTCTCGGTCAACAACCACTCCCCCTGTGCCCGGTACATGGCCACTGGAAAACTCGACAGCCTGGCCTATCCGACGTTTCCGGCGCTGGTGGCCGCTTGCTACGGAGCCACCGCACCGCTCGCGTTCCTGACGTTTGGGAATTACTCCGCGACGGGAAACCTGGTCCCGATGTCTCGCGTTCCGTATCTGCAATCTCTGAATCTGCTGGCGAAGGCGGATTCCGTGGAAGGGAATGAACGGGCACCGTATCACGACCCATTCGTCACCGACCGGATCGAACGCACGCTGGAAGAACAGTTCCAGGCCCGCGTCGGGGAAGCGAGACTGCCGCGAGTGGAGCGCAGTCAAAGCATGCTCTATTCGGCCCAGGTCAATTCCAAAGATCTGCAACGCGTTGTGCCGTACATTCCCAGACAGCCCGCCAAAGAGCGTCTCGCTCAGCAGGCGGAGATCGCTCTGGCGGGCTTTAAGGCCGGAGTCTGCGTCTCGGCCAATCTGTCGATCGGTCAATTCGACAGCCACAACAACAACGACCCCGACCAGATGAAACTGATCCCCGAATTCCTGGCGGGAATCAATGACGTGATGCAACGGGCCGAGGACCTGAAGATCCGCGAAAAGCTGGTCGTCATTATTCAAAGTGAAATGGGACGAACCCCGACCTACAACAACGGCAATGGCAAAGATCACTGGTCGATCGGCTCAATCATGTTCCTCGGCCGCGGCATCATGGGAAATCGCGTGATCGGTGCCACCGATGAAAAGCAGCAGTTGATTCCGATCAACGCACAGACACTGGCCATCGACAAGGAGCAGGGAATCCGCGTTCGTCCGGAACATATTCATCAGGAATTGCGCACTTTGGCAGGAATTGAAAACCACCCGTTCAGCAAACAATTCCCGCTGGAGATTCCGGGGAATGAGCGATTGAAGGATTTCTGGACATCGTCCGCCGTTCACTGAAGGCGGTTCTCCGAATTTCCGCGATCCTGGGCGAGTGCGGGCCACAGGATTGTCTGCAGATTCCCCAACAGCGTTCGAACACGCTTCTGTAAGGCGGGCGACCACGACTGAATTCGGAACAAGGCCAGCTTTCCGGAAATGTCGAGATCTGCCGGTGGATTCGCCTTGAGAAACTGCAGGATCGCAGTCCCGACGTGCAAGACAAGTTCCGATTGTCGTTTTGCCCGACCGCGATCATTGCTCCCCGCCGCAGGCCAGTTGCTCTCGCCGTAATGGAATATACCTGAGATGCCTGCGAGCATTTCCCGGCAGATTTCCGGATTCGGATCGTCCAACAATCCAATCAGCAGGGGAATGCTGGATTCGTTTCCGCGAGCAACGGCAAGCAGTCCGCGCACGGCACCAATCCGAGTAACCGGGTTTGACGTCTGCAGAAGTTTCGCAAACGCAGGAGTCAATTCGGGGCACTGGACGGCAATGCGTTGAAGGACGTCGACGGCGGAAGCCCGTGCACCGCGGTTCGTGCTTCGTTCCGATTCCGTCAGTCCATCCATGAAGGCACGCATTCCGTCGCGCGCGATTCTCGTCGCGACGGATGGAATCGAATTCGGCTCCCATTTCAGGAAGCCGATTTCCTGCAAGGCTGCCAGCCTGCGCTTTTCCGTCCGGTGCCCCAGATCGGCCAGGAATGCAGCCAATCGCGCGTCTCGCGGACTCCAGATGCACTCGATGATTCGTCCGTATCCGGGGAACGATTGCAGCCGAGGAATCCTGGCGGCGACGGCGGGTATGAACGCGGGCTCCTGAAGACTCCAGATTTCCTGCCAGGTGCCGCCACAAATGGCTCCGGTTTTCACCGACGCCAGAGCCCGTGCCTGCACAAAGTACTTTTCCCCGGGGATCCGCCCGATGTCGATCCATTCAAACAACGCGATCGACGAATTCACATAACTTCGGCCTCGCTTGACGACATTGTACCGAACCACATCCGTCAACCGTCCGCGTTTCCACTCTCGGGCAAAGAATATCGACCGACTGGAACTGTCCGCCGGATCAATGTCGGGCGAAATGCAAATCCGACTCTGGAGAAAAAGTTGAACCAGATCGGGGAACGAGCCCTTCCAGATCTGGTTCAGATAATGGTTCCGATACTTGTACGTCTTTTCGGCAAGCAGCTTTTGCCACAGTGATTCAAGTTGAGCAAACGTCATTTGCGGTCTACTCGGGCGTCTTCGCCAATCGCAAGCTGCGGAATGCCAGATCGGTCGTCGGGTCGTGGCCCTGCAGGCTGAAATGGCCGGGTTCCAGGCGGCTACCCTCCCGAGGATTCTCGTTGGCCGGTCGTTCGTCGGTCCAATCGACCACCTGCACACCATCGATCCACGTGGTGATGTGGTGGCCGTCGGCCACCAGCATCGCCGTGAACCACTGGCGGTCACTGGAGATCACGCGCCGCGCAGAGGCTCGCTTGAAGATCGCCCCTGTTCCATGGTCGTCCGGCTGACACCGATCACCGTTCTTGAAACCACTCTGGATCTGGAATTCATAACCGTTCGAAGGAGCCTTCTCCGTCCCTGGCATGGCTCGGAAAAAGATTCCGCTGTTCAACTTGTCGCCATTGGTGATCGCCTCGAACTGCAGGACGAAGTTGCCAGCGGTCTGTTCGGTTTCCAGGAAGCCGCGGCCATCCTTCACGTGGATCGTCCCATCCTTGGCCGTGAACTGGCTCTTTGAACCGGGCACTTCCCGCCAACCGTCGAGCGTTTGTCCGTCGAACAGTGGCCGAGTCCCCAGCGGCTTGAGATAGACGTTGCGAAACTCGATCTTGCCACCATTCATCTGCAGGCCGATGAAGCCGGTATTGAGTGGCTTGTCGGTGGTGTCTTCATAGTCCAGAACCGCCTTACCATCGAATTGAACGGCGATCTTCGGGCCTTCGACCCGGACATGGAACGTGTGCCATTCCCCGTCACCGGTGACCGGCGATTCCGGTTTGGCACGCTTGACCAGACTGGCCGTGCCGAAGGCGGGGTGCGTATCGCACATGTTCAGTTCATAACAATCCACGGCGGGGTCCGTCGGCTTCAAGGCAGTCCGCAGGAAGATTCCGCTATTGCCACCCGCAGCCAGCCTGTAGTCACACTTGAGTTCGTAGTCTGCAAAGCGGGTGGTCGTACACAACAGTCCGGGGTTGCCCGTATCGGCCGAAATCACTCCGTCCTTCACGGTCCAATTGAGATCACTGTTGGCCTTCCAGCCATACAATGTCTGCCCATCAAACAGGCGAATCCAACCCGCTTCCAGATCTTCGCGAGTCAACCAGTTCTGTCCGTCTGCTGTCGGTTCTTCCAGCGCCGGAACGGTCGCTGCAACAGGTGCCGTGGCTGGTTTCGCCGGAGCCTGAGCCAGTTCAGTTTTCGCTGGCTCGGCGGGCTTGGTGTCTTTGACCGCTGCATCCGCCGTCATTTCATCGGTAGTGGCCGACGTGACAACGGTGGGCCGAGCAGGGGGAGGCGAACTGGGAAGATTCGCACCACAACCGAGCAGGACAACCAGCGAAACGGCACTCAGTCGATGGCGGATCATCGGTCAACTCCTCAAGTTGCAACCCTCGCGTTGCTCAGGAACGCGAAGGATTGAAGCCAGCTTCCCACACTACTTGCTTTGCGTCATCGCCCACCGCAGGTAGGCATCAATCCACGGATCAAGATCGCCATCCAGGCACGCCTGGGGATGCGATGTCTTGTACTCCGATCGGTTGTCCTTGCAGTACGATTCCGGATGCAGCACGTAGCTGCGAATCGTCTGACCGCCGAACCCAATCCGTGACTTCTGACCCCGCTTGGCGGCCAGTTCATTCTCGCGGCGGTCCATTTCGATCTGGTACAGCTTGGCGATCAGCATCTTGCGGGCCAGGGCTCGATTCTGATGCTGACTTCGTTCGTTCTGGCACTGGACCACCGTGTTACTTGGCAGGTGTGTCAACCGGATGGCCGAGTCTGTCTTGTTGACTTTCTGGCCTCCTGCCCCACCCGAACGAAAGATATCTTCACGAATCACCAGCGGGTCTTCCCACTTGATGTCAACCGAGTAACTGTCATCCAGTTCCGGTGTCACATCGACAGCCGCAAACGAAGTTTGACGTCGATGTGCCGAATCAAAGGGACTCATCCGAATCAGCCGATGATTCCCGGTTTCCCCCTTCAACAATCCGTACACATACGGGCCACGGATCGCCAGGGTGGCCGAGTGAATTCCCGCCTCTTCGGCCTCAGACCGTTCCAGTAATTCCGTGGAAAAACCGCGGATTTCGGCCCAGCGCATGTACATCCGCAACAGCATGTCGGCGAAATCCTGGGCGTCCGTCCCACCTTCACCAGACTGAATGGCCACGTACGCGGAACTGCCGTCTTCGGGAGCAGACAACATCGCCTGCAATTCAACCTTGGCGAATTCCTCGGTCAGCGACGCTACGGCAGCCTGCACTTCCGCGGTCATCTCTTCGCCGCCCTCGGCGAATTCCAGCATTACGCCCAGATCATCCGCCCCGGCGATCAGTTCGGACAGGGGCTTCAGTGACGCATTGACCTGCTTCAACTGATTCATCACCGCCTGAGCCGCTTCCTGGTTATCCCAGAATCCCGCTGCCCCCATCTGGGCGTTGATTTCCTCGACGCGTTTTGTCTTGCCAGCCCAGTCAAAGAGAGTCTCGGAGTTGGAGGATTCGAGCAATCAGATCGCGGGCCTGGTCGCGAAGTTCATTGTCCATAACGTCTTGTCTGTCCTTGCGTGGCGAGGAATTGAATGACCAATCCGCAGTATATCGAAGTGACCGGACGTGCCGCCAGAGTCGGGCTGGAATCATGCGAACGATTGCTGTTCGCCCGCGATTCCATTTTGTACGCTTTCCCTGGCGACAATGGCCGTTCGCTCATTTCACTGCTCGATCCGGAATCCACCATGTTGACACCAAGACTCGGATTACTGCTTACTTCGGCATGCCTCACATGTTGCTTTGCTGCTGCGGGCGAATTGCCTGTGGCCAAACCCGCAGCGGAAGGGATGTCCGCGGAAAAGCTCGCCAAGGTGGATGTCGTCATGGACGGCCTGGTCAAGGACAAAAAGTTGGCCGGGGGGATCGTGATGATCGCCCGACACGGCAACGTCGTCCATTGGAAGTCCCATGGACTGATGGACATCGATTCTCAGAAGCCCATGAGGGACGATGCCATATTTCGCATCTATTCAATGTCCAAGGCAATCACCACGGCGGCGGCGTTGATCCTGTGCGACGAGGGGAAGTTGAGGCTGGACGATCCCGTTTCCCGGCATTTGCCCGAGATGAAGAATTGCACGGTTCATGGCAAGGATGGACCGGTCACACCGGGCCGTGAGATGACCGTGCGAGATCTGATGCTGCATACGGCCGGTCTGACGTACGGTTCCTCCGGCGTTGACGCGTCCGATTCGAAGTACCGCGAATTGAACGTGATGGATTTCAATTCCAACCTGGCGCAGATGACCGAAAAGCTCAGCAAAGTACCACTCGTCTTTGCCCCGGGAACGGATTGGATGTACAGCGTTGCCACCGATGTACTCGGGCGCGTCGTCGAGGTTGCGTCCGGCCAGCCTCTGGACGAATTCTTTCAAACGCGCATCTTCAAGCCCCTGGACATGAAAGACACTGGCTTTTTCATCCCGGCGAACAACGTGGAACGGTTCGCTGCCAACTACAACTCCGATGGTAAGGGAAACCTGACGCTGAAAGAATCGGCAGCCAAGAGCGAATACCTGCAGCGGCGGAAGCTGTTTTCGGGAGGTGGCGGGTTGGTTTCCACGGCACGTGACTACATGCGATTCCTGGTGGCAATCTCCCGCGGCGGGGAATTGGATGGCGTTCGCATTTTGAAAGCCGAGACAGTTCAGTTGATGACTTCAAACCAGTTGCCCGAAAGTGTCGGCTGGATCAAGTTCGGCCCGCAGGTGCGCGAAGGAGTTGGGTTTGGACTGGGCTTTTCGGTCCGGACAAAAATGAGTGACTGGGATCCTCAGGGCAGGGTGGGGGAATACGGTTGGGGCGGCGCGGCGAGCACACACTATTGGACTTCACCTAAAGATGACCTGATTGTCATCACTTTGGAACAGACGATGCCATATTCGTTCCTGACAGAGTTTGCCGTCAAGGGTTTGATTTACGATGCGGTGAACTAAACAGCGTTGCAGAATGCTGGGACGGAATCGCGAAACCCTCAAAACATTAGCCCGACGCGCCAGCGAGGGACCGAAGCAAGACGCGTGGCAACCAGATTCCACTCTGACAAACGGGAGTTTCTTTGTATTCCTTCGTGGTGCATATTCTGCATTCGATAACTTTGCTTGCCGCAAAGAAGCCTTGGAGTTTCCTGTCGGACATGGCAGGACTTTCTGCAAAAGCATTGGGACACGGAAAACGCGGACGACACGGAGAGACTTCAAGTACATCGCTGGCAAACTTTTGCCGAATCCACGGCGATTTTTTCCAATGGCATGTGTCAGGTTCATAGTTTCTTGACTATAGTATGCATAACTTCACCTCCTGTAATGAATCCCTTCCATTTGGTGAAAGCGTTCGCAATGCTCGGCTCCTTGATCCCTTGCGATGGTGGACGGCCAATTGGCCTGGCAAAACCGAAGCAGGTGCTTCGATTGCATAGCCAGTCTGCCAATTCGACGAGTGAAGCGTACGCGGAACTGTTGTTTGCAGACGGGATCTGGAGCGTCTCCACAAATGGCCTGCGCGTGCTGATTAATGATGCTCCCTGTGATCAGGGAACCTTGCAGCCCAATGATGTTTTGACGTTCGGTCGTCATCGGTACCGGATCAATTACCGGCGACCACCGTCTGCTGTTTCAGTCACCTCCACGCCGATCGCGGCTCCACTTCCACCACCACAGCAGCAACACACTCCCGTACGACCAGCGGAATCCCCTGTGCTGGGGACACTTGTGCCATGTGGCGGGGGCCGAACGGTGATGCTGTGCAAGCCAAAGGTCGTCATCGGGCGCGCTCCCGACTGTGACGTCGTCGTGCCGCACAAGAGCGTATCCAGTCGACATTGCCAACTCGACTTCCTCCGCGGGCACTGGCAGATGATTGATCTGGACAGCCGCAATGGCACCTTTGTGGATGGAATGGCCTATCGCGCAAAATGGCTGTTTCCCGATAACATCCTGGGAATCTCCAGTCAGCGATTCCGACTGGACTATGTCCCGCACGGGGAACGGCCCCCAACGGCGGAAGATGACGTCCCGGTGCTTTCCAGAAAGTCCCTGCTGGAATGCGCGGGTATCACCGGAGACAAGCTCGATTCGCTGAATCAAGACAACGACGAAGAACCGTCGCGCCGACGCTGGCGGATCGACGAATGATCCAGATGCTCTCAAACCATTGACGCACACCCTTGAAGGAGCCGGCCGTGTCACTCGTTCTTGTCGTCGATGATTCGCCAACAGACCGAATCATGGCCTGTCGGTTTCTGCAGCAGGAACCCGATCTGACCGTGACGTTCGCCTGCGATGGCAATGAGGCGTTGGCCCGGATTCGTGAGCAGTTGCCTGATGCCGTCGTGACCGATCTGCAAATGCCGGAGTGCGACGGCTTGCAACTGGTCGATCTCGTCATGCAGGAATTCCCCCGGTTGCCAGTTATCCTGATGACCGCCAAGGGAAGTGAAGACGTGGCGGTGGAGGCACTGCGCCGCGGTGCGGCCAGTTATGTTCCCAAGCGAGTCATGGCGACCCAGTTGCGTGATACCGTCGTTCGCATCCTGTCGGCAGCATCCAACGATGGACGGCAATCACGGCTGATGCATTCTCTGGCGGAAAGCCAGCTCCGTTTCGAAATTCAAAACGATCCGGAGCTCATCGAAACTTTGACCGAGCATATTCAAGGAATGTTGCGCTGTCTGCCGCTCGGCGACGAATCCGAACGGCTGCGAGTCGTACTCGCCGTGAAGCATGCCTTATGGAATGGACTGTATCATGGCAATCTTGAATTGCCCCTGGATCTTGAGGACCTGCGATCAGCCGACGTGGTGGAGTTGATCCAGGCGCGTTTGTCCGCAGCCCCGTATGCCGATCGAATGCTCACCGTTGAGATGCGGATCTCACCGCAGGAGGCCGCGTTCCTGATTCGCCATGAAGGTCCGGGATTCCCGCCAGAGGTGTGTCGGACAGAGCATGCAGACCCGTGTTGCCCGCGACACTTCACGCGTGGCATCGTTCTGATGCAGTCGATCATGGACGAGACACAAATCCTGGAAGACGGGCATGCGATCTCGACACGGAAGCGACCGTCCGCCGATCAGGAACTGCTGTTTGAAGCTTAACGAGGAGAGTGTCGATCGGGCAGAACGAAAAACAAAGAGCCCTCGGACCGATTGCTCGGTCACGAGGGCTCCCTGCCAGAAAGGGTACGCAAAATCTTCAGTGGTTTTTCATCAGGAGACGATGGTCCGCCGGTTTTCGTTTCGAGTCGATGGCTCAGTGGGTGCTGCCACCTTCCGGGGTTGGTGCGGTGAAGCCAATGCTGTTGCCTCCGTCACAGAAATCCACGGAATCTTGAAAGCTGGTGCCGTTGTTGGCACCACCGTGACCCGTCAGCCCCTGATAGCGAAAACTTTGATTCACCGATCCAAATGCCGTGGCAACATCCCCCAGTTCCTGATTGACGGCACCAGCCACTTCGCCCAGGCCAACGACCATCGCCAGGACGGCAATCGTGGAAATCAGCACCAGTTCGGCCGAAACAATGAATCCGGATTCGTCGCTGCACAGTTCGAATAGCAGGTCTGACATCGTCGAGATTCCTTCTGAACATTAGCCCCACGCGCGACCGAGGGTTTCCACAGCACGCGTTCAAGTCCCTCGTACTTCCGGCATCTTCAACGATTACTGTTCGCCGCCATTGGGACTGACGCTGGTGATACCGCCGCCGCTGCAGAAGTCGGCCTGATCACCAAAGCTGCTGCCACGACTTCCGCCACCGTGGCTATTCATGCCATTTGCCTGGAAGCTTTGATTGACGGAACCAAACGCCATCGCCACATCGTGCAGTTCGTTGTTGATGTTCAAGGCGACTTCCGACAGTCCGACAACCATCGCCAGGACGGCGATCGTGCCGATCAGGACCAGTTCAGCAGAGACAATAAACCCGGATTCGTCGTGGATCAGGCAGGCGGCAATTGCGTTCATGACAGGGACCCTTTCTGGAGGTCAGTGTGTTTCGCAGGATGGTTGACCTGTAAAGCGAACTGAATGCCGTTCCCCGTCCAACGTGTCAAGAAACTGAAACACCCTGCCGGCAGTCAGACGCAACCATATTGTGCACATTGCTTTACAGCACACCCGCAATTCGCGATTCGACGTCATCCCGGGACTAACGGTTATGACGGACCGTTGACCGCCAACCACAACGTTGCCCCGTGCGCGACAGCCATTGTGACTCATCATGTTTAACTACAAAGGATTACGGCGATGATGCCGATGATGCCCTCGACGCGTGTTGACGGACGGCATCATGACTGGCAGGCCAGACCCGATTTTGCGTCTCTTCGTCAATCCCGGGTACAGACGATCTGTCATTTCCGTGAACCGGCCAAATGCCACTGATCAGTCGATTCCAACCCGACGATTCAGAAGGAAGCCCTGTTGATCGGTTCTCCTCATTCGAGCGCTTTCGAAACTGAGTGTGTACCGTGGGAAATGACCGTCTGCCCCGCCGATTCTCTGCCGTTCTCCAGGTGTTCATGACTCTGCTGGCTGTCGCCGGTTCCGCGTCCGGCGACGAACCGATCTTCGCATCGAAGTGGGCGATGGACGTCCAGGATTACGCCCGTGTCCACAGCGACCCGTACAGTGATGACCCCCGGATCCGACGGATGCAGATGCGTCGGGAGCGGTGGGACGCCCGTTTTCAAGACAGCATTTATGGCGGGTACGTTGGCGGCGGCAGTGCACTGACGACCTGGTCCGAGGCGGACCTTGACGCCGGCCTGTTCAGGATGCCGACGGCCTGGTCCACGCTGCGAATGGGGGGCATTGGGTTAGTGGCAAGTGGTGACTTCATGGGGGGCGGAGAATTCGGGGCGCGCCTGCACACTCCGACCCGCCTGGCCCCATATGTGGGACTGACCAGCCTGGTTGCCATGAGCGGGGTCCGACGCCATATCTCGTACAATCGCTATTACTACGACAACGGCCAGCGGCTGAACAATCCGCGCTGGGGCTACTTTCCGACGGGCATGGCGGCGATCGCTCCGGAAGTCGGTCTCTCGTACTGGCTGACTCCGTACACCCGGCTGAATGTGGGGACTGGATATTACTTCACCACCCGGGGCCAGCCGAATTTCCTGATGGTCAACATGTCCCTGGATTTTGCCGCGCGAGGATCCCAGATCCAAACGCCACCACCACTCCCTGAGGGTGAGGAAGAGCCGTATTTTGTCCCGAACCAGTATTACTTCGGGGTACCGCGCTACGACGCGCCACCACCGTTCCCGGTTCCGGAACCACTGCCACTCGACGTTCCTGACAACCCGTTGCCAAGACCGCTGCTGCTTCCGGACAATGCCACACCGCCAGCACCGGCGCCTTCCCTGGACCGAACAGACGCATCCGATCTGCATTTGCCGTGGGAACAACTGGCGACCTCGGATCGATCCGAAACGGGGGCGGATCGTATTGGACTGCCTGCGGTTCAGGCATCCGCAATCGGCGTTGATTCCCCTGAGCACACAACTGACGACCTTCTTGCATCCGGCCTCAGTGCCAGGCAGACCGACGGCCCCCTGGTGGACTGCCAGTCGATCCGCGAGCGGACACCGCGCAGCGTCTTTCATTGACGAAGACGTGTACCTGCCGAAAGCAGGCAACATTTCGGTCAACGAAGGTCGGCGTGACTGTCCCCCGACAGTCATTCGCATGCTGGTTGGCTCGCACTGAAATCGTTGTGGAGAATGAAACGAAATCATTCACTTCGAGTCAGCTCTGCGGCGACTGGCAGGCCGGGAACCAGTTCGTCATGTGAATTATCCACTTCGGCCCAGATGCGCACTTGCCGCGTAACTGGTTGGGCGACGACATCCACGAACATGATTTCTCCGGTCAACGTCACCGGTGACGTGTGAGCATCGGGTTGAACAGATTTCACTCGAATGGGCATACCTACAGAAACGTGCTGTCGCTGTGTGAAACTGACAAACCCTTCAATGCGCACACGACGCGTGTTCAATAGCTCGGCCACAGCTTCACCCTGCTGGACCGACTCACCTTTGTGCTTAATGACTCGAGTAACCACGCCATCAAACGGTGCCTGAACTCGAAACGTCGCCAACCGGGCGACCGCTTCGTCTCGCTTGAGAAGCCTGACCGCGTGTTGGTGCTTTGCCATTTCGATTTGCATCAGGCTGCGGTCGAATTCCAGCTTCCGGCGGCGCACGTCGGACAACGAAATGGCCCGCGCAATAGTTCCGTTGATCTCCACTGCTTGCTCGTATTCCAGACGCGCGACGTCGCTGGTGATTTCTGCATATCGGCATTCGACATCGTTGGCCGATTCCTTTTCCGCGATCGCCAGCGCAGCCGTCGCGAGGTTCTCCTGAAGTCGGAATACGACTTGCCCCGCGCTTACGGCCTCACCCTCCCTGACTGCGAACTGTAGAATACCCGATTGGCCGATCGAGAGCGTGGCCTGTTCTGCCGGCATGACACGACATGACGCCAGCTGGATTGGCTCGCTGAGTTGTGGCTCCGCCGCATTCGAGGACAACGCCAGTGCCCAACAGATCAGTCCTGCCGGCAGCCCGCTGTTCCTGTTCATGTTGTCTTTGACTTTCAATTGGGCCAGCATCGTCGTTCCGAAACGATGCTGGCGTGCTATTGGATTGATTCCTGGATGGAATCTTTTTCAGGGACACTGCCTGGCGCGGGGCCGATCGTGCAGAGATCCGCACGCCGGTTCCGCGCGGCAGTCGTCAAGCCAGGATTGGTCAGCCAACCGGGCCACCCATCATGAAACCTGCAAACGCATTATTGATTTTCTGGTTCACGGGACCAAAGTCGAAATTGGATTCATTCCGCTCGAAGCCGAAGACGAAAGGCTTCGAAGCGAATGTGTTATCCGATTGCGTCAGAGCGTCGGTACCGAGTCCCCCATCCAGCCACGCGACCCCTTGGAAGTCATTTCCCTTGACGGTCACGGCGTCGTTCCCGAATTCCGTATTCAGAATGGCATAGCTGGAAAACGTGTTGTTCTGGATGTAGACCGCGTCGTTACCGAGTCCGGTCAACGCCGTGACGCCACCACCAAAGTCGGATCCACGCACCAGCAGGATATCGTCGCCCCAACCTTCGAGGATCGTCGTGCATCCGCCGACACCGACGTTGTCCAGCGCCACGGCGTCATTTCCGCCATCCGTCGACACGAATGCACTCCTGGCAATGTCCGTGTTCCGGACGACGACCATGTCATCTCCCCCTCCGGAAAGGACGGTAAAACTTCCGCCGAAGTGAGAATCCGCTGGCCGCTCGTTTCCATGGATGCCGCTGGCGGCCGCCACGAGTGGCTCTCCGCCACCTTCGCCGGGACCATGGACATTATTGATCGGTCCGCGACCGGTCACGATGTTGTCATTGCCGTCGCCGGTGTTGATGGTGACGTTGTTCTGAACGTCGGTGAACCCGACTTTCACACCATCGTCGCCGCAACCCGTGACGATGGTCAGCGAACCACCGATTCTCACGTCACTCGGGGGGCCACCCCCCTCGTCGGGAACGCTGGGCGCCAAACTGGGCGACAGAGTTGTTGCAACAGCCGGCTCGACATGGTCTTCACCGCCGAATCCGGGTCCGCGCCCCAGGTCGACCGCATCATTCCCGCCATCGGTGAGAATCGTGACGTTTCCCTGGACCTGGGTGAACGACATGCGAACAACATCATCCCCACTTCCCGTCAACACGGTGAGGCTGCCCGCCAGGCTCAACTTTGGACCTTCTTCGTCGCCTTCCTCCTCCGCGGAAGTCACGTCCGTTTCCGCGGCTTCGTCCTCTCCACCAATAATCAGGCGATCATCTCCACCGTCCAGAAAAACCGAGATGTTTTTCACACCGGAAAACGCCAGCGGATTGCCGCTGCTGTCATGGTTGATCGACGTCCCGTCCGCCCCCTGGACCGTGATATTACCCAAGTCGTCCTGGCCGATATTCACATCGTTACCGGCGGAATCGCCGACAATGTACAGAGTCGACCCCTGCAGTACGGCGGACACATCGCCCGCCAGCAGAATACGGTCTTCCAATGCTTCAAAACCCGATGAACCTGCTCGTAGATTTCTCATTTTTTCCCTCGTTCGTACCTAAGACTGTTTAGTTGCAAATCAAAGTTTCCCGACCTGAAATCAATGTTGTTGAGTTCACCCTCCCTTGTTTGATACTGTTGACCTGTTTGTCACTGGCTTCGTCAGTCCGTTGCCGAACGATCAATACCGAACGCTCGCGTGGAACAGACGCAGCATTTGCTGCCAGCATGTCCAACTACCTGTGTGAATGACTGCGCGTCCCCGGAAACCGGGAATCAACAAGTCGTGAAAATGGCGGCGGTTGGTTCCGACGCCGTCCTGCAGTCGCACTTGTACGCGGTAATAGGACGTCAGTGGCCGGTCGATTCCTGACGATTCACGCACGCTGACCAGCGCACCTCCGCCGTCACGTGCCAGTTGTTGTGGTGCTTCGGCCGCTTCGCGTCGCGCGACATCCGTCACTTCGCCGCTCAGCGTGATTGTTGGAAATGCATCCAGTTGGATGCTGCATGCCTGACCCACTTCCAGAAACTCAAGGTTCGTCTGATCGACAACCAGCACCGCCTGATGCGAGGAGTCGGCATGCAATTCACAAACAATTGTCCCGCCATTAACGAAGCACCCCTGATTCTCCGGTAACAGCGGCGAGTCGCGCCACTGCGTCATGGCCTGTTCCAATGATACACCCACCGGTAAATCACCCGGTTGCGGGCGCAACACGACGACACCGTCGCATTCCGCGCGCAACACCATCCGGTCCAACTGTTGGCGGCGCGTTTTCAAGTGAGCGCGCGTCCCGCCCGCCAGATCCACGATCCACTGGCAGTCACTCTGACGACCGAGTGCCCGCAGTCGCTCCGCATCAATCTCCAATCGACGAACTTCGTGTTCCAGTTGCAGTACCTGCATTTCCAGTTCGGTATTCTCCAGAGTCGCCAGGCAGTCCCCCGACCGCACGAATTGACCGTCGCTCACATGAATTGAAATAAGTCTTCCATCGATCGGAGCAAACACCGCTTGCATGGAACATGGCTCCAGGGTGAATGCCGCATGGATCGTGCGCGGAATTGGCATCAGCAGAATCCCCGCCCCCAGCATGCCAAGTATCAGAGCCGTCGTCAGAAAGCGGTACCCGCGGAATTGCTTCGTAGTGCGAGCCGCCCTCCAGACAACCCCGGCCATCGAAAGTATCGGGAATACGATCAGCAGAATTGCCGCACAGAGCGCCAATACCAGACTGATCGAACCCAAGCCATACGGCTGTAACAGCTGATGAAGCCCCCAGAGGATGAGGCCGCTGAAGATCCATCGATAAAACGTGGATGCGACAGCGTATGCAATGAAGATCCGACCATGAGGTACCGCGGGGGGCGGCGCGGCTGCCCCCAGACCAAGTCGGTCGATCACGAATTGCTGGAAATACTTCTGCGCTTTCTGTCGCAGATTTGGAATCTCCAGGAGATCGCTCAAGATGTAATAGCCGTCAAAACGCATCAGCGGATTTGCATTCACAAGAAGCGTGTTCACGGAGCAGAACGCCATCAACGCGAAGGCAATGTTATGCGCAATCCCGCCGACAGTTCCGCACCAAACGAGCGCCGCGATCGACGCGATCGCCAGTTCCACATAGATGCCGGCGGTGCTGACGAAGATGCGGTGCCACTTGTTCTGGAAGGTTGATACGTCGGAAACATCGCAGTACAGGCACGGTGTGAACATCATCAGGACGATCCCCATTTCATGACATTCACCGCCGAAGTGCTTGCAGGAGAGCGCATGCCCGAACTCATGCAAGATCTTGGTGAGCCCCAGGGCGAGCCACAGCCAGAACAAGTTGGCCACGTTAAAGAACGCCCGGAAGTGCAGCAGTTCGGACTGGGCTGACACGCTGCGAAACGACAGGACGACCATCCCGATTGCCAGCAGGACAAGCAGGCCGAACGCCAACACTCCCGTCGGCTCAAAAACTGCGCGCAACACCGGCTGGAGCCGAGTCAGCAGCCGGTCTGGATCGAACGCGGGAAGCTTCACGTACAGGATGTTCCAACGGCTCTTCCATTGCCTGGCACGATGTGCGGCGGCCCGTTGCAGCACCCGGTCGGCGTTGCCGGTCCCCGCCGGAATGATCAGGGCTGCACGAATCAACTGCCCGACGAACGATTCCAACTCCGAAAGCTGTTCCGGATTGCGCGTGTCGCGCCGAACTGACTCGCGAATGATCTCCGCAACAGTCCGCTTCCCGTCAAAGCTCGTCAGCAGCGTGTAGTGCCCTTGTGCGAAGCGATACATTTGTCCGTTGATGGGATCCTTCACAACAAAATAGGTGTCGTCAGCACAGACGTGCCGCCGAACGATTAAATCCGGACGACAGAGATAATGGTCCGTACGTACGGAGTCGACAGGCAGACATCCGTGCGGGACCAGAGTCGGTTCAGGGTTGTGAGATTTGATCGTTATGGACATCGCTGTCATTCCGGCTCATGACGAGTAACGTTGCGCGCTTCAGAGTCTCTTGCAAGCAGCCCGTGGTAAAAGAGGCCTGCCCCTTTCGAGGGCAATGGATTCACCTTGAAAATTGAATATCAAATACCCGGAGAGGGTCAGCCCCCCTTTTATCACCGGCTGCTAGAACAGCAGATGCGAGTAGACAAACGCCACCACATCACGAAACCAGACATACCCAACGGGGTGCTGTCCACAATGGATCTTGCATCGCACTTCGGCTCCATCTCGCATCGCAGGCAATGCAGAAGGGTCGGGGGTTGCGGTCAAGATAACCGAGTGCCGATCATGCCAGCTCTCGGTCCTTCGCGCGATTTGGGCGACGATGGCCCGGTAGCGGCGTTCGGGCTCGGTGGCGAGGATGTACTCGACCTGCATCGGTTTATCGGATCTTGATTTGTGGTGCAGCAGGTGCCCCGCCTGGTTCTCGGGGATACGAAGTTCAAGCTGCCACGAACCGGCCTGGTCGGCCATCTCCATCAGCAGGTTTCCACTCATGACAGGACGTCCCGCCAGTCGTTGTGAGGGATTCCAGGTGAGGATCTGGCCGTCGAATGGGGCGCGGACCACCAGCGAATCGGCGCGCGCATCCAGCAATTTCGTTTGACGCTGCAGGTAAGTTTTAGTCTCTTGCAGATCCGCGATTTCCGCATCCAGTTGAATCTGTTCGATGGGGGTCAGCCGGCGGTCGCCCCGCGTTGCTTCGCGCAAAGCCAGCCGCTCCTGATTCTGCAACACTTGAGCCCGATTGTGATCGAGTTCGGCCTGCAGTTCAGGACTGTCGAGAATGATCACCGGTTGCCCGGCACGAACGTGCACGCCATGCTCGGCAACGACTTCCTTAACGATCGCGGCTTCAGGAGCAAACAGCCCCTGACGGCGTGCCGCCCGTAAATGGCCCGTCCCGGCGACTTTCATGTCGCCGGGAATAACGCAACAGGCGACGGCAATGGCACTGACACAGACAGCTAGCAGGACGCTTCTCCAGCGCATTCCGCGCCGCATCATTCGCGACAGGCAATGGCGGGTCCCACGCAGAAAAATACTGTCGTGATGGATCCCATTCTTGAGAGCGATTGCGCCGTGACTGGCGACAAGAGCAACAGCTTCCTGAACGTCGGCCACCGAGACCCGGTCATCGTACCATTCGGCCAGCAGGACACCGAGAACGCACTTTGAGCCAACGTCATGCAACGGAACGGCAAACAGCAGCCTGGCTCCCGATCCTGCCGCGAATTCGGCAACCGCACGCGAGGGCTCAGTCTCATCGCTTCGCTCCCCACCCCGGTAGATGAGCGCCTTGCCGCTGCGTGCCACTTCGTCAGCAACACGTTCCATGGCGAGGATCGCATTTGATTTTCGTTGAATTACCGCCTGACCGGAAACAGAGTCGACACGGACTCTGGATCCGTCGAACAGGAAAACACTGAGTCGATCGCAGTCCAGGACTGCACGGCCATCATTGGCGAGTACCGTCGCCACTCGGTGCGGGGCGAGCGAATCATGAACGTTGCGCGTGAATTCTTCGTGTAACAATCGTCGCGACATCGTCCGGGAGACACGTTCCAACTCCTGGCTGCGAATATGTCCGGCCGCAATCTCTGTCAGATGCGTCAGCAGCAACAGGTCCGAGTCCGTGTTTTCGGGATCTTCCGAAGCGTGCCGGAACACCTCAACGATCAGGTTCACACTGCCGGCCACAACGGTCGACGCCAGTAGAATCTCGCCCCCGGTCGGATTGTCACGGCTCTCTGGCCCGATCCGGCGCGGCAATTCCGCTTTTAGGGAGCGAGAAAGCAGCTTTCCATGGCGGTTCCACCCGTCGGATTGTGGCTGCAAACCAACCGTACCCAGGTTCCATTGATCCGTTAGAACCAAGTTTCCCTCGGCGGACTTGATCCAGATGGCCCCCGCGACCGCCCCAAAGCCTTCCTCAAGTTGCTCTACAAAGACTTGTCGGAATCTGGATGCAGGGACATTGTGGCTGGACTGACGAAATACTTCATAAAGAAGTTTTCGCTTCGCCACATTTCGATCCTCCACGATCGCATTCACTCGCCAACTCCTTCGTCGACATTACTTGACTGCATTTCTCGATTACTACGAAATCGTAAGTTTTCATTGGCAAAACCTGTGCCAGACTCCCTTAAGCGTTGGATTGACGAGTTCACCTGACGATTTGTCCTGATTTCGGACGAAAGGACTTGAAATTGGGACGGTTAAATCGCAATTGGACGGGCCAGGCCTGGCAGTTTGCTTCCAGCTGGTCATCGATTGCTCAGATTTTTGGTAAATCAGAGGGCCAGGAGAACGTGGCCGCTCATCTGCTGCGATGAAGCATCGCGAATTCAGCAGAAGCCACTGAAGCACTTGCCTCGGTCGCACTTAGCCAGACTGGTTTACGCCCACCGGTGCGGCTTTCGGCAGTTCCAGGATCGAGCCGACCTGACCTTGCACAAGTCCCAGTAAGACTTCTGCCCCAGATTGTTTCTGCCCGTCACCGTCGCCAATTCGTTGACACACATTGGCAACTTCCCTGAGGATCGGATCTCATCGACGTCCGTGGTCCAGAGGAATGGTTGAATCAGTTCCAACCCTGGGCAAAATCCCGGCCTTTTCGCAACCGGGAATGGTGGCCCTGCGTCGCGACCGGACGCTACAATTTCCAAGGTTCCCGACTTGGGGTCGCTGGCCCCCCTCACTGATTCTTTCAGGCGAGCTGCCATGTGGTGTGCGCGAATTGGAATGCTGTCTGCGACGATTGCCTGTTGCATCCCTCTGGCTGCCCATGCGGCGGATGTTTACGACATCGACAAACGCGTGGAGAAAGCCAGGGAAGCCTATGAGGCGGAATGCAATGCCATCGTGGTCGCGATAACCCGGGAAATCGACACCCGGGAAACGGCGGAACGCGATCGGGCGAAACCGAATCTCGATAAGATCAAAGACTTCAAATCAGATCGTGAGACATTGGAATCGGAAGGGAAATTCCCGGCGTGGATTGCGAACAAGTACAAGACCCGCCAGAAGAAGAACAGCACGACCCTGTTGAATGTGCTCACCGAAGCCCAACTCGACTATGTGCGGGCGAAAAGCGATGACAAGGCCGAAAGCCTGACCGCCGAGATCGAACGGCTGAAGACCGATGGATCATTGTTGCCGGGCAAGTCGACTGGAGTTTCCAAGACCGCCGCCACGATTCCGACCGAATCGAAGTGGAAAGGTTGGCCCAAGGGAGGACCGTCGCCAGCGGTCGCTCCGTTCGACGCTTCAGTGGCGCTGCAACTGCAGGCTCAGTGGGCCAAGTCTCTGAAGGTCAACGTCGACCACACGAATTCGCTGGGGATGAAGTTCCGCCTGATTCCGCCGGGCGAATTCCTGATGGGAAGCCCGCCCGACGAGATCGATGCGGCCGTAAAAGGGGCCGGCGACTGGGCAAATTTCGTCACGACTTTCAAATCCGAGGCCCCCCAGCACAAGGTCGTCATCACTCGACCATTTTACGTGGGAGTCTACGAAGTCACTCAATCCCAGTATGAAAAGGTCATGGGAACAAATCCGTCTGGCTTCTCCCGGACCGGCAAGAAGAAGGATGATGTGGTCAATCTCGACACCAGCAGTCATCCAGTGGAATCGGTGTGCTGGACCGATGCCATCGCCTTCTGCGTGCGGCTGAGTGAACTGGAAAAGCGGTCCCCGGCGTACAGGATCGAAGGAGACAAGGTCATTCCGGTTGAGGGAAACGGCTATCGATTGCCCAGTGAAGCGGAATGGGAATACATGTGCCGGGCGGGGACCACGACGAAATACTGGAGCGGCACCAGCGATGCGGACCTGCGCGACAAGGGAATCGGCTTTTACTGGGGGAAACGCACCCAACCCGTCGGAATGCTGAAGCCCAACCCGTTCGGAATCTACGACGTGATTGGCAACGTGCGCGAATGGACAGAGGACCTGTGGGAACCGACATTTTACGGCAACTTCAAGGATTCCCCCGCTGTGAACCCACGGTGCTGGCAATCGGCGGGAACGGACCACGTCGCCCGGGGAGGCTTCTGGGGCGAAATGTTTGTCGCCTGCCGCTCCGCCGCCCGACTGGCCCGACCGATCCATGAACGCGATCTGTACATCGGATTGCGTGTCACACTTCCCGTCAGTGCCGCGAAATAGGCCCGCCAGTGCTTGCCAGTGGCGACCTCAGCCGCTCGGCTGTAATGGACCTGGCGGCATCCGTCATCAGAATCGGGCGCTCGCCTATCTGCTGCAACTGAAACGCAATTCAATAGATGCTCCACAGACCGGAAGTGACCAGTTCGACAAGGTGGTTGTCGGGGTCACGGAAATAGACGCTTATTCCGCCCGTCGGCCAGTTGACGATACTTTCGACGGCGATGCCAAGGGATGCTAACCGCTGTTGCCAGGGTGCCAGGTCGTGGTGCGCGATGGAAAACGCCAGATGATTGGGGCCGGAACCCGTGTGACCGGGAATGATGCCTCCTTCCGTCACCACGGGTTCGCTGGTGTGCCCTTGCTGGAAGAGCAGTAGGACGTTGCGGTCGGCGACGTTGAGGGCCACCAGGCGATCAGATTCGAGCAGCGTTTCGAAGTCGAACAGCTTTCGATAGAATTCGGCGGCCTGGTGCGGGTTGCTGACATCAAGCGATGTTTCCAGGATTCCGAAGACGGGTGGCATGGCTTTGCCCTCAAAATGGGGTCAGACCCCTGCCACAGATATCTGATTTGAATTGAAACCACCTTGGGAGGGGGTCAGACCGGTCAGACCGGTCAGACCCCATTTTTTGTGGGTATAGCCGGGTGGCGTGCCGTTCCCATCACTTCTTCAGATCGTAGACCGTCAAAGTGTCCATGTCGCGCAAATACAGGCGGCCACCACAGACGACAGGATGCGCCCAGGCGGGCTTGTCGCTGCGGTTGGCTGGATCGAATCGGCCGCTTTCCTCGTAGCCGTTGGGTGTCGCCTTACAGAGGGCCACTTCCCCCTTTTCGCTGCGCAGGTACAAGTGGCCGTCGGCACAGGTCAACGAGCCTTTGCCGACTGAGCGGTCCTGCCAGACCGAATCGCCCGTCTTCAGGTCCAGGCAACGCAGAATCTGTTCATCGAATCCGTAGACGTGCCCATCCAGGACGACCATCCCGCCGTGATGGTTCTTCATTTCCTTATTGGAGTAGCCACCCGTCGCTTTTCCGTTGGGGCCGAGTTTGAACATGGCACAACCCGTTCCGTACCCGGAGGCGGTGAAGACCATTCCGTCCTCGTACAGCGGGGTTGAGCAGTTGGCGGTTGGGTTGGCGGATGTCGGGTATCCCCACAGCACGTCGCCGCTCTTGGCGCGAACGGCGACGACGGCCGTGTGGACGTAGTTCACAATCATTCGCTCGCCGCCGTATTCGACCAGGATTGGTGATGCGTACGAGGCTTTGGGGGCACCCTGGATGGAGGATCGCCAGAGCCCGCGGCCGGTCAGTTTATCAAGCGCCACAATGGTGGCCTGTCTGCCGCCCGGACAGCAGATCACCTTGTTGCCGTCGATCAGGACTGATTCACTGATCCCCCACTGGATGTTTTCGCCGCCGTATTCCTGCAGGATGTTCTTGTGCCAGACAATTTCGCCGTTGTCGACCCCCGCGCAGATCAGGTCACCGTTTGCCCCCAGGGCATAGACGCGGTCGTTGTCCACAGTGGGTGTTCCACGGGGGCCGTTTCCCATGCCGTTGCGATAGGCATTCCCGCCGGTCTTGGTGGCCCAGAGAGGTTTTCCGCTGGAGACATCCATGGCTAGCAGCATTTCGTTACTGCCCTGGTTCCCCATCGTGAACAGCTTTCCTTCCGAAATGGAAACGGAGGAAAAGCCTTCGCCCAGGTTCTTCTGTTCCCAGATCAACTTTGGACCGCTGTCTGGCCAGGCATCGAGCAGGTCCGTTTCCAGGGAAATGTTGTCCCGGTTCGGACCTCGGTACTGTGGCCAGGAACCACCCGTTCCCGTGACTGCTTCTGAGTCGCCGGCGGGAGGCCGACTCGGCTTTTTGACGACCGGAGTTTTGGGTGACTTCAGAACGATTTTCGCAGCAACATTGGATGAGTTGGCCGTGACGATGGCGGTCTGGCCGTCGGAGATGTCGTCCAGCGTCGCCTTCTTGCCATCCACCAGGATGACGACGTTGGGCCCGAGCGTGAATTCCTTCGATTCTTCCTTCTTCCCATTCAACTTGATGGTGACAGTTTTCTCCTCGACCGACACTGCTTCCACCGTTCCGTGGGTGGTGGCTGCCTGGGCGAGTTCGCACGCCAGAACGACCAAACTCATCATTGAGACACGAACCAGATACCGTCCAAACATGGAAAACTCCTGTTTACTGTTTCCCGAATTGGGAACTCTGAATACTCGCATTGAATCCGTCCGGGCATTCTCATTCTGACGCCGGTTGCTCGCATTGTTGAAAACCGCCCTCAAATCGCGCGTACTATGATGTCTTCTCAAAATCCGAACAAGAAGAACATCTGGCACATCCGGACCTTGATCCATACTCGTTTTTGACGAATTTGGAGCACTCGTTTCCCCGGTTTTTTTGGAATCAGCCACAAAAACAGGGAAATTCTTTCGCGATATCCGACCATGGAGACTATTTGGCCATACGGAGACTTCGGTTCAGAGAAACTTCATCCTGGTTACGTGGCCCGGTCGCCCGATCGGACCCGGCTTGACAGCACCTCGTGACGACGGAGAATGTTGTGGCGTTAATCAGCCATGCAGGCTTGTCAAGGTAATCGCCTCATGCGTGCTCAGCTCGTTCCACTTCGCGGTGGACGTCCAATTCAGATTCTGCGGGATGTGACGCTTGTCGGCCGACAGGACGACTTGTGTGATGTCTGCATTGACCAGAGCAGCATTTCGAAGTTGCATTGTCTGATCGTTCGAACTGATGGATTGCTGTTTATTCGGGACCTGGGCAGCACCAACGGGACCAAGGTCAATGGTCAGCGAGTGATTCGCGGAGCGCTGCTGCCGGGGGACGAACTGGCGTTTGCCGGGGAAAAGTTCCGGGTCGAAATGGGACCAGGCGAACCGGATGCCGAGCCTGCATCTGATGTCCATGCGGCCCATACCGAAGTGATCGAGTTGGGGCAGGCCCCCGACGAGTATTTTGCCAGCGAACGCGATGAGCCGGTCGCATCTGCCAGCGACAGCGATGTACGGATGCTGGACGAATAGCGTGGCCGACGCTGCCCGCATCGAGTCCGACTTCCCCGTGATTGCTGTCCGATCGTCGAAGTGCCATCAGCCGGCGACGCGCAATTCCAGTTCTTCGGCGTTGATGGCGACAATGGCGATCCCCAGGCGGTCGGCCAGGTCGATCACGTCTTCCTGATCGAGGATGATGGTCTTGTTGCTTTCGATCGCCAGCACCCTGCCACCAGATTCCTGCAGGGTCTTGATCGTTTGAGCTCCGATGGTGGGAACATCAAACCGCATATCCTGCTGGGGTTTGGCGACCTTGACGACGGTAAATCCGCCGCGGCGGCACAGTTCACCCGCGCGGCGAATGGTGCGATCTGTCCCTTCGATCGCTTCGACGGCGATCACGGCCAGGTCATTAACCACAACGGACTGGCCGATATCGAGCCGTCCCATTTCCTTGGCGAGATCCCAGCCGAACCGGATGTCGCGCCATTGAGCATCTGTGGGCTTGCGCCGCGTCAGGAATCCGTGTTTCACGAGTAACTCCGGACAATAGTCGAGGGCCGAATCAAAATGAATGTTGTCCCGCTCGAACTCGCGAATCACCGCCAGCAACAGCGTGTCATCCTTGCGGTCTCGAGTTGCGTAGCGGTACCACATGTGAATGGTGCGCCAGTCCGGCAGCAGCCGCAAAACCCGAAACGGCTGGAACAGGACGGTCTTCTCAATTTTTCCCGCCATGACGACCCGGTCGATCTTGGCGCGCTTGAACAGTCGGATCGGACGTCCCAGGCGAGCCAGCGGGGTTTCCGCGTAGGAATAGCAGACTGCCTGCAGTTGTTCCGCGTCGGCCATTCCGGCGACGCCGACACAATAGACGTGCAGTCCCTGACGTTGTGCCGCTTCGGCAAACGCCACGGGAAACCGTCCTGCTCCCGCCAGCAGTCCAACTCGCCGCGTGGGGAGTTTGATCAAGTTGGGTCCGTTGTCGTCCATGGCCGCGTTGTCATCAATTCTTGAAGTATGTCAACCTTCCGGTGGGACCGGCGCGGGGTCAGCCCGCCTTTCGCAATTCCTCGGGAGCTTCTCCCTGCAGTTCCGCCATCTGTTTCATCAGTGCTGCGACTTGCTTTTCCAGGTTTCGGACCTGGTCCCGCATCTCAGGGACTCGCTTCAACGAGAACACCAGCCGCTTCTGCTCGGCCTCTGGAGTGGCGGGGTAACCGATCCAGATTTCTCCTTCGGGGATATCCTTGTGAACCCCCCCCTTGGCACCGACCATGCAGCCGGAATTCAAGCGGATGTGGTCACGAATGCCGACCTGTCCACCCAGCCGCACATAGTCCCCAGTCGTACACGAGCCTGCCAGGCCGACTTGCGACGCAAACACGTTGTGCTTGCCCAGTTCGCAGTTGTGGGCAATCATCACCAGGTTGTCGAGCTTGGTGCCGGCTCCGACGATCGTGGGGCCGATGGCACCGCGATCGATGGTGGTACAGGCGCCGATTTCCGCGTCTTCGTGAATCTCAACGGTCCCCAATTGGGGAATCTTGATGAATCGTCCGTCGGTGAACCGGTAGCCAAATCCATCAGCACCGATGACGGCCCCGCTGTGGATGATCACCCGATCGCCGAGCGTGACGTCCTGGTACAGGACGGCGTTGGGATGAACCACCACGTCGTTGCCAAGTCGGCAACCCGCGCTGATCACCGCACCGGGATGAATGTCGCAACCCGTTCCAATCTCAACCTCTTCGGCAATGGTCACACCGGGTCCGACATAGCAGTCCGCACCGATGATTGCGCCAGGGCTGATGTGGGCCTGGGGGGAGATTCCACGAGCGGGGCGCCCGCGGATCTTGCGGAATTTCGGAAGAATCTGCATGAATGCCGCGTGAGGATCGGCCACCACGATCAGGGATGTACTGGCGGCGACGGTCACTCCAGAGGCAATTTTCGCGTTCAGGATCACGGCACCCGCACGGCAGGCCTCAAGGCGTTTGACGTGGCTTTCGTCGAGCACAAAGGTGACGGCGTCGGGGCCGGCGGATTCAATCGCCGCCGCATTACAGATCAATCGATCCGACTCCCCCCGCACTTCGCCTTGTACCAGCGTCGCCAGCGAACCCACAGTGTGACCCACGTTGCCCTCCCTGGTTGTGATGTACCACGCGCGCCGGCGCGGCTGGACGGTCCCTGTCCCAGCCGATCTTTTAGCTCAACGGACGGAAATCGGGAAGAGGAATCCGAACCAACTGGCGAGCCTGCAGGAAATCGGATATTTCTTTGCACTTGCGGCGACTGCAAATTCGCAGGTTTCTGGGCAGACGGGACTCCAGGCCCAGCCCTAAGATTCTTCATTCGAGCAAAACATCCATCAGTTGCGATCCAATGGAAAGTCCTGGAAGTGCTGACCGTGTCGGAGCACAAACATTGGTGAACACCTGTCTGCGGGGGAGCGTTTGAACATGTCGGTCCGGGGGATTCGCGGAGCCACCAGCGTTGATGCCGATGTGCCCGAACAGATTCTGGCGGCCACGCGCGAACTGTTGCAGGAACTGTTGCGAGTCAACGGGATTACCGAATTTGACGAAATTGTGTCCGCCATTTTCACGACGTCCCCCGATTTGACCTCAACCTTCCCCGCGGAAGCCGCGCGCGCACTGGGGATGAAGCTGGTACCACTGCTGTGTGCCTCCGAAATCGCCGTTCCCAGTGCATCGGTCCCGCGCTGTATCCGTGTGTTGTTGCATGTCAACACGGACAAGAAGCAGGCGGAAATCGTTCACGTGTACTTGCGCGACGCCAGGCGATTGCGACCGGATATGGCCAGCGCACAGTAACATTGGAAACGGAAGAGAATCAGAGCTGCTATCGTCCGATTCGAAGTCTCGGACCGCATAGCGCTCTCATCACGGACTCCCCACTCGTTCAAGCGCCATTTTCGCAGCCTGGCGACTGTGCGTAGAATGGGAGCATGGAACCCGTTGACGAGCCACCCGCCGTTGTCTATTCGCCGCCGCCAACGGCGGTGAACTCAATGCTGCGCCCGATCCGGCAGTTGATCATCTTCGTGCTCGGAATATCCGTGCTGGTCGTGGGCGTCGCGATGATCGTCCTGCCAGGTCCGGCGATGGTGGTGATTCCGGCCGGACTGGCGATTCTGGCAACGGAGTTCGTCTGGGCCAAACGCTGGCTGAATTATCTGAAACGCCGGGCTCAAGAAGTCGCGAACTGGACTCTGAATTCGGGGGCGGCAAAGGAATCCGGCAGCTCGGTCGAGGCGGGAACGCATCGTGACCAGGCATAAGATCCGCAACCGGGACATTCCTCACTGACTGGCCGACTTCGTCCCGTTCGGTGAGCCCGAGATGGCAACCCCGGCGGGCAGCGGTCGACCGGCGACAGGGAAGCCCTGATCGTGTGCGAACCGTTGCAGCTTGCGATACAGGTTGTAGCTGTCTGGATAGACCCAGAAGGTCAGGGTCGTGTCTGGACCGGCTCCCACCAGCGCCTGGTAAAACTTGGAGCCTTGCGACAGTGCGACGTCCTCGGGTTCGCCGCGGAGTGATGGTTCCGGCTGGATTTCCCAATATCGCATGCTCATGCGGTATCCTCCGACGCCGCCCCGCAATTCTTCCAGACCTGTGATCATTTCGACACCCAGGATGTATTCCAGGTTGAACCCATTGATCGGGCCGACCTGCCCCTTGTGCTGGCGCGTCTTGATAATCCAGTCCTTGCGTCGTTCGATATGGTCTTTCAGCCGTTCGACCAGAGCTTCGATGGGAACTTCTGCCACTCGATCCCCTTCCAGGCGGAAGTGCAATTCCTGGCCCAGGACTGTCCGGCTGACTGGCGTAATCCGGTGTTCCAGTTTTTCCACGGGGGGAGTTTTCTGTTCCAGGTCGGTAACCTGTTGCAGCAATCGGGCGACCGCTTGTCGGGTCAATTCCAGATCCTGCTTTTGCTGGGCATCGCGAGCCGTGACTGCGTTCAATTGCGACTTGCGCTCGTCCAGCAGGCCGCGCGCCGTCTGCAGTCGTTCGTCCAATGTGGTTTGCAGTCGGTGACTCTCGGCCAGCGCATCTCCCAATGTTCTGGATTCCGCAGTGATGGCGGCAACCTCGGCTTCCAGTTGCCGGACCCGGTCGACAAGTTCGGGCGGTGGTTCCAGAGGAGGCAATGCTTCGGGGATTTCGGAATCCATTTCCGGAGTCACTTCGGCCATGATTGGTTCGGGCGCGGCCGAATCTGTCTCATCGGGCGGGTCCACAGGCGGAGCGGGTGCGACGGGAAGATCCAGGGTGGGCACTGCGGGTGACGTCTTGGGCTTCGGCGGTGTCTTGCTGACGCGCACCCCCGCGATCACGATCAGGATGATCAGAATGCCCACGATGTTGGCAACCACGTCCAGAAATGAATCTGAACCGAACTGGATTTCGAAGTCACGGCGACGACTCATGGCAGGATCCCCCGAAAAAATCGACGCGGTGGCTTGGGCGCCGGTGCTGGTGCCGTGGGCGCTGGCGTCACATGTTTCGGTGGCACGATTTCAGGTGGTTCACCCGGGTACTCGTGGGTACTCGTCAATCCCGCACGCTCGAACAACGAATGAACTCGTTCGTAATTGGCATCACCGCCGTCGGCAATGACGTATTTCAGGCTGGGCTTCCAGAAGAAGCCCTGTGGTGGCTTCCCCCAATCATGCGCCTGCAGATCCAGCACGGTGACCAGCTTGGCAAAGGTGTCTTCGCTGGAATCCGTATCGACCAGTGGTACCGCATGTTTCTTGCCGACGACATAGCGGTTTTTCTCGACATCGATTCGGACTTCGCGCTCCAGGCCAATGGCGGCACTGTAATCTGAGATTCCCCAGTGGCGATTGGCCAACTGTTCAGGCTCGGTGGGCAGTTCGCGGTCCGTGGACTTTTTCTTTTTGCCGCGGCGATCATCCACGGGAACGGATCGATTGCCAGAGCTTCCCAATCCGGTATCGATTCCGGTACCGCCCGGTTGACCGGATGGTTTGGCGCTGGAAGAATCTTTCTCCTCCGTGCCTTCGAGTGTTTCAATTCCACTGGAGCCATCGGACGATTCGGCGGACGGGACGGTCCCCGGCCTGGCAGCGGCCCGTGGAGTACCGTCGACTCCTCGTGTTCCCGCCGTGACTGCCAGCGTTCCAGACGAGCTGCTGGCCTGACCGCCAGTCCCGGTCCCCCGTCCGGCTGGCGACCCTTTTGCCGAACCGGTCCTGCCGGGCCGGGACGGATTTCCGCGGCGGGGCCCTTCAAAGTTTTCGACTCGTTCCCAGTTCCGATTGCCGACGTCGCCCTGATCCATGATGTCGGACAGTTCAAACTGCCCGGAACCTGACACTGACGCGGGACTGCTGGAACTTCCCGGACGGGATCCGGCCGGTGCTACGGCTGTTCCCCCCAGGGTACCGGATCCGCGGCCACCAGCGCCGCCGCGGCCGATCCCCAGTCCCCCTTGCCGCAAGACCTGGCTCCGTTCGGCGAGCAATCGATTGACCGCGGCTTCAACGGCCGCCCTGGCTCCGGCGTCGACGGGAGGCATCTGAAGTTCGGTGTCTTCCTCAATCAATTCATAGCCATGCGGCTTGTTCAGGTCGACCAGCATCTTCATGGCCACGTAGTAGGCGATCGTACCGCTGGGACGAACCAGCAACAGCACATACGGCTCGGGTTGCCGACCAGGATTCGGCTGGCGAATGTTCCATGCAGTCCAGTAGTTGACCAGTGCGCTGGCCCCCACAACCAGCGGGTTCACATGCGGCGAAAATCCCGCCAGATCGTCGGGCTTGATCATGATGTCTTCGGGAATGAATCTCAGCCCCTCGGACGTACATTCGATCAGGATTGGCCGACGCGATGTCCCGGACATGACGTCGAACGGAACCACTTCAAATTTGTTGTCACCGGGGTCGGCCTGCTGTGCGGCACGCAGTCGTCGTTTCAATTCCTTGATCTGCGTTTCCAGTTCGATTCGCTCGCGAATCGTCCCATCACCCACCGCGGAGGCCGACAGTTTGCCGGTCATGGTCCCCAGTTTGACTTCGAGTTCGTTGAGTTCCGCCTGGAGTGCGGCGACGCGTTGTGCAGCGCCCTGTTGCAACTGCTTTCGTTGTGCCAGCAACCGGGCCCGTTCTTCGCGAGCATTGTTCAATTCCTCCAGTCGACTGTTCCACCTTGACATCAGGGCATCCAGTTCGCGCTGGCGCTGTTCCAGAGCGATGGCACGCAGATCGACGGGCGGCTCAGCGTCCGGATCCGGCTCCTGTTTGACCGCAGTGAGCGGCGGAGCCGTGGGTCGTGCCGGAGTCGAAATGCTCATTACCGGCAAGGTCGGGGGCGAAGTCAATTCGGTGACAGACTGCGCCGTGGCACGATCGCGAATCATCCGTGTCGTGACCAGCAACAGAAAAATCAACGATCCCATGGTACAGACGAGCACTGCCAGGAATGGAAACAGTGCGACGGTCTGCGAGCTTCTGGGACGTCGACTCATGGGAGGGAATCACTTTGCATACGCGGGTTTATCGCGTCAACACCGAAAACGACCGGCCCGTCTCAGCAGAAACGGGTCACCACAACCATTTCATGCGGCCTTCCCTTTGACACGGGCCGTCATCAAGTTGACGGCGGCGTTCAGGTTCAACAGGGTTTCTTCCAGGGAATCGACCACCCGGACGGAATCCAGGTTCTGAGCCAGCCGTTCTTCCAGTCGCACCAGTTCCGATTCCTGTTCGGTCAGCTTCAGCAGAGTCGTTCCCTGCTGACGCAACTCTCGCAACTGGTCCGTCATGCCTCGTGTCGCCTCTTCCAGCCGGTCGCTCCAGACCATGACGGCGCCCGTTAAAGAGTCGGTCAGGCGAGTCATCGATTCGGTCTGGCCATCCCGGGCGGCGGTCAGATCGGAATGGAACGCCTGCCACGTTTCCGAGATCAACGTGGCACTGTGCTGCTGCTGCTCGACGAGCGCGGCCTGCGATTCCGCGACCTGCCGGGCGATCGTCATCGACGAGGCTTCGTAGGCCCGGACGAACTCGGTACGTGCTGCGGCCAGTTGTTCGGAATGATCGGTCAACGCGTTTGTCAGCCCCGATTGAAATGCCTGATCGAGCACTTCCTGTTGACGCGACAGCGTCGATGCCCAGCGTTCGCGCAGGGATTCCAGGGACGTTTCCCACAATTCCATCTGCCAGTTGATCATTCCTTCGGTCCGCTTCAGCAATTGTGCAGCGGCTTCGGCCTCGGCCGAAACCAGCGGTCCAACAGGAGCGCCCGCGGAGGGAAACAGGCAGATAAGTTGTTTGATGCCGACGTCTTCCACATCATCCAAAGTTCGTTGTTCAGCACGTTCGATGATAAACGTCCCGAAGACCAGGATCATAGACAGCGCCAGCGACAATGCCGTCGTGTCAAAGGCCACGGCCAGGCCGGACGTGACTTCCGGCAGCGACGATTCCAGTTGATCGGGCGTAATGTTGGCGATCGCCATCGTGATCCCGATCACAGTTCCCAGGAAGCCCAGGATGGGGACGGCCCAGGTAATCGTGCGGATCAAGGAGTAGCCGTCATGCAGGCGACCGGCGGCCAGGTCGGAGAGATAGTTGAGGTGTCCTTCCAGGCCATCCGCGGATCGACGACCGATCACATAATCGATGACATCACGAATTCTTCGGACCAGCAGCGAGTCTTCACATCGACGTGCGACCAGGTCCAGATGAGTATCAATTCCCCGGGCGGTTCCGACCGCATCCTGACTCTCTTCCAGTTTCAGCCCGTCCAGCAGGTCCGCCCCCAGGGCGCTCCGCTCGGCCGGAATCCGGGCCGCTTTCATCAGTAGTGTTGCCGTCCCAATGAAGAACAGGCTCGTCGTCGCATATTCGATCCAGTGCGCCGTGAAGTAGCGCGAGATTGTTTCCTGATAAATGGGAACAAACGGGAGTGCTGCGTAAAATGCAAATGTCACTGCCGTTCCCCACATCCACGGGGACGTCACGATGCCGTTGATGATGCGATCGATGAACCTGGAATTCGGGGTGGATTTCGATTTCGACATACAATCTGATTCCTCGGTGAACTTCGATCTGAACGCGGAGGCTGAATTGACTCATTCAGGTCAATCAACCGACTTGGGTGATTCCCTTTGTCAAACCAGGGCGACCTGGAGGTTTGGCTGGTTTTTTGGTCAGTTTGGGGGAAATACCGTGGGCCATACCGTCGTTAGAGGCGGTCCATTCGGTAGAATCGTCAAAGTCGGTCGGTAAGTTGAGGGAAACCTTTGCGCTGCGGGTTACGGGAACCGGTTCCAGAATGTCAGAACTGGTGAAAAGGTCGTTTGCGAACCCCGAAGCGGGTTCCGTATCCTGTAGTCGATAAAACTGATTTTGGGCAAGGGCGCGTTAAGAACCCTGTTGCCGGCAACGAGACAACGAATTCGTGGGAATCGGGGACTGGTACATTGAAGATCCGCATGCAAGATGCCGCGATCGCAACGGAGCTGCTCGGCTATCTGAATTTCTCGGGAGGTCGACCCGACCCGAAGTTCGAGCGGAACATCAACGAGTTGATGGTCGGTGTTCCGTGGACGAACCTTGCCGAGACGTTGCGGACCGTTCTGGCCGAATTACACATCTCATCGCCGACGTTTGGCGACTGCTCGCAGGCCGAAAACGTGATCGCACTGACCTTCGATCGCGCTCTGCCCGCGTATCGTGAGCATCATCGCGATCTATTATACCACTTGAAGGATGAGGACTTTCAGCAACCGTTTTTCCTGGCGAAGGTTTTTGAGGCGGTGCTGGAGCAGGGTGGCCCGTGGGACGAGTCTGACCGAATCGTGTCGGGCGCGATCCGTCGACTGAATGACTTCGTCGGCTATCGTCCGATCGCCGTGCTGGAAAACGGCCAGCGGATGGAACCTTATCCTCACGAACGATTCCGTCCCCTGCCGCTGTTTTTGCGCGGGGCGGGAGTGGCTGATGGACCTTACAAGGCTGTGGTCGAACGCGCGATGGGGTTGCTGCGCGAGATGCCGACGGAGGTTTTGTCAGAAGCGTATTTCAACATTGAACTGATGGATGAACTGGCAGTCGATCTGCGGGCTCACGACCACATTCATCCCGCCAACAAGCGAACCAATTACCTGTTCGGCGAGTGGGATCCGCACCAGATCGACATCAAGGGACGCTTCCGGCGGTTCGTGGTTCGCAAGGTGATTCTCGATGCCCTGCTGGACTGGGCGGCCAAGCAGAAGCGTGTCGACCCTGAGGAAGTCCTGTTCGACATCGCCGCCGTATTGTGCGGCACGATTCTGATGGCGTCGTCCATCAGTGGCGACGGTCCGGATTGCCACGATTCGAATGTCACTCTGTCGTCCCTGCTGCCACGTGTCGCCCGTCAGCGCGACGAGTTTTATTCACGCCTGGTGCAAACCGCATCGGGAGCCCGTGCCAAGCGATTGGCGCGGCACACGAAGTTGACTCGACAGCCTTTCGGGCATGTCCGCCAGGCCTTGAACATGTACCTGGCGCAGTACGGGGCCCAGCAGGTCCAGCGACGACAACTGGCGTACCTGTTCGCCCGCATGGGATACGCCGAAGCGAGTCTGCGGCAGGCGTCCGTGATTCCCTGCGCGTCGGCCCGGTTTGAATGCGAAGTGCTGTGCCGGGCTCATTCCGCACGACGCATCGTCGAATTGGGGAAGTTGGGCGATTCCGCTCAGTTGCTGGAGGAAGCGGAAGATTACCTGCATCGCGGGATTGAATGCGGCGCCCTGGTCGACCCGTGGAATGTGCTGGGCTTCCAAGGGTTATTCCCGTTGTTTTCGTCGCGCGAAGACAGTGTTCCCGATCAACGGGTCGAGATGCTGTATCACATCATGGAATCGCTGCTGGATGCGTATACGCGCCTGCTCGAAGAGGCCGCGGCGCGGGGTGAAAAGGCGCTGACGGCCAGTATTTCGGCGCGCTACGAACGGCTGGCCCAGTTTTGGGACCGGTTCGGGACCGTCACCGTCGAAGACCTGCCGCGTGTCGCCGCGCACGAACAACTCGACTCGGCATCCCATGTCGCGCGGGCCCTGGCAGAATGGCGTGAAGCGGGCGAATCCACCGGCGATATTTCGTTCTGGCGAACGCACGTGGATCAGTTTCAATCCGCCAAGGCGTATGCCCAGGTGGTCTCCGCGTTGCTGGAGCGACGCGATCGTGTCGCCGCACTCGGCCTGCTGATGCAATGGCTCAGCCAGCAGGATACCGTCGGCCTGGAGGCGGGGCATCTTTCGTTTGAAGACCTGATGCTGTGGTGGATGGGATTGGTTGCCGAAGACGGGACGTCTGCCAGGGAAGATCCATGGCCGCTGGTCCGGCGAATGTTCGACTACCTGGAGGCGAACGCCGGGGAATTGTGGCAGACCCCCGTGTTCCGTCAGGGCGTCATCGTCGAGGAATCGGCGAAGGACCGGTGGACGGGTGATGAAGCTGAACTGGATGAACCACACAGCGATGATGCGGACGACGAAGACAAACTGTTCAGTGCCGCCTATGACGAAGTGGTCTATCGCGACAGTACCGATGACGGCCAGGAAGGCCCGATCATGGACGACAAGGCGCGACTGGATGGCGACACGGAATACGAGCGTTTGGAAAAACGACTGGATCCGCGACTGAAGTTCCTGCGGATGATGGCTCAGTTGTGGCAAATGGCAGCCAACCTGGCCGTGGAGCGGGAACTGGTCATGGACCCGGACGCGTCGAAGGAATCACGGGAAAATCGCACCGGTCAGGCGGAATCGTTGCGACACTGGCTGGAACATTCGATGCGTTTGCAGGCCGACCTGATGCGGTTGATCGACGAGTTGTGGAAGGGGGATATCGGCGAATCAAGCGGCGAACACGATTCCAACGTGGAATTCGATTCCCAGTTGCAGGCCAAGCTGTACCTGGTGCAGTCCGGGTTGACGACCTGGCTCAGTTGCCGGTCCGCTCAATGGTGCCTGGCCTGTGCACTGTCGCCCGAGGACCAGTCGGTCCGCAGTACCGCCGAGGATGTCCGTGTCATCGACATGTATCGTGGCATCATGCAACGCAATGAATCGGAAGTTCGACGGGTGCTGCCCGGCTTGTTGGGACTGCTGAAGCGAAAGCCGCTCTTGTACGTCCCGCTGGAACACGGGGGCGAACCCAAGCAGATCCTGGCCGCACGGTCCCAGCAGATGATTGTCCGCTTCATGCTGGCACATCTGCCACAACTGGGGCTGCTGCGCGAAACATGGCACCTGTTGCGGACGGCCCAGCAGATGGAACGCAATTCCCGCCCACGCGGAATGGCGGTCACCGAGTTCGATCGCCTGTTCCGCATCGCCTTGCGTAACACCCTGGAATGCGTGGTCCGCGCATCCCGCGACTGGAAGGGCGGACGCTTCACCAACGAGGAACTGATTGAAATTGTCGGCGAGATCGTCGAATTGTATTTGAACCAGTGGCTGGAACACAGCAGCACGATGCGGCTGTCGTCCGTGGAAGCCCTGAAGATCGACTCTGTCTGGGAAGATACTTCGAAGTTTGTAAAAACCTATGGTTCGGACATCTTGAACGCCCGTGTTCTGACGCTGGGAAATGTCCGCGCCATCCTGCATAGCGGCGTCCCCAAGTTTCTGGAATACCTGGAACAGCACGAAGACCCGCTGCACCCGGTGAAGCTGCTGGAGGATTTGCGAACCGGCAAGGTGGATCGGGACGAAGCGGCGGAGCACCTGCATCTGATTTACCAGGTCGTTGTCGAGAAGTTCGATCGATTCCTGGAATACAATACGACGACGACTCAATCGGACTACGGAGACAAGTTCTACAGCCTGCTCGACTTCCTGCGGCTGGAAACGGCCTACGATCGCGACGCCTGGAACCTGTTGCCGGTGGCCGTGGCCCATGAAGTTCTGGCCCGGCAGGGCAAGCCCGAGGCGGCCGGCATCTGGGAGGACGTCTTCACGCTGAAGACCGAGGAAATGGCGGAAACACACCTCGAAGAGTTGGAATCGCTGCAAAAGAAATACGGCATGCGTCTGCCGTCCGTGACGAACCATTTGCAGGAGCGGTTTGTGAAGCCGCTGGCGGTCAATCACATGCTGGCTCAAATTCGCCCGGCCTGCGAAGACGCGGACGCCGGCCGAAAAGACTCGCCTTCCTTCCTGCAGATGCAGGCCGCGGTGGAAGATTATTTGAAGACCACGTCTGGATCGGGGCTGGACGTTCCCGCCTGGCTGAAGACGCTGGAGGAAGAATTGCAGCACGTCCACGAATCGGGTGAAGCCCCGCTGCCGGATGTGGAACCTCAGTTGCGATTGCCCGCTCCCACACTCAGCCTGAAAGATCTGCGTCAGCAACTGAAAGGCTGGAAGCAGCCCCCCAGCGAACGCAAGGGAAAGGCGTAGGACATCGGCCAGTAGAATGATCTACACTCATTGACACGCGTCGTCTGAAGTTGCGTTCAGCAGATCACAAGTATGCCGCGCGATCATTAATTCTTCATTGGTTTTCATGACCCGGATCGTGACGGGACTGCCATCGGGAGAGATGACGGGGAAGTTCGGATCGTTGTGTGCAGCGTCCACGTCAATGCCCATGAATTCCAGCCCGTTGCAGATGCGCCGGCGGATCGAAGCGGCCTGTTCCCCGATCCCGGCCGTGAAGACCAGGACATCCAGACCGCCCAGGACCGCCACCAGAGACGCCAGTGATTTCTTCGCCTGGTAACAAAACAGCTCGACGGCTGAAGAACCACTATTGATCGTCAGGATTCGGCTGGAATTCGTGGTCTCCATGGTTTCCCTCGCCAACGTCACACAACCGCGGGTTTCGCAAGACTCGTTTTCACGGAATCGATCGACCGCTTCATCACGCAACCGCGAATTGCCTGGTCAGCACCGACGCAATCAAGATATACACCGGGATGCCGACCGTGACGTTGTAGGTGAACGTCAAGCCAAGCGACGCCGCCAGCGGCAGCGTGGGACTCGCCTCCGGAATCGCCAATCGCTGGACGGCCGGTACGGCGATATACGACGCAGCAGCACTGAGCACCGCAAACAGCGCGTATGTCCCGATGTCGAATCGCTGGTGGATGGCAAACGAGTACGCATGGACAACCAGCATGCCGATCGTCGCGAACAGATTCGGCGCCAGGATGCCGAAAAGAATGAACTGCCAACCGGCGGTCGTCAGATCCCTGAGCTTGGCGGCAGCCGTCAGTCCCATTTCCAGCAGGAACAGGCACAACGCGCCCTGGAACATGTTGACGAAGAAGGGGTCGTCTTTTTCCGTGTAGTGAATCCCCTGCAGTCGACCGATGAAACCGATCCCGATGCCACCGAAGAGCAGGAAGATGCCAGGATTCAAGAACACTTCCCGCATCAATTCCTTGTTGAAAACAGATTCTTTGGCCGTTGTTCTGGCCACCAGGGTTGTGATATTTCCGGAAGCCGCGCCGGCACGTCCCCGCCGTTCCAGAGCCAGGTCCGCTTCCAATTCAGAATCGGTATGAGCCGGATCACACGTGCCAGCCGAATGATTCCCCGGGGGCGTTGGAACCGCATTCGGATCGTAGTCGGGTTCGCCCGGCATGTTCCCCAAGGCATCCATCCCCTTCTGACGCAGCCGGGACACGAGAAACAGGGCCACGAGACAACCGGGAATCTCCATCACGGCCAGTAACACGGGCATGTAAGGGGCGTATACCAGCCCGGCTGTATTCAACGCGCCGATGCACGTCACAAACGTTCCGGCAGAATCAGATCCGTAGAACCCGGCCACCGTCGCCTGATCGATCTGCCGCATCCGCGTTGTTCGCCGCAGGATCTGGTACGCCAGCACTCCAATGAACATGTTGGAAAAGAACCCGATCACCATGAACCCCAGGGCCTGGACGAGCGTCGTCGAGGGCAGGGCGGCCAGCTCTTCACCTCCATGCCACCCGATTGCAACGAGCAGATAAATCGTCAAACCCTGGTAGAGTTGTGGGGGATACTTTAGCGGCACGCGGAATAACGTGGCCGCAAAGCCCAGGTAAAAGAACATCAACAGCGGTTTGAATAAATTGTGCCTGAAGTTTTCAAACAATTCGAGAAGCAAGATACCCTCCTGGTAGCCAAGTGGTAAAAGGGGCCCGACGCTCTTCGGGCATGCGACTTTCAAGATGACTCTATTGCCCTCCAAAGGGTCAGACCCCTTGTTCCACGGGCTGCTGAATATTTACGAATTCGATTTGAGTGCCATGAGCGACTACGGAAGGATGTACTTTTCCGGAGCGGCCTCGAACATCCGTCGGTTCTCATCGGACAGGAAATAGAATGTCTGCCCTTTGTATTTCGTTTCAGCTGCGGCGATGGCCCGATTGAGTCGCGCCTTGGCCACGGGATCCGTGACATGATTCTCACGCTGGTACTGATCGGCGAACTCCAGCTTCAAATACGTCTCCAGGAACTGCACGATCTTGTCGTCCAGCCATTGGCACAGGGTGGACCGGTCGAGAGGTTCCAGCGGCGATGCCACTTGATCGTGCTTTTCGAATTTGATGAAGACCGGCAGGATCTCAAGATCGTAGCTGCAAATGAATTGTTCCACGCGATCGTCGTGGGCACAGGCAAATCTCAACTCGACCGACGCTGGAAATCGAGAAGTGTGCTTGAATCGGCAGATGACACCGTGAGTCCCCGTGACCTCGGCGAACTCGATAGTGGCGTTGGGAAAGTAGCTGGTGAGTTGCTTCACTCGCGTGCCGATTTCATCGTTCAAGAAACTCACAGCCACTTCATTGAAGACCAGGAATCGCTTCTGCATCTGCTGCGATTCTTCCGTCGACTGGCGGGCTTGATCGGCCAGTCGCTGATTCGCCACGGCCAGCAATGCCTCAATGCGCTTGGTGAGTTCATTGGAGTTTTCAGTCATGATTGCCCTTTACGAAAGATGGAACGGGATTGGAACGCGACCTTGGATTCCGATTCAGCGGAGCGACCCCGGTTCCGATGACCGCGTCACGATTGCTCATGCGTGTCATCGGATTGAACGATCGCCAGACCCGTTCAGGACTTGATCCATTCGCGTGCTTCTTCCAGGTTCTTATGGTCGAAGTATTTCATCCTGGCGGTGGTGAATGGGCGGCAGAAGATCGCCATGCCGTGCTCCCACTTCGTTTCCCCCACAATCGCCAATCGTTCGATATGAGCGAAATGCTTCAGGTCAAACTTGATGTCTTCCCACAACGCACCCGCATCCCATCCATGAAAGTCATGCATGATAAACAGGATTCGCACCTTGCCATGCTGTTGAATGGCCGCCTCGGTGAGGGGAACGAATTCCTGATAAGCCTCCTTCGACAATTTGCCGGTGACCTGGACTTCGATGATTTTGCCTTCCAACGTTTCGGTGATTTCAAATGACATGCATCTTACTCCAACTCAGAAAACAATCAGGACCGTTCGAGTCGATGAGTCAGTTCGCACAGGCCGTGCCATTGGTCCGTCCCGATGGCGAAATCACCAAATTGTCATCCAACCTGGCAAAGAACCACGTCACCATGGCAACATTAATTCCCGAAATTGGCTCGGCCATTTCCCGACAATGAAAGGCGGGTTAAGTCTCTGTAATCCATGGGGTTCAAGCAGGAGTTGATACTCGGCGCTGATGGCGGTTTTCACTCAATCGATCAATTGTTGACCGCTTCGGGAATCACGGACCCAATGATCCATGTCCGGGTGAGCTCAAACACCAGCCCGACGCGCCAGCGAGGAACCACGGTGCCACGCGCGGATCGCAGGAGGACCTTGCCTCTCCGGTCAGTCTCCCTGTCGTCCGCGTTTTCCGTGTCCCAAACTTTTTTGCAGGAAGTCCTGCCGTTTCCGAAAGAGACCGCAAAACGGAACTGACATTTTGTGGTAAACGGACTATGGCACGATATCAACGCCAAGACGCGGAGACGCCAGGGCGCAATGAGGATGGACGGAAAACTCCTGCGCCTCCGCGTCATTGCGTCATTGCGTTGAATGAATTCCTGATTTCGCTGGCCGCGCCATGAAAACCCGTGGCGAATTTTTCGGGCGACTCATCGGGGATGCCCGACATCAGGACGCCAGAAACTCAGCCAGTCGATCCAACGTTCCAGACCATCCCTGCTGCATGGAGTCGTGCCCCGCGTCGAACTCTCGTTGCTCCTCCGCGGTGGCGTTCAGAGCCGACCACTGAACCCGAACCACTGTTCCATGGCCAATCCCCGCGTGACGCGAGAATGTCACGACCGACATCATTTCCAGCGGCCAGGTGGGTGAGAAGAAGGCTCGAATGGCCTGGCCTTGGGGATCCGCGAAGGAGACCACGAACTCCAATCGGTCCGGCGCCGCGATCTCGCGGAACGTCCACTTGCCCCAAGTCTCGTTGCCATCGGGCCCACGCATGCAATAGTGAAACATTCTCCCCCGTTGCAGATCCAGCATGCAATGGGGGATTGTCACTCCCTGCGGCCCAAACCATTGCATCAGCTGGTCACGGTCGGTCCAGGCACTCCACATCTGCTCCACCGGGACACTGAACAACCGCGTAATCACAAACAGCGGATTGGCGGCAACCGAGCCCGCCATGGACTGTAGATGTTCGCCGAGACGCCCCAGATGCTGCTTGCCTCCTTCGATCGCGTTGTATTTGGTAACGACGAAATCGCGTGCGGCCTTCGAGGGGAACACAGACTTCATCGTCAGCCGGGTTTGTGAGTCGCTCAACTTCTCGAATGTCACCGTGACGTGGAAATTGACCGGCTCGCCGTCGGCGTCGCCACCCTGCTTGTAGACCAGCCGCTCGGGAGCCACGATTTCCTGAAAAGTCATGACGTTTTCGTAGTTGTGTCCGTCGGGACCATGCATCACGTACCGCCACGCCCCGCCTGGCTGGAACTCACGGGAATGAGTCGTCGTCGTGAACCCCTGCGGCCCCCACCATTGAGACAGATGTTCCAATTCGGTCCACGCCTTCCAGACCAGTTCCCGGGGCGCATCGAACACGCGGGTCAATTGAATTTCGCGATCGGCGGTCGATTCATTCGGTGTCATGGTCGTCAGTCTCCTCGGATTGAAGTTTTTTCAGGTAATCATCCAGCCGATCGAGGCGAGCTTCCCAGAACTCCCGGTACTGCTCGATCCACCCCGCAGCCTTCTTGAGCGGTGCCGCCCGCAGCTTGCACGGGCGCCATTGAGCGTCCCGGCCACGTTCAATCAACCCCGCCTTTTCCAGCACTTTCAGATGCTTGGAAACAGCCGGCAACGTCATCTGAAACGGCGCCGCCAGGTCGGTCACCGACTTCTCGCCCCGCGTCAGCTTCTTCAGAATCGCCCGCCGCGTGGGATCGGCCAGTGCTGCAAACGTGACGCTCAGTTGATCGGCAGGCATTTTGTATTTCACCTCTTGGTTATTTAACCAGTCGGTACATTACAAACGACACTCGGGGCTGTCAACGGATTTCTGCAAGAATCGGAGAGATCGGGAAGCGACATGTCCGCCAGGCGAGCAGACCTTCCTCGTGACATCGAGGTTGTGTCCAAATAAACTGGCATCCGGCTTTCTATGAGGAAGGATAGATCGGAATACGTTGGGTCTCACTCGTTCATCAGACGGAGCAAGGATGTCCACTATGACGAAACGTCGAATTCATTGGCTTGCCACTGTCTCTGCCGTCTGTATCGGCGCTGCCGTCGTGTTGGCAACTGAATCCTCCAGACCGTCCGAACGGGAGGTCGATTCGTACCTCAAGCTTCATCAGGACATCCTCGACTGTCTCCGTGAAAGCTTCCAGAAGTCGCACCCGTATATCCTTGCCGACAGTCTCGGTCCGAAGCAAGCAAAGTTTGAATGGCCGCAGTTGATCAAGGACCATGAGAAGCACGCTCTCATGACTTCGCAGTGGGATGGTCAGCGAAAGACCAAGTACTTGATTTTGCTGAACTTGAAACAAGAAGAACTTCCTGTCACAAGTGGCAACTCTCTCACCATGGAATCGACCGTCCTTCTGAATCATTACTTTCGTCCCCTGGAACGATTGGGCCTTGCAAACCCATCAACCCCTCTGGCGGCAGTCTCAGCCATTCAATATTCGGCAGGCGAATGGGTACCAAAAGAGTGTTACGCAGCCCCCCAAAACAAAGACATTCCGGCGTGGGTCGAAGCAGAGGTGTTTGTCGCCCGAAAGGACGGACAGGTTGTCATCCGCGTGACCGTTGGCGGAAGGTTTGTTCCCAAAGGCAACTAGACGTGAGCGGGATCAGTTTTTTCGAATCCCGGTGACATTGACGCCGCTGCCAATCAACAGGTCTTGCTCGTAGACCCAGCGGTACAAAGTCCCCTCTTTTTCGGGCGGCAGGACCTGAATTTGATCAAATCCGGCGGCCTGGAACCAGGATTGAAGCTCAGCGACTGTGTGGTGGTACTGGTACTGCGGAGCGTACCAGTCAAAAGTATCGCAAACCCGGTTTTCGCGGTTGGGGTGCGCACTGAAGTTGATGAGCTTGTTCAGTGTCTTGTTGACGACCGGCAGGCCGCCCAGCCAGGCGCCCCATTCGCACCAGCGTTCGAGCTTTTCCGGGGCCATCCGGGTCGTTCGCCGTCGCAATGCATTGTTAATGACTTCCTGCCACCACTGGTTGCGGCGGTAGAGCCAGACGGAATAGCGGCCGCCTGGTTTGACCAGCTTGGCGACGGCGTCGAACACCGATTTCGTATCGGCGTCATGGTGCATGACCCCGATCGAAAACACGAAGTCGAACGACTGGGGTTCCAACGGCAAATGTTTCAGGTCGGCCTGCACAAACGCCGTGTTCGGCAGGTGGCTGCACAACTGACGGGCTTTGATGACGGCGGCACTGTGGTCCGCTCCGATCACGCTTGCCCCCGCTTCGCCGCAGACCTTGCTGTAGCGACCGCCGCCACAACCGGCGTCGAGGACTTGCAGACCGTGCAGATCGGTCAGGGCGATCCCTGTCTTGGCCTGAAATGTGGCTCGATCCTCATCCGCGTGGGCGACTTCGTATTTGTTCCACTGCCGGCCAAAACTCGCCAGGTGCTGATCCCCGGTGAAGCGAGGGATCCCGTCCACCACGGGATAAGCCGAATGGCACGACGGGCATTCCAGGCTATCTGCCACGAGCGACAGCGCACGACCGCACACGGGGCAACGGAGCGAAGCCAGGAGTTCCTGCTGAGCGGTCGCCGCATCGCTGCTCATCAGAGCTCGATCTCCATCAGGTCTTCCGCCAGGATCGTCGCGGGAAAGATCTTGCGGGCGGTGGCCAGCCCCACCGGATCGTCATCCGGCCGCTGGGGATCGATATGGATCAAGAACAGCCGACCCACCCCCGCGTCCCGCGCGAGCGTGGCGACCTGCGACGTGTGGCTGTGGCCGGTCTTTTCGCACCATTGAGCCATCTCGTCCGGGAAATAACATTCGTGAATCAGGACGTCGACTCCGCGGATGAATTCCGTATAGGTCCCGTCAACCATGGTGTCGGTGATGTAGGCCAGTCGCTTCCCCCCTGTTTCCAACAGGTATCCCCGTGAACCTCCGGGGTGCTTCAGCGGCACATGCGTGATCGTCACACCGGGCAGTTGGATCCGATCTGTCAGCGGCACAAACTCGTAGTCGGGCAATACCGGAAACACCGGCTGCGAAAACAGATGCTGGCGGACGGCATCAATCACGGCGGCGTCGGCATGGACACGGCACCGAGTCACCATTCCCATGAGCATTGGCACAATAAAAAAAGTCAAACCCTGGATATGGTCCAGGTGAGCGTGCGTCAGGAAGACATCCAGGACTTTCGTTTGCAGACGTGACTGAACGCGAAAGAAGCTGCTGCCGGCATCCAGCACGATGCCCAATTCTGGCAACATCAATCCAGCCGTATGCCGCCGTTCGTTCGGATGGTATCCGCCCGTTCCGAGAAACAGCAGTCGCATCTGGGATGCTCCGATCTACCAGCACTGGATCAGGATTGGTTCAACTCTCACCTCCCCTGAAACATGGGACCAATTCCAGGTGAGCCGGGTGCCGTCAGGCCCCGGACGAGTGGCATCATACGCAAAAAAAACGTCCGGGGCCTGACGGCCAATGGCACTTACTTTGTGAGCCGCACGGCGCTAGCCGCGGGTTGTTTGGGGTCGAGTGAGAATGCACCCGCGGCTAGCGCCGTGCGGCTCACAATGCAACCCAAAGCGTCAGCGAGGCATCGCGTTAATTCCCGCCCTCCCTCGCTGACGCTTCGGATTACATACCTAAAGTAAGTGCCATTGGCCTGACGGCACCCGGCTCGATTCTAAAGTGTTCCCCCGTTTGCAGGCAGTTAAACATTAGCAAAGGACCAGCGAGGGATGATCGAGTTGGACACGCATCGACCAATCCCTCGCTCGCGCGCGCGTCGGGCTACTGTTCCAAGTTCATGCAATGCTAGTGCAGGTTCCGCTCGCGAATCCAGTCGGTATGCGACATCTGGCCTCGTGGCTTGTCGGTTCGCTCGTAGGTGTGAGCCCCGAAGTAGTCGCGCTGGGCCTGCAGCAGGTTGGCGGGCAGCCGGCCGTTGCGGTAGCCGTCGTAGTAGCTGAGGGCCGCGCTGAAGACCGGAATCGGCAGTCCCCGTTCGACCGATGTCGCGATGACACGCCGCCAGGACGGTTGAGCCTTGTCGATAGCCGCCTTGAAGAAGTCGTCGAGCAACAGGTTTTCGAGTGTGGGGTTCTTGTCGAACGCCGCCTTGATGTCGCCCAGGAAGCGCGAACGAATGATACAGCCGCCACGCCAGAGCAGGGCGATGTTGCCGTTGTTCAGCTTCCAGCCGAATTCCTTCGCGGCGGCATCCAGTTGGACATAGCCCTGGGCATAGCTGCACAGCTTGGAGGCATACAACGCCTGGCGGACGTCCTCGATGAACTGCGCTTTGTCGCCGGTGAACTTGACATCGGCCGGGCCCTTCAGCACGGCACTGGCGCGGACTCGAGCGTCCTTCTGAGCGGACAGGCACCGGGCATAGACGGCTTCGGTGATCAGCGTGGTCGGGACACCCAGGTCCAGCGCATGCTGACTCATCCACTTGCCGGTCCCCTTCTGCTGGGCCGTGTCCAGGATCTTGTCGACCAGGTATTCGCCCGTTTCCTTGTCCTTGACGGTGAAGATGTCACGCGTGATTTCGATCAGGTAGCTTTCAAGTTCCCCTTCGTTCCACGACTTGAAGACGTGGTACAGTTCGTCGTTGGTCAGGTTCAGGGTGTTCTTCAGGATGAAGTACGCTTCGCAGATCAACTGCATGTCGCCGTATTCAATCCCGTTGTGAACCATCTTGACGTAGTGCCCGGCACCGGCGTCACCCACCCAGTCGCAGCAGGGGATGTCATTGTTCGGACCGACTTTGGCCGAGATCTTCTGAAAGATGTCTTTGACGAACGGCCAGGCGTCGTGATGTCCGCCGGGCATGATGCTGGGCCCCTTGAGTGCCCCTTCTTCGCCGCCAGAGACCCCGGTCCCGATGAATCGCAGACCGGCCGCCCGCAGATCCGCGTCTCGACGATTGGTGTCGACGAAGTCCGAGTTGCCGCCATCAATAATGATGTCGCCAGGCGACAGCAGCGGCTTCAATTGTTCGATGACGCCATCGACCGGGCCGCCCGCCTTGACCATGATCATGACACGGCGGGGTGCCTTCAGGCTGCCGACGAAATCTTCCAGCGTGTGATAGCCCTGAATGCGCTCCGCGGTTCCCGCATGCACCTTGTCGACTGGCTCGTTCTTCAGTCCCCCGACAAATTCGTCAGTGGTGGCGGTCGTGCGGTTGTAGACCGCGACCGAAAAGCCATTGTTGGCCATGTTCAAAACCAGATTCTGACCCATGACGGCCAGACCAACCAGACCGATATCGTGCTGTGACATGACTGTAAAAACGATCCTTTCCGAGGCAACTATCCTCTAACGCGACCGGGCCGACAGAGCTCAATCTTCAAATCTCAGATTCACGGGGACCGAATCCAGCCAGCAGGCACGGTACATCCGACAAGTCCCGATGAGGCGATTCTATTCGGTTTCCGGTTCCCTCAGCAATTCTCGCAGCCTCGCTTCAGGCGGAGTCAGGCACATTCGCGTGTTTGGAGACCAGCCACTGCCGTCGCATCGATTGGCATTGATGTCGCTGAATCGCAAAGGGAGGGAAGAATTGACAGGAGGGACCAGAGACAACAGTGGCCTTCGTCTCTGTTGACTCCGTTCCCTCCTGTTCAATCCTGGCAGTTCTTCAGGAATCGTCGTTCCCTGCACTTTTCCTATTGAATCCTGTTTATCCAGATTCTGCTTGACATGACGACGCGCTGTCGCCATCATCCGGCTACAACATGTAGCCATGCACTTTATCCAGGAGGCTGAACCGTGGACGAGCTTTCCGAATTATCCGCCGCCCAGCGGGAAATCATGGAGATTTTCTGGGAGGGCGACCGCGAATTGACGGCCAGCGAAGTGCGCTCGGTGCTGTTGGAACGGCGTGACGTCGCCCGCAATACCGTCCGAACGCTGCTGGAACGAATGGAAGACAAGGGCTGGCTGACTCATCGAACCGAAGGTCGAACCTTCTGGTATCGGGCGGCACTGCAACGGTCTCGATCGATTGCCCAAAAGGTCGGTGCCGTCCTGGAACAGTTCTGTGGAGGATCCCCGGAAACCCTGGTGAGTGCGTTGCTGGATTACCGCGGCCTGACACCGCGGGAGATCGACCGGGTCAAGGCGTTGCTGAATACAGTGAAATCGAAAACCCCTCGACAAGAATAATCTCAGATCCCGAAGGAGTGCGCGATGTTGGATTTTTCCGACGCGAATCTGTTGAGCCGGGTGGGCGCGGCTCTGGGGTGCCTGCTGACTGTGGGAACAGTACCCTTGCTGGCGGTCGCCATCGGTCGACTGGCACTGCTTCGATCTCCCGCCACGCGGCATGCGGTGTTGCTCACCGCGTTGCTGCTGGTCCTGGCCTCTCCGTTGATAGCTCTGGCATTGCAGCAGGCCGCGATCGCCATTGTTGCGTTCCCGATTCCGTCGAGAGCCATGGCCTCCCGGGAGATTTCGGAATCCGTGCAGACGATCCCGCAACAATTCGCTCCTGGCGGGGCGGCTGAGGAATTGTGGGGCGCGACCTCACCAGAGCTCGATCGAAAAATCGATTCGACGGTCGCATCGACGGTGTCACCGGCCATTCCGGCGTCGAGATTCGCTTGGTTGGCGAGGTTGTCCGAATTGCCGTTGTGGGCACGCGTTGGCGGAATCGTGTGGGGCCTGGGATCTTTCGCCCTGGCATGCGACCTGCTCCGTTGCTGGCGGCTCATTCGCCGATTGCGGACGACCGCTCAAGGGATTGAAGTCGGTGGCCTCAGTGCCATCTCCCCATGTGAGCCGGTTCTTCCATCGCATGTCCGGCTGGCGGAAGGTGATGTTCCTGTTCCGATGGTCACTGGCGTCTGGCGGCCGATGATCCTGTTTCCGCGAGGTCTGCTGTCGTCGCTGACTAATGACCAGATGCAGGATATCCTGACCCATGAACTCGCCCATGTGAACCGCCGCGACAATCTGGTTCTGTGGTTCGAAGCCGCTGCCAGAATTCTCTTCTGGCCGATCGTGACGTTACACGTCCTGTTGTACGATTTGTCGCAGTCCCGTGAGGATGCCTGCGACAACGCCGTGCTGGTCCATCGCAATCCGATCACCTACAGCGAAACGTTGCTCGCGGTGGCGCAGCGATGCCTGCCACATCGTCCACTGCGTCTGACGTCCGACGCATTTCAATGGCGCGAATCACTGGCAGGACGAGTGACTCGAATCATTGACCAGCGACGCAATCTCTCGACGCGACCGTTCTGGTCCGCAGTTGGATTGTCTGGTGTGATCCTGGTACTGATGGGAGTTCCGCTGTGTGGACTGGCATTTGTCCCGGATGAGAAACCATCGCCAGGTGCCCCCCGCGATCACGTCGCGCAAATCTCCGACACGATGTCTGTCGAACTCGTCGCGATCGTGCCTCACATGGGAGAATCCAATCTCGCCTGGCATCCCAATGGAGATCCCTTCCGGGAACCTCCCCAGTTGCCAGCGTGGGATCGAGGCCTTTCGACGAAGCATTTCATCGGCAACGCCTATGACTGCGTCCTGAAATTCAACGGCGTGGAACGGGAACGCGGAATTGCCTATCGGACACCCTGGGACATGTCTGTTAAGAATCGCGAGGAAAGCCAGTTCGTGAGAGTCGCGTGTTCCGACGGTGGAAAGTCGAAGGATCGCTTCCTGACGGTTGGTATTACCGATCCCGAATGGGGCCCCGTCCAAAAGGTGAACGCGGATGGAACGATTGACGCCCCCGTGAAAGTGTCTGCGGCCTGTCGAGACGTCTATGAGAAACTCAAGCCACATCATGTCCAACCACTCGCCAATGAAATTCGCCTGTGCTGGACAAATCACATTGAGAATCTGGCGGAATGCGAAGTTTTCGCCATCGACCAGGCGGGCAATCGACGAATGTCCTACGGCAGTTCCGCCTGGAACTCGGGAAACGACGTGTTCGCTGCCCAAATCTTTAATATTCCCAAGTCCAGTATCGTCGGATTTGAATACCGGCTGCGACCGTATCGATACTGGGTGACATTTGCTCCCCTCGCGAAATCCGCGGGGAAGATCGTTGCGACGAAGAAGACCGTTTCCACTGTCGCGTTCTCAAATGAGAACGCTGGGAATGCGCCGGTGGAAGCCACCGAACTGACTGCAACCGAGGAGTTCCTGGAGCGCGTCCGGCAAACGCAACGCGGTCCGTTTGGCGGCAATCCCATTCAAAAAGATCAGAATGGAAAGATTCTTTCGCTGGGGTTGGCAGAATTCCAATTGAAGCCCGGCGACGCCAAAACGATCGCCGCCATGCACGAACTGATGTCGCTGGATCTGCGTCGATCGAACGTCAGTGATGCCGATCTGAAGGAATTGTCGGGACTCACAAAACTGCAGCGGCTGAACCTGTGGGATGCCAAAATCACCGACGCCGGGATCGGTCACGTGACGGGGATGAAATCCCTGAAATCCCTGGAACTGGGCGGGACCGGTCTCACGGATCTGGGACTGATCGAAGTCGCCAAGCTGTCGGAACTCGTGTACCTGGATCTGGCACGCACGAAAATCATGGATGCCGGTCTGGAACCGCTCGGTGGCCTGAATCGTCTGGCGGGACTGAAGCTGTCAGAGACGTCGATCAGCGATGCAGGCCTGGTCATGCTGGAGAAGTTTGCATCGTTAAACGGGGTCACTCTGGATGAAACCAGGGTCACCGCCGCCGGAATTGCCCGGTTCGCAGAACACGATCCCTTCCAGTGGATGGCGACAGATGACGGCGTTGCCAATGAATTGGCGCGACGACAATCGGCGGGTGACACTGAGGGCTGCCATGACATGTTGTCAATCGGCCTGGACCTGCCGCACCAAGGGAAATTCAAGACTCGCTCTGTGACAGCCCACCCCGTCACCGAGAAGGACACCGAGCGTCAACGTCGCCGGTATCGAGTCGAATGGGACTGGGAAAATCACGGTAAACCCGAAGGCCTGTTTGCCGAGTTATTCATCCGACAGGGAACGGCTCGTGTCTACGAAGCCGGGCTGCTGGAATAACCCTTCTCATCATACGTCCAGACCAGGCCCCAGGCGAATCGTTTGCACCACGAAACACCCGAAGATGAGTTCGGAGAAACCGCACGGCGGACTTGGTCTTGGTGGCACTCAACGCAGGTAACGATTTCCCGTCTGCCGTTGGCGGCGTTTCCAGCGTAACCGATCTTGTGAGAGATCGGACATCGAGTGACGAACTCTGAATTCTCACGAATTCAGCTACAAAAGATTGTTACGTCGACACGATCCTATTGGCTTTCGCGTAGCCGCCGTCCAAAGGTAACATTTCGATCGTGGCGCCAAATCGACAACCGATGAACTGCAAATGAGTTCCGCTGTCCTGACGGAGTTGAATGGGATTCGTCGTGTAACGCGTCTGCGTTGATCTCGATAACACCATGATGCCCTGCCTGAGGGCTACTTGCGGGAGGGAAATGATGAGAATCAGCGGACGTCAACTCGGGTTTGGACTGCTTTTCCTGCTGTCGGTTCACATTGCCTGCCCTGAACAAGCGGTTGCTGATGAAGAAAAGACGCGGACTGTTCGCCAGATCATCGAGCGAAGCGTGCCGTACATGGAGCGCGAGGGAGCGGATTGGATTGCGAAGCGGGACTGCCTTTCGTGTCACCATACGTCTTTCATGGTCTGGGCGCTGCACGCCGCGAAACGACAGGGTGTCCCCGTCGATCAGGATAAACTCGCCAGGTGGACGGAGTGGGCGGTCGATTGGCGCAACTTGGCCAGTCCGAATACGCGAGAGAAGGCCGTTCGAGAAGACACGATCCGGGGACAGTCTGACACAGTTGCCCAATTGATTTTGGGGCGACCAATTCTGGTTGCCGCGGCAAGTCGGCCGGAATGGATTGATGAGTACGCCGCGCAACTGGCAAAGGGACAACAGGAGGACGGGTCGTGGAATCCGGGTGGACAGCTGCCCGGACAGAAGCGACCAAAGCGAGAAACTGCGGAAGTCAGTACGACCTGGGCGCTCCTGGCGCGCGGTGAATCCGGCGTGCCAGATGATTCGCTCAATGCCGCCTCGGAAAAAGCAATGGCCTGGCTGGGTGAGGAAACGACAGGTCTGTCGACAGAATGGTGGGCGACGCGATTGCTGCTGGAACGCAGGCTCGGCAACACCGAGAAGGCAGACCGGATTCGCGGTGAGCTATTGAAGTATCAGCACGAGGACGGCGGATGGGGATGGCTGTGCGCGGATGACAGCGATGCCCTGGGAACCGGAATCGCCCTCTTCGCATTGGGTCGGGATAAACTGACAGCAGCAGATCCTGCGGTCGCGAAAGCGCACGCGTTTCTGGCTCGAACGCAGCGGGACGATGGCTCGTGGCCGGTTCGAGGGACCAAGGAATCCAAGAAAGGTCAAATCGAACCAACATCCGTTTTCTGGGGCACGTGCTGGTCCGTCATCGGCCTGTGCGAAACGATCGAGCCGGGTTCGCAGCAGCTTTCAAAAAAGCATGATTTGCCGTGATTTGGTCGTGTGGCGGAATCAAGGCGTGTCGTTTGCGATGGTTTTGATGAGCCGGTTCAGTTTGCAATCGGTCGAGTGTACTCGCTGCGGTCCCAGCCTGTGGCGACGATTTCCGATTCGGCGAGCGGCCGGATTTCGATGTTGGCTTTCAATCGATACAGCAGCGATCGCCAGCCGAACGTGCCGCGAGCGATCGTTGGGGTTGTGCGGTGGCCTCGCGAATACCGTTTGCGAACCATTTCCGTGAACAGGTCGACACCCCGGCGAAAATCGGCTTCGTCACCAAAGTCAAAGGGACCTTCCAGGTCGCGCGAGCACCAACTCCACTCGGCGAATTCATCATACAATCGCATCTGATCGGACGAGTCATCGGTCAATCCGGACCACTCTTTCATGGCGGCAATTCGGTCCGACCGCTGACCTGTTGTCAAAGGTCGGTCCAGCATCTGAAACATCTGCCATAGTTCTTCGTCCAGATCCATGATGTAGCCGAAGTCGATCAGTCCCAGGCGACCGTCTTCAAGGAACAGGAAATTGCCCGGGTGAAAATCGTTGTAGAGCATGCGACCGGCGTACATCAACCGATACCAGGCCCGGACCATCTTCCTGCCGGCTTCGTTCCGTTCCTCCTGTGAAGGCTGGCGATCCAGATACGGGTCCATGTGAACCCCACGAATCAGATCCATGGTCAGTACGCGGGCGGTCGAATACTGTGGGTAGACACGCGGCACGACGATGCCGTCCTCCTCGCGAAAAAGTGTCCGCGCCTTTTGCAGATACGTGGCTTCCAGGCAATAGTCTGTTTCCTGCTCCAGCCGAATTCGCAAATCCTCGAATTGTTCCTGGACATTCTTCCAGTCGTGTCCCAGGCGGTTGGGCAGCATGAACAGCATCAGATTGCGGAAGTCCTCGCCAATCGACCGTGCGATGCCGGGGTACTGAATCTTCACGGCGACTTCTTCACCGGTCTTCAATCGGGCACGGTGGACCTGTCCCAGCGATGCGGCAGCAAACGCCTGCTTGTCGAATTCGGCGAAGAGGTTTTCGGGATCGTCCCCCAGTTCGCTGAACACCATTTCGCGCAGCAGCGACCAGTGCATGGCAGGAGCATCAAAGTGCAGCTTCTCGAGCGTTTCGACAAATTCGCGGGGGGCAATATCGGGAAAGTTGGCCAGCGTCTGACCGATCTTCATCACGGCTCCGCGAAGATATCCCATCGAATCCAGAACGCGGGCCGCAGTGCGCCAGTGCGTTTCCGCCAGCAGACGGCTGTTCTGGTCGGCCGACTTGAACCATCCGCGAATCCAATAAAACAGGTACGCTGCCGCAATCTTGGCCTGCAACGAACCGAGCAGCGTCAGCCGTCGCCAACGTCCGATGGGGACTGGCCGCAGTGTGCCTTCTTTCAGGACAGCGGGCAACGCGACTCCGATTCCGTCCTGCTCATCAACGTCCGGTAACGCCTGCATCAATTCGCCAATTGTCGGTGACATGAATGCCTCCTTCGGCTTGTGACTGGCAGCCCGTGGAACGAGGTCTGAACCACTCCGGGCGTGCGGTTCTCAGGGTGAATTCATTGCTCTGCAAACGGTCAGCCCTGTTTTTCCGCGGGCTGCCAGGGTTGATTCGATTTCTCGTCGGTGCCGCGCAGCCAGCCGACAAACATTTCCAGGGATTGATCCAGCAGCGCGAGCGTATCTTCCTGTCGAGGTGATTTGTCACTGATCCAGAACGCCAGCACACCCAGATACAATGTCCAATACATTTGCAGCGCGACCGGCGTCAGGGCAGCATCCAGTCGATGATGTCGCGCCAGTGCGACCGCCTGTTCCAGATGATTCGTGCGCAGCAACTGGCCCATTTCATCACGCTGAAGGGCTGCCAGCGGCGACAGTGCGGTTTCAAGCACCGGGGCCAGATACGTGCGATGCAGCTTCAGCCGCCGCAGGTCCCCGGCCACATGGGCAAACAGGGCCTCTTCCAGCGACCCATGCAGCTCGCTGTACGAGCGTCGCACGGGCTGAGCCAGAGCCTGAACAACGAGCGTTGTGACAATGACTTCTTTCGTCGGGAAGTAATTGAACAGCGTCCCCGTGGCAATTCCGGCCGCCCGGGCGATATCCCGTGTGGTTGTCGCATCGAACCCCGTTGTCCGAAACAGTTCCTGCGCAACCTCCAGGATTGTTTGTCGTGTCGATTCCTTCGTTTCAGCGGTGACTCGCATGACTGCCATCCAGTTTCCTGGGATCCCCACTTTTTTATGAGCACGCTCACATAATAGTCCAGACGCGGACTGAGTCAAGCCATAAAATGAGCGTGCTCACAAAAAAGATACAACCGGTCCCGCCCCGGTCCACATGACCGCTCTGGCGAATCAATGGCGGGAGAAGCCGCGAGAATGCCTCAGTGTCCTCCGTGACTCCGTGGTGCATAGCTCTTACTCGGAGCGAGAATACAGGTCACCCAGGAGTCGTGGTGGGCAAAGAGACGACCCGGGCCGGTCCATGCCAGCCCGGGTCCAGAAACTGCGATCACCGCTGAATACGCGCCGAGCCTCCCTTGGCGAACGCTTCGACCTGTTCCAGCGTGGCCATCGTGGTGTCGCCGGGGAAGGTCGTCAGCAGGGCACCGTGAGCCCAGCCGAGCTTGATCGCTTCTTCGGCCGGGCGACCATTCAGCAGGCCGTAAATGAATCCCGCGGCAAACCCGTCTCCGCCACCGACTCGGTCGTAGACGTTCAGCGCGCAGGTGGGAGCCTGGTAGGTCTTCCCTTCGATCCAGCAGACGGCACTCCAGTCGTGATTGTTGGTCGTGTGAACTTCACGCAACGTTGTTGCCACAACCTTGACGTTGGGCAACTGCTTGACAACGTCGGCCATCATGCCGAAGAACGCGGCGGGGTCCAGCTTTGAAGACGATTCGACGTCCTGCCCCTTCAACCCCAGCCCCTTCTGCAGATCTTCTTCGTTGCCGACCAGCACATCGACATGCTCGCAGATCCGGCGCAGCGTGGCCTGGGCGGTTTCGAGTCCCCCGGAGATCTGCCACAGCTTGGCACGGAAATTCAGGTCAAACGAAGTGACCGCCCCGGCGGCCTTGGCGGCCTTCATCCCTTCGATCACCAGTTCTGGAGTCGTCTTGGACAAGGCCGAGAAAATCCCGCCGCTATGGAACCAGCGGACGCCGTTGCCGAAAATCGTCTTCCAGTCGAAATCGCCCGGCTTCAATTGCGCCGCCGCCTCGTTACATCGGTTGTAGAAGACGACAGGAGCGCGCACGCCCAGTCCCTGGTCGCTGTACACCGTCGCCATGTTGGGGCCGGTGACGCCATCGTGTTCGAACTTTTTGTAAAACGACTTCACGCCCATGGCGCGGACGCGTTCGTTGATCAGGTCACCGATCGGGTAATTCACCATGGCCGAGGCGACGCCCGTGTTCATCCGGAAACAGTCAGACAGGTTTGCCGAGACGTTGAATTCACCGCCGCTGACGTGAATCCGGCACTCGTTGGCCTTGCGGAACGGAATGATGCCGGGATCGAGACGATGGACGAGAGCCCCCAGTGACAGAAAATCCAGGGCACCTTGGGCGGGAATGTTCAGCATGCGTTTTCCTTCGAGTAATTTGCAAGTCTTTTTTGGGAATGCGGTTGCGGCATCCAAGCCCGCGGCGGCCGTCCCGTGCGACCGCTGGAACTGGGCGACCAGTGGTTGATCGGCCCGACACCTCCGCTTTGCCAGCGCGTGTGGCGTGACGGTATCATATCGGTCGATCAGGGCGAGTTCAAAAGCCCGGCGAACCTTTCTGAGTTTTGTCGGGTTACATATCAGGTATCGTTCAGGCGTGCCGCCCATCCAAGGAACAGATCATGCCGCGTCCACCGTCGCGAATTCGACGATTTCTGCCTGTCGTTCTGAGCGGATTGATCGTTTTCAATTTGACGGAATTCGTCCGGGCCGCGTCCTCCGATGATGAAATTGTGGCCCGCATCAACGAGATGCTGCGGCAAACCTGGAAAGACAATGGCGTCACCCCGTCCGAACGGGCGGATGATGGCGAATTTGCCCGGCGGGCGTCGTTGGATATCGACGGGCATACCCCGTCGTTCTCCCGACTCGCTCAGTTCCTGAGTGACGGCAGTCCGGACAAGCGGTTGAGATACGTTGACGAATTGCTGGACGATCCCGCCTATGCCGAACATTTCTCCACGATCTGGGGAAACCTGCTCATTGGACGGGCGAACAACCGGCGTACCAATCGCGGTGAGCTGGAACGCTGGCTGAAGCAGCAGTTCGAGAAGAACGCTCCCTATGACCGCTTCACGTACGATCTGATTTCTGCCGAAGGGGAAAGCGCGCGCAACGGTGCCGTGGGGTTCCTGGCCGCGCATCTGAACGACAATGCAGTTCCCGCCACCGCCATCACAGCCCGCATCTTCCTGGGAATGCAGGTCCAGTGTACTCAATGCCACAACCACCCGTTCAATGACTGGAAGCAAACCCAGTTCTGGGGAATGAATGCGTTTTTCCGGGGAACGCGCCGGCAAGGGGCAGGGGGAAATCAGCGGAACGAGTTTACCCTGGAAGACAACGACGCCGACAGCATCGTGTTTTTCGAAAAGCGATCCGGAGTGATGGAAGCGATCACGCGGCAGTTCGTGGATGGAACGCTGGTGGCCGGGGACTCCTCGGAATCTCCCCGGACACAACTGGCGAAGCTGGTCACCAATCCCGACAAGCCATACATGGCTCACGCAATCGTGAACCGGATGTGGGCCCATTACATCGGGGCCGGTTTCACCAAACCGATCGATGACATGGGGCCTCATAATCCACCGTCGAATCCGGAACTGATCGAATACCTTGCCAGGGAATTCCGGACGGCGGGCTACGATCTGAAACGCCTGACTCGCTGGATTGCCGCCAGCGAAACCTACAACCTGACCAGCCGGAGCCATGAAGGGAACAAGGCTGACGATCCCGCCGTGGGATCCACCCCCTTGTTCAGCCACATGTATGTCAAGCCGTTCACAGCCGAGCAACTTTACGATTCACTGATCGTCGCCACCGACGCTCACAAGACAGGCCGCAACTACGAGCAGTCCGAACGCCAGCGCAATGAATGGCTGGGACAGTTCGTGCGCACCTTCGGCACGGATGAAAACGATGAATCCACTGACTTCAACGGCACGGTGCCGCAGGCACTGGTGATGATGAACGGCGACTTGATCAAGTCCGCCATCAGCGGCGAACCGGGGGGCTTTCTGCGACGAGTCCTGGATGGGTCCGTGCTGAAGCAGGACGAGTCCGGGGGCAAGTCAAAGTCCGCTCATGCGGGGAACCGCACCAGCAAGTCGACGCCTCTCAAGTTTGCCAAGGGCATCCCGGGGAAAATTGAAATCCTGTACCTGACGGCACTGGCTCGCAAACCGACCAGTTCCGAACTGGCCGCATTCGACAAGACGTTTCACACCGGCAACGACCGCGACCCGATTCACGGACTGCAGGATGTGTTCTGGGCACTCTTGAACTCAAATGAGTTCATCATCAACCACTGAGGCAGCAATCACAGGCCGATAAGCCAGGAGAAGCCCCAATACAAAATGCCGCCCATGGCGATGGTGCTGGGAAGTGTGAAGACCCACGCCAGAACGATCTTCTCGCCCAGTCCCCAGCGAACGCTGGAGATGCCGCGCGTCGCTCCCAGGCCTAGAATACTGCCGGTAATCGTATGAGTGGTTGACGTTGGAATCCCGAAACTGGCAGCGACCGTCAGCACAATCGCGGCACTCGTTTCCGCAGCAAATCCCTCCGGCGGTCCCAACTTCGTCAGGTGGTGCCCGAGCGTTTTAATCACCTTCCACCCGCCAACGGCGGTCCCCAGGGAAATCGCTGCCGCGCATGCCAGTTGAACCCAGAATTGAACGTGGAATTTGCCCTGCGGATCCACCGGTTGGAAGCCGCCTGAGATGAGTGCCAACGTGATAATACCCATCACTTTCTGGGCATCGTTCGTACCGTGTGTGAATGCCATCCAACCCGCGGAAAGCACCTGCAACCTGCCAAATGTATGGTTCATCGTCGAGGGCCGCCAGCGAACCGTCATCCAGATCAGCGCGACATAAAAGAAGTAGGCCACAATAAAACCCAGTGCAGGGGCAAACAGCATGGCCAGCAGGGTCTTCTGGATATTCGACCCGATCAGGATTTTCGTGCCCGCAGCGGCGACACCCGCACCAACGACGCCGCCAATCAGACTGTGTGAGCCACTGATCGGCATCCCAATCAGTGTCATCAAAGCAGACCAGATCGCGGCACTGAGCAGGCCCGACATGACAATCACCAACATCCCCTGCTGACTGGCATACTCGGGACCTGTATGCAGGATCTTGGACATGGTGTCGGCAACCTCGGTCCCGACCATGGCTCCTGCCAGGTTCATGGCGGCGGCCATCAAGACGGCGACTGTCGGCGACATGACGCGAGTGGCCACGACCGTGGCGATGGCATTGGCGGAATCGTTCCAGCCGTTCACGAAGTCGAACAGCAGCGCCATCACGATCACGATTACGATCAAGACTGTGAGCAATGTCATAAAAGAGTAGAACCTGAGGTAGACAAGCGAAGACAACAGATCGATTGCCCGGCGCACTGTTGTGCCGGCCCGGAGCGGACATTGTCACATGTTCTTGAGGACAATGCCGTGAATCATGCACGCCACATCGTCACAGTAGTCAATGGCCTGTTCCACCAGTTCGTGCAATTCCTTCCACTTGATCACCTGGAAGGGGTCCAGTCCGATCTCGAACAACTCGCCGAGAAACTTGTTGTGGATCGCATCCCCTTCTTCTTCGGCAGCATGAACGGCGATGATCAGTTGCTCGATCGATTCTCCCTTTTGCTTGTGACGTTCCTTCATGTAACGCAGACCGGCAACGGCCGCGCCCATCGAACGAACCGCTTTTACCAGGATGTGACACTGGTTCAAAAAACGTTCGCCGATTGACGAAATCTTGTAGTACATCATCCGCTGAGCGATGGCATCAATCGAATCGACAACATCGTCCAGCCGTGTAATCAGGCGGTGAATGTCGTCACGATCGATGGGAGTGATGTAGGTTCGTTCGAGCCGATCGAGGGTCGCATGGGTAATCTTGTCTCCGGCATGTTCTGCCTCGCTGATCGCAGCAACGGCGCGAACATCTGCGTAATTTCCCCGCTGAACATATTCGGCAAGCAGCCTGGCACCGACCAGCGCGTTCTGGGCCGCGTCGTCAAAACAGTCAAAGAATTCGAGGTTCTTGGGAAGCAGTCCGAACATGCGTCTTCTCGATTAAATGGAATGGTGGCAAACTGCCGCGGTCGCGATGTACGCCCCGCCCATGAAAGGGGGCATATCGTATGCGGTAGAAGCACCTTTCTCAACGCGGCACCTGACTTCCACCAGCGACGCAAACGTGCTTACGGCCCGAATCCACTCACCCGAGCCACCGTCAATGCACAGACGGCCAATTGGACAATCAAGATCGCCATCGACGGTCGAAACCATTTTCGCGTTCCCTCGCAGTCCAGTTCCGCGAGCAGTGAACTCGCCGTCCAGATCAGCCACGGCAGGAATACGATCCACAGGCGGGCCGCTTCGCCCGAATTCTTCCCGGTCAGCCATAGGGCTCCCCAGACAACGAGCATCCCAATTGCCACCGGCGACATTCTTCGTGATCGAAACCCGGTCAAGACGACGGCCAGGGACAGCAGCGCCAGGGGCCAACCGGCGGCAAATGCCAACTCGACCGGGTTCGCCAGTAACCACTTCCAATACGTGCGAGGATACTGCGCGTAAAACCCTGCATGGTTCTGATAGTTCAGCAACCAGACTGTCAGCAGGTTGACATGCCAGATCGCTCCCACCAGGACTGTCGGCACGAAAAAGCCCACCAGGCCACCAGAAATACAGGCGACTGGCGGCAGCCGGATTCGCCGAAGATGGTCTGCACAGGAATCATTGGTCGATTCCCGGAGAGTGCTAAGACCCGCGGGGTCGATGCCGCCAACGATGACCATGAACAATATCATGGGCAGAAACGCCAGGCTCAACATCAGCCCCAACCACACCAGAACCCCTGTGACAAATGCCAGCCACAGGGAACGACGGTCGACCGCAGCCAGCCATGTATAAGTCATCAGCAGGCCAATCAGCGCATAAGCAACATCCGACTTGGGAATGAACACCGCAACGGTGGGGACGGCTGGCCAGAGTGCCGCCGTACGCCAGGCGGCGGCCGGATCAACGGTCCGTCGGATCAACCCGTACAATGGAAGGACCGCCATTGAAGCCGCCGCCATCACCAGCAGGGTCGCCAGCCACAGCACTCGTCGATCGGTCCCCAGCAATGGACGAGGCGGCATCGACAGAGCGCTGTTTTTCGCGATCACATCGCAAGCCTCGGCGAATGACCCAGGCTGGGTGGCATCGAGGAACGACGACAGGGCCGAGGAACTGCGGCAGGCTTCGATCAGTCCATGGAAGACCAGGAATAGACCGGGGGGATGAGTCCCCACATGCAGGACATCGCGTTCGCGCATCAAGTCTTCATAGCCAGTCAGGAGCGTCCTCGCGTCCGGATTCTCATACCGCGCCTTGGTGAAATACCCCGAGGAACTGGGGTAGTACAGCACGAATGCAGCCTTGCCGAGTCGAGTCTTCAGGGGTGCCAATTCCTGAACCACCCACAGCCAGGCGAACGAGATCGCGACCAATCCCAGCATCCAGCCCGCCACTTCAACGCGGCGCATCGGACGAGTCACAAATCGTGCCAGGCGACGTGCCCCCGCTTCGACAAATCCGGCATACAGCAACAGCGCCACGACCGCCCCGACCATGTTCCAGACACCATCGGGCTCGCAGACCGTTCGATCCCAGGTCCATTCACCGGGAATTCCCAGGGGCCAGGCGGACCACCACAGGTACGCCTGTGATGCGACCACGCCAACTGCCAGGCAGATCCAGAACCAGAAACGCATGACTCGCCAACACTCCATGCAAACAGGTCAGGGGAACGAGTCGGCATCGTATTCAAAAGCGAAGGCAAAGTCGCTGCAGGAACGTGGCCGTGGACTTCTTTGCGGCAAGCATAGAAATCGAATGCAGGATATGCACCACGAAGGGCACGAAGGTCCACGAAGGAATATAAATCAACGTGAATTGCAGATGGCACTCGGTTGATCTTGATTTATCCGTGTTGCATCCGTGTTTCATCCGTGGCCCTCAGATTTGGTTTTGCATCTCAAAACAAAAAGCCGCCCCTCGACCATTCGTCGTGGGGCGGCTCGATTCGGGCTTGGCGAACAAACCCTCAATTCGCGGCGTTCACGCTCATCTGAGCTTCCAGTACCTGCTTGATCCGCTGTTTGGTGTCCAGCAAATGGGCCCTGGAGTAATCGTCCAGCTTCAGATCGGCTTTGGCCAGGACCGCATCAATCTTCAGACTCAGTTCGGTCAACTGAACACGCAGGATCACACGGGCATCCTCAGGGTAGGCCCCTCCCGACGTCACGATCGACGCGAACTGCTTCAGAGCGGTTCGCTGCAGGTTGCGGCGATAGCTGGAGATGTACGAATTGCGGTTGTTGAATTCGCCGGCCGGTGGCGCGTTCAACTCGGTAAAGATCGCATCGGTCAGCAGCTTCAAGTGCTCTGCCACTGTGTAGGCATCTTCGTTCGCCGACACTTTGACCTCACCGTCCTGCATCCGATTCAGCGTCAGCGGACTGAGCAACTGGTTCAGAGTCCGGTTCTGCATGCTGGCGACATTCTGGTGAATGGGGTAATCCACACGCGAGGCCTCGGTCACACCCCAATGCCGCCAGCGGGTGGCCGCCAGCGAATTCAGCAGGGCCGGATCATACTTCGGAGACGCCAGGACTGTTTCCGCCATCAACTTCATGGCGGCCCGCTGCTGAGCAGGCTCAACAACCTTGAACGGAGCCCGAGCCTGGTTGTCACCCTTGTGGTCGCGATGCACATATACTCCGCCAGGCAGGCGCGAGGCGAACTGGGCGGAGCGATAGTATTCACCGAACAACAGCCCAAACGCCTGGCGGGCTCGCTGGAAGCCTTCCCCGTTTTCGACGGCCCGATCGAGAATTTTCGGCAACAGGGCTGTCACAGCCGCCATCTGGCGTTGAGCATACGCCACGGGATCCTTGCCCAGATCGAAGCGGTTCGACGACGGATCCGGATCGCCAGATTCGGTATCTTCGTCGGTGGAATAGTCCAGCCCGGATTCGCCGCTGCGGGCCGCAATCTTGGCGAGTTCGGCGTTTTCGTCTCCGGAAATCACCTTGTATCCGTATTCAATCGCCCAGTAGTCATAGGGGCCGATGGTGGTCGGATAGTAGGAACTTTGCTTGGCTCCGGCCGGGTTGATATTGACCGGGGTATAGTCCATCACGCTGCCGACGGTCGGTTCATTCGCCTTGGCCGCGTCTTCGATCTCGGCCAGTGTCTTCCAGGAACTGGCCTTGAAGTTGTGCCGCAACCCCAGCGTGTGTCCGACTTCGTGCATAGTGACTTCTTTCAAAGCCTGATGCACGAATTCCTCGGGCAGTTCGCCGCGCTTGGCGGTCAGGCCCTGGGCCATGAACGCGGCTGCGGCAAATCCCATCTGATGCTGCATCCCCATGGACAACTGGCAATCGGCATGACGTCCACGGTTTCCGGCGAGCAACGGAATTGTATCCGTGGGACTCGCGAATTCACCCAGCAGGTTGGCCACGGCCGCCGGAGTGAAGTTTTCGTACTCCTGTTTCCAATGCTGCATGAAGCTGGCGTCGAAAATGATGTCGGCGTCCAGGATCTGCCCCGTCAGCGGGTTGGTCCGTGACGGCCCCATGGCGAAGCCGACATCAGCGGTGATCCAGCGGAACGTGTTGTAATTCACGTCTTCAGGATCCCAGGTGTCATCATCACGTTGTTGTCGCGCTTCGATGGCGTTGTCGAAGCCCAGCTTTTCAAACGCCTTGCTCCATTCCTCGATCCCCGCCCGAATCGTCGGCCGCAGATTCACGGGAACGGACTTTTCCATGTAGAAAATGATCGGATTCTTGGGCGGCGACAGCTTCGCGGTCGGATCCAGCTTCTGCAGGTCCCAGCGGTTGATGTAACGCACAAAATGCTGATCGTCGCTGGTGTCGTTGAAATCCTTGGTGACGGTCAGGAAGTACCCCACTCGATCGTCCGCCTTGCGGGGACGATAACCAGTGGTCGGCAGGACGCTGACGCTGTAGTGAATCGTCACCGGCATTCCTCTGGAATCCGGGACACTATCTGCCTCGCCCTGGCTTGAATAAACCGCATTGACATCGAATTCGATGTTCTGCTTGAACGCCTTGATGTTGCCGACAGTGGTCCGATCGAAGGAAAAACTGGCCCCCAGCATTTTGCCGACCTGTTCATCGTCACTCAGAAAGATCCTGGTCATGTCGACCAGGTATCCACCGTTTTGTTCCGCCAGGATGGGCAGGGCGTACATGACGCTGTCTGCATAGGCAACCTTGACCGCACTCGCTTCGGGGGTTCCCGGCTTCGCCTTGAACTTCACATTGCGGCGCAGCACATGAATCTTGTCCCCCACTTTGCGGAACGACCACAGGACTTCGTCGCCCCACATGATCCCGCCGATGACCAATCCCTGGCTGACGCCGCGGGCGATCGAACTGAGCATCAGGTAGTCGTGGCCCAGTTGAGTCTGCTTCAACTCCACCAGGATCTGCTGTTCCTTGAAGTAGGCTGTCCACAACCCTTCGGCCTTTTTTGTGCCGGTGGTTAACTGCTCAAACTTCGACTTGGTGGGTGCTTCCTGGGCATTTACGGCCGACGCACCCAGCGATATCAATGACATCCACACAACAACTCGACACACGGTGTACTTCATAAAAGCTTATCCTAGGGAATTGGAACGAACGCGCAGCGGCGAACCCAAAAAGTCAGCCCAGCCCGCCCAGTCTCAAGATTATGGCACGAGAGTTGGGGAAGTTGCACGCGACAGATTCGGAAATTCCGATTCCGGAGACGTCAATTCTGACGGATTTTCCGAAAAGCGGGATTGCTGTGACCGCCAGTGACCGTCGGCACGTACAGGCGCCGCGTCACGGGAATGCAGAAAAACGAAGACATCGTGGCGTGACAGCCAAATCTTTAGAAAGATGGAACTGGAAATCGCGGTTCCCAGTCACACGCCGGGGAGCGGCGGTCGAACGAGCCGAGCACCCCAAAAGCGGAGACTACGCTTCGACAAACACCACAACGCCGGTGATGTTGTCCTTCGATCCACCGTCGGTCGCGGCCTGCACGATGGCTTCGGCCACCGCTTGAGGATCGGATCCTTCGGCCAATAGCCTGGCAAGCGTGGTATCATCGGCCCCGCCGGTAACGCCATCAGAACAGAGCAGGAAGCGGTCGCCGACCTGTGGCTGCACCTGGGTCGGGTTCGTTCCCTGTCCCCCTTCTTTGCAGCCCAAATACCGATAAAGCACGTTTTTGTATCGATGATTCAAGGCTTCTTCGGCCGTCAGGGTTCCCGCGTCAAGCAGGGCCTGGGTCAGCGAATGGTCGGTGGTCAGTTGCTCCAGCTTTCCCTTGCGCAGCAGGTAGACACGGCTGTCGCCGACCCCTCCGGCAAACATCGTTCCCGCCGACTGGACCAGGAACGCGATGGTTGTTCCCATGTTCTTCAGCTTCGAATCCAGTTCTCCCAATGCCATGATTTCGTAATTGGCCTGGGAAACGGAATCATCAATCACCTTCACGGCCTGATCGCCGGCGGCGCGTTGAAAGTCCATCAGTTGCAGCTTTTGCGGCACGATTTCCATGGCCAGTCCGCTGGCGCGTTCCCCGGCAGACTGTCCTCCCATGCCGTCGGCGACAAGGAAAAACCGCTGCTGAGGGTCGACATAGCACGCGTCTTCATTATTCTCGCGCTTGCCAACGATACTGAGATGTCCGACTCGCAACTTCATGATGCGCTACCGAAGCAGATGGAGGTCAACGGGTTGTCAGCTTTGAGAATTCGGGAATCACCGTAAGTTTACGGTCGAGCGTGCGAAATGGGAATCTGGTATGTCGGGAAAAGTTCGCCATCTGCTGCATCCGCTCATGACGGACACAACGTTTCCACCAGGTTGGTAATCCCCAGCGTTTTGGCCGGAATTAACAATTCTCCGGCCTCGAAACCAGCGCTTTGGCCCCAGATCCGGCACTGGCTTTCCACCCAGGTGAAAACTCGCTGCTTGCCGACCGGAAACTGGCTCCGATACGCTCGGATCGCCTCCAGTTTGATCGGCAGGGACTCGGTGATGTCCACCACGAATCGACCGCTACCGGGCAAAACGTCCAAATTCGACAGTCCCAATGAATACCACAGTTGCGATTGGATCGTATGTGCCGGTAATCCGGAGAACTCATCGTCCCACTTCGTCAGCCGACTGTAAAAGACGGCGGCATCTGTGATCTGCATGGCCTGCCAGTGATCCGGCGATGCCATCGGAGTCTTATCGGCGATTCCCAGCACGATTTTTGGACGCCACTGGCGAAAGACGCGAGCCAGGGCCACCCGCGCGGCAAACGAATCGAACAAGCACCGGTTGGGCAGGGTCAACGTCAGCCGTTCCTGAGTTCCCAGAATCCGGGCGGCCTCCCGTGCCTCAGCCAGCCGGTCATCGACGCCCGGACTGCCCGGTGTCGGTTCACCGTTCGTCAGGTCGACGATTCCAACGCGGTACCCCTGTTGAGCCAGCCTGGCCAGAGTCCCGCCCACGCCGATTTCCACGTCGTCCGGATGAGCGCCCACCGCGATCACATCCAGCGGGACGGGTAGTTCAACGGTCATCATTGACTCCAATCACCCCAACGCTGGCTCTGTCTGCCACGAGCCACGTCACGATTGAGGCTTCGAGGGATCGGCCAGAAAGTATGCCTTCAGCAGCTTGGCAACTCGATGCGGATGCGTCAAATACGGATGCAACCCTGTCGAATGCAGCCACTCGGTGCGTGCGTTCGGTAGCCCCTTTTCCAGAACTTCGTGTCCTTCCGTTTCCAGCGGGCCCTGACCTTCCGTCCGCATCAGCATCACGGGGCAGCGGATCTCGGACAATCGGGGTCTGAGATCAACAGCGTTCATTGCGAGCGCTTTTTGCGCCAGATCTTTCAGCGGGATCTGCCCCGTCGATTCCTTGAGGAATTCAAACCGGGTTCCGTCAAACGGAGGAAACCAGCGGCGATGATTCAATTCTTGAATCCGGCTCCGCCACGGCAAAGTCGAGAGCGAGCGTGACGACCCACGGCACCACTGTGCCAGCAATCGTTCCGACAGGGACAAGCGGCGTCTCGCGAAGCCATGCTCCAGGGCCAACCCGACAATCCGATCGGGGCGATCCAGTGCCGACTGCATCGCCACCGCCGCGCCGAAGTTTGCGGCGAAGACCAGGATCGACGGATCGTCGTGGTGATCCGCCACCGCCAGCAGGTCCTGCGCGAAATCACCGACGTTGGGCCGCGCCCGGCCTGACGACGAATTCGAGAAAGTGTCGAAGACCACGCACTGAAATGAGTCTCGCAGCAGATACACCAGCAGCGCATAGAGCTCGGCCGTGGCCGCAAATCCGTTCAACAGATACAGCGGCGGTCCCGCGCCCCAGGTCCTTCCGAACAGACGGCGCGTTCCACGATCCAGTTCCCAGGGGTTGCTTTCCGTGCGATAGGCGGCCAGCACCTCCTGCCAGACCAGGGGAGGCGGGCAGGCTTCACCACTCGGGACGCCCTCCGCGTTCACCGGCACGCCGTCCGGAACCAATCCACCGGACGAGGGCAGGGGGACCGCATCCGTCGCGGCGGGGGAATTCGCGGGCGCGGTGACTGCCCCGGGCACAAACTCTGACATCACAATCCTGTCTCTGGCGTCTTCGGCGGCTCGACTCGACATTGAGCCCGGCCGCTGGAGCATTTGCCCCAGCCTATGCGACGATGCCACGATCCGCATCGCAGATCACGTGGTAGGCCGCAACACTATCCTCTGCCGCCCGCAATCGTTCAAGGAACTCCGTGCTTTGCAACATTCGCCCCAGTCGCGCCAGCACATGCAGATGCGTCCGGGAATCGCGGCAAACCACCAGAAAGAACAGGTCGGTCAACGCCCGGTTCGGAGCACCAAACGGAATTCCCGAAAGCGTCCGACCGAAGGCAATCACGGATTGTCCGAGGGCATCGGGCAGGGGGTTTCGTGGATGCGGGATCGCGACACCATTTTCAAACGCCGTCGACAGTACCGACTCGCGTTCCTGAATGGCCGACAACAGCGTGGCCGGTTGCCACACTTCCCATGTTCGACCAGCCAACTCCACCAGGCTCTCCAGAACCGATCGCTTGGTTCGAGCATCCAGGGGAACTTGAACCGTTTCCACGCGCAGCAGAGCCGCCACGGGATGCGGATCGTTCACTTCCACCGACCGGTGTGTCTGTTCCAGAACCGCCAGTTCACGATCGGTGTACTCGCGCATCTCCTGTTCCAGCCAATGCGTAATCTCGGTCGGGTGAAACTGCCATTCACCGGCGATCTTCCGGCCGGGAATGCGTCCACGATTGACGAGCTTCTCGATTTCGCGACGATCCCGCCCCAATTGGCGGGCCAGTTCGTCAAGACTGTACCAATCGTGCGACATTGGAAACGATTCCCGACCAAAACCGAGTCGCTCGCGGGAACGATCACTCTTGGCCAATCAAAGGGTGGGTAAACGAAGCGGGGACGCAGGCGGGGAGAATTCAGCAGGTCGTCACGGAGTCAAACATCCAGCAGGACCATCGTGACGGAAACAACCTGAAACATTTCTGGGCTTGAGTTTCAAGCTCGACCGACACCGACGAACTTCAATCTCACACTATCGTGCCACAGAGACGGGCATCCTGGCAAGCCGCAACACCGCTTCACGGCATTGTGACGGATCGACAGGGGATTCCCCTGACCACCCCGAACTCGACCACACCTGCACATCATAGTAGCCATCGAATCCCGCCCGTTGGAAGCCTCCCACGATTTCTCCCAGGGGAATGATCCCATCCCCGGGCATCAATCGCTCGGCATCAGCACGTGGCGAACATTCAGCATCACCAATTTGAACGATTCCCGTCAATGGTGCCAGCAGTGGAATCCGTTCCAGCAACTGCGGTTCCTGCCACAGGTGGTAGGTGTCGAACGCCAGCCGGACGTTGTGCTGATTCACCTCGTCCAGGACCTGCAGCGTTTCGTCCAGCGTGTTCAGAAATGTCCACGAACTCGCGAAATGTGGATGCATCGGCAAGACACACAGTCGAATGCCACGCTGCCCTGCGTCGTCGGACAATTCTGACATTGCCTCCACCAGCAAGCGCCGACTGTGCCGGGTGGTGTGACCGTTGCGCGTCCCGCTGCAGACAATCACGTTGTCTGCACCCAGCAGTTCGGCATCACTGAGCGCGTCACGTGCATCGGCGATGGCGTCCGAGAAGCTGAGGCCGTTCGTCCCCGTAAATCCGCCGATGAACGACAACGACGAGACACCCAGGCCGACTTCCCGAATCAGATCCGCAGCCAGTTCTTCGCCCTGGTGAGAAACCATGGGACGCCACAAGCCAATGCCATCGTATCCGGACGCTTTCAACTGCAGGACTTCGTCCAGCAGCGACCAGCGCAGGGATGTCATCTGGCTGAATGAGATTCGAAGCTTGGTCGCGGGAGCCACCGCGGGCTGACCACTCTGCACGACATTCACTTGCGGTCCTGATGGCGTCACTCGAACCACACTTTGCGGCAGAGAAGATTTATTCACTCTTGCGATACCTCAAATGCGACATGCTCGGAGGGGAGCGGCGAATCGAATCAACAGGACACGCAGACGAGTTGGACCCGAAGGGGCCAGATTGTGCGCGAGTCGTTCGCAATTGCCAAGAGCAGAAGGGATGTTTACGAAAGATCGTCGATCATTCCATTCAAAAAAACTTCCCATCGGGTTGACAGCCACGGACTGCCTCTGCATTCAGTCAACCCTCTGGCGCTTATACGGCGTGCGACAGATCCCGTCATGTCACACGGGCAGTAGGGCAATCGAGCTGCGACACACGACGCCTCCCGGCGGCATCATGTGGCGACTCAGCTTCTTATCAGCCGCGCGCGGTGATCTTCACGGACGGATCATCCGCGATGTTGACCCACACATGCACATGAGGCATCCCGCGATAGTGCCAGACGAACGAGGGACCTTCCAGCCGCCAGTTGTCCCATTCCCCATCGTCACCCAGGTCGGCTTTGCCGGTGGCGTCGCTGCGATAGAACGCCAGGCGACACTTGTCGAGCCCCCCCTGTGCGGTCAGGCACTTGCGAACTTCCGCCTGGTCCGAAGTACGGTAGGGTTCAATCAGCGCGGCCAGCACCTTTTGGGCATGCTCTTTCTGGTCTGAGGTCAGATCGCTGATCTGAATCCCCGCAGGCATCCCGTCCGGCCCGCCAAAATGCACCTTGGCTTCCGCCGGGGCCTGAGCCAGTAAGGCTTTTTCTCGCTGCTTGCCGTCGAGCATCTTGAACAGGGCATTGGCGGTCTGGGCCTGGTACCAGAACACATTCCCAGGATGACCGACCTTTTCATCGAATCCGGACGCCGCGTGACCGTAGAAGATCGGTCCCCCGAATGCGACGTGATCCACGCTGTCGCCGTCACAACGAATCGTCAGGTGACGGCCGGTCATGACGAATTCAAACTTGCCGGTCCCGGGTTGACCGAAAATCGCAATCGACTGCTCCTTGCCATACCCCCCCGCATCGTCCTTCAACTGCTTCTTGATCCGGTCATGCCAGTCCGGCGAATAAAGCCCCCAGAACAGGGCTTCGATGAGTTCCTGCTGATCCTTGTTGAAGAACCCGCCTGCGACCCGTTTCTCGGTAATGTGCCAGTTGTTCGACACGTGCATCCGCAACAGACCGCGATCATCCTTGTAATCCCAGTCGAAGCAAATTTCTTCTTTCTGATCGGGCGCCAGCGAATCGTACAGTTTCTTGACCAAAGACTCCGGAACCGCCTGGGCGGGTTGTTCGGCACGGGCCACAGCGGGCACCGTCGCTGCTGCGACCGCCGCAAGGGCACCGGCCGCCTGAACGAACTGACGCCGCGAGACAACTTCGCCACCGAGTGAATCGCATTCCGGGCAATGGTCCATGATGGACTCCTTCAAACAACTGGACACGCAAAACCAACATGGACCCAGTATGCAGATGGTTCTGAGAAATGCAATCACTCTCCCGGAGTGGACATCTGCATCGACAGATTCAGAATGACCGCGCTATTGACATCCGGCGTCTGTCGTGGTCATGCCGCAACTGTGCGGAAAGGGAATCGTTTGCATGGAAGTGGTTAGGATGAATAACGAATCCCGGTACTGGCGTGTTGACAGCACCCAATGCTCACAGTTCGCCAGCAGTGAGTGATTGATGGTGGAACTCCAAGACTCACTACGTTATCGTCGTGGATAGTTTTTATCCCATCCGAAAAACACATCAAACACCGCCGATTCACCAACGCCGCAGCAATCGTCGCGGTCATTTGTTGAAATACCCAGAAAGATCATGAAGCAGAACCTGTTGATTCTGACGGCAGGATTGTTGGCGTTTGTCATGGTCTTCGTGGTGACCCGATTTCGGATCGCGTCGCGTGAGAACCCCGCGGGCGAAACGACGTCACGTGTCGCTCCTGAAGTCACGCATCCCGTGTCCGCAACGGACAACATGGTGCTGATCCCTGGCGGCGAGTACACGATAGGAACGGATTCGGAACTTGGCTGGCCGGATGAGAAGCCCGCGCACAAAGTGCGTGTCGAACGTTTTTGGATCGACATCACCGAGGTCACAAACGCGCAATTCGCACAGTTTACCGAGGCAACAGGGTACGTCACGACCGCAGAGAAAGCGCCATCGGTCGAGGAATTGCTCGCACAGTCACCGCCCGGTACACCGCCGCCGCCGAAAGAGAGTCTCGTGGCCGGTTCCCTCGTCTTCACGATGACGGACGGGCCGGCGGACCTGAAAGATTACTCGCAGTGGTGGAAATGGACGCCCGGTGCAAACTGGAGACACCCCGAAGGTCCCGACAGCAATCTCGATGACCGGGAACAGCATCCAGTAGTGCATGTCTCGTGGGATGACGCGGTGGCCTACGCGAAGTGGTCCGGCAAGCGATTGCCAACCGAAGCCGAGTGGGAGATTGCCGCACGCGGCGGATTGATCGACAGACCCTACGTCTGGGGTGACGAAGCACCCACCGATACGCGAGTTTTTGCCAACATCTGGCAAGGGGAGTTTCCGCACACAAATCTGAAAACGGACGGCTTTGTGCGAACGGCTCCGGTGAAGTCATTCCAGCCGAACGGGTATGGATTGTTCGACATGTCCGGCAACGTGTGGGAATGGTGTGCTGACGCCTATGACTACAACGCCTATTCCCGGCGAGCCCAATCTGGAGTCATTGACAATCCGCTTGTCGAACGGAGCTTCGATCCCCGCAACCCCCGGTCTGCCAGCCGGGCTCAGCGCGGAGGATCGTTCCTGTGCAACGACCAATACTGTTCACGTTACCGTCCCAGCGCCCGACACGGTTTGTCGCCCGATACCGGCATGTCGCATGTCGGGTTTCGCTGTGTCAGATCCCCATAACCTGGCGGATGCTGATCAACGTCTGAATTCTACCGGCGCAAGTCGCGTCGGCCACGAACGAGTCGAAACCGTGTTCCAAAGGAGAGATTTGTGAGATTACCAATGCAGTAGGTGCGATTCATTGCACGGCCGCAGATTGGATTTGGATTGTCGCCGGATACCGGCATGTCACATGTCGGTATCTGTTGTGTCAGGTGCCCCGGCAACTTACAGACGCGCATCAGCATCTACATTCCGCCGACGCATGTTGTGTCGGCTTGAATACGTCGATTCCGTATTTCTCAACAAGGAAAATCACATGCGATTACCCCTGCAACTCAAAACATTAACCGTGCTGGCGGTCGGCGCCATGCTTGGTTACCTGGCAGCATCGAGCGGGCCGCTCACTGCCGTACGCGCGGAAATCCCGCGTCCCGCGACGAGCCTCCCGACGGAACAGGCGAACAACGTCTCGGCTCCGCGCGTTCCGTGCTGTGATGCACTACTCGATCGCAAGTCCGCGCTGGCCGAATCGATCGAGGTGGCGGACGTCAGTACCAATCTGGCCGCACACAACCTGGCCGTAGCTGCGACAGCGCAGGCCAGTGGCAAGGTACCCAACATCCTCGTCCTGTGGGGCGACGACATCGGCGTCCACAACATCAGCGCCTATAACCACGGTATCATGGGGTATCAGACGCCGAACATCGATCGGATCGCCAGAGAGGGGGCGTTGTTCACCGATGCGTATGCGCAACAAAGTTGTACCGCGGGACGGGCGTCATTCATCCTTGGCCAGCATCCATTCCGCACAGGCCTGCTGACCATCGGCATGCCAGGCAGTCCCCACGGAATTCCCGAATGGACACCAACCATTGCCGACCTGCTCAAGGAACGTGGTTATGCAACCGGCCAGTTTGGAAAGAACCACCTGGGCGATCAAGACAAGCATCTCCCCACGTTGCATGGGTTCGATGAATTCTTTGGCAACCTCTACCACCTGAATGCCGAAGAAGAACCGGAGACCTACTATTATCCGAAAGACCCCGAGTTCAAAAAGAAGTACGGCCCGCGCGGCGTTCTGCACTGTAAGGCGGACGGCAAGGGTGGTCAGACTGTCGAAGACACAGGACCGTTGACCGCGAAACGCATGGAAACGATCGACGAAGAAGTCCATGCAAAGGCGATGGATTTCGTCGACCGGAGCGCCAAAGCGAAGAAGCCCTTCTTCCTGTGGTATAACAGCACCCGCATGCACGTCTGGACGCATTTGAAGAAGGCGTCCCAGGGCACTACGGGCATCGGCCTGTATCCCGATGGCATGGTGGAGCACGACGGCTTCGTTGGAGAAGTCCTGAAAAAACTCGACGATCTGGGCCTTGCTGAAAACACCATTGTGGTCTACGGCACTGACAATGGCGCTGAGTCTGCCTCGTGGCCTGACGGTGGCATCACCCCGTTCCATGGAGAAAAGGGAACCACCTGGGAAGGCGGCTTCCGGGTGCCCATGATCGTCCGCTGGCCGGGCGTGATCAAACCAGGCACCAAAATCAACGCAATCTTCTCCCAGGAAGACTGGATGCCGACCCTCTTGGCCGCCGCAGGCGTGCCGGATGTCGTGGAGAAACTCAAGCAGGGTTATCAGGCAAATGGCAAAACGTTCAAGATTCACGCCGACGGCTACAACTTCCTGCCATTTTTCAAGGGAGAAGTCAAGAACGGCCCGCGTGAGGAGATTCTCTACTTCGGCCAGGGAGGCGAACTGAACGGCGTCCGTTGGAGAGACTGGAAAGTCAACTTTGCCGTGGTCGATGGGAACATCGCAACCGGCACCCGCAAGGTCACGGGCTGGCCCTTAATCACCCACCTGAAGGCGGATCCCTACGAGAAAATGGCGCTCGAATCCAGCATGTATATGCGCTGGTACGGGGACAACATCTGGCTGTTCGTGCCCGTGCAGAATCAGATCAAGAACTTCCTGGTCACGATTCCGCAGTTTCCCTTCCAGGAAGGAAGCAGCCTGAATGCTGCGGGGATCAACTATCAGACGCTGAAAGCCGCCGCGGCACTCAAGCGATTGAATGACCTCGAAACGCTCGGCAATCCGAGTAATTGATGCATCCTGAAGTGGCGGCCGTCGACAAGAACGGCCGCCATTTTTGTTTCACATTTGCATCAGACGAACAATGCAGCTCGTAAATCAGAAATCCGCCTGCTGTTTACAGGACAAGATTCGCGCGAATGCCATAAACAAACGAATCCTTGGCGATGCCGCGGTTTCCAGGTTGAATGAACTGGATGTCCGGCGTGATATTCAGCCAGGGGTTGACCTGAAAATTGTAATACAACTCGACACCTGATCCGTTGGTTGGCCCGAAGACGGCGCGAGGAATGGGGCCAAATTGGTTGCTGGCACCAACAAAATACCAACCGATGCCAAACTTGTCGCCGCGATCGCGTCGTATGGGGCTGTCTCCACCAATGCCGGCGCTCAGAAAGTATTGAACTGGTGTTGGATTCCCGTCGCTGATGGAAGCTCGGCCGAAAAGGCCCCAACCGCTCTTCTTACTTCCCGAAAACTGAACCAGGTACTGGTCGAAGCCGTAGTAGAGGGTGTAGGAATTCATCAACAACGGTCGACCGGGATTGACGGGTTCGGGGTACACGCCGGGCGGAGGCTCGGTGAATGCCAGATTGTTCAAGGCGTGGTGCTTCCAGATCCCGCCGATGTGATGTTCTCCTGCGAGTTCGAACAGGTTGCTGTTCAGCATCACTTCGCCACCGACGATGATTCCCCGGGAGAATATGTCATTGACTTGCAGCACCTGCGTCGTTCGGTCTGTGGGGTCGTAAACGTAGCCTTTCAAAAAGCCCCACTTTTGCGGTGAAACAAATCCCGCAGTGTACGACGTATATGGCAGACCGAGGAGAAATGAAGGGTTTGCAATCAGCGCCTGATTGACGAACTGACTGGTTCCGTCACCGCCCGCGAAAATGTCCTGATCAGCAGCGCCCAGTACATCTTTCTTGCCAGCGAAAACAATCAGGTTTTGCGAAAGCGGTTGTGTGTAAAGAAAATTGGTCAAGTACAGGCTGCCCGGATTGTTGGGATTGCCGGGTGGTGTTGCCGCAGGGAAGATTGTTGGAGCAAATGAGCCACTGTTCAGACTGACATTGCCGTATTGCCCATACCAGTGCTCGGCGCGCACCAGCAACGTTCCCTTGGGCAATCCGCCGAACTTTTCGAGGTCCAGATTCAGATCGTATTCGCCACGGCCCGTGTATTTGAACGTGTTGCCCAGCGCGAGTGGCGGGGGAGGAGGCGCGTTGACTCCGCCATCGATCCCGAACGCGAATTGCGTCGACCTGCCGGCGAACGTCACTCCTGAATCCTGAAGTCGAGTCCGCAGCCCGCCCCAGTCTCCCGTCAGGGTCGGCTGTGACCAGATGTCGATGCGATCGGACGCGAGCGGCGAAACACTCCCGTCCGGCAGATTGTCAGTGACGGTGGCACTGTAGGCATCCGAGATGGTATCGCTCAGATCACTTTGAGCGATGGCCTGCTGCATGCCAGCAACGATCGCCCACGCCAAAAGACAAAGCCGCACAGTGGAAGCGAACATCCCGTTCATTCACCATCGTCCATGTGAAATGTCGGTGGCTTGATTTGTACCACCCGTCGCTTATTCCATCGGCACTGACGACGGTTTCGTGTCATGCCCCAGGCTCAGACGACGCTGGATTTCAGCTTTGACCCGTTCTAATCGGAGAAACGCTTACAATCGTCACAGATTCTAAAAGAAGATTTGCAGTTGCGACCGCACCAGGATTCCCGTCTGCCCAGCCTGGAGGTTGGTGCGATTCTGATCGGCGGGACATTGATTGAGCCACGCCGCATCCAAAGTGAACCGGAGATTCTGTTTACCCGGCAGGAAGAACCAGTTGAAACCTCCGGCGTATTCGGATCCCGTCCCATTTGGACCCGTAACGTACGAAGTGCGGACATATGGTTCCAGCTTCTGCGGAATCACGAAGAGGCCCGCTTGTGCGAAACCTCCATATTGGTGAATGGATGACCGGGGAAGTGGTCCGGACCCTGATAATTCGAACAGATCCTGTGAGTAGAACTCGCCGCTCAGACTCAATCCTCGGTATTTGAACGCCAGATCGACCGAGGTGAGACCGATTTTGAACGCGTTCAAAGTGACTCCAGGCGCCAGGGCACCTGATTGCGTGATCAGTGTCCCATCGGAGAGTCGAATGTCGGCATTTTCGGGAACCGAGGAACCCCCTTGCGGTCCTCGTTCAGGGGCATAGGTGAGGCTGGTTCCGAGGCGCATGGCAAGTTCCGAATGACATTCAAAGTCAGAATACCCTCGCCCGAATTCCCCAAGTGGCTCCCACCACATAGAGCCGGAAAACGCCATGAGTGAGCTGAGTTGCTGAGGCGTCGAACCAAGAGTGTTGAACCCGTTGGACATCATGACATGATAGAAAACGCCTTCGATCGGCTCCCCTGTGGCCCAGATCCCCTGGCTCAAGCTGGGGCGAAAGAATGTGGTGGCCATTGATCGATCGGCTCCCTGTGTATCCACGAATGATAAGAGCCATTCACGGCCGCCTGGGACCTTGCTCTGCCCGGCATAAAGGGTCATCGCCCGATTGAACCGCCAGGCCAGCCAGTAAGCGCGGAAATTGATCTGGCTGTTGCCGACGGTGTTGTAGTCGATGTTCAGGTTGTACAGCAGTTCTTTGCGAAACGTGTAACCCGAGAAAATGAGTCGGCCACGTGGAATCTGAAAGTTGCTCATGTTATTCACCGGCGACGTGACGCCAGCACTGTCCGTCCACGTTGGGTCCTCACGCTCGAAACCAGTGTACCGGATCTGATTTTGCCCATTGATTTTTAATTCAAACGGTGTCTCTTCAGAGTTGGTGGGGCGGATCACAAAGCCGCGATCAAAGCTGGTCACGAATGCCGTAGACGATGTGCCGGAGTTGGTCCAAGAAGGCTGTCGCTCCAGCGGGAATTCGTCCGACGTATCAAAGGACGGCGCGAAGATGTTCGCAGGGACCTGGGTCTCCGGAGCAGGCGACGAAAGGTTTCGCATCTCGTCAGTGTGCGGATCGCTCGACGGTGCCGGAGGAACCAAAGCGGTCTCCTGCCGGTGCCCATTCGTGTACTGCGAGTTCTGACCCGACAGACTTTTAATTCGCGACGACAATTGTCGGTTTTGTTCGATCAGAGATTGCTGGCTCTGCTCCAGTTCACGCAGCCTGTTCTGCACATTCGCCAGACTGGACGGATCAACATCTGCCGGACCATTCGTCTCCGCTCCGCACAGGGACCGGGTGAGCAGCAGGAACGCCGCCAACAGGTGAACGGCGCAACTTCTCCGGCGTTGATATGACCAGAGAGTCATCAGCCGAAGCTCCCGCAGTGCCTCACAATGGGAATGTCTAGAGGGCAACTGAACGATCCAAACTCGCCTTCAAATGATTTGGAGTCTGCGATCTGTGGTGGACGGGTCGAAAACAAAAAATGCGGACGATGTACCAAAACAAATGGACACACTGGCCACAAAGTTACCTCATGATCGTCCAGTTCGCGTGTCACACTTTAACGAATTTGCCGGTTGTATCAGCGCAGAGAGCGTTCGGCCACAATTCTTACGTACCTCGCGTTGTCCGCACCCTCGTCAAGCTTCAACTGTCATTAATCTGGACAATCGCTCTTCCAATGCGTTCCTTGGTGGTTGAATTTCGATATCGGAAATAGCCAGTTTTTTTCCTCCACGATCATCCATTCCAGCATGTCTTGCTTCGGCATGATCGTCCCAGGTTTTTGCAGGGATGCACCGATGAGCCGCGCCACACCCCGGCGACTGTATCACAGTCGAGTTTTTCATTCCGGTTTCATTGGGTTGGTGGTGATGTTGTGTGGGTTCGCACAAGCCGTCGAGCCCCAACCACAATTGCGCCCCGCGCAAGGGACGCTCGTCGATCTCGTCACCGTCTTCGCAGAAGCAGAGGCTACTTCAGCGGTACCAGTTCAATCAAACCTTCTAGTTTCATTCGAAGAATTGCCCCAGAGTCCTCTTCCGCCGACCGATGCACAGGCGACAGCAACGCCGATCTACACCCCAAGCCAACCGACTGATGGTAACGCATACACCGGGCCATCGTCCGCTCGTGGCACGTGGGTTTTGATTGCCCCCTACGGATGGATCGCAGGCGTCAATGGTCAGATCGGAATCGGCAACCAGGTCCTGAATGTCGACCTCACTCCAGGCCAGGTTCTGTCACACCTTGGCAGTGTGGATGGAGCACTGATGCTCCATACGGAAGTTGGAAAAGGAGATTGGGGCTTCATTCTCGACGGCAACCTGATTCGTGCATCATCGGCTGTACAAACCGTGCCGGCACAAGTCGATGTGACACTTCAGCAGACCCTGATCGAAGGCTTGGGAATGTATCGATTGGTAGAAGCGTCAGACTTCTTTGTTGAAGGGAAGTCACTGTCCGTCGATCTACTGGCAGGTGGTCGGTACTACCAGTTTGGAAACGCATTTCTATTCCACCCCTTCAATCCCGCGATTCCGTCATTCCAAACGGGTACCTCGTCGACTTGGGTCGACATGGTCATCGGAGCCAGGACGAGAGTCCCTGTCACGAATTCCCTGGACGCGTTTGCTCGTGCCGATATCGGCGGGTTCGGTATTGGCAGCTCGTCAACGTTCGCCTGGAACCTGATCGCGGGCGTTGATTGGAAAATGACTTCCTGTTCATCGCTGATCGCGGGTTACCGCCAAATGGATATCAACAAACACAGCGACAGCGGTGGTTCGGCCTTTGACTTCAACGCCCGGCTGTATGGTCCGTTCATGGCCCTGGCATTTCAGTTCTGATTCACTTCGGCATGGGCAGGATGATCAAGGCGTTCTCCGCAAAGGTGGCGGAACCCTCCTTGTCGTCCATGCGGTACTGGACCTTGAGCTGCTTGACTTCGTTGGGTGCGGGATCGCCAAACGAATCGTTGTAGTTGGCCTTGGGCAAAGTCACGAGCTGGAATTCACTCGCCTGCTTCTGCAAAACAGCGGTGACGTCCTTCTGGATGGTGCCGCTGCCATATTCGGCTTTGATGATTTCCAGCTTGACCCTGCCAATGCCGCTCTGGCTGAGCAGTTCGGCCACTTCGGGCCCTTTGGTGCCGAGCTTCTGGGCGATCGCCACCACCGACTGGGTTCCCTCGTCTTTCAACTCGGGAACACCCTGCGTCACCTTCACCGCCAGCTTGAGCGACTCAAGGCTCGGATGAATCTTCAACACATCCAGCACCAGCTTCTGCTCGGCCAGCTTGGAGATGTCGAGGGCATTCTGGCACATTTCGACCCGCTGCGGTTCCGGCATCGGGAACTTGCGTGCGAGGCCAATGTAACCACGCAGTGCACGAATCCGATATTGCGCCGCCGGACCTGTTTTCGCCAGGTCAAGCAACACGGGGGCGGCATCCAGGCTGCTCCATTTTCCCAGCAGGCGGCTGCCGACATCCTGAAGTTCTGCAGACTTGCTCTTGGAGACCTTGCCGATCGTGTTCAAGGCCTTTTCCCCGCCAACGTCGGACAGGATCTCCAACAGCATCGGCTTTTCGGGTTCCGCCGCTCGATCCAGGGCGGACGCGAGTTGCGATGCACACGCTTCACGATCCGGCATCCGGACACAGGCCGTTTTCAGCGCCTGTTGAGCCACTTCGGCGTCGTCGTTGTTCTTCGGGGTCAAAGCCTGGGTGATCAGGACCGACAAATCGTTCAGACTGACCGTCTCTCCCAGCGAGACCAGCGCCGCGGTCCGGACTTCTTTGTCAGAATGATCCAGTGCCTTAAGGAGCGCAGCGGTCGCTTCAATGCGTCGCTGGCCAATCAGCCCGAGCAGCAGCGGATACATTTTCCCCTTGGCACCATTCAGCAGACTGGTGATTTTCGCGTCGACTTCCTTGCCGGGAAGATCCGCCAGCGTCGCCTTGGCAGCCACGGCCAGTTCGGCGTCGGGATCGACGGCGGCATCCAGCAATGTGGGCAGCGACGAGACGTCTCCGACTCTGGCAAGCGCTCCAATGGCCGCCAGCTTGACCGGTTTGGACCCGTTGGCGGCTGCGTCCACGATCGCAGGCACCACTACGGTCTCCTTGCGATCCGCCATCGCCAGGATCAACAGTGCCCCCCGCCCGGGTGTGACGCGGGCCACTTCAGCCGGCAGCAGTTTGTCGAGTGCATTGCCAGGGAATTCACGTGTCGTGCTCAGGCCAATATTGAACATCGCCTTGTCATTTGATTGAAACAGTTCCAGCAGCATCGGAATTCCGTCCTGCTGACGGGCGAGAATGGCTCCGCGAGTCGCTTCGAGAATCCTGGGTTGGGGAACTTCGGCCTTGCGGACTTCGTCGTAGATTGCCACGGCGTCCGCCGACTTGCCGCCGGCATGCAGCCGCTCGGCACATAACACACAACCCTCGGCGACGGCGGATCGCACCGAGGCAGGAACGGAGACCAGGGCGCTCCGCAAGACCTGGGTGGCTTCGTCATTACCGATATGCCCCAGTGCCACGGCGGCGGCCGAGGCGACGTCTGCGTCCTGGTCTTCCAGTCGCTTCTTCAAGACGGCCACAGCGCCGGCATCGCGGCGCACGCCGATGGAATTGAGGACGCCGATCAGCAACCTCCCTTCGAGTGGTTCACTGGCGGTTCGCAACGCCGCGTCGGCTTCAGTCCCGGGAATGGCTTCCAGCGCGATCCGCGCCCAGGAAGCCAGTTGCGGATCGCTCAGCAGTTTCGCCAGATCGGTCACCGACTCACTCGAACCGTAGATCGCCAGCTTCTTGCAGGCGATGGCTTTGTCCGCCGCTGGCCCATCCGAGCGCAGGACGGCAATCAATTCCTTTTCCAGGGCCGCGTTGGCCGCCTCGTCTGCCATCACGGATGACGAAGCAAGGATTGTCAGTGCGGCAAGACAAGTAACTGTGCGTATGAGATTCCAAGTCGTGTGCATGGTATCGATCCTGAGAGTTAGTCTCGGTGTGGTTCAAAGCGGGAACAGATGGCCTGCGCAGATCAGATCGCTTCCGGCACTACAGTCGCCATGGTTCTCGAATCGCTTCGGATCGCAGGCGATTCGCATCAGCGTCGTCCACGAACGCATTCGTCTTGTTGTCGAACTTGACGGTTCGCCCCAGGAACAGGGCGATGTTGGCACCGTGACAGGCGATGTGCGCGTTGCAGGCCGCTTCGGCGTTCCCCTTCGGCTGGCTGCGCGATTTCACACAGTCGAGGAAGTCGCGAACGTGGAACGTCGCCGGGTAGCCGCCCACTTCGGCGACGGTTCGTCCCGCCAGCAGTTCCGGAGAACTCAGCACGAGCTTGCCGCTGTCGCCCGCTTCGACCCAGCCGGTCTCTCCTTCAAATCGCACGGGACACGATCCCAGCGGAATCCAGCCTTTTTCACGGAAGATCAGTTCAACACCGTTTTCGTAGCGCGCCATCAATTCGCCATCTTTCGGCGCGTTGTACTCGACGGGCGGCAGGCAATCGCCGACGGCCCATTGACACAAGTCCACACAATGGGAACCCCATTCGAGAACCCCGCCGCCGACCAGGCCGCCACCCTTTTCAAAATTGAACCCGTCCAGCAACTTGGGATTGAACGGCCGCCACGCGGCGGGGCCCAGGTACAGATCCCAGTCAATCACTTCCTTGTCCGGTTCGGGAAACGCCGGCAGCCAGCCACTCATCATCGCCTGCATTCCTGCAGGGTGCGCGTAGACCTTTTTGAGCTTGCCCAGTTTTCCGGTGCGTGCCAGTTCACAGGCGAAGGCAAAGTGAGGCAGGTTTCGTCGTTGCGTACCGGCCTGGAAGACACGGCCAGTGCGGCGCATGGTCTCCTTCAGGATCAGACTTTGTGAGATGTTCTTCGTACAGGGCTTTTCGCAATACATGTCCTTGCCGGCCTTGGCGGCGTTCATGGCCATCGTGGCGTGCCAGTTCGGTCCCGTGGCGATCAACACGGCATCCAGATCACTGCGGTCAAGCAGTTCGCGATAGTCGCGATGCATTTCGCACGCCTGATTGCCGTACTTGCCGTCCGCCAGTTTCTTGACGCCGACGCGGCGCGATTCCTTGACGTCGCAGACTGCCGCGAACCGGACATCATTCTGCTCCAGGAAACACCCCAGATCATAAGTTCCCCGGTTCCCGATGCCGATGCCGCCAACCACGATTCGTTCGCTCGGAGCCACGTTGCCGTCCAGGCCAAGAGCCGAACTTGGAATAATCGTCGGTGCCAACACGGCGGTGCCGCCGATCGACAATGCGGATTTCAAGAATTGACGTCGAGGAAGCGCGTTCGACATATATGGGCTCCTGATCGCGAGAACCGCCAGAGAATTCGACCACCCGAACATGATGTAGGTGTGGTGCAAGGATAGCCGCCTCCCCAGCGGCTTTCCATGGTCAACGCCAAAAGCGGCCAAAAGCGCCTGTCGCCATCGGGCGGCGAAGGGTCACTTCGGTTGACAGTCCCGTTTCGCCGCTGCGTGGCAATGAATTATTCGGTGTAAAGTTTCAGGTCGCCCTGCAAAGTCAAACTGTGCCGGATTGTAATATTCTTAGCCTGACATTTTCGCGACTTACGGCGACGCGGCAGTTCGAGGTCTCTATGAAACGACGATATGAACGATGGGGATTGGCATCAGCCGTGATGCCCGAATGGAGTCGACTTCACGCGAAGGTAAGATGGAATGCCAAAAGCATCGTTCCCATGGAGATATTGCGCGTTAGCGGCGGGAATTGCCGCTGCCGGTCTGCAGGCCCACTGCAGTTCGACACTCGCCGATGAACCCCTTCGTCCCGTCACTGTCGCTGCGGCAGACTTGGCCGACCCCGAGTCGGACGACACCGAATTGCCGGCACCGATCGGAGCCGAACCACCGCCTGCCGACGATCTCATCCAGCAGCGCTTGTCGAACCTGGAAACCCGCATGGGGAATCTCCAGCAGAGTCTGGAACTGGGAACATTGGCACCGGGACGACTCCGTTCCACCGACATCGGCCCCATCATCAAGGCCGGTACTCCAACGTATCCAAACACGAAGATTACCGGCTTCTTCCAGATGGATGCCGGCTACTTCAACCAAAGCGGCGGTAACCAGGCTCAGTATGGCACAATCCAGAATGACCTGGGCTTCCGCCGTGCTCGTCTGGCTGCCGTCGGGGACGTCTCGCAAAACGTCAGTTACATGCTGGAAATGGACTTTGCAACTCCCGGTCGCCCGTCATTCATGGATGTCTGGCTGGATGTGCATGATGTCCCGCTGTTTGGCAACGTCCGCGTTGGCCAGTGGCGACAACCGTTCGGGATGGATGAACTGACCAGCGTCCGTGAACTGACATTCCTGGAACGTCCGCTGATGTTCGGAATGGCCCCTTTTCGCGAAACGGGGATCGGTTTTCACGACATGAACGAAGACAAGTCGGTCACCTGGGCGGGTTCCGTCTTCGGATTTCCCACAGACGCCTGGGGGAACCACTATGGCAACAAAGGGATGGGAACAGCCTTTCGACTCACTGCACTTCCCTGGTATGAAGAAGATGGTCGCAGAGTGCTTCATGCCGGGTTTGGCCATTCGTTTACGATGCCCGGTAATGCGGGTGCCGCTTATCGCAACACGCCGGAATACGGCGGCGTTGCAGGTACTTACACCTCGCAGAGTGTGCCCGGGGGTGCCGTCGGGGGCGGAACCGGGGGCGACTTCCCGTTCTTCTACAACACCGGACCGCTGTTCTATGACAACGCCAACCTGCTGAATGCGGAACTGGCCGGAGTCTACAATTCGCTGCACTGGCAATCGGAAGCCCGCTTTTCCGTCATGGACTTTGGCGGTACGACAGTGACGGTTCCCGCGTTTTATTGCCAGGCGGGTTATCTGTTGACGGGTGAAGTCCGACCATACAACAAGGTCGCAGCCGTGCTCGGCCGGATCAAGCCGCTCCGACCCTGGGGTGAATGCGGTGGCATCGGTGCCTGGGAACTGGCGGCACGCTACTCGTACATCGATTCAAATTCGACCGTCCCGTTTGCCCCACTGGTGACAGCACCAGCGCAACCGGGCGGACCGAATATCGCCTGGGGCGGGGCCGTCAATGACGTCACCTTCGGGGTGAACTGGTACCTGAACCAATACACCAAGTTCCAGTTCAACTACATCATCGCCAACAGCAACCGCGGCGGAGTCAGCACGGTCTGCGACATCGTTGCCCTGCGGGCCCAAATCGATTTCTGATCGGTCGCTCTCCACCGACCCCGCGTCGGTGGAAGCCACGACTGGCCTGCTACAAGCATCACGCCAAGATGACAGTGTGCTCTCCACGGGTTGCTACGCGTGATCCTGCGCCTGCTTTTGCCGTTCCATGACACGGCGGTTGTAAATGGAAATCGCGTCCTTTCGGCGCAGCATGCCAACCAGCCTGCGGGAATCCGTTCCATCCAGCACGGGAATCTCGTCCAGGTTCAGTTCGGTAAAGCGGCGCATCGCGGTATTCAAATCGTCATCTTTCCGGACGCTGATGATCTTGGTGGTCATGACGTCGCGAGCCACGGCCAGGTGCCAGATCGAATCGTCATACAAATAGGAACGCACATCGTCCGTCGAAAAAATACCGACGAGTCGTTGATTGGCATCCGTGACAGGAAAATAATTCTGGCGAGTTTCAGGCAGCAACTGCAGGATTTCGTGCAACGACATCGATTCCAGAACGGACTTGCGTTCGCGCAAGGGGACGTCCGAGACACGAATACCCTCCAGCACATCCACCAGGAAGTCTCCACGGTGGGCAGGAGACTCCAGCCGGGAGGGAACCTGCTTTTCATACAACGTCCAGCGGCGACTCAACACGAAACAGAGCGTTGAGACCCACATTGTCGGCAGCAACAACTTGTAGTCGCCCGTCATTTCGGACACCATGATGATGGTGGAAATCGGGGCATGCGCGCACCCCGCGAAAAAGCCCGCCATCCCCACGATGGCATAGACTTCCGGGTGCGGCACGAGTTCCGGCCACATCCCATTCAGAACCTTGCCCACTGCGGCACCAAGACAACCGCCGATCACCATCGAAGGACCAAACACACCGCCGGATCCGCCGGAGCCGATGGTCAAGGAGGTGGTCAGGATCTTGAAGACGGCGATCGCCAGCAGTAGCCCGACGCCGAGTTCATCTGCATTCTGCAGGGCCGCCTGCAAGGTTCCGTAGCCCGTTGACAACACCGCCAATGCCCGCTGGTCCCGGCCGAACAGTTCGTACAATCCGATTCCCACCAACCCCGCGCTCGCGGCACCGAGCATTGGTCGCAGATGCGGAATCACGGGCAGCTTTTTCAGTTGAGCGGTCAGCCCGTAAAAGGTCTTGACGTAGACGGCCCCCATGACAACTAGGAATACGGCCAGGATCGTCAGCGGCAGCAATTCTGCCGGCGACCCGACCGAGTATTCCAGGTGATTTCCAAACAGCGGCATGAACCGGTGCCCGGCGGGAAGGAACATCGAAAACACGCTGTATCCGACAATCGAAGCGATGGCGGCCGGGACGATCACGTCGGATTCCAGGTCAGCATCGCGATACAGGATTTCTGCGGCAAACAGTGCTCCCGCCAGCGGAGCTCGAAAAATGGAACCGACACCCGCCCCCATTCCCGCCGCCAGCATGATCCGACGATCGCGCGCCGAAAGATTCAATCGGGTCGCCAGGAATGAACCAAACCCGGCCCCAATCTGGGCAATCGGGCCTTCACGCCCCCCCGATCCCCCGGTTCCAATGGTGATCGCCGAGGCCACCAGTTTAATCAGGGGAATCCGGGCACGGATGAACCCCCGCTTCTGGTGAAATGCTTCGATGGCCGCATCGGTACCGTGTCCTTCGGCCTCAGGTGCAAACGTGTAAACAATCCACCCCGATACCAGGCCTCCCGCCGCCATCACAGCCACGATCATCCAGACGGAAAGGTCCATTGGCGAGTGGGGAAACAGCGCGTGTTCACCGGCTGGCTCCGCCGGGGCATATCCCGCAAACTGAACGAGGGTGAAGTGCAACACCGACTGGCTGGCAACCTGAAACACGATGGCACCCAGGCCGGCAACCACGCCAATCAAACTGGACAGGACAAACCATTTACCGGACGAAGACAAATCAAGTGCGACAATGACCGCCTGCCACAGACTCTTCAACCTCGACATTTTTCCTCAATTCTGACTTCGATCTGGAATCATTCCCAGGGCCCGCAGTTTCGATCGCAGTGTCATCCGCGAGATTCCCAGCCGCTCGGCCGCCTGCAGTTGATTTCCATGGAAGTACTTCATGACTTCATGAAACATGTGCCGATCCACTTCATGGATCACATTGCGATAAAGATCCTGCCTGCCTTCGTGAAGCACGTTTCGGACATACTCCATCAACTTGATAAACGCGAATTCCGGTTCACCGGCAACGACACTGGAATTCATCTCTGCGATGACCGGATGGATGTCCATCGGATACCTCACGGAGGGTTGATTTGCAACCAGGCACGTGTCAGGCAGGCACTCCGGGAACAAAACACTCCCGCTGGCATGCACCAGCGCATAGCGAATCGCACTTTGGAATTCGCGGACATTGCCGGGCCACTGATGTCGCTCAAGAATCTCCATGGTGGTAGGGGCGATCGTCCGGATATTCTTGTTCAGTTCCCGATTGAACACTTTGACAAAATGCTCGGCCAGACCCGGAATATCGTCCGGCCGATCCCGCAGCGGGGGCAACTGTATCGTGAATCCGTTCAAACGGTAATACAAATCCTGTCGAAACCGCCCCTCCGCCACATCCTTTCCCAGGTCGCGGTTTGTCGCGGCGATGATCCGCACATCGGTCGTGATGGTGTCGTTGCCACCCACGCGTTCAAACTGCTGTTCCTGCAGCAGCCGCAACGCCATGGCCTGGGTTGCAGGGCTCATGTCGCCAATTTCATCCAGGAAAATCGTCCCGCCGTTCACCTGTTCGAATTTTCCGATCCGGCGTTGTTCCGCACCGGTAAAGGCCCCGCGCTCGTGACCGAACAGTTCGCTTTCCAGGATGGTCGCCGGCAAGGCGGCGCAGTTGATTGCCAGGTATGGCATCTGGCGACGATTGCTGTGCTGGTAGATCGCGCGCGCCACCAGTTCCTTGCCGGTCCCGCTTTCACCCAGAATCAGGACCGTGGATTCCTGCGGCGCGATGCGGCCAATCTTCTTGTAAACCTCCTGCATTTCTGGCGAATGCCCGACGATTTTCTCTGCCGACGGTTCGTCCACCGCTTCATTCGGCAGCGTCGGCGAAATCCGGCTGAGGCGACTCAACTCCAGCGCCTTCGTCACAACGCTCTTTAACTTACGAAAGTCCACCGGCTTGGTCAGGTACTCGTAGGCCCCGCGACTCATCGCCTCGATCGCGGTATCCGTCTTCGCGAAGGCGGTCATGATGACAACGGGCAACCGGGGATCGATCTGCCGGATCCTGTCATAGACATCCAGGCCCGACTGGTCCGGCAACCGGACATCCAGCAGCACGGCATTGGGACGTCGTTGACGCACCTGCTCGATCCCATCCCGTCCCGTGAACGCCGAAATGACATTCAGGTTGGGAGAAGACAGCGTCTCCCGGATGGAAAAGACCAGATTGGGCTCATCATCGATCACCAGCAATGTGGCCAGTTCGGACGGCTCATTCGGACGTTGAACAGAGCCACTGCCGTTGGAATCGGTATTCATCATTTCAAATTCTCGTTCCATGTCGCGCCCCTCCACTGACATCGACCTTGAATGCAACTGCGACAACCATCGGCTATCGCGCCCCGCTGCTGCTGGCGGTCAGCTCGCCGCCAACAGCGCCAGCCGATCCATCTCCGCCTCTGGCAACTCGGGAACCGGCAGGTAAATTGAAAACATCGCCCCGCCGTCCGGATGATTGGCCGCGCGGATCGTCCCCCCGTGAACCTCAATGATCCGCCGGCAAATCGACAGTCCCAATCCAGTTCCCGTTTCTTTCGTACTGACAAACGGCTCAAACACTCGATCCAGCACCTCGGCAGACAACCCGGGCCCGCTGTCCTGAATCACGATGCAGATCCAGTTCGACCCCGCCGCCTGATTCCAGTCTTCCGGCAACGACCGATCCAGTCGCGATAACCGGATATTCACCCGGCCACCGCCTCGCATGGCATCAATGGAATTCAACAACAGGTTCAGGAACACCTGCCGGATCTGCGACAAATCCGCGGCCACGATCAGACTCTTTTCCGTCGAGATCGACTCTACGATCTCCACCTGCTGTTGCTCGGCCCTCAGTGACACCAGATCCAACGTTTGAGCAATCGCCAGTCGCAAATCGAACGGGGCAATTTCGGGAACGGGTGGACGCGCAAAGTCGAGAAACTCCTGGATGGTCTTTTCCATCCTCAGGATCTCCTCCTCCACAACTTGTAACTGCCGCCCGTGCAGTCCAATACTGTCGTTCCTGTCGACAGCCGCCTGAACCAGCATTTTCATGGGCATCAGCGGGTTTCGCAGTTCGTGAGCCACCCCGGCAGCCAGTTGCCCCACGGCAGCCAACTGGTCGTTTCGCAAGACTTCCAGATCGCGCTGCTGCAATCGTTCGACGACGGTGGCAATGTGGTTTTCGACTTGACGCAAACCAGATTCGAGTTCGCGAAAGCCATTCCTTTGCGAGATTTTCACCGGCCCCACAACGTCGCGAAGCAGATCGGCCGCTCCCCGCACGCTGACATCCAGTTGCACAACCGATTGGCCGATGCTGCGGGCGATGACGATCCCGCCAATCAGCCCGGCCAATCCACCGCAGATTCCCAGCCACAACAAGGTCAGCCGCACGGTCTCCATCTGCTGGCGGTTGGTTTCGTTGTTCTTGTCCACCAGGACCCGGTCCAGTGCCAGAAACTCCTTGGCGGGGACCAGCACCTGAGTGATATCCGTCAGCAGCGGGTCCGTCAGTCGCGCACGCAAACCGGACGCTTGAACCACTGCCGCGGCATCCCGCTCGTCAATCCCCTCGTCCTCCGCATGCATCCCCCGGACCGCCAGAAACTCCGCATAGCGATTCGAGAACTGCTGCCATCTCGTTTCGATGGCCTGCACAGCCAGCTCATCATGAGGTGCATGAATGATCCCCTTGGCCGCTTTCAGGTGCTCCAGCGCGACTTCGCAACGCCGGGATATGAAGTCGAGATGGCGACCGGAACCATCGTGACGATACTGGTGCAATTCGTGGCGGATCTCGCGCATGTCACTGCACAAGTCCTGTGCCGCAATCATTCCGTGGACTTCCTTTTGAATCAAATCCGAACTGTTTCGCTGCTGACGTTGGATGTTCCAGGCGGCAGCAATCCCCAGCACGACCAGCAGCGCACTGGTCAGGACCATGGGGGCGGCAATTCTCAGGATCAACTGACTTCGCATGCCTGTGTGACACCTCCAGATCAAGACGCCATTCCTGCCCGACAAGCAATCGCAATGCCACAATCACTGTCCAGAACGTCTCATATCCTTACGAAGTGCACACCGGCGCGAATTCGGAATTCAGAATGACCCCGTCTCCGAAATCGTCGCTTTTCGGAATGCCCCTCCCAAGACACCCGCCGTGGCCCAAGAAATCCCGCTTTCAGCAGTGGATCCGTGCTGGTGGACCGTCTTGAGTGGTCACGCCAACCTTCGCCATTTCGTTCCAGAATGCCGAATTGTGAATATCGCGTAATCATCCACCAATGGCCACATTTGCCATCTGATTGTTATCCACATGGACAACTTTTAAGCCAGACACATGAATCAACGCTTGCCAGGCTCGCACCCGACCTCCAATTTGGCATGAATATTTCCTCTAAGGAAGTTTTCGAGCCACTTAGATTTCCCCCTGAAATCCATGAGTTGCATTCGACTCTGCCCAATTTCTGGCTTTGCATGGTTAACTCTTCGCAAGACTGCTGGCCACGAAGTCCAATGGCATTTTCCCTGCTATAGGACTAGCCACCACTATTGCCAAACATTGGCAGTTGATTGTTCAATCCGAATTCAGGAATGGAGTTTCCCAGTGTTACACGAGTTCCTCGACAATTTTTTGCACAACTTGTTTAAACCGTTGCTCTTGTTCTTCTACGCCGGTTTCCTGATCCCTCTCTTTAAGGTCAAATTGGAGTTTCCCAAGGCTGTTTACCAGGGACTGACCATTTATCTGCTGCTGGCGATTGGTTGGCACGGTGGCGAGGAACTGGCTGGCCTGGAGCCTGCCATGCTGAAGCAGGCCATCGGTTTCATGGTGATTGGCTTTATTACCAATGGCGTCATCGGAATTGTTGCATACCAGATCTTGCGCGGAACGACTCGGCTTCGCAAAGTCGATGCCGCGACCGTGGCCGGATTTTATGGCAGTGATTCTGCCGGGACATTCGTGACGGCGATGGGGGTCATCACTGCAGCGAAAATCGCCTACGCTCCTTATATGCCGGTGATGCTGGCGATCATGGAGATTCCTGGCTGCCTCGTGGCGCTGTACATCGTTTCTCAATTGCGTCGCGAAGGGATGGATGGCGCCGGCAACATGCCTGGCGATCCCGGCTACAATCCACTGCTGAAGCGGGCTGTACCCGCCTCAGAACACAGTGATCATTCAGAAAAGTCCCCTGATCGCGGTGCCGCCGATCGTCAGGAAGCCATGCTGGCGTTGGAAGCCGAGGCGGGATTGCCGGAAAGCGAAATCGCCGCCGCCAAACAGGCCGGCTGGCTGAACAAGGAAACGTTGCACGAAGTCTTCATGAACCCGGGGATCTTCCTGCTCTTCGCCGGAATTGCGATTGGCTTCATCGGACGCCTGCAGGGTGCCAAGGTCACTGACACCGATGATCCGCTGTTCGTGACGTTGTTCCATGGCATGCTGTGCATCTTCCTGCTGGAAATGGGAATTACGGCCTGCTCGAAACTGAAGGATCTCGGCGCCGCGGGCTGGCAATTCGTGGCCTTTGCTCTGATCGCTCCCAATATCTTCGCCACTTCCGGAATCCTGATCGCCCACGGTTACAGCATGTTCCTGGGAGAGCCATTCGCCATTGGGACGTATCTGTTGTTCGCAGTCCTGTGCGGTGCCGCTTCGTACATCGCCGTTCCGGCGGTCCAGCGCCTGGCAATCCCGGAAGCCAGTCCCACGCTGCCACTGGCCGCGTCGCTCGGCTGCACCTTTTCCTACAATGTGACCATCGGGATTCCGGTCTACATCCTGATTGCCACCATTGTCACCCGATCCTTCCCCGTCGGCTGATGTTGGTCCTGGCAATCCGCCCCGCGACCGGGGGAGACAACTCCCCCGGTCCGGTTGGCGCCCCCCCCGGTTTGCCCCCCCACATTCCTCATGAGTTATTGGCAAATCCCGCGACCTGAAGATCTGTGACGAATCATCCTTATTCCGCCTCTTCGCCGGGATCCCTGAATTACGCCAGCTGCTTGCGGAACCGGGTCACGCTCAGCGTCAGAATCGCCAGGCATGTGATCAACAGCCCCGTCACCTGCGGAATCAGATCAAAAAAGTCCGCGCCCCGCAAAATGATCCCCCGCAGGATTTCCAGGAAATATGTCGCCGGAATAGCAAACGACACGACGTAAATCGGGAAGGGCATCTCGCTGCGCGGAAACATGAATCCCGAAAGCAACACCGTGGGCAGCATCAGCAGGAACGCAAACTGCATCGCCTGCAACTGGGTTCTTGCCACCGTCGAGACCAGCAGCCCCAGCGCCAGCGCGCAGACGATGAACAGCGACGACAGACCCATCAGCAATGCCAGGCTGCCGTGAATCGGAACCCCGAACAGGTACACCATCACGGTCAGCACGATCAGTGTTTCCAGTGTTCCGATGCAGGCATACGGAACCAGTTTCCCCAGCAGCAATCCCAGCCGGCCGACCGGAGTCACGAACAGCTGCTCCAGCGTCCCCAATTCCCGTTCACGCACGATCGCAAACGACGTCAGAAACAAGGTCACCAGTTGCAGGATGATCCCCACCAGACCCGGCACAAAAAAGTGCGAACTTTCCAGATCGGGGTTGTACAACAGCCGTGGCCGCATATCGATCGGCATCGCCACATGCCCGCTGGGGTCGCGCGACGGGACCGCCGGTAATGATTCCGCGAAGGGACGCGTGATCCGGAACGACAACGACACTCCCAGCAGTTGAGCCGCATGCAGCGCGGTATTCGCCACCTGCGAATCGCTCCCGTCGATCAGCACCTGCACCGACACCTGCTCACCCTTCAGCAACCGATCGGAATAGTCCGGCGGGATTCGCACTCCCACCTTGGCCCGGCCGGACACGAGTGCCCGCCGAAACGCTTCATCGTCGTATGCGGGATCCAGGATTGAGAAGGAGCGCGTGTTCCGAAAACTGTCCACCAATTCACGCGACGCCTGACGGCCGTCCAGATTGAAAACAATTGTCGGGATATGCTCGATCTCCTGCTGGATCGCATAGCCGAAGATGATGGTCTGCATCACCGGCACAACCAGCATGAACATGATCGTCGAAGGCTCGCGGCGAATGTGCGAGAACTCCTTGACCAACATCGCAATGAACCCGCGAGTCGACCGGCGTCCGGGATCCGCCGTCACGACCGACGATGTGCCGGGCCGGCTATCAGAAACGTTGTCCACGGGCTCCGAATCGTCAACACCACCATCCACGGCGGCCTGAGATTCCGACACTTCTACAGTCGCAGGTGCCGTGGAAGCGGCAGATGCAGCGTCGTTGGTCGGCGAATGACTCGCTTCTTCCGCCGCTCGAGTCAACGTGACAAACACATCTTCCAGAGTTGGCTCAATCGCACGCATGTGAACCTGGTCCGGTAACACATGCAGCTGTTCCAGCATGCCGCTTTCACTGAGCTTGTCAGAGGCCAGGACGTGAATCGTCTGACCAAACAACGTGGCGTCAACCACCCCGTCCACTGAACGCAACTTTGACAGACTTTCCGTCGGTGCGGCAATCTCAAGCTCGAAACGCCGGGTCCCGGGCGGAGTGACCTGGGGCAGCCGCTTCAATTCTGCCGGCTTGCCACCCACGATCAACTTCGACAGATAGATGTATCCCACATCGCTGCACCGTTCGGCTTCATCCATGTAGTGCGTGGTCACAAACAACGTCACACCACGTCCGGACAAATCGAACAGCAGGTCCCACAGGTCGCGCCGGGCCACGGGATCAATCCCGGCGGTCGGTTCGTCCAGAAACAGGACGTCCGGTTCGTGAATCAGCGCACACGCCAAAGCCAGACGCTGCTTCCAGCCCCCCGACAACGTTGATGCCAGTTGATCCAGTCGATCGCTGATCCCGGTCAGTTCCTGCACGGCGTGCGAACGTTCCTTCAGCCGTTCTGCCCCCAAACCGTAGATCCGACCGTAGAATTCAATGTTCTCGCGAACGCTCAGGTCCGAGTACAGGCTGAACTTCTGCGACATGTAACCGATTCGCCGCTTGATCGCTTCGGAGTCCCTCTGCACGTCATAACCCAGGACTGTGGCCGACCCCGACGATGGCTCCAGCACACCGCACAACATTCGGATAATTGTCGACTTGCCACTGCCGTTGGGCCCCAGCAATCCAAAGATGGCTCCCCGATGAACCTGGAAGCTGACATCGCTGACGGCGGTCAGCGCGCCGAACGATCGCGTCAGATGTTGTACATTGATGACAGGACTGTTCATGGTACTTTGAGGAAGTGAGTCGCGGATGGCGGGGCGAGGGCAGGGCCTTCTTCCGTTCCACGCTCCACGTCCCACTAACCCCTTTCCCCCAGCCACACGTCTGCGGCCATGCCGGGTCGCAATCGATCGCCACCGGCGGCTTCCAATGTCACTTTGATTCGAAACACCTGCTTGGAACGTTCCTCGGGAGTCTGTACGTTTCCCGGAGTGAACTCGGCCTGGCGTGACACGAACGTGATCGTCGCCGCGAACAGTTCGCCTGGAAAACTGTCCACCGAGATCTTCACGGAATCCCCAACCTTCAACGACAACCGATTTTCGGGAACGTACGCACGGACCCACAACTGCGACAGGTCCATCACCGAGATCACCGGGGCATTCGCCCCGACCAGGTCACCCGGTCGCAGATCAATCGCCTCAACCTTGCCGTCCGCGGGTGCCTTGATCGCAAGTTCGTCCAGTTGCCGCTGAATCGCCTTCATCGCAGCCGATGCCGATTCCACGGCCGCTTCGGCTTCTGCAATCTCTTCGACCCGCGACCCGTTCTGACGCAGCAACCAGATCTGCCGGGCTTCCTCCAGTTGAGCCTTGGCTTCCGCCAGTTCCTCCGGGCGAGTCCCATTTTCCAGCTTCAGCAACCCCTCACGCTGCGAGTCAACCGTGGCCCGGGCGACCCGCAATTCGGTATTCGCCTGATCCATTTCTTCCTGAGTCGTGGTCTTCTTGGCGAACAGTTCTTCCGTCCGGCGGTGCTTCAACATGGATAGCGACAACTGTGCCTGCGCCAACTCCAGTTGCGACTTCGCCGCGCTGATATCTTCCTTGCGAGGACCATTCACCAGTTTCTCGACGGTCGCTGCCAGTTGATCATGATGCGCCTTGGCCTGAGCCACTTCTTCGACCCGAAACCCCACCTTGATCTTATCCCGAGTGGCCGACACCTGAGCCAGCTGAGACGCAGCCTGGGCGAGCAACTCATTCAGTTGAAACGGCTCCAGTTCGACCAGAACCTCCCCCGCCTTCACGGCCTGTCCCTCGTCAACCAGTACCCGATGGACCCGCCCACCCACGCGCGAACCCAGTCGAATTTCGTGCGCTTCAATGATCCCTGAGACATGCAGCGGCTCATCACGATGCTGGCTGTAAACCAGCAAAGCCACCAACGCGACAGCCACAAACATAATCCCCACCAGACGCTTGACCATATCCTCGACGCCTCAAGACGGATTGTCCACCACAACCAACCACGACCGTTGTAAACTTCTCCCACCATCAGCGAAAGCCTGCGAGCGATGAAAGGTACCGTACCCAACGTGTCACCAAAAGTGACAAACCGCGACCGGCAACGAGTAAATTCATGGCACCCCACTGCTCGCGAGTGTGACTACGGAAATAGACAGCCGCAACGGCCGCCTGCGGCGCGGAATTCACTGGTCATTCGTCGCAACTCGCTGTAATGTGCCACCGATCCGAACGGGCCGCATCCTCCCCACTTCGAAGTGCGATTTGCGCACGGCCGCGCAAACCATGAATCGTGGCATGGCAATGACATGCACTGACGTCAGGAATTCGATTCCCATGCGAACACTTGTGCCGTTGGGACGGAGATGTTGCCAAGTCTATCACCGCATTTGACGAAGGACTCTAAGCAGCGTTCGCCGGTCGGTTCCAATCCCGACGGATTCGTTGAACGAGGGAGTGCATATGACCGATCCATCCGAAATACATCTGGCATTTGCCAAACGGTTCCACGCCGGTAAGCGACTTCGGCCGGCCACCGCGGTGCAACTTGCTGACGCGGAAGCGGCGCTCGGCGTGCTCTGGCCCGAATCGTACCGGCAGTTTGCGCTGGCTTGCGGTGCGGTCTACACACCAGAACTTCTGCAGTTGGTCGTGGAGCACCAGGCCGGGTACGGCGACGTGCAGCAGTTCCTCACGCCCAAACAGTCCGTCACCGAGACGCGGCGCTGGCGTTTGGAACCGGAAGGCGGGTGCGCCGCTTTCGCCATCGACTCCTCGGGGAACTTCTTCGCATTTCGACAATTGACGGCCACACAGTCGCGGTCGGACGATGCGACGGTCTGGCTGTTCGATCATGACATCGGTGAAGTCGTCGAGCAGGCCGCATCATTCGACGAGTGGCTGGCCCGATTCCTGCAACTTTAACTCGCCACCTGTCGCGGAGCGACAGGGCTACCTTAGAGCGGCCTTCCCAGCGAGATCCGGACGGTGAATCTGGCCTTCGCCTAAAAAATCCCCAATTGATCGCGAGCTTCGTCGGTCATGCGGGCGGGGGTCCACGGGGGGGACATCGTCAATTTGATTTCGGCAACGTCGACTCCGGGCACTTTTTCCAGTGCCAGTTTTGATTGCATGATGATCTGCGGGCCAGCCGGGCAGGCGGGGCTGGTCAGGGTCATGTCGACATTCACTTTGCGATCCGTGTGATTGATCGAATAGACCAGACCCAGGTCGACGATGTTGATCATCAGTTCCGGGTCGATCACTTCGCGCAATGCTTCAATCAGCGCGGCGTCATCCACCGGGGCCTCAGCCGCTGCGTCCGGCTTGGCCTCGGTCGAGCATTCCGTGGCTCCGGAACAACAGCCGCCGCCGACAACGGGCACGGGACTGGCGGCGACCGGCAACAGGGCGGGAGCCGAATGCGTTTCGGAACAGCAGTGCGATGCCGCGACGGGAGCAACAGGTGTTGCGGCCACAGGTGCCGGGGCAGGGCTGGCTTCCGGGGTTGGGGCGGTGTCGACAGTGGTGTCTTCGGTCATGATCGGGACCTTACATAAACGTCGCCGTCGCGAACCTGGACTTCAAACGTTTCAATCGGTTCGATCGCCGGCATACATTGCGGTTGACCGGTGCGCAAATCAAAGCGGGCACCGTGACGCGGACAGGTGATGGAGCAATCCGAGACCGGACCATTCGTCAGCGGCTGACCATCGTGCGAACAAACGTCTTCGATGGCGAAGAAGTCATCCTCAATCCGAATCAGCAGCGACGGAACATCGTCGACCAGGATCGACAACCGGCCTCCCGGAGCAATCTCACTGACGGCGGCAACTCGTTCAAATTCAGACATAGGTTGTTGATCTGGCTGAGGTCAAATGGCGGAAGGCTCGGCAACGGAAAGGCACAAAACAGGCACTACCCGCCAATGCCCAGTTTTCGTTCCACGGCGTGGCCCAGGGTTTCGCGGACAATTTCGACGGGGATCCGATCGTAGACTCGCTGGAAGAAGCCTTCCACGATCACATGCATCGCTTCGGATCGAGTCAGGCCGCGGCACATGCAGTAGAAGAGTTGCTCTTCATCGACGCGGCCGCAGGTGGCACCATGCGTGCAGCGCACGTCGTCGGCTTCGATTTCCAGGCCGGGAATCGCATCCACGCGACAGGTGTCGCTCATGATCAGGCCGTCGTTGCGTTGATAACCGTCGGTCCGCTGCGCGTCCTTGGCAACCTTGATCATGCCACGCCAGATGCAGCGGGCCTTGTCCCGGACAACGTCCTTGTACAACAGGTCGCTGCGGGTGTTCGGGGCGTTGTGTGTCTGCTGGGTGTAGTACGAGATCAATTGCTTGTCGGTCGCAAACGTCACGCCGTTTACTTCCGCCGACGCTCCGCGTCCATCCAGGAAAACTTCCTGGTGAATGTGAGCGAGTCGCGCCCCCAGGCCGCCGACTGTCCATTGCAGATAGGCATCCGCTTCGACCCGTCCCACCTGGTGCGCGAAGTGCCAGACCTTGTCGTTCCAGTTCTGCAGTTGGACGTAACGCAGGTTGGAGCGGGGTGCCAGCAGTAATTCGACGGCACCGACGTGAACACCAGTGGCATCGGCCGACGCGGACGAAGTTTCTTCCAGCAATGTCGCGCTGGCACCTTCTTCCAGAATGATCAGCGTGTGACTGAAATCCGCCGCCGCCTCGGCACCCAGGCCGATCAGGCTGTACAGCGGTTCGTTGACTTCAACGTTGCGAGGGACATACAGCACGGTTCCGCCGGTCCAGAAGGCACCGTGCCACGCCGAGAACCGATCGGCATCCGGCTTGACCGCTCGCGTCATCAGGTGCGGCTTCAAAATGTCGCCGTGCGTCTGAATCAGGTCGCTCAGGTTGCCAAGCAGGACCCCCTGTTGAGCCCACTTGTCGCTGAGTGTCGCCCGAGTACACGTCCCATCAGAATGCGAGACCGCTCCTGCGAATTCGGCCCGGTCAGCGAGCAGGGTTTCGACGGCACCGGTCGAAGTCGATGCGGCCGGGATGGAAAACTTCTCGGGACGAAACGCCCGGATGTCGACCCGCTTCCACTCTTCGGGATCGAGTTCCGTCACCAGGGATTCCCGATACGCCTCGAACGCACGACGCCGCAGATCCGTCGCCCAGGCAGGCTCCGTGCGTGTGGCGAGGAACTGCTCAAACGCGGCAGCATCAAACGAGGTTGGTCGAACAGAAGAGAGGGTCGCAGACATAATTCACTTGGTCACTTCGGGGACAGCAACACCGATTGCGGCGTCAACCATCAATTACACGCTTGATTACAGCACACCAGCAATCCGTGGAAAAAGGGGTCTGACCCTTTGGAGGGCAATGGATTCACCTTGAAAAGACCATGCCCGGAGAGGGTCAGACCCCTTTTTCCGCGGGCTGGTAGCCCGACGCGCCAGCGAGGGACCGGTCTGCACGCACTCAATTGGAAGAATCTCGCGCCGTTCCAGTTCCCCGATGACCGCCACGGTCGATTACCCCACGCTGCCTTCCATCTGCAGTTCAATCAGCCGGTTCATTTCCACGGCATATTCCATCGGCAGTTCCTTGACGAGCGGTTCGATGAAGCCGGTCACGATCATGGCCGAGGCTTCTGCTTCGGTCATCCCGCGACTCATCAGGTACAGCAACTGTTCTTCGGCGATCTTCGAGACCGAGGCTTCGTGCTCGATCGTCAGATTGTCCTGGTTGGCCTCGATGTACGGATAGGTATCGCTGCGGCTGTGCGAATCCAGGATCAGGGCGTCACAGACCACATTGCTTTTGCAGTGATGCGCGTCGTGAGTCGCCTTCACCAGGCCGCGATAGCTGGCCCGACCGCCATCCTTCGAGATGCTCTTGGAGATCACCCGGCTGGACGTGTGCGGGGCACAGTGCACCATCTTGGCTCCGGCGTCCTGATGCTGTCCCTTACCTGCGAAGGCGATCGACAACGTTTCGCCACGAGCACCCGGTTCCATCAGGTAGATGGCCGGATACTTCATGGTCAGCTTCGATCCCAGGTTCCCGTCGACCCATTCCATCAGCGAATCGCCGTACGCCATGGCGCGCTTGGTGACCAGGTTGTAAACGTTGTTCGACCAGTTCTGGATTGTCGTGTAGCGGCAGCGGCCGCCACGCTTGACCACGATTTCCACAACCGCCGAATGCAGGCTGTCGCTGCTGTAGGTCGGAGCCGTACAGCCTTCAACGTAATGGACCGAAGCCCCCTCGTCGACGATGATCAGCGTCCGCTCAAACTGACCCATGTTCTGGGTGTTGATCCGGAAGTACGCCTGCAGCGGGAATTCGATGTGAACTCCCTTCGGCACATAGATGAAGGAACCGCCGGACCAGACGGCCGAATTCAGGGCCGCGAACTTGTTGTCCGAGGACGGGATGATCGTGCCGAAGTATTCACGCACCAGGTCCGGGTAGTCGCGCACGGCCGAATCAGTGTCGGTGAACAACACGCCCTGCCTGGTCAGGTCCTCCTGCAGGCTGCCGTAAACCACTTCGGATTCGTACTGCGCCTTAACCCCGGCCAGGTACTTCTTTTCGGCTTCCGGAATTCCCAGGCGGTCGTACGTCTTGCGAATGTCTTCCGGGACATCGTCCCAGCTCTTCTCCTGTCCCGAGGACGCCTTCACATAGTAGAAAATGTCCTGGAAATTCAGGTCACTCATGTCGCCGCCCCAGGTGGGCATCGGCTTCTTGAAGAAGATGTCCAGCGCTTCCAGCCGGAAATCCCGCATCCATGCCGGCTCTTTTTTCATTTCCGAGATCTGCTGGACAATGGTCCGGTCGATCCCCTTGCGGCTTTGAAACACGTATTTGTCCGTGGGGTCGTGGAAACCAAACTGGTATTCGCCGACGCCAACATCATTATCCAGAACCGGTGTATCGGTACTCATGATTAATCTCCTCCCGCATGAGCGGGATTATCAGTCTACTGCTGCCCGGTGAACGTCGCGGCTCACGAGACAGGGGACCGCGTTCGACGGTTGACCGTCGTACAAAGTCACAAGGTCAGAACCTGGAATCCAACTACACGCCGACGCCGACGGCTTTTTTCGCTTTGGCCTGCCGTTCCTCTTCTTCCGCGGCTTCGGCCGGGTGCCGTTCACGAACGGCCGTGTATCCATGGTTATGCAGTTCATGAGCCAGCGAAGCATCGCCCGTTTCGACGATCCGTCCCGCCAGGATCACATGCGTGAATTGAGGAACGTTGTATTCCAGCAGTCGCTCGTGGTGGGTGATGATCAGCGAACCCATCTGCGGGCCGGAAAGCTTCCGCAGACCTTCACTGACCACGCGCACGGCATCACTGTCCAGACCGCTGTCGGTTTCGTCGAGGATCGCGAACTTCGGCTGCAACATCGCCAGTTGCAGGATCTCCATCCGCTTCTTTTCCCCCCCGGAAAACCCTTCGTTCAAATAGCGACGGGCAAACTCGATATCCATCCCCAACTCTTCCATGCGTTCCTTCAGTTCCTTGCGGAACTCACGCATCGGGATCAGGCCTTCGCCCTCTTTGCGATTGGGGGTACGAATGTTCGTCACCGCGTGACGCAGAAAATCCGCTACTTTGACCCCGGGAATCGTCACCGGGTACTGAAACGCCAGGAACAAACCCTTTCGGGCACGTTCGCACGGATCCAGTTCATTCACGTTGACCCCGTCGATCTCGATCGATCCGCCCGTGATCTCATATTTCGGATGACCAACCAGCGTGTACGCCAGAGTACTTTTGCCAGACCCGTTCGGGCCCATCAAGGCGTGAACTTCGCCCTGACGAATTTCCAGGCTGACACCCTTCAAAATCGGCTTGTCGTCGACGGACACATGCAGGTCGGTAATCTTCAGCAGGCTGGACATATCGAATACAAATCCTCAACAGAAACCTGGAAACCTAGGCCAATTCCGCCAGCGACATCGACTGTGGCAGACCCACACGTCCGGTGTGATGCGGAACGGGCATCACTTCCTGACCACGGGTAATCTTCTTTGCCTTGATCTTGTCCTGGATTCGCATCAAACCTTCGAGCAGCGCTTCGGGACGGGGAGGACACCCGGGAACGTAGACGTCCACCGGCACCACCAGGTCCACACCCTTCACCACGTGATAGCCATACTTGAAATAGGGACCGCCACCGACGGTGCAGGCACCCATGGCGATCACGTACTTGGGGTCGGGCATTTGCTCGTACAGGCGGCGAACGCGACTGGCCATCTTGTACGTCACCGTTCCGGCGACAATCATCAGATCCGCCTGGCGCGGCGTGGCCCGGAAGGCACCGGCACCGAAGCGATCCATGTCGTAGCGACTGGCACCGGCCGCCATCATTTCGATGGCACAACAGGCCAATCCAAACGTCATCGGCCAGATGCTCGACTGCCTGGCCCAGTTCATCGCCTGTTCCAGAGACGTCGTGATCACGTTTTCTTCAAACCGACCTTCAATCCAGGGGGTCATGCTCGTTCCATCCATTCGTACAGTACGCTGTCTGGGAATCTCGCGGCACCGCGACTCAGCCCAAAACTCTACCAGTATCCGCGGCCCGATTCATCTCAACCGGCTTAACCAATCGCCATAATCCGTCGCGCTGATTCACGTTCAGCGAAAAAGTCACGTTCAATCACCCTGCCGGAACGGGGTGAAACTCGCAGCAGGCATGTCCATCCCGGCAACAGGAGGCCAACTTCAAGGGAGTGCCGAGCACCTGCTCGAACACCTGCTGCTCCAATTCACAAATCCCGGAATCCCGTTGAGCCAGTTCGTGGTACGGGCAATTGGTCTCCCGCAACACCGGAAACAGGCCCCTGGAATCCACTTCCACTCGAAAACCATGGTCGGACAATGTCGACCGCAGCTCGTCCAACCGCTGAACCAGCGATTCCCCGCGGACCGACGCCCCGTAGCGTCGCACCAGAGCTTCCCGAATCCGGTTCGTGACCCGCTCGCGAACGATCGGCTCTTCAATTCCGTGCAATTCATCCCAGAGCAGCAGCGCCAATTCGGCGTAATTGTCGCCAAACTGCTGCCGTCCGACATCAGTCACACGATAGGCATGATGAGGTCGCCCACGGCCGGAACGAACCGTCGTCCGTTCCACAAAACCCAAGGCCTGCAAACGAGTTAGACGCTGACGAATCGCAGTGGCCGTCACGCCAGCCGCGTCGCACAGCTCTTGAACCGTTCCCCCACCAGCCTGATGCAGCTGCTGCAGAAACTGTTCATCTCCCTCTTCCACAGTGACCTTCATGACGCCTCAATCCCAACCGGGTCGGTAACCACCTGACTCCGATCGATTCTACCGAGCCGATCATTTTTGACAACCACCGCTGTTTTAATTGTCAAAAATTCCCGGAGGTGAGAATAGCAGTCGTAAGCGATTTGAGGGTATGGAATTGCGGCCGGAACACTCGAACGTACTTAGCTATTGCGGAAACCGGTTCAGCAAAACCAACTCCCGACGAATCAACAGAATGGCCGTGCGGTTCATTTCACCAGCTCAGTCGCACAGGAATCGGAGCGCTCATCGCTGGTGATGCCCCGCACGTTCAGCTCGGAACTTCATCAGCGAAAGCAAATCCACAAGTTCCGTCAGCGCCTGAGCCTCCGCGCGTTCAGCCGTGCTGATCTTTCCGGTTTTGTCCTGCTCATCCAGCAACGAACTCAGCCGCGTCTTTAGCGCGGCCGGCATTTGAAAACGCTTTCAGTCCTGTTGAGGCTCCAGTTCCACTGTGACACTGCTCATATCGATCCCCTCGTAGGAATTCTCGAAGTTTTTGGATTGTACCACTGCCCGCAATCGAAACCAGACCCGGCGCGGGTAACGATTTTTCTCACGAAAATCCCAAGGGTTAAGACGCAATCGTCATATCCGCTGTAGAGTCGACATGTGGCGCGAT
>JAFEBS010000022.1 GCA_018242525.1 Planctomycetota bacterium | reverse complement strand
ACATGTCGACTCTACAACGGATATTGCTTCTGCGTCCTAATCCTTGGGAAATTCGTGACAAAACTCGTTACCCGCGTTGGGTGGCACCTGGCGATTTGAATGAATTACACACAGGCTTCTTCACGTCAAATTGGCGGTACTATTCATCCGCATCGTCAGTGCCACAGTGCCGCTTCGCACAGCCCCAACGAAAATCGTCAATCAATTCTGACCACCACATCCTCGGTCTTGAACCGCACCTTGGGTAACTGGGCGTACTTGTCATCCGTCGCGCGATACCCGGCAACACAGGCGACCGCGGTGGCGTAACCCTGTTCGTTCAGACCCAGCAGCGCGTCGTACTTGGCGGGGACGATCCCTTCCATCGGACAGGTGTCGATTCCCATCATCGCTGCTGCCGCCATGAACTGGCCCAGGGCGATGTAGACCTGTAATGTGGCCCAGTGGTTCAGGTTGATGCTGCCACCGTGCAGGGTTCCGACCATCACCTTGCGGAACCCGGCCAGAGTCTCGACCGTTTTGCCGTGGACTTCGGCCGTGCGGGCGACGAACTTGTCGATGTCGTCGGTCGACAGGTTCTGCCGAATCGCAAACACCACGACATGCGACGCGTCCACGACCTGCTGCTGACCATACGAGATTGGCTTCAACTGGCTTTTTGTGTCCGGGTTGGTAATCACCACGAACCGCCATGGCTGCAGGCCAAACGACGAAGGCGACAACACCAGCGACTGTTCCAGCACCGTCCAGTCTTCAGGGGAAATCGGACGGACGGGGTCAAATTTCTTGACGGCGTAACGCCACTTCAGTTGTTCCAGGACAGTCTGGCTGCTGACAGGGCTCATGAGTTCCCTTTGGATCTTGAATTGGCTGAGCGATTGAGTGAATGGATCGGGAACCGGCGGATGGAAGTCCCCTGCACAGAATACATCAGGCGGCGTGTTTTTCCTGCAGGACCTCGGCAAACATCGCGGCAACTTTTTGAGCGTTGTCGACGATCCGCAAACGAGCGGCGGCATCCCAGCACGCGTCGTGCATCGATTGTTTGCGCGACGACGGCAGCGACAAGTGCGCGTCGATCCGTTCTGCCAGGATGTCGACCGCCCAGGCATCGGGGATCAGGTAGCCATTGGCTCCCTCGTGAATGATCTCGGCCCCCCCGGCCGTGGCGGTGGTGATCACCGGCGTCCCGCAGGCCATCGCTTCCAGGTTGACGTTGGGAAACGGTTCATAAATTGTCGGCAGCACGAACAAGTCGGCGGCTCCGTAGAACCGCTGGATCGCAGACTGACGTCCGGCAAAAATGACGCGCCGTTCGATGCCCAGTGCGCGGGCTTTGCGGATAAACCTGGTCGCGGTGCCCTGGCCCAGGACCAGCAATTGTGTTTCCGTATGCTTCAGCCGGGCCAAGGCTTCGATGACAGTGTCCAGTCCCTTGCCTCGGAAGTCCATCGACGCGAAGGCGAGCAGCGGCACATCGGCGTCGATCTTCCATTCGGCACGGACCGCCGTTCGTTCGGCACGCACACCAGGATGGAAGATGGTGGTGTCGACGCCGTTGATGATCTGGCAGATGCGGGAATCGTCGACCCCGAACTGTTCCCGCAACAGGCGGGCGTCGAGGCGCGACTGCACAATCACCCGGCGGACCCCGCCCGGCCCGAAGATCCGTTGCTCCAGGTCAAACACCACGCGATGCCGGGGGTTCCAGTGTTGCAGCCAGCGTGTCACCGGGTTGCGGTAATACATGTTGACCCAGTGTTTCTGCAACCGCTCGGTCAGACGGAACGTGTCCAGCCCGTCGACTCGAGACAACCCATGGACCACATCGAACCGGTGTTTCTTCAGCACAAGGCCGGTGTTTACGAAGAACGACTTGTTCCGGGTCCACGAATTGAGCCGCAAGACGGGCACGGGGACAAATGCCACTTCGTCTTTCAGTTCATCATCGATCGCTTCACCGACGATCGTCACCTGGTGACCCAGGCGCTGCAGTCCGCGGAAGAGATTCACGCAGTACCGCTCGGCACCTCCCTTTTTCAGCGTGCAGTGACGTCGAACGATGGCGATGTGCATAGCTTTGACTTTACGGAACGGGCCACTTCGTGGTTTCGCACTGGAATTCAGGCGACATGTCGCCGCGATGGATATCGACTCAGTTGTCGTCGGACCGCCGCGAACACCGTGTCCACGGAAAGATCCTGCATGCACCGGTGATGCTTCAGCGGGCATTCCCGTTGCTGACAGGGACCACAATCCAGCTTCAATTGCAGGTTCTCCCCCATTTCATACCGAGTATCACTCCAGGCAATGTGAGTCGGACCATACAGCGTGATGACGGGAACTCCGAACGCCGCCGCGAAGTGCCGCGGCCCCGAATCGGTGGTGACCAGCAATTCGGATTCGCGAATCGCCGCCTTGGTCAGGCCGAGACTCAGTTTGGCGTCGGCCAGGCTGACGATGGCCGGATCGTTCGCCGCCTCGGCGATCCAGCGGGCATCGTCCCGTTCGGATGGTCCGCAGACGACGAGCACGGTCTTGTTCAGTTCGGTGGTGATGCGCCGGGCCAGTTCGACAAACTTGTCCCGCGGCCAGTTCTTGGCGGCGCCGAACGCTCCGCCCGTGTTCAGGCAGACATACGCATCACGGCGTGCTGACGGGACCGTCGACCAGAACTGGTCCAACTGTGCTAGATCCTGGAGCGCGACTGCCAGTTCGAGGGCAGTGGGACGACTGGTGCAGCCGAGTCGTTCCGCCAGTCGCAGGTATTCGTCCATCACCGGATTCGGGACCGACCGTGAATACGGAGTGACCCGATCGGTCAGCAGCCAGCCACGCCAGTCGCGTGCGAATCCAACTCGTCGACCCGCCCCCGACATCCACGCCAGGACTCCGGTCCGCAATGAATTTGTCAGCAGCAGCGTCGTGTCGAACTGTTCCGCGCGAAGCTGGCGCAGAAAGGTCCAGCCACGTTGCTCAGGGGTTTTACCGCGCGGATTGTAATACAGGTGGCGGTCGAGCAGGCCGGTTCCGGTCAGCACGTCTGCGACATACGGCCGCATGATCCCGACGATTTCAGCGGCTGGAAACTGGTCTCGCACGGCGCGCAGAGCGGGAGTCGCCATGACGACGTCGCCAATCCAGTTCGGCAGAAAGATCGCCAGTTTCATGCCGCTCGTCGTTCCGGTTTTGGGATCGGGAGGGGAATTGCAATCGATGCGGATTCTGCGTCGCGCAGTCGACGCACAATTTCGGTGGTGGAGACACCGGGGGTGATTCCCAGCGCCTTCACCCGGCCGCCATATTCCACCACGACTTCGCGACCGACGATTTCGTCGTCGCGGTAGGTGCCGCCTTTGACCAGGACATCCGGCTGCAGCGCGCGCAGCACGGCGTGAGGTGTCTCTTCGCCGAAGATCACGACGTAATCCACCGACTCCAGTGCCGCCAGCATTTCCGCCCGATAAGTCTGATCGAAGATCGGCCGATCCGGTGCCTTGTTCAGACGACGGACGCTGTCGTCACTGTTGATCGCCACGACCAGGCAATCCCCTTCGCGCGCCGCCTCTTTCAAATAGGAAACATGCCCCACATGCAGCAGGTCGAAGCAGCCATTCGTCAGCACGACCTTTTGCCCCGCCTTGCGACGGGCAGAAATGTGACGAGCCAGTTCGTCCAGTTGACAGACTTTCCCCTGCGCGCGACGACTGCCGTGCAGCAGGTCGGTCAGGATTTCCTTGCGGCTGATCCGGACCACTCCCACCTGTTCGACTTCCAGGCCCCCGGCGACGTTCGCCAGACGACAGAGCCGCGTGGGTTCGATCCCTGCCGCCATGCCCAGTCCGAACATTGCCAGGACCATGTCCCCGGCACCAGTGACGTCGTAGACTTCACGAATTCGCGTGGGAAGATGAACCGGTTCGGCACCCTGGCGTGCCAGGACGATGCCGTCGCGATCGAGTGTCACGAAGGCCATGTCGAGGCCGAACTTTTCGACCAGCAGATTCCCGGCGTGAAACGCCGCGTCGATCGAACGGATCTCGACCCCGGTCGCCTTGTGAGTTTCCGAGCGATTCGGTGTGACTCCGGTGGCACCACGGTACAGGCTGTAGTCGCCACCCGCCGCGGGATCAACAACCACAGGCAGTCCGGCGGCACGCGCCGCGGCGATCAGGGGCCGGACCACTTCGGCCGTGCAAACTCCCTTGGCATAATCGGAAATCAGGACCGCCTGGAACTCGTGCAGCCGGGGCAGTATCGCCGCCAGCAGCTTTTCCGCGATCCCGGTCCGAATCGGATGTCGCAGCTCGCGATCGACACGCAACATCTGATGCGGATGTCGATGCTGAGCCCGGCCCATGAACCGGACCTTGCAGGTCGTCGGACGCTCTTCGTCCGGGATGAGCGCTGAGCAATCGACCCCCGCGCGCGTCAACTCTTCGACTACCAGTGTTCCGTCCGCATCGGCTCCGATGACGCCGGCGAGCGTGACTTCGGCATCCAGCCCGCGCAGCATGTTGGCGACGTTGGCGGCACCACCCAGTCGAGTTTCCTGGGAATCTTCGCGCAACAGGATCACGGGGGCTTCCTGGCTGATTCGTTCAGCATCGCCCCAGATATAGCGGTCCAGGATCAGGTCGCCGATAACCAGAATCCGCGGTGTCCCCAGACGCTCGATTTCGTCAATGAGTTCGTAAGCCATATCCTTCGCCATCCCTGGTCCGCTCGGAGCGGTTCCTGACAAGTCTGCTCGGTGATCAGTCGAACCGCCGGGAATCCTTCCCCGGCGCGCGGAATCATCGTCTGCGAAGGAAGTTAAGTCAATGCGGGTTCTGCCATTGTCGCCAGCGCACACAAGACACGGTTCGGAAATCGGTCGAAAGCAGTCACGTACTGTTTCGCGATTTTGTTTTGCGGGCCAGGAAGGGGCGTCCGTTCCTCCAGCCAGGGCCAATATCCTTCAGCGTGTCACGGTGACAGGATTGCTGCGGATCAGGATTTGACGGGAGATCTGCCGCAAGTCCCAGACTTCGCCATCGAATCGGGGTGATTCGGTTGCTTCTTCGTGTTGTCGTTCGGCGAACGCGGCGACGATGGTGACGGTGGCTGCGTCTGCTGGCAGGATTGTTTCCATCGACTTTCGCGCCACTCGCAACGACCATTGTTGATGAGACTTTGCCGGAACAAGTTCCACCAGGTTTCGGCTTCCGCCGTCTGTGCCGTGTGATGTTGCTTCCTTCCGGATGGCCTTGCCGTCGACATAAAACGCGAACAGGAACGGAATCACGTTTGTGTGTCGATGTTCAATCTCCCGACGGATCGCCCGCCCGGTGGCGGTCAAATCGAGTCGAAATTCCAGAATTTCGGGGTTGGTGGACGGTTCCACCGTGAACTTGAGCGACGCTCCCTGATCCTGCAGGGGAAGGTCCGTGAGTTTTTGGGGCTGCGCAGGAGCGGTTGGGATCTGAAATTGGCCGTCTTGGAGTTCAAAATCCTGTTGAAGTCCTGGCAGCGATTTCAGCCAGGCCTCGAATTCCTGCTGATTGGCCGGCTTGGGAAATCCCAGAAACCAGTGGGGTTCCGCCCGAAACTTCAGAACGGACCGCGCGGCCTCGTGGCGATCCCGTTCGTGGTAAACCTCGCCCCCCAGAGGAAACCAAACCGGCTGGCCGCTCAAGGTTGGTTCTTCCGAGCCAGGATTCATCAGTGACAGCGTCAACAGGATTGCGTACATGATTTTTTCCTCCCTGGGAATTGGCGGGAGAGTCTCGTCAGGTGTCGCAAGAATTTCACGAAATTCAGTTTTCTTCGATAATGATTGCCGCCGCAGAATCTGGGGAAATTGCCTGTTTGGCGGTCTGGATCAGACTTCGCTTCCAGTACGATCCGCTTCCTCACTCGGCTGACATGCTCCGTACCCACTGTTATCATCCGGCTTCGATGCGTTGACGCGAAACTTTGAATTCCAAGATCCGGGAGCCTGCGGATGTTGTTGCGATTGTGGGCCGTTTGGGCTCTGACCTCAATTTGCCTGACGGCAGCCCCTGTGTTCGCCGAAACTCCAACACACCCGCGCGTTCCGGGATTCGAACGGTTCTATGCACCGGCAGCAAATCCAGATGACGACGAGGACGCGCCAAAGCTCGATCCCGTCACCGGCGGTCGACTGTTGCTGGGTGAATTGAACTGCACCAGTTGCCATGCCGTATCGGGTGATCTGAAGAACGTCATCAGCACCAAGCAGGCCCCGATCCTGGATGATATTGGCAGTCGTGCTCGAGTCGACTGGCTGCGCGATTTCATCGGCAAGCCGCACGTGACCAAGCCGGGGACAACCATGCCCGACGTGATCGCGACTCTGCCGGAAGGCGATCGCGCCGCTGCTGTCGAAGCCCTGGTCCACCTGATGGCCTCGACCGGTTCGATCTCGGATACTCACCCCGATAAGAATTCGGGGAAGCGGGGCGAAGCCACCTTTCAGAAGGCTGGCTGTGTCGCCTGCCATCCGTCGCTGGATGGCAAGCTGGACAACCTGGCCACGTCGGTCTCGCTGCCGGAACTTGGCAAGAAGTACTCTGTCGCCAGCTTGATGGCCTTCTTAAAAGACCCTCTCAAGGTCCGACCGTCGGGTCGCATGCCGGCCCTGGGACTGAAGGACGAAGAGTACCGCGACATCGCGCACCACTTTGTCAAAGATGTTGAGCTGGTTCCCAACGTCAAGTTCGCGGCGTTCGAGGGAAACTGGAACGACACCCCGGACTTCAGTTCGTTGAAACCCAAGTCTACCGGCGAATGTGCCGGATTCGATTTGACGGTCGCCGGTCGTGAGGGGAATTTCGGAATCCAGTTCCAGACGTTTCTGAAAATCACGAAGGCTGGCAAGTATCAATTTCATCTTGGATCCGACGACGGCAGCCGCCTGACGATTGCGGGTGACGTCGTGATCGACAATGGTGGGGTCCACCCGCATTCTGAAAAGTCTGCTGCGAAAATCCTGGATGTCGGATTTCATCCGATCGTCGTCGACTATTTCCAGGGGGGTGGCGAATGGACACTCAGTCTGGAGATCTCGGGGAATGGAATCAGTCGGCAGCCGATCACCAGTTTCGTTTCGCTGGAAGCGAAAGATCCGGAACCGACCGCTAGGCGACCGGGCTTTTCGATTGATCCCTCGCTGGTCGCCAAAGGACGTGGCCTGTTCGGCGCGCTCGGTTGTGCGTCGTGTCATCAGTTGAAGCAGGATGGCAAGCCGATCGCATCTGAACTGAAGGCCAAGACACTGGCCGAGTTGAATGGCGCGATCGGTTGCCTGGCCGAGAATGTCGCTGGCAAGTCACCGCGATTTGGGCTTAGTCCCAAGCAACGGGCGTCGCTGACCGCGGCGCTCAAGGGGAATGCGGAAGAAGCTCCCGCGGAGAAGTTGCATCGCACGTTGGCGTCGCTGAATTGCTACGCCTGTCACAAGCGCGGAGCGCTGGGTGGGGTTGAAGAAGCCCGGAACCCGTACTTCGAGACTCTGCAAAAGGAGATGGGAGACGAAGGCCGCCTGCCGCCGCTGATCACCGGGGTTGGCGACAAACTGCGTCCCGACTGGTTGAAGCAGGTCCTGTTCAACGGAGCCGACGATCGCAAGAACTACATGGTCGTCAAGATGCCGAAATTCGGCGGGAACAACGTTGGTCTGCTGGTGGAGCCGTTTGTCGGACTGGATCTGAAGCCGGATCCGTTGCCTGTCGTCGAATTCCCCGAGCCGGAATACCGGATCAAAGCAGCGGGTCGACATCTGGTCGGCGGCCAGGCTCTGTCGTGCATCAAATGCCACGATTTTGGTCCGCATCCTTCGACGGGGATTCGTGCGGTCAGCCTGACCACGATGGATCGACGATTACGTCCCGAATGGGTGGACCGCTATCTGCGTGACCCTCAACCGTATCGCCCCGGAACCCGCATGCCGGCCCCCTGGCCGTTCGGCATGGCAACGATTCGCGATGTCCTGAATGCCGACGTCAACCTGCAGATTGCGGCTGTCCGATTGTACCTGTCAGACGGCGACCGGGCCGCCATTCCCGTCGGGCTGGTGCGGGAACCGATGGAACTCAAGCCGGTCGATGAACCGATTATTTACCGCAATTTCATCGAAGGCGGCGGTTCGCGAGCGATCGGCGTCGGATACCCCGAAAAGGTGAATCTGGCCTGGGACGCCAATGACATGCGTCTGGCGATGATCTGGCACGGAGCTTTCATCGATGCCTCCCGCCACTGGACGGGACGCGGTGTGGGGTTTGAAGCCCCACTGGGAGATCACGTGATCAAGCTGGCGCCCCAGGCACCGCTCGCCAGGCTCGCGTCGCCGAACGACCCGTGGCCGACCGGGCTGGGTCGCGAGACCGGTTTTCGGTTCCTGGGTTACAAGCTGAATGGCAAGCAACAACCATCGTTCCGCTATGCGTTTTCAGGTGTGACCGTCGAAGATCAGCCGGTACCGCTGGTTAAGGCCGGTGATCTATTCGCGGGCTTGGAGCGAACGATCAGTCTGTCCGGTTCGAGTGCCGATCCGCTGTTCTACCGCGCCGCCGTGGCAGGCAAGATCGAAAAGATCTCCGACACGGAATACCGCATGGATGGATTCTGGACGATGAAACTGTCTGGAGGCGAATCGCCCGTGCTGCGACAGGCGGGAAACCAGTGGGAACTGCTGGTTCCCGTGAAACTGGTGAATGGCAAGGCGACGTTGACTCAGACGTATGTCTGGTAGCAAACCCGTTCGTGCCGTGATCTCAAAGGTCATGGTCGTCGTGCGAATCAAGAATCAATCGCGATGCATTGCAGAGGATACGAAATGCGTTTTCTGACCTTCGGAATGGCTCTGAACCTGGCCGTGTGGATGTCGTTGTCGGCCATGGCTGAGGAAAAGCCTCCGGTCGAAAGTGACTTCTATCGGTTGATCCCCTTCGACATCCCCAAGGAGATCATGCTGGAAGCAGGTGGGATCGAACTGTTGCCGGATGGCAAGCTGGCCGTCTCCACGCGGCGCGGCGAGATCTGGATGATCGACAAACCATTTGCCGATCCCCCGAAGGACGAGAAGTGGACGCGCTTCGCCCATGGACTGCATGAAGTTCTGGGGATCGTCCAGCGTGACGGCTGGATGTATGCCACTCAGCGCGGAGAAGTTTCGCGGTTGAAGGACACCAACGGCGATGGCAAGGCCGACGTGTTTGAAACGGTCAACGATGACTGGCACATCAACGGCGACTACCACGAATATGCATTCGGCTCGAAGTTTGACCGCGACGGCAATATCTGGGTCGTGCTGTGCCTGACCGGTTCGTTCAGCAGCGAATCCAAGTATCGCGGCTGGTGCTTGCGCATTACCCCTGATGGAAAATGTATTCCCACCTGCAGCGGAATCCGCTCGCCCGGCGGGATCGGCATGAATGCCCAGGGAGACATGTTCTATACCGATAACCAGGGTCCCTGGAACGGGACGTGTGAATTGAAACACCTGATCCCGGGCAAGTTCATGGGCCATCCCGGCGGATTCAAATGGTATGACCTGCCTGAGGTGCAGGCCGCCATGGGAGCCAGGCCGAAGGAACCGGAAAGCGGCAGTCGGTTCATGACCGAAGCGGCGAAGATCCCCGAATACGAACCGCCGACGATCCTGTTCCCGTATACCAAGATGGGCAAGTCCGCCAGCGGTGTGGCGTGTGACACGACGGGAGGCAAGTTTGGCCCGTTCCAGAATCAGATGTTCGTGGGAGATCAGAGCGACAGCACGGTGATGCGCTGTTTCCTGGAAAAGGTGGATGGCCACTTCCAGGGAGCCTGCTTCCGGTTCCGCGAAGGGTTTGGGTCCGGCACGCTGGCGATGGAGATGACCGCCGACGGTTCGATGTTTGTCGGTGGCACCAACCGGGGCTGGGGATCCCGCGGCCCCAGGCCGGGAGCCCTGGAACGGATGGTCTGGACGGGCAAGGTTCCGTTCGAGTTCCACGAAATGCGGGCGAAGCCGGATGGGTTTGAACTGACGTTCACGGAGCCTGTCGATCCGGCGACCGCTGCGGATCTGAAAAGCTACACGATGACCAGCTACACGTACATTTTTCAAGCTTCGTACGGCAGCCCGGAAGTGGATCAAGCTTCACCGAAAATCGTCTCGGCGACCGTTGGACCGGATCAAAAAAGCGTCCGGCTGGTGGTGGAGGGATTGAAGGCGGGTAACATCCACGAACTGACCGCAGGTGGCTTGAAGTCAGCTGCAGGATTGCCTCTGCTGCACAAGGAAGCGTTCTACACATTGAACCGGATTCCCAGGTAATCAGATTCTGGAAAGGACTCCTGATGATCGTCGACAAGATCGAAAACTATGCCAGGTACGCCAACCTGCCGCGCGCCCTGTACCGGGCGATTGAATACATCGGCAGCACCGACTTTTCGTACGTGGAAAACGGCCAGTACGAACTCGACGGCAAGCGGATGGTGAGCATCGTCAACCGTTCGCAGACCAGGATGCTCGAGAATGCGATCTGGGAATCGCATCGCAAGTACGTCGATGTTCAGTTTGTGGCCGGGGGGCATGAGCGGTTCGGGCACGTCCCGCTGTCCAATGCTCCTCCGGTCCGGACGCCGTACAATGAAGAAAAGGACGTCATCTTCTATGAACCCGCGATCGAAACATTCGATGCGCCGGCGGGAACGTTCATGATCTTTTATCCGGATGATGTCCATGCCCCCGGTCTGGCCACGGGAGTTCCTCCGAAACCCGCGGAAGTCGTGAAGGTGGTTGTGAAGGTCGCGGTGGACAGCCTGGAATCGTGAAGTTCTCGTAGCCGAAGTCGTGAGACTTCGGAAGTCGGTGAAAGTACCCTGAATTCTCACAAATCAGCAATGAGAATTGCATGAATCTGTAACCATCACGCAGCAGGAACTCCATCCAGGATTGGAGTTTATTCTGCGGTCGGCCGGGGACGGCTTGGGGGTGTACCGCGCGGCACCCACGAGACGTTCTGCTCCGCCGCTTCGCGCACGGAATCCAGGGTTGGCGGAGGATTCGTCCCAAATTCAACCCGCGAGGATCGTCGTTTCCGGCCGATCCGCAGCACGCTCTTGTCTGCCCGATTGCGGGACGCGACCCAAAGCTGCAACCAGCGACTGCCATTGTAGTTATTGCGAGGCGTCAGCGCCCAGGCCAGCCACAGTCCCAGCAGGATCAAAACTCCGCACAACAGCGGGATGAGTTCCGACGGCTTTTCCACCGCCGCTGCAATAATAAGAATGCCGCCCGCGACACCCATCAGAACCACCGAGACCGTTGCCAGCCACAATACGGCCTGCCGACCCGGTTCAGGATTCCTGCGAATGTCCATCGGTCTTATCTCCGTCAGGTGGATCGACGTGTCCGGCAGACGATTGTAATCGACGGACGCAGGATTCCCAGACTGGAATTGCGGTACAGTCGATTTCCGTTCCTGCCAGAAATCGGCCACCCGGACAGCCGCGCTCGATCTCCAACTTGGCATCCCCTGGCATTTCGGGATTAACAAGCCCTATTCAGGTGGCTGACGGCGTTTGGTCCCGCCGCCGAATTCGGAGCGTTTGCGACCCACGTCTGCAAATGGTGCTGCGGTTCACCTTTCATTGGTCAGAAATTGTTGTGATTCAGTTGTCGGGAAAAAGCCCTGCTTCCGCATGTACAGAAAATAGGCCTTTTTTCCGTCAAAGGCGACTCATGACTGAATCTCCTCAACAACCTGCGGATACTTCCCGTGACGAAACGTCGCGCGTGGTGAAGTCGGCCAATCCGGCGGCTCCGTCAAGTGAAACGGCCCGTGGGTCGGATTCGGTTCCGGTGGCGGCCGGTCCGAACGCGGCGCTGCCAGCTCAGTTCGGGCGCTATCGGATTCAGAGGCAGCTTGGCAGGGGGGCGATGGGAACGGTCTATCTCGCGGTGGATGGCCAACTGGATCGGCCGGTCGCGTTGAAAGTGGCGCGTGTTTCGGTGACTGGTTCGGCCAAGACGATCCGGCGGATGGAAATCGAAGCCAAGGCCGCGGCCAGGATCGATCATCCGCTCATTTGCAAAGTGTACGACTTCGGGGAAATTGAAGGCATCCGGTTCATCGCGATGCAATACATCGAAGGTGAAGACCTGAAGTCGTATCTCAAGCGTGTCGGGCGGCTTCGGCCACCTGCAGAAGCGGTTCGACGAATTCTTCAAATCGCAGGTGCCCTGAAGGCGGCACACGATCAAGGGGTCATCCATCGCGATTTGAAGCCCGAAAATGTGATGCTCAATCGGAGCGGAGCCCCGGTGATCATGGACTTCGGTCTGGCTCGCCACGTTTCGGGCGTCGGCAATGCCGGGCTGACCCAGGGGATGATTCTGGGCACGGCGGCATACATGTCTCCTGAACAGGCCGCTGCCAAGCCGGAAGGGATCGACCATCGTAGCGACCTGTACGCGCTGGGTGTCATGCTCTTTGAGATGGTGACGGGACGCTGGCCGTTTGAGGGAAGTGCGATCGAGTTGATGGGCAAGAAATGCATCCTGCCAGCCCCGTCGCCGCTGAGTCTCATTCCGGATCTGCCACCGGCGCTGGCCGCAGTCTGCCTCAAATTGATCGCTCAGAAGAAGGAAGATCGCTTCAACAACTGCGCTGAAGTGATTGCCGCCTTGGAGAACATCGAACTGGAGGCTCCAGTCTCGCCAAAACCGATTCCGGCATCCCCGACACTTGTGCTGGAAAACACTCCCTCGTTCGACTTTGAGAATGAGCCGGCCCCGATCCTGAGTTTTCTCGAAACTGTTGCTTCCAACAGCCAATCGCAAAGTTGGCCGTCGGTACGGTTGCATTCCGCGCGAACGCGGAGAGGTTCCCCGTCGACATTCCGCTGGGCAGTCGGCATTGGCTCTGTGATTTGTCTGACGTTTCTGGTCGCCTGGCTGAAAGTTCACAATGGGGACACGCCACTCAGAAACAATGGTGCGGCCGGAAAGCCGATCGTAAATGCGACACACGGAGCGGATCGAGGGAAAAACACGGGCGCGCGGCGTTCAACGAGCGTGGGTATTCCCGTCGAACCGGATCCAAATGCTGCGCGGCCGCCGACTGAATCGAAGGACCCCTCGCCTGGCGACGCGACCTTCCGGCCGGTGCAAAACGGATCCAAATCCAGCCCTGCGGGGCCTCGAATTCCAGCGGATGCCGTCACCTTTCAGGCGAAGCGATTCAAGCTTTTTACCGAGTCGGTCAGCTGGCACGATGCGAAGTTGAAGTGCCGGGAAATGGGTGGACAACTTGCGGAAGTTCGTTCGGCGGCCGAGAACGAGTTTCTCATGAATCTGGCTCAAAGCGGGGATGTCGACGGTGTTTGGCTCGGGGCCACTGATGAGTTGCGAGAAGGGCGATGGACGTGGAACGACGGCTCGGAAGTCACCTACAAGAACTGGAGTCGTCTGGGGAAACAGCCCAATAATGGCGGCCGATCCGGAAATGAACATTACTTGTTCATGATGATCGTTCGAGAAACCGGCAAATGGGGTGACCTGCCGGCCGTACCGGTCGATTGGCATGCGGGTTACGTCTGCGAATGGCCTGTGCCGGCGGAATCCCGTGACGCAGAACGTGGTTTTTAGAACTCATTTCGATGATTTCGAAAAAGCGGTGTCGGGAACGAGTGGCAGATTCGCATCTACTTTGAGCCTTGCCACGATTTGCTGTGTTGCAAGGGGTCTGCTCTGTGCGGCAATAAAAGGGGTCGAAATCATGTGTGTGGCGGTTTTGTCTTCGTGGCGGCTTGGTCGGAAAGCGAAAGCTAACCGGTGTGAAATGCAGCGGTTGAGTCGTCGGAACAGGATGATTTCGCTGTGTCTTGCGGGGGCGATACTTGTCGCGACATCTGTGTTACCCACAGACAGCTCTACAACTGCGTTGGCGCAGAACGCCAAGGGGAAGACTTCGAAGAAGTCTGGCAAAGCCGCCGCGGTGGAGGAGAACACTCAAGAAGAACTGCCCGAACTGAGTTTCGGCTACGATGTGCGGGACATCGACGAGTATGTCCCCGATCCCGATGAGACGCCGGAGGGCAAAGCGCGGATCGGCGAGGTGTCCAACCGTGCCAGGGAAATCTACCGCGAATACAACGCGGTCGAAAAGGAACGTCGGCCACTCGCCGGCCCACGGGATATCCTGTTGGGCGAGATCTTTCAATTGCAGACCGTCATTAACGAATCGACCGTTTTGATCGTCCAGAACAACGCGCAGATTGCTTCCCTTCAGCGGATGTTAGGGCTGCTGAACGGAGCGGAATTGGCGAATGCGAAGAACGCGATCAGCAACCTTCAGGCCAATGTTGCGAACTTGAGCGGGATCATTCGAGGCAACAATACCGAGATCGCGAATCGGCAACCAAAGCTGAATGCATTGAACATCGCCATCAGACCGCTTGACGATCGCCTGCGAAAACTCTGGGAAGAGTTGAACGCCTGTCGGAAGCAATGGCTTGAACTTCGGGTACCTCAGGAGAAATACACCCGGTCCGATTTCGAACAGTTGAAGTTCGTGATCGATGACTGGCTCCGTATCGACGGTTTGTGGCCGGACGCGTTTTGCTGGGGCGCGCTGTGCGCTTACGAGCTCGGCGATTATGAAAAGGCGGCCGAGTTGGTTGAGAAGGCCGACAAGATTCGCACGCAAGTCTTAAGGATCAAAAAGACCTGGAGTCAGGTGGAAGCGCTCCAGGGGCTTGTCTGTTACCAATTGCCGGGACAGCGTGGCAAGTCAGCCGGTTGGATTCAGAAATCGATGAGCCATGGGGGCAAGGAGAAAGAAGCGGATTGGGTCACCCCGTTTATTGCCGCCCGCGCGGCAAGTGAGCATGAACGCTACGCGAGTAAAGCGAAGGCGTACTACGAACGGGCACTCAAGATCAAGCCGAACTGCCTGTGTGCCAAATACGGTTTGGCTCGTTTGCAAACGACCTCCTCCGACAAAAGTGTCAGTGATCTGACTGGAGGAACGAAGCTTCTCGAATCGATCTGGTCTCGCACGGGGAAGCGGTCGTGGCGAATGAGTTTTGCCCTCGTCCAAGCCTATGACGCCGCCAAGCGGAAGGGGGATGCCGAACGCCAGTGGGACACCACATTGGCCCTGGCACCGGCCAGCCAGCATGCCGAGCTGAATGCCAAACGCAATCAATAATCGGGGCGGCCCAACGTTGCGGCCGGGTCAACCTCTTGAAGGGTCTCCTGAATTACGTCGTGAAGCGGCTCTGATTCCGCAGTTGCCTGTACGGCTGCAGACGCCGGGGTGCCGACACCTCTGCGAAAACCTGCAATCGTTGCTTCGTCTCAGAAGTGAATTGACATATGGCCGAATCCCCTAAACGACGCGCCGATGTCTCGCGAGCGGAAGCGTCTCGCGTGGCGAAGCCCGCCAAACGGGCGGCTCCGACGGGTGAGACAGCTCGGGCGGCAGATTCGGTCCCGCTGGCCGTCGGGCCGTTTACATTGTTGCCGACTCAGTTCGGGAGGTATCGGCTTGAAAAGTTGCTCGGCAAGGGGGCGATGGGGGCCGTGTATCTGGCTTACGACACGCAATTAGATCGACATGTCGCTCTCAAGGTGGCACGGGCTTCGGCGACGGGTTCTGCCAAGCTCATCAAACGGATGGAAACCGAAGCCAAGGCGGCGGCGAAAATTGATCATGACCTGATCTGCAAGGTCTATGACTTCGGCGAGATCGATGGCATTCGATTTATTGCGTTGCAGTACATCCAGGGAGAAGACCTCAAGTCGTACCTGAAACGCGTTGGTCGGAAACTTGAATCGGATGAAGCGATCGGCTGGATCGTGCGGCTGGCGGGCGCATTGCAGGCGGCTCATGAGAAAGGGATCATCCATCGGGATCTCAAGCCCGAAAATGTGATGCTCAATCGTAACGATGAACCGGTGATTATGGACTTCGGTCTCGCACGCAGTCTGACCGGTGCATCGAATGCCGGTTTGACGCAGGGAATGATCTTGGGGACGGCAGCGTACATGTCTCCGGAACAGGCAATCGGCAAGGCGGAGGGGATCGACCACCGCAGCGATCTGTATGCCCTCGGGGTGATGCTGTTCGAGATGCTGACCGGCGAATGGCCCTTCACGGGAAGTGCCATCGAAGTGATGGGCAAGAAGTCCGTGCAAGAGGCACCGTCACCACTGAGTCTCAACCCGAACATCCCGCCACAACTTGCGGCCGTCTGTCAAAAGATGATCGCCAGGAAAAAGGAGGACCGCTACGCGACCTGCGCTGAGGTCATCGACGCGTTGGAAGCGGTCGATCTGAAGGCTCCCGTCGTCCTGGAGACAGACGTCGAGATGTCCGACGTGTCGTCCTATGTGGTTCAGGACGGACCCGCGTTTGACTTTCTCGACGACCTTCCCTCAGCCGCGCCCTCGACCCTCGTCATGCCAGGCGGCAGAAAGAGTCTGCCGTCTCCGAAACGACTATCCCGGGCTCTGGCTCCGTTCAGGGGTTGGTGGCGCGATCAGCCAGCCGCGTTTCTATGGACGATTCTCGGTGCCTCGGCCGCATGTCTGCTGTTCCTGGCGATGACACTGTTCTTCCGCAGCGGAGACGCGCTGGTCAAGGTCGAGGTGCACGCAGACGACGTGGAAGTCACCTTCCAAAACAAAACGCTCACTCTGACCGACGGTTCACACAGATTCACGGTGAAACCAGGAGAACAGTCGCTCCACATCAAGGCTGGCAATGTCGAATTCGACTCCGACAAGTTCATCCTCAAACGCGGCGACAATCCCGCGGTCACGGTCGAACTGGCGAACTCCGATATCGTTGCTCGGCTGGGTGATCGGGAACTCGGTCGTTTACCTCGCGTCCCTGCAATTGCCCCGATGTCACCAACTGTGCTTGTTCCGGCAAACGAAAAACCGATCGTTCAAGATGGTCCGGAACTGTTGTCCGCACCGACTGCACTGTCGCCCCAGAACGATGTCCGGCCGCCGTCAAGCGGCGATCTGCGACTTCGCGACTACAATGGACTTGCGTCCGGACGCTGGGTGCGGGTTCTGAACGCTGATGCAAAACTGGCCTGTGTGAACACCCGATTCCGTGATGGGCAGATTGAAATCGCCGGGGGCCATGCTTACGACAGTTCTGTCCAGGGAACCGACGTCATTTTACGTGCCAAGGTTCAGAAAACCCGTGGACAAACCGTGATGCTCACGCTTCGCGATGTGAGAGGAGTTTTCTATTCGGCATTCTACGAATTTGGCGAGGGGGAGCGATTTGGGATTGGTAAGCGTGGAGTCCGCTTCAGGTATGGAGAGCTGCAGCAGTTTCCCGCGTCCGTCGCCGCGCAGGAAGGCGAGTTCTTCGAGATGGCGTTTTCCGCCGTCGGAGACGTTCTGACCGTCTACGCCGATGGCAAGCAAGTCGGGGAAATCCGCAATAATACAATCACCCAACGCGGTGGCGTGGCCGTTCACGCGCCGCGTGGGAAAAGTGCTTTTAAAGATGTCGAGATGATGGTCCTGAAGTGACGTGGACGGAGCGTGGCGTCGTGTGGAATGCACGCTCCTGACAAGAACGATCGCGACAAATCATTCGGCCAGCCCCTGGGCGAAATCGGCGATCAAATCATCCGGATGTTCGATTCCGACGGAAACTCGCAGGGTCTTTTCCGAGATCCCGGCTGCGCGGCGGGCGGATTCGCCCATCGAAGCGTGACTCATCGTGTCCGGGTATTCAATCAGGGATTCGACGCCGCCGAGGGATTCGGCCAGTTGGAACATCCTCAGCTTTTTCAGCACCGTTTCCACAGCGGGTCGACCGCCACGCAGGTCGAAGCTGAGCATGGCTCCAAAGCCAAGTTGCTGGCGCTGGGCGAGTTCGTGTTGGGGGTGATCAGTCAGGCCGGGATAGTAAACGTGTTCGACTCGCGGGTGCGATTGCAGGAATTTGGCGACGGCCATCGCGCCGCGTTGATGAGCTTCCATCCGCGGGCCCAGCGTCTTCACGCCGCGCAGTACCAGCCAGGCATCAAAGGGGGAACAGGCCAGCCCGAGAGCATTGACCAGATAGCTGATCCGTTCCGCATGTTCCTTGTGACGCGTGATGACGCAACCGCCGACGACGTCGGAGTGGCCATTCAGGTATTTGGTCGTCGAGTGTACGACGATGTCGCAACCATGCTCGAAGGGGCGCTGCAGATAGGGGGACAGGAATGTGTTGTCGGCGATGCTGATGGCTCCCCCGGCCCGGGCCACATCACAGATGGCGCGAATGTCGACGATGTTCAACAGCGGGTTGCTGGGGGTCTCGATCCAGACGCACTTCGTGGCGGGTGTCATCGCCCGGCGGACGTTGTCTGGATCTCCCATCTTGACGAACGAGAAGTCGATCCCCATTTTGCGGAAGACCGCGTCGAACAGGCGGTACGTCCCCCCGTAGATGTCGTGACCCGTGATGATGTGATCACCCGGTTGGAACATGTGCATCGTGGCGGCAATGGCGGACATCCCGGTGCAGGTGGCCCGGCAGTCAATTCCCCCTTCCAGTGCCGCCAGGTTTTCTTCCAGCGCCTTGCGGGTTGGATTGCCGCTGCGGGTGTAATCGAATCCGCGGTTCGTCTGCAGATCGTCCCACCGGAAAGTGGATGTGGGGTAAATCGGGGTTGTGGCGCTCAGGTATGTCGAGTCCTTGTCGACTCCAATGTGAACGCACCGGGTTTCAAACTGCATGGCAAAAGGTCCTTGGACAGATTGATCGTCATCGAGTGGTGGCCTGACCCCGGGGTTCGCCCCGAAGTTGGGCCAAGGCATATTTGGGGGGCCATCGTAGCGATCAGCTTGTCGGCATCCAATTCCGAACGGTGGCCAAACTGGAACGGAAGACGCCTCAGGGACGACCCCCCGTACGAAGGATGGACTCTGCCAGATCAAGGATATCCGCTGGCAGATTGACTTCACGCAGGGCTCGTACTGCGGCATCGATGTCGTATTCAACCCGCTTCAGCTCCACCTTGCCATTTTCGATGATGGCGTACGCCGCCAGGGGATTCCCATCGCGCGGTTGCCCAACACTGCCGGGATTGACCAGTTGCAGACGCCCCAGGTCCAGATGGAACTGTAGATGCGTGTGTCCGACCAACACGAAGTCGGCGTCAATTCCCGCCAGGCGGACTTTCCAGGATTCGGCATCCGTGGCCAGATATTCATCCATCGGATCACGCGGAGTGGCGTGAACCAGATGAAATCGCAGGCCGTCCAGTTCCAGGGTCTGCGATACAGGTAGTCGCGACAGAAACTTCAAATGGCTGGGGGTCAGGATGTTCCAATGGTGCTGGCGCGTGGCTCCTGACAGCCCTCGCAACCCCGAACCTGTTGGTGGCGGAACACGTTGGGCCACGGAATGATCATGGTTACCCCGAATCACAGCGGTGGCATGGTCACGAACCCATTCAATGCACTCGATCGGCTGAACTCCGTACTCAACCAGATCGCCCAGGACCAGGCACGCATCGTACGTTTCGCGGATCGCGGAGAGTGCTGTCCAATTGGCGTGAATGTCAGCCAGTACCAGAATTCGCATGCGTCAGGGCTTTCTGGCTGTCATCTCACGACAGTGGAAGTTGATGGGTGCAAACACTTTGGCAGTTTCTTCGGTGTTCCGGTCGAGGCCAGTCCTGAGATTCCGCGTGGAAACCTCCTTGCCAAGATACAGGAAGCGTATTGACTCGCAAGCCCATGCGAGGATCTAATCCACCATCCTGCCGTGTCCTTTAGGTGGAAATCTCATGGCCAGATCCCTGAATCTCAGTCAGCTCACCCTGCGCGACAAGATCCGCGAAGCGGCACGTCGAGCTCACGACATGAACGAACACATCGAACACGCGTTTGTACCGAAAGTGCATCAACTTCGAAAGTTAACCCGACCGACGGAACCCGAGGTGACGCCGGTTCCGGATCTGACGATCCGGCATCACGCGGCCATTGTCCTGGACAGTGAGAAGTATACCGTCGGTCTGGACGATGAGTCGACAGAATTGTTTGCGGCTATTGTCGATGAAGTTGACCAGATTCTGAACAAACAATCGTTTCGTTGATCCGGTGGCCGTGATCGGCAACATGGATTTGACGTCGGAATGCTGGCCATGCTGCACACTCAGCGGCCTCTATGGATCACCGAAGATCGATTTGCCGGAAATCCCGAAGATCAGAGCAGATTCTTCAACATCTTTGGAGAGTTCACCGTAAAATTCGGGTGGTTTTCAGGAGTTCTCCTTTCTCCACATCTCTTCGAGCTCACAACCTGATTGCATTTCATGATTTACGGCGAGATCCGCGACCTGATTGCGGCATTCTCAGCATCTGAACCTGTTGAATCGAATCCTGTCCATAACGTTCCTGGCTGTGGCTTCCGCAGATTTGGGACGATATTGTGCGTCGAGCCGAGCGCCTGTGGAGCGGTTCGAAGGATTGTCCACCCACACTTGACTTGCTGATCGGACGGATGGAAATGGCGAGCAGCCAAATCAAATCGGAACATGCGTTGGGTTCTGCCCCCGCGTTTCCGTTTGCCTGGAGCAGCCCCGCCGTCCCCGGTACCGAGACCGTCATCACTACTCTTCGATCCGACCCGGTCATTGCCATTCCGGAACCTGCTCAAAATGAGCAGACCCCGGAAATCATGCGTCGCCTGTTCCCGTCGACCACCGACGCTGACGAGGCGATGGGGATTCGCCTGGGCCACTTCACGGTGCAGCGACGCATCGGCGTCGGTGGCATGGGTTCGGTCTTCCTCGCCACCGACGAACAACTGCGTCGTAATGTGGCCTTGAAAGTTCTGTCGCCCTCCCTCACGGCCGATCCGGCCGCTGTGTTGCGATTCCAGAACGAAGCCCGTGCGGCCGCCCGCCTGGATCATGACAACATCGCCCGGGTTTTCTTCTATGGAGAAGACACGGGGTTACATTACATCGCCTACGAATACATTCCCGGCTCCAACCTGCGAGACGTCATCCGATCCAAGGATCGATTGGCCCCGGCTGAAGCGGTGAATTATGCGATGCAGTTGGCGGCCGCGCTCAGTCACACCGCCGCGGCAGGAGTGATCCATCGCGACATCAAGCCGTCCAATGTCCTGATCACTCCGCAAGGCCGAGCCAAGCTGGTGGACCTGGGTTTGGCCCGTAAAGAGTCTGCCGACGCATCCGCAGAGCTGACCGTCGCAGGGACCACCTTGGGCACGTTCGATTACATTTCTCCGGAACAGGCCAAGGATCCGCGCAGTGTCGACGTGCGCAGCGACATCTATTCGCTGGGATGCACGCTGTACCACATGCTGACCGGCGAACCTCCTTATCCGGCCGGAACGGTGCTGCAGAAGCTGCTGGATCATCAGGGAAAGGAACCTCCCGATCCGTCGCGGAAGAATCGCCGGGTTCCCCCAGCGCTATCTGTCATCGTCCGGAAAATGATGGCCAGCGATCCCCGCCGGCGCTATTCCAGCCCGGTGAAGCTGCTCAGTGATCTGCTGAAGGTGGCCCGCCTGCTGGGAACCGGAGCGGTCCCGATTGACGGGCAGGTCTGGCTGACCGCCACCCGTTCAGAACAGCCAGCCTGGCAGGGGAACGTCGGCTGGATTGCCACTGCGGCCGCATTGCTGTTCCTGGTCATCGCCATGGAACGATTCCCCGACGCATTCCGTCGAATTGATCCACGCACCGCTTCGATTCCGACCGACGTCCAAAACAGGACTCCGGTCGTGAAGCCTTACCCCCCGGTGGAAGTTGGCCATCAACCCGGGGAGTTGATCCGTTCGACAGCCAAGGCGACGCCATTGGAATCGCCAGGATCAACCCGACCACCCGGTTCCACGACAGCGACAGCCCATTCCGGAACGGGAGCCAGTCCACTGCCGTCACGCCAGGAAACTGCTCCCACGAAGGTTTTCGAGGATCTGCCAATTCTCACTCGAATTCCCGGCGACAGTGACTTTGTCACGACACCGACCCCGGAGAAGGGAAAGCTGCCACCGACGACGGAAACGAGTCCGCCTGGCGAGTCGCCCGTGGAAACCGCCACCAAGCCGATGCCCACTACGCCGGGGCCTGCAGTGACCGTTCCAGACCCGCGCCCGCTGATTTCCATCCTGGGCGGCAAGTCTTACTCATCCCTGGAAGCGGCTTGCTCCGAGGCCAAGGATGGGACAATCATCGAATTGCGTTACAACGGCCGTCGAGGGCAGGCGGAAAGTCCGATCCGACTGACCAACAAGGACAATGTGATCATCCGCAGCGGGATCGGGTTCCGGCCGATGATCGAGTTCGCGCCCGTCGAACGTCCGACCGATGCCGAATCGCGGATGATCACGGTCACCGGCGGATCGCTGCAACTGGTCAACGTCGATATTCAATTGACCGTCCCCGAACGGATCACGGCCGACCGCTGGGCAGTCTTTGCACTGGAACGGCCCCGCGAACTGCAACTGCACGATGTGACCGTCACAGTCATCAATCCAGCCAGCCAGCAAGCCTGCGTGATCGAACACAAGGCGGCACCCGGCCAGGGGGTTGGAAACATGGGAATGATGAAAAACGGCGCGTTGATCGAACCGCCACGGATCAGTGTTTTTGATTGCCTGGTGCGCGGTCAATGCGACCTGATCCTGCTGCGCGATGCGGTTTCCGCCAAATTCCAGTTGAAGGATGCCGTCGTGGCCCTGCAGGGTTCATTGCTGCATGCCAACTGTCAGGCCGAGATGAAAAACACCGAGTCGGTGACCGTGGACCTGGATTCCGTCACCTGCCTGACATCGGATGGACTGGTGATCACCGAGGGCGGGGATTCGCTGAACGACTATACGCCGCCCATCACATTGACGGCGCGCGACAACATCATCTGGTGCGACGCCAACCATCCACTGATTGCCATGATGGACGCCGGCGACATGATGGAAACTCAACGTCGGTTTACTTGGGCCGGTGAACGCAATCATTTCGATTCCGTGGTGTTGTTCTGGCAATTGGGGCGGACCGGAACATTGCCCATGAAACAGTACGACTTTACCGACTGGAAGAACCATTGGGGTTCGGCGGTCGGTCCCGGAACGGTGAACATTCCCGTACGGTGGCGCGTGAAGCCCGTGAATCGACAATGGACAAAACTGGACTATTCCGCGGTCGAACTGGATCCATCGCCGCTGGCTCCGCCCACCAGCCGCGTGCCCGGTGCCACGCTCAGCAAGCTGCCACCCGCGCCGACGGAACGTCCGGCAGTCCCGGCGGACGACGATTCGGCGGACAATTCGTGAGTCTGTCGGATGGCAGCGACAGAGTGTCCTGGAAAACGATCGGGATCGTGGAGTCTTCTTCCCGTCGGCGGTATCGTGTCCTCCGTTGATTTACCGTCTCGGTACTGATCTCCTGGAGTCACACCATGTCGATGTCGTTCAATCGTCGCGAATTCCTGTATGCCAGCGCCGCCGGGATGTCGGCCGCTGCCCTGTCCGGTACTGTCCGGGCCGCCGATGCCAAAGACCCCTACCTGGGTCTGAAGATGGGGATCCAAAGTTACTCGTTGCGAGAGTTCAAAGCCGAACCCGCCCTGGAACACACCAAGGCCCTGGGTCTGAAGTACTGGGAATCGTTCGGCAACCACCTGCCAATCAGCAATGTTCCTGCCCAAATCACCGCCCACAAGGAACTGGTCGCCAAGTACGGTGTCACGGTCCTGGCGTACGGAGTCCTGGGCTTTGACGAAAACGAAAACGCCGCCCGCGAAAAGTTTGAATTTGCCAAGGCGATGGGCATCAAGTCGCTGAGCGCCGATCCAAAGCCGGACAAGGCGACATTCGATCTGCTCGACAAGTTGTGTGCCGAATACAATGTCGCCATCGCGATTCACAATCACGGTCCCGGCCATCGTTACAATAAGATCAGCGATGTCGAAAAGGTGGTCAAAGATCGCCACCCGCTTGTCGGTGCCTGCGTTGACACCGGTCACTACCTGCGCAGCGACGAAGATCCGGTGGAAGCCGTGCAACGATTCGGCAAACGCGTGTTCGGCTGCCACTTGAAAGATGTCAAAACGACCGTAGTCGACGGCAAGAAGCAGAAGCAATTCAAGATTGCTGGCGAAGGGGATCTGAACGTGACCGGCCTGCTGAAGGCGCTGAAAGCGCTGGACTACCAGTACTGCCTGGCGGTCGAATACGAAGAAAATGCCAAGAATCCGCTGCCGGATATTGAAGCGTGTTTGAAGCACGTACGGGACTGTGCCGCCACGGTGTGACACAGTCTGAGCGGACTCGGAATGGTGCGTGGAGTCTTCGTGCGTTACGAAGACTCCACGCGATCAAACGCACCTGCTCGATCTGGTGAAACTGGTTCGTTGCGCTGATCACAATCAGATCGTTGTTGGTTCAATCGATTTGACGGGCATGATCTTCAGCGTGAATCCAATCTTATCGAGGGCTTGTGCAAGAGTGTCGATTGCCAGATGCTTCCGTCCAGCAAGGACATGGTCCAGGACGGTGGTTACATCGAGGCCCCGCGGCGCATTAGATACCAGCCGACCAGTCCGACGGAAATCAGGGTCGTGACGTATTCCTGCGGGCCGAAGTCGTTCCACCCGGAGAAGATCAACTTCTTGTAAAACAGCAGGAATTCATCCATTGTTTCAAACATCGTACAACCCCCATTCCGCGATCCCGTCCAAGACAACTTTACGTCGTAAATTGGCAGCGTGATCCCGGTTTGCGCCCGGTGCAGACGGATTTCCGCGACGGGCAGGACTCTCGCCACTCGGCGGAGCAGTCGCCGAAGTCGTGAGACTTCGGTCGTCGATGACATCAGCCCCGAATTCCGTCGCCCCACGCGGCAGAACTGCTGCCATTCAACTCTTCGGCAAACTCGTCACGACTAGATTGTCTCGATGAATGACTTCGTCATAGGGAATCAGCCCCGGGATCCGGGCAATCTCGTCCGTGCGTTGGCCGGCGATGGTGCGAGCGACGACGGAATCGTAGTTGGACAGGCCTCGGGCGAATTCTTCCCCCGTCTGCACATCCACCAGCGACACGACTTCGCCCTTGGCAAATTCACCTTCCACTCGGGCGATCCCCGCCGCCAGCAGGGATTTCCCTTGCTGCTCGACCGCCCGACGGGCTCCGTGGTCCAGGACAAATCGTCCCTTCGGGGGTAGCGTGTAGCCGATCCAGCGTTTCCAGGCCGAGATCCCGTCCCCCTCGCCCAGGAACAGCGTTCCAATGTCGTCTCCCCGCATGATCTCGGTCAGTACGTCCGAACGCTTTCCATTGGCGATGATCACGTTGACTCCGACCGCGGTCGCGGTGCGAACCGCTTCCAGTTTCGTTTTCATCCCGCCCGTGCCGCGGGAGCTTTTCGAAGCACCGGCCAGGTTCAACAGGTCTTCGTCAAATCGTTCCACCAGTGACAGGCGCTGGCTCGACGGGTTCGTCGGGTCACCGGTCAACAGCCCATCCACCACGGACAGAATGATCAGCAGATCGGCCTGGATCAGACCGGCCACCATCGCCGCCAGTCGGTCGTTGTCGCCGAGTTTGATTTCTTCCGTGCTGACCGTGTCGTTCTCGTTCACAATCGGAATCACTCCGTATTCCGCCAGCGTGCGGAGTGTATTGCGAACGTTCAGGTACCGTGATCGATTCTTGAAATCGTTGGCGGTCAGCAGCAGTTGTGCCGCATGATGTCCGTGGGGACGCAGGGCCTTGTCGTAAATGTGAATCAGGTGCGCCTGGCCGGCAGCGGCTGCCGCCTGCAGATGGGGCAAATCCCTGGGACGCTGCTTCAGACCCAGCAATCCCATTCCTGCGCCGATCGCACCGCTGGAAACCAGGACCAGCTTGCGTCCGGACGCACAAATCAGATGCAACTGCTCAGCCAGTGAGGCGATACGATCGGCATCCAACTGGTCGTCGTTGGTCGACAACACGTTGGTGCCGACCTTGACGACAATCGTCTGGGCGCGAGCCACAGTTTCGGGGCGGCGGGTGGAAGTGTCGGTCATGGTGGGGCAGATTCTGATGCGTTTTCAGGGGTTGCCGAACGCACGGTTCGGTCCGATCATTCGACATCGGTCGTTGTGGGAGTGATGCAACTGATCCTGCGGAAGATATAAACCGATTGATCACGACGCCACCCTGAAGTTGTCGTCTGAGTTGGTGGCGGCGAACATTCACAGTATCATCACAATCGCGGTTCTGACACCGCTTCCCCCGCCCGACCAGAGGACACTTCCTTGGCCGATTTGTTTCACGAGTGTGGCATTGCCGCGATTTATCACATGCCCGGCGATGCGAACCGGCTCGCGCCCAAGGGCGATCCGTCGCAGGTTTCCCGACATATTCCCCGGCTGTTGCTGGAGATCCAGAATCGAGGACAACTGGCCGCCGGTATGACCGTCTACCGACCGGATCATCCGCAACTGATTGACACCTACAAGGATGTCGGCACGGTCACCGAGGTTTTCCACCTGAATCATCAGGACGAAGCGGTCGCCCTGATGGACGAATACGCAGGTGTTGCTGCCATCGGACATGTCCGGTACGCCACCTGCGGTGCCGACGACCGCGGCAATGCGCAACCGTTTGAGCGGCATCACATCGAAAAACACAAGTGGTTCTCGTTCGGCTTTAACGGCCAACTGGCGAACTATCAGCAATTGAAGCAGGAGATTCTGTCTCAGCAGAATTTCCACCTGGCCCGCGATACCGATACAGAAGTCCTGATGCACCTGATTTGCCAGGAACTGTCCGGCGACCGCCTGCCGCCGTTGCTCGAAGTCCTGACGAATCTGAGCAAACGCCTGGACGGCGCATGGAACATGGTGTTCCTGAACGCATTGGGAGAAATGGCGGTGGCCCGCGATCCGCTGGGAATTCGCCCGCTGTGCTACGCCGTCGACGGAAACCTGTTTGCTGCCGCCAGCGAAAGTGTCGCGCTCGCCAACTTGGGATTTCGCCAGGAAGATATCAAGAATGTTCCCCCGGGCTACGCAGTGCTGATTCAGAACGGCAAGCTGGAACTTCGTCAATTCGCCCGCAGCCCTCAGAAAGCTCATTGCTTCTTCGAGTGGATTTACTTCGCCAACGTCGCCAGTACGCTCGACGAACGGAGTGTCTACCTGACGCGCAAGCGCCTGGGCGAAGAACTGGCGAAGCAGGAAACGTTGATTCTGGACGAAGACACGATCGTCGTCCCGGTTCCGGATACGGCCAAGGCCGCGGCCGACAGCATGGCCTTCACGTTGAAGATTCCGTCGGTCGAAGGCCTGATGCGCAACCGCTACATGGGTCGTACCTTTATCGAAGGCACCAACCGCGAAGACAAGGCTCGCATGAAATACACCCCGCTGCCCGAAGTGCTGGGTGGCAAGCGGGTGATTCTGGTCGAGGACACAATCGTTCGTTCCACGACGATGAAGGTGCTGATCTCACAGTTGAAAGAGCGGGGGAAGGCGAAGGAAGTCCACGTCCGGGTCGCCTGCCCGCCGATTCTCGCTCCTTGTTTCTACGGGATTGACATGTCGACGATCTCGCAGTTGTTCGCGCCGCGTTTCCTGAAGCCGGGTGAACCGCTGACGCCGGAAATCGAAGCCAGGATGGCCGACGTCATCTGTGCCGACAGCCTGAAATACCTGTCGTTCGAGTCGATTGCGCGCAGCGTGGATCTGCCCGGACACCTGCTGTGTCAGGCCTGCCTGAATGCGCAGTATCCGACCGATGCCGGGAAACAGTTGTATCAATTGGAAGTGAACAAAACCGCAGGCGGCCCCGGCGGTCGCGCGTACGACCGGTAACGGGCCGCGATCGTTACACGAGTCCGACGTGCAAGCGAAAGATGTAACACGACGCGTCGAATCGTGAAGCCCATCGCGATGTCCATCGAACCTGGCAAAGTCATCGAAATGCTCAACGAATACTCCATGCAGATTCGCGTCCGGTACTGCGAGACCGACGCCATGGGTTGTCTGCACCATTCCCAGTTCTTCAATTATTTCGAGCAGGGCCGGACGGAACTGCTGCGAAACCAGGGTGGCAACTACCGGGAAATTGAAGAGGCCGGTTTGTTCCTGGTCGTCGTGCGACTGCAATGCAGTTATCACGCCCCGGCGCGGTACGACGATCTGCTGACGCTGGTCACTCGCGTCGAGAATGTCTCGGCCGTGAAAATCGATCACAGCTACCGCCTGCTGCGTGGCGATCAATTGCTCGCCACCGCCACCAGCACGCTGGCTTGCGTCGATCGCGAAGGAAAAGTCGCCCGGCTGCCGGAATCAATCAGCCCTTAGCGGACAGTTCCACAGAAAGGTTCCTGTGAGCCGCACGGCGCTAGCCGCGGGTGTATTCTCGCTCGTACACGAAGAACCCGCGGCTAGATTCCATTGGACATACAACGGTAAGCCACTCCAAAAGAGGCCTCGATCCTACTTCGTTCCGCCTCACCGCCGAGTTAAACTGGATGGAAGGAGTGAGCCACGCAAGAACGCCGCATGATGGATCATTGTTTGCGGGTTGTGGCACTAGCGCCGTGCGGCTGATCAGACCGGGGAAGCGGTTGATGATCTTTCTGCGGGGCAGCTATTCTGACTGCAAACGTCGCAAGGCGGTGACTGTGGCAGTGGCTCGAAACTCAACGATCTTCTTGCCCCATTCGATCGTCTTTTCTTGGGGCGCCAGATTGATGCCGTTGATCTGGAATTTGCCGGCGGCGATGCGTTGTTCAGTACGAACACTCTCAGGATCAACGGACATCATCATGGCGGTGATGGCAAAATCGTCATGAAGTCCTTCGAAAGTCTCGACAATTCCCTGGTCCTTCAGCCATTTCGACACGGAATCAAAGTCGTAGTACTCCGGTATGAAATATGCCTTCGATTTGCCGTCCCATTGGGCGTTCAGTCGGTCCGCAACGATTTTCATACCAGCCTGATTGCCTCCGCTGTCTCCGATCAAAACGAGATTCTTAAAACCATGCGTGTGCAGCGACAGGCAGATGTCCGTCAAAAGTCGCACGAACGTATCCTCGGTCACACTAATCGTGCCGGGATACTTCATGTGCAATGATGGCGGATTGATATCCCCTTCGGGAACGAAAGCAACGATCGGAGCGACCAGGGCGTTCAGCTTGCGAGCGATCGCTTCCGTCGTGGCGCGAAGGATGATGTTGTGTTTTCCCGTCGCCAGGTAGGGACCGTTCTGTTCGACTCCCCCGGTTGCGACGATGACCGTGTCCTTGCCCGCACGAAGCGCATCGCGAACCTCCATCCACGTCAACTCTTCAATGAATACCGAGTCCCTGGCCGCGATTGTTCGGCGTGACTCGGGGTCAGGCCGCACCGGATCGGGTAACGCACCAAACGAACACATAGCAAGCACAAGAAGCAGGCTGATTCCACGCGACATGACGGTTTTCCTGGGATGGATGAAACGCCGGTTGGTACTTCGGGACCTCCGGCCCAATTCTACCAAACTTCCTGTCTTCGGCACGGTCAGCGACGGTCCGACACGTTTGTCGGTTGAATCATTCACAACAAGGTCGACTTCGGCGCTCCCAACACCGCGATGATTGAACTCGACACCCACGTAAATCACGCAAAACCTTCTAACAATTCACTGTTTGGACGGAATATAATCCGGGGAGCGCAAACCGACGTTTGAGCGATGCTTGGAGACCACGTGGAGGTTTCGTATGTCGATTCGGATGATTTTGAACCTGGGGTTGATTGCTGCCTGCATGGTATGCCATGCGTCCGGCGAGGATCGAGTGTCGATCCGGATCTATTCGACGGATTCGCCCGTCACACGAGAAACCAATGAGCGCATTGAGGCAGCACTGCGAGGGGCCACGGACTTTGCATTCGAACATCGACCTCTCAAGAAGGTGCTCGACGACTTGGCCGAGAAACACCAGATCAACCTCTGGATCGACGAAGAGACTCTCCGCGATGAGGGGGTCAACCTGGATCACGCAGTCACCTTGACGGCATCCAACATTGGATTGGAAACAGCACTGCGCCTCATTCTGGGCCCGATCAATTTGACCATGTTCGTCGACGACGGTTTTCTCAAAGTCACGAGCACTGCTCGCGCCGAGGAGATCATGCATACGCGGATCTATCCCGTCGCGGATCTCGTTGGGACTGACTACGCGCCTCTGATAAAGCTCATTGAAGGATCAACAAGCGGGAGGTGGATGCGAATCGATCAGGAAGGTGGTGTCATCCAGCCCTATAAGAACACTCGCTTGCTACTCATCCGTCAAACGGATCGGTGCCACCGGGAAATCGGAGGGGCTTTGACGGCACTCCGTGAAGCCAGGAAGCTGCAGCAGATCAACTTCACAACGGATCGCCCAAGTTCAACTTCAACTGACGTTCGTAAATCGAATCACAAAGTAGGTGCCATTGGGAATCGCCTTGCCGCACCATGAACAAAGCCCGAACCGCAGCGGCGGTTCGGGCTTTGCTGATGTCTGCATCGCAATGACGGGAAACTATTGCGTGGAGAATTCCGGGCGGCGTCGGCCCAGTTGTTCCTTCAACCGGTTGACGATGCTGGAATGCATCTGGCTGACGCGTGATTCGGACAACCCCAGGGTCGTACCGATTTCCTTCATCGTCAATTCCTCGTAATAGTACAGGATGATGATGAGGCGTTCGTTGCGGTTCAGGCCCTTCGTCACCAGCTTCATGACGTCGCGTTTCTGAATCCCCAGCGTCGGGTCTTCACCCTTGGTGTCCTCGATGATGTCGATCTCGCGGACATCCTTGTAGCTGTCGGTCTCGTACCACTTCTTGTTCAGACTGACCAGGTTGACCGCGCTGGCTTCTGACTTGAGCTTTTCGTATTCCTCGACGGGGATCCCCATCTTGCGGGAGACCTCCAGATCCGTCGGCGGACGTCCCAGTTCCGCCTCGGATTCCTTCCGGGCGGCTTCCAGTTTGCTGGCCTTGCTGCGAACCAGACGTGGAACCCAGTCCATCGTTCTCAGTTCGTCCAGCATGGCTCCGCGAATTCGAGGAACGCAATAGGTTTCGAATTTGACTCCGCGATCCAGATCGAATGCTTCAATGGCATCGATCAGTCCGAAGACGCCCGCCGAGATCAAGTCGTTCAGGTCAACTCCATCCGGCAGCTTCGCCCACACCCGTTCCGCGTTGTAACGGACCAGGGGCAGGAAGCGTTCAATTAACTTGTTGCGTAACGACTGATTCGTTTGATCGCACTTGAATTTCGCCCAGATCTGGGCGATGTCTTCTTCGGAAACCTTCGTGACCATCCAACCCTCCATGGTTGTCATTGGATCGCCGGCCGGGCTGTCCCGTCCGCGATGATGACGTCGTTGCCGTCAGATGATTTACCGCTAACGGCGGCTCGTTGGGACTTGCGTCCCGGGTCATTCAAAGGCTTCTTGCCACAACGCACCGCACATCAGTCCCAGACCGTAGCCCACGATCAACGACAGAAGAGCGGCACGCAGGGTGGCGTCAAAGCCCACCATCAATAACTGTCCACGAACTATTGTCAAAACAAAACCCACCAGGGCCCAACATCGCGCGTATTGCCAAGCCATGCTCGGTTCCATCCTGCAGGCGGTTTGCGTGTCGTCGTGGTCCAAACGACCACCGGCACGGCCACAATTCCGCTCTGTCAGTATCGACCGGACCCGGCCTGAGAATTGAGTTAAATCACTTTATTTTTCCTGGATATTCCAATCGGACCGACATTTCGCAAAACCGCGAATTCATCAACAATTCTCTCAAGTTTCCGACTGTGCACAGCCCGTGGGAGAAGGGGTCTGACCCTCTCCGAGCAGGCGCTTTTCAAGGTGAATCGATTGCCCTCCAAAGGGTCTGACCCCTCTTTCCAAGGACTGGTGGCGCTCCGCCAGATGCTGAATCAGCCGATCGACATAGCCATTCGCCGCCTGAGTCGAGGTCGTCCGCTGCAGACGCTGTCCCAACTGTTTCAGGGCATTCCAGGCGGCACCCGGTGACTGAATGTCGCTCAACGGGATTCGCTCGGACACCGATTGCCCGACCTGCGCATCCCACGGAATGCCGCCTGCCAGTCCAAGGTCTGTTCCCAGGAAGCCGCGGGCCGCATGACGCAGCCGATCCAGAATCTGTTGTGCCTGCTGTGTCGATTGCGCCTGGTTCACCAGGACCGACACCGACGGGACTCCCGTGGCGGCCAGCGACTTGATCGCCGCATAGGTCTCGGCCACGGCCGTTGATTCAGGCGTGGTCACGATCAGCGTGCCATCGGCCGGGGCCGCAAACCATTGATTGTTTCGAATGTCCGACCCGGCGTCGATAATCATCCAGTCGTGCCGTTGCTCGAACGCCCCCAGTTCCCGCGGCAGGAATGAGCCAGGTTCTGTGGCGGACAACAGGTGACTGCCCCCGGGGACGATCTGAATTCCATGTGGTCCTGGCAGGACGATGTCGTCGAGCGTCCGTGAACCCGCCGCCACGTGCTCCAAATTCCAATAGCCGTTCTGGCCGCAAAGGATTCCCAGGCTGCCCGTTCCCGGACTGGCATCCACCAGTCCGACCGATGCTCCCGCTTTCGCCAGCGCGATCGCCAGGTTCAGGGCAATCACGCTTTTGCCGACTCCGCCCTTGCCGCTGATGACCGCCAGCGTACGACAAACCCGTGACGCCGTTTCCGGCTTGACCTGTGCCGTGCGTCGTGCGACCAGCGCCCGCAGTTCGCGAGCCTGATCGTCGGTGGTTCGGGTCAGTGAGGCAGTCAGAGACGGCATGAAGTTTCAATCTGCAGTGAACGGGATTAATTGGTCAGTTGCTTCCATCAGTCATTCAGAACACCAGCCCGACGCGCGAGCGAGGGATTACGAGTTGGACACGGAACACGAGTTCGACGCGCGAGCGACCAACGGGAGCGGCAGTTGAAGTTCTCGAGCGGTCGCTCGAATTGAATTGAGGACACTGCCCTCATTTGAAATTGGACGTCCATCAGCATATCCCTCGCTCGCGCATCGGGCTGGTGTTGATTGAACGGAATCGGTCCCCACGATCAGGCGGGCCGCGCGACAGGGGTTGGCCGGTTCGATGTCCCGGGGAACTTCCTGACCGGTGGTGAAGTACGACATCGGCAATCCGATATTTCGGGCAACCGACAACAAGCCGCCGCAACCACTGGCTTCGTCCAGCTTGGTCATCACCAGTGACGTCGGGTGAACACAGGCAAACCGTTCTGCCGCCGTCCGCAACGCGGTCGCTCCTGACGACAGACTCAAGACCAGATAGATGTGATCGGGACAGGCCGCTTCGACCAGTTGCTTCAGTTCCGCCAGACTCTGTTCATCGTTGGGACTTCGCCCGGCAGTGTCGATCAGGACCAGATCGCAATCGATGAACGAGTCCAGGGCTTCCTGCATCTGAGTCGCGTTGGTCACGACTTTCATCGGCAGGTCGATGATTTCAGCGTAGGTTCGCAGTTGTTCGACGGCCGCCACCCGGTACGTATCCACTGTGATCAGCCCGATGCGACAGTTGTCCTGCATACCAAACCGACCCGCCAGCTTGGCCAGGGTCGTCGTCTTGCCAACACCGGTCGGTCCCACAACCATCGCAATCTGGCGACGTCCGGGCACCGGATTCAGCACGCGGTCACACGGAATCCGGCGTTCCATCAACGCGGTGATCAGCGCCATCGTGGCCGAAGTATCGGCCAGTTGACCGGGCGCGGCATGTTGCTGCAATTCCTGGATCAACTCCCGGGCGAGTTGTTCGTCGACATCGGCTTCGACCAGTGTCATGTAATGGGGGAACAGTTCCGGCGGAATCTCGATCAACCCGCGTGGCAAGGTCCGGCGTCCCAGATCCGCAATCATCTGCTGCAGGGCATCCAGCCGCTGTTCAATCGACAGCGACTCTCGGCGCAGGTCTCCAGACCCATCTCGGCGCGGGTCTCCCGACCCATCTCGGCGAGGGTCTCCCGACCCCGCCGAAACCCCCGACCGCAGGTCTCCTCTTCCCTCTGCATGGATTCCCGCCATCCGACTTTCGGCCGCCGTCGGCATCTGGCGGACGACGTCAGCCACAATTCGCCGAGTCTGTCCATCGGTATCGACCTGTCGAAGTCGTGAACCCACAGTTTCGGGCAGCGCAGGTGGCGGAGCCAATTCAGCAGCCACCGGTGTTCCTGTCGCGGCCGCCGCCCGCGTCGCCTGGACTTCGAACTCAGTCTTCGACGAGAACCAGCCGCGTACGGTGACTTGCTTGACCTCCAGCACCACGGCGTCCAGACCCATTTCCCGGCGGACCTGGGCAATCGCCTCGTCGGCAGCAGCGGCACGGAATGTACGAATCGTTGTGTTCATGATTGTCTCGCAGGACCGAGAGTTTCGACAAGGGGTCAGTGTGAAGCGACCAGTTCATCCGGTTGAGTGTTTGGCGAACGCCGCCATCCGGCGTCCAGAGACAGTGGGATCTTGACGGCATTCAAGGGGATCTGAGCCACGGAGCGAACCGAGGTCTCTCGAGGAATCTCATTCAGGCTGAGGATCGTGACCTTTGGAAGGGGCCCGACGGTGATTTGACGCAGGACATGGCGGACTCGCGGACCGCAGACCACCACCGCCGGCAGACCAGCGCGGGTCAGCTTTTGAATCTGGCGAGCGAGCTCGTGGCAAACTCCGTCGGTCACTTGCGGCGTCAGTTTGATGATCGGACCCCGTTCCGAAAACTCGAACCCGTTGGCCAGGACATCTTCCAGGGCGGGATCGACCGTAATGGCATGTATCACGCCGCGCGTATCGCGGACTGGTTGACAGATCACACGGCTCAAGGCCTGTCGCACATACTCGGTCAGAATCAGAGTGTCTTTTGTCCGATCGGCATGGTCGCCCAGAGTTGCCAGGATCGTTTCCAGATCGCGGACCGGGATCCGTTCCCGCAGCAGATTGGCCAGCACCTGATGTACCTGGGATGGCTTGAGCAGTTCGGGGATCAATTCGTCGATCACGCGTGGAGACGATTGACGCAGGTTGTCGAGCAATTGATGGACGTGCTGTCGGCTGAGCAGTTCGTCGGCGTGTCCGCGAACGACGTCCGCCAGGTGTCCGATCACGATCTGAGTCGGTTCCACGATCTTGTAACCCAGCGTACGAGCCCGTTCGGCCTGTCCCGCTTCGATCCATCGACCTGGGTGCCCCGTCACCGGATCCTGAGCATCTGTCCCGGAGACTGTTCCACTGGTCAGACCCGTGTCGAGCGCCAGCAGTTCCTCGGGACGAACTTCGCCACCAGCGACGATCACACCCCGCAGCTTGATCTGATACGCCCGATCCTTCAGTTTCAGGCTGTCGCGAATCTTGACCTTCGGCAGCAGGATCCCCAGTTCCTGGGCAATCCGCTGGCGCAATTGAGTCACTCGTTCCATCAGGCCGCCACCGTTTGCGGCGTGGGTGAGCCGAATCAGCCGGAACCCAAGCTCCAGTTCGATCGGTTCCACGGTCAATTGGTCTTCCGGCCGAGCGACCGGCTTTGCGGGAACCGCCGCCGTGGCCGCGGTTTGGACTTGTTCGAGGTCTGTTTGCAATCGTCGGCGTCGCAGGGATTCTCCCGTGATCGCACAGCCTGTTCCCAGGATCAGCATCGGCAGCATCGGCAAGCCGGTGAAGGCGAGTGCCAATGTCGCGGCCGACGCCAGGAACAGCACGGCGGGATCCTGGAAGGTCTGACCAATCACGTCGCGAGACAGGTTGGTTTCCGAGGAGGATCGCGTGGCCAGCAGCGCGGCCGACAGTCCGATCAGAAAACTGGGGATCTGGGTCACCAGTCCGTCGCCAATGGTCAGCAGCGAAAAAACTTCGACGGCGCGTTGCGGGGCCATCCGATACTGGATCACACCGATCAGCACGCCGCCGATCAGGTTGACCAGCGTAATCAGGATTCCGGCCAGTGCGTCCCCCCGAACAAATTTTCCGGCTCCATCCATCGCCGCATGAAAATCCGCCTGGGCCGCCACGTCCGCACGGCGTCGTCGAGCTTCGTCGGCCGTGATCGCTCCGGTGTTCAAATCGGCGTCAATCGCCATCTGGCGACCCGGCAATCCGTCCAGGGCAAACCTGGCTGCGACTTCGCTCAGTCGCGTCGCACCCTTGGTGACCACCATAAACTGAATCACCACCAGGATCGCAAACAGGATCATCCCGACCACCAACTGGTCCTGGGCCACAAACCGGGCAAACGAATGAATCACTTCGCCCGCGGCCGAGGTTCCCTGCGAAGCGGCCCGCGTCAGCACCAGTCGAGTGGACGCGATATTCAGCACCAGCCGCGCCAGGGTCGACAGTAATAGCAGTGACGGAAACGCACTGAATTCCAACGGCTTGGCAACAAACAGAGTCGCCAGCAGTAGAATGACGGCCCCCGTCAGATTGGCCGCCAGTAACAAGTCCAGCACCAGGGGAGAAACCGGAACGACAACCACGAGCAGCGACAAAATCATCAGCACGGGCAGGACCAGCCCCAGTGAGGCTCCTGCCATTCCGCGCGGACGGATAGCGCTGGCGGTAGACATCCGTGTCTCCGTAAAGACGGCCGATTGCCGTCCAAAAGGTGATGTGAATTGCAACAAATTGAAGTGGGGGAGAGAGGCGGGCGGTTGATATCGGAAAGAAAAATGGATGTCCAGAGGAATGACGGCCACTTTCCGTCGCAAGTCATTGCACCGGCGGAATCTGCCAATCGTTCTGTCGGCCATAAGCAAACTCTGCCGGACGGGCTGTCACGAATCTGGCCAGCCGCAGAAATCGACGCCGAATCGCAACTTTGACTCATGGGGCAGGGGCCGGGAGCGGCCAACGTCACTTACTTTGTGAGCCGCAAGGCGCTAGCCGCGGGTGTATTTCTCACTCCGCTCGGCGCAGGTCTCCCGACCTCGCCGAAACGGCCGGCCGCAGGTCTCCCGGGCGCATTTTTGCCCGACGACCCCGGTCCACACAGCAGAGAGAGCGAGCAGGGGGGAGCGGGCGATGCCAGTGACTTTGTGAACCGCAAGGCATTCACCCAACTTCCGCAGTTGGGAGTAAAAACACCATGACATTCTGGAAATCATTGCCATTTTTCTCACTACAATTTCCGTTGGATTGTTTTTTGGGACGGATTCGGGGTCATGTGGTTCAAAGTTCAATTTTCGCGGAGAGAGCGCTGCCCGCACCCAGTTTTCCCAGTCCACGATCTCCTCCCTCGCTCACAGTCTCATAATGCGGTAGCATGCAGACTTTCGGACGATCTGAAACAGTCTCCCTGACGCGTACTCCCTCATGCTGGCCAAGCTGACGACGTATTCGCTGCTCGGAATTGATGCGGCTCCGGTGGATGTCGAGGTGGACATTTCGCCCGGTGCGTTGCCCAAAACAATCCTTGTCGGCCTAGCGGAAGCTGCCGTCAAGGAGAGTACTCATCGCATCGAAAGGGCTTTGGTTAACAGCGGTTACGTCCGGCCGATTGATCGTGTCGTGATCAACCTCTCCCCGGCCGATCTGCCGAAAGATGCCGCGTCGGTGGATTTGTCGATTGCCCTGGGGTTGCTGGTGGCGAGCGGCCAACTGGCGTCGGACCTGTTGAAGCAGTTTTCGGCCGTAGGCGAACTGGCCCTGGATGGCTCGATCCGCCCCGCCAAGGGGACGCTGTCGATGGCGCTCAAGGCCAAGGAACTGGGAATGAAAGGGGTCGTCGTCCCCGCCGACAACGCCCGCGAAGCGGCTGTGGTCGATGGCGTTGATGTGATCCCGGTCGCCTCCCTGACCGAAGCAGTCGGCTTCTTCAGCGGGCAACTGGAGATTCCTCCGCATCCGTTCAGCTGGTCCGACGCGGTTGCGGAATTCGGCAAGTACCAGGTCGACTACGGCGACGTGAAGGGCCAGGAATCCGCCAAACGCGCCGTCACGGTTGCGGCCGCCGGGGCTCACCACTTATTGATGATCGGTTCCCCCGGGACCGG
>JAFEBS010000021.1 GCA_018242525.1 Planctomycetota bacterium | reverse complement strand
GTGAACCAAACTGGATTTTGAATCCAGCGCGTCTGCCAGTTCCGCCACTTCGGCTTACCTAATGCGGCGAGCATCATGGACGCTGACTCGGCCTGAGTCAAGTGTCTCCCAGTTCCTTTGAGCGTTCTGTCGCCGCTTGAACGGCATTCATCAGAATTCCCCGCATTCCCCCGATTTCCAGCGCGTGCAAACCGGCGATCGTCGTCCCGCCGGGACTCGTCACCGCATCCTTCAGGGCACCGGGGTGCTGTCCGGTGGTCAGGACCATCTGGGCGGCTCCCAGCAGCGTTTGAGCAGCCAGTTTTGTGGCCACATCACGTGGCAGGCCCATGCGAACTCCACCGTCGCTCAGGCCTTCGATGAATTGATACACGTAGGCGGGGCCGCTACCAGACAGGCCCGTGACTGCGTCCAGCAGTTTTTCCGGAACTTCCAGGGCGAGACCGACCGTGGCCAGCAGTTCCTGCACCAGTTGACCATCGTCGCTGGTCGCGTTTGAGCCCCGGGAAAAGGCGGACGCCCCCGCTCCCACCAGCGCAGGGGTGTTGGGCATGACGCGGATGATTCGTGTTCCGGAACCAAGTCCGGCGGACAATTTCGCCAGCGAGATTCCCGCGGCGATGGAGACAATCACGTGGTGAGGTTTCAGGGCGGGTTGCAGTTCCGCCAGGGCCTCGGCGACGTGCTGCGGCTTCACGGCCAGGAACACGAGGGAACTCTGGCCCAGTACCGCCGCGGATCCGGTGGCGATGCCGCCGCCGGTCTGGCTGGCAAAGCGGGCTGCTGCGTCGGCATTCACGTCGCAACCGACGATGCGATCCGCCGATACGATGTTCGCCTGGACAAATCCGCGGGCCAGCGCGGTGGCCATCTGGCCGGTGCCGATGAATCCGATCCGTACGTCTAAAGTCTTCACGAGTGGGTCTCAGTGGCCACGCTATGCAGCGGGAGCGGCGTCCATTTTCAGACAGGTTTGAATCTGGCGCACAGCCTGTCGCAACCGCTGGCTGTTTTCGACGATGGCCAGCCGCAGATAGCCTTCCCCTTCTTCGCCAAAACCGCGGCCGGGGCTGACGGCCACGCCACCCTCTTCCAGCAGTTTCATCGAGAAATCGATGGAGCCCATTTGAGACCAGGGTTCGGGGATCCGGGCCCAGACGAACATCCCGGCCTTCGGCTTTTCGACGTCCCAGCCAATCCGGTTCAGACCATCGACCAGGGCGTCGCGGCGGATCTGGTATTCCTTGGCAATCGCCTCGACGGCCGGTTCGCAATTGCGCAGAGCGATGATCGCGGCGATCTGGATGCCCTGGAAGATTCCGTAGTCGTAATACCCTTTGATCGTGGCCAGCGCCCGCACCATTTCGCGGTTGCCCGAGCAGAACCCGATCCGCCAGCCGGCCATGCTGAACCCCTTGCTCATCGTGGTCATTTCCACGCCGACGTCGATCGCGCCGGGGGATGCCAGGAAGCTGGGGGCCTGGTAACCGTCAAAGCAGATGTCCGCATAGGCGAAATCGCTGATGACCAGGAATTTGTAACGCTTGGCGAGGACGACCAGTTCATCGAAGAACTTCTGTTCGATACAGGTTCCCGACGGATTGTGCGGGAAATTGGCGACGACCAGCTTCGGCTTGGGATACAGGTGTTCGCAGGTATAGGCGACGTTCTTCAGGAATTCGGACGGGTCGCGGACATCGAGCGCGATCACGTTGCCCGAGGCGAGCATCACGGAATAGGCGTGGATCGGAAACGTCGGAGCGGGGACGATGGCGGTGTCACCGGGGCCCATCAGTGCTAGGCACATGTGGCTGAACGCTTCCTTGGAACCCAGGCAGGCGATGACTTCGTCGTCTCCGTTCAGCTTGACGCCATACTTGCGGTCATAGCGCTTGGCCACTTCGCGACGCAGACTGGCGATCCCGTTGGCGACCGAATAGCGGTGATTCTTGGGATCGAGCAGGGCTTCATTCAGCTTGTCGGTGATCTGGGAATCGGGAGCGTCCGTGGGATTGCCCATCCCCAAGTCGATCACATCAACACCTGCCACTCGTTTCTGGTATTTGAGCTTGTTGATCTTACCGAACAGATACGGCGGCAATCGTTTCAGGCGATCCGCGACGGGGATGGAAAACGGATTGTCGGCAAAGGGGATTTCAGATTCGTTACGCATGAGCGTGTCTCGTTCAAAATCGTCTTGGGGGTTGGGATCGGGTTGTGCCTGACTGAATTCTATCAGACAGGTTATGTCGTCGAAAGTTCAGTGGATTTCGGGGTCAGGGCCATCGCCTTTTTCAAATTGGGAATCGGGTGCCACGGTTATGGAGTCCTCGACATGGCCGAGCCGATTGAGCACTCGCACGGCCTTCCCGAAGACGGTCAGACCGTGGCACCCCAATTTGAGAAAGGCGATCGCCCCGATTTCGGGGTTCGTTTGCTGAAAAAGCAGCACGGCGCGTCGCCGGTTCGGTGCGACGCGCCGCGGGAGAGCTGCGCTGAGGGCGAATGAGCTTTGCCGTGGAAAAAGGGGTCTGACCCTCTCCGGGCATGCGATATTCAAGGTGAATCTATTGCCCTCCAAAGGGTCAGACCCCTTTTTCCACGGGCAGTTTGGGGATCAGTTGCGGGTACGACCCGGCGTTTCCTGAGCGGTGGCAGCCGGGCGACTGGCTCGTGGCTGAGTGGTGGCATTGGCGGGCTGAACCCGGCCGGGGCCGCTGCCGGTGGCACTGACGGGTGTCGCCCGTTCCGGTCCCGACGATGTTCGGGCGAAATAGTTGTCGACGCGGGTTTCTTCCTTGATCTTCTCGAAGGTCTTGCCGACCGCCTGCTGGATCTTGGCTTCCTTCAGTTCGTCGTACAGCGTGTCTTTGACTTCTTCGATGTCGGTGACGACCGGAACCGTCCGGCCTTCACACTTCAGGACGACATAACGACCAGGCCCCAGTTCGATGACTCCCGAGATTTCCCCTTCCTTCAACTTGAAGGCTTCTTTCTCCAGGTTTTCAGGGCCGCCGGTGTAGCGTGGAATCGGAGGAACCTGTCCACCCAGCGAGCGGCTGTTGGGATCCACCGAGTGGTCCTGCGCCATCTGTTCAAAGGTTTCGGGAGCTCGCTTGACCCTCTCCCAGATTGTGTTCGCCTGGCGCAAGTTGTCGAACATGATCACACGGGCCTTGACGCGCGGTCCGTAGTTCCGGACGAAGGCCTTCTGGATGTCTTCGTCGGTGATTTCGACCTTTTCACCCGCCAGCTTTTTCAAGGCCAGCATCGGCCAGACGACGCTCGTCCGGTACTGCATGGGGGTAATGTTTCGCTCGGTCTGCAGCATCTGCAGGTACGAGGCCACATCGAGCTTGAAGCGGGCGGCCACGCGAGTGATTTCCTGCGTCACTTCCTGCTCGGAAACGACGACGTTCTGGGCTTCGCACGCCTTCAGGATGATCATCCGGTGAATCATGTCGTCCAGCACTTCACGTCCGTGCCGGGCCACACATTCTTCTGCGACGGCGTCGTAGGTGATCGATTCGTTGTTGACCTTCGCCATCAGCGCGGACTTTTGGGGTCCGCCAACACGGGCCGTTCCCGCGGTATCCGCGGCCTCACTGATGGGGGCCCGGAAGTATTGCATCAGCAACCCTCCCGTGACGACTGCCGCGGCAGCTCCACCGAAGATCCAGATCAAGCGTCGTTTTGGATTCACTTTGCCATTGTTCGCCGTGCCGTGCGTCCCTGCACTCATGATTGTCTCTCTCCGAACCGGAAATTGAACCGAATTTCAACCATTGACGCCGGGTTTTAGGAATCGGCAGAAACTGCGTCAAGATCGCTTTTTGTGGGTTTACCGCAGTGGACTGAGGGCCCGATCGGGGTCGGCCGCTTCAAACGGGTCGTCTTCCTGGGCGGACCTGACAACCGGGCGCGGGCGTGATGGAGACTTGGGCTGCGGTTGGAATTCATCGGGGTCTGATGGCTCCAGTGAAACGGGCGCGGAACGCAAGGGACGCCGAGCCGTGGCTCGTGGAGCGAAGTCCGGTGTCGATGCGGTGGGCGTCAATTGAAGTCCATCACCGCTGGACTCGGGCTGGCTCGCCGGTTGGACTGGACGCGACGGCGTGGCTGGCGTGGCGTTGGAACCCTGGAACCCGTCCTGCATGTCGATCGGAATCTGTTCTTCCAGCTTCTTCAAGTACGGATCGAGAATCTGATGCATCGCGTTGGGCAGGATCGGATAGATTGTTCCGATGATCTTGGACGCGATGGAACTGCTTTCGGATTGCAGGATGACTTCCCGCATCTGGGGGAAATAAATCAACAGTGCGCAGGTGGCCACCAGGGTCGCCAGGATTCCCTTCACGCCACCCAGAAGTGCGCCGATGTGGCGATCCACTTCGGTCAGTTTCGCCTTGTCCACGCCTTCGCGAAACGTGCGAATCATCAGGTAGACGGTGATCGCCACCAGGATGTAAATCGTGACGAGCGCAAACAGCCGGTTCAGTGGCGGTGGCCCGAAATAGTGTGCCATCGTCACCGACATTGGCATCGCGACCATGTAGCCCCCGACGAGCGAAAGAATGGGCGCCACCTGCCAGGCAGCACCACGGAAGTATCCGTGAACCACCGTGAAAAGCACGATCAGGGCCATTACACCGTCGTAAACGGTCATCGTTCAATTCCTTCGAGGGATCTATCGCTTTGGTTCGCGGCCCGACTTATTGCCAGGGATCATCCAGGCGTGTGCGGCGTGAGGTGGTTCGTGGTCGTTGCCACCCGTCCGGTGTCCGTGTCGCGGATTGATTCGGGGTCGGGACCGGGTATTGGTACGAGCCGGGTGTCACCACCGGTGCATTGGGATCAACATGTCGGCGGGCATAGGCCGTTGGTGTCGGTGGCTGACCCCGTTCGTTGGCCGCGAACATCATCAACAGACACAGGAAGCAATACGTCATCAGGGTGGAACTGGGATTGTCACCGAAGAATTTCAACGCTGTCCCGAACGACTTTTTCAACCGTCCCTCGTGAACGTCGATACTCCAGATTTCATCCAGGACCAGGTGAACCAGATATCCCAGTGCGACCGCAATCGCCTTGTACGTGTGAACCAGGTGAGCCCCGGAATCGCAGACCAGGTAACCGATCAACCCCGCGATGGCCGCCGCAGGAATGCTGTGGAACATCCCCCGATGGACGCTGGCGGACTTGAAAATCGTTCCCAGGCCGAACCGGATCAGCAGGTACATCGGCGCCCCGAACAACACCATCTGCTCGATCGTCAGGCCGTAAACCTGCAGTTTGTTGAAGACCAGCATCGGGATCACGGCCGCCGCGAAGGCAATCGTTTCACGTGACGGAGTTCCGCTATCGCTATCCAGATCCGGCATGATGCCGGCAATGGAACAGAGTCCACCTGCCAGAGCACACGTGGTGAACGGCAGATCGTACATGGTCCCACCCCAGACGGCATAACCAATGCCGACAGCGGTGCTCACGGTGATGTGTGTATGAAATCCAGGCATTGGCGTCCCTGCCCCAGCCAGACCAGTCACCGCGCAGCCGGTTTCCCGGCCGAAACCGCACGGCGGCGGAACGTTATCGGTCGCTGCCCGATTGGTCAAGATGAACACAGAAAGTGTTCCGGGCGTTCGGTGGCGTTTGAAAATGCCGACGCTGGCAGCGTCCGCTACGGACGCGGCAGGCTGCCAGGTGTCAGTCGATTGAACAGTCGGACCGCTTCCGGATCGGTTCTTTGCGGACTGATGACGTGGTTCCCGACGACCGCACCCCCGCGCGCATAATGCCCGATGGCGACACCGCCTGAAGCGACGGCGCCGACGGCGACTCCGCCGAGAATCAAGCCGCCGAGTGCCACTCCACCCAGGGCTAGACCTCCGCAGGAAACCCCGCCAATGGCGATACCACCGCCCGCGATGCCACCGATGGCGATTCCTCCGATCGCGATATCGCCAATCGCAATGATTCCGCGAGCACACCCGATGGTCTGGCCACTGTTGCTGCCAACCTCGGGACCAAACGCGATCGAAACGAGTGGCCAGCCGAACAGTTTCAGCGACGACGAATACCGCACAGTTCTGGCTTGAGCGGGTTGCCGGGACTTCATGGGGAAGACTCGTCTTGTGATTCCACCGGGATTGGGGCCGAAGCCGAAGTCTTGGAAACTTTGCCAGTCGCGGGGAAACAACGTGCGATGGAGAGGCTGAGAATCACGATCAGTGGAATCAGAAACGCGCGATAGGCCATCCAGAAGTCTACGATGCCTGCGCGAAACATGTCAGATTCGGACAATTCCATTCCGAAATCGGTAAACATCTCACTCTCAAGATCGAAGTCTGCCGGTAACTCTCCGCGTTCTTTCGCAGCGAGCAGGCCTTGCCGAATGTGCTGATGCAACGTACGCCCCATCTGGTCTATTGAAAAAGATAGCGCGGCAATCAAGGCAATCGACACAACAATGGCAACAAGGTATCGCACTTGCAAATCCTGGATTCGTGTCAATGAACGGAGCACTGTTTATTGTCAGGGCTGTTCATTTGCAATTTGGGTTCAGGCCGAAGCAGCCGTCTTCCATTTTACCAACGTCCGGGGTTCACCAGCGTCCGCCAAGCCCACGAGGATTTTGACTGCAGTTGACACCCGGTCCGATTCGATCTTCAATGGTATTGTACCTCGAACGCCCGGCGTCGGCCTTGATGGGCGCGAGGCGGTCCAGTCGGATTCGTGAATTCCCGGTCAGTTTTGACCGGGCATGAGTCCGGGATCGCGAAATCCGATGCACGATGAATGAGCGATGAAAAGCTGAGGCGAGGGATTATTGTTGCGGCCGCCCGGTTGATGTACGAACGACGCGAGTCGGAATACTACCGGGCCAAAATGAAGGCGGCCCGTCGGCTGTGTCAGGGTTGGGTCAAACCGTCTGAACTCCCCAGCAATGCCGAGATTCGCGATGAAATCCAGCGAATGGCGGCCTTGTTTGAAGGTAATTCGCGGTTCGATCGACTGCGGGAAATGCGCGTCGAGGCCCTGCGCCTGATGCGCCTTCTGGCTCATTGCCGGCCCAGAATCATCGGCAGCACCTTCACCGGCCATATCCGTCAGGGATCCGACATCGACATCCACGTCTTCGCGTCCAGCGTGGAAGCCGTAACCGGTTGCCTGGATGACGAAGGGATGGACTATGACGTGGAACACAAACGCGTCCGCAAGCACGGTGAAGAACGTGTCTTTACGCACATTCACATTCGCGACCGTTTCCCGATTGAATTGACGCTGTATCCCCCGGACAAGCTGAGTTTTGTCTTCAAGAGCTCGATCACGGGCAAGGCGATGGAGCGGGCGTCGCTCGCCGAGTTCGAGGCGTTCCTGCGCACCGAGTATCCCGATTCGAATCTGGAGGACGAAGTCGCCGCGGCGGAAGCGGCCGTCGATCGGTTCCAGGTCTATCGGTCGCTGCTGGTGCCGCTCGAAACCGTCATGCAGGATTCGTATTATCACCCGGAAGGTGACGTCCTGTATCACTTGCTGCAGGCCTATGTGCTCGCCCGGAATGAACTCCCGTACGACGAAGAATTCCAACTGGCCGCGTTACTGCACGATGTGGGAAAGGGCCTGGACTCCAGCAACCATGTCCAGGCAGGACTGGAAGCACTGGAAGGGCACATCACCCCGCGCACGGCCTGGTTCATCGAACATCATATGGCCGTGCACCAGATCCGCGATCGCACGATCGGTCATCGGGCTCACCATCGCCTGATGGAATCTGCGGACTTCGAGGAATTGCTGCTGCTGGGCGAATGCGACCGCAAGGGGCGCGTCTGTGGTGCAATTGTTCCTGAACTGGACGATGCGCTGGATGAACTGCGGGAACTCTCGCGGCTTTACGGATGACACTTGACGGAGACTGGCCGGGGGTCGTATACGACTATGCGACCCTTGGCCGCACCGTGAATGTGCGTCATGCATCTGTGCGACAACAAACCTCAGGAAGTCGTTATGTCAGAAGATTCCGACTACGAGATCGATTCGCTGCCAACGTCGCTGGATTGCATGCGGAGCTATCAATTCATCACCGAGAATCCGAACTGGATGCAGAACGTCCTGCTTGTCGCCGTTTGTAATTTCATTCCGATCATTGGCCCGCTCCTGATCCAGGGCTATCAGTTCGAGGTGGCTGAGTCGTTGTTGTATGAGAAGCGCCGCAGGACCTATGTCGATTTCACGTTTGACCGGTTTACAGACTATCTGGTGCGTGGCGTGTGGCCCTTCCTGGTGGCATTGATTGGGGCCATCGTCCTGATGCCCGTGATGATTGTCGGCTGGTTTGCCAGCATCCTCATCCTGGGACTGATCGGCGGTGCTGTCGGAAATGATGCCGGAGGCATTCTCGTGGGTCTCGGAATGGGGACGATGTTCTTTCTGCTGATGCTGCTGATGATCGGCTTTAACATCCTGATGATTCCCCTGACGCTGCGTGCCGGTTACAGCCAGGATCTGGGCCGGGCGTTGGATCTGACGTTCGCCCGGGATTTCCTGCGGCTGATGTGGAAAGACTGTCTGATCGCGATGCTGTTCCTGATGATCAGTTCCATTCCATTAATGTTGGTGGGATTCCTGCTCTGTTTTGTGGGAGTTTATTTCACAATTGCCATCTTCATGATGGCCCAGGCACATCTGCTCGACTATCAACTGTATGCCATCTATCTTTCCCGGGGCGGCACGCCCATTCCACGCAAGGTGGAAGCGTCCCGGGAAGACTCGGATGACGAGGACGAGGATGACGAGAGCGACGACGAGTAGCTCTTCTGGAAGTCGACCCCGGTGGCGATTGATGTTCAATGGAAGAAACTGATTTTCCAGGATATTGCGATGACGAATCCCCGGTTCGGCTATGTGATGGTTGCTGGCGCGGTGCTGTTGTGTAGTTGGACGCTGTTCGGCCAGGATCGCTCGCAAATGCAAATCGGAGCCACGGGCCGATATGTTGTCACCGCGTCGGCCAGCACCGTCATCATGGTGGACAGTGTCTCGGGAAAGTCGTGGAGCTATGCTGATTCTGCTGCCACGGGCACTTCGCCCGTCTGGATCCCGATTGAACGACTCGATGACCGAGACGCCGTCGACAAATGGGCCAGGCAAGTTCAGGAAAAGTCTGGAGGGAACAGGCGAACGTATCACGAAGGGGCGCCATCACGTTAAGTTGCCCCGAATCTCCAACACGACACCACCGACGCTTCAATGGAGAACGGTGAATCACTGGGGACCACGCCAGGTCATTATCCCTGGCATTTTGATCCCCTGTTCGTGCAGTTCGTGGATGCACCGACAAGCCGGATGGCGCTTCGCACCAATTTGAATTTGCTGGCCGATGATCAAAAGGTGTGACCACTCGACACGACACGGTAGATCCCTGGCACACCGAACGCGGAGACACCTGACATTGTTGTCAGGAACCGCATGTCTCGTGGTTTCTTTGAGTTTTGCATCGGGACAAACTTTCGGGGACGGCAATTCTGCAGGGGACAAATCCTGGAAATTCATCGTATACTGGCCACCGAAACGAGCTGAGCATTGAGCGACCATTTCCTGTCACCGGTATCAGACGCCCAGGTTTATCGACGGAGAACAGACGATGTCGAGCGATTCCGCACCACGGCCCCGGACATCATCCCGTGTCGCCTTGAGATTTGTGGCCGTCGGATCTCTGATTTCTGCCGCTCTGCTGGCGGCACCATCGTCGGCTCAGCGGCGAGATCCGTTTCAGGACAAACGCAACAGGATGGTCGCGACCTGCATCGAACGCGAGGGGATCAAGAACCCGCGGGTTCTGGAATCGATGCGGCAGGTTCCGCGCCACGAGTTTGTCGACTCGAAGGAACGAGTCAACGCTTATGTCGATTGTGCTCTCCCCATCGGATACAAGCAGACGATCTCGCCTCCATTCGTCGTGGCGTACATGACCGAAACGATCGATCCGCAAACGTCGGACAAGATCCTGGAAATCGGAACTGGCAGCGGATATCAGGCAGCCGTCCTGTCGAATCTGTGCAAGGAAGTCTACAGCATCGAAATCGTCGAACCCCTGGGAAAACAAGCCGCCGAACGCCTGAAAAAGCTGGGCTACACCAACGTCACCACCAAGGTTGGCGACGGCTACCTGGGCTGGGCCGAACATGCCCCCTTTGACAAGATCATCGTCACCTGCTCCCCCGAAAACGTCCCGCAGGCCCTGATCGATCAATTGAAGGACGGTGGCAAACTGCTGGTTCCGCTGGGTGAGCGATATCAACAGGTTTTCCATATGTTTGAAAAGACCGACGGAAAGCTGGTCAACAAGAAACTGATTTCGACTCTGTTCGTCCCGATGACGGGCCAGTCGGAAGCCCAGCGACAGGTGAAGCCCGATCCTTCCAATCCCACGCTGCTGAATGGAAGCTTCGAAGAAGACGAGGACGACGACGGCCAACCGGATCACTGGCATTATCAGCGATTGATGTCCGTTGATGACATGGTCGTGACCCAGGGAAAGAAATCCGCCCTGTTCGAATCACACACGCAGGGTCGCATCGCCCAGGCCCTGCAGGCGATGGCCATCGACGGAACCAAGATTGGAGGTTTGGGGTTTGAAATCGATTACAAGACTGAAGGAACCGTCGTCGGCAAGGAGTCGTGGGAGATCCCGGGTCTGATGATTCATTTCTACGATGACAATCGCAAGAACTTTGACACCGTCGTCATTACCTCCAATGGATGGCTGGGAACATCGGGTGACTGGCGCGAAGCCAGCCGGGACGTCATCGTCCCCGCGCGGGCCCGGGAAATGATCATCCGTGTCGGCCTGAACGGAGCCACCGGCAAGCTGTGGGTCGATGGTATCAAGATGACAGTCAAGCCGCGTTAGCCGGGATTGTTCACCGCCGGGGTTCATCCAATGGCACTTACTTTGTGAGCCGCACGGCGCTAGCCGCGGGTGCATTCTCACTCATACCCGAAGAACCCGCGGCTAGCGCCGTGCGGCTCACAGTGCAACCCAACGAGTCAGCGAGGCATCGCATTAATTCCCCTCCCTCGCTCACGCTTCGAGTGACATGGCTAAAGTAAGTGCCACTGGGATGAATCGCCGGGCTTTCGCTTCAATTCCACATCCGGCCGATCCGTTTGCGAATGTCGGACGTGGTGACACCGGTCTGCGGGCCATCGCCGGACTTGTCGCCCGCGGAACGATCGATCGTCACCTGCTCGAATAGCGGCAGCAGTTCGTTGGGAATAAACCGCGTCCGCTGGGAGTACGAGTGGTGGTCGCTCTTGTGATGCGCGTGGAAGTAATACCGCTGGGGATGCATCACATGCAGGTGCGACTTGGCCCGCGTCAGCGCCACATAAAACAGGCGACGTTCTTCCTCGATCTCTTCATCGGAACCGGTCGCCATGTCGGACGGAATATTGCCGTCGGCCGCATGCAGGACAAACACGGATTCCCATTCCAGCCCCTTGGCGGAATGGATGGTGCTGAGCGTCAACCAGTCTTCGTCCAGCAGGGGATCCGCAGCAAAGTCCTGAGTGGAACTGGGGGGATCGAGCGTCACGTCATTCAGAAACTGTGATCGCGCTTCAAAGCGTGTGGACATCAGTTCCAACTGCTCCAGATCACGCATTCGCACGAAGGCGTCGTCGTACTTCTGCTCCAGCAATGGCGCATAGAAGGTGCGAATATGATGGATTTCCACCTGCAGCGTGACCGACTTGCCGTGCTGCCCGGACAGCACCTTCATCAGGGCCAGGAACACGGGCCAGTGAGTGGCCGTGGCGGTCGGCGGCTTGAAATCGTCCCAGGCGTGCAGGTTGCCTTTTTGTGCCACCAGCATCTCGACCAGTTGCGACGCCTTTTTGGGGCCGATGCCGGGGAGCAGCAGCAGGATCCGTAACGCAGATACGGAATCACGCGGGTTCTCGGCCAGGCGCAGAAACGCGAGCAGATCCTTGACGTGGGCCGCTTCGACGAACTTCAATCCACCAAACTTGTGAAACGGAATGTTGCGCCGCGACAGTTCCAGTTCCAGGGGCAGGCTGTGGTGGGATGCGCGAAACAGAACCGCCTGCTGTTTCAGCATGACGCCGGTTTCTCGCAAGGCCAGAACCTGCTCGATGACATAGTCCGTCTGTTCGGTCTCATCCAGGCACGAGACCAGCCGCGGCAACCCCCCCTCAAGCCGGTTGGACCAGAGCTCTTTGCGATGCCCTTCTTTGGCCAGCGCAATGACGCGGTTCGTGGCCGCCAGAATCGGTTGTGTGCTGCGATAGTTCTGCTCCAGCGGCAGCACGGTCGTGTCGGGAAACTGGTTGGGAAAATCGAGGATGTTGCGGACCGTGGCCGCTCGAAAGGAATAGATCGATTGAGCGTCGTCGCCGACCACGGTCAAGCCCCGGCCGGTCGGAGCCAGCCCGCGCACGATTTCGGCCTGCAGCGTGTTTGTGTCCTGGTATTCGTCGACCAGCACGCAGTCGAATTTCTGCCGGACGATGTCACCGCAGGCGGGCTCCGTCATCAGCCCATGCCAGAACAACAGCAGGTCGTCGTAATCCAGAGTCTGTTGTTCCTCCTTCCGGTCCGTAAACGCCGCGAAGAGTTTTTTCAGGCCCTCCAACTGATCCGCCACCCACGGAAACGATTCCTTCAGAACCTGTTCCAGGGGCAATTGCGTGTTGACGACTCGGCTGTAAATGTCCAGGCAGGTCCCCTTGAGCGGAAACCGCTTGTCGGCCTTTGCCAGTTCCAATTCGGCACGCAGGACGTTCAGCAGGTCTTCGGCATCCGCCCGGTCCAGGATTGTGAAGTCCGGTTCCAGGCCGATCAATTTGCCATGCTGTCGCAACAACCGGGTGGCAACGGCATGAAACGTCCCTCCCCAGACATCGCGCGTCGACAATGCAGCCTGGGCCGAACGATAACTGGCTGTCGAGGCACTGCCAGTCTCGATGGCCGCACTGCTGGTGGCAATGGCGGCTTCGCTGTCGGCCTTCAGGGCCTGGCTGCGCCAACGGGTCAGCAATGCGTCCACCCGACGCAGCATTTCCGCGGCGGAACGACGCGTGAACGTCAGCAACAGTATACGGCCGGGGTCGGTCCCCCGGGCGATCAGGCTGGCGACCCGGTGCGCCAGCGTCGTGGTTTTGCCAGTGCCTGCGCCCGCCACGATCAGCAGGGGTCGGTCATCGTGGTCCGCCGCCGCCCGCTGGTCGGGATTCAGTCCCGAAAGCAATTGCTCCAGCGCGATCGTAGATGATGTTGTCGTCCGTGACATGCAGTCCCTATTCCGTTGCTTTCAGGAACTGTCCGTACGCGTCGGACACCTTTCCCTCCTGCGCGTCGCCGGCATGAATGTACAGGCCATAGCGCAATCGCAACGACTTGCCCGCCTCAAGTTTCACAGGTTGCGCCTTTTCCTTGTCGTTCTGGTAAGCCCCTTCACCAAACGGGCTGACGGAGAAGAGTCCGTAGTCACGAACGTGGTAGCGCGACGGGCGGAAATTGGCCGGATGATCCATGATCGTGACGCCGTAGTTCTTGCCGTTGACGACTCCCGTGTAGTCGACCCACCTTGAGGGCTGGCCCCAGCAGTCCTTGGTTCCTTTTTTACCTTCGGCGTTGGTCACAATGCCACCGACTTTTTCGCGCATGGTCGTGGCCACACGAATTCCAAACAGCCCTTCCTTGGTGTCTTCAAACGTCACGGTTGGGACGGCGGCAGTGAAGGTGGCATCATAGATCAAGAGGCGGGACGGAAAAATGGAAATGGTGGTCGTCTCGATGACAATGGGCAGTTCGTCCGGTCCCAGCCAATGGTTTTTCAGCTTGATCTGAGCAGGACTTCCCTCGATCGCTTCGACCTTCACATTGACGATCTTGCCCGCCTCGGCCCAGAACTTGACTCCGTTGACTTCATCGACCGAGAACCAGATTCCCTTGTGATGCGGGTGATCCTTATCCATCGGGTCGCCGATCGCACGCGTGACGATGGCTCCCCCCGCAGCATGCACTGGAGACAGGAACGGCTTGGCCCATTCGGGTCCCGTGTGCAGGAACGTGAACGGTTCGTTCCCCACCATCACAGCCAGGCCACCTTCCTGTTCCTTGAACGTGACTTTGGCCTCCTGAGCGTCTGCTGGCAGCGAAGCCAGGGATGCCAACAGGGCTCCGCAGGCGAGCAGGAACGTCCAGCGTGATGACGAACAATGCATGGGGCGTCTCCGGAATTATCAGGTCGTGTCGATCAGACGTTGCATCGGCGACGGTATCGTACCGACCCCGGTTTCTTGCAGTCGAGTGACACGCCGGATAAAAGCGTCGGCGGCCCTCTGTGACCGGGGGACGAATCGTTTCCGACACACCCGATTCTGGACAAGGATGCCCCATGCTTCGGCCCGATCCACCGCGTCGTGCCCGGAAAAAGTCTGAGCCAAAACCGGTTTCGCACCCGTTGCGTCCGTATCCGCTTCCCCAGGGCGGACGGAGACCGTCCGATTACAACCTGGAGTCACGCGACTGGGAAATCGTGATCAGTGGCGAACTGATCGACAAGGATGGTCAGTTGCACGAGAAACTGATGGACCTGCCCCGCAATTCGCGTGGGACGATTTTCTTTGATTCCAGCGGCGGCAGTGCCTTCGTCGGACTGGCCCTGGCCAGCCTGATTCGACTGCGCGGCCTGACGGCGGTCGGAATTGTCGCCGGAGAATGCAGTTCCGCCGCCCTGATGCCGTTTGCCGCCTGTCGGGAACGGTATGTGACGCCACATACGTCGCTGTTGTTTCATCCCATTCGCTGGCAGAGCGAAGAACAGGTTCGGCTGGAAGAAGCCGCCGAATGGGCCCGCCACTTTCGCGTCATGGAAGCAGACCATGACGCGTTAATCGCCAACCTGTTTGGCAGTTCACCTGAGACCATCAAGGCGTGGAACAATCCCGGGCGGTTTGTGTCGGGAACCGAACTGGTCGCTGCCGGACTGGCGAAGATGATTGATCTGTTTTCAGGAGATGCCTGGACACAAATCGCCCGGCACCGAATCCCGTCTCAATGAAACAGCCCCCGTGGTTGGCGGGGGCCAGATCGAGTTACTGCAGAAAAGTCGTCCACCGATTTGTTATCGACCGACATACATGCTGAAGCCTGGGCTTGAATATCCGATCCCGGCACCATACGGCGAGCCGTATCCATAACCCATGTTTCCATACCCGTAGGCGGTGTTTCCATAGCCGTAGTTACACCCACCGACGCCGTAACCAGGAGCATAGCCGTAGGCCTGAGGTGCGACGATCACAGGACGGGGTGCAACGACAACCCGCGGCGCGAGCACCATCGGGCGGTAACCGTATCCCCCGTAACCAAAACCACCACCATAACCACCGCGGTAAACATTGCCGTATCCATGGCCGTATCCATGGCCGCCATGATGGCCACCCCAACCATGATTGGCGAACGCCGAACCAGGACTCATTGCCAGCAATGCCAAGACTGCGACCGTACCCAAAAGTGTGCGACGGAACATGATCTCCTCTTCTTTCTTTCACTCAAATCTGTTTGAAACGTTCTCAACCACACGGGAAAAGAAAGGTCGCAGACCGCGTGCCAAACCTCGAAAGCCGCGCATAAACGACAGGATCACGACGGTGGAACGGAAGACCTCGCAATGCAGCGAAACAGCCTGTTTCTTCGCAGTTTCCGGGTGATCGGAGCCCCCAGTCAGGTACGGATTTCGACGTATTGATCCATCCCTTGAGCTGGACGGCGACCGATCGCCAGAATCAAATTGATCTCACTCGCAATCAGATTTGCCGAGGGAGGCGTTCGGGCTGCGCGGGCCAAGCTGCCGAACTGTTCCCAGGCGGCGGCTATCGAACCAGGATGATCACCTGGTCACAAGTTGATTCCACCAGATCGTGACGGCGGAATCGGACGGAGCGCCATGACTTCGAAACGCCCCCGAAGCGATATCGAGATCTCCGTCCTGGTCAAAATCGGCCAGGGCAACCGCGGCGCGGATGCAATTCCCCTTTTCCAGCGGATGTCGAACAAATTGGCCGGGACTGGTCTGTTCCAACCAGATCAGTGATTCCTGCTCTCTGGCATCGTCCGGGCTCAGGGCCGACTCGGGGAGGAACGCGGCGCCGACGATATCCAGATCTCCGTCGCCGTCAATGTCCCCAGCGACGGCGCGCAGCACGCCGGGGAAAGGAGTGATCGAATGAAACTTGAAAGGGTAACTCCCCGTGTTCTCCAACCACTGAATCCCGTAGTAGGGCTTGATCAGGAAGCTGTCGAACATGTCTCCATTCGTATAGAGCACATCCTGGTCACCGTCCTGGTCCAGGTCGACCATCTGGATGCCACTTGAACCGAACGCCGGGTCGTCGGCCGCAAAGATGGTCTGCCGGCTGAACGTGCCATCGCCCTGGTTCAGGAATGCTTCGATCACCTCGAATTCCTGGCTGATCAGCGCAACAAAGTCCGGTCGCCCATCGCGATTCAGATCAACGACCGGAACGTGAATGGCACCTGACCGGGGATCGATCACGACTGGCCGACCAAACGCCGGCGCATCCGTTGTTCCTGCGTTTTGCAGGTAAAGGACTCGTCCAGTCTGATGCCAGCCGAATTCGGCCACCACCAGGTCGATGTCGCCGTCCGCGTCAAAATCCGCAGGCTGAACATCGCACCCCCGCCCGATCCCCTCAAGAATCGTGATCCCATTCTGCGGAAATCGCGTCTGATCGATATCTGGAATCCAGACGACTTTACCTCGATCGTGATCTTCAGGCGCAAAGCTGCCGAGTTCCCCAATGACGAGATCCTGCCGCCCGTTGCCGTTCAGATCACAACGGCTGGCGAACGCAGGATTGTTCATCTGAATCAGAAGACGGGAATCGGCCCCCTTCAGGTCTGAAACGGAAACGGTGCCGTTACTCATGTCACTGAACAGAAGAACTGGTGATGAGTTCGCGGTCAGCGTACACGGGCTGACGAACGAAATCGAAGGGTGCTTCGCAGGGCTTTCGTTTCGGGCACCGAGCACTTCCTGTCGCTGGAACCGAATGTTGTCCGGGCCGGGGACCGATCGAATGGACCGCACCTCGAGTGTCTCGGGGGCCCTGGATCGAAAATAATCGACGACAGCCTGGACGGGAGGCGGCTTCACGCTTTTTCGATTCGACACGTGATGGAAGTCGAATCCCCGTTTCACCTCTGCAAACCAGGCCGATTTCGGGAAGCTGTCCGCCCGGGGCATCACATGGCATCCACTGCAGAAGGCGATGATTTCGCGTTCCCTTGCCGTCTCGATGCCGGCCAGCGCTCCCGGGGTTGCGGGATCCGGCAAATCTGACAGCGGATGACGCTGGCACGACGATTGGAAACCAAGCGAGATCCCGACCAGGAGCAGCGCCAGTCTCTTCATCTGGTGGACGAGAAAGCGTCGGGGCGAGGGATTCATGGAACGACTCAGGACCATCGCCTTTTTTGAAATTGGGAATCGGGTGCCACGGCAATGGAGTCCTCGACATGGCCGTGCCGATTGAGCACTCGCACGGCCTTCCGGAAGACGGAAAGACCGTGGCACCCCAATTTGAAAAAGGCGATGGCCCTGTGGAACGACTCATCTTGTGTTGTGAATTGGGGGGCAGTATAGTCATTTGGCCCACTTGTGTCCGCCCTGTTTCTGCGGAAGCTGGCCTTTCCAGTCGTTTCGTAATGTCGAAATCTCAAACCGCCAAACTCCCGGCCACGGTCGATCCCCCAGGCAAACGATCAGGGAATTTGAATCGCCGTCCATGGTGGCGAAGGCGGATCGTCAGGAGTCTGGCAGTCGTCGGCATACTGCTCGGTCTGGCTTGGGCGTTCGCGATTCCGTCCCGACTGCTGCAGCTTCAGGCTCGGCGGCAGTTGATGAATGGTTGCCCCCATCAGGCGATGAACTGGCTGAAATGGGCAGGCACCTTGAACGGTTCCACGGCCGAACTCGAATTCCTGAAGGCCCGCACTTACAGGGTGCAGGGGGAAATGAATCTGGCACGCCAGCACCTGGAAGCGGCCTGGCGGCTGGGGTATCCCGTCGAGCAACTGGAGCGCGAGCAGGTTCTGGCGATGGCTCAGTCCGGTCAGCTGCGCGACACGGAACCACAACTCTCGAAAATGCTGACCGATTCCCGTGGTGATATCGCAGACGTCTGCGAGGCGTTTGTGACCGGGTATCTTCGAACGTATCGAATGCGCCAGGCCGAGCGCATCCTGACGGCCTGGCTGGCCGACTCGCCCTCGCAACCTCGCTCGTTAATCCTGCGGGCCAAGATGCAGATCGAACTGCTGAACTGGAAGTCGGCCGAGCAGGATCTGCGACGGGTCCTGGATGCCGTTCCGTATCACGCCGAAGCGGCCGATTTGCTGGCGGGCGTTTTATTGAAACAGAAGCAACCGGATGCCGCACTGAAAGTGCTGCCGGTGGCCGTGAAAGCGCCTCAAACGCGATTGTCGGCTCAATTGCGGCAAGTGGAATGCTATCGGCTGCAGGGGAACGAAGAGGCGGCTGGGCAGTTGCTGCAATCAATCCTCATCGAATTTCCGGACAGCCTGCAGGCCCATCTGGAACTCGGGTCCGTCGAGTCCGATGCCGGGGCGTACGGACCAGCGATTGAACAGTTGGAGACGGCCCGCAAGATCGCTCCCAATTCTCCCGAGGTCCGTTATGCGCTGGCCATCGCGCTGCGAGGTGCCGGGCGCGAGGCGGAAGCCAGCGAGCACTTTGAATACGTCGCTGAGGCTCGCAAAGCCGTTGCCGAAGCGATGAGCCTGCGAAGCAAGGTTGAGGAAAATCCGAACGACGCCAGCCTGCGGTGCCACATCGGGACCGTCCTGCTGGACCACGGACAGACGGAACGGGGACTGGTCTGGATCCAGAGTGCGCTGGAGATCAATCCTGGCTTCGTGCCCGCCCATGAGCGATTGGCCACTTATTATGAAGGCCGGGCGGGTGAGTCAGAGGAGTTTTCAAAACTGGCCGTCACTCATCGAAAGCGATCCTTAACGCCGTGAGTTCCCAACATGGCCCGACAATCGAAGCACACGATCCGAAGACGAAAGGTCATCGGCCGCCAGGTTTCGCTGTGCTCGGCCTGACGTGGAAAATCGTCGTCGCCGTTGCGGTTCTGTCAGGATGCCAGGGATGTTCGGGACGAACCGGATCCGACATCTCGCGACCTGAAGCTGATCCCGATCCGCCTCGATTTCAATTCGTCGATGATACGGAAGCGTCAAAGATCGATTTTACGTTCCGTTCCGGCGCAGAACCGTCATACGCGCCGATCCTGCAGGATCTCGGCGGAGGCTGCGGACTGCTGGACTTCGACCGTGACAGCCGACTCGACGCGTTCTTTCCCGGCGGCGGACACATTACCAGGGGAGAGGAACCTCAATCGTATCCCCACGGCTTGTTTCAAAATCAGGGTGCCGAAGGCTTTCGGGACGTTTCCAACGTCAGCGGTTCCGCAGAAAGCCGTCATTACAGCCATGGAGTCGCCGCGACGGATTTCGACGCTGACGGATTTCCGGATCTGGTTGTCACGGGATACGGAGGGTTGCAACTGTTTCATAACCAGGGAGACGGCACCTTTCACGAGCAGGCTCAGGCGTCGGGTCTGACAGATGGGCAGTGGAGTTCCAGCGCTGCCTGGGGAGATGTCAATGGCGATGGCCATCCGGACCTGTATGTCTGCCACTACACGGACTGGTCGCTGACCAATGATCCTGTCTGTCAGGGCCTCGCCCCCGACCGGCCCGAATCGTGCCCGCCCGCTCAATTCAAGGGACTTCCGGACACGCTCTATTTGTCCACGGGAATGGGGCGATTTGAGGATGTTTCCGGTGCCGCCGGTCTGCGCCAGGATGGTAAAGGCCTGGGAGTCGTGATTGCTGATCTGGACTCTGACGGCGACGCTGATATCTACGTCGCTAACGATACCGTCGCCAATTTCCTGTATCGGAATGAAGGGGGTGAACCGGGATCCGGACCGCGCTTCACAGAAATCGGGGTCGAAAGCGGCGTTGCATTGAGTGATAAGGGCACCGCCGATGGAAGCATGGGGTGCGCCGTGCTGGATCTGAATCAGGATGCCAGGCCGGACCTGTGGGTTTCCAATTTCGAATTTGAAACGCCAGGTCTTTATCGCAATGACGGCAAATTGAGATTTACCCACATCACTCGAATCGCAGGCCTGGCAAGGCATTCAAGTTCTTACGTGAGTTTCGGGACCGTGGCAGCAGATTTTGATGGCGACGGCGATGACGACGTGATGGTCGCCAACGGAAATATTTCCCGCTATCCACGCAATGGCCATGTCCTTCAGCCATGCCAGCTGTTCGCGAATCTCGGCAATTCGAAGTTTCACGAGGTCACATCGAACGCAGGGGCCTGCCTGTCTGTGCCACATCTGGGACGGGGTCTTGCGCTGGGAGACATTGACGGCGACGGTGATCCCGATGTGGTGCTCTCGTCCAAAGACGAACGGGTACGGATCTTTCGAAATAATCTGAAGTCCCAGATTCAGTGGATCACCGTTCATCTCACGGGGATTCGCAGCCCCCGTGATGGCTGCGGGACGGCAATTACTCAGATTCGCGGCGGACGGCGCCTGACTTCATGGATCTACGGTGGCCAGAGCTATCTTTCTGCCTGTTCTCCAGAGTATTGTCTCCCGGAATCTCCAACAGCGGCCGATCTGGAGTTGGAGATACTCTGGCCTTCAGGTCGCGTTCAGCGGGCTCATCGGATCTCGTCGAAGGATCCGTGGTCGGTCGACCAGGGCGCATGCACCCAAAGTCAAGACAGGTTGTTCTTCATTGAGCCGTGGAAGTGACAGGCAAGAAACGGTGCATCTCAAGTTGACGTGAGTATTGTTTGATGGCAGGATACACAAGTCGTTACCGTTCGGACGGCGCGTCCCGTTTATCGTTTCATTTCTTATGCAATTTGAGTTTTTCGGGAGTTTTCATGGCATCTTCACGGTTTGAGCGGCGATGGCTTCGCGGTTTCACATTGATTGAGCTGCTGGTCGTCATCGCCATTATTGCAGTCCTGATTGCGTTACTTCTGCCCGCCGTTCAACAAGCACGAGAGGCGGCTCGACGCAGTCAATGCACAAACAACCTGAAGCAGCTGGGGTTGGCACTGCACAACTACCACGACAATGCCTTGACGTTCCCGTACTCCAGCAGTGCCGTTCCGCAGTGGTCGGTTGCCCACACGTGGAACGAGTTCATTCTGCCGTACATCGACAATGCGCCGCTGTACAACAAGATCAATTTCAACGTTCACAACAGTGACAACAGCAATGGGAATCCGACGAATTTCGCACTGCTGACTCAGCAAATGCGGTTTCAGCAATGCCCCAGCAATCCGTTCGGGAACAGCCTGCTCCAGATTGATGGAGGCGGTTTCGATCAGTTTGGAAAGAACCAGGTCGAGTGCTACGCGCCATGTTCCGGTTCGCAGTTCTCGGACGGAGCCGGTCCGGATTGCGCCGCCCTGGGAACACCCAACTGGTGTGCCACACCGGGCACCGATTGGAACAACGCGGCCGCAGGAGCGAACCCGGGGATCTTTGGCGGTCGCAACGTTTATGTCTGCCGCATGCGTGACATCACGGATGGAACCAGCAACACAATGATGGTCGGCGAGCGCCGTGGGGAAAGCATGCATCACGGAGCGACGTTTACCTGGAATTTTCAGGGGGCCTATACCGGTCAGAAGCTGAACTCACCCACCGCTACATGGAAAACCCCTAACAATTACAAGCAGAACATGGGCTTCAGCAGCCATCACACCGGCGGCGCGTACATTCTGTTCGGGGATGGCCGCGTGAAGTTTATCAGTGAAAACATCGACTACATTTCGTACTGCCGACTTGGTGACAAGGGCGACGGCAATCCCGTTGGCGAATTCTGAGTCCTGTTCCGGCCTTAAACTTCCGTACCCGCCTCAAGGTTTCGAAGTCTCTAGTGGAGGTGATTGCCTGTGATTAAGATGCGTCGCGCGGCTGCGCAGCTCGGTGTCTGCTACATAGTAATGGCGTCATGCGTGCTGGGTTGCGGCGAAAAGGTGAAGGGGGTCGACCCCAACCTCGTGAAGGTCACGGGCAAGGTCACTTTGGATGGGAAGCCGTTGCCGAAAGGAGATATTTCTTTCGTATCGGCGGACAATCCAGGCAAGGGATACACCGGGACAATTGATTCGTCTGGAGGTTTCTCGCTGGCATACAGCCAATCCGCCCAGGGGGCGCTGCCGGGCAACTACAAGGTGCGAATCGCTGCAGTTGATGGTGGCGGTGGGACGATGGGGGCCAAGGGCGAAGTCTCGGAGCCGAAAAGCCTGATTCCCGAGAAGTACAACAATCCGGAAACGAGCACGCTGACGGCGACTGTTGAGAAGGGGAAGTCAAATCACTTCACCTTCGACCTGAAGTCTCAATAGACTGCTCACAGTCTGCGATTTCTTTTCGGGCGGCCGCATGCGCTGGTTGCAGCGCAAGCGCCGCCCGAAACCATTTGACAGCCACAGCGTTCACACCGAGTTCGCGATAACGCAATCCCAGCCGAAACCTCGAATCAGCGTCGTCCGGCCTGGCGATTGCCATCAATGTCAGGTTGTGGATTTCATTCCGGATCGATTTGATCCGCTCCAGTTCCATCAACTCCTTTTTCGCAGCGTCGCTGTTTCCCACCTGCGAGTACGCCTGGATCAGCTTGGCGCGCGCCTCAAAATCTTCCGGATGTGACTCTACGGCGTCTAACAGCGGAGCGACCGCTTCGCCAGGCCGACCCTCATCCAGAAGAAGCAGACCGTTTAGAATCAACGCTCGCGAGTTCCTGGAAGTCCGCAACACGTCGTCAACAAGCGTCCGCGACTCCTGACCACGTCCCAGCGCATACAATGCTTCCGCGCGCAAACTGACCAGGTCGGTGGCTTCCGAGGCATTCCTCAGGGTCGTCAGAACATCCTCGTACCGATGAACTCGCAATTGTGATGTTGCCAGGTCTGTCAGAAGGTTGTCGAGATCAGGTTGGTCACGGCTGCACTGTAATGACATCTGGAATGCGGCAATCGCGTCAGGAAACTCTTCCGCTTCGTAATAGATCAATCCGAGCATGCGATGTGCGCGCGGGTCTCGTGGAGCCAGTCGAATGACGTGCTGCAATTGCTCGACCGCGTCTGCGGCAGCCCCCAGATCGTACGTTGCCACCGCCAGCCAACGATGTCCATCGATGTTCGACGGATCAAGTTCCAGGGCACCCCGCAGCAATCTGATTCCCGCTTCATACTCCTGGAGCCGGCATAGCGCTTCACCTGCGAGGAACTGAGCCGACAGCGCGGTCTCGGGATCCTGAATGGCTTTCTGGAGTCTCCGCAACGCGACTGCCGGCCTGTCTGTTCGCAGATCAATGGCCCCCAGCAGCAATTGCGAACGCGCCGATTCGGCGGGAAAACTCCGGGCGACTTCTTGCAGTTCCTGGATGTCTTTGTTTGCAATGGCGGTCAACACGGATTGGAACCGCTGCTCGGTGGCCAGCCGTCGCCAGACAACGGCACCCGCGACGGAACAAAACACGACCAGAACAATCAACCCCGCAATCGCAGACCGGCTTCGAAAACGCCGCAACCGGCCTCCCAGTTGCCCGGATTTCCCTTCGTCCTTCGACAACGGAGTCTGCCCCATGGATCGCGGTTCCAGAAAACTCGACGCAGTATCCTGGAAGGCTATCTTAAGGCTCGATGATCCGCATTTGAAGCGCGGTGTTTCGTTCCAGCGTTTTCGAGACCAAATCGACGACCTGGACTTTGCCGGACGGCCAATAGACCGTCAGTTTGTCCAGCACAGTCTCTGCCGGAAACCCCCAGTGCAGGATGGCCTCAGACGTTGAAAGGTAACTGCCACCTCCGTTGGCCTGCCGCAACTGGGATCCGATCGACGACTCCAGGACGACGCGGGCTGCCACGGCGTCCCGGTTGCTGTCACGCCCCACCAGCGCCACCTGCACCGTGGCCCCGTCGACTTTCGAGCTATTTCGCAAGACTGTCGCCGGGCCTGTCAAATGGGAAATTACCAGATCCATGCGGCCATCACAGTCAAAGTCTGCCGTCGCCAACCCGCGCCCCTGACGGGCCGCCGCGAAGTATGAACTGTCGGCAACACTGGCCATCGCAAATCGTCGTTGACCGTCATTGATTAACAGGAATGGACGCTGGGCCAGCTTCTCCGCGGGGACGTAGTCCGGCAGATGACCATTGGCGACGACGATATCGAGATCCCCATCGCTGTCGAAATCGGCAAATGCGGTTCCCCAGCTCACGTATTGCCCATACAGGGCCGTGACCCCTGCGGGCCGGCTGACGGAATGAAACTGAGCGTGTCCCATGTTTCGAAACAGGGCCAGCGCTTCGAACTCGAAATTCGTCGTCCACAGATCCGGAAGGCCGTCATTGTCGTAGTCGGCAAGCGCCACTCCCATGCTTCCTGTAGGACGCCCATTTTCATCGTACGCGACGCCGTGCAGCGCTGCGACCTCCCGCAAATGTCCCTGGCCATCGTTCAGGTAGAGAAAGTTCGCCGTCGTGTCATTGGCAACATAGATGTCCGCGTCGCCATCGCAGTCCACATCCCCGATGACAACACCGAGCCCCTTTCCCCCCGGCTCCAACCCCATCGCCGCGCTTCTGTCCTGAAAACAACCGTCACCGGCGGAAACGAACAGGAGATCGGATTCCGCGGCGAAGTTCCTGGGACCGCAAATCTCCGAGGGCTTTGCCTTTCGTTCCTGGCAGTGTTCCTCGGCGTCCATGTTCCAGGCGACGTAATGGCAGACGTACAAATCGAGCGCGCCGTCATTGTTCACGTCGCCCCAGGCGGCACTGGCGGCAAATCCCAGGTCGAGTATGCCACGGTCGAGCGCGCACTCCAGCAGTGTTCCGTCCCCCTGGTTCTGAAAGAGCATCAGCGGGCCATACCCTGTGACGCAAAGGTCTGTAAATCCGTCGTTATTGAAGTCGGCGGTCGCAACTCCGAGCGAGAACAGGTCGCAATCAGCGAGACCGGCCTGCCGGCTGACCTGCTGCCACGCCCCGCCACGCCCGCCGGGATTCAAAAGCAGGAAGGGAGACGTACCGGCGACCGACGACCCGGGATTGCGTGACACAGGGCCTCCCCCACCCGCCAGACAGATGTCGGGCCAGCCATCCCGGTCGAAATCGAAGACGGCGACTCCGCCACCCAGCGTTTCCAGAATGGAATGCTGAGGATTCTTTCCCCCATTATTGAATTCGAAGTCGGGGAATTGACGGCAGATTTCAAATTCGACGGTTGTTGTGACTCGCCGTTCGGTCGTGGTCTGAACTGGATTTGAATCGAGACCGACAGTCCCGGACTGGGGTTCATGGCTTGGCGGGGGAGTCCCGTGAGGCGATGATCCGGAACAACCGGCGGCGATCAGGATCGGCCAGAGACGCGCCAGTCGCATTGCACGACCGGCCAGTGCCCGAACCACCGTCGCGCTGCGGATGTATTCCGACCCGAAATCGAGTAAAGACATCGGCACGATGTGTTCTTTCAGAATTTCGACAACCGCACTGGAGACTGCCCCTCAATAATTACGTATTCTCCCGGCTGCAGGTTCGCATGATACTCCAGTTTGCCATCGGGCCAACGAATACTGACTCGAGGAATCAGGTGCGATTCCCCCATGCCGATGTGTATAGTGCGATCCGACGCGGACTGAAAGCTGCCGCCACCCATGATCTGGCGCGTCGGCGGACCGTCGATCCCTTCGACGCGAACCGTCGCATGAAAGGCAGAACGATTTGACGCTTCGGTGCCGATCAAACGGAGTCGGCAGCTTTGCAGATGGCCTGTTGTCTCATTGCGCAGGACAGCAGACCTGTCCCGCTGGTGGGAGACGACGAGATCAAGTTTGCCATCTCGATCTATGTCAGATGTGGCCACTCCCCGGCCGAGCCAGTTTTTCTGGCAATACTCCCCCGCCCAGGGGGTGACGTTGACGAATCGGCCGTTGTGCTCTGATCGAAACACAAGCGGAGGCATCTGATAAGGGACGCGGGTAAATGACGACAGATCGTCAACGTGTCCGTTTGTCACAAACAGATCGGGCCAACCGTCATTGTCGGCGTCCAGGAACTCGGCTCCGAACCCCAGCAGCGGGCGGCTGGGGGGCCCAAGCCCCGAAGAATTCGAAGCGTCATCAAAGAACTGCCCGCTTCGATTTTGAAACAGGGAATTGGGTTCCCCAAAGAAGTTGGTTACGAAAATGTCCAGCCAACCGTCACCGTCCACGTCGGTCACGGCGACTCCCATACCGGCCTGGGCCTTTCCCCGCGAACTGACCGCCACCCCTTTTTCGAAAGCCTTGTCGACGAACTGAACGTCGAAATGATTTGCCTCGTCGTTCGAAGATGGAGGGACACGACAATAAAGAAGATTTGGAGTTCCGTCATTGGCAATAAAGATCTCGGGAAGATGGTCTCCATCGACATCAAAGATCGCGATTCCCAGCCCCTTTCCGTCGGTTTCTGCCGTACCGGCACGGCGCGTCACATTTTCAAAGCCTCCGGCACCGTCGCCAAGGAACAGAACGTCTTCGCTCGCCTGAAACAGGGTTGGCGAGCATTGGATGTAGCCATCGCGGCTCGCCGGTTCGGGACACAGTTTCGGAGGATCATCTGTGGCCTCGACATAGGTGACGACAAACAGGTCCAGGGCACCATCCAGGTTCAGATCCGCAAAGGCGGGACTGGAACTCCACTTTCCCACGGCAGTTCCCGTGACCGCGGCCACATCGAGAAACGTTCCGTCTCCCTGGTTGTGAAAGAGCGCGTTCTGTCCAAACGCGGCAACGTACAGGTCCTCGAAGCCGTCGCCGTCGAAGTCTCCGCAGGTACACCCCTGCCAATAGCCGACGCTGGCGAGGCCGGCTTCGGCAGTGACCTCGCGGAATTCGCCGGAACCGCGGCTAAGAAACAACGCATTTGTGCCGGAGGGATCCCGTTCGCGCAGCGGCAGACGGCATCCATTCGTCAGGAAAATATCAGGCCAGCCATCGTTGTCAAAGTCACTCAGCCCGACGCCGCCGCCATTGGCCTCCAGCAGTCGGTGTTGACCTCGAATGTCATCATTCCGGACAAATCGGACGCCGATGGTCTCGCTGACCTCGCGGAAGACGGGCAGCAGCCCTGCAGGACGAACTGGGATGGTCTCAGTCGCGGGTGGCTTTTGTTTCGCTTCAGACCGAGATTCCGACTCGGGAAGTGATCGACTGCAGCCACAGGCGATGAAACAAATCGCGAAGATCACCGGCGTGACAGAGATCCCGATCCTGGCATCGTTGTTCGCAGGTTTCGAAGCCTCGGGCGCGATGCCACAGCATGACGCCCGGTTCACAGGGTCGGACGATGACGCGCGACACGAAGGAAACTTGCGACGAGTGGCAATGTCAGCGTTTAACGGCCGACCAGGATGGAAGCTGTGACAAACGACGGGACGCAAACCCATTATTTCACTCCACCGTTCGCGTCAAGTTCACGCAGAAGCTCATCAAAAATGGCAGCCCCGTTGAAGTGGCGACGGGCGATCCGGCACACATCGGTCGCCGCTGTCAACAGGCCGGCTTCGGCACTCAATCGGACGATTTCCAGCAAGACCTCGGGGGTCGGGGAATTCGAGGCGGCCAGTCCCAGTCGATTCTGGATCCGCACCAGCGACTGAATGGCCGCCAATTCCTGCCCGCGGAGTTCCGATTGTTCGGACAACTGCCATACCCGGGCCAGGCCCAGGCGAGTCGCGACATCAGACGGATCACGCCTGAGTGCTCGCCTGTAACACGCAATCGCGTCAGGGTACTGGCCTCCTCGCGCGGCCAACTGTCCCCGATGCCGCAGCAGAACAACTGGTTCGGAGTCATTCATCTCCGGTAATCCGGCTATCAAGCGCCGGTACTCGATCCAATCGTCGCGTTCTTCGAGACAAGTCAGGCACGCTGCTGTGATTGCCAGGTCCAGCGGGCTCTGCTCGTGGCAATTCCGCAGCATTTGCCATGCTTCGTCGAGTTTTCCCTGGGCGATGCGATACTGTGCGAGCGCCGTCTGCAGTTGCCAGTCGCCGGGCGAGACAGCGCAGGCCCGCTCCAGGCGCTCGACGCCGTGCGTGTTATTCCATTCCATCAGCGATTGAAAGTGAAGGGCCAGCGTATCGAACAGATCGGCGTTCCCTTCACGCACAAGCTCTCTGAGAAGCTCCCGCCGTTCATCAAATCTCAATTCCACTGCCAGAAGATAACTCAGATAGTGAATCGCCTGCATGCGGTCTGCATCCGAGGCTGCCGCGTTCCAGGGTTTCTGCCCGGCCCCTGGTCCCTTCCCGAGAAACTCGTGAAAGAAACGCTCGCTCTCTTTCAGTCGATCCAGCTGCAAGACAGATTGAGCGTACAGGAAGCGGGCGTTTCGACCGTTTTGCGAAAAAGGCTGGACGCGACCAAACACTTCGGCCGCGGTTTCCCATTTCTGCTCGGCGGCAAGGTCGGTTCCCAGTCGGAACAGGATGTCGTCACGTTCCGGAATCTGACGCGTCAACCGCTTGAGCCGTTGAGACACGCGCTCGTAATGAGCGGCCGTCACCCCCGGCGGAAGAGGCGACCGACTGCGCACGACAAGAATTCCGACAACGAGTCCTACAAAAAGTATCGTGACTGTGATCGATGCGAGCCGGCGCGTGTTAAATCTCCCAGATGCCCAGATCTGCGCTCATTGAATGATACGGCATTTTACCGTCACAAAGTCAGAAGTGCGATGACGCGCCACTTCCCTGAATGGGATCCCCTTGGAAAGAAGACGCGACCTTCTTGGCTGTCGCCGGTGAGAGATGTGACAAAAAAGATCGGGCTGACAAGACACCGTTCGAACTTTTTGTGGCGGGGCTGGCCGGTTGGGATAGCCTCATGCGAAAGCGACTGGATGACGGTAAGAGCAAGGTGGAATAGCCTTTAGGCTCACGTCAGGCGTGCTGTTCACTCTCTTTGCGTTTCCGGGGAGCGACCTTTCGGACGGCAACTTTGTGCTTCCGCTTGGCTGCCTTGGCGGAGAGCTTCTTTGCGGTTGCGGCTTTGACGGCCCCAATCCGCAAAACCGCTCCCTGGAGTTGCTCCGCCACCCACGCATTGAGGCTCTTGCCGGAAAGCATCGCTGCGACATTCACCTGCCGGTGCAGGTCTGGCGAGATTCGAGTGACGAACTGGCCGGAAAACGGCTTATCCGGGGTTTCGCCTCGCGATTTGCAGAACTCAAGGTAATCATCGACGGACTCGTGGAACGCCTTCTTCACCTCGGCGACGCCCCCGAAATTCTACTCCGATCGCGACCTTTCAGACGGGAAACGTCGAGTCATTGAGTTCAACGACGGCGAAATCTTACTGGAACACGGCATCGTCCAACGGATCGAGTTCACCGAAAAACGGTGCAATCTCACACTGCGAAACCATTCCCCAAAGAAGCACGCGGTCCACGTCAAGGTGTGGGTACTCAATAAGTCCCTGATCGAGTTGTGGCATCAGACCGAAAAGTGGGCGTTGAAGAGCCTGCAGCCCGACGAAAGCCACTTGGTCAGTTGGGACTTCAAGCCCGCCGTCCCATCCGTAGTCTGGAACGAACAGGCCCGCAACGAGACTCCGGCTTGGATCGTGATCGACTCGCTGTAGAACGTTTCGGCGACTACGTGCCACTGGGGTTGTCCGGCACTCGGCCTGAAAGAGTGATATTCTCGCTGATTACGTCCCCATACTTGGCGCTGATACCGACCATTTTACCATTGAACTCGGAAAACAGGTGGTCGGCCTGAAGAACGAACAACCCAAGTTGATCGATGCCGGAGTCAGCGGGACGGGATCGCAGGACAAGAAACTTGTGAAATAGCAATTCACAACTCACTATGCATTCGTGCGTATTGATTGGGTGCTTGTCGAGGAAACGCCCAATCATCACTCCGTTTTCGACCTGAAAGCGGATCTTGAGAACTTTGTCGGGAGGTTCGCTGCGAAGTGGATCTACCCGCTTGACATGGAAGTCCCATTCGCCAAGTAGACGAGCTACCTTCTCAGGTGGAAAGCCCGGAACACTTTGTTGAGTCTCATGAATCGCAACCTTTATTTGCGTGCAAACCGACCGAACGCTGGCAAGCAGTTCTGAACCGGAAGCGGGAACGTACGTAGCGGTCTTTACGCCTGCAAGGTCGGACGGAAGCTCCAAGTCCTTGCTTCGCTCGTGGACGATAAAGCAGCGTGCACGCCCTATTCGTCCCATAAAAAGACCGAGTTCAAATACGAGATTATCGCGAGGGCACGCCTTGCTGAGATCTCGTTTTGTTAAGACATCGTCAGGCGTAAGCACGAGCACGGCGTAATCTGTCCGGCGCGAGACATCGAGCAACGAATCCAGGATCTCGCTTGAGAGACCGAACACACCGTCTGTCCAGACTTGGGGCCGTGCTACGTGGTCAAGCCCAAGTGCAATGGCCTCTGCAACCGGCAACCCCTCAACCGATGAACCAATAAAAACTCGTGGTAACTCAGGCATCTCAGGATCCGCCAAAGGTAATCTGCGCGCGATGAACAACTGGTTTTGAACCAATACACCCCTACTTTGAATCGCCAACCGGTGCGGGTCAAGCCCAGGAAATGAGCCTGTGAAATGCCGAAAAACTCTTGCTCATTATGGGACAACGAGTCGAGCAAATGCTCACCAATAATAGAACTTTGTTATCAAAAAAATCAGTTGACTCCCGTTTATCAGACAGGCATACTCCGGCCATTCCAACATGTTCCAACATGCATCAAATCACCGCTAAGGATTAGTGGAAACCGTCGATTCGGAAATCGGCAACTCTTCGGGTGTCGCGCTGGGGCGTAGTGAATCCGCCCTACCCTTCTTTCGCGTCAAATGGTTCTTCTGCCGGAGATCCCAATGACAATCTTTGAACCCGCTTCTCACGATCTGGAGCAACCCGACGCCGAGCAAATCGGCACGGAAGAATGCCGCTTCTACGTCACGGAACTGACGGAAGTCGACCGCCGCCAGGTCGTGACCGGCGTCGATCTCGACACCTTCCAATTCCGCTCATTCAAGGCCATTTTGCTGAAAGAGGGCAACGCAGGATCCAATCTGGTTTTCCCATCCTTGGAGGGCCACGTGGCCAGCCGGACCAACGTTTGCAATCGCTGGTGGAGAAAGCTGTTCAAACGCAAGGCCAAGCCGAAACCGAGGAGTGGACCACAAGTGAAGAAGGCCGACTTGCCGCACATTAGATATCGAGGGATTCACCACACCCGGCACACATTCGCGACCCACGCGCTGCTGGCCAGTCCCCCCGTCGAGATCCCGGTATTGTCGAAAATCCTGGGAGATTCAAAACCGTCCGTGACGCTGGACATCTACGCGCACGTGGTGAAATACGCAGAAACGAGGGCCACTGCGACAATCGAAAAACTATTCGGATGACCCTCGTATTACCACGGTTGTACCAACCCACCAACTAAAATCGCCGTAACTCTAATCGGG
>JAFEBS010000020.1 GCA_018242525.1 Planctomycetota bacterium | reverse complement strand
GTTGGTCGACCCCAGCCACCCAGCTGAGTGTTTAAGACGCTGTGCTGTTCATCAATGTGCCAATGGCCGCACTCTCCGTCGTTCTGATTCTCTGGCCAAGACCAACACGACATCAAGACGCTACCGCAATTCGCTTTCGTTACAGACACAGGACTTTTTCCGAACTGACTCATGACCGCTTATTTGAAACCTATCTGGGACAACTACCTCAAACACCGCAATCTGGAATTGTTGCGTGAGGACATTCTATCTTATCCGTGGTATGAGCCCCCACAGACCGCAGACGAAAGTCTTTTAATGCGTGCCGTTGAGCACAACGATGTGGGAGCCGTGCAGCTGCTGTTGTCGATGGGCGAGAATCCAAATCTCCCTGCTTTGGATGGCTTTACGTTTCTGCACCAGGCGGTCGATCACGCTGCAGACGTTGGGGCTGTCCCCAAAGATGATTGCGTCGAAACTGCTCCCAGGCCTGCTGCGGAAGTTGCTGTGCTGATCGCCTTGCTTGAAGGGGGAGCCGACCCCAATACTCAAGGAATGGATGGAACACCGTTGCATCGTGCTGCCGGGAGCGGCGATGTCAGATCGGCCCGGATACTCTTGGGCTATGGTGCGGACATCGAAGCAAGAATGCTGGTCGATGGCGAATTGACTCCACTCCAGCATGCGGCACTCTTCGGGCATGTCCAAATGGTTCAATTCTTGCTCGACTCGGGAGCGAAACGTTCTGCAATGAGTCGCGCATCGCCGAGTGAACCTCCAATGACGCTGTGCGAATTGCTGAAGGCATGGAAGGTTGCAAACGTTGACAAGATTCTCGCGATACTGGCCCGCTAAGTTCACCTCCGTTCTCCATAGGTTCACCCAGCCGCAACTACGCCTCACGCCATTGCCGGGGTCTGGCTCTTCTGAAACTGCTTGAGAGGGCGGATCAGTTCGAGCATGCGGCTGGGTGGCTGGGGTCGACGAACGGGAGCCCCCAGCAGATAACAACAGCCTGCGAAGTATGGAATGATTCTCGTGCGTTCCCAGCAACACAATGTGATAACCCGAGTGTGCGAATTGCGATGTCGTCAAGGCATCACTCAACGCTCTGCTGGGGGCTCCCGTTGGTTGACCCCAGCCACCCAGTCGACCCCAGCCACCCGGCCGTTGGTCGACCCCAGCAGATATCAACAGACCACCCGTTCAATCCAGCCAGTCCGGTGGAATTGGATCAACAGCCAATGGTCCAAGCGTGAAATCATTATACCAGGCGGCACTGGACCACTTCCAATCTCTCGGACGAAGCACAAGCTGTTTTCGGACCGGGTTGGCGTGGAGGTAATCGATCATTTTGACGAGTGTCCTGGGTTCAATCACATTCCTGTCATAACCACCACCAGACTGCCAGAAGAGACGTTCGGTACTCTGGCCACGCTGGCGAGTGATCTTTGGCAACCATTCCGGGGCGTTCTCTTCTATGTATTTGATTGCCTGCCTGCCAACGGGTGCCTTGATCGCTTTGAGGATGGCCGAAATCGGATGATTCCTATCGGTCGGAAGCACGATGAGGTGAATGTGATCGAGCATGAAAACATAGGCCCACAATAAGAATGAATGTTCGACACGCGCTGTGTCGATTGCTTGAGCCAGCCATTGGCAGGTCCGCTCCGACTGGAAAAATGGCCATCTGTGATAGCACGAAAACGTCAGTTCATGCGCATGCCCTGGTTCGTCAATGGATTTGCGATGTCGCTTCGTCATCGAGTCGTCCCCCAGTGTGCGAGTTGCGATGTCGTCAAGCCATCACTCAGCGCCCTGCTGGGGGCTCCCGTTGGTCGACCCCAGCCACCCCAGCCACCCCAGTCACCCAGTCGTCACGCCATTGCCGGAGTCTGGCTCTTCTGGAACTGCTTGAGAGCGCGGATCAGTTCGAACATGCGATCACGAGCTTCGGGAAACAGAGCGGCGGCTGAGTTCAGATCATCACGTGCGGCGAATGTTTCGACGCGAAACAGGATTGTGCTGGCCGTCTGCCCGGCGACATTTTCGGCCGAGTTTTTCAACGAATGGGCCAGGCGGCGGACCGACGTCGTGTCGCGTTCGTCCAGACGTTGCTGTAGTTCCTGCAGCCATTGAGGGCCCAGCGTCACGATCATTCCGGCAATCTGGTCGAGCAGGTCGGCGTCACCGCCCATGCGTCGCAACGCCACTTGGGGATCGAACACGTCGGTCGAAACGTCGAAGACGGGCACGATCTCGTGAACAACGGTTTCCGAGACTTCGTTCAATTCGCTGCCCGATGTCAGCTCCCGAATCTGTTCCTGCAGGCGAATTCGATCAAACGGCTTGGAGGCGAAATCATTGCAGCCCGCGTCCAGGCACTTTTGCCGATCTCCGGACATGGCGTTGGCGGTCAGGGCCAGGATCGGACCCTGCCAGCCATGGGCGCGGAGTTCGCGCGTGGCCGAGTAGCCATCCAGGATGGGCATTTGCATGTCCATCAGGATCAGGTCAAAAGGGTGCCCATTGCTGAGTGAAATCAGTGCAGCATCGACGGCCTTGCGACCATTGTCGACGATCGTAACATCGGCTCCCAGCTTTCGCAGGAACGTACCAATCAGCAATTGGTTGTCAGGACCATCTTCGGCCAGCAGGATCCGCTGAGTCAATCGATTTGCCTCGCTGGAAATGACGGGTCGCGACTCATCCAGTGCTCGCGGACTCGAGTGCCAGTCGGCTTTCGAGAGGTCGCCGGTTTCGATGGTCACGCTGAACGTACTGCCCTGATTCACGGCGCTGGTGACGGCGATGTCGCCCCCGAGCAGTACGGCCAGTCTGCGGCTGATGGACAGTCCCAGACCGGTCCCGCCGAAGCGTCGCGCCATGGAGCCGTCCGCCTGGGTGAACGGAGTAAACAGTCGTTCGATCTGATCGTCTGTCATGCCGATCCCGGTGTCTGACACGTCGCATTGCAGCAACGGTGACGGCGAATCGGCGTTTAATGTCTGCAAGCGCACGATCACGCATCCGTGTTCAGTGAACTTAATGGCGTTACCGACCAGATTCATCAGGATCTGTCGCAGTCGCGTGGGATCGCTGTAGATCATGGCAGGAATTCGACCGTCGTACTTCAACTGCAAGTCAACCTGACGTGAGTCCGCTCTCACCTGCAGGGCGGACATGACTTCGTTGACGACATCGCCGGGTGAGAATCGCAGATGCTCCACGTCCAAGCGCCCGGCTTCGATCTTGGACAGGTCCAAGATGTCGTTGATCAGTTGCAACAGGTGGTGACCGTTCCGCAGAATCGTTTGAGTGGCCGTGGTGCGCTCTTCCGCAGTTCCGCCGCCATCCAGCAGGTTTTCGGCGAATCCCAGGATGGCGGTCAGCGGTGTCCGGATTTCGTGACTCATATTTGCCAGAAACAGACTCTTGGCCTGGTTGGCCGAATCGGCTGCTGCGGCATGATCGCGGATGGACGCGTTGGCCAGTTCGAGCAGGCGTGACTGGGCAATCAACAGAGTGTGGGCGTCCAGCACCCGAAAGCCGTCCTTCAACTTCACGACAACCGGTTCGTACACATCCTTGGCGGGGCGATGGAGAGCGATCTGCGCTCCTTCGGCGGCGGACAGTTCGCCCGCCAGCGCCAACGGCGGATCGCTGACTGCTTCCAGCATCAGGCGAATCGGGCGTTTCAGATAGATGTCCTGGCCAAACGGTCGCGACAGATGCGACAGCAACGTCTGACGCGAAATCATTCCAAGCAGGTGGCGACCGGTGGCGACGGCGACGCCAGGCAGATCGGGACGAATTCCAAACAATCGGTCGATTTCCGTGGTGACGACTTCCGGATCCACCGTTGCATCGTACATGGGCAGATCACGAAGAGTGGTTTCGGGAGTCAGGGTTGTCAACCAGTGTTGCTCCGGCGGCATCAGGCTTTCAGAAATCTTCACCGGGAACGGCATTGCAGGAGGGTTCATGAATCGTCCGAGCGTCGGAGTGAGTCGAAGCGGGCTCGTCAGAGTCTGCTTTGGGGGACACTGTGAACGTATCCCCGATCAGGCTCAATTCCAGCGAAAATTGTGTGAATTCTCGGCCCGGAATGACGACCATCATCGAAATCGCATTACATAAGGATGGGACTGCAATGCTATCGGGCCAGTGTGAGCAGATCGCCCGTGTAAATGGCACTGGGCAGGACTTCGCATTCCGCCCAGCAGCCAGCGCAGCGTCGGACCCATTTTCGCTGCGATTCGGCCTGAACGCTGGTCCAGACATCGGCAAACGACTGTTCACGCAGATTTCCGACAACCCGGCTGTTAAATTGGCAGGTGGGGACATCGCCATTCGGAAAGATGCGCAGGTGCGATGTCAAAGCAACGCATTGGGGATTGGGGCTTCCCTGTTCGTTCAGCAGTCGGTTGCGAATCCCCCGTAAGTAGTAGCGTTTGGCGAGCCGCTGTGGCCAGGAATACTGGTCCAGATCCCCTTCCACTTCGTCCAGCAGTTGACGGATGTCGTCGTTCGTGAAGGTGCCAAACGTGGAAAACTGTCCCGCCTCGCGCGGGGCCAGTTCCACATCAGATTCCAGGTTGTACGTGGCGCTGACGTCGTAGGCCATGACGATCTGATTCTGGATTCCGTATGGACGCAGCACGTCCCGCAGTCGGGAATAATGCAGAGCACCTTCGGCGTCGACAATCGTCTGGTTGACGGCAATCCGCAGCCGCAATTCCTTGCGGCGTCCCGCCAGGGCCTGGATGGTTTCCAGGCACAGGTCATACGCACGACTGTGACCGCGGATCTGATTGTGCTTTTCGCCAACGCCATCGATGGAGATCAGCAGATCCAGGGGTGCCCGCCTGGGACGACGTTCGCAAAACTCGACGATCCGGTCTGTCAGAAAGCCATTCGTCGTCACATGCAGGCTCAGCGGTTTTAATGTGGCTTCAACAATTTGTGCGATCTCGGTCAAATCCTTGCGGGCGAACGGCTCACCTCCCGTCAGCCTGACGCCATCCATCCGCGGAAGTTGGCCGAAGATTTGCGAAATCTCTGCCAATGTCAGATCGCCCCGGGCGGGCATCTTCCAGGAATCGCACATGATGCAGCGGGCGTTACAACCAAAGGTGACGGTGTAGGTCAGAAATCGCGGCCAGTCGAATTGACGACGACGATTTCGGACCACGGCCCGCAGGAATCCAGCCAGTCGAGACAGCATCAGGCAACCTTTTGAAAGCGGGAATCCACGAATTTCGAGACGGTCACCGCGGGCAGATGTCGTTGAATGGTCGCCAGCACCTGCGGCAATCCGTTCATGCGGTGAGCGTTGATGGCGTGGCGGGGTTGATCGATCCGGGACAGGAATTGCTGCAGTGCCGGTCCATCAAAGCGGTCGGCGGCCACCCAGTCGCCACCGCCCTCGGACCTCAGGAAGTGTGCATTGATGGATTGTTCAAAGTTCTTCGCTTCTGGAATGGCAAGGACCGGCTTGTCGAGATACAGAGCCTCACCGACAAGTTGATTGCCGGCATTCGAGATGAGCGCGTCGCAGCCGGCCAGATGTTCCAGAAATTGATGTTCATTTACGGGACAGAACCGCAATCGACCGTCACGCGAGTGTTCACCCAATCCATAGATGAAGACCTCCCGACCGCAACGTCTGAGAGCCTCCAGCAGAATGGGCGAGGCAAACCGTCGCAGGTAGACCAGCAGATGACCGCCCCGCTCGGGACTGGCGTTGAGCACTTCGGGACGCAGCAGAACTCCTGTCTGGACGACGTTGTGTCGGTGACTGCGGACCGGCGGGAAATAGAACGAAGAGATGACCGTCGTGGCCTGCTGGCGGTAGTAACTGTTGACAACACCGGCCATCAGCCAGGCCGGGAATCGCAATCGCCAGGGAAGACTCGACAGATCGCAATCGGCCAGAAAATGCTGATGATCGATACTCAGATAGGGCACTCCACAGTTCTGTGCGGCCCGGGGAAGAGCGGGATCAAAATCCGTGACGACCAGATCTGGTTGTTCGTCCCGGATCGTGGCTTCCAGACGCCGGACAAGCGGATTCAATTGCCAAAGGTAACTTGCGGCATCATTGATGGTGCGCAGATAGTCCATTCGTTGACGAGAGTAGTGAAACATGAGACCGGGGATTCGACAAACGCGGATGTCCGTCTCGGCATAGGCCTGTGACAGCATTTCGTACGCATCGGCCGGAGCGAAGAGAGTGAATTCGTGTTCGTCCCGCAGTTGCTCCACGATCGCCCGAACACGCGTGGCATGCCCGCGTCCCTCGCCTGCCATGCTGTAAAAGATTCTTGCCACGACTTGCCTCCCTGCCGTTCAAATCGCGGTTACGGACAGTCGAAAGCCAACGCCGATTCGTCCTGGATCAATCCGCCGCCGTTGCCGTTAACGAATACCCATCGCTGAAAGGTTTTTCCCGTAGCAGGAGCGGACCGCCTGCTGCCGTCACTGCCAGCCGCTGGCAGTCATGGACCCCTTCGCCGCGGCACCGAACCAGTTCCAGTCGTCCGGATTCCTCTTCGATCAGTGCGGTGCAGTTTTCGACCCAGTCTCCTGTGTTGCAGTACAGGACGTCGCGCCCGTGGACCATCGCAGGGGTGTGAATGTGACCGCAGATGATGCCGGCGCATTCCATTTCATCGGCGTGCTCGATCAACCGCGCTTCGAAATCACTGATGAAATTGACGATCTGTTTGACACCGCGTTTGAGGGACGCTCCGAGTGCGTAGGGGCCCTGTGCGGAAGCCCGTTTGAAACGGGAAAGCAGCGAATTGGCGGCCAGCAGCGAGTCGTACGCAATCGAAGCGACGACGGACATCCATTTGGCACCGGTCTCAACGCGATCGAATCGATCACCGTGCAGGACCAGGAAACGGCGACCATCCGCCGTCTGATGCACGAATTCATCGCGGATGCGAACCAGGCCCATGGAAACCACTTCGCGAATCATCGGATCGCGCAGGAATTCATCGTGGTTGCCCGGCGTGAAGAAGATCCGAGTGCCATCGTTGGCCATCTCGGACAGCCGCAGCAGGATCCGCGAGTAGACGGGATTCCAACGCCATTTGCGACGCAGTTTCCAGCCATCGATGAAGTCGCCGACCAGATACAACTGGCGCGGCTGGATGGAATCGAGAAACCGCAGGAAGGCAGCGGCCTGCGAATGCCGACTGCCGAGATGAATGTCACTGACAAAGACCGTCCGTACTGGTCGCCTGGCCAATCCCTGGCTGTGGGGGCTCACGTGTCCGCTCCCTTAGAATGAGTTGTGTGTCTGCAACCTCCATCCACTCCGGGCTCCATCCTCAGTCGGGTCGAGAGTACTTTCGACCACGACGATTGGTTTCCAATGAAGTTCCGATGAAACGTTGGAGAAGTCGGCCAGAATATGTCGGATCGTGCTGCTCATGCGTCTCAGCAGAACTGGGACGCTCAACTCACGATGAATCTGCGGCTGGATGCTTTGGCAATCCAACGGCGGTGCGGCCGAAGATCCGTTCACGGAAGATCGTCGAAATGCCAGGTCACCAGCAGTGCAGGTGCCGACGACGAGAACTCAAACAGCGATCCTCCCGACCTGGTCGGAAGCTTCGTCAGATGAGGGCGTTTCGCAGCGGGCAGGTCTTCCTTCAGTAACATGAACAAGTCCGACAGGACGTCAGTGTTGCTGCCATAGTAACTGTGGCCCATGAAGGTCAGATCAATCCGGCTGCAATCGATGGTTTCGATTCCTGGTGCTGTTTCCGGATTCCAGGCGTCTCCGGCCCGGCGTTCGTTGTGCAGTTGCTTCGAGGCAATCAGGGCCGTGTCGCTACTGTTGGCGTACAGGGTGACTCGCTCGGCCTGGGCGACGACCCCCGGTGCCCACTTCTGAAAGTCGGCCTGGCCAACATCGGGGGCGCACAGGACGACATTGGCGAACGGCTTCCTTGTGTCACCGACGCGCTTTGCTTGCCCGGCCTTTTCCGCCAATTCATGCAGCGCTTCCATCACGATGCGGTTGCCCATGCTGTGAACGACAATGTTGATCCGTGTTTCGGCGGGAACCCCCGACCGCAGCGTCGTCAGGAATTCCACGAATGGCACCACCGATTGCTTGTTGATTGGCTCGTCGGTGCTGTATTTGAAGACGCCCCCCTGGCTCGGCCAGCAGTAGGCCACGACGGCACCATTGAAGGGCATGTCGAGCGCTATCTGTGCGGTCCGGATGACGGCCGAATCGAAGCTCACATTGAACCCGTGTACGAACACGAGCAAATCCTGCTGGCGCGAGCGATTCAGTTGTTCGTGGATGCCCTCAAGGAACTCCGAGACCGGCAATGAAACCGACTTCGCCGTGGCAACCGGATCATCGGACGGTGTTTTCTTTCCGGAAACCGGGAGCAATCCCAGCGGTTTACGACCGGCTGCAAGCTTCGGTTCGGCGCCGCGCTTCTGGCGGGGCAGCAGCACTTCGGCACGCCCGTAATGCGGGCGGTCGATCACCTTCCCCTCGCCTTCGATCGAGTCCCCGTCGGGATCCAGTCGGCCGCGGTTGGTCGCCACGAAGACTTCCCACCGGCACGTGGAGTCGGTCCAACCGGTGATGGAGACTGGTTCGGACAGGGTGTCGACGTAGCGTGAACAGGCCGTCGTCACGATGGCCGGGGCCTGCCCGCCGCGGATTTCGGCTTCCATGGCCGTGTCGTACACCACGCCGCGACTCTTGTCCTTCAGAACCGGTGGATCCGGGACTCGACACCCCGTCAGGAACGCGACTGTTGCTGCTGTCCAGACGACGCACAGGCCAGTCACCGTTCTAAGATCGTGCACGACGCTGGCAATGACTCGACAATTCACGGCGAATCCATCCGCGGAACTGGCTGGGTTGGCTGTCAACGGTGCGATTCTAGGCGACGGCTGCCGAATTCGCGAAGAGCAATTCGAGTCTGATTTTCGACAATTCGATCCGTCGTTGGTACCCTGACACGAGTTCCCTGCACAGCAGGGCCAGCGGGTGCCACGGCCCCGGAGTCTTCGAAGTGGCCGTGTATTCGTGATGGAATTCCGAGGAGTCGATCAATGCGCTTCATGACAAATTCCGCAGTCTCTTCTGATTGCCCGGTAAGCCGAAGGCCGTCAGGCTCAAAACTCTTCAATCACTGGACGATCGCCATCCTGTTCTGCCTCAGTTTGATGGGTCAGACAGGGCGGGCTCAGGCCGAAGATGTCTCTCGTCCACAGGGAGCACGTGTCATCAAGTTCCACGGATACTCCCAGGCGATTGAATTGAAACGCGGGGACGCGCGCGCCGTGCTGTGTCCTGAAGTGGGTGGACGCGTGCTGGAGTTTTCCATCGGCGCAACAGACGCCATGTTCCTGGACGAACAGGAAAAGGCCTGGAAACCGGGCCAGCCAGGTTCCGCTTCGGCGGGCCGGTTTGACTATGGGCCGGAACTGACCGTGATTCCTCATCCAACTTTGTGGTCGGGACGCTGGACGGCAGAAATCACGGGCGATTTCTCGGCGCGGCTGACCAGTCCCAGGGATGAAAACGCCGGGATCCAATTGACGCGTGATTTTCAATTGTCGGGCACCGGCCCGTCGGCTGATGCCGCCCTGTTTCATCTCGTCTGTCGGCAGACGATCCTGAATATCTCGCAGGACGTACGCGAAGTCTGCCACTGGGGGCGATCGTTTTCGCCCGGTGGCGGGATCTGTCTGATACCGCTGGGGGATCGCCCCAGCCGGTTTCCGTCGAAATATGCGATGTACGAAGAGGGCGCGATCATCAATGTCAGGAACACGGACGAGCGGATTCGCGAACGCGATGGCTTCCTGGAAATCCTGTCGCCCCCGCGCAAGCCGAAACTGGGGTTTGATTCCACAGCCGGATGGCTGGGATACGTGATGCCCAACGACAGCCTGTTCGTCAAACGATTCGCCACGTTTCCCGATCGCGTCTATAACGAAGCGACCGGGCTGACTGTGTCGGTCTGGTATCCAACGGGGCCCCGCATCGAACTCGAACCGATCGGACCGCGCGAACGACTGCTGGCCGGTGAATCGGCGTCGTTCACGGAAGAATGGTGGCTGTTGCCATACCCGTTTCCAAAGGAAGGACAGCAACTGGATCTCAAGGGGCTCAGCACCTTTGTGACGCAGCAGACACAACGTGCAAAGTAGCCTTTGTCGTTCCGTGTGAGGAACGCCGGGCTCAGTGGTTGCTGAAGAGATGCGAGTAACTCTAAGCTCCGATCCGACGGTTGGGTCTTCAGGGGACTCCAGGCCCGGCCACTCGGCGATTTTCTTGCGGAATCAAAGCCCCGACGCCGCGTCCTCGTCCGTGTCGGGCACGGGCCGCGATTCCTCGTCGACGTGCCAGACAGCGACCAGCATGTAGGCGAGTGCGACTGCCAGGGCCGCGCCGCTGGAGGTGAGATACATTGCTCGAAATCCGAAGTCATCAATAATTCGCCCCAGCAGCGGTGCAAACAACAGTGACCCGAAATCCGTGAAGCCCAGGATGATCGCGGTCCCCGTACCGCGGCATTCTTTGGGGAAGGCTCCGGAACCGAGCGAGACGACGGCGGGAAAGAGCAGGGCGTGGCCGAAGCCACACAGGATTGACGCCGGAATTAACTGCCACCAGTCCGTGACGAACGCCAGTAGCGTATGCCCGGCAACATGCCCCAGCAGGCCGCGGACCAGCATCCAGTGCCGGCCGATGGTCCGACTCCAGTTCTGGACCAGCAGGCGAAACACAAATGCCGACATGGCGTAGCCCGTGAAAAACGCACCGATGCCCTCGATTTTCTGATGGGTCGCAAATCGCGTGAGAAACGTCTGGGTGGCGGTCACTCCCAATCCCATGATCATGGCGGCGGCCACGACAGCTCCAGGCCAGAACCGCAGAAGCAGTCGAAACGCGGGCGGCGTGCGGCAGGGGCGTTCATGCTGTTGGTCACGCGTCAGCAGCAGCACCACTCCCAGGTAGAACAAACCGATGAGCGCTGCTCCGCCGAACAGGACCATGAATTTGTAACGCTTGTCCGGGACCACCAGCAGGACCCAGTCGCCGAAATTCGAGCCCAGGATCATCCCGACAAAGCCACTGCTTCCCAGATTGCCGATGATCTCCGTTCGGCGCTCGGGGGGGACATGATTCTGGATGTGCGTCATCGAGCAGGCAAACATCCCCGTCAGCCCGACAAAGAATGAGGCACGGGCTGCGAAGAGCACCCAGGACAAGTCATTGGCTGTCATGAATAACAGGCTGCCGCCGATGTACAATAGAGTACAGATCGGCCACATCCGACGCGTCCCATAGTCGTCCAGAACATGGGATACACTGAGCCGCAGGACCACCGCCACGGCGGTTCCGAATGCGACGATGTCGCCAGCGGCGCTTTCGGTCCCCCCCAGGAAGTGAACCAGTTCCGCAAAGCGAAACGTCAACGCGTTGCCCATGACCAGCGCCGAGTTGGCCAGGTAGGCGAGCCAGAATGTGCGGCCGTACAGGCCGGACATCGTTGCGTTGTTGTTGGGCGCGGCGGTCATAATGACGTTCTCAATTTCGGCGGCTATCCGCCGTATGCACTATAACGTCGCAGGCCGCGAGTCAGGGCGAGTCGATTGAGCAGGTACAGCACGAAGACCCAGCAGAAGCCAAGCCCCAATTCCAGGACCAGTTGCTGAGGATCGTATTTTTCCAGCAGAACGGCCGCGGGAACAAAGGCCAGGTACTTGAATGGCAACAGTTGGATCCAGGCATTGATCGGGGCCGGCAGCCAGTCCAGGGGTAGCATGTGCCCGGACAGAAAGTAACTGATCAGCATGTAGACAAAGACCAGCGAACTGACTTCCAGAAACCAGAATGCCGCCAGTCCCATCAGGCTTTCGATCAGGAATCCGATCAGAAATGCCAGGACAAGCGAAATGGCCCAGCCCGAAATGGTCCACGCACCCGGCCAACCTTTGAAGTAACTGCCGCACAGCCAGAAGACGAGGGCAAATGGCACAAATGCAATCACGTAATAAACCAGCTTGTGAGCCACCCGGTGCCAGAACAGATAGTCCAGCATGTCGATGGGCTGAATCAGGAATTTCTTGATGGTCCCGTCGCGGATGTCACGGGCAATGCCTGTCGTCAGGCCCGGCATTGAGGAAAAGGCTCGGCCCACCATGACGAGCAGTGAATAGGCGACCATGTCCCCGTACGTGTAGGCGTTGATGACTCGCGCGTCCCGGGGGCCGGTGGCCTGGTAGATCGCCCCCCAGAGAAAGACCTGGGTCACGATCGGCAGAAACCGAATGAGTGTCGCAAAGGCGAAGTCCGCCCGATAGGCCAGACGCTCGGCGATCGACGTTCGCAGAATGCACCATTTGATCCGCAGGGCCGGGGACATTCAAGAATCTCCCCCGGTTGGCGTGGAGATTTCCTTCCGGACGAACAGTTCGGCGATGACTTCTTCCAGCGGGCGTTCCTGGACTCCCACGTCTTCGATTGTGTACCGATCCAACAGCGCCGCAAGAACCCTGGGGATTTCCTGCCGCAGGACTTCCAGTTTGACACGTGGCGGAATTCGCTCGACAACGCGACCGTATTTTTCGACGTCAGCAGGGATTTCGGTCCCCGCGAACTGCAATTGAATCTGCTTGACGCTGCTGAACCGGTCGAGGATTTCCTCCAGTGGGCCATCGTGCTTGATTTCCCCTTCATTGATGATGATCGCCCGGCGGCAGAGGGCCTCGACGTCCTTCATGTAGTGGCTGGTCAGCAGCACCGTCATCTGGGTTTCGACCTGGTAATGTCGCAGGAAACCCTGGACCCTGCGTTGCGAGACGACATCCAGGCCAATGGTCGGCTCGTCCAGCAGCAGGACTTCGGGCGAGTGGAGCAGGGCCGCGATCAGCTCCATGCGCATCCGCTCGCCGAGTGACAGTTCACGCACCGGTTGACTGACGAGCTTGCGAACTTCCAGCAGATCGGTGAGTTCGTCCAGTCGGCGCTGGAACTGGGCGGGCTCAATCGAATAAATCTCGCGATGCAGGATGAACGATTCCTGGGCTGGCAGGTCCCACCAGAGTTGGTTCTTTTGGCCCATGACCAGCGAGAACCGTCGGCGATAGGCATTGTCGCGCTGCCAGGGAACATACCCCAGCACGGTCGCGGTGCCTGAAGTCGGGTAAATCAGGCCGGACAACAGTTTCAGCGTGGTCGTTTTCCCGGCCCCGTTGGGGCCCAGGAACGCGACCATTTCGCCACGTTCGATCTGGAAACTGACGTCGCGAACCGCCTGGACCTGCTTATATTCGCGGTGAAACAAACCACCCAGCGACGCCATCCAGCCGGCGCGCTTCTGGTAAACGTGGTAGTGTTTGGCAAGATTGTTGACTTCGATGATCGGCATGGCGGAATCATAACAGCCGGGTGGAATCTCGCCGAGCGTGGGCGGAAAAACGGACAGGCCCGCTGTCGCTTCAGCGGGCCTGTCGGAATCGGGAGTCACGGCACTGTCAGTATCATCGCGCCGCGGTCTTGGCAGCCTTCAGCAACGATGCATAGTCAAATGCAATGTGCAGAATCTCGTCGTTGTACTCGGTTTTGGCGAAGACGGGCAGATCTGTCTTCGTTTCACGTTCTTCTTCCTCTTTCTCGACATCGCGCTCCGCCTTGTCCTCGTCCCGTTCCTTCGCCATCGTCTGTTCATTCAGGGAAACGGTTTTACGGGATTTTCTTGCCAGGTATCGCTCGATGTCCTTTTCGCGCAACTGGAACTTGGGATCCGCTGCCACCCGCTTCTCGCTGGCTTCCTTGAGCGCCGAGATCAATTTTGGATAGGCCATGTCATACTGCGCGTGCGGAGCCGGGTCGATGCGGTCAAAGGCCAGGGCGTTTTCCATGAACGATTCGCCCAGGTCCATGTGATCGATCAACGAAGGCAGGACGATGTCGGACTGCACTCCGCGATTCTGGGTGCTGTCCCCGTTCACGCGATAGAACTGGTTGATCGTCAGCTTCAAGGCACCGCGTTCCTTCCCGGGCAGCACTCGAAACATCGACGTGCTAACGGGCATCACATTCTGAACAGTCCCCTTGCCGTGTGTGGTGGTGTCTCCCACGATGATCCCGCGGCCGTAATCCTTGATTGCCGCTGCGAAGATCTCCGAAGCGGATGCCGACAGGCGGTTGCACAGGACGACCAATGGACCCGAGTATTGAACACCCGGCTCGTCGTCATCGTGGCTCTTGGTCTTGCCGTTTTGTTCCTTCACCTGAACCACGGGGCCCTGGTCGATGAACAGGCCGGTCACTTCAATCGCTTCGGTCAGCGCCCCGCCGCCGTTCATTCGCAAGTCGACAATGACGGCGTCGACCCCACCCTGGTCACGGAATTCCTTCAGGACCTTCTGGACATCACGGGTCGTGCTCTTGAAATCTTCCTTCCCCTCCTGGGCACCGTTGAAGTCACGGTAGAAGGAAGGGATGTTGATCACTCCGATCCGGCTCATGGTATCGGGGATCCGGTCGCCGACCTGGATGATTTCCCCTTTGACTTCCGACGCGTGCAATTCGATCTGCTGACGGACCAGCATGTACTCGGCCGTTTCGCCGGATTCCTTCAGCACGCGCAATCGCACCTTGGTTCCGCGTTCACCGCGAATCAGGCGAACCACGCGGTTCAACTTCATTTCGATGATGTCCTGGAACTCCCCGTCGGCCTGGCCGACGGCGGTGATCTTGTCACCGACCTTCAGGCGACCATCCTTCTCGGCGGCTCCCCCGGCCACGATCTGGGCGACCACGGTCATACCATCTTCCGACCGCAGTGCAGCACCAATGCCGTCCAGGCTCAGTGACATCTGAATCTTGAAGTCTTCCACGGTCTGCGGGGACATGTAGGTGGAGTGCGGGTCAAAGCAGTGTGCCAGTGACGTCAGGTACATCTCCAGCACTTCGTCGTCTGTGGTCGCATGTGCATAATTCTTGACAGTATCGTAGCGGCGGTGCAGTTGCTTGTGAGCTTCTTCATCCGTCTTCTTGTCCAGTTTCAACATCAGCAGATCGTACTTGATCCGCTTGCGCCAGCGTTCATTGGCTTCTTTGGCGTCAACGGGCCAGGCCATTTTGTCCCCATCAATCGCCATGCTTTCGTCGATGGCAAAGTCGTGCGGGGCGTCGATCAGCTTGTGGGCCACTGCCACCCGTTCATCCAGTCGCTTCAGATAGAGCGCGAAGACCTCGTAGCCAAAATCCACTTTCCCCGCCTTCAGCAGGTCATCCAACTGGTCGCGGTACGCCGCCAGTTTGTCGATGTCAGACTGCACGAAATAGAGCTTCTGAGGATCCAGTTCCTTGACGTAGCGATTGAGCAGCATGCCCGAAATTCGATCATCAACCGGCTTCTGGCTGATATGAAATCTGCTGATCATGGTTGCGACCAGCTTGGCGGTTTCCTGATCTGCAGGAGATTTCGCCGAAAGCTGTTGAGCGAACAACGTGGTTGCAATGATGGCCGTCAGACCGATAGCCAGAGCACCAAAAGCTCGTGGCAGAGGAGAATACTTCATGACGGGAGTCCGTTTCTGAGGAAGTTTTCCGGCGTCAGTGCCGTTCCATGGCAATGCGCGATGGTATCCAAACCCATCCAAACTGACAAGAGGGTCCTGCCGCCAACACATTGCCACGCTGCAGTTTTTGGCAAATCTTTCGGACTTGGCAGCTGACCGAAACGCCAGCTTGCCAACTGTCCCGCGACCACGATCAAACAACGATCAGAACTCGAATCGTCGCCTTCAGCACGTCATGCCTCCGAAATCCCAATTGCGATACTCCGGGCCACACGGAATGTCGGGACCCTTCAATGAATGAACAATGAATTTGACTGGCATGGGCTCGAGTGAATTATATTGGGAACTTCGCGTTGCAATCTGATTTGGTTTGCATGGCGATTGCGTTGTTGCGACGCGATGACTCAACCTGCATATTTCGAGGTGGTCGAATCGGGGGCTGTGCAGGAACTGGCCAATCGGACAGTTGCGGTGTTTTAGATCGCAGTCAACGCACCTGTGACGACATGTTCATTTTGTTGCCATTTCGAGTTTGTGATCTCTGAGCTTGTTAAGGGGTATCGCCAAACATTCGATCAACAAGTTCTTCTCACTACCACGTAGAAATGAGTGCGTTTGTCGCTGTTGAAAATCAGGAAAAACGGGCGAAACTCGCGGAAGGACAATTGAAATGATTTGTTTGCCTAGGTAGGCTCACACGCAACAATTGTGGGCCACACTAGTTTTGTTGAAAAGAGGTATTAGGATGTCACGTGCACCGGCTGGTTTCAGTGTCGCCGACCTGGAGCGGATTCTGGATGAACGCAAGGGCCAGTTGCAGGATCTTGCCAAACGCCGCGATCAGGCTCAGAAGGAATTGGACAAACTCGACGCTGAGATCCAGGATCTGGTTGGTGTTGGTGGTTCCATCGGTCGTGTTCGCCGTCGCCGCCGACGGGTCAAGAACACACAGTCTCTGCGTGCGGTTGTGCTGGAAATCCTGGGCAAGAACAAGAAGGGCTTTACGCTGGCTGATCTGGCCGGAAAGGTCACCGAAACTGGCTACAAGAGCAGCAGTCAGAATTTCCGCAATGTCTTGTATCAATGCCTGTATAATACTGAAGGAATCGCTCACGACGAGACTTCGGGATGCTATCGGTTGGAACGGTAATCGCTCCCGATACATCCATATTGCGAGGATATGGGCAAGTTCCTCACAGCCGCGGCGGGCCTCTGTCGCGGCTGTTTGCATTTGGTGGCAGACTGGATGATGTCGTAGTCAAACTTTTCCAAGTGTCAGGTTCGGTAAGTAGCGGGGGGAGGCGTATGACCAGTCCAGACGGTGCGTACTCACATGTTGTCGACGAATCCGCCGCGATTTCACTGGCAATGGACTTGATGGCAATTCCCGGACGTAGTCGACAGGAATCCGGGGTTGCTGAGTTCCTGCGGTCGCGATTACTACAGGCGGGGGTTTGTGCAGACTACATTCAGTTCGACACCGCTCATCGGCGGATTCCCGGCGGAGGTGAAGTTGGGAACCTGATCATCAAGCTGCCGGGAACTCGCAAGGGGCCACGACGCCTGTTGATGGCACACATGGATACTGTGCCAATTTGCGTTGGATGCCAGCCCGTTCGGGACGGCGACCAGATTCGCTCGGCGAATTCCCGGACCGGCCTGGGCGGAGATGACCGCGCCGGGGTGGCTGTTGTCATGACGGCCGTGCTGGAACTGATTCGGCAAGGGCTCAGTCATCCGCCGCTGACGCTGTTTTTCCCGGTTCAGGAGGAGATCGGACTTTACGGAGCGCGATTTGTTTCGACGCAAAAGCTCGGATCGCCGAAATACTGCTTTAACTGGGACGGCAGTGCCCCGCAGTTCGTGAATATTGGGGCAACGGGCGACTATGGAATGGAGATCGAGATTCAGGGATTGGCCAGTCACGCCGGAGTTCATCCTGAACGTGGAGTCAACGCCATCGTCATCGCGGCAATGGCGATTGCCGATCTGACCGAAAATGGCTGGCACGGCCTGATCCAAAAGGGGCACCATCGGGGGACCAGCAACGTCGGCATCATTTCGGCTGGCGAGGCGACAAATGTCGTAACGCCGTTGCTCACTCTGCGGGCCGAAGCGCGCAGCCACGACCCGGTGTTCCGCAAGAAGATCGTAGAAGCCTATCGGAAAGCCTTTGAAAAGGCGGCCCGGCGGGTCAAGTCTTCCGAGGGTGCGACGGGAAGCGTGAAGTTTTCCGCCGAATTGAAGTATGAATCCTTCAGACTGGATCCTGCGAGCCCGGTTGTTTCGCTGGCGAGCAAAGCCATTTCCAGTCTTGGACTGACCCCTGAACTCTGTATTGGAAACGGTGGATTGGATGCCAATTGGATGGCGGTCCACGGTTTTCCGACCGTCACCCTGGGATGCGGTCAGCAGGAGATTCACACGATTCGCGAATCGCTCCATGTCCCCAGCTTTCTGCAGGGGTGCCGAATCGCGCTGTTGCTGGCCTCCGGGCAGGTGGACTGTTAGGTCAGGAATTGCGCCGGTTCATTCGCTTCCCCCTTTGCGCCGCTGTTTTTCAGCGGTAACATGAGTTCCCATTGGAAGCAACGTTCTGGCCACGTGCTGTTTCGCGGCCCGGGACGACGCAGGCGCAAGGATGCGGACGCTGGCATGTCAATTCCGGGGAACACCCTCGAAACGGATCTGGTCTCTCTCCGGGATCGGGTCAATCAACAGTTGGCGGAATACGTCTCGCCGGGGGCTTTCACTTCGGCTGCAGACTGTCCGTCCAGGCTGCGAGAATCGATGGCCTACAGTCTGTTGGCAGGTGGAAAGCGCCTGCGTCCGCTGCTGGTGCTGCTGACTTCCGAAGCGTGTGGCGGTCGTGTCGAGGCTGCGTTGCCGGCGGCCTGCGCGATTGAGATGGTTCATACGTATTCGCTGATTCACGACGATCTTCCCGCGATGGATGACGACGACCTGCGTCGCGGTCGTCCCACCAATCACAAAGTGTACGGCGAAGCCATGGCAATCCTGGCGGGGGATGCCCTGCTGACCCTGGCGTTTGAAGTCGTTGCTCAGTTCACACCTCGGCCAGACGTGGCGGCGGCCTGTTGTGTCGATCTGGCCAGTGCCTCAGGCTGGTGCGGAATGGTGGCTGGACAGGTCGCGGATCTGGAAGCCGAGGCGGCGGGAGTCTCCGAAAAAAACAGTCCTGACAAGGCTTTGAGTCAACTGGAGGCGATTCATCGGCGTAAGACCGGACGCCTGCTGACCAGTGCCGTCACGCTGGGAGCGCGCGTGGCTCTCGCAACACCGGAATTGATGAAACGCCTGGAACAGTTTGGAAAATGCGTTGGTTTGGCCTTTCAAATTGCGGATGACCTGCTGGATGTGACCGGTGATGCCGCCAAGTTGGGAAAAAAGGTTGGCAAAGACGCCTCCCTCGGAAAAATGACCTACCCGGGCTTGTTGGGTGTGGAAGCCAGTCGTCAAAAGGCGGACGCGCTGATTGATGAGGCCTGCCAAATGCTGCAACCGCTTGGTGAGCAGGGGGATAAGTTGGCGGCTTTGGCAAAGTTCATGACTCGGCGGGATCATTGATTTGTAGAACGATGGACGTGTCGCTGGCGAGAATGGAATTCGTCCATGCGGCTCGACGGTCGCCTCGTGAACACACGCGGCGATCTGTCGTGCTACATTGACGAGGTCGGGCGATTGGTTTTTTCCGAAAGTGCAATCATGAAGGATTTCGAGATTCTGCCGCGGATCGAGTCGCCGCGGGATTTGCGTCTGCTGTCGGATCTGCAATTGCTGCAGCTTTCCGACGAAATCCGCGAAGCCCTGTGCAACCTGGTTCAGGAACGTTCCGCTCACTTTGCCAGCAACCTGGGGGTTGTAGAACTGTGCCTGGCGCTGCATCTGGTCTTCGATTTCTCCAAAGATCGGTTGATCTGGGACACCGGCCACCAGATCTATCCGCACAAGTTGATTACGGGACGGTTTGATCGATTCGGTTCGATCCGGACCCGCGGCGGGTTGATGGGGTTTCCCAATCCGAACGAAAGCGATTACGACTTGTTCATGACGGGTCACGCGGGCGCCAGCGTGTCGACCGTGCTCGGGATGAAGGCGGGTGACGATCTCTTGGGTCAGACCAGTCGCAAGTCGGTCGCAGTGATTGGCGATGGTGCGCTTCCTTCGGGTGTCGTCTTCGAAGCGATGAACAACGCCGCCGAATTGAAAAAAGACCTGCTGGTGATCCTGAATGACAACGAGATGGGAATCTGTCCCCGCGTTGGCGGGCTGGCGAAGTGCCTGGACAAAGCGCGCGTCGCACCGTTCTACAACGGCCTGAAACGTGATGTGAACTGGCTGCTGAACAAGCTGCCACTGGTTGGGAAACCTTCACGTCAGGCGATCGGCCAGTTCAAAGACGCGGTCAAGGGATTCCTGCACGGCGGAATGCTGTTCGAGGAACTGGGGTTCCGCTACATCGGCCCGGTTGATGGGCATGATCTGGTCTCGCTGCGTGGCTACCTGGAAATGGTGAAGGAAGTCAGCGGACCGGTCCTGTTGCACGTGTTCACTCAAAAGGGACACGGCTTCGATCCGGCGTGCGAAGACCCCGTAATGTTCCATGCTCCACCGCCGTTCCAGCGGCGTTCGCGGCACGAAATCGTTGCGGTGAAGAAGTCTTCAACGCGGGCCTACACGAACTCAATGAGCGATGCAATCTTCGACGCAATGCAGCGCGACTCCACAGTCTGTGTTTTGACTGCTGCCATGTGCGAAGGAAACAAGTTGGGCCGGGTCCGCCAGGATTTCCCCGATCGGTTCTTCGACACGGGAATCTGCGAGGCACATACGGTGGCGTTTGCCGCCGGGATGGCCAAGTCGGGATTGCGGCCGATCGTCAATATCTACAGCACGTTCCTGCAGCGCAGTTTTGACCACATCTTTCAGGAAGTGGCCCTGCAAAACCTGCCCGTGACCTTTTGCCTGGATCGTGGCGGTCTGGCGGGGCCGGATGGTCCGACACATCATGGGGTCTTCGACAACAGCTACATGCGGGTCTTCCCGAACATGACCGTGATGGCCCCGGGCGACGAATTCGATGTAGCCCCGATGCTGGACTTTGCCCTGTCGCACAGCGGCCCGGTGTCGATTCGTTATCCCAAGGCGAACATCGAAAACGTCGAACGTCCCGAGTCTCCGGTCGAACTTGGCAAATCCGAAGTCTGGCGCTGGGGCGAGGACGGCATGTTTGTCGTCTTCGGCGCCCTGTTTCCGGTCTGCGTCCGCGCGGCGGAGCAACTGCGGCAGGAAGGACTGGACGTGGGGGTGATCAACGCCCGGTTTGCCAAACCACTCGACACGCCCATCATCCTGAAGGCACTCGAAGAGTCTGGTTTTGTCCTGACGGTGGAAGAAAACACACTCTGCGGCGGCTTCGGATCGGCAGTCCTGGAAGCCGCTTGCGCCGCGGGAGTGAACACAGGCAACCTGAAGTGCCTGGGAATCCCGGACCGCTTCATTGAGCACGGGGAACGGGACGAGTTACTGGCCGAAATCGGACTTGATCTGGACGGATTGATCGCCGCTGCGGTAAGGATGCACGAACGTGTCCCGTTTTCCGGGCCGTTGGCACCAGAATCATTGGAGCCGGAATCTCCGTGATCGATTTGTGATGGTCGGAATGGAACCGTGGGCGTCAACGGAATCACGTCCACTCAGCCGGGGCTACCCCGGCGACCCTGGCAACGCACAAGAAGGATCTGACAAATGCCCCGGTCACGAACTGCCTGGCTTTGCATCGCAGCAATTTATTATGTTTGCACGGTGGCCCACGGGGCTGAATCTTACCGACTGGAAGAGCCGGTGGATGATGCCCGGGTCTTCGGTGTCGGCACTCGGATCGATGTGACCGGCAAGACTCAGCCATCCCCAAAGGTCGAACCGCTGCCGCTGGTTGCGGCTGCCGCACTTTCGTATCGTGAACGCCGGTTGCTTGGGCCCGGAACCGATGCGGAATCGTTTCGATCGGTTCGTGAATATGAGCAGACCCAGGTGGATATCGACGCCGGTGGCCAGAAGTCGACCTCCACCCTGGGCAATCACCTCAAGCTGATGGTCGCTCAAGGTCGTTCGGACGGCGTCGAACTCTATAGTCTGGGAGGGACGCTGACATCGAATGAGCTGGATCTCGTTCGGTCCCCGGCCGACAGCCTGGCTCTGATTGCTCTGCTTCCCACCAAAGAGGTTTCCCTTGGTGACAAATGGACGTCCCCAACCTGGGCATTCCAGATGCTGACCGCGCTGGATGCCGTAGTGAAGGGGGAACTGACCTGCACACTGGCATCGATTGAAAAGCGGGTGGCACGAGTCAAGGTCGATGGTAGGCTGGAAGGAGCGGCCTTGTCGGCCGTGAGTGAAATCACTGTCAGCGGCTTCTATGACTACGATCTGGAGATGAAGTGCATCACCCAATGCGATTTTACCCAGGTGGAAAAACGCGGGCTGGGTCCGGTCTCGCCCGCGTTCGAATTCACCGCCCGAGTCCGTCTGTTGCGTCGTCCCGCGCAGTTGCCCGGGAAACTTGCTGATCAGAAAGTGATCGATTCTGCGGTCAATGAAGGGGAACCGTCCACGCGTTACCTGCGATTTGAATCTCCGTGGAACATCGGCTTCGAGTACCCCCGTCACTGGCACTTGTGGAAAATCCACGAAAAGGCCGCCATCTTCCGACTGATCGATGAGGGGAATTTTGTCGCCCAATGTGATCTGGCCCCGATCGCGCCCTCCAAGGCGGGCGAGCATTTGCCAGAAGCCGACTTTCAACGCGACATCAATCAGGCGCTGGGTGCACGAGTCAAATCGATGGACAAGGGCGAAGTCATTTCCACGCCGGCAGGCCCCTATGTCTACCGCCTGACGGCGACGGGCGTCGACGGAGAACGTCCGCTCACCTGGATTTTCTACCTGATCGCCGACCCCTCGGGCCGGCAGGCCTCGTTGTCAGTGACGGTGGACACTCCCTTGCTCGAAACACTGGCCAATCGCGAACGCGAACTGCTCAAGACCGTCCGCTTCGGACCAACGCCCGTCTCACCCACGCCACGAACGACGAGTCGCTAACGTACCCGACGCTGCCCGCGTCGGAGACTCGATCCTGGCATCATCGGGTCTGCTCTTCAGCCAGTCGCTTGATATGCTCCAGCACCCGCAGATGAATCCGATGGATGGCGGCGTCGGACCAGATCGTCCAATAGTCCTGGGGACGGCTGTGATGCGACGTCGAACGCCCGTCGCCGGGGCGGTTCCCAGACCGAATCTCGCTGGTGCAATCTCTTGTGCCGGATATTCGCCGGTTGAACAACAGACGGGATGTCTGTATCCTGGCGAATCGGCAAGGACAAAGTCTCAAACGGAGGCACCTCGATGCATTCTTTTCGATTTACAATCTGCAGTCTGGTTGTCATCAGTACCATCCGGGTTATGGCTCATCCTCCCGCAGTTCCAGCCGACGTCGAAAAGAAGAATGCCGAGACCGCGACAAAACTGACGCGGGAGGCCGCCGCGAAGTATGAAATGCAGATTTCCGGTGATGACAAACCATTGGTGTTACGCACGGAACCGATCCTGAAATGGTCCAATCCCGAGAGCGGCCAGATTTATGGCAACGTCTTCATCTGGACACGCCAGGGAAGGCCCGAAGTCGTCGGTTCGTTGCACAAATGGTTTGATCCGTTCACGCACATGTCGCACGAATTTCATTCTCTGGCCCGCGACGGACTGACGGCCCGTTACAACGGTGTGAAAGCCTGGCATTCGTTGAAGCCCGGAGTCTCCTTCGACATCCTGCCCAAGTCTGCGGACGTGGCCGCCACAGCACCAGCGCGGCTGATTCAGATGCGTCAACTGGCGCGAGAATTCACCGCGCGCAGCATCGACAAACAAGGGGGAAAACACGAACTGCGGCAATTGACTCAACCGGCCTATCGCTACGAATTGGGGCCGGACGATGAGACGCTTCTGGACGGAGCGCTCTTCGCATTCGTCCAGGGAACCGACCCCGAGGTCTGGTTGATGATCGAAGCACAACGTGCGGACGGGAAATCCACTCCGAAATGGCATTATGCTGTGGCCCGGATGAACAGCATCGAATTGTCCGTGGAGTTCGCCGGCCAACCGGTCTGGCACGCCGAGCCATTGCCCGGTCAAAGCGTCTACGCCACCCACGAATTGCCCTACACGAGTTTTCGAGTCGATCGGCCGTGACGACGACGTATTCTCCCTATCAGAGTTTGTCATGACCGAACTGATCAACACTGTGTGTGAGCACTGCGATGCCAGGCTCAAGCTGAAGAACCCCGACCTGGAGGGGAAGAAGATCAAGTGCCCCAAGTGTGGTGAGGCATTCATTGTCACCGTGGCGGAGGGGGCGAAATCCGCCATCAAAAGGTCGGCCAAAAAGAAACCGTCTGATGTGGATCTGTCCTACATGGACGGCAATTCCGACGAGGATGTAGAAGACTATGATGCGGATAACGAACCGCGTCGGCGAACCAGTCGCTCACGCGGCAGCAAGAAGAAGTCAAAGAAGAAATCGCGTGGATCGGGCAGTGCTGTTCAAATCGTCCTGATCGTGGGGCTTGTTCTGGGTGCGCTCCTCTTTTTGGGGGGAGCGGGCTACGGAATCATGCTGCTGGCCAATGGGGATGGTTCCAGCGATCTGGACTGGTTGCCGTCAGACACCCGGGGTTACGTCAAGTTGCAGGTGGACAACGTCTGGGCGGCTGGAGTCCTGCAATCGTTCAAGAATGGAAGCGGTGGGACAAGCCTGGCGAAGGAGGTGACCGAGGGACTGGGGATCGGGCCGCAGGACATTGATCAGGTGATCGTCAGCATTCCGGCAAACGGCCAGCGCCAGGTGTTCATCGTCCGAGGCAAGCAACCGTTTGATAAAACCAAGCTGATCGGATCCTCGAAAATCGTCCAGGAGGTCTCACACGGCGGACTGACGTACCTGAAAAAGTCGCCGTCAGCCGTGTTGTTTCAGCCTGATTCCAAGACTGTGATCATGACGACGGAGTCCATTTTGCAGTCCGTGATCACGCGCGGGAAAAAGAATCCCGCCGCCAAAGACTTTGGGTTCGCTCGAAATTACCGCGATCACCTCGTGGTGGCCACTCTTGGAACGAGTCAACCCGCAACGTCCATTTCCACCATATCCAACCCATTCATGGCACCAATGGCTCCCCTGTCCGAAGCCAGGACCATGTTGTTGCGTGCCAACGCCACGTCGGACATCCGCATGTCGGTTCAAGCGAGTTTTGCCACCGCGGATGCGGCGAAATCCAACGTGGACCGATCCCAGGCTGACCTGAACAAGGGAAAATCCCAATTCACCCTGCAGAAGACTCAACTGCAAAGCATGCCCGCCAATCCGATGATCCAGAAGGACAAACTGATCAAAATGATGGACGGTGCCGAACAGGTGCTGAATTCCGTGCAGATTTCCCAATCGGGATCGAACATGCATGCCCAGATCACGATTCCCGGCACGCTGATTAATGATGCCGTCGACATGTTTAATTCCGGCCCGTCTGGCAGCATGCCCGGTCTGAATCCGTTCTCGACGCTGTTTGGGAGATGATGGTCGCAACACCCGTTCCCAGTTGGAACGGCCGTGAATTGTCCCGCAGAAAGGGGACCGATGCCTGAACCGCGAGCGGATCATCCGAGCGATTGCTTACGACTCGCCGTTCGAACGACGAAGGTCCTCGTCTGTGCCGCGTTGCTCGTCGGGATCACTTGCGTCGGTAGCCGTTATTTCGCGAATCGGCGTTTGATGAAACTGGCATTGCCCCAGTCCGGAAACCAGATCGATCTGATTATCGGTTGGCGTGGGCCAAGTCTGCCGTCTCTGGAACGTTGGCTGGGCGACAGATTTGTCATCTGCCTGATGTCTCGACCAACGAACCTGATGGTCCAGGGACAAGCGGATGCGCCCACCGACGAAACGGTGTTGCGTGTCCTTGACAGCAGCGCTGGTCTGAACGAGGTCTTTATTCACAATCGAAATCTGCCGGAGGGAACTCTGCAGACGCTCGCCACCCGGCATGACGTCGTGACGCTGGATTTTCAGCGATCGATCATTCGTCCCGAGGATTCCTTCTGGCTGTCGAAAATGACAACGCTGAACGTTGTGAATTACCGCCAGCCCGTTTTCTCAAATCGTCCGAATGACTGGTCCTGGTTGAACGGTCTGCCTCACTTGCGGGAACTGACGGTCGTTGCGCACAACCTGCAGGAACAGGAGCTTTCTGTTCTCGTCAAGTCCCCGGCTCTAAAGTGTCTCATCGTTTCAGAAGCGGTCGTGCCGGACGACCTGATGGCTCGCCTGCGCGATGCGCCAAACCTGAAATACCTGGAAATAAACGGGCGGCAAATACGCCTGGATTCGCCGACGGAATACAAGAACGCTGTCGGTTCCCATTAAACGTGTTTCCTGTCTCCCCCGACTCTGCCCGACAAATGGTGGCAGACCCGTGGCAGACCCCAGATCTCTGATTTGAGTCGAGGGGACATTGGGAGGGGGGCAGGGGGCAGCCCCATTTGTTGAGCAAAGCCCTCGCGACTCGCCAGCGGCCGACGTCATTAAGCCATTTTGCGCTCAGGCCCCGAATGCGGGTTTCCCTGACACTCCTGTTAGGTCGGCTGGGTGAACTTATGTTCGCAGACGCCATCGGAGAAAATGCGCCGCTAATCCGGTCTCAGGTTTCGGAGACATGGACAACCTGGAGGCCGACGTCGATGAATCCCATGCCAACTGATCCGGGGACTCTCCCCAAAATACCGCAACGATACGAGTGCGGGCTGGTCAACTTTGCGGGCGACGAAAACGCGTCTTACGAGCGTCATCTGGTGTTTGACCGCGTCGTTGATCCCCGGCAGGCGAGCGAACGGGACCAGTTCGAGGCCCTTGCGACGTCGCTGCGCGACCTGCTGGCCCAACGCTGGCTGAGGACGCAGCAGACGTACGACCGGCAGAACCCCAAACGCGTCTACTACGTGTCGATGGAGTTCCTGCTTGGTCGATTACTGGGCAATAACATTGCGAATCTGATGGTCGAACCGGTTGTTCATGCGGTGTTGCAGCGCGAGGGGCAGGATTTCCATCGACTGGTGCATGAAGAACCGGACGCCGGTCTGGGAAACGGCGGTCTGGGGCGATTGGCGGCCTGCTTTATCGATTCGATGGCCACGCTGCAGATCCCCGCCATCGGATATGGACTGCGGTATGAATACGGCATCTTCCGGCAGGAAATCCAGGATGGATTTCAGGTTGAACGTCCCGACAACTGGCTGCAGCGTGCCGACCCGTGGGAAGTCGCCAAGCCGGACGAAAGCGTGGAAGCCCGTCTCAATTGCAACCTGGAATTCACCCGGGGCGCTCATGGACTGGGCAGCGATCATGGGACTACTTTGCGTGGAATCCCGTATGATCGACCCGTCATCGGATATGGTGGCAAAACGATCAATACGTTGCGTCTGTGGGGCGCCACTGCCGCCGACTTCTTCGATCTTAACGAGTTTAATCACGGCGATTTTGTCGGAGCCGTCCATGACAAGGTGATGGCCGAGAACCTGACCCGAGTCCTGTACCCGGACGATTCGACGTCCAATGGCAAGCACCTGCGGTTTCTGCAGGAGTACTTCCTGGTCGCCTGTTCGCTGGCCGACATTCTCCGCCGCTTTCGCCGGACCAATGCGGACTGGCACGCACTGCCTGACAAGGTGGCGATTCAACTCAACGACACGCACCCAGCGCTGGCCGTGGCGGAACTGATGCGGATTCTACTGGATGAGGCCGGTCTGGGTTGGGACGAAGCCTGGGATCTGACCGTCCGCACGCTGGCATACACCAACCATACCCTGCTTCCCGAAGCACTGGAGAAGTGGTCGGTCAATCTGTTCGAGATGGCGCTGCCACGCCATCTGGATGTGATCTATGAAATCAACCGCCGTTTCCTGAACGACGTTCGCGCCCGTTATCCAGGCGACGAAAGCCGCGTCGGGCGCCTGAGCCTGATCACGGAAACTCCGGAGAAGCAGGTTCGCATGGCTCACCTGGCGATCGTCGGTACGCACAGCACCAACGGCGTGGCAGCCATTCATTCCGAATTGCTTCGCACCCGGACCGTGAAAGACTTTGCCGACATGCTGCCCGAACGATTCAACAACAAGACCAATGGTGTGACGCCGCGCCGCTGGCTGGCGGTTGCCAACCCGGCACTCTCGCAACTGATCACGGATACAATCGGCGAAGGCTGGGTGAGCGACATGAGTCAGCTTCGCCAACTGCTGCCGCTGGCCGACGACAGTCTGTTTCGCACGAAGTTTCAGCAGGCCAAGCGGGCCGCCAAGCTGCGGTTTTTGAAATGGCTGCAGGTGACGACCGGTCAGACCGCCGATCCCGATTCGATCTTCGACAGTCAGATCAAGCGGATTCACGAGTACAAACGGCAACTGCTGAATGTGTTGCAGATCATCATTCTTTATGATCGGCTGCGGCGGAATCCTCGGTTGGATGTGCCGCCGCGAACCTTTTTCTTCGGTGGCAAGGCGGCCCCGGCGTATCAGTTGGCCAAGTTGATCATCAAGCTCATCAACAACGTGGCCGCGGTGATCGATGCCGACCCGGCAGTTCGAGGACGGTTGAAGGTTCTGTTCCTGCCCGAATACAACGTCACCATGGCCCAGGATTTGATCCCTGCCAGCGATGTCTCCGAGCAGATCTCCACGGCGGGCTATGAGGCCAGCGGCACCAGTAACATGAAGTTCATGATGAATGGCGCTTTGACCATCGGAACACGCGACGGGGCGACGATTGAAATCGCTCAGGAAGTTGGTGAGCAGAACCTGTTTCTCTTCGGGCTCAATGCCCAGCAGGTGGCCGACACCCGCAACTGGTATGACCCACGCTGGCATTACGAACACGAGCCGGAAACGCGGCAGGCACTGGACCTGATTGCCACCAATCACTTCAGCCAGCGCGAACCGGGAATCTTCCGGGGAATCCTCGACACTCTGCTGGCACGCGGTGAACCGTATCTGCACCTGGCCGACCTGACGTCCTATGCCGAGACGCAATCCAGGGTCGGCCGCGTCTATCAGGATGTCGACGCGTGGAATCGGATGGCGATCATCAACGTTGGCTGCTCGGGAAAGTTCTCGAGCGATCGCGCCATCGCGGAATATGCGACAGAGATCTGGCATGCCGCGCCGTGTCCGGTCCCCGAGATCTCCCCAGATATGGAGTAGAACAGCCATGAACGCTTCCGATCAGGTTCTTCCCAGGATCTACCTGGCCCGCCACGGCGAGACCGCGTGGAGCGTCTCGGGCCAGTACACCGGTGTTTCGGACATTCCGCTGACAGAACGAGGCGAGCGGAATGCCGACCGACTCGGCAAACGGCTGATCGGCCTGACCTTTTCTCATGTGTTTGCGAGCCCGCTGAAACGAGCCTGGCGAACCTGTGAACTGGCGGGCTTCGGAATGGTGGCCACTGTGGATCACGACCTGGTGGAATGGAACTATGGTGCCTTCGATGGTAAGACGAACGAGGAAATCCTGAAGGAGCGTCCCGATTGGGAACTGTTCCGCGATGGTGGTTCTGGTGGTGAAAGCGTGGCCGAGGTGGCCGCGCGGGCGCAGCGGGTCATGAACCGAATTCGGGCCGTGAACGGCAACGTGCTGGTCTTTTCCAGTGGTCATTTTCTCAGGATGCTCGCCGCCTGCTGGACCGGCCTGCCTCCTTCGGCCGGACGCTGTTTCGAATTGGGGACGGCGGCGGTCAGTATACTTGGTTACAATCACGGGCTGCACGATCCGGTCGTGCGTCTCTGGAATGATTGCAGTCATGCAGGTGATTGATCCATGTTCGAAGACCCGAATCATCCGATCCTGTCGCGACGGCAGTTTGCGACCCGAATGGCGGTGTTTGCGGCCGCCGCTGTCGTCGTGGACGGCTTGGTCCTGGTGCTGGGCGCGATCGGCTACAGCTTCCTGGAAGGGCTGACCTGGCTCGATGCCACGGTGAATTCCGCCCTGGTCATGACGGGCAATGGACCCTCGCACCAACCACGCACGACCGGCGGCAAGCTCTTTACGATCATGGATTCTCTCCTGGGAGTGATGTTGTTTGCCGCTGTGATTGGCGTCCTGCTGACTCCAATCTTTCACCGGCTGCTGCACTCGTTCCACAGTCGTCTCCAGGTCGATCTGCCGATTGCCGGGGAAACGATTGCTGACGACGACAGAACCGCGAAACAACCGCTGGAGCTGACGCCGTTGCAGGTGGTGGAATCGGAATCCTGGCAGGAAGATGGCGACCTGTTGCCGCGGCACCCGAAATAGGATTACGGCCCTGATTTTGGCTCGAGCGAGTTCTCGATTCGAGCAATCGATTTGAATTGTTGATAGGCATCGGCAGGGGTGTAATCGTCCTCATGAATCACGGCGGCAAAGCGCAGCCGAAACGGTTCTCCTTTCTTGACGGTCACGATGCTCGGAGCCCCTTGTTTCATCGCGGCGCGGCCGAACGGATTGGCAACGAAGACACCGTAGTCGCGGTTGTGCCACCAACTGGGACGGAAGTTGTCCGGGGCGGCCATCAGGGTGATCCCCGCCGTTCGTTCGCCGATTCGGCCTGAGTAGTCACACCAGTCGGCGGTCTGTCCCCAGGTGGCAGACGCAGTCTTGCGGCCGGTGGAACTGATGATCAATCCGCCGTTCTTTTCGGTCAGCGGCGTGGCAACCCGGGCACCGAAACCCATCTCCTCCTGGTCACCGAACGTGAGGTCGTGATCGGCCGATTGAAACGTGGATTCCCAGTCCACCCGCCAACTCCTGCCGAGATCCGTCAATCTGAACTGACTGAACAGTCGGCACACAGCCTGGCCATCGGGTGTGACCAGTCGGGACTCGGTGGAAAACGTGAGCCGGTCGCCGTTGGAGCCTGGCGACTCCGCAATCCGAAGGTGTTCAATACGCCCCCGATTTCGCCAGAAGTCGACGCCCCCAATGTCACCAAAGCCGAGCCAGATGCCGGGATGCATCGTGTCGTGATCGACAGGATCCGTTCCCGCCACCGGAGGATGATTGCGGGAGACCTGCAAGCCACCCGGCGTACGGAGATTTGCAAAAAACGGGCGCTGGATCTTCGAGTCTGCAAACACGAACTCGGCGATGGGCTGTTTTCGAAGTTGGATCACCAACCGATCAGCCTTCGATTCGACTGCGAACCGCTTGAGCGTGCTGTTGGGGTTATTGATCTCCTCCGCCAGGAGAGACTCTGAGAAAACGAACAACAGGGCGACAAGTATCAATCGCTTCATCGGTGTGACTCGGCGTAAGAGGACAGTGAATCAGACGCTCTTTCCCCCATGAAGCAGAGTGTCACGAGTGACATGCAACTTTGCACGTTTGCCCAAGGTACAGCGATGTTTGTTGGGGCCAGGTCGAGAGTTACCTCATCAGGGCCAGCGCGGGTAAAAAACGGGGAGGCGCTACACGAACAGTTCGTGAATCGGCGTCGGATCACTGACAAGGTGTGATGGGCGCCCCTGCGGCGTGTAGAGCATTTTGTCGGGGTTGATGCCGAGTTTCGTATAAATCGTGGAGACAAAGTTTTCCGGTGACAATACCCGATCAACGGCCGAGTAACCGTTGCGGTCGGTCGCGCCCAGGACCAGACCGCCGGGGATGCCGCCGCCAGCCATCAGGACAGACATCGCGTTCGCCCAGTGATCGCGGCCCGCTTTGGTTTGCCCCGGCAGGGTCGACAGCTTCGGCGTGCGGCCAAACTCACCCAGTGCGGTGACCAGTGTCGAACCGAGCATGCCACGTTGCTCCAGATCTTCGATCAATGTGGCGACCGAGTTGTCCCAGTCGGGCAATCGCTTGGCACAGGCATTGAACAGGTCCGCGTGGTGATCCCAGCCTCCATCGTAGACTGTCACGAACGGCACGCCGGCCTCGACCAGTCGCCGCGCCAGCAGCAAACGCTGGCCGAACGAATTGCGGCCGTATCGGTTACGGATCTGCTCTGGTTCCTGGCTGACATCGAACGCCGCCTGGGCCGCGGGGGACGTGACCAGATCCAGACTTTGACGGTAGTAATCATCGAAAGCCAGGGCCGGGTCACCCGCCGCCGGGTCGGTGATTCGCGGCAGTGTGTCCACGCGCCGTCGAAGTTGGTTTCGGAACGAGAATTTGTCTTCGGTCAAACCTTTGGGCAGTGCCACGTCCCGCACTCGGAAGTTGGCCGAATTCGGGTCGTCGGACACGACGAATGGTGCGAATTTCGCCCCCAGGAAGTTGGGGCCCCCGGATCGTGACATCGATGGCATCGAAAAGTACGGCGGCAACCCGTTGGGCTTGCCAAGCTCGTGCGCGACAACGGCCCCCATGCTCGGATGGAAGCTGACGAATGCTCCGCAACCGACCGGAATCCGGGGGGGAGCCCCGGTCATCATGTAATGATTGCCCGCGCCGTGATTCGCCTGGTCATGGCGGATGGAACGGATTGTCGCAAACTTGTCCGCGATCCCCGCGAGCCGTTTCAGATGCTCTGAGAACTGAACCCCCGGGACCTGTGTGGCGATGGCATCGAATTCACCCCGAATCTCGGACGGTGCAGTCGGTTTCGGATCAAACGTTTCGAAGTGAGTCGGGCCGCCATCCATCCAAATCAGGATGCAACCTTTGGCGACTCCCGCGGAGCTCGATCCACTCTCCGTAGCACTGGCCCGGCCCAGCAGTCCTTCCGCAAGCCCCAGTCCCACAAACCCGCCCAAGCCGAGTTGAAGCGCATTGCGGCGAGTGATCCCGTTGCAGTCGCGGTAAATCGTCATCGTTCATCCCCCGTCAGCAAACTTCGTCGACGCCTTACAGATCGATTGTTGAACATATGAGATTCCCATGCCGCGCCCAGCTTGTCAACGGCGACTGCCTGGTGCTCCAAAACCCGTCTTGTCCTGCAATCCCTGCCGGACTACCATCCCGCCGCGCCCGGAGTGCGCTCTGGGGTGGGTTAACTGACCTGATCCCGGTATCTGGTGAGAATGTTTGACGGCCAGGGAAGGCACGGCGATGATCCGCGCCAAATTGAGACTTGTTCGCCAGTTTCTGATCGCCGTAATCCTGTTGGGATTGCTACTGTGCGGGGCGGAAGTCGGTGTGCGCGTGTATGAGGTCGTGCAGGGCCAACCGGTCTGCGCCGTCACTCCCGCGGAATGTCTGACCGATCCAGCTCGACTGACCGTTCCCTCGTGGTTGACCTATCTGGAACTGAAGCCGCATGCCTTCGCGGAACTCAAGTGCCGTGACCGGAAATCGCTGGTGGAATTGCAGACGAACAGTCTGGGATTTCGCGGGCCGGAAGTGGCGATCCCCAAGCCGGTGAATTCGTACCGGGTTGTCGTGCTGGGGGACGAAACGATTTTCGCTCCTGAGACGCCCGACAGCGATCTATTTACGCATCAATTGGCGAATCTGCTGCAGGAGCGACTCCGATTGCCGGTGGAGGTGATCAATGCCGGTTTGCCGGGTGCCTGTCCCCTCACTGAGTATCTGTTGTTCAAACAAAAACTGCTGGCGCTGCAGCCCGATTTGGTGGTGCTGCATTTCGACTGGTCGGATGTCGCCGATGACCGGCAATTGCGCCGGCGGACTCGCAGCGATTCCCGCGGAACCCCGATTTCCTGTCCGCATCGCAGTCTGCAGGGGATTCCGCGAAAGCCGAACCCGGTGGATCACCTGCGTCAGCAGTTTCGACTGGTGGACTGGGGACTGGTGGTGGCGGGGAATCGGTGGAAACAGCAGATCAGCGAGCGGAACGCCACCAGCCGGGATGTCGCCACAAACGCCTATGCCTGGCTGCGGAACGAGCATCCGGAAACGGATGTCGCGGTGATGCAGTCGTTTCGTCCGATCGCCGATCTGGCGGAATTGGCGGCGGGGACTCATTTCCAACTGGCGGTGGTGACCTCACCGAAGCCCTGGCAGGTCTCGTCACGCTGCTCCAGCGGGGCGGGGGTCCGGGTGAAATCGGGGGTGTCACCCGATGCCTATTATCCGAATCGGGCTCCATTTAACGCACTGGAGCAATATGTGATCCGTCAGCGCTTGCCCTACCTGGATCTGTCAGAGACGTTGATGGATGTCGACCCGCCGGAAGCGAATTTCTTGCGATACGCGCCACGCTGGTCCGCATTGGGTCATGATCGAGTTGCTGAGACGTTGGCAAGGTTTCTGACGGAACGGGTGCTCAGGCCGCGAAATAGTCGATACATTCAGGAGCAGGACGAGCCGGAATTCAGTCGGAGACCGCGACCGCAGAATGAGATTCAGTGGGCGGGTGGAGTTCAATGAGCGCCGCGTCCCTCGCTCCAAGGAGTTGACAACATGACACATGCTGCATCGAAGTCGGAATTGTTCTTTCATCAGGCGGCCGATCACCTCGGCTTGTCGGCTCGATTTCGGGTGCTGTTGCTGGCCCCGGAACGGGACGTCAAGGTGCAGGTGGCGATCCGGCTGGATAACGGCGAGATCGAAACGTTCATCGGGTACCGGGTGCAGCACGACAATGCTCGCGGCCCGATGAAAGGGGGCTTGCGATTTCATCCCCAGGTGGACGAAGACGAAGTCCGGACGCTGGCTCAATTGATGACCTGGAAGACCGCCGTGGTGGATCTGCCGTACGGCGGGGCCAAGGGAGGCATCGCCGTCGATCCACGCAGCTTGAGCAAGGGGGAGTTGGAGCGGCTGACGCGCAAATTCGTCGACCAGATCCACGAAATGGTTGGTCCAGATTCTGACATTCCCGCTCCGGACATGGGAACGAATTCGCAGGTGATGGCGTGGTTCATGAACCAGTATCAGACACATCACGGATTCCAGCCCGCCTGTGTCACGGGCAAACCGCTGGAACTACACGGCTGTGAAGGCCGCGAAGAAGCAACCGGCCGCGGAGTGGTGATTGTCACGGATCGGTTGATGCACCATCTGGGCCAGAAACTGGCGGGCAAGACCGTCGCGCTGCAGGGTTTCGGTAATGTCGGCAGCTTTTGTGGCAAGGTTCTGCACGAACGGGGGGCGCGGGTGGTCGCGATTACCGATCATCGTGGCGGCGTGAAGAATGCCAATGGCCTGGATATCCCCACGCTGTTGACCTACGCCCAGAAGAATGACGGCGTGGCTGGTTTCCCGGGCGGCGATCCGATGACCAACGCAGAACTGTTTGCGTCTCCGGTCGACATCCTGATTCCGGCGGCCCTGGGAGGGCAATTGACTGCCGAGACCGCTCCGTCGGTGCGGGCAAAATACATCGTGGAAGCGGCCAATGATCCGACCACCCCGGAAGCGGATGAGATCTTCCTGAAAAAGGGCATCACGGTTGTGCCCGACATCCTCGCCAACGCGGGGGGGGTGACGGTCAGTTACTTTGAATGGGTCCAGAACCGGTCGGTCGTCCATTGGCCGCTGGAGGAGATTCGCGGTCGGCTGGAAACCAGGATGTCGACCGCATTCGACGCCGTCTGGCAGATTGCCCAGGACCGGAAAGTCCCCCTGCGAACCGCCGCGTACATCCTGGGAATCGGGCGGGTCGCCCGGGCGACGGAGTTGGCCGGTGTGTCGTAAGCTGGCAATCCGTGTGGAAAATCCTGCCCCCACTGTGCAAGAATGACGTGGCAGGGGCGGAAAGACCGAAAACTTCGGGACAGTCCCAACATCGGGTTTGACACTCGTACCGATGTGGCCTACCATCTGGCCAAGATTGAAGTTCAGCGCCCGTGCGCACGATGATGTTTTTGATTGATGAACCATGTTCCGCCCCAACTCCATTTTCGCCGCTTCCTCGTCCGATGCTCTGAGCATTCGGATTGAAGTCGTGATTATTACCGGAGTCTTTTAGCGACCGGGGTGGCGAATTTACGAATCGACACAAGCCCTCAGGTCGCATCCTGAGGGCTTGTTTTTTTGTCCGTTGCTTTGAAAGCCGATCCATGTCCCGCATCCAGATCTACGATACAACCCTGCGCGATGGCAGCCAGGGGGAAGGAGTGAACTTCTCGTTGCAGGATAAACTCCTGATTACGCAGAAGCTGGATGACATTGGCGTCGATTTCGTGGAAGGAGGCTATCCTCTCTCCAATCCCAAGGATTCCGAGTACTTCGCCCGGGTGCGCGATCTGCCGTTGAAAAACGTCCAGATCTGTGCATTCGGGATGACCCGCCGCAAAGGGTGTGCTCCGGAAGACGACATTGGGATGTGTGCCCTGCGCGATGCGAAGTCGCCGATCGTGACCATCGTCGGCAAAACATGGGATCTGCATGTCTTCGAGGTGCTGCACATCACCGAAGAAGAAAACCTGGCGATGATCCGGGATTCCATCGGATTCCTGCACGCCGAAGGACGCAAAGTCCTGTACGACGCCGAACACTTCTTTGACGGTTTCCGCGCCAACCCGGAATTCGCCCTGAAGACGGTCCGGGCCGCTCAGGATGCCGGGGCCAGTACGATCATCCTGTGCGACACCAACGGCGGCCGATTGCCCGAGGATGTGGCTGCCGCGGTCGATGCCGTTCGCAAGGAACTGAAGGTCCCGGTCGGGATCCATGTGCATAACGATGGCGAACTGGCGGTCGCCAATTCGCTGATCGCCGTCGATCACGGCGCGATCCAGGTCCAGGGGACCATCAACGGGATCGGTGAGCGATGTGGCAACGCCGACTTGATCAGTGTGATCGGAAACCTGGCTTTGAAGAAAGGCTACGATGTCCTGAAGCCGGGCGGCCTGACGCATCTGACCGAGTTGTCTCGTTATGTCTATGAGATCGCCAACATGAACTTCCGCAATGGCCAGGCGTTCGTCGGGGCCAGTGCCTTTGCCCACAAGGGAGGGATGCACGTACACGCGGTCAACAGACTTTCGGCCAGTTATGAACACATCCCGCCGGAATCGGTGGGGAATCAGCGACGTGTCCTGGTGAGTGAACTGTCGGGCCGCTCGAACATCATCGCGAAGACCACGAAGTATCAGATCAATCACGACAACGCGCTGATGACGAAAATCCTGGAACGGGTCCAGGATCTGGAAAACGAAGGGTATCAGTTTGAAGCGGCCGAGGCATCGTTCGATCTGCTGGTCCGCAAACAGGCGGGCGCCTACACACCGAAGTTTGAGCGTCTGCATTATCGCGTGAATGTCGAGACGATCGCGGGGCAGGGGACCGTCACCGAAGCAACGATCAAGCTGAAGGTGAATTCCCACACCGAGCACGTCGTGGCGGAAGGGGACGGGCCGGTCAATGCCTTGGACAGTGCCCTGCGCAAGGCCCTGTCCACGGCCTACCCGAGCCTCGAAGAAATGCAGCTGGTCGATTACAAGGTACGCGTGATCAACTCGGCCGAGGGGACTGCCGCCCGTGTGCGTGTGGTCATTGAAAGCCGGGACCGGACGGATGTCTGGAGTACGGTCGGTGTCAGCGAAAACGTGATCGAAGCGAGTTGGCTGGCGCTGGTCGACAGCGTGGAATACAAGCTTTATAAGGATGCAGAGTCGTCAGACGCGACCACCTGAAACTGGAGGGCGAATGAGTACAGACCTTCTCGACGACGTGCGTGACGGTGTCTGCCTGACGCTGGCGCCACTCAACATCAATCAGTATCACCAGATGATCCGCGATGGGATTCTTCACGACGGAGAACCGATCGAGTTGATCCAGGGAACGCTCGTTTACAAGGATCGCCGCGACAAGACCGGAGGAATCATGACTCACGGCAGTCGGCACCTGAAGACATTGAATAAGTTGACCGCAATCTTGTCACGGTGGATCGCGGATCGGTCAGCGTTTCTGCAAGTGCAGGGGCCGGTGACGCTCAATGACCAGTGCGAACCAGAGCCGGACTGCAGTCTCATCGTTGGCAAGCCAGATGACTTCGGTGATGCAGTACCGACTGCTTCGTCCGTGTTGGTGGCATTCGAAGTTGCGGACAGTTCGTTGCGAACGGACCGCCGGACGAAAATGCGGTTGTATGCGGATGCGTCCATTCCGACGTATGTCATCGTCAACCTGAAAGATAATCTCATCGAGGTGCATACAAATCCAAGCCCCGCCGGTTCTGGATACGTAACTCGGACTGAATATCTGCCAGGCGACACTCTGAACATCATGGTTGGCACAATCGGAGTGATGCCCCTAACCGTGAACGACCTGATCTGAACCATTGATTGCACAACCAAATCCTGGATTGATTCAACGCTTTATGACCACTGAAATCCCCAAGCAATACGAACCCGCCGCCGCTGAAGCCAAATGGTTCCCGTTCTGGGAATCAAATGGCTATTTCAATGCCGATCCCAACCCGGCCAAGCCGCCGCATGTGATCATGATCCCGCTTCCCAACGTCACCGGGGCGCTGCACATGGGGCACGCACTCAACGGAACCCTGCAGGACCTGCTGACTCGCTGGCGTCGGATGCAGGGCTACGAAGCGCTGTGGATGCCCGGCACCGATCATGCCGGAATTGCGACCCAGTCCATGGTCGAAAAGCGAATGCGCGAAGAAGAGGGGCTGACGCGCAACGATGTCGGTCGCGAAGCACTGGTCGAACGGATCTGGAAATGGAAGGATTCGTACGAACAGCGGATTCTCAGCCAGCTCAAGAGTATCGGGGCCAGTTGCGACTGGCGTCGCGTCCGATTCACGCTGGACGAAGTCTGTTCGCGCGCCGTGCGGCGCACGTTCTTCAAGATGTTCAAGGACGGCCTGATCTACCGCGGCAAGCGACTGGTCAACTGGGATACGTATCTGCAGACGGCGGTTGCCGATGACGAAGTGTACGATGAGGAAATCGACGGCCATTTCTGGACTTTCAATTACCCCGTCGTCGACGCCACCGGAACGGCGACGAACGAGCGGATCTCATTCAGCACGACTCGCCCGGAAACGATGCTGGGCGACACTGCGGTCTGTGTGCATCCGACGGACGAACGGTACATGCATCTGATTGGCAGGCATGTCCGCATCCCCGTCAACGGTCGGATCGTGCCGATCGTGGCGGATGCCCTGCTGGCCGACAAGACGCTCGGGACCGGTTGCGTGAAGGTCACTCCGGCGCATGATCCAAACGACTATGCCTGTTGGACTCGCAACAAGGAACAGATGGGCGAGCCGATCAACATTCTGAACCCCAACGGTACGCTGAACGAAAACGGCGGAACCTGGCAGGGCCTGGATCGACTGATCGCCCGCGATGCCGTGGTCGCCGAAATGGAAAAGCTGGGGCACTTCGAGAAAGTGGAAGATCGCAAGATCCCGCTGAAGCACAGCGACCGGTCCAAGACGCCGGTTGAACCGTATTTGTCCGAGCAGTGGTTCGTGAAAATGGACACACTGGCCCAGAACGCCATCGATGCCGCCAATGACGGTCGAGTGACATTCTATCCGGAACGCTACAAGCAGTCATACTTGAGCTGGTTGGGCGAAAAGCGGGACTGGTGCATCAGCCGTCAGTTGTGGTGGGGACACCGGATTCCGATCTGGTCGCGTCAGTATTCCCGCGACGAGTTCGCCGGTGGATACCAATTCGACCCGGAACACGAAGCGGACCACGAAAACGCAGGCTGGTTCTACAAAGCGGTTTCGTTCGACGGTACGAACTATACGGTGCGCGTCTGTTTCGACGAGGGGCATCGGGAGAGCGAGAAAGAGTACGAAGCGGCCGGCTTCATCCAGGAGGAAGACGTCCTCGATACGTGGTTCAGTTCCGCATTGTGGCCGCACGCGACTCTGGGCTGGCCGGACACGACACACAACCCACCGCTGGCAATCCAGGACAAAACTGGTGAGCCGAGGACTCTGAAGGCGGTCGGCACGAACGAAGTTCTCAACTACTTCTATCCCGGCAGTGTCCTGGTGACGTCGCGCGACATCATCACGCTGTGGGTCGCCCGCATGGTGCTGACCGGGCTGTACAACATGGGGGATATTCCGTTCAAGCACGTTTGTATTCATCCGAAGATCCAGGACGGGTTCGGACAGACGATGTCCAAGACCAAGGGAAATGGCGTCGATCCGATCGAGCTGATCGAGAAATACGGCTGCGACGGGATGCGATTCACGATTGCTTCGTTCGCAGGTGAGACCCAGGACGTGCGGTTGCCGGTCGGGTACGAATGTCCGCACTGCCAGGCCGTGATTCCGCAGGAGCCACATCACCTGAAGTTCAAGGCGGGCAAGCCGAAGATCAAGTGTCCGAAGTGCAAGAAGGAATCGCAGTACGCGACGCCAAATTATGTTCCCGACGACGGGGAACAGGTGGCTCGCATAGTGATCGAGCGGTTTGAGTACGGACGGAATTTCTGCAACAAGCTGTGGAACGCGGCCCGGTTTGCGATGTTGAATCTGGAGGGGTACACGCCCGGCCCGGTCACCGACCAGGAACTGGCGATTGAAGACCGCTGGGTGCTGTCACGGCTGGCGACAGTGACGGACGAAGTGACGTCACTGCTGAACGTGTATAAGTTCGATGCCGCCACAAGATCGCTGCGTGACTTCGTCTGGAACGAGTTCTGTGACTGGTACCTGGAGATGATCAAGCCGCGATTGCGCGACGAAAGTATGAAGCCGGCCGCTCAGCGTGTGCTGGTGATGGTGCTGGATACCACGTTGCGCCTGCTGCATCCGTTCACTCCATTTATCACGGAAGAACTGTGGCATCGTCTGCGGGAGATTGCGCCCACACGTGGCCTGCCGGCTCCAACGGCAGTCTCGGACGCCATTATCGTGGCACCGTGGCCAACCGGCCTGAAAAGTTGGCGCGACGCGGAGCTCGAAGCACGGTTCCAGCGCTTGCAGGAACTGATCATCGCCGTTCGGAACGTGCGGGGGACGTATAACATCAGTCCGGCTGTGACGGTACCCGTGTCCGTGAAGTGCTCGGACGAGATTTCCAGTGACCTGAAAGAGGTGCAGGTCCAGTTCGAGACTCTCGCCAAGTCCTCGCTGACGGCGGCCGGACCGAACGTGATCCGACCGAACCCCTGTGCGAACTTTTCGCTCGGTGATGCGGATGGTTACCTGCCGCTGGAAGGCTTGATCGATCTGCAGGCTGAAGTCGAACGCCTGAAGAAGGAAGCCGAAAAGCTGCGCGGTTTCATTGCGGGACACGAAAAGAAACTGACCAACAAAAGTTTCGTGGATCGTGCTCCGGCGGAGGTCGTCGCTGAAGTGCGTGAAACGCTGGCCGGATTGCAGAAGCAGGTGACGAGTCTGGAAAAAATGATTCGGGAATTGGGGGGCTGACTCTGCCCGTATTTCGCCGTACCATGTTGGCATGCGATTGTCTCGCGATACCGTTCAAGGAATCTAACATGCATCTTCCCGCAGACCTTCAGTTGTTTGTTGACCATCAAATCTCGACGGGGATTTATGAGAGCGTCGACGATGTTCTTACGGCAGCACTGATGTTGTTGCGGGCACAGCACGATGTTGAACTTAAGACCGCCTTGGACGAGGGGCTTCGCCAATTGGAAAACGGTGAAAGCATCCACTTACCGGATAAGCAGTCTCGGCATGAGTTCTTCGATCGGATCAAAGGTGGTACGTGGGAACCGTCCTCATGTCCCGCGCAGTAGAGATTTCGGTGATTGCAGGTTTGGACTTGCGTGACATTCACGAATACATCTCTGCTCGAAATCCCGCTGCGGCAGACCGAATTCTTGAACGAATCCGCGATGCGCTCGAAACACTTGCAATACTTCCTGGGTCGGGACAAGTTCATCCTAAGTTTTCGGGCTTGCGACGTTTTCCCGCAGGGAAATTTGTGATTTTCTACCGCCTGCGTGGGAATGTGGTTTGGATTCAGCGAATCTTACATTCATCGCGCGACTCCGACCGACTACTTTAGTTTTCACTACTTTTCTTGAATGACCATTCGATGAAGTCCACCGTCGAAGAAATCCGCCAGCGATTTGATGCTGATGTGGAACGGTTTTCAAACCTAGAGACCGGTCAGTCGGCAACTGTGGACGCGCCGCTGGCGATGGCTCTGGTGGCGGAAACGGCCGCCACGGTGACTCCGCATGCCCGAGACTTGATTGATGTGGGCTGCGGAGCCGGGAATTATTCGCTGAAGGTCCTGCAGCATCTGCCGAACCTGAATGTCACGCTGATAGACCTGAGTCGCAACATGCTCGATCGAGCCGTGGATCGAGTGCGCTCCGCCACGACAGGAAGCGTCACGCCGGTGCAGGGGGACGTGCGTGAGATCGCGTTGACTCCTCAGTCTGCGGATCTCATCGTGGCTTCAGCCGTGCTGCATCATTTGCGGACCGACGACGAATGGCGGGCGGTCTTTCGCCAGTTCTTCGAAGCACTGCGTCCCGGCGGTTCGGTCTGGATCTTTGACTTGATCGAACATACGTTGCCGGAAGTCCAGCGGATCCAGTGGCGGATGTACGGGGAATACCTGTCGCGATTCAAAGACGATGCGTACCGGGATCTTGTCTACGCGTACGTGGAACGGGAGGACACTCCGAAGCCACTGATGTTTCAACTGGACCTGTTGCGCGAGGTCGGATTCGGGCGGGTCGAAGTGCTGCACAAGCATAGCTGCTTTGCGGCGTTTGGTGGGGTGAAGTAAACAGCGTTCGGCGATGGCGGCGTCCAATGGCACGGACTTTGTGAGCCGCAAGGCGCTAGCCGCGGGTGTTTTTCAATCGGCCCCGAAGAACCCGCGGCTAGCGCCTTGCGGCTCACAAACCATGATAGTCCAATGTCTTGAGACCTATGCCGAGTCGGCGGCAGACATCCACTGGCGATTCGGAGCGAACGCGGTCATAATCTGAGACGATACGTCTTGCAGAAATGTCGACGAACCGCAGTGAGGTTTCACCATGTCCAGTTCTTCGGTGGGAAGCAGCAGCAGTTGGCGATTCCGGGTTATTTCTGTTCTCACGATGATGGTGGTGGTGTCCGCGATGACGGCTCGTCGTGTCGGGGCAGACGATGCGCCGGCCGGGCCGAATATCGAGCCGATTGACTTTGCCTCGAATATGCCTGCTCAGGCGGATCCGTCGGTGACCCCGACGACGACGGCATCGCCCTGGGGGTTCGCGATCTTTTCTCCCGACAGCAAGTTCATTGCCACGGTGGCTCAGCCGGAGAGTGATGCGCTCAAGGGCGAGGTCACCATCTGGAACGTGGCCGATGCGAAGGTTCGCTGCCAGTTTTCTCAGCCGGGCCGGATCGTGGCGGTGGCGTTTTCACCGGATGGCAAACAACTGGCGATCGGTCCCAATGGGCCTCAGTTTGGCGTCGTTCTTGTCGACACCATGACCGGCGGTATTCGGCAGACATTGCCCGGTCCGGCGGCTCGTGCCAATTGCCTCGCGTGGTCAGCAGATGGAAAGAAGTTGGCGCTGGGAAGCACGGCTGACAAATCCATCCGGGTTTGGGACGTTGCCGGGAAACGGTATGTGAAGGCGTATGAATTCGATTTGACGATGGTTTTGGCGATGGCATTCGATAAAGAGGGAACGTTGCTGGCGGTCGGTTCGCCGGCGCGCGAACGTGTCCTGTTGAATGTGCTGGATGTGGCTGCAGGAAAGGTCGTGCAAACGCTCAATGGCCACACCGAGATGATTGACTCGGCGGAATTCTCCAGCGACGCGACTCGATTGGTTTCGGCCGGTTGGGATGCGACCGTCCGCGTCTGGGATGTCTCCAAGCCGGAATCGATTGGAGAATTGAAGGGACACAAGCGCGGGATCACGACCGTTTCGCAGTCGGCGGACGGGAAACGGGTCGTTTCGGCAAACATCCGCGAATTCAAGCTGTGGGATGGCGAAAAGAAGGAGCAACTCGCCGATCTGGGGGGCGAAAACAACGGCGCAAAGCTGGTTGCCATGTCCCCGGACGGAGCCTGGCTGGTCTCGATTATGCGGGATGGGGCGGCGAATCTGTGGGATGTCGAAAAGAAGGAACTGAAGACTGCCCTGGATAAGAATGCCATGCCGGTGGAAACGGCGGAGGTTTCGGATCCTGATGAAGATGGCGAAAAGCCCGCGACACCACCGATGTCGGATGCGCCGGAATTGGATGTCATCCACGCGCTGGCCTATTCGCGGGACGGCAAGTGGCTGGCGATTGCGCGGGAGGACGGTCGAATCTCGATTCGTCATGCGGTCGACGGCAAGGTTCAGCATGAACTGATGGCGTTCGGCGATGTCGCGTCGAGTGTTGCCTTCAGCCCGGACAGCCAACTGCTGGCGGCCGGCAGCTTTGACAAGGTGGCCAAAGTCTGGAAGGTCGACAGTGGTGAACAGATTGCCGAACTGGTCGGACATTCCAACTGGGTCTTCGGAGTCGCGTTTTCAATCGACGGCAAAACGCTGGCGTCGGCCAGTTATGACAAGACTGTCAAGCTGTGGGACATCGCGGAATCGAAGTTGATCGAAACGCTCTCAGGCCACACGGCGGGGGTCCGCGCGGTCGCATTTACGCGTGACGGGAAATACCTGGTTTCGGGGGGAAGCGATCGAACCGCAATCGTCTGGGATCTGCAAACCCACAAAGAAGTGGCGACGTTGAAAGGGCATGCCGGTTCGATTCGCGAGATCGCCTGTTCCCCGGATGGCGGCACCGTGGCCACGGCCAGTGAGGATTCGACAGTCAAGCTGTGGAAGACCGCCGATTGGACCGAACGCGCAGTGGCGAAGGGGACCGAAGGCGTGATGTTCTGGTGTGTCACGTTTTCGCCTCAAGGTCGCACTCTGGCGGCCGGAGCGTTTGATGGAAGCGTCAAGCTGTTTGATCCCAGTGATGGCAAGGAGCGATCGACGTTGCGGGGTCCGACCGATGCGGTCACTGCCGTGGCATTTGCTCCTGACGCCCATGAAATCGTGGCCGGTAGCATCGACAAGTCGATTCGTCGCTGGCAGGCTCAAAAGGGGACCCCGGCGAATACCGGTGCACCTGTTGAAACGAAGGCACCCGATCTGAAGCCCGCGGAAGCCGTGACCGCTCTGAATGCCGTCACGCTGAATGTCGATCAGCCGATTTCCACGATGACGTTTGACAAGTCCGGCAAGTTGCTGGCTGTGGGAGCCGGTGCCTATCGTGTGGCCGGATCGTTGCAGTTGTGGGACGTCGTCAAGCATGAAAAGAAATGGCAGACTGCAGAGACGAAATTCGGCTTGCCAGCAGTCGCCTTCTCGTCCAATGGCCAGCAGTTGGCGGTCGGGAATTTTGCAGACAACTTTCTGCGACTTTTCAAGACGACCGATGGTGAAAGGGTGAAGGAACTGCGGGGCCATCGATCCAAGATTCATGGTGTCGCGTATTCGCCGAATGGCAAGTATTTCGCAACAGCATCGTTGGATCGCGACGTCAAGTTATGGGATGCAACCACCAATCGCGAAGTGAAGACCTTCGTCGGTCACAAGGATTTCGTATTCACGGTGGAGTTCTCGCCCGACAGCAAACAGTTGCTCACCGCCAGCGCCGACCGAACCGCCCGATTGTGGGATGTCGAGTCCGGCAAAGAAATCCGCGAGCTGATCGGGCACGGCGCGGCGCTTCAACAGGCGACGTTTTCACGAACTGGTTCCCTGATCGCCACAGCGAGCGGGGACGGGACCTGTCGGGTCTATGACACAGCTTCCGGAGACTACCTGTTCACACTGCGAGGTCACCGCAGCAGAGTGGAATCTGTATCCTTTTCGCCGGATCAAAAGTTGATCGCCACTGGTTCCAGCGACCGCACGATCCGCATGTGGGATGCCACCTGTGGTGCTGAAGTTCTGAAACTAACGCAGGAAAACACCGTGCGGGTGGTTGTGTTCTCACCCGACGGCAAGTTGCTGGCGTCCGGCAGCGATGACAAGACGATCAAGTTGTGGGATGTGTCCGCCGTGGGAAGCAGGTAAAGCACGACAACCCCGGGAGAAATCTCCAGGGGTTGCCATGTGGTGCAGGTCGAACCGGCAAACAGCGGCTTTTCCAGCTTCGGATCTAGTTCAGGTCATCAGTTGCTGTTCAAAACTGATGCCGTATTTCTTCATTTTCTTGTACAACGTCGTGCGGTTGATTCCCAGGGAATCGGCGGTTTCCTGGCGGTTCCAACCGTGTGATTCCAGGGCGTCCAGGATCAGCTGTCGTTCTGGTGTTGCCAGGGCGGACTTCAGGTTGTTGCCGCCGACGTTCGACAGGCGACCGCCAAGTTCCGACAGCGGATCGTCGCGACGCAGGGATTCTGGCAGATCGTTCGGGCCGATGACCGGTGCTTTCGACAGGACGACTGCACGTTCGATGACGTTAACCAGTTCGCGGACGTTGCCCGGCCAGCGATAGCGCTGCATCAATTCGACCGCCTGATGGCTGAAGCCTGTCACGTGCTTGCCGGTCTGTTCGATGAACTCTTTCAGATAGTGTTCAGCGAGCAGCGGAATATCACTGATCCGTTCCCGCAGTGGCGGCTGGGTCAGGGTCACAACGTTGATCCGGTAATACAGATCCTGGCGGAATTCCCCTTTGCGGACGGCTTCTTCCAGGTCCAGGTTGGTGGCCAGGATCATGCGGACGTCAACCTTGTGAGTCTTATTGCCACCCACAGCCTCGAATTCGCGATCCTGCAGAACCCGCAGCAGTTTGACCTGCAGGTTGGTGGAAGCTGTGCCGACTTCGTCCAGGAAGATGGTTCCGCCGTTGGCCTGCAGGAACTTGCCCATCTTGTCGTGGGTGGCTCCCGTGAACGATCCGGCGACATGTCCGAACAGTTCGCTTTCCAGCAGGGAATCGGGCAGGGCACCGCAGGCGACTTCGACGAATGGCTTGTCGGCCCGGTTGCTCATCTGGTGAATGGCCCGGGCAGTCATGGTCTTGCCGGTTCCGGATTCGCCCAGAATCAGGACGGTGGTCCGAGTGTCTGCAACGCTTTCGATCAGATCGAACATCTTCAGCATGCGGTAATCATGGCCGACGATGTTGCCCATGCCGAATCGCTGATTCAGTTGGGCTCGCAGGTGTTTGTTTTCGGAAACGATCTGTCGCTGTCCCAGGGCACGGCGGATCGAAAAGTTCAGTTCGTCATCGATGATCGGTTTGGTGAGGTAATCGAATGCTCCCAGGCGGATCGCTTCGACGGCGCTGTCAATGGTCCCAAAGCCTGTCAGTAGAATGACTTGAGTGTCGGGAACGGCTTGTGTGGCCCAGTCGAGCAACTGGAATCCGTCCTTGTCGGGCAGGTTGACGTCACAGACGACGACGTCAAACGGATACTCTTTCATGCGGGCGATGGCTTCATCGCAGGAGATCGCCGTTTCGGTCCGGTGTCCCAGACTTCGCAGATAGTCGGCCATGGCTTCTAAAAGTGGCCGATCATCATCAACGACGAGCAGGGACCCTTGATTTGAGGCTTGAGGCATGGCGTGTGGCTTTGTGTTAGAACAGTCTCGAAACCAGCAACTGGAAAATCCAGCCGGCGTCGGCGAGACGGTTTGAGACCGTCGGGCAACGTGGCAACATGTGATGTGAACCGGATTTGGGGAAGCGGTTCACTCGGCGCTGGGAGACTTCAATCGACTGAGGGTAAGCAAAACATAGGTCACGGTGGCGAGACGTCAACACGCGTTGTCAAAGATTGTTGCAGATTGACAACGAGTCCTGTTTCGGCCCCGTTCAATCCCCTGCGAGTGCCTCATGACGAAATCGCGTATCGTCCACGCTTTCTGGTGGCGGATCATTGGTTTTTTGGTTCTGTTGGCCGCGCTTTATGGCATGATCAATCTGTTCTACATGAACCTGACGTATCTTCGAGAGCGCGAGCTCGTCCAATCCATGGAAGCGATCGGTGGTCAAGGCAGGTACAACTACTTTGGACCAAAATGGCTGCCCAAATGGATGGCCGCCTGGCAGCTCTGGTATCGGGTTGAATACGTGGATCTGGCCGGGACCAGCGCCACGGCAAAGGAACTGTCCGCATTGAAGTCCCTGGGACGGCTCCGGTACCTCGATTTGAGTGAGACCAATTTGACGGACGCCGATCTGCGGCCTGTGGCCAACATGTCAAACCTGGGCTCGCTGATCCTGAATCGCACTCGCATCGGTGATGCCGGATTGCAGCAGCTGCGCAGGTTGAATCTCGAAGTGCTGGATTTGTACCACACACCAGTCACCGATGCGGCTCTCAAACAACTGGCGGGTATGGATCGCCTCTCAATGTTGTTTCTCGACGAAACTTCAACGACTGCGACGGGACGGGCCGAACTTCGCAAGGCGTTGCCCAACTGCCAGATCGAACCCGAACCGTGACGATAAGTGTGAAGCACGACGTCACCCGCTCAGAAACGTGGAAATGGTTCACCGACGCCTGGCCAGGATGCGATCGAGTTGATTGGCGAAGGCCTGCTTGTCCTTGGGGCCGAACGGGGCAGGGCCGCCGGTGACCATGTCGCTTCCGCGAAGTTCATCCATCAGGTTGCGCATCGTGATCCGTTCGCCGATGTTGGCCTCGTCGAGGATATCGCCCCGCGGATCCAGGGCGATGCCCCCCTTCTGGACCACATGAGCCGCCAGGGGAATATCCCCGGTGACGACCAGATCGCCAGGTTGCAGCAATTCCACAATCTGCTTGTCGGCGACATTCAAACCGGACGACACCGTCAGCAATGAAAGATACTCGGATTTGGGAATTCGAATCGTCTGGTTGGCAACCAGCGTCACCTTGACCTTCACCCGGACAGCCGCCCGAAACAACAAGTCCTTGATCTCCACCGGACAGGCATCGCCATCAACCCAGATCTGCATGATTGGATCCACCACTACGCGATGTCATTGAAGCTTGCTTCGGCAATACGCGGCACCAGCTTCCAGAGCCTCCGCAATCTTGCTCGGATCCTTGCCGCCAGCTTCGGCGAGATCGGGACGACCGCCACCGCCACCGCCGCAGATCTTGGCGGCCGTTTTCACGCAATCGGACGCACTGAGTCCCTTGGAAACAAGCACGTCCTTGCTGACCGCGGCGATGAAGGCCGCCTTGCCTTCGTGTTCCATTCCCAGCAGGATCGCGCACGACGGAGCCTTTTCACGGATGCGATCGACGAAGTCCTTCAACGAGTCGCGCGGACAATCGGCCGCGTTGTGGATGATCAGCTTGATCCCGCCAATGGTCTCGGCGTTCGCCACCAACTGGGCTGCGGAATCGGCCAGCGAGGCGACGGTGTACTTGGCCAGTTCCTTCCTGGCGTCCCGCAACTCCTGTTGCAGCGCTTCGATCCGGCGCGGTAATTCATCCGGTTGAGCCTTGACCAGGGCCGCAGCTTCCTTGACCAGCGTTTCCGTCTCACGAATGCGTGCCAGGGCCTTCGGCCCGGTATAGCAGGTGATGCGTCGGACCCCGGCCGCCACCAGCTCGTCGCGGATCAAACGGCACAGGCCCACCTGGCCGGTGTTGCTCAAATGAATCCCGCCGCACAATTCGCGGCTGAATTCGCCCATGCTGACGACGCGGACGTTGTCAGGATATTTTTCGCCGAAGAGCGCCATTGCTCCCAGTTGTCTCGCCTCGGAAATTGGCATCAGACGGGTCGAAACCGGTGCCCCGTCCGAAATCCGGCCATTGATCTCATCTTCAATGCTCAGCAATTCGTCCTGGGTCAAGCCCTTCGCATGCGCGAAGTCAAATCGCAATTCATCCTGTTGAACCTTGGAGCCACGTTGAGTCGCATTTTCGCCGAGGTATTTTCGCAGGGCGTGATGCAGGATGTGCGTGGCCGAGTGTGCCCGGCGAATCCCTTCGCGACGCGCGGCATCGACAGCCGCATGAACTTTTGCACCGGCGGACACGGTTCCAAAGTTCAATTGACCGATATGCACGAGCAATTCGCCGTCACGCTGAGTGTCCTGCACGTCAAATTCGAATCCAGGACCGCTGAGAGTTCCGGTATCGCCGACCTGGCCTCCCGCTTCGCCATAGAATGGTGACCGGTTCAGCACAACTCCGATCTTTTCGCCGGCTTTGTCATAGGATTTGGCGAGCGTGCCATTGGCGATGATTCCGACGACTTCGGCGTCCGCAGAAGTCGATTCATAGCCCAGAAACTGGGTCCCGCCGCTCTGACGCAATGTATCCAGCGGGCCCGCAGACATCACGGAACTCGAAAATGCGCCCCGACCGCTCGTTTCCTTGTGCTTCTCCCTGCATTCCTTGAACCGGTCCATGTCGACGGTCAGGCCTTCGTTGGCTGCCAGGGACTCGGTCAGTTCAATCAGGAAACCCTCTGTCTGATGCAGGTCGAAGGCGGCATCGCCGGACAATGTGCGCGAGCCTTCCTTCTTCGCCTGCTCGACCAGCTTGTGGAAGCGGCTGATCCCGCTTTCCACGACCTTCTGGAACTGCTTTTCTTCTTCCAGGATCCCATTCGCGACCGCTTCGACCGTCTTGCCGAATTCGGGGTAGGGGTGCTTCATGGCTTCTGCGACCGCAGGAACCAACTGATACAGGAATGGTTCCTGCTTGCCGAGCAGAAATCCTTCCATCGCGGCCCGACGCAACAACAGGCGGACGATATAGTTCTCCTTCTCGGGTCCGGGGCCACAGCCTTCATGCAAGGCGAATGAGCAGGCACGGACATGGTCGGCAATCCGCCGCAATGCCCGCCCCTGCGGGGCTGAGTATTCGTAGTTGACGCCGACGATTTCGCCCGCCGCCTGGCACAGCGGCTTCAGGATGTCGATTTCAAAGTTACTCAAAACACCCTGCAGTGTGGACGCGCAGCGTTCCAACCCCATCCCGGTGTCGATGTTCTTCTTGGGGAGAGGGTGCAGGTTGTTGGGGGGATTGCCGACGCGGTTGAATTGGGTGAAGACCAGGTTCCAGATCTCGACGGTCTTCGTCGCTCCCGGTGGCAGGTAATAGATTTCGCTGCAGGGGCCGCAGACCCCATCCGGCCCCTGTGACGGCGCCGACGCAGGCCAGAAGTTTTCGCCCTCGTCTTCCCGCGAAATCCGGTTGGCGGGCAACTTGATTTCGTTGTTCCAGATTCCGAATGCCTCGTCGTCATCCAAGTAAACGGTGACCGTCAGGCGAGTCGGATCCAGTCCGAGCCACTTCTTGGTGGTCAGGAATTCCCACGCCCAGTGAATGGCTTCCTTTTTGAAATAGTCGCCAAACGAGAAGTTGCCGAGCATCTCGAAAAACGTGTGGTGATACGCGGTGATTCCGACATTGCCGATATCGCCCGTTCGCAAGCACTTCTGGCAGGTGGTCGCCTTGGTGAAATCAAGGGGGCCGATTCCCAGGAACTGGTTCTTGAACTGATTCATCCCGGCCGGGGTGAATAGGACGGTCGGATCGTCTTTGGGCACAAGGACATCCGTCGGGCGGCGGGTGCATCCCTTGGACTCAAAAAATGCCAGATACTTCTCACGCAGTTCATCGGTTTTCATGTCGAATTCCGTCAGCCTTCCCTGTCCGGCCCGGAGTTGCCGGATTGTTTGCAGTCACGCCAGATCCAGGTCGGATCGCCCTTGCGATACCCGGTCGGCGAATTTGTCCGGAAAGATAGCAGATGCAGCCAAACTGGGCGACTGTAGCCCCAGGGTGGATCGTGAAATGACAAAACCGGTAGCCGAAGTCGTGAGACTTCGGACTCAAAACCGGTAGCCGAAGTCGTGAGACTTCGGACTCGCTCGGCGCAGGTCTCCTGACCTCGCCGGGCAGAAGCGGGGTCATGTGGTTCAAAGTTCCATTTTCGCGAACTGGGGATTTCCATTCAGTCAGCCTCTCACCGCGAAAATGGAACTTTGAACCACTTGACCCCAAGACCGCGACCGATTTCGTCGTTTTCGTGTCAACGCGGTATCGGCCTGACGCGTTTACTGTGTGAGGCAACTGCTGTTATCACCGACGTCGCCGCGCACCGGTTATCATTAATTGGCGACAATCCAATTCATTTTTCTTGAGAATCGAAAGTGGCTCCGGGTAACGACTACGATCGTCTGATTCGGCCCTTCGAGGAGCAGATGCTGCTTACGATTGGGCGGATCGTGCGCGATGCCGACCGGGCAGCGGATGTTCTGCAGGACGCGCTGGCCAAGCTTTGCACCCTGTTCGACCGGTTGCGCGAGCACCCGAATCCGAAAGCGTATGTTCTGAGTGTTTGCATCACAGTCGCCCACGATGCGTTACGGAAATCAAAACGTGCCGAGGCGGCTCAGCAGATGATGTTCGCCGAAGCCAGAACTCGGGCGGGGATGCCGGAACCGGTATCCGCAGTTGTGGAGGAGGAGATCGAACATGCCGTGCTGCAGGCAATTTCCCGGTTGCCGTCTCAACAGGGCACGGTGGTTCTGCTGCGATTGATGCACGAGCAGACGTACCAGGAAATTGCTCAGGCGCTGGGTTGCGAAGTGGCCACAGCGCGGACCCATTACGCCCGGGGACGCGAAGCGCTGGCCCGGGAATTGTCCCATTTGGCCGACGGGAAACGCCATGACTGACCACGATGAGATGGAACCGACGCCAATCGAACGGCTGGTCGCAGACGTCCTCCAGAAGCCTCTGCCGACCGATGTGGACATGCGTTTGCGCGACAGGCTGATGGAAATTCACGGCTGGTTTGAACCCGTCCCGGAAACGGCATCGCGCGGCCCATGGGGACGCCTGGCTGTGATCACGATTGTTTTGGTTGCCGTAGTCGCACTTGTGGTGTTGCCGTGGGTCTGGCCGAATCGTGCCGACCGGGTGGCTGATCGTAGTCCGCCAGCAACTGTCCCTGTGACCCCACACGTTGAATTGCCGCCTTCACCGATCGAACCAACGCCGGATCCTGCTCCACAAGCTCCGATCGAAGCGGAGGATGGGTATGGTTCCCTGGTGGGGCAGATCGTATTCCAGGGACCGGCTCCTGCGACGACATTGATTTCGACGACGGATGGCTCGACGATTCCGGACGAGTCCTTGGTGGTCGATCCACAGACCGGGGGAATCGCCAACGTATTTGTCTACCTCGTCCAGCCGCGATCCATCCACCCTTCGCTGGAAGCGATTCCTGGTCCGGTCTCATTTCATGAATCGTGCGGCCAGTTTGTTCCTCACGTTTTGTGCTTCCGGGCGAACCAGACGCTCCTGGCGCGATCGCTGGATCCCTTTACAGGCAATGTTCACACACTGTCACTGAAGAACGCACAGTTGAATTTTCTGATCAGTGGCAAACCGATACCCGTGGTCATGACGGTTCCGGAAAAGGTTCCGTTTAAGGTGACGGATGACATCCATGTCTGGATGTCGGCGTATTGGCTGGTTCTGGATCATCCGTACGCCACCGTGACTCAGAAGGATGGGCGGTTCGCCATTCATCAATTGCCAGAAGGGGACTGCGAATTCCATATCTGGCACGAACGGGCTGGATTCCTGGCAAAGAGAAGAGTGGCGACGATCCAATCGCGAGCGACAAACGATTTGGGAACAATCGAGGTCCGTTCGACGTCGCTCAAGTAGATTCTTTCCTCGATTGAGATCCATCGCTCGGCGCAGGTCTCCTGACCTCGCCGATACATCGCCCATCGCTCGGCGCAGGTCTCCTGACCTCGCCGATACATCGCCCGACCGCAGGTCTCATGCACCTGCACCTGACCCCGCCGAAACGTGCGAACAGAGAGCTATTCCTCGATTGAGATCCGGCCGCCTTCCCACAGTCGCAGTTCGACCTTGCCCCTGACCCCCTTGACGGCATCGGCGAACTCGTTGGGAGTCTGGACCGGGATACGGTTCACTTCGGAGATGAATGCTCCGGGTTGCAGGCCGGCGGCCTGAGCCGGACTGTCCGGAGCGACCTTGGTCACCACGACCGCACGGCGATAGCGATCATCGTCCTTGTGGTATTTCTTCCGGCCCGTGGGATAATCGACCGAGATTCCACGCCAGGCCGGATGCCGGGGGACGGTCTCGATGATTCCGTCGTCGTCCAGCACGGACCATTTGCTGAGGATCGCCTTGACGGTAAATCGGCCATTGCTGTCGTTCCAGACGACGATGTCGACCGGTTCTTCAGGGGGCTGCAACCCGATCACCCGCATCAGGTCGAAGTCGGAAAGGATGGGGATTCCCTTCACGCTCAAGATGATGTCATTGTAGGAAATCCCGGCCCGCTCGGCGGGGGAATCCCTGGCGACCCGCTCCACTTTCACGGCCGACGCCTGCTTGATCCCGATGTCATAACTGCTGAGTTCGCTGAATGTCATGGTGACCGGTGCGATCCCCAGCATGCCGTATTCCACTTCGTGTCCGGAAACCAGTGACTTGACGATTCGTCGCGTCAGATCGTCCAGAGGGATGGCAAACCCCGCGGACTTTTCATACCCCTCAATCGCCGCCAGGGATGTTGTCAGCCCGATCAACTCGCCCTTCAGATTCAGCAGCGGACCGCCACTGATTCCCAGGTTCAGTCGACCATCGATTTGAATCAGGCTTCCCAGCCGGTACATCATGGTCCGGTTCTGTCGTTCGTCGGTCCAGGGCAGGGGTCGGCGTGACATGTTGGAAATCATCCCCCATCCGGCACTGGCCGATCCATCGTGGGCCAGGGCGTACGGATTTCCCAGGGTGATCACCAGTTGCCCCTTGCGAATCGGAGACGACACGGTCCAGTCGAGTGTCTTCAGTTCGTCGGCTTTGATCTTGGCATCCGTCAGTTCCAGATGCAGAACTGCCATATCGCTGCGCGGGTCGGCGGCGATAATCGAAGCATAACAACTGCGGCGGTCGGCAAAGCGGATGAACAAGGTTGTCCCGTCACCGGCCTGTTGCAACAACAGACTTTCGCCGGGGTCGGGCTTGGTAAATACGGGGCCACCCTGGACCACATGGTAATTCGTCAGGACAAACTTTTCGCCGGGGCGAACACCCGCGATAATCACTCCCATCCCATAACTGTTGGGCTGGTAATCGGGATGTTCGGGATCGGATGGCGGACCTTCCAGCGGTTTCAGGGGGAGTCGCGGCTCGTACGGAGCGGGGCGAATTTTGGCGATGCTGACCACGGCGGGTTCGGACTGCTCAATGATCTTGACCAGCGAGTTTTCCAGGGCAAAGGCCGGATCGTCTGCTCGAACAGTCCCGCCACCACTGAGCGCACACGCTGCCCACACGATCAGCCAGACGGCTGAAGCGGGCCGACAAACACCAGTAAATCGGTCATGTACCATGTGAGCCTGGAATCCGGATCGTCATTCGGCGGCAGCTTCGATTCTCCACAAGCGGCACCAGATTCTACCGTTTTTCACAGGAGGAGCACAGCAGAAATTCTCCGAATCGGCACCCGACGCCGGGTCGGAGGCTGGTATTGTGAGCCGCCAGGCGCTAGCCGGCTAGCGCCCAATGGCACTGACTTTGTGANNNGGGTACGAGTGAGAATGCACCCGCGGATAGCCCCGTGCGGCTCACATTGCAACCCAAAGCGTCAGCGAGGCATCGCGTTAATTCGCGCCCTCGAAGGTCCACGACGGGAAGAAGGACTCCCTCGCTGATGCTTCGGTTTACGATGACACGCTTTTTTCAATCGCTCAGCTTGGGCATCGTCTGACCGCTGGCGACGTATGCCGCCATAATCTTCTCACGCAGTTCAGTGACCAGTTCCGGGCGTTCTTCGAGCAATGCGCGGGCTTTGTCCCGGCCCTGGCCCAGTTTGATGTCGCCGTAACTCATCCAGGTACCGGCCCGGGTAATCAGACCATAGGCCAGGGCGAGATCGATGAGGTCCCCTTCCAGGCTGATGCCACGCGCTCCGAGCAGATCAACTTCGGTCTGGCGAAACGGAGGGGCGACCTTGTTTTTGACAATCTTGATCTTCATCCGCATCCCGATGATGTTGTCCCCCTCTTTCAACTGGCTGATGCGGCGGACGTCAACCCGGCAGGAACTGTAGAACTTCAGGGCGCGGCCGCCCGGAGTGGTTTCGGGGCTGCCGAACATCACACCGATCTTTTCGCGGATCTGATTGATGAAGATCACGCAGGTCTTGGCCTTGGCGATGGCCCCGGTCAGCTTGCGCATCGCCTGACTCATCATGCGGGCCTGCAGACCGACGTGGGAATCGCCGATTTCGCCATCCAGTTCCGCACGGGGCACCAGGGCGGCGACCGAGTCGATGACGATCACGTCGACCGCGTTCGACTTGATCAGCATTTCGGCGATTTGCAGGGCTTCTTCGCCCGACGACGGCTGGCTGACCAGCAAGTCTTCCAGGTTGACTCCCAACCGCTTGGCCCACAGGGGATCCAGGGCGTGTTCGGCATCGATAAAGGCGGCGATGCCTCCTTCACGCTGGGCGCTGGCGACGGCATGCAGGGCCAGGGTGGTCTTTCCGCTGGATTCCGGGCCGTAGACTTCGATGATGCGTCCGCGCGGGAAGCCCATGCCCCCCAGGGCCAGGTCGATTGAGAGCGCACCGGTCGGGATTCCGGAAACCGTCATGCTGCCCGCTTCGGACAACTTCATGATCGAGCCGCGACCAAACGCCTTTTCGATCTGGCCGAGAGCATTGTCGAGCATCTTCTGGTCGTCAGAACCGTGGCTGGCGGTGTCTGCCTTGGCCGGTTTTGCCTTGGCCATATTGGGAATCCTTTTCATAAGTACAACGGGAAGCGCGCGAACCGCAGTTCGCGATCCGCTATCGACCAGACAGGTTACTGCGGAAAATTAGGCTTTCGAGGGCAGTTTCGCAAGCGAACAGACGCGCCAGAATGCCCATCGACGGTTCGTGCTTCCGGGGCGGGACGACGTTCCGCGATCCGTTCAGTTGCGTCGATCTCAGTCAACGCGAGACGCTGCGGTTCCTGAATCAATTGACAACTCGGGCTTATCAGCGACGGCTTCCAGTTGATGGACAAATGGAAGCAGATCCGCAGGGGGGCCATGCTGGAATCCTCCCGTTAAGAGACTTGAGCAACTTTTTCCTGGATGATGGATCGCAGTCGTCGGTAATCAATCTTCCCGGTCCCTACCAGCGGAATCTGGTCGAGTCGCCGGACCTCGTCGAGTCGCATGACGCCCCGGAATCCACTTTCGGTCAGCCACGCGTTGGCGTCCTCAAGACGAATCGGTTCCGTCGTGAACAGAACGATGTCCCGACCCGATTTCGTTTCAATCCCTTCGACCGCCACTCGGGGGCCGGTCGTGGCAGGTGGGTACCGCAGAGTGAACGGCTCTTCCAGCGCCGGTAGCGAGATCATCTCGCCACCCACTTTGAGGAATCGCTTCAGCCGGCCCCGAAAGTGAATGAATCCGTCCGAGTCGATCTCCACCAGGTCACCAGTGACAAACCAGCGTGTCCCGGCCCGAACCACGAAGGGCGACGCTTCGTCTCCCAGGTATCCCTCGAAGACTCCCGGACCATTGACGAGCAGCATCCCCATTTTTCCCGGCGACACGGTCTCATCCGTCTCAAGATCCACGACACAGACCTCCACGCCGGGCAACGGCAGCCCGACACTGCCGGGGCGACTGGCCTTCGGTCGGTTGGCTGCAATTGCCGGCGAGCATTCCGTGATCCCGTAGCCCTCCAGCAGATGAGCCCGAGGTGCCACGCGCCGAACAGCGTCGTACAGGTTGCTCGGACATGCCTCCGCCCCAACGACGATCAACCGCAGCGAAGCCACGTCGCCAGACCGTGCCCGTTCCAAAAGTCGACCAACCAGGGATGGCATCCCGACGAGAACGGTCGGGGCATAAGCCGCAATCTTTCCGGTCAGGCCGGCCACGTCCGTGGGATCGCTGTGGTGGACCACGCGGATGTTGGCGAGCAGTGGAAATACGCCTGTCATCGTGAAGCCAAAACTGTGAAACATCGGCAGAAAGCCCAGCACGGCGTCTGCGTTCGTCAAATCCAGGATGGCCGGGACCATTTCCAGGTTGGAGACTATATTGCGGTGTGTCAGCGGAACCGCCTTCGGAGACTTTTCGGAACCCGACGTGAACAAGATCACGGCGTTTGCACCTGGTTCAAGCACCGGAACGCGCCGGCGAATGACACCCGGAAGACAACGTGCCGTGACGAACCAGCGAAGCTTTTCCAGCCAGCCGACCTGATGCTGCAACTCCTCGACGTCCAGGAACTGCACTCCTTGGATGCCAATTCCCAGACGCGCTCGCAATTGCCGGGACGAGACGACGTGCGTCACTCCCGTCAACTGGACAGCATGTTGAAGATTCGCGGGACCCGTCGTCCAGTTCAGCACGACCGGCAGTTTGTTCGCCAGATAAAGTCCCATCAGCATCATGTCACTGGCGACGGACGCCGGGAGCATCAGGCCGACCCGTGTCGCCGGCAATCGCGAAAAGCGACCTGCCATCAGCATCGCCCCGATCAACAGCCGCTCATAAGTGTATACCCCTGAAAACTCGTCGGCCGCCGCGACATCACGCGGATTGGAAAGGGCGCGCGCGACAAAGGCTGCGGGAATCGTTTCCCCCAGAATTCGCAGTGATTCGACATTCGAAGGAGGCCGATACCATGCCGGCGGCGGCTGCGGGAATTCTTTCCGGGCGATCCCCTGCGCCAGTGCCAGCAGTTGGCCGATTGTGTCGGGGACGGTGCCGGCGGAAACCGTGAAACGGTGCTCAATTGCCAGCGTAACATCCATGCGCTGCAGGCTGTCCAGACCAAGATCTTCCAGTCTTGTTCCCGGATTGAGTTCACCTGGTTTCAACGACCGCCCCAGCTGAGCCGCAAGAATGTCGGTGACGCCTGGCACGGCTTCCGAGTGGATGTGTTCCGCTTCGGTTTCGACGTTGACGGACTGATTCAAAGCCGGAAACTGGTAGCTCCAAGGTCCGAAGAGGCAGTGATAAGGAACGTAAGTCGGTCGTTCGGGCCCTTCGGGATTGTAGTGGGCCTCAAACCAGCGATTGACGTTTTCCCAATTGAGATCCGGCAGGTCGCGGCGGTCGACAATTTCCACAGTGATGTCGACGCGCCGACGCGGCGAGAAGAAGATCAGGTTGGAGGCCAGCAGCAGCATCCCGCTCAACAGGGATCGCCCCAGCTGGGGCATCTGTCCTGTGCGAGCGAAGCTGAACATGCTGCCCCACACACCGCTGGTACGTACAAGGATCACGTTCGCCTCAGGGACTTCGCGCAGGATCTCGGTCAGCGCCCTGGCCGCCCCCAATTGCTCGACTCCCTCTCGTTGAATCCGCCCCGAGGGCCACAGGATAAAGTTCTCTCCCCGGCGAAGTCCGGCGATCACTTCGGCGACCGCTTTCACCGTCTGCTGATGGGCTTCATGGCTTGGACGTTGAAGATCAGGAACGGGGACGGCACGAAGGAGCTTGACGAGGATCGCGCGAATCGGACCCGGAAAATTCCCCTCATACAGCACCGTCCTCGGTCGCAAGATGCCGTAAAAAGTTGCGAAAATGAGGGCAGGATCAATGAAGGCGGGATGATTCGGCAGTAACAGCACCGGCCCCTTCAAACCATGCAGTTGTTGTCTGCCGTGGACCTGAACGCGGTAGCGGAGAGGAGCGATTACGCACGTCAGCAGCCACACGAAAAAGCGGATTGCATTCCCCATTTCAAAGTCACCTGATAGTCAATGGGAACGGATTGACGCTTCGGATTCCGCTGCCTGCCGATAGGTGACCAATTCCTGCTTCTCCTGGTCCCAAAGGTTCAATTGCAAACAGGCGAGGACATCGGAAGGTCGCAATGACGTCAGTTTCCTGAACCTGGATCTGCCGCAGGCCGAAGAACCTGAACCGCGGCGGTTTGTAGATGGCTGGCAACGAGCCGGGCAGCAACTGTCATGCCATTGGATTGATCCACAGTCCGCGGCGCTCGACGCCGGTCCAGTCAGTCGTCCTGGTACCAGTCCACTCTGGTCCATGGCAGAGTATTGTTGTTCGTTCGAGCAAACAGGACTTGAAACAATTGCAGGTCGCCATTCGCAAATGCTGCAGACGATGCCGCGAGGTACAGCCGCCACATGCGAACAAAACGCTCGTCGAACATTTGCCGGACTCGGTCCATCGCCTGCTCATAACGCGCCAGCCAGTCGGCACAAGTTCGTGCATAGTGCAGACGCAAGTTTTCGACATCCAATACAGAGAATCCAGAGTTCTCAAACAGGTCCATCATTTCGCGCAGGCTGGGTGGATGGGCTCCTGGGAAAATGTACTTCTCGGTCCATGCATCCAGTGGACGCGGTGCATTGCGGCCGATGCTGTGAATCAATCCGCGGCCGGTCGGAGTCAACGCACGGGACATCAGGCTCCCCAGGCCGCGATAATTCTCCGGACCGACATGTTCCAGCATCCCCACTGACACGAACGCATCGAATTGACCGGCCAGATTCCGGTAATCGTCCTCAATGAACTGCACCCGGCTACTCAAGCCCTCTGACTCCGCCCACTGCCTGGCAAACTGAATTTGTTCGCCGGAAAGATTGTACGCCTGAACCGACACGCCATACTTTCGAGCCATGTGCAATGCCAGCGCTCCCCAGCCGCAGCCCGCATCCACAACGTGCTCTCCGTGCTTCAACCTCAGTTTGCGGCAGACATGGTCTAGCTTTGCAACTTGAGCTTCCTCCAGGGTCGCGTTCGAGTGGGGGTAGTATGCGCAGGTGTAGACAAGCTGTTCATCGAGCCACAATTTGTAAAAGTCGTTGCCCAGGTCGTAATGGTGGGATGCATTCGACTTTGACTTCGCCAGAGAATGCGAGCTGTGCGATAACCGCCAGGGTGTTTTCAACCGTGTGCGTTCGCCCGCCCGTGATAATCCGCGATTCAGTTCCGTGAGAACTTCAACCAGGTCACCCTGAATCTCCAATTCTCCGCTGGCGAAACAGTCGCCGAAGGCGAGATCTGGATTCCAGACCACTCGGCGCAACGCGCTCGGACTTTGCATGTTAATCTGCCCGATGGCCGATTGCGGCCTCCCGACAATTGTTCCGTCCCAGAGAACAATGATTACGCGGGGGCTGCCGACTTGCCTATGGAGCCACTGAATCAATGATCGCTCCCAAGACCACGAGTGTCGCAGGTCCGACGGAGAACGGGGTGCTCGATCACCGGGCCGTGATTCGGCATCAGGTAACGGCAGCAGTGAGATCGGCGGCACCTGCTCCCGATCACTTCTCTTGTCGAGAAGTGGAATGTTCCCTGTCTCAGGAACCGCAGTGGTGGCTCCCCCGGAAGCCACTGTCGAGGTGGTCGAACCAGTGCCTGTGTCAACCACTTGTTGCATGTCGTCACCTTGGGGAAATCACCACAGGAAGGCATCCTGGGGTTGAGAGATCGATCAGTCTCCACCGCGAAGTGCACGACGTGTGCCAAGATTGCAGAATTCCGCAAATTGGCAGTATCCTCGTATTTGTTGTAAGGCGGACTGATTAGCATTCGCCATCGCAGGTCTGCAGTGGCGTTTTTTTTTCAGGTGGCTACCGAATGATCGATTCCGACGACGTCTTGGGTTGTGAGGCCCCTCAGTCCGGCCTGTATGTGATCTTGAAGTCGCGGACACTCAAGGTGAATTCAGTGCCCTCCAAAGGGTCAGACACCGTTTGCCACAGGCTGCTAGACCAGTTCAATTCGTTGCCAGCGGCGGTAGGCTGTCCGGGTGACTCCGCAGGCCACCAGGCCCAGACTGAATGCCATGCCGGTTAACATCGCGGTGCTGATGTCGGGCATGTCCGGCGGCAGGTTGTTGATTCCCAGGACCGGTGCCTGCAGGAAGATGATCACGAGATTCGCACACAGGACGGCGTATCCGGAAGAGACCGCCACCAGCACCATCACCCAGTCCCGGCGAATGGTGATGCACCACAGGGTCATTCCGTAGGCCAGGCACCAGCGAGCCACGAAGACCAGGGCCATCGCGCCCGTCCAGGCCAGTGTCCAGCGATTCGCATCCGCGTGAACGACGTACCACGTCAGAACCCCGGTATAGATCAGAGCCAGCGGAGACAAATTCCAGGCGACCGCGACAGCGATCTGTCGGGCAAACTCCAGTCGCGACAGGGGGCGCAGTGACTCCATGGCGAACATCTTGCGGCGATTGCGCCAGATGGCGGCAATGGGCAGCAGGATGATATCCGGCAGAAAGGCCGTCATCAGCAGAAACTCGGGAGTCCGCAGTTGCCTGCCGATATCCGAGAAGAGGGGATGGGAACGGGTCCAGGATCCGTAAATCATCATCCCCGCCCCGAACGACGCCATCAACAGGATCGCTGGACCTGTCGGCATGTTCCCTGCGATCCACAGGTCGCTCCGCGGACGCCAGCCAGTACGACGGGAATTGGCGACGGTGTCCTCCAGGCGGCGACCGAACCAGCCTCGAGATTTTGAGGTGATGTTCTGCCAGTACACCTGCTGCTGCCACTGAGCAACCTGAACCGGATCGAGACTGATCGGCGGAGAACTGATCCCCCGTTCGGCGTATGTTGCAAACAGCCGGGTTGCCTGCTGCAGGGATACCACGGCAGCGGCAAAACCGGCGATGACGAACAGAATGGCCCAGGCAGGCTCATTTCCTCGCAGATACCAGTCGATCGAAGATCGACTCCACTGGATCAACGCGATCACCATGGGCATCCAGGCGATTCCCGTGATGGCGACCGGAATCATGATCCATGTCATGATCCGGTGGTCCAGTTTGCGGGCCATCTGGCCCAACGATGAAATCAGGAAGGGGACGCAAACCAATACCCAGCAGAACAGGGTGACACCCAACGCCGCCCCCAGGGGAACGTCGTGCATCAGCAGGGGAACACAATGCAGCGGCAGGCTGGCAACGAACAGCACAATGGGTGGAGTCAGATGCGGCCAGAGATAACCTGGTATCAAATGACAACTGGCCTGAGAGAACTGGCTTTGCAACTGGATCGCCACCAGGAACAGGACCACACAGTTCAGGACGAAGATCGCCAGGAACGACAATTGTCGGTTGCTGTCGATGAATGATGGACGCACCTTGATCTGCGGCAACAGTGACTGAAGTTGATTGAGATCCGCCTGTCCGCGGGGATGCTCGTCGACGAACAGTGTTTGCAGCGATGTGATCACCCGGAACTGTTCAATGTTGTTCCTGATCGGATCGAGATACTGCGGAGCGGTGTCCGGCAATTGCTGCTGGACCTGCGGCATCGAAAGCGACGGCGAATAACTGCTGCCCAGAACCAGCGTCTGCAGGTGAGGAAGCCGATGCAACTGTGGCAGCAGGGGCGCATCGTGCTCGGCAATTCCACCGGCAACCGGCGATCCCAGGACCAGCGTTTCCAGTCGCGCCAGGGATTCCAGCCCCGGGTAATCACCGTGCAGGTGACAGCCGCTCAGGTCCAGATAGCGCAAGTTGGGTAAGCGTCCCAACTGACGCCAGACTTCGTCGGTGACGTCGCAATGAAACAGCGAGATTGCCTGCAACTGCTGGATGTCACCGAGCGATTGGAGATCGGCATCCTTGAACCCGATCATCGATCGAATTGAAAGCGCGTGCAATGAGTGGACTGTCTGCAGTCGTTGAATCAGCGTTGATGGTCCCTCAGCAACCAAAACCGCCGTCGGCCAGTCGATTTCGGCGCTGTCCGAGGGGAATTCCAATCGTCCCTGTGCCAGGTCTTTCAACGCCTGAGGGGCGTTGAGGGAAAAGGGAGTGCCCCAGTTTTCCATCCCGGGATAGGCCGCCTGTCGCGACGCGTTCCAGTCGCTGAACGCTCCGGACAGCGTGGCGACCAGGGTCAGCAGATAGACGGCCGCCATGACCCAAACCATGGGGCGAGTGCCGTAATTCAGTAGTACGAAGGACAGGGGGCGTATCATCCCGTTAATCCAGTCTTCTCAATTGAGACATCGATTCCACGGACCATTCCCGAATGGTCCCGTCGTAGCTGCCGGAATAGAGACGGTCCGATGTCGGCGTTTGTTGAATACTCCACTCAAGAGCGCGCTGGCTGCTGGTGCAATTCCAGGAAGATCTCTTCCAGGTTCAAGTTTTCGACGACGATGTCCGCCTGCCAGCGTGAACGCAGTTCGGTCAGCATCGGTTCGTTGACGTTGGTGGCCGCGACCAGCGCCGTGGTCCCTTCGACTTCCGTTCGAAGAGCGCCCGCGATCGCAAAGCTGCCCGGCAGCGGCTGTGCCGTGGTGATCCTGAGTCGTTTGACGCGATCCTTCACCGCGTCCAGATCGTCAAACAGAGCCAGTTTGCCGTCCTTTAACAGGGCAACGTGCGAGGCGACTCGTTCCAGGTCCGACGTGATATGTGTCGAGAAGAGGACGGTGTGCTGCTCGTCCTGGGTGACCTCCAGCAGAGACTTGAGGAACTCGCGGCGGGCGATGGGGTCCAGTGCCGCGACCGGTTCATCCAGCACCAGCAGTTCGGGCCGATGTCCCAGTGCCAGTATCAATCCCAGTTTCTGCATCTGTCCGGGAGACATCGGTCCCACGCGGCGGTCTCGCGGCAAGTCCCAGCGTTGCAGCAGTTCCTCCGACAGTTGGAAATCCCACCGGGGATAGAACGCCGCCGTGTAGGCGATCACCTGCGACACCGTCATCCACGGATAGAGCTTCACATCCTGCGGCACATATCCCAGTCGAGCCTTGGCCGCGCCGCTGAGTGTCCAGGGATCTTCCCCAAACAGACGAGCGGATCCGCCCGACAGGCGCAGCAATCCCAGCAGGCATTTGACCAGTGTCGACTTCCCGCAGCCGTTGGTCCCCAGCAGGCCAACCACCATGCCGCGCTCGATCGACAGATTCAGTCCCCTCAGGACTGGCGTTTTCCCAAACTGGCGGCACAAGCCGGTCGCTTCCACAATCACGTTGTCGTTCATGAGCGGCGTTCCTTGAGGACCGTCTTGACTACGGCCGCGATCTGTTCGTCTGTCAGCCCCAATTGCAGGCCGCGCGTCACCATGTGCTCCACCAGTTCCCGCAATTCCAGTTGCCGGTCGGCAACACTCGCAGACAACGTGGTCACCGCACGCACACGCATCCCCGTCCCCCGATCGCGTTCCAGGATGCCTTCCGCTTCCAGCCGGCTGTACGCCTTGGAAACGGTCATCATGTTTACAGCCAGATCGATGGCCATCTGGCGCACGCTGGGGACCAGTTCCCCCGGTTTCAACCGGCCGCTGGCCACCTGAGCCCGGACCTGGTCCATGATCTGGCGAAAGATCGGTACGCCAGAGGATGGGTGGATCTCAAACTGGAGTGGCAGGTTTGACATAGTGTATTACGATAGTAATGCACTGCGCGGAAGTCAACGGGATTTCTTGAGAATCTGCGACTGCGGGGTACGCTGTCAGGATTGAACTGCCCGCCGGATGTCGTTCATCCTGCGAACTCGATTCTCGCATGAAGAAGGGCTGGCCATGATTTCCCGCGGTTTCCCGGTCGCCGAATTCATACGCTCAGTGTTGTGGTTAACGCCAGCGGTCGTCTCATTCCTGGCGCTGCCGACCGGAATACTGCACGCCGCTGAAGCGTCAGCTCAGCAGACGGTCAACGCAGAAGCACCGGCAGCGGTCGCACGGGGTGTTGCCGAGGATCGCGTCGTCGAATTCGCCAGCGCACTGGAGGCGTTGGGACGGGCCGTCAACACTCCGGAATTCAAGCGTCCCGGTCCGCAGGTGGCCACCGCCTGTCAGATGTTGTTCCGCCTGAATGCGTTGCCCGCCGGAGACCGCTATCGACTGCTGAAGTCGTGGACTCTGCCGACCAAAGAGCGACTCGCCGTTCGCCATTTCGTCGGGGTGATCCCGGACGCTCCACCGCCGCGAGTCTTTCTGCAGGAATCGCTGCCTCCTTTGGAGGAGCCGGTGATTTCGACGATCGTGTTGCTGGTCGATGCGGCCCGCGAGGCCGATCGACTGGCGGAACTGGCGACGGAGCTTCGGCCGCTGGTCGAACGAAATGTCCCCGGTGCCGCATCCCTGGATCAGCTTGTTGCAGTCGTACGAGATGGCGGGGGGGCCGTACGACCGCGACTGAGCGCAGCTTATGACGAGGCCGAAGTGGGGCGTCTGCTCCTGGACGCTCAGCCGTCGGCGAGTTTTAACAAAGTCCTGTGGGGGTACCGATCCAATGCCCTGGCCGTGATCGAGCGGACTGGTGCCGCCTTAAAGCCGTCTGCAGATCCGGGTCTGAAACACTGGGTGCCGGTGGATCTGGCTGCGGCTTCCAACAGCAATCCGTTCAGTTCGACCTCCTGGTGGATCGCCCTGGACGACCGTATCGGGCACGTCTGTTCGCCGTGGGTCGACCATCTTGTGTTTGCCTATCCCCTGAGGGGAACCTTCGAGATTTCCTGTGAATCCTTTAATGGTCTGTGGTCTGAAGCCAACGTTGGGTTCGGTGGTCTGATGTTTGAAGCCTGGAACCAGGGTAGCAGCCGCAACCAGGTATTCCCGATCAATGCCCACGAAAGCCTGCTCGGTCCAAAAGCGATGGAGTTTCGCAATCAATTCAATCGGGTCACGATCAGGGTGGCACCGGATTATCTGGAGGCGCTGGGCAACAACGACGTTTTGCTGGAAGATTTCAGCCCGTCGACCACCAGCCCATTCCTGCTCCTCCGCACGACCTGGCTGTCTGCCTTCCGGAAGCTGCGAATCCTGGGGGAAGTCACGATTCCGCGCGAGGTCTCCCTGTTGTCGGGGCGGCGGATGGAGGGCTGGATGACGTCGTACTACAACGAATCGCAACCCACTGAGTTGAGCGTTCGCATGGAACCGGACAAGTTCACACGGACCGACGATCCAAATGCCCACGACTGGTCGACCATCGACAGCGTGCTGCATGGACGTCGCTTTGCCGACTTGAATTCCCCGAACCGGCAATCCGGTTACCAGCATGGCGAGAGCTGGGCCTATTATCATCGTCCTCTGCGCGCGGATGAGCGGATTCAATACGAGTTCTTCTACCACCCCGGTGACGAAGGGATTGAAGTACACCCCACGCTGGATCGCATCGCATTTCTGTTGCGGCCCGAGGGTGTCAAGTTGCACTGGCTGACGGCCAATCGCACGACCGAGCAGGGGGAAGGGTGGATCGCCACCGACAACGAAGTCGAAGAACCCGCAAATCGACGAGGCCCAACTCCGCTGCTACTGAAGTCGGAAGAATGGAATACAGCGGCCGTCGAAATCCGTGGTGGGGAAGTTCGTGTGGAATTGAATGGCCAACTGGTCTACGAGCGGCCGCTGGAAGCGAACTGCGGCACGCGGTTTGGACTGTATCACGATCGCACCCGGACGTCTGTCAAGGTTCGCAACGTCGTGCTGTCGGGTGACTGGCCCGAATGGTCGAAGGAACTGTCCACGAATCTGCTGGAACGCACGAAACCTCTGCCCCCGACAGACATCCAGGCCATTCGTACAATTCTCACTCCCCGCCTGACGGCAGATTGAGGCAAGGCCGGTCATACCAGCTCAGGCAGCGGATTCCAGCCGTCGACCAGGTGATGTGGACGACCGGCAAAGTCGCGCAGGTAGATCGACATCGGGTCGATCCCCATGTGGCGATACAGTGAGGCGTGGACTTCGCCGAAATGGACGGGACGATCGGCGATGCGTGCCCCTTCGCGATCGGTCGCTCCGATGACCTGCCCGGTCCGGAAGCCGCCGCCGGCAATCAGGCCGCCACCGACTTGTGGCCAGTGGTCGCGGCCAGCGTCCGGGTTGATGCGCGGCGTGCGACCGAATTCACCCCAGGCCACAACGGCGACATCCTTGTCCATGCCCCGTTCATGCAGATCGGTGATCAGGGCGTGCATCCCCTGGTCGAACATGGGGAAGTGTGTGTTCTTGCACTCGCTGAAATTCTGGCTGTGGAAGTCCCAGCGGCCGAAATTCAACGTGACGACTCGTGCTCCCGCTTCAACCAGTCTCCGCGCCATCAGGAACTGTTCCAGGTTGCGTGGGGCTCCGTCGCCGTAGTTGTTGGGATCGCCCTTGCCGTAGCGGGCACGCAACGCGGGGTCTTCTTTGGACAGATCCAGCGCTTCCACCAGGCGGCTGGAAGTCAGGATTTCCAACGCCTGGCGATTGAGCGAGTCGCAGCCCTCCATCATTCCCGACGCATCGGATTCCCGGCGGAAATTGTCGAAGCTGGCGAGCAGTTCCTTGCGATTCGACAACCGTCCCAGATCGATTCCATTCAGTGTCATATCTGCCTGGGCAGGCCCCGAGGGGCGGAATGCGGAATGAGCGACCCCCAGGAACCCCGGATGGCCCGGCGATCCGTAGGGCGGATGGCCCGCATTGGGAGCCAGTCCGAAGAACGGAGGGACCGACTTGTTGACCGAACCCAGCAGCTTTGAGACGGCAGAGCCGATGGAAGGCCAACCACCGGGTGGTTGATTCTGAGCTTTGCGACCGGTGTAACAAATGAATGAATCGTGGTCACCGGTGGGAGATCCGTAAACAGATCGCAGCGGCACGACCTTGTCCATGATGGAGGCGAGTTTGGGCAGGTGCTCGCAGATTTGGATTCCGGGGACCGCCGTTTCAATCGGCTTGAACTCGCCGCGAATCTCGGCGGGCGCGTCCATTTTCAAATCGTACATGTCCTGGTGCGGAGGCGCTCCCACCATGTAGATCATGATGATCGACTTATGCGATTTCTGGATTCCCGCCGCCTGTTCGGCAGCCAGCAAGCGGGGCAGTGTCAAGCCGCCCATTCCCAGGGCTCCGATCCGCAGAGCATCCCGCCGAGTGACACCATCACAGAGCCGGTGTGACATTCCGGAAATTCGCAGCATGGGAGTCTCTTTCAAAACGGGCGAGATTCTTTGGCGGGCTGGGGAGGCAGGCAGTCAATGGCGGGCATTGATGCGTGTATCCTAACCCAAGATCGGCTCGCAGGCCAAGTCTGAATGAGAATCCTGGAAAACAAAGCCGGAATTCAAAACGGGTGCTTCGGGTTACGCGCCGTTCGGCGTGGTCTCCTGGTCGAGCGAAAGCACGAGTTCCAAATAGGATCGACGCTCCGGATGGACCAGACTCAATCGCTGGGCGAGATCCAGGATGGCCTGGCGGGCTTCGTCGCGGCCCGTTTCGTCCGCAATGAGTTCAATTTCCAGAAACGTTCCCACCGAGGGGACGCGATCCAGCGCCAGGTCGTACAGACGCCCGTTCCAGGTCAGTTTCCAGGGAGTGCGGTTCTTGCGAACTTTCCGCACGCTCCGAAATCCCAGTGCCAGGAAGATCGCGGCCATCTGCTCGGCGGCCGCACCGTCAGCGAACGGGACTTCGATTTCACGACGCATTTTTGTCGATGCGTCGAGCTTTGGGCCCTTGTAAGTGACGCAGTTCGCCATCCCGACTGACCGGATCCGAAACGCTTCGTCGGTCTGTCGAAAGTCGCGTGACGGATGATTGAAGTAGTGGTCGGATTGCTCCACAGGTTCACCGGCGGTCGCTCCCAATTCCGCCAGCAGTGCCAGGACGCGCCGTTCATCAGACAACGGAAACTTCAATTCAACTTCGTAGAGCATGGATTGTCCTGAAAGCCGCCTTTACGCTCCGCGTGAAGAAAGCCGAGCACAAGCAGGGGCCGCATTCGTTCCATAAGTCCAAGCCTGAGGGCCGCGAAGAAACACTTCGCAGGCCTGCCCGAGATCTCACCGGCCATGTCTCATCGCTTGAGCCCCAGATCTGTGGCCGCATCCTCGAGCCGGGCTTCAAAACTCTTTTCCGCGGGAGTTTCTTTCGTCAGATCCCCAGCCAGCATCCGCGGCAGTTCGTCACGCGCGGCCCACAGCATCGACTGTTTAGCCGGAGTACTGGTGCTCGCTTCCTGCTTCAAGATGGACGAGATTTGCTGGCCGACCACAGATGCCCGCTGTCGGACTTGATTGAAGTCTGAGCTCTTCGCCGCCCGGATCGCGCGGATTTCCTGCAGGATTTCGGCCAGCTGCCGGTGATACTGGACATCACGAGAACTGTAGGGCGAACTGGTCAGATAGACCGCCAATCCACAAATCCCTGCCAGCAGGAGCACGCTGACCGTGATGAAGGGAAATCGGGCCGCAGACAGCAGTGATTCGGTCGGCTTTTTCTTCGCCGGAAGGTCGTCTGCGCCAGCGGGGTGTTGAACTTCATCCATCAAAGATATCCTTTGGGTGTGAGCGACGCGTCAAAACCCATCTTGCCGAAAAAGTGGGTTGCAACCTATGGTTGACGCCTCACGGACGCATTCGGGCTGCGATTCGTGGTACACCTTTTGGACAGGGGAGTCAAATGTCACGGACAATTCAAGGGATGGTTTGGGGATTGGTCGCGATCGCGATGGCACTGGCCTCCGATGACGCTCAGGCGGATCCTCGAGTTCGGTTTGGATTCAGTTTCGGCAACGGTGGAATTCGAGTGGGAGTGGGTAACGGATACTATGGTCCCGGTTACTACGGTCCCTATGGCTATGGCCCCTACGGTTATGGACCGGCCGTCGTGGTGGCTCCCCGTCCCGTTTACGTACCACCACCGGTTTATGTGCAACCGCAACCCGTCTACGTGCAACCGCAGCCCGTTCAACCACAACCCGTGTACTCGCCGACAACAGCGCTCCCCGCTGCGCCATCGCCCTACGCCGACGGGGGCGAAATCGTGCTGTTCAGTCCCTCCACGAACACCAGCGACATTCGATACATGCTGAACGGCCACCAGTACACGATGAAGCCTGGAACGAAGCAACGTTTTACGAACGACCGGACCTGGACCGTGCAGTATGAATCGCTGCCAGGCCAGGTTGTCACGTACACGCTGCATTCCGTGCATTACAAATTCAAGCAGAGCGAATCGGGACTGAGTTTGTTCAAGACTCAGGATACCCCGGAATCAACACAGTTCGGACTGCCGCCAGCACCGACTCCCAATCCGCCGGAAGCAGCCATCCCGGACTTGAACGGGACCGTCATTCCGACGCGACCGCCGCTGAAGACTCTGCCGTAGGTGGCACGGGGACCTGGAGGATGCACACAGGTGTCGACGTCAAAGGGCCGGTTTTCGGCTGCCACTCAACGCGGGTAACGTTTTTCGGGCTGGTATTTCACGACAGAACCAGATTTGCAAGAGTCTGGGTGAAGGACGTCTTGTGTAGAGTCGACATGTGGCGCGAT
>JAFEBS010000001.1 GCA_018242525.1 Planctomycetota bacterium | reverse complement strand
GCAGAGTGCGCGCTGGCCCTGGGAATTGTCGAGACTTCCGAAGGACTACATGACGATTTTGCCATCACCGCCATGATGATGTCCGTTGATCCTCAGAGTGTTCGTACTGAACAACGCATCGCCGCCGGCAAATTCCAGATCAACGGCATCAATCTGGCACCCCAAGAAAAGACGATCGAATGGGGCAAGAAGATCGTTGAGTTTCGAGCCACTGCCACAGTCACCGCCTTGCGCCGTTTGCAGTCAGAATAGCTGCCGTCGCAGAAAGATCATCAACCGCCTCCCCGGTCTGATCAATCGTTGATCGATGTCACCGGTTGCCCTTGGGTAACCATGTGCCGCGAGCGCGTGAGCACCCACAACCAAGTATTCAACGCCCTCGTCGTTCAACATGCACAACATGTCTCGGTAGTCGAGATTGAGCAATATCTTCACCTTGCATCGCCCACGCCTCGATAGTCAGTGGCCAGACCATCATCAGCCGCTCAGCCGGGGTTGCGGCGGTTGGTGGCGATGACTCGTCACTGAGCGGCTTGCGCTCAATCGTTACTTCGCGGCCGGGGACCACGGTTATCTCCAACAGGTGCTGACTTGTATTTGGAACGAATCCTATCACGTTCGAATCAAATCCAGCAACTTTTGGGCTGTGGCTTGTGCATTAACTGCCTGGCTGATGATTCCCACAGACACAGTGGTTAGAATTGATGGAATGAAAATCCGATCGCGCATTTTTCGCTGTTCTTTATTCCTGTCTTCGGTCGCGGTCCTGGCTCTTCATTTGCGAGTCGAGTCGACGGCGGTCGGGCAGGGTGATTTGCCACGTTTATTCCAGGCCGTTCGGCCGGTTCCCGTACCCGAAGTGCAAATGGCGGACTGGGCTTCCTCTTCCATCGATCGATTCATTCTCGCCAAGCTGGAAGCTCGCGGGATCCATCCGGCGCTGGCTGCCGACCTACGGACTTTGCTGCGGCGAGTAACGTTCGATTTGACGGGCCTGCCGCCCACGGTCAGTGAGATTGACGACTTTCTTACTGACGATTCACCGGATGCGTTTGCGAAAGTGGTCGACCGACTGCTGGCCTCGCCCCAGTATGGCGAACGTTGGGGTCGACACTGGCTGGATGTTGTTCGATATGCCGATGCACGTGATCTGATTCAGTTGCCAGTCGAGAGTGATTTTCGTGAGGCCTGGCGGTATCGGGACTGGGTCGTGGCCGCGTTCAATCGCGACCTGCCGTATGATCAGTTTGTCAGCCAGCAAGTCGCCGGTGATTTGATGCAACCGAACGATTCCGGCCGGATCGATGCCGATGCACTTGTCGCCACCGGCATGCTGGCGATCGCCGACTTTGTTCCGGGTGATGTCGACAAGCAGCAGATGATTGCCGATTACGTGAACGATCAAATTGATGTTGTCGGTCGCGCGTTCCTGGGCTTGACGCTGTCCTGCGCCCGCTGCCACGATCACAAATTCGATCCGATCACAATCGAAGACTATTACTCGTTGGCGGGGATCTTTTTCAGTACGCGTCTGGTTCCAGGCCCCGTGAAAGGAAATACTCCGCTCGTGCGGGTGCCGCTGCTGTCGGCTGCAGAACTGGCCGCCATCGACGACGAACAGAAGCGGGACCAGGCGCGGCTGGCGGAATTGACCAGTGAAATCAATCAGTTCGGTGACCGCGAGTACCGTGGCTATCTGCAGAGATCTGTCGAGACACAATCGCGGCATTATCTGGTGTCGGCCTGGGAATTCGTGCATGCTTCTGGTTCAGAACGGCCGGCAATCGGGGACTGGGCGAAGGCCAGGGGGCTGGATGCGACAACGTTGACACGGTGGGTCGCCTACCTGCAGGAGGCAAATCCCCATCACGCACTGACCTCGTTGCGCCAGGCCTCCGATCAGGAAGCTGCCGCGCAACGATCTGCAGAGCTGGAATCGGCGCTGGCCGCGTTTGCCGTTGAACGGAACAGGGAGTTGTCGCGCGATCCTGCCCGGAAAGCGCTGGCCGAGTCCGCAGTGGTGATCCTGCGAGCCGATGATCGACGGATCACGACAACAGATGGCCAGCGTGTGACGAATTGGCCGAATCGCGGTCGTGCTCTGGATGCATCGCCCGCCGCCGATGTCGCAGCACCGACTGTCACCACGATCCCGATTTGTGGACACGATCAGTTCGTGCTTCATTTTTCCGGGAATGAACTTCTGCAGCTTCCCCTCACAGTCCCTGAATCAGGAAGCGTGTTCGTCGTCTTCAAGCCGGACTCGGACGGTCCCGCGGGTCAGCGAGTTCTTGGATGGGAAGATTCCTCGGTTGGTCAGCACGGCCTTGGAATCATGATTGATGGGTCTGGCCAGGGTCAGGCGATTCTTCGCCGGAATGGTGCCAGTGGCGATGTGTCGCTTCCCGCACCGCGACTGACAGACGCGAATCCCTGTTTTCAGATCTTGAGTATCACCTGGGGACCGGACGGCGTTTCCGTCTTTCGACAAGGCGAGGTCGTCGGACAGAACAAGGGAATTGACTGTGTCTCGTCTGATCCGGCAATTCCAGCGCTGCGGATCGGGGCTCCGGGATCTGGACAGAGTGCGCGATTTCGCGGATGCCTCGCCGAGTTGCGGGTCTATCAACAACCCCTGGATGATCAGGCGCGAACACGGGTCGAAGCCGAACTGGCTCAGCGGTGGTGTGCCATGGCACCGCCGACTCAGGTTGATCCCATCGCCGACCTCTATGAAGAACTGGTTTCAGCTCAAAGTCCGTTTCGGCTGGAACTGACGGAGCGACACCAAGTCTTGCCGCCCGACTTCCAGGCACGGCTGACGGAACTTCGCAGCGAACTGGCCGCACTTCAGAAGAAGCCCAAACGCGAGATTCCTCGCGCGGTCGTCGTTCAAGAGGGTGGTCCGGCGGGAACTCCTCACGAAGGCTTCCACGACGCACATGTCTATCTTCGTGGCAACCACGAGAAGCCCGGCCCGGTTGTGCCCCGCGGCGTCCCCAAAGCGCTTGCCGGAGCAGAACAGTTGTTGATTCGCGAAGGCAGCGGTCGTCGAGAACTGGCGCGCTGGCTGACTCGTGCTGACAATCCCCTGACGGGACGAGTCATTGTCAATCGCATCTGGCAACACCATTTCGGCATTGGACTGATTTCAACATCGACCAACTTTGGACTGATGGGCGAAGCGGCCAGTCATCCCGAACTGCTGGATCATCTGGCGGCCCGGTTCATGTCGGCCGGGTGGTCGATCAAGACGCTGCATCGGCAAATCCTGTTGTCCAATGTGTATCAGCAGTCTGCAATGGCCGCCGTGGAGGCCCCGGCGGGGTCTGCCGATCCCGAGAATCGATTGCTGGGTCGAGCGAACCGGCGCCGGCTGGAAGCGGAAGCAATCCGCGACAGCCTGCTGGCAATCTCGGGCCGATTGGATTCGACGATGGGCGGACCGGGGTTCCAGGACGCCGCCACTCCGCGGCGCAGCTTGTACCTGATGTCCGTGCGTACTGGTGCGAAATCAGCGGAGTTCGGTCCCTTGTTTGACGCGGCCGACTGTGCTGGCATTGTTGATCGTCGCAATGAATCGATTGTCGCCCCGCAGGCCCTGTTCTTCATGAACGATCCGCTGGTCACCGACCTGGCAGCAGCCATTGCCGTTCGTATTGCAGACGAGGCTCCTGAACCTCGGAACCGAATCGAGCGGTTGTATCAGATCGCGCTGGGGCGATTCCCTGCGCCCGCGGAGATCGAAGTGGGCACTGCCTTTCTGGCGGACCAGTCCGACCTTGATGGATGGACTCGCTATTGTCGTCTGATCGTCTGCACGAACGAATTCCTGTTTGTCGATTAAGTGAAAACCGATCTGGAAGATGTGCCATGCGAACACCGCTATCCCGCCGCGAAATGCTGGCTCTGTCGGGTGGAGGATTTGGCGCCGTCGCACTCGCCGGGTTGCTGGGTGAAGAATCGCGGGCAGCCGGATTTCGATCGGCCGCAACGGGCAATCCGTTACAGGTCAAATCCCCTCAATTTGCGGCACGTGCCAAGCGGGTCATCTTCCTGTTCATGCCCGGTGGACCGTCCCAGGTCGACACGTTCGATCCGAAGCCGCGATTGACGAGTGACGACGGGAAACCGTCGCCCAAGCTGTATCTGGGCCAGCAACGAAACTTGCTGGGGTCCCCGTGGAAGTTTCAGCGGCATGGGGAATCTGGCCTGGAAGTCAGCGAACTGTTTCCTCACACGGCGCGCTGCGTGGACGATCTGTGTGTGATCCGTTCGATGGTGACAGACGACCCGAATCACCCGGGCGGCTGCCTGTTGATGCATACGGGCGAGCGTGTCTCATCCCGGCCAAGCCTGGGCTCTTGGGTCACCTACGGACTGGGAACCGAGAACAACGACTTGCCGGGATTCGTCGCGATCGGGCCGGGTCCGATTATTGAAGGAGCCCGGCAGTATGGCGCCGGTTTTCTTCCAGCGGCGTATCAGGGTACGTTCGTCTCCAATCTGGATCAGCCGCTGAAGAACTTGTCGAGTTCAATCGCGGCGGATCGGCAACGGCGCGAGTTGGATTCGCTGGTACGTCTGAATGAACTGCATCGCATGGGTCGCGAATCCGACAATCGATTGAACGCGCGAATCGATTCCTTCGAATTGGCCTATCGGATGCAAACGGCGGCTCCTGAAGCGTTCAGTCTGGCGGGAGAGACCGCCAGTACCGTGCGACTCTACGGCATCGATCAGAAACCGACGGAAGAGTTTGGCAAGCAATGCCTGCTGGCTCGTCGACTGGTGGAACGCGGCGTTCGCTTCGTTCAGCTTTACCACACGACGGGCGGATTCCAACCGTGGGATCAGCACAGCGATTTGAAGAACGGTCACGAGAAGAATGCGCTGGCGACTGACCTTCCGATCGCGGGACTGCTGAGTGACCTGAAACTGCGAGGACTTTTGGACGATACACTGGTGATCTGGGGCGGAGAGTTTGGGCGAACACCCGCTCGCGAAGGAACGGCCAACGGCCGCGACCATCACCCGTTTGGATTTACGATGTGGCTGGCTGGCGGCGGCGTGAAAGGTGGACTGGCGTACGGCGCGACCGACGAATTTGGCTGGGACGCTGTCGACAAACCTGTCCATGTACATGATCTGCACGCCACGATCCTGCATCTGCTGGGATTGGATCACGAACAACTGACCTACCACTACGCCGGACGCGACTTCCGGCTGACCGACGTTTATGGCAATGTGGTGCAGGGAATCCTGACATGAAGTCGATATGGTCCGTGATCGTTCCAGGTTTCCTGGTTTCCGCCCTGGTCGGATGTCATTCGCATGACTCCACTCCCGAATCGCCATCAGCGACACAGGATGGTGTGCGAACAAATGAAGTGACCGAGAGTGCCAGTCCTGTTGTTGAGGATTTGGAGTCGCTCAGTTTCGATGAATGGATCAGCAGGGTCGCTACCCTGCCGGCCAATCAGCAGGTTGAAGCAGTCACCAGGAAACTGCACGAGCTTAATCCGGGATTCAATGGAAAGGTCAAGTCCACCATCGAAAATGGAGTGGTGACGGAATTCACAATCACGGGCCAGGAAGTCACTGACATTTCGCCCATTCGGGCATTCACCGGGCTGGCTTCGTTTGCGTGCGGCAGCACTGGCGTTTCCGATTTGTCTCCGCTGCAAGGATCGAAGATCACCCGGCTTGTCTGCGACTGGACAAAGGTGTCAGACCTGACTGCGCTGAGAGGTCTGAAGCTGACGATGCTGGATTGCGGCGTTACGAAAGTGTCTGACTTGTCACCATTGGCCGATATGAAGTTGACCGAATTGGACTGCGAACTCTCGCAAGTGTCGGATCTTTCGCCGTTGAGGGCAATGAATCTGACAACGCTGAATTGCTGTCAGACTCAAGTGGCGGACCTGTCTCCGCTGGCTGGGATGAATTTGAAGACACTGGATTGCTGGGGTACGCCAGTATCCGATCTGTCGCCACTCAAAGATTTGAAGTTGGACAGTTTAAATGTCGGCGCAACGGGCGTGTCCGATTTGTCACCCTTGAAAGAGATGAAGCTGACGGTCTTGGGATGCTTTGGAACGAAAGTCACCGACCTGTCGCCACTGCAGGGCATGCCACTGAAGAAGCTCTTTTGCTACAGGACGGAGATATCGGACCTACGGCCGTTGAAAGGGATGACGCTGGAAGTCTTGAATTGCGAACAGACACAGGTGACGGACTATTCCCCACTGCAAGGGGCTTGCGTTTCAAGTCTGATCTGTGACTTCAATCCGGAGCGGGATGGAAAGCTCCTGCGATCCATCAAGTCCTTACAACAGATCAACTTGACATCCACAGACCAGTTCTGGAAAGAAGTTGACGCGAGTCGAGATGGAAACAAGCCTTGAGCAGGCAGGGCTTGAGGGCATTGAACTTCTCGGGGACGGTGCTGTTCGGTTTAAAACTCACACCATTGCCGCCCCCCAAATCGTTTCATCGGCGAGCTTGGATGCCGGCACGACATCGGGCAGAATGTCGATTGCAAAGTAAAAATCCTTCGACGGCGTCCGGAGACGATGTCATGCCTCGGCTGGTGAGTGTCCTTGCAGTCGGTCTGCTGACCCTGGGTCTGTGCTGTTTCATTCCCGTTTCTGGTCCGGTTGCCGAGTCTGCCGATGTTGTTCCCAAGGCGGGCAAAGTCAGCTTTGATCGTGACGTTCGGCCGATCCTGTCCGACAACTGTTTTGTCTGCCACGGGCCTGACGACCAGGATCGACAGGCGGGTCTGCGACTGGATCTGCGTTCGGGGGCTGTGAAGCCGGCCGAATCGGGAAAGACGGCCATCGTCCCGGGCAAACCGGACGCGAGCGAGTTGATCCAGCGCGTGACCAGCACTGATGACAATCTGCGGATGCCACCTCTGAAGGGGAAACACAAACCACTGACCGCCCGGCAAATCGATCTCCTGAAACGCTGGATCGCCACCGGGGCCGAATACACATCGCACTGGGCCTTTCAGGCACCGGTGCTTCCCGCCGTTCCCCAGGTTGACGAAACAAGATTCCCCGCTCGCAATGACCTGGACCGGTTTGTGGCTGCCAGGCTCATCGAGCACGGGATGTCCCGTTCTCCGGAAGCGGACAAGATCACTCTGCTGCGCCGGCTCTCCCTGGACCTGATCGGACTGCCCCCCACCATCGCCGAAGTGGATGCGTTCCTGGCCGATACCACGCCCGGTGCCTATGAAAAGCAGGTGGAGCGGTTACTGAGTTCACCGCACTATGGCGAACGTTGGGGACGTCACTGGCTCGACGCCGCACGCTATGCAGACTCGGACGGCTTTGAAAAGGACAAGCCCCGCCAGATCGCCTTTTACCGTGACTACGTAATCAACGCCCTGAATCGTGATCTGCCCTACGATCAGTTTGTCATTGAACAACTGGCTGGCGATCTGCTCCCCCATCCGACTCAGGACCAGATCGTGGCGACGGGATTCCTGCGTAATTCGATGCTGAACGAAGAAGGGGGCGTTGATCCCGAACAGTTTCGGATGGACGCCATGTTCGATCGCATGGACGCCGTCGGAAAGACGTTTCTCGGCCTGACGATTCAGTGTGCCCAATGTCACACGCACAAGTACGACCCGATCACGCACGAAGAGTACTACCGCCTGTTTGCCTTTCTGAACAATGATCACGAAGCCCAGCGAGTGGTCTATGCCGTCGATGATCAATCACGGGCGGCAGAACTGCGAGCGAAAATGGATGCCATTGAAGCGGGGCTCAAGCAGTCGCAACCGGATTGGCGCGAGCGGATGGCCGCGTGGGAAGACTCCGTCAGCCAGAACCAGACCGAATGGATTCCATTGCAACTGGAGAATGCGGGCGACAACGGACAGCGGTACATCGACATGGGCGACTGTTCGATCCTGGCCCAGGGATATGCTCCAACCAAGTACACCACCAGCCTGAAGGGAGTGACTCAGGTCAAGAACATCACGGCCTTCCGACTGGAACTGTTGAACGATCCCAACCTTCCGTGCAACGGTCCGGGGCGATCGTTCATGGGGACGTGTGCCCTGACGGAATTCTCGGTCGACGCCGAACCGAGCGGCGGTCCCAGGGAAAAGATCAAGTTCGTCAAGGCGACCGCCGATTACTCGAACCCCGAACGGGACCTGGAACCCAACTTCTACGACAAGACGGACAAGAAGCGGGTCACCGGCCCGGTGGACTATGCGCTTGACGGCAAGGACGAAACCGCGTGGGGGATCGACCAGGGACCCGGCCGCCGAAATCAGCCCCGCAATGCGGTGTTTGTCGTCGAAACGCCGTTTGGCGGTGACGCCGGGACCCAACTGACCATCAATCTGAAGCAGATGCATGGCGGTTGGAACAGCGACGACAACATGAACAACAATCTCGGTCGCTTCCGCCTGTCAGTGACAACCGCAGCCGATCCTGTTGCCGATCCCGTCCCGCAGCGAGTGCGCCAGATCCTGGCGATTCCCCGCGAACAACGAACGCCAGAACAGACAGACATGGTCTTTTCCTACTGGCGCACCACGGTCGCAGATTTTCACGAGGCGAACGATCAAATCGAACAGCTCTGGCAGCAGTGGCCCAGGGGGTCAACCACATTGACATTGATGGCGCGACAGGAACCGCGTGACACCCGCATCCTGAATCGCGGCGATTTCCTGAAGCCGGATCGAGCCGTGACGCCCGGCGTTCCTGCGTTTTTGCACCCGCTGGATCCGTCCCTGCCGCTGACTCGCCTGACTCTGGCCCGGTGGATTGTCGACCGGCGCAGCCCGACTGCTGCCCGAGTCATGGTCAACCGGGTCTGGCAGGCTTATTTCGGCACGGGAATTGTCGCCACCAGCGAAGACCTGGGAACTCAAAGCGACTCCCCGTCGCATCCCGAACTGCTCGACTGGTTGTCGGTGCAGTTTATGGATCACGGCTGGAGCCTGAAACAGCTGCATCGCCTGATCGTGACGAGTGCCACATATCGGCAGTCCAGTCGAGTGACCCCTGAGGCGTATGCGAAGGATCAGTACAACCGATTGCTGGCTCGCGCCCCCCGCCTGCGCGTCGAGGGTGAAATCGTCCGCGACATTGCGCTGGCGGCGAGCGGTCTGTTGAACCCCAAGGTGGGTGGTGCCAGCGTATTTTCGCCCGCTCCCGCATTCCTGTTTGTTCCACCCGCCAGTTATGGCCCCTTCACCTGGATCGATGAGACTGGCCCGGATCGGTACCGGCGGGCGATCTATACTTTCCGCCGTCGATCCACGCCGTATCCCATGCTGACCAATTTCGACACCCCCAACGGCGACTTCTCGTGCGTGCGGCGGGTCCGCTCGAACACGCCGTTGCAGGCATTGACCACGTTGAATGAAACGCTGTTCCTGGAATGTGCCCGCAACCTGGCGCTGCTGACTCTGCAGGATGGCGGCACCGACAATGCGACTCGTTTGACGACCGCGTTCCGTCGCTGTGTCGCCCGGCATCCCACTGTCGAAGAACAAAAAGTGCTGCTGGCGTTGCTCGACAAGGAGCGGACCAGGTTTGCCCAACCGAATGCCGATCCCTGGCAACTGGCCGCGCATGATCCGTCCAATCCTCCCGCGATCCCCACCGGCAGTACTCCAGGGGACCTGGCCGCCTGGACGGTCGTGGCGCGGGTGCTGCTGAATCTGGATGAAACCGTCACCCGGGAATAGCCAAACCTGACTGAATGGGTCACTGAGAAATGCCGATCAAGGTTGAATGCTCTGATTGCAACAAGACATATCGCGTCGCCGATGAGGCGGCAGGAAAGAAATTCCGCTGCAAGTCGTGCGGAACGGCGATCAGCGTGCCGTCTGCGGATGACGACGTGGAATACGCGGAAGTCGACGATGACGTCGAAGAGTATGACGAACCGCCTGTCCGACGCCGTCAGAAACCCCAAAAGTCCAAAAAGTCGAAGTCACGATCGAAGGCGGGTGTCTCGCCACTGATCTGGATCGCATTGGCGGGCGGCGGCGGACTGTTAATTGTCTGCCTCATGGTCCTGATGTTTACCAGCGGCAGTTCATCACGACAGCCAACCACAACCGGCAGTCCGACTGTACAGGTTCCATTGACCTCCATCCCGGTTCCGGCATTTCCGGATCTGGGAAATCCACGCGTTGTCCTGCAACCCTCCGGAGTCCGAATGTGGTTCGTGCAAATGACCGGAGTCGGCCCCGGGCAATCGATGGCGATGCGCGTGTATCTGCCACCAACCGACGCACCCGATCAATCGATTCCCTGCGTGCTGGTGGCACCCGCCGGGACCAATCTGCTGGTCGGGAACGACATGGATGCGGATGACTATCACGATGAAACGTTGCCGTACGCCCAGGCGGGTATGGCCGTGATTTTTTATTCGCTCGACGGTGGCGTCGCCGACATGGAAAACGCCTCGGACGCGCAGTTTGCGGCCGGTTACAAGAAGTTCAAAGCCGCTCAGGCGGGGATTGTGAATGGCCGCAACGCCCTGGACTTTGTGCTGGCAAAGATTCCCCAGGTGAATCCCCAACAGATCTATTCGGCCGGACACAGTTCCGCCGGAACGGTGTCGTTGCTGCTTGCCAGTCACGAACCGCGACTGGCGGGATCGATTGCCTATGCCCCCTGTTCCGACGTGGAAGCCCGGCTGGCACCGGTGTCGAACACCTGGGGGATCAGCCGACTGTTGCCGGACCTGAAATCGTTTCTCCACGAAAGCTCGCCGAAAACACACGTCGGCAAAGTTCACTGCCCGGTGTTTCTGTTTCACGCCAACGATGACAGCAATGTCAACGTTTCCGAAACGCAGGCGTTCGCTCAGTTGCTCAAGTCCGTGGGAAAGACGGTGGAGGTGCAAACTGTCCCCACGGGCGAACATTACAACTCGATGATCCAACAGGGTATCCCACGGGCGATTGCCTGGCTGAAGACTCAAACGCCCGCGCCTTGAACAGGAACTGACAATGAACGATATCACCCGTCGATGGTTCTTTCGCGAATGTGGCGTGGGGCTCGGTTCCGCGGCGCTTTACTCGTTGTTGAAGAACTCGGAATCGCACGCGGCGGGCTCGACCAGCGCCCTGGCTCCCCATGCAAGTCAGTTTCTTCCCAGGGCCAAACGGGTGATCTACCTGTTCATGGCAGGGGCTCCCTCGCACCTGGAATTGTTTGACAACAAGCCGGAACTGGCGAAGTGGGACGGCAAGCTGCCGCCCGCCGAGTTGCTCAAGGGTTATCGCGCCGCGTTCATCAATCCGAATTCCAAGCTGCTTGGCCCGAAATTCAAGTTTGCCCGACACGGACAATCAGGGGCCGAACTGTCCGAATTGCTGCCGCACCTGGCGACCGTCGCCGATGACATTGCGATCGTGAAGTCGATGGTCACCGACGCTTTCAATCACGCTCCCGGCCAGATCATGATGAACACCGGAGCCCAGCAGTTCGGACGCCCCAGCCTGGGAGCGTGGTCACTGTACGGACTCGGCAGCGAATCCCAGGATTTACCCGGTTTCGTCGTGTTCAGTTCCGGCAAGAAGGGACCCAGCGGCGGCTCCTCCAACTGGGGCTGCGGTTTCCTGCCCACGGTCAACAATGGAGTACTATTCCGATCCGGGGCCGAGCCGGTGCTGTACCTGTCGAATCCCCGCGGCGTCGACGATGGCATTCAACGCGATTCGCTTGATTCGATTCGCCAACTGAATGAACTGCGCCTGGACGTAACCGGCGATCCCGAGATTGCCGCGCGGATCAATTCGTTTGAAATGGCGTATCGGATGCAGGCGAGTGCCCCGGATCTGATGGACCTGACGCGCGAGACGAAGGACACACTCGAGATGTACGGTGCCGAACCGGGAAAATCGTCGTTCGCCAACAACTGTCTGCTGGCCCGGCGGCTGGTGGAACGGGGAGTTCGCTTCGTCCAACTTTTTCACGAAGCGTGGGACCAGCACGGCAACCTGGTCAACGACCTGAAGAAGAACTGCGCCGACACGGACCAGCCCACCGCCGCACTGCTGCGCGACCTGAAACAACGTGGGTTGCTGGAGGACACTCTGGTCATCTGGGGGGGCGAGTTCGGCCGGACGCCGATGGTTCAAGGAGGCAGCGATGGACGCGATCATCACCCGAACGCATTCACGATGTGGCTGGCGGGTGGCGGAGTGAAACCGGGGATCACGATCGGCGAGTCCGACGAGTTTGGTTTTAACGCCACGACCGACCGGGTCCATGTCCACGACCTGCACGCCACGATCATGCAGTTGCTGGGGTTCGATCACACCAAACTGACGTTCCGTTTCCAGGGCCGCGACTTCCGCCTGACGGATGTCCACGGCAACGTCGTGCAGAAACTGCTGGCCTAGTGTCCGAACTCGTGCCAGATCGAAAATCTGCAAGCTGCCAGTCGTGGCTTCCACCGACGCAGGGTCGGTGGAGAGCATGGGCAAAATCGGCTGGCCAACCTCAGTGAAGATGGCTCGCTCGAGCGTTGGCCAGCAACGACGCGCGGCGGGATTCCAGACGCGTGACTTGCGGTTGGGTCGATTCGATCCTGGACTGGCTGGCCGTGAACGTGTTTCGAGCGTCCGTGAGCCTGACGAGGGTCGCTTCCCGGCGATCAGAAATTCGCTGGATCAGGCGGTCCACCTGCTGGACGCGTGCCTGCAATCGCTGTTCTTCGGCTGCGGATTGATCCGAATGTTGCTGACGAAGCGCGCTCAGTTCCGTTTCGGCCTGCTTGGCAGCGGCTCGTTTTCGCTGACGTTCGCGAATCGCCTCGTTCTGGTCCTCGGGTGGCAGACCGAGCCTCGCTCGGGTGGCTTCACGCTGTTGTCGATCGCTGGCGAACTGCTGGTACTTCTGCGCCAGTTGGTGCCGCTGGACGGACTCGAAGTCGGCGACCAGACGTGCGACCTGTGCCTGACGCGAGGGGGCGGCTTGACGGAACCTGACCAATTCGTTCGCCCGTTCGCCTTGTATGGCAGTGACGCTTGATAGATCGAAGTCGAAACGAGCCACCTCGGACTCCAGGCATTCCATCTGGGCGGCGGCCAAGTCCGCGTCCTGCCGAGCGGCGGCCAACTCCGCCGAAAGCCTGGTGAGCTGAACCTGAGTTGCAGTCAATTCCTGTTGTAGAACCTGCAATTCGCGATTCGGTTGCGGTTCCGGTGGAGGTGTGGATTCTTCAGGCTCGGCGATTGTTACCAGCGGCTCAATCGGTGAATCGTCAAGATGTACAGAAGTTTCCGGCTCGGCGACGGCTTCAACGGCAGTGGATTCTGGAATGGTTGATGTCCGCGAGTCGGTCGGTTGATCGCAGTGCATCAAATAGCCGAACAGTCCGCAACTGCAGAAGAGCAGCAGAGTTTGAACCCGTTGGCTGGGGTGATTGTGGCGGTCCATCAAATCGGAATCCTGTCGAGGTACCGCATTTGAGCATCAGCGGGCTGTCGGTCGTATCGACCATCTGGATTGTAGGGCTGCAAAACAGGCGGCAATCCCGCTTCCATTCGCACAATCCGCACAAACTGCCTGCGGCGGAAACTGCCGAATGGACATGGGCTGAGGGGGCCACCGATCCCGCGGTTTCCCAAAAATCATCTTCCCCAGATCATGCCAGAATGCTACATCTTACGGGTGGTTCCAGCGAAGATGGCGAATTCATCGGAAAATCTGGCGGCTTCGCGTCTTATAGGTCGTTTATTCCATGCCCCAAGCCGTCGCCAACATCGACAAAGCCGCCGTGCTGCTCAACCAGCTTGAACCGCAGGCGCGGGACAAGGTTCTGGAAATCCTGGGAGCGGAATTCGCCGGCAAATTGCGGCCGATCATGGCGGCCGTCAAACGCCGCAAAGACTGGGGCGAACTCTCGGAAAGCGTCCTGCAGGAATTTCGTGAGCTACAGCAGGATGTCCGGGCATCCGTAAGTGCTGGCCCGCGTATTCGGAATAATTTCCAATCCAGCCTCGCTGCGGCGACTGGTGCCACTCGTTCCGCAGGCACGGAAGGTGGGGGGTTGCAGAACTCAACGAATCATCCGGCAGCCATTGAAGTGCCACGTGCTCCAACATCCGAACCGACAGAACTGTCGACTGCGGACGACGTGGATTCCCTGGCCAAACTTCCCCCGGCGATCGTGGCCGCGGCCATGAAGCCGGAATCGTCGCGGATGATTGCCACGGTACTCAAGCACCTGCCGACAGAGGTCAGCGGCAAGATTCTGGAGGCCCTGCCGCTGGAAACTCGCAACGGAGTCTTCCTGTTGATGGCCGATACGACTCAAGTCAACCCGGTGGTTGTTCGCCGGGTTCTACAGCGGTTACTCGAAGTCTGCCGGACGATCGATCCCGCCGTTGTTGAACAGGTGGATCGCCGTGTGAAGACATTGATTGGAATCCTGCAATCCGTCGAACGTGAAGAGCGATTGCGGTTGCTGGAATCGCTGACCGAGCGGGATCCGGATCTGGCTTCCCAAATCGACAACCTGATGTACGACTACACCGACATCCTGCGAATCGAAGATCGATCGGTCCAGAAGCTGTTGGGGCAGTTGGAGCAGAAAGTCGTGGCCATGGCCCTGAAGACTGCTCCCGAGGATCTGCGTCAGAAGGTCATGAAGAATCTGTCGGAACGAGTTCGACTGGCGCTGAACGAAGAAATGGAATTGTTACCCGGCCTGACAGCCGCCAAGGCCGATGTCGCCCGCCGCGAGATTGCCAACGTAATCCGCACCCAGGACAAGGATGGCTCGCTGGTCTGGATGGAATAATTCAGGTCAGGTCCAATCCCACACTCGTCCCCAGTCACTTGCCCGCCGTCATAGGACACGGAAATCCACAAACGCATCAACTTTCGGCAATGGTTCTCTCGCCTCGGGCAGGACCGCATGATAGAATCGCCTGTTCGGATGGAATTTCGATCTGGATTCAGGTTGGTGCACGCATGTTCCTGTTATGTAGAGACTTGTGGCGTAATCAGCATCCGTTTTTCGGCGCGATATCGCTGGCGCTGGGGATTCTGGTAACCGCCGGCGCAAATGCAGCGGACGTTCTGCAACCACAAGTCAACAAACCAGTTAGCTTCGTGAATGAAGTCATTCCCGTCCTCACCAAATCGGGATGCAATGTGGGGGTCTGCCACGCGAAAGCGGGCAATGGACAGAATGGGTTTCAACTTTCGTTGCTGGGATTCGAACCGGCCGAAGACTTCGATCATCTGGTTCGGGAAGCACGGACTCGGCGGCTGTTTATTGGGGCTCCAGAACGAAGCTTGCTGCTCCTGAAAGCCTCGGGACAAGTCGCACACGGTGGTGGAGTCCGGATGTCGACAACGTCGGAAGACTTCGCCCTGCTGACGGCGTGGATTCGGCAGGGTGCACAGTACGACGGTGCCATCGCTCCGAAACTGAGTTCCTTTGAAGTTCAGCCGGACCATGGGTCCATTCAACGGCAGCAGACTCAGCAACTGAAGGCGGTTGCACGGTACTCCGATGGGACCGAGCGCGATGTGACCGGCATGGCACTCTACGAATCCAATGACCGGGCGATGGCGGAAGTTTCGGAACGGGGACTCGTCAAGATCCTGGATCTTTCGGGCAACGTCGCCGTGATGGTGCGATATCAGGGGCAGGTGGCTGTCTACAGTGCGTCGGTCCCCCTGGGGGCTCCGGTTGTCAATGTGCCAGCCGCGAAGAACTTCGTGGATGAACAGGTCTTCTCCAACCTGATCAAGCTGGGGATACCTCCGTCGCCCGTCTGCGATGACGCCACTTTTCTGCGACGCGTCACGCTGGACATCGGCGGTCGGCTTCCCACCGAAGCTGAGTCGGCTGCGTTTCTGGCCAATCAAGATCCGAACAAGCGGGATGCGGCCATCGACGAATTGCTGCGCAGCCCCGATTACGCCGACTACTTTGCCAACAAATGGACCGCCCTGCTGAAGAATCGGCGTGACGACAGCAGCGACATCGTCTCCAACTTTGCCTTCCATGCGTGGGTCCGCGACAGCCTGCTGGCCAACAAACCGTACGACCAGTTTGTCAGGGAACTGCTGGCGGCCACCGGCACCGTCATCGGGAATCCCCCCGTGGCGTGGTACAAGCGCGTGAAAGAGCCGAAGCAGCAACTGGAGGATGTGGCGCAGTTGTTCCTCGGCGTCCGCATGCAGTGCGCCCAGTGTCATCATCATCCGTTCGAGCGCTGGAGCCAGGACGATTACTACTCGCTGGCGGCCTTCTTCAGTCAGGTGGGGCGCAAGCCTTCGTCGACACGCGGGGAAGACCTGATTTTTCACAAGCGCGGGATCGCGGTCGCCAATAACATGAAAACCGGAGCGGCCCTGAAACCCGCGGCCCTGGGTGATGCCATCCCTGACATTACGGCCGACGAAGATCCGCGGCTGAAGCTGGCGGACTGGATGGCCTCCAGGAACAACCCGTTCTTCGCGAAGTCTCTGGTCAACCGATATTGGAAGCACTTTTTCCAGCGGGGCCTGATTGAACCGGAGGACGACATCCGGGATACGAATCCGCCGACAAATCCCGCATTACTGGCCGCCCTGGAACAGCAGTTCATTACCAGCGGTTTTGACTTGAAGGATCTGGTTCGGGTCATCACTCGATCTCACGCTTATCAACTGAGCGAAGTGCCCAACGAATACAACCTGGTCGATCGGCAGAATTACTCACGCTACTACCCCCGACGTTTGCAGGCAGAGGTGCTGCTGGACGCGATCGATCAACTGGCGGGAACTCAGACCGACTTCACCAATCTGCCGCCAGGCACGCGTGCGGTGGGATTGCCGGACAACAGCTACAACCAATCGTCGCCGTTCCTGCGTGTTTTTGGCCGTCCCGAGGGCGAAAGCGTCTGCGAGTGCGAACGGGTCCAATCTTCAAGCTTGGCACAAAGCCTCCACCTGATCAACGCCCCCGACATCAAGGCGAAACTGGCCAGTCCGACAGGCCGGGCCGAACGCCTGGCGAAGGATCCGCGACCGATTGAAGACAGAATTCGCGAACTTTATCGATCCGCGTTTTCCCGCGAACCTCGCCCGGACGAACTGAAGACCGCCCAGGCCTACTTGACGGAAGCCGCGATTTCGGCCGATGGGAAGCCGGTGGACCCGCAGAAAGCGCTGCGTGAGAATTTCCAGGATCTGATCTGGGCGTTGATCAATACCAAAGAATTCCTATTCAATCATTAGGCGCATCATGACTGATCGCAAGAATACAATTGGGTGTCGGAACAGAGCGGGCATGGAACCGGAAGGCTCACATCCCCGACTCTGTTATCTGCTGTTGTTTGTCGCATTGCAGTGCCTGCCCGGGGTGTTGTTCGCTCAGTCAGTCGGACTGCCTGCTCCGCGATTGCTGACGACGATGCCAATGGGCGGACGCGCCGGTACTCAGGTGGAAGTCACGATCAGCGGCGAAAACCTCGACAATGTCGATCAGCTCGCGTTTTCAGATCCGAAGATCACAGCCGCTCCCAAGTTGAATGCAGCGGGACAACCGGAACCGAACAAGTATGTCGTCACGATTGCGGCCGATTGTCCCGTCGGTTTATATGAAGCACGCGTCATGACGCGGTTGGGAATCTCGTCTTCACGGGCGTTCACGGTTGGCAACCTGGCCGAAGTCTCCCAGACCAGGCCCAACACCACATTGGCCACTGCCCTGGAACTGCCGCTGAATTCGATCTGCAATGCCGCGATGACTCAGCGGGCCGTGGATCACTACGTGTTTGAGGCGCGGCAGGGACAACGCCTGATCGTCGACTGTGCGACCCGTGGAATCGATTCCAAGCTGGATGCCGTCGTGATCATCGCGGACGCCGCCGGTCGCGATCTGCTGGTGGAGCGACGCGGGGGAGTTCTCGATTTCAAGGTTCCCGCCGATGGCAAGTATGTCATCAAGGTTCACGAGCTGACCTTCAAGGGAGGACCGGCCTATTACTACCGGCTTGGCTTGTGGGAATTGCCCGCCGATGCCCCCATCGTCAGGCAGCCCTCCACGCAGCCGGTCAATTCGTTCTCATGGCCGCCTCACGGACTGCCAGCGCAGGCCGCGATTGCTGAAGTTGAACCCAACAACGATCGGACGAAAGCACAGAAGATCTCGTTGCCCTGTGACATCGCCGGCAATTTCTTTCCCGCTGCCGATGTCGATGTCTTCGAATTCGAGGCGAAGAAGGGCGAGGTCTGGTGGGTGGAAGTCGGTTCCGAACGATTCGGTTTGCCAACGGACCCCGCGATCCTGGTCCAGCAGGTCACTCGCATGGGGGACGTCGAGAAACTGACGGATGTTGCCGAATTCAGCGACATTCCCAGCCCCGTCAAAGTATCGAGCAACGGGTATGCCTACGACGGGCCTCCCTACAACGCCGGAACCTCGGACATCCTGGGAAAACTGGAAATCAAGGAAGACGGCGTCTATCGCCTGCAACTGTCCGACCTGTTCGGCGGTACCCGCAACGATCCCCGCAACATCTATCGCCTGGTCATTCGCAAGGCGGCACCAGACTTCGCACTCGTCGCCTGGGCAATGCACATGGAACTGCGGAACGGGGATCGCAATGCCGTCTCGAAACCGCTGGCGCTGCGTGGCGGAGCCACCATGGCGCTGGAAGTCGTGGCCATAAGGCGCGACGGGTTTGACGGGGACATCGAACTGGCGATGGACGGGCTTCCCGAAGGAGTCACCGCTCGTGGCTTGAAGATTCCCGCAGGACAATCACGTGGCTTGATGCTGGTGACCGCTCATCAGAACGCCCCGCGCGCCATCGGCAGCGCCCATTTCACGGGTCGGGGCACCATCAACGGCGAAGCCGTGATTCGACCCTGTCGACTCGCCTCAATGGCCTTCCCGATTCCCGACGCCTGGAACGAAGTCCCCAGCCCGCGGCTGTTCGCTGATATCCCCGTCTCGGTCAGCGGCATCGATTTCTCACCAATCACTGTCAGCCCGACATCGAGCGACATGTTGACGGTTGTGGCGGGTCAAAAACTGACGATTCCACTGACGCATGTCCGTCGCAGTGAGTTTTCCGGAGCGACGATGAATCTGCGAACAATGGGCGCGGTCTTTGACCGGGCACCAGCGTTCGACATTCAATTGACCGCAGACACTTCACAGGCTGTCCTCGATACAGCCGCGCTCAAGGCTCCGCCCGGGGATTACCTGATCGCCTTCTATGGTGGGGCCGTCGCAAAATACCGACATCATCCCGAAGAGATTCCGGTGGCGGAAGAAGCTCGCCGGAAAGTGGAGCAGGAGTTGATGGCGATCGAGGCTGAAGTCACGAAATTGACTGAAGCCGCCAAGGCTGCCACCGCCGAAAATAAACCAGAGGCGGACAAGTTGGTGGAAGCAGCCACCGCGAAACAGAAATCCGCCGCGGCGGCCCTGGTGGCGGCCACAGCACGGGTGAAACAGGTCACGGATGCGGCCAATCCCAGAGACATTGCCGATATTGTCGTTTCAGAACCAATCGCGATTCGTGTGACACCGGCGGAGCAAAAATGAGCAGACCCTTCCACGCACGACCAACGTATTGTCCCGGCCCCATCAACAGTGTGGCCGGGAATCGACGCGCCTTCCTGCAAACCGGTCTGGCCGGGTTCGCCACACTCAGTCTGCCCGGGATCCTGCGCTTGCAGGCCCAGCATCAATTGCAGGCCGGCGAAGGATCATCGCGCCCGAAAAATGCTGTGATCATGGTCTGGCAGCCGGGTGGCTGTTCCCACCTGGAAACCTATGATCCCAAGCCAAACGCGGGCAGCGATTACAGCGGCCCGTTCGGCACGATCCCAACGAAAGTTCCCGGACTGAACTTTTGCGAGCTGATCCCCCGGCAGGCGGCCATCGCGGACAAATTCACCGTGCTGCGATCCATGCGCCAGGGAGCGGGAGGACATCCTGCCGGATCGATGCAATTGCTGTCCGGCGACTCCGACACCCGGGACAAGCCCAAGCCGCGTCTGCCCGATTGGATGACCGTCACCAATTACATGCGGTCACTCGATGGCCCCCGCGAAAATCCGCTTCCGTCGTATGTCGGCATCAACCCCCCGCTGGAATACAACGGTCCTGCATACCTGGGGGATGCCTACTCGCCATTCGTTGTCTCCGGCAATCCGAACCTGCCCAACTTCACGGTTCCCAACATCGGCCTGACCGATGCCAACGAAGTCCGCCGATTGGGCCGTCGTTCGTCGCTCCGTCAAAACCTCGACACGCTGGAACGAGCGTTCGATCAACAGCGGGAACTGCAGGCCCTGGATGAGTTCGAAACCCAGGCGATGACTTTGCTGACGAATCCCAAGACGAAGGAAGCGTTCGATCTGAACCGCGAAGACCCACGGATTCGCGACCGTTATGGACGAAACTCCTGGGGTCAGCAACTGTTGCTGGCACGGCGGCTGGTGGAAGCAGGTGTCGACGTGTTGACGACCAGCCTGAACGGCCCGCTCTGCGGCCGAGTCCAGAACTGGGACGATCATGCGGTGAATCATCACGTGTTTGACGCCATGAAGTTCCGGGCCGATGCCTATGATCAGGCCGTCTCGGCATTGATTGAAGACATCTTTGAGCGAGGCCTGGACAAACGCGTGCTGGTCGTCGTGACGGGCGAATTTGGCAGGACACCCAAAATCAGTTACGCGGCCAGCACCGGAGCGGGAGACGCGAGTGCTCCCGCCGGCACGCAGCAACCTGGCCGAGACCACTGGCCGCGTGCGTTCTCGAACATCTGGGCCGGTGGCGGAATCGAACCGGGCAAGTTCATTGGCGGCACGGACAAGCGGGGCGAAGATTCCGTCGAACGGATCTGCGGTCCGGGTGACTTCCTGGCCACGATCTACCATCACATGGGGATCGATTCCTCGAAAACCCTGATCCGCGATTTCAACGGCCGCCCGACACCGATCGTCGACCACGGCAAACCGATCCCGGAACTGATGGGGTAACGTACCCGACGCTGCCAGCGTCGGCGTCAACTCGAATTCACGCCGTCGAAAACAACGACATCACGCGTCCGGTAGGTCCTGAGTCGCGGATTTCGACGCGCGCTGACTGGGTGGGCAGCGGAGTGAGTAAGCTTCGTCCGGTATTCCGCCCGTGACGCAATGCCGCGCGGGCAACATGCCACGGGCCCACAGTGTGCGCTCGACCATGACTTTCAGGACTGTTTCCAGCTGAACCTGCGCATCGCGACTTTCCAGAGCACCCAGGGCGCGGGCGATGGCCTCCAGTGTACACAGGCTCTGGTCATTGGGCTGCAGACGCAATCGGTATTCCGAGGGGGCACCTTCGGGAACTTTCACGTGGGGAATCCCCGCCAGGGCCGGTTCGCGGCGGGCGAATTTCTGGGTCTGTCGCCATTTGCCGTCCGGGACAATCAGATTGAACGGCTGCTGCAGGCTCGCGACATATTCCGGAGTCAATTCACGGGCATGCCGACTCGGATAAAGCAGCAGCGACTGCCGTCCTTCCTGAACCAACCCCTCGGTGCTCAGTCGATCGCCCTTGCGGCCGTTGATCCGGATTTCGCTGTTGACCAGTCCACGCGCGGCCAGTCGAGCGGTGTTGCTCGGCAAGACCTCTTCGCCGGTGTGCATCAGGATGATGACCCGCGTCTGCAGCTCAAGCTTGGGGATCCACGAGCAAAAGCACAAAGGTCGACGGATCTCGCAACCGGGGCACCGGTGCGCAGATAAGACTCGCCGCATGCATCAGCCTTGAAGTTGGCAGTTCGAAGTCCGGGAAACACAACATCCCGGTGAATAAGCGTAGGGTACCAGACTTCGCCCACCACAGCATCCCATGGAGTTCCAGGTCAGATTACTGCGACTTCACGAACATCACGATCCCGGCCACGATGATGGCCACCGTGACGACGGCACTCAGGATCTTGAAGATGCTGTAGGGACGTTCGCCCGAGACTTCGCCTGTGACCGCGTTGATGACCACGCGATAGGACTTTTCCTTGTAGCGGTACGCCATCAGCCAGACAGGCAGCAGCAGATGTTTGAACGTGACGTCGCTGTAGGTCGTCCGTTGCGATGTGATGCTTTGTTCGTCCCCACCGATCCGTTGATGAACGTCGCTGGTCAGCGCGCTTTCCATCCGTTGACGGGCCGTGGAAAACCCTTCGTCCAGCGTGACGTCGTAGGTCCTGGCAAAGAAGCCGGCCAGGACCTGCTGAGTGAAAGGGATGCAGTCCTTCAGGGGCCACGGTTCCAGGCTCTCGATCAACGAGGAACTTTCATCCCGGGCGGCCACGATCAGCGTGTCGTCGAAAAAGCGCTCGAACTCTCCCGATCGAAAGCTCCAACTGGTGCGGCGCTCCGTCCGCTGGTCCTTGCCTTCCCCCACGGTGACATAATAGTAGTCGCCGCGCTGGCCCGAATACCGGGTGAACGTCTGCGCATCGAACGTGTAATACGGCAGATACATGCCATTGAACTTGCCGCTGGCTCCCTGACGTTTGAATTCATTGGGAGCCCACCAGAGAGACTTCACCCACTGGCGCAATTGTGCGGCGGCATCCGGTTCGGCAACCTGGAACGGCAGGACTCCGTCAACCGGGATCCGCGTCGGAGCATCATGGATCTTGTCGCGCTGCAACGGACAGGCACAGTATGGACATTGCGAGCTGGTCAATGTCCCCTGAAACACCACCTCGGCACCGCAGGATCCGCAGCGGATGGCGTGTTCGGTTTCTCCGCTTTCGTCGTTGGGAATGCCCTGCTTCTGTTGAGACTTCAATTGCTGCAGCATTGCCTGGAAGTCATGTTCGACAACAGCCGCGTCTTCTGCGATTTCAATCGTCTTGACCGTGCCGCAAAACGGGCACTTCATGCTTTGGGTACCGATCGAGAATTCCAGGTCGGCACCACATTCACCGCACGGGAAAACACGCCCCTTGCCCGAATCCACCGACTCGCCGGGCCCGGCGGCTTCCGGTAAGTCGGCTGATTCCAGTTCTTCGCGCTGTCGATCCGACATCGTGATCGTCCTGACTGGGGGGCTGGTTTGTCATCCGTTAGCGAGGGTCTCTGACGCCGGTGAAATTCATGGGAACTCCCCGCTCAGACGGAATCTCATTTCGCCCCGGACTTCAACTGCCACTGTTCGTCGAAGAAATCGGCCGCCACGACCTTGCCCGGGTACCGGCTGTTGGGTGGGGTATTCACATCCACGATCACCCAATCCGGCAGCTTGGAAACCTGGCGGGCATTGTTGAGATAATCGTATTCACGGTATGTGAAACTGCTGTTCAGCACGACGTATTTCTCCGGGTTCAGCGGGTTGGGATAGATCGCAATCAACGCGTGATGACTGCCATCAAACGACTGATCACCCGCCTGAACGGAAGAAGCGGTCCAGTGGATTGGAAGTTTTTCCACAATTTTTGCCAGGATCTTGTTCGACTGGGCATCCCCCCACAGGACCAGGTTCGACGACGCGATCTCCTGATCGGTGATTTCGCTGTCCGATTTCACGATGGCATCGCCGCGCATCTGCTGTCGCCAGTGAGTCACCGCGTGATCGAATTCGGACTTCACCCATTTGTCGACGGCCGCACTGCGACAGGCACCACTCGGCTTGACGAAGACAAATGAATCCAGAAACGCGTCATCGATCGGGCCCTGCAGACCATGCTTCTTGTGGAGTCCCGTCAAATGACCGGCGTGCCAACCGTTCGGACCCAGGACCACAGACCCGTCTGCGGGCAGAGCGACGGGGGTACCACCATCGATCCGGACTTTGCGGGGTTGTCCCTTGGGAGGATTCAGCGTCAGTGCCGTGACGTTCTTCGTCTGCACGGTCAGTTCATCCCCCGCCGGCTTCACGACCACGCGGGCTTCGTCCCAGTGTTCCTTCAGTCCGTCGACCTTCAACCAGTGCATGCTGTTGTAGCGCAAAGTATACGTGACGAACTGCAGGCTGGACGGCGAGCGGTCAATTCCCTTCACAGCCCATTCTGCGAGCCTGGCTTCGATCTCCCTGGCCGATTCCTTGTGAATACTGTGGGCTGTCATCGGGCCGATTATATGCAGCAGCTTCATTCCCTCGCGCTCGAAGGCGGCAGCCATCATGTCGGCGGCTTGCTTCTGTTTGTCGATTTCACCGCTGTAGGCGACCGTCGGCAGGTGAGCGAGGTTGGCGGCATAGTCGGTGCAATCGTAGATGTGCCACAGCTTCTGTTCATACCAGGTGGGGGTCAGCTTCTCATTCTGAAAGACCTTCAGGAAATCGGGTGTTTCCGAGAATCCGGCGCCGGGCGCCGCGGCGAACCAGCGGTCGGGATAGTGCACGGCGAATTGCCAGCAGGCCGCACCTCCCATCGAAAAGCCGCGGACGGCAATGCGATCCGGATCGACGTCGTACTGCTGTTGGACGGCCGCCAATGCCTCGAACGAATCGATTTCACCGGCAAACTTGTTGGCGTTGCAATAGCGGCCATACGGGTGCAGAACGATCGTATCGGGCGGCGAGATGGCACCAACGTTTTTGGAGCGATCGTTCAGGAAATTGACTTCGCTCAACGTTTCCCCGCGACCGTGGAACCAGAAGTCCAGACGATGCGGCTTTGGATTGGCGAAATCGTAGTTGGCCGGAATCACCAGACCAAAGGGCTGAACGGTCTGATCAATCCTCGAAATATAGCCTCGGACCACCGGACCCGTTTGCCGGGTCCAGGGAGCCATTCCCGACAGAAGTTGCTCGGCCCGCTGTTGTCCCTGCTTCAACAAGGCTTTGGCCACCGGAATCTCTTTGGCGTCGAAGAATTCGCGAAATCGCAGTGCCTGGTCGACCGCCCGATGATAAATCAGCACGTCCGGCAACAACTTTCCAGCCAGTGGATTGTCGGACTTTTTCAACTGGGAAATCTGGTCCGCCAGGATCTTTATTCCCTGATCCAGTTCGTGCTGGTCGGCTTCGGGAACGTCGACCCCCAGCTTGGGAATTCGCCGCACGTTGTCCGCGACATTGTCGGAAGGACCATCCGCGAGCGCGCTGGAAATGAATCCCAGTGCCAGCACCACTCCGCTTGCCTGCAGGAATCGTCGAACAGTCATCATCCGCCTCGCTTTGTTCCAGGACTCGATCAGCACCTCACGTTGCAACGTCAGAACAGACTGGGGTTTGTCGCGAAAAAATCAAGGCCTGCAGGGTGAAAAGAAATGAACCGTGGATGGGGCAAGAAAAGTGACCGCTGGCCAGTCACGATTTTTGCCAACTTTCTGATGGATCCATCACCCATGATCCCTTTCCGTACCGCGTGCCACTTATAATCGCTGTGACATTTCCGGGTCCCATTTCAGTCGCAGGAGTACAATTGATGGCGCGACGTTGTCAGGCAGTCCTGGGCCTCATCGCTTTGATATTCGCGTCCAGTTCATCCCTCAACTGCGTGGCGCAGGATATGGATGAAGAAACTCAGCGGGCCATTTCCGAGCGGTTTGCCACTGTCCTCGAAAAGCACCCGCGACGGGGGACCGCGTTTGACAAGGTGTATGGATACCACGTTGAACATGGATCCCTGAATGAATTGCTGAAGCACTATCAGGACCGGGCTGATCAGAATCACGGGGTTGACTCTGCCGTCGCGTGGATGATCGTCGGACTGATTGAATCGCAACGGGGACGGGATGTTGACGCGGTCCGGGCGCTGACCAATGCCGAACGACTCGATCCAACCAGCGCGATGGCCTCGTATCAACTGGGCCAGGCACTGGTGATGACCGGCCAAACGGATCAGGCGGCGGCAGCGTTTGAGCGCGCCATTCAACGTCAGCCTGCCGCGAGCGACCTGATGGACATTTATCAGGCGCTGGGACGGGTCTATCAGCGCTCGCAAAAGAATGATCAGGCTCTGGAAGTGTGGAATCGGCTGGAGGCCGAGTTCCCCAACGATGCCCGCGTGCAGGAACAGATCGCGACCGTCCTGCTGGAAGAGAACGAGCTGGCGGCCGCGCTGCCCCGTTTTGAAAAACTGGCCGCCAGCGCTCGGGACAAGCAACGCCAGTCCCAGTTTCAAATCGAGGCTGCGGACATCAAGGTGAAACTCGGCCGGACCGATGAAGGACTGCAGGACTTCGATCGGTTGCTGCAGCAGTTGAATCCGGAAAGCTGGCTGTTTCGCGACGTCCGGCGGCGGATCGAAGCGGTCTATCAACGGAACAATAATCCGGCGGGATTGATCGCCTACCATGAAAAATGGATCGATCGCCATCCGGATGATCTGGACGCGGTATCGCGACTGGCTCGACTGTTCATCAGCCTCGGACGAGGGAACGAAGCCGAAAGGCGATTGCAGCAAGTCTTGAAGCAGGCCCCGTCGAATCGGGAATTGCGATTGGTCCTGATCAATCACCTGTTGGGAAACCGCAAATACCACGAGGCCGCAAATCAATTCCGTGAACTGGAGAAACATGATCCCAGCAACCCGGACGTGTTGCGCGAATGGGGTCGAGCCGTCCTGAAGGACGACGACCTGCAGGACGACGATCAGCGGCATCAGGAGGCGCGCCGGATCTGGCGGAAACTGCTGACAGCCCGCCCGCAGGACGCCCACGTCGCCTCCCAGGTTGCCGATTTGTTTCGACGAGCAGGCATGGTTGACGATGCAATCGACTGTTTCCAAATGGCGATTCGCCTGGCACCGGACTCGGGACAGTATCGCGAGTATCTGGGTGAGTACCTGCGGTCACAGGACCGCATGGACGAAGCGATCGCCACCTGGCGCGAGATTGCTTCAGGAAGCCGCAGAAACGCTTCCAATCTGGCTCGGCTGGCCGAGATCCTGGCAGCGAATGGACGGGTGGAGGAAGCGATTGAGGCCAATGCGGCGGCATGTCTGTTGGATCCGAAAGACCTGAATCTACAGTTGAAACAAGCCGATTTGCTCTCACGGGGTGACCGACACGAAGAATCACTGACTCAACTGTTGTCAGTGGGCCAGCGCGTTGCATCGGACGAAGAGCGTGAAGCCGTATTGAAACGCGAACTGGCCGAGCTGACCGCCCTGAATCGTTTGAAAACTCGCATCACAGAAGTTCGTGCGGCCCTGGAAGCGGATCCCGCCTCCGATCCGTTGAAATGGTATTGGCTGGCGCGAGCGTATGAAGCGGCGGCCCAACCACACGACGGCCTGCAGGCCATCCTGCAGGGATTGAAGCTGCGTCCGGATTCCATCCCAATGTTGACGGCGGCCGCACACCTGCATGAAACGCAAAAGCTCTACGAGGTCGCCACTGAACTCAATACGCGACTGGCGGTGATCGACCGACGGTTTCGCAGCGAGCATTTGAAGCGGATCGCCACCCTGGAAGAGAAGCGGGGACGACGCACCGAGGCACTCAAGGCGGGGCGCGACTATCTGACCGCCGCCGCCGGGAATCCCGGTGCCAGTGATTTTTTTGCCGGACTCTGTTTTCGACAGGGAGAATACGAGGAGGGGATCCAGACACTGCGTCGTGCGGTCCGCATGAATCCCAGTGATCAGGAAACGCTGATCAAACTGGCAATGGCACTGGTGGAACACGGACAGACGACTGAAGCGATCGAGTTGCTTTGGCGCGCGTTTGATCGAGCCAAGAGTCTGGAGGAACGACTCGCCATCGTTCAGGTCCTGGCGGAAGTTCTTGCCAAGCGCAATGACCTGAACAGGCTGTATATCCGCCTGGAGCGCGACCGGCGCGACCCGGCCCTGCATCGGGAAATGACACTCTGCCTGGGCCGCGCCTATGAAACGGTCGGCGACTTTGCCACCGCCCAGCGCAAGTTGGAATCGCTGGCCGTGGAAGGGACACGCGACACGGATCTGTTGACCCACTTGCGGTCGCTGGCCGAACGGCAGCGCGACTATGCCGCCGCCGCACGGTTCCAGCGCCAACTGTGGCAGATCACCGGCAACGCCGCAGAGCGATACCGATTGGCGGAGTTTCTGTTTCAGGCCAATCGTGAGGAGGAAGCGCTGGAACTGCTGACACTGGAAGCGGGTGAACGGGAGTTGAATGCGGAATTGCTGAAGCTGCTGGACGGCATGTATCAGCGCCAGGAGGACGCGCGACTGCAGTCGCGCCTGAAGATCCTGCGAGCCCAGTTTCCCGACGACTGGGAACTGCTCTATCGCGAGGCGGTCGCACTGTCACACACGTCCAGGGACGAGGCCGTAAGACGGTTTGAAGAATTGTTGCGATTGAATTGCGAGGAAGACAATCCCTCGCGACTCAGTTCCGGGTTGCCACTCGTCTTCGGGACGTCGCTGCCGCTCCCCTTGGTGTCTCGTCTGTCCAACATGCGGCAGTTTCAACTGACGTCGAATTTGCCGCAAATACCGACCCGGAGCAGGGTGGTGAGTGGTACGAACCTGCCACACAACTGGGTCAACCCGCACGACTACGGTGTCGCACGGATGGCAGCCTGGGGTTGGCTGCTGCGCCTGACCCCGTCCTCCAACTTTGATCTGAACGAGTTCATGCAACGCCATGCCCCGTCCCGATCCCCTGTCCCCACGCGACGGGATCTGATGGATCAGATCTCGATTCTGGCCTTTCAGAATAAAAACGAGCAGAAGCGAGATGTGATCCGAAAACTGATGCAGTTGTCGGAGGATGATCTCGAAGCCCGCGTCCTGTTCCTGCAGAGTATCGGGGACCGAAACCCCACTTTGAATCAAGTCAGCTTCCTGGGAGGCAGCGGACGTCAGCAAAACTCGCCTGCCCTGGACAATGCGAGCCTGGACGAGGTCGTTCGAGTCTATCGCACGATTGACCGGCGCACGGATCTGATCCCGCTGAAAGTGTTCCTGCTGCGCGGGGTGGTTACCGAATTGACCCTGGGGAACCGGTCAGACAGTGCGTCCGAGTTGTTTGCCGACGCTGTTCAGAATGCGGCGGATCTTCAAGTCGCTTGTCTACTCCTGCAATTCGATCAGCAGCTCTCCGACATGAAATCGACCCGGCGACTGCTGGATCTGATGTTTCAACACTCCGCTGCGGCCAACAGTCGCACCTTCCTGGCATCGGCAATCGTGGCGACTCGTCTGGCACCGCTCCTGAAAACATCCAATCAAGCGGACGACATGCTGGTGGTCTGGAAGCAATACCTGCGATTGGCGACGGAAGAGATGGGCCGACTGCGAATCGCAGGCAGCGCTGGTCAGACACCGAATGCGCCGGTTCAAGGCGCGGTCAGATTTACGGGTTCCGGACAAGTGTATTACATCACTGGAATCTCCGTATCCCAGGGGTCCGCGGACATGCCGGGATTCATCTACGGGGACGCCGCGCGTTCCATGCTGACGTCAATCCGGCGGGAGTTTCTCGCGGCGAAACGCGGCGACGAACTGATTTCGCTGTTAGCACAGGAAATCCAGGGGGCGGGACCAACGACCCTGGAACGACTTTACTGGCAGCATGCCCTGGCATACATCCAATGGAATGCCTTCCAGAGTGACGAATCGTTCCGGCTTCTGGAAGCGGCCATTCAGGATTTCGGAGCCGACCGATTACCGAACAATTTCGACCTCAGGGGGGCTCTGGTTCGTCAATACGAATCGGTGAGCAACTTCTCCAAAGCGCTGGCACTTCTCGATCAGGACACCGGTCCCCGCAATCCGGACGCGGAAAAGAAGATTCTTCACCTGGCGATTGTTGTGAGAAGTCTGGAGCGGGCCAAAGCAGCGGTGCAGCGACTGACGGCGGAACGGGTCGAACACAAGGAACTGGTCAAGCTGGCCCCGCTGATGCTGGAACTGGGGCTGTTGGAAGAGGTCGAGAAAATGCTCAAGCGAACTGCTGAAACAGAATCACTCGATCTGGCTCCGCTGCAGATTCTGATGGATGTGCAGTTGAAACAGGGCAAAAAGCACGATGCCGCCCAGACGGTTCTGGAGGCGCTGCACATCCTGGATCATCGGCGGCCGGGTGGTTCTGCCGGCATCATCTCCTATCAATTGGACAGCAGTGATGGGGCTCGCCCATTGACCGTCAAAACGTCAACGCCCGAGGAATTTCGCCAACACTGTCACCAGGTATTGCGAGCCACCGGGCAACTGGAATCGCTCATCGACGCCGACGAACGGACACTGGCCGAGGGTTCGCCCCCGGAAAAACTGCTGACCCGGATGATCGGCCTGCACACAGTCGCCGGCAACGACAAACGGGCGGCGGAAGTGACAATCGTCAAATTGACGATGGAGCTGGCGGATTCGCCCAACCGGTTTCCGCTGATTTTGAAATACGTTGAACTGGAACAGTACGACGAAGCGTTTGCGCAGATGAACGTCATGGTCCAGTCAGACTGCCGGGAATTTGCCTCGCGCTGCCGGGATTTCCTGTTCCGATTCGAAAGGAGCAAGTCCCTGGCTCCCTTTGCACGGCTGCTGGCGCAGATCGACTGGTGTGTCCACGACCCGACCCTGGCGACGCTGAATTCCATCGTCACCGAACTGCACAACCGACCGGCAACCGAGGAATTCGGCGATCAATTGTTCGTCAAAATGTGGAAGCAACACCCCGAACATCGCAGGGAATTTGTCCGGCAATTCCAGACCGATCACATGGAGAACCTGATTACAACGATCAGCGAGTTGAAACCGGAATCACTCGTCCAGTACTTCGAGAACTTCGACGGGATCAAACGATTGACGTTACCCCTGTCTGTCGAGTCGCAGGGAGTTCATCGTCATTTGAAATGTCGTTGGGACGACTTGTGGCCTGGAATCCTGCAGGACGAGGTGCTGACCACTCGATTGACCAGCGCCCTGAAGAGACAACGGGAAGCCCATGGCGACGATTTACCACTGTTGATCCTGTCGATTCAGTTCGCAAGCGCCGCCAGGCAGGACAACCTCGTCACCACGCTGATGGACACAATTGTCCGGAAGATCGAATCCCGGCAGTCGGAGACCAAAGCGACTGCCACGAACCTTTTTGCCGACGAGGTTGCGCTCTGGCTGATTGCTCGACGCTGCCTGAATCAGCCGGCGCTTGTCCAACAGGGGGAGCTGCTGGGCCGACGCTCACTGAGATCATGTCGACAGGCCGGAAAAATCGATCTCGGCAGGGTCATCCTGGACGAATGGATGCAGATCGCCAAAACGACGGGCGACGAAACCACAATCGAACGCCTGACGGCCGAACTGGAGATGTGGGCAAAGTGAGTTGAACGGTGGCTTTTATCAGCTCGCTCCGCATCGCCGGAAAAAGCGTCTATACTGGCCCACCATCAGTTGAGGATTCATCAGGAACGGAGTTGCCATGAATGTCATTTGTCTAGCCACGTTGTTGCAGACCGCCGCGATCCTGGGTGTGGACGATGCGACGCGTGTCGTCGTGACGGTCAATGGGACCGCAATCACGGCCGGGGATGTGGAATTCGCCGCCACCACCCGGCAGGTGAAGGCCGAAGAACGTGCCGCACGGGAACCGAAATTGATCGAAGAATTGATCGACCGGCAACTGATCCGCGAATACCTGGCCAAGCGTAAGATCACCGCCCCCGACGAGGACCTGGCGTTTCAGATTCGACTGGCCGAGGACGCCATCAGGAAACATGGAGACGACCCTGCGATCCTGCTTCCCAAGCTGGGCTACACACCCGAACGACTGAAATCGGAACTCAGCCTGCCACTCGCCTGGCAATACTATGCCCGTCACACCATCACATTGCCCCAGACGAAGGAATACTTCGATCAGCACCGCGCGGAACTGGACGGAACACGGCTGCGCGCCCGGCAGATCTTTTTGAAGCTTCCCACCCGGCCGACCGATGCGGATGTGGCCGCGAGATCAAATCGATTGAAAGAACTGAAAGCGCAGGTCACGGCCGGCAAGATCTCGTTCGCCGACTGCGCCCGGATGAATTCCGAATCGCCCAGCAAGGAACAGGGTGGCGATGTCGGTTACTTCGGACCACGCGGCAAACTCCCCACTCCCGTCACCCAGGCGGCATTTGCACTGAAAGTGAATGACCTCAGCGATCCGATTGTTTCCGCCTTCGGTGTGCATCTGCTGCAAGTGACGGAACGAATCCCCGGCGACTTGAGCCTGGAAGATGTGCGACCGCAGATCATGGAACGACTGTCGGAACAGTTGTGGGCGGAAGCGATTCAGACCGAGCGGAAGACGGCAAAAATTGAACGCAGGAAATGACCAGCATCTTCGGTCATGCACGCGGGCATTTCGCGGGCGAAATAAAAAACCGCCGCGATCTGCCCGTGAGATCGCGGCGGCCGAGGACTTGCGACAGAGCCTCGGTTTTAGGTGCGCGGTAGACCCAGCAGCTCTTCCTCTTCTTCCTGGATGATGATTCGTGGAGTAATCATCAGCATCAGGCTTTCCGTTTCACGACCAACCCCTGTATTCTTGAACAGGCGGCTGACATACGGAATCTTGTTGAGGATCGGCACACCGGACATGTTTCGGCCTTCCTTCAGCCGCTTGATTCCACCCAGCAGAATCGTGCCGCCGTCAGGAACACTGACCGTGGTCAGGACTGTCACACGTTCAACGACAGGCTGCTGGACGGTAATCGTCTGGCCGCCACCGTTGCGGTTATTGTTATTGCCGTTCTGGCCGCCACCGAAGCCGCCGCCACCACCACCACCAAAGCCGCCACCACCACCGCCACCGAATCCACCACCGATCCCGAAGCCCTGCTGACCACCACCACCACCGAACTGGCCACCGCCAAAGCCACCCTGGCCACCCTGCTGGTTCTGGCCTTGCTGACCTTGTTGACCCTGTTGTCCGGCACCACCTCCACCGACGAAGGAGAAGGTGAAGACGTCGGTGATCGAGCTGAACAGTGGGTTGACCGACAACCGCACGAAGCGGCGATCGGATGAGACGACTGCAGTGACCGACAGCGAAATCCCTTCATTGACGGTCGTGATGACCGGCTGGAATCCGGTGGAAGCGAAACCGACGGTGGGAATCAGACTGGTCACGAACGGACGGGCCTTGGAGTCGGTCACCGTTCCGGTCTGGCCGTTGAAGACGGTCACCTTGGGAGCAAACATCAGGTTGTTCCTCTGATCACCCTGGGCGGCCTGGATGAAGAAAAACGCTTCAATGTCACTCAGGATTGCCATCCCCATTTCCATACCAGCCTGCGGATTGTAGTTACCGAAGGTTGGCACACCCACGGCGAATGAGCCCTGATGGAATGGAACGCTCAGATCCTGGGTAAAGTTTGTCGAGTTCTTCATCCCCACGATCGAAGGATTGCTGGGGTTGTTGTACAGGTTCAAGGTCGGTCCGGCACCGAAGAAGCCAGATTGAGCGCCCCCAGTCTGCTGCTGGCTCTGCTGGCCCTGCTGGCCCTGTTGTTGTTGCCCGCCCTGCTGTTGCCCGCCCTGCTGCTGGCCCTGCTGGTTCTGCCCTTGCTGGTTCGTTGACCCCGTCAAACCGAATTGTGGCAGGTTGACCGAACCAAACTTCTGCAAGGGCAGGCCGCTGTTGTCCACATTGGGATAACCAGTGGTTGGAGCCATGTTGAAGTTGAAGTCGATCCCGATTCGCTCGAAGAACCGGTCGCTAACCGTGACGAAGCGAACTTCGATCGTCACCTGCAGATCCTGCAGACGGCGAAGCTGGTCCAGCAGATCGGTGATTTCTTCGTGAATCTTCTGGGTCTGGCGGATCACCAGGCTCAGCGTCGTTTCGTGCGTCTTGATCGAAGCCGGACCACCGATTTGATCCCAGCTGTCGGGAGCAATTGTCGCAACGATCAGGTCACTCAGGGCACTGAAGTCCGGATCCATGGCATTGGCTGGCTGCCGACGCCCCGGATTGGCCGGGTCAAAGGAACCGGTCTGATTCTGGGCAATCTGCCCGAAACCCTGCGGCGGGACACTCATCTGACCATTGCTGCTGACCCCCGAGTTGACTCCGTTGAACGGATCCATCACCTGGTTCGACGGATCGGGAATCGGCACAACCAGGTCGGCGACCGGATACGTGACGACGACCAGATCACCCTGGACACGCATCCGACTGGTGATTTTCAAGACTTCGTTTTCGACAGTATACGCCAGGTTGTTGGGGTTCAGAATCAGGTTCAGGGCACTCTTCACCTGGATGCTGTCGACTTCGATCGACACCAGACTGTTGGAGCTGGCTCCTTCTTCTTCCAGACCCTGCATATCCAGCACGATGTTGATGGCGGCAATGGCCTGGATCTTCTTGATGACTTCGGCCAGGGGAACCTGGTCTTCGTGCAGCGAGATCCGCTTGGACAGCGCCGACTCGATTTCCAGTTCCTTTTCGCCACGCTTGCGGCTGTCGGCACGGTATCGGCCCTTGCGACGTTCGGAGATGTCCTTCCATTTCTTTCCGAAGTCGATCGGGTTCTCGTCCGTGATGTTGTGCACCACGGTCTGCTCGACGTCATCCAGCGACTTCCAGAACGTTTCTTCCTTGTTGTTCTGCAGTTCGCTGTTGCTGGCGATGCGGCGACCGAACCGAGCCTTCCAGAACAGCGTTTCTGCTGTTGGATCTTTCGGATTCAACTCCTTGGCCTTCTTGGCAACGACTTCGGCTTCCGCGAATCGCTGTTGCTTGAACAGGTCGTTGAATTCCTCGACCAGCTTCGCGAATTCCTGCTCGATCCGGATGTTGTTTTGAACCACGCGTTCCACATCCTTCTTCACTTCTTCGTTGCGATGCTTCATCTCCAGGTTCGGCTGCTGACGGACGATTTCCGACTGCAGTCCCGAACGGGTCTTGTTCAGATTCTTCATCAGCGACGCAGCCGACGCTTCCGGCAGTTCGGACGCTTCCACCCTGGCCATGGTCTGATCAATCAGAGTCAGGGCCGCTTCGGGATCGGTCGCCTTCATGCGTTCGGCCTTGAAGACTGCATTCAGCACGTCACTGCGAAGTCGATCGTAGCGCACCATCTGTTCCTGGGCCGCGGCGTCGAGCGGAGCGGGCTGATCATCACCCGGCAGCGTGTCGACATCGCCGTCACCAATCTGCGTATTGTTGGCCAGTTGGATCCCCGTCCGCGAGGTTCGCGGAGCCAGTTCCCGCAGGTAGTCCTGCAGGCGCTGAGCCTTCACATAGTCCAGTTTCTGACCGGTCTGATGGGCCGCCAGGAACGCGCTGTAGGCAGCCTGCCGATTCCCGCGATTCAGTTCTTTCATTCCCTGGCTGTACAGTTCGCCGGCCGAAGCACCGTTGGGATTCACAACGTTGATCGAATCGGCCTGCGTGACACTGCTCAGATTGCGTCCCACCGAGCGTGACGAATTCCCCTGGGCGAACGGGTTGGCTTCCGTTGGAGCGGAATCAAATCCGCTGGCGGTTTCGATTGCTTCCCGTGAACCACGTCCATTGCTGGCAACATTGGCATTCCCCAGCTTGGCCTCCAGGTCGGCCAGAACCAGGTCTGGACGATCTGCGAAGACGGGGAAGGCAACATTCATGCCTTCTGCTTCCGCAACCTTCTCGCGGGCTTCATCATAGCGACCCGCCTTGGTCAACTGTCGAGCCTGTCGGAGCAGTTCTGTCGCCTGCTGTTGGGCCGGAGACATGTTCTGACGAGCGGCGGCACTGTTGACATTCGCGGTTTGCGTGGCGGTTTCGGAGGGTCCTGCATCACCAACGGGCGTACCTGGGGTGGTTGGTCCACGCTTGGCACTCCGGGCGACATCGGCCAGAACCAGGTCCGGGCGATCATCGAACAGGTCATACGGAGCCTTCAGGCGTTCCGCTTCAATCGCCAGTTGGCGGGCTTCATCCAGACGGTCTTCGCTCAGTGCCTGACGAGCCTTCGCCAGCAGAGCCTGAGCTTGTGGCTTGGCCGCCGGAGCAGTTTCGGTGGAGGGCACCTTGGTTTCGGCAATCCCTTCAGCAGCGCGGCGGGCTGCCACGTCACTCTGAACCAGTTCTGGCGTGTCATCAAACAAGCCATAGGCAACATTCAGTTGTTCGGCTTGATCCGCCTTTGCCTGTGCCGCTTCCAGGTTCCCATTGGCAATGTCCTGGCGAGCAAGTTCGAGCAACCGAACTGCCTGTTGTTTCTTCGAGTTCTTGGCGGCCGTTCGCTGTTGTCCGTCCGCGGCCGCGACTGGTGCGGCCTCCTGGTGTCTGGTGGCACCGGCCAGCGTGGCCGTATTGGTCAAACGATCCACATCGTTCAGAACCAGCTCCGGACGGTCGTCGAACACGTCATAGGTGACATCCAGTTCATCGGCGGCCAGAGCCTTGCGGCGTGCTTCGTCGTAGCGACCGGCCTTCAGATCCTGTCGGGCCTGGGTCACCAGCGCAATCGCCTGATCTCGAGTCGAGGCCGGCTGCGTGGAGGCCGAGCGAACCTGTTGTCCGGGACCAACGTCGTCGAAACTCTCGGCTCCGACCTGCTGAACCTTGCGTCCCGCCGCGGTTTTGACGGCACTTCCCACCGACACGTCGTCATCCGCCCAGTCGGGAGCCGTCGCATTTGCCTGTGCTACAGGACGGAGCTGGGCCAGCAAGGCTGCTGGAGTCATTTCCTTCCTGCCAAAAGTGATTTTCGCATCCTGCGCGAAGCTGTTCGCCAGCGTTGCCAGCTTAATGGCTTCCGCACGATCACCACGTTTCAACGCGGCCATCGCTTGATCCATCAGCTTGTCAACACGACCCCGGGCGACCTCGGCCATGTGAGCCGGAACACCTTGAGGAGATTCCTCAGCGGGGTCCTGGTCCCAGGCGGCCTCGGATTGGGCACGGACAACCGTGCCATCGGCCCTGGCCTGCAACCGGCTGCGAGACCGGGTGAGGTATTCCTCGGCCTGACGGCGTTCGGTCCCTGTCAGTACCAGCTTCGCAGCCATGGCTGCGTCGAGGTGACCGACCGCATCGCGGTACTTGCCTCGCAGGTACATTTCCTTGCCGAGCTTGTAGTGCTCACGCGGAGACAATTGTCCCGCCACATGAACACGATCCTCGCCACCCTTCAATGTGCGATCCGCATATTGAAGGTTGGTCAATCGTAGCGCGACGATGACCAGGCACGTGCAACCGATCAGTCCAATGATCCTACCCAAGGTAGCTTCCTCCTACAGGTCTGGCGTTGACGATGCGTCGACCTTTGTTTCCGGCGGAATGACGCTCATCCATGAGCGACAGGCCGTCGTCTTTTCACAAACGTATTGAAATTGGGTGACCGGCAAAACCGGACCCGGAATTCCCTGAAATGGGGGCAGACTGAATCAAGATGAAATGGAATGTGGAGAACCGGGGCGAGTGATAGTGAAAACCGGAAGAAAGGGTCAATATGTTTCGGCCGAGTTTCAGCGACCCGGGCTCGCATTTCCCGAATCTGGCATCGAGTTCGGCAGCAACTGCCGTGCGGCCGGTTTTTTCGCCCGTTCTGACTGGTGTTTCGGCAGTTACAGCCGGGGCATTCCACCGGACGAGCCAACGATTCGGCAGATTTCGACGTAGAATTCCCCAGAGTCGATCCGGTGGAGGCCCTGCGCTGGCAACCTGTGACGCCTCGCGCGGAAATCCTCTTCCTGAGATTGACCAGTTACGGCTGGACTTCCTTTTCCCTCCCGATCACCATATCTGGTGCTGGGGACGATATTCCGACAAAGGTGATCGATCATGTCCGTCGTGGAAAGCAAACACTTGAACTCGCTGGCAGATCAGAATTTCGAAGGACAGGAATTCGTCTACCGGCCGATCCCGATTCTGGTCCCGATCAGCATGGGATTCGTGTTCTTGTCGTTTACGGCTGCGATGATGCCGGAACTGCTTTTTATACCTGTACTTGGGGCGTCGATTGGATTTCTGGCCCTGCGTCAGATCCGTCAATCCAATGGGAATCTCAGCGGATCATGGATGGCACTGGCCAGTTCGGGTTCGCAGATCCTGCTCGCGGTCGCGTTTGCACTGATGCATGTCTATAGCTTCGCGACCGAAGTGCCGCCAGGCTTTTCTCGTGTCAGTTTTACTGCGGACATCTCGAACAAAGGATTTACAAATCAGGGTGGGATGATGGGAATCCATCCCGATGTCGAAAAACTGGTCAACCAGAAAATCATGGTGAAAGGATACATGTATCCTACGGAATCCATGGATGGGATCACCTCGTTTGTACTGTGCCGTGACAGCGGTGCCTGTTGTTTTGGGGGACAACCCAAAATAACCGATATGATACAAGTGCGAATGACGACTGGCCGGGGAGTTCGGTTCCGGACGGGATTGGTGGCTTGTGCCGGCGTGTTTCGAGCGGAACCAACGGTCGACACCACTGGTTTGAAGCCGGTCTACGTCATGGAGTGTGACCACTTTGGAACGGCCAAGACCGCATATTGATCATGAACGTGAGGCTGTGATGCGAACACGGACGATTCCCCCGGCACAATTCATTTTCGTGGCCATCTTGGGATTGGTCTTGTCGGGGTGTGGGGGCTCGGACCTCAGCGGCTATCGCCCGGTGCAAAAGGCGAGTCAGGATGCCCCATCAACCGTCGCTGCCGAGGTCATCGAACAGCCCGCAGGCCCGCTGAACATCCCCCAGGAGACTCAGGTATCCCACCAACCTGTCGCCGCGGCGCAGGAACCCAGTGACGAGATTCTGCCGGTCTCGGCACTGGTGCCGGTGAACGTCATCGATGGTTCCAAGGTGTCAGCCTTGCTGAAAACAGCTCCTGCTGAAACGGCGATTCAACCGGTCTCCGCGACCGCTGAGCCCAAGGAGGAAGCGCCCCGGACTGTCCAGTTGTTGATCCCCGACAAGTCTTTTAGCCGCGATCCGGCCTCAAAGGGCTGGCGAGTCTCGTACGATGATCTGGACCTGCTGAAGGTCCTGAACATGGAACCAGTCACCGAGAACGCCGTCGAACTGATGCCAGCCTGGCTGAAGGGCCTGGATGGTCAGCGAATCAGACTTCGCGGCTTCATGTATCCGACATTCGAGGCCGAAGGGATCGAGCGGTTTGTGCTGGCTCGCGATAACCAGATCTGCTGCTTCGGCCGTGACCCGAAGATCTACGATCTGGTCCAGGTCGACATGCATGCGGGCAAGACGACCGATTACATTCCCCCAACACGGGCGTTCGATGTGATTGGTCGATTCAGAATCAATCTGGAGTCCGAAGGGGGCAAGCATCTGGGGTTGTACTACATCGAAGACGCCCAAATCGTCGACCGATAGTCCACCGTCAGATCATGACTCGGGTGCGGGGGCAGGGGTCGATTCCGGCGCCGTCGCGACGACCGGTGCCGCTTCGGGAATCGCATACATCGGGTTGCTGCCAAATTTCTGGCTGCACTTGGGGCACTTCGCTTTCGCAATCCCCTTGCCATTGAGACCGCCGATCTTTTCCCGCTTGCGCCCCTCTTCGCCGACAATCAGACCGCAGGTGCCACATTTCCAGCCGCTGACTTCCAGCTTCAGATTGGCATCCTTCTGGTAATACTCCAGTTGCTGCAGCGATCGGACAGGTGTTTCGTTGTAATGACACCTGAATGTTTCGTACTGTTCGGTCATGGGGATTTCGGTGTTGGCCCCGAACGCTTCAATCCCGCAAATGGACTGCAGGGCCAGCGAAAACGCCCGAAACTCTGACAGCGAAAAGGACAGATACTGAGTCGCCTTGTCCTCTGGCTGCCGCGGCAGGCGGACGGCGATTCGTCCCGTTCCAAAGATGGGGATGTTACCAAACAGTGACTCTGTCCCGGCGGGAACCGGTTGCGCCAGGACAATCTGCGAGTAAGCCTCCTTGGGAATCACTCGCTTCGCGACGGCAACTGCTCCATCGGGTTTGGCATCCGCGTTCGCAAAGTATTCCAGCATGGCCGCACGCGCGGCCGGCTTCTTCTTCGCTGCACCGCCGAAGAGCCCGCCCGCCGCCACCAGCGTGACGACGAAGAGTTCATTGGCACTGAAACCGACATCCACCTGCTGGAATTCATTCAACAGGCTGTCTGCCTTAAGCTTTAGTTTTTCGGGAAGCACATTGTGCAGATGCACGTCGCTCAGCCAGCGCGCATAGCGCCCGGAAACTCCACCCGCCTCGCCACCAACGGTCGCAATTTCAACATCGGTCTTCTTTTTCGGCTGCGGGCTGGGCTTCTGAGGAACGATAAAAACGGCAGCGCATCTGGGACACTTCCCCGTCTTCCCGCGAAACTTGTCACGGACCCGGATCCGGTGTCCCTGCGGACAGTACACCACAAAGCTGTCCTTGGAACGCTGACCCTTGCGGATTTTCGAGATCTCGGCTTCCTCAGCCGCGGCGATCTTCAACAATTCATCTTCTGGCGACAGCGCCTCTTTGCTGGCAGCAGCCTCGGGCGGCGCGGATTCTCCCAACGGCGAAATCGGAATGGGGGCGTCCGCCGACCCGACGGGTTCATTCGAAGCGGAAGGCAGCAGCGGAATCGTCTCCATTTCTTCCCGGGGCGTGGGAATCGAGACTCGGACCGGCGGCGGATCCGCCGGGGCCTGCAATGAATAGACAGGTGCGGCATCGGCGGTTTCAGACCCTTCGGTCCGCAACTGGATTTCATCCGCCAGATCAAACTCGGAATCATCGGCCTCGGACATTTGAATGTCGTCCGACAATTCGAAGTCGTCCGATCCATCATTTTCCTCGCGCGCCGTGGGGGGCGCATCCAGCAGGTTTTCCGGAGTCGCCAGTCTCCGGGACATCGAGTCCACTTCCGTGACTGAGGACGAATCCAGTTCCGGAAGATCGAAATCCCGGTCCACGGTTTCGGACGCCGTTCGTTGACGATAGGCCGCTTCGATTTCGGGACGGGTAAATGAGCCGCAATTCCAGCAACGGACCAATCCCTTGCGGCACGACTCGCCGCACGTCGAACAGACATCCATGTCTTCATCGACCGCCTGATCAGTCGGCAGTGATCGGCGCTTGGTGGTCGCCGCGAGGTTGGCATTAAGAATGTGACCGCATGCATGACACTCGGCAGTGTCTTCCAGCAGGAATGTTCCGCACGCCGGGCAGTTGATGATCTGAATGGCCATAACGCAAGCAACCCCGAAGATTCAAGAACGGTGAAGAATTGGAGCGTATCGGGTGGTGGACATGAAAAATCAAAGAATCAACGCAAGACGCCGTCCATGACATCGACTGGAACCAGCCGTTTCTCGCTGCAATTTAACACGATACGGAACCGATTACACGCCGGAATTCGGATGTTACTGAATGTGGAGCCTGCCGATGATTCCGCAAACGACTAATGTAACGCCTGCAATGACGTTTCTGCGGCGGAAGACCCCTTTCAGACCCGGCCACCTGTTAAGGCGACCTGACCGAAACAGGTGAATTGACGCTCGGCCACCGACTTTCCGTTCGCCGATCTTCACTCGTCGCAGGCGTCGCATCGCCTTTTTCAAATTGGGGATCGGGTGCCACGGTTATGGAGGTTATGGAGCCTTCGACGTGGCCATGCCGATTGAGCACTCGCACTGCCGACCCTAAGACGGTCAGACCGTGGCACCACACGTTGAAAAAGGCGAGGGAGCCCTGGGACAACGACAGTGTTTCTGGTGCCCATTCATCATTACCGATATGATGGCACGCGTCAGGCTGAATTGCGATCTGGGTTCGCAATTTCCGCAACCCTGTGACTGAAGGAGTTTTGCTGATGAAGAAGTTTTACCTTGTCGGGATGCTTGTGCTGGGTCTGGCAGCAGTGTCTCACGGTGCTGACAATGAGCCGCCTGCTGGATTCGTGGCACTTTTTAACGGCAAGGACCTGAAGGGATGGCACGGTTACGAAACCAAGGATCCGCGAAAATTTCAGGCGATGTCGGACGAGGAACAGGCTGCCGCCCGTGAGCAGAGCCAGGAAGACATCCACAAGCATTGGAGTATCGATGGTGCCGATCTCGTCAATGACGGGAATGGACTGTATCTGACGACCGACAAGAATTACGGTGATTACGAACTGTGGATTGATTACAAGACCGTTCCCAAGGCCGACAGTGGAATCTACTTGAAAGGGACGCCACAGGTTCAGATCTGGGATTCGACCGACGAAGGCAAATTCCCGCTTGGCTCGAACAAGGGATCTGGCGGACTGTGGAACAACGCCGCAGGCAAGCCCGGCAAGGATCCGTTGGTCCTGGCAGACAAGCCATTCGGTGAGTGGAATCGATTCCACATTGTCCAGATTGGCGCCCGGACGACGGTCACACTGAACGATAAACTTGTCGTTGATCACGCCATCCTCGACAGCTTCTACGACAAGGCGCAACCCCTGATTCCTCGAGGTCCCATCCAGTTGCAAACGCACGGTGGCGAAATCCGCTGGAAAAACATTTTCCTCCGTGAAATCCCGACCGAAGAAGCCAATTCAATCCTGGCCAGGCACGGTCGTCAGGAAGGATTCGTCTCGTTGTTCAACAGCAAGGACCTGAGTGACTGGGCCGGAGCGGTCGCGAACTACGAAGTGGTCGATGGTGCCATCCGCTGTAAAGCGGGCACGGGCGGAGTCCTGCATACCAAGGACGAATACTCGGACTTCATCGCCACGCTCGAATTCAAATTGCCGCCGGGTGGAAACAACGGTTTGGCGATCCGCTACCCGGGCCAGGGTGATACCGCGTATGTGGGAATGTGCGAACTGCAGGTTCTGGACAACGAGGATCCCCGGTACGCCAAGCTCGACAAGCGTCAATATCACGGTTCGGCCTACGGCATGGCCGCCGCCGCCCGTGGCTATCAGCGCGCCACCGGAGAATGGAATTACCAGGAAGTGACCGTGATCGGGTCCACGATCAAGGTCGAACTCAACGGCAATGTGATCCTGGACACCGACCTGAGCAAGATCACGGAATACATGGCCAACTCGCCTCATCCCGGCAAGGATCGGACGACCGGCTTCTTCGGTTTCGCCGGCCACGGCGACGCAGTTTCGTTCCGAAACGTTCAGATCAAGTCGCTGGCGAAGTCACCCTGATTCGGAGTACTCGGCACGGGACCACAAATTCAGGAGGATCTCCTGACCGTCCTGAATCGCCCGACCGCAGGTTATCAACTCAGCGGAGTAGATGTCCCGCCTGTTTCTTCGTTCAACGTCAGATCCCCGGGTGACACACCAGTCGCTCGGGGATTTCTTATTTTCGGCAGTCGACGGCTTCAGGGAATGCGTCCACCAGCAGCATCGTGTTACGGCGACGCTTCACTGCTGAGTACCTGTTCCCTTTGGCACACGATGCACAACCCACACGTCGTCACCACCCTGGCCACCGCTTTTCTTCGACTGGAAATAAAGTGAATAGCCATCGCTCGAAATGGCCAGCGCACTCACATTTTCACTGCGGGTCAAGTTGAAGGGCTGCAACCTTGTGAATGCCCCCTCGCGACCTGTTCGTCTCGCCAGCCAGACCGACGCATTGTCTCTTGGGCCGCGACAGACAATCGCCGCACGCCCGTCGGAGGTCGGTGTGAAATGGAATTCGTGATCGGACGAGTTCACGAGCGTCCCGAGATTCTCAGGTTCGCCAAAAGATGCGGTGACCGATTCACGCCGACTGTACCAGATGTCGGATGCGCCCCGTCCATCGGGGCGCGTCGACGTGAAGTACAAAACCAGTCCATCCGGGGAAAACACGGGGTCTTCTTCTCGGGCAGCAGAATTGATCGCGTGTGGCAGACTCTTCGCAGAACTCCATTTGGACTGAAGATCGGAACGGCTGCACATGTAGAGGTCAAGATCTCCGACGGAACCGGGCCGATCGGAGGCAAATGCCAGTTGCAGTCCATCCGCACTGAGGCAAGGAGAGAGTTCATTGGCGAACGAATTCACTACACGCGGCATATTCCCGGCGGGCTGAAATTTCTCTTCCACCGACGACCGCCGACATTCCCAAAGATCGAAGCCACTTTGTCCCAGGGGGCGATTCGAGGCGACCAGCAGAGTGAGTCCGTCCGCGCTGAGGAATGGATTCGTGTCAGCATGGCTGCTGTTGACGGCAGGCCCGAGGTTTTCGGGTGTCGACCATTCGTAGTCTCGCGAGATCAGGACATCCGTTGCCGTCGGCGCGGGCGCTGGCGAGCGAACAACCCGAAAGCCGCCTTGAACGTCTCTTGAGAAAGGGTTGATGTCGTAACGGAATGGCGACCGTGCATCCACGCGAATGTGACTCCAGCACCCGCCTCGCATGACGCGGTCTGTTCCAGACTCCGGACCGATCGGATCGGTGGGCGAAGACTCGGCATAATATTCGGACGAGTACCAATCGTAACACCACTCACGCACATTGCCGTGCATGCCGTAGAGGCCGAATGGATTCGGGCGTTTGGTGGCGACAGGTTGCGGACGGCCTGACCGGGAATCTGCGGTCCAGTCATGGTCGTTGATTTGCGCATCATCGTCACCGAACGAAAACCTGGTTGTGGTTCCCGCGCGGCAGGCGTATTCCCATTCGGCTTCCGTGGGAAGTCGATAGCCATTGGCGGTCGGTTGAAACGTCCAATCGGGGTTGCCTCCTTCATAACACGCGTCAAGGTCCTCTTCGGCACTCAGCCAATTGCAGAACACAATGGCATCTTCCCAGGTGACCTGTGTCACCGGATGCTGGTCGGTGGTGGGATATCCGGGAGTACGCCAGTTGATCTTCACGTCTTCGGGCTTCACTCCCTGGGCTGGCTTCCAGGAATTCGAGTTCCCGGCACCAAATCGTTCTCCCTGAGTCCAGTATTTCGTCGCATCCACGAACTGCCGAAACTGCCCGACAGTAATCTCTGTAGCGCCCATCGAGAACGGTCGGGTCACGCGGACCGGATGCTGAGGTCCTTCTTCGGCGACTCGCGGCCACTCAAACGCAGAGGCGGGCACCCTGGCCGCTTCCAGGCCCTTCAGTTCCGCCGCAATCTCGTCTTTGGTGCTTCCCATCAGGAACTCACCGGGGGGGATGAGGATGAGTTTAAGGCCAAGGCAGTTCGTCGTCTGGACCGTCGTCCCGAGATGCCTGGCCCATGCCTGCTGATGCGCCAAAGCCATCTCGGCGTTGAATGGGGCCTTCGCGGCAGGTGGAGGCATCGGCTGGTCGTTGGCCGGTTCCTGCGCGGAATCGACGTGCACAATTGCTGGATCGGAAGCACCGACCGGCGAACCCTGCCCAGTCGATACAGGTTCCTTTTCCGCGAATCCTGTCCCGTTGTGATTGGATGTTCCAGTTGGCGGCAAGTTCTTGACAGAGGGCCGAACGATGACCGCCGCCAGGATCGCAACAGCAATGATTCCGACACCGATTGCGATGCGGAGAACGTTCCGTCCGGGTCGTACAATTCCCCCCGGCGATGACGAAACGGGAATCGCTGTCGCAGAATTGAAGTCGGTCGTTCGATCCAACTCCCCCGAAATCATCGTCGCCGCCTCGGCTACGTCCGCAGGAACTTGGGTGTTGGTCACTCCAGTCGCTCGTGCCGTAGCGATGCTCGTTGCCGAAACGGTTCCCGACGACGGATTGGGATCCGCCAGCAGCACCGTTTTGATGCCGGTCGCAGATCCTTCGGCCATCACCAGGCAGGCCTCCAGGCTGGCAATGACTTCTGTCATCGTCTGATACCGGTCCTGCGGTTTCTTGGCGACCATTTTTTGAAAAACCGCGTTGATCGCCGACGAGCCATCGCCTGGGATTTCCATGAGCCGGGGAATGGGCGCGTTCTGGTGCGACATCAACTTCTTCATCGTCGTGTCCGCGTCGTACAGGCACTTCCCCGTCAACAGGTAGTACAGGGTACACCCGAGTGAATAAATGTCGCTGCGCGCGTCGGCGCGCCTGGTATCCATTGCCTGTTCGGGGGACATGTAATCCACGGTCCCCATGATCGCCCCGGTGCTTGTCAAATCGGCTCCGGCCGAGTTGCCTCCGATCGACCCATCGATCCGGGCCAGGCCCATGTCGAGTATCTTCACCGTTCCCTTCGCGTCGATCAGCAAATTGGCCGGTTTGATGTCTCGATGGACAATTCCCTGCTCGTGTGCAAATTCCAGGCCGCGCGCCGCCTGAATGAGGCAGGTCACGGCGTTCCTGATGGAGAGTGGTCCCTGTTTCTTGACCAGTGCTGACAAGTCGCTCCCTTCGACGTACTCCATCACCAGAAAGTGCGTCCCGTTGGATTCGTCGGCGTCATCCGCGGCAACAATGTTCGGATGCCGCAGCTTCGCGGCCGCTTCGACCTCGCGGTGAAACCGCTTCAAAGTATCGGGCGTCTTGACGGCAGATGGCGACATCATCTTGATCGCCACCAACCGCTTCATCCGTCTGTGCTCGGCCTTGAGCACCATCCCCATGCCCCCCTGACCGACCTTGTCCAGAACGACATAGTTGCCCAGGACCAACGTCTTCCCATGGCCGGCGAAGATCTGCTCGACCTGGAACGGGGTCAACTGCTGCTGATTGACGAGTTCCTGAGCCAGCTGGCGCGCGTCCCCGCAAGTGACCTGCGAAGACAAAATGCGCAGACCGACATCGCCAGCAAGGAGCCCGCTGTCATCTAGCGCTTTCTGGAATTGTTCGAGAGAAAGGTCCATGCTGGCGAAGTTTCCGAAGCTTCGGACAAACAAGTCGCGGCATTGTCACCAGCCGACGAGGCTTTTTCTAGAGACTGTCGCATCTCGTCCTCGAGCGCTGAGACGCGACTCAGCTTTTCCTCGTACGCGCAAATCCCGGCGTCAAGATGATACTTTGCGTTGAGAAGAATTGCAGTTGGCATGGGGTCGGGAGAGAACAACGCCATCCGACAGACGCCCCAGGCGAAATCCCAACCGCCCGTCATGGCGCACCAGTTCACCCGCCGCCAGGGCCCGGCCGTTGGCCACCAGATGCTGTGGGCTGTCACACGGCAGATCGAGTGACAGCACCGTCCCCGGAGCCAGTCTGCACAAATCGTTCACCGTCATCTGCAGACAGCCCGATCGGACCGAAACCGGCAGAACCAACTGAGAAACGACTGGCAATCCCTGCCGAAGCTGGGTTGCAGTGTCCGTCAGCGGTAATTGCTGCGCGATGTCTGGCCCCGTGGTTTCCATGATTTCGACCCCGCGAAGATCTGAACCAAACCACCGGTGCGGGGAATGCCCTGCAACGTCAGGAAGCAGCAGCGGTTTATTCAGATACGACGGATCATCGGCAACGGAGACCGGGAAACTTGCAGAAATTGCCACCCGGTTCCGCCGCGAGCCAGCGGCGGCGGGATCCCCGATGCCAACTTCGGTAATGGACCAGTCCCTAGTCCCGCTTTTCCGTCGCCGAACTGGTGGCCTCGACCTTTTTGGCCGGATCCGCAAACACGTTGTCCCGCTCCAATGGAAGCTGGAATCCATCGGAAACGCGTGTCATGTACAGTCCGCGACAGAGCCACCAGAACGTCGCCATTGCCGTATCCGATCCCAAATCGTCTTCCAACGATTTGTAATCGGCGATTGTCAGCTCCCAGGGTGCTTTGCTGAGTTTTCGCGCGTAGGCATAAGCCCGCTGTTCGGCGGGCGGGAAGCCCGACCAGTCGTTGCTGGCCAGTCGGCGGGTGCGTTCAGCGACGGCCTGTTTATCAAGCCCCGCCAGCTCCAGCAGCATCTCGCAATGGCCCATGCAGTAATTGCACTCGATGCTGCGGGTCTGAATCCAGAACAGGCTTTCCTCGAAGACGCGGTCGGGCCTGGTTTCGGACCACATGGTGCGTGTCGCAATGCTCCATGGTACCGCCAGTTCGGGAACGTATCCCGAACAGACCAGATTCCAGATAATCCTGGTGGGTCGAGTCGCCATCGCTGGCGGCAGGTTGACTTTCACTTCATCCCAGGTCGGAATGGGAAGCCTCGGTTTGCGGTCACGTTGCCGTTCCAGGCGGGTCTGCAATTGCTCGTAAGAGATCTCCGACCACGCCTGATCTTCGGCAACCACGCTTTTGCCGGGCTTTCCCAGCGGCGACGATCTTGCCTGAGGCGGGAACAATGGTGCCACCTGGAACGCATCAGCCGCGAATTCGATCTTGAGTGGTGGCAGCGGGCCACCGACTTCGATCGGCAGGTTCAAACCCAGGACGATGCGATCCTGGAAATTGCCATAAGCCGCCAGCAAGACCATGGCGGCCACCTGCTTCGCACCGTGGCGCACCTTCAACTTCTCAAACAGTGCATCGGGAATTGTGGGAGCGGCAACGGTCAGCAGCCGCGCAAATTCCAGGGCATCGCGATCGGATTCAGGCCAGGCAGCACTGTCCCCGGTCAGCCCCTTCAATTCGGCGGAACCTAGACCTGCACGCTTCAGGTCGGCCAGGGCGCAGGCTTCTGAATAGGCACACCGATTGGCATGTGCGATGACCCATCGCATCTTTCCGCGCAGCACCGGATCCAACGGGCTTTGAGTCCGCTGCGCGTAATCCAACTGTAACATAGCAGCGGCCGTCCGCGGAAGATGAGCTGCGACGGCGCGCACCCAGTTCGGCAACGTTTGTCCCCCACCCGATACAGCGACCGGCAGTCGCTTCCAGCATTCCTCAATGCTCAGCAACGGTGCGCTGCCAGCTTCCGTCGGTGTGGGAACGGACGCAGTCGGCGAAGCCACGTTGTAGTAATCATAGAAGACGTTGTCTCGTTCCAGCGTCAGTTGAAAACCATTGGAGATCCGGGTCATGTAGTGATAGCGGCTGGCATTGGCGACGACGATCATCGCTCGATCAACGCCAAAACCTTCACACAGTTGGGACACTTCCTCATCCGACACACTCCAGGGTGCCTTGGTGAGTTTGCGTGCATAAGCAAATGCATGCTGCTGGGCGGGCTCGAAACTGGACCAGTCGTCGCCGGCCAGCAGTCGGCTGCGTTCGGCGATTTCGCCGCTGGTCAGTCCGGCAACTTCCCAGTTCATTTCACAATGACCCATGCAGTAGGGACATTGGACAGCACGGGTCGTCACCCAGAACAGACTTTGTCCAAAGATTCGATCCCACTTGGCGCTCGATTCGGCACCCGCAGTCCGCATATAGACTTCAAACGGAACGGCCAGTTCCGGGGCATAGCCGAAGACGATGCGGTACCACACGATATCACTGGGCCGCTTGATCAAACCGTCCGGCAGATTCCGGGCGACTTCGTCCCACGTTGGAACCGGCAGCCGTGTCGGTTTGACGCGTTGATCAGCCAGTCGAACCTGCAACGCTTCGTACGACACCTTGGTCCAGGCCGGGTCGGCTTCCACCAGGTCCTGTCCGGTCGGCATTGGAAGAGGTTTCTTTTTCGGGGGCGGTGGTGGAGTCGTCTTGATGACGAACGATTCCGGACCGAACTGGACGTCCAATGGCGCAGCGGGACCATCCGATTCCAAGGGGGCACCGATGGAGATCAGAAAGCGGTCTTGAAAATTCGCGTACGCCATCAGCAGGACCATGGATGCCGACTGCTTCGGCCCGAAATGCGCCACGAGTTCCTCGAACTCTTCATCGGTGACCGAATCGGAATCGATGGTCATTTTGAGGGCAAATTGCAACGCAGCCCGTTCACCCTTGGACCAACCGTGAAAGTCACCAGATCGGAGGGATTCCGATCTGGCCGGTTCGATGCCGGCGCGTAGAGCGTCGGCAACTGCATACGCTTGAGCGTACTCACAGCGATTGGCGCGAGCAGCGACCCAGCGCATGCCCGCACGCAAGATCGGGTCCACCGGGCATTGACTGCGCTGGGCCAGGTCGAGTTCCAGCAGGGCTGCGGTGCTGCGCGGCAACTCGACCGCCAGCATCCTTGCCCAGGTCGGCAGAGGTTGTCCGCCCCCTTTGACGGCGGATGGCAGTCGCTTCCAGGCCTCTGCATCGGACAGGATTGTGAACCGCGGATTGACTTGGACATTCGGCCCGGGCTCGGCAGCCATGGACGCCGCCGCGGCAGAAGTAATTTCGATTCCGGACAAGGCTGTGATCCACGTGGAAGATGTGGGAAGCGGCTCGTTCATGGGGTTTCCTTCGTCGCATCAGTTCGGGTCTTCGCGTCCAGCAACGTCATGATCAGCGCTTGCTCCATCTCACCGGGCTTGAATCCGAACGGACCTCGCCCCCCCTTATAGGCCACCTTTCCCTGGGTATCGATCACGTACAAGCGGGCGGGCATGCCACTGTAGGCATTGCCCGTCGAGTCATCGATGTCATCCACCAGCAGGGGCATCGTCGGCTTCAGCATTTGATGACACTGTTGCGCCACGGCAGCCCGCTCGGCATAGGTCTTCGGCTGCGCGACGGCGACGCCCACTCTGGCATTGGATTCCATCTTCCAGCCATCCGTGGGGTGCGCTTCCCGCACATAGATTCCCAGGAAAACTGCTTCCTCCTGGAAGCGTTGACGGACCTTTTCGACGCCCGGAAAAATCGAGCGGAAAGGACCACAGGTGAAATTCCCGAACATCAATACGACCGGCTTCTTGCCGATGACTTCGGAGAGCTTGATGGTCTGTTCGCCATCCTGTGTCGTGAGCGAAAAATTGGGTGCGGGCTCCTCGATCTGAGGTCCCTCTTTCAGCGACCCGACTTCGCCAGCAAACAGTCCCTGCAACAACAGCTCTTTTGTGGGCGCATCGCCGGGCAGAAAACTGGACGACATTCCGGCAAGCCAGGCATCACGAAGGTCCTCTGAGCCCAAACCTGTTTTGCCCTGCGCGGCAGCATCGAAGAAAGCCAGCCATTCGTCGCGGGTCAACTGGCCATCACCGTTTGGATCCGACTTGCGGAAGAGCCGATTGACCAGGGAGGCATTCTGAACCCAGGGATTGCGGTCTGACCAGTCCAGATCCTCGGCAACGATCTTGCCATCCAGATTGCGATCCAGCCGTTTGAACCATTCTGCCGTCCCGCGAAACTTGTCGGCGGGAATCTCATCATCCGGTGTCAGCTCATGCTGTTCGGTCAGCCACTTCCACCCATATCGTGACTGGGCCGGACCGAACCAACCGTCTCCGGAACCCATTTTGGCCCCGCGCGAGATCGCCAGGTACATCCGGATCGCCTCGGGAATCGGCATTCCATCATAGGCCTTTTCGATTTCCTCGTTCGGAACCTTGGTCAATTCTGGTCCGACGACAAATGCAGGCTCCTTCGTGGGAGGACTGTCCGCCGCCGGAGTGTCATCGGCAATCAGTCGGGAACAGACGAGTGCGCCCGTGACAACGATGAGCGGAGAAAATCTCAGGGACATGGATTTCATCGGGAACTCCTTCAAGTTTTGAGTTGTTATCGCATCATGTCGCGGAATACCGTCAATACCGGGCTGGTCCCCACCACATAGGCGGTCATCGACTATGGAATGCCATTGGCGAACTCAGTCGTCTGGAAGTGGCGCTTGCTGGGCCACAGCCGGTACTGCGGAACGTTTTTCCAGTCCCAGTGCGACGGCTGCCTCCTGCAATCGCGACGCGAAGTTCTGTTCGGCACCTGCTTGAGTTTCTGTCGCTCCGCTGAACATGCGGGGAATTTCGTCACGAGCCGCCCACAATAAGTACTGTTTGGCGGGTTCATCGACACTCGCTTGCTTCTTGACCGCTTCGGCAATTTCCTTGCCGAGTTTTGTGGCCTTGGTGGACAGGGCTGCGCGTGCGGCAGGATTCTCACCGGCCACCCGCAGTTCATCCTGAATCTGCTTCAAGGCTTGATAGCGTTTGATATCCGCGGCCTTGCTTTTCGGCAGGTATGACCAGCCAAAGATCAGCACAATCAGCGCAATGGTGGCCAGCGAGCCGATCGCCTTGGGTTCCTTCAGTTGATCGATGACGCCTGAGATCCATGACGGACCCGAACTTCGGATCGGCTTCGATTCCATTTTTCGGGGTGGAGGGGTCACTGGTCGCGAAGCAGGTGTGCTACCGGATGACATCCCTCCATATTGGGGCGACGCCGTCAAACAGGGGCGTGGTTCAGGCGGTGACGACGGGCGCGAATGTTCGGATTCGGTGCGTGCAGATCGTTCGCGCACGGCGGGCGTTTCTGGATCCGGAGACTCGCGATGCCGCGCGACTGGGTGGATTACCGGATCGGATTGAGGTTGTTTCGTCTTCTGTAAATCGCGGTCTGCGCCCGTGCCCTGGCGGGCAACCGACGGGAGCGGAACTTGTGCAGGTTGTGGTTGGCGTGCTGGCGTGACCCGCATCACAGCGGGATCTGGAACAGCATCCGGAATTGCGATCGCCACTGCCGCCTGGGCCTGGGCTTTTGCCAACGCCAGTGTCTGGGTGGCTCTGGCGATCATTCCCACCGCATTGAACAACCCGGGAACATTCGCCGATGGGCCGAAATGCCCGAATTGTCCGTTGCGAATCAGATCTGTGGGCTTCAGTTGACCAGATTTGGCCAGGCCAAACACCTGATTGAATTCGACGGGACCGAATTCCACACCGCTGGCCCATCCCCACCATTGGCGATCGACCTTCGGTGCCGATGCCCAGGCGACGTGCGACTTTGCCTGCTCTTCGGCCGCGTGATAAGTGGCCTCTGCCTGCGCCAGGATCGACTCCACGATCCTGGCCCTGGCGTCCGCATAGGCCGCCTGATAAGTCACAGCCGCATCCGCGACGGGTTCCTGTTCAAGTGTCGAGCCGTCGTCCAGGTCGGACTCATCCAAATCGCGAACCTGATCCGACAAGTCGTTGAAGTCATCGACCGTCGGCGGTTCAGCGACAGGGGTACTGGACTTTGGCGGCGTCGGAACGATGTTCTTTTCGACAGCCTGATAAGGGATGGCTGCCATCAATCGACCGATCGAACCAACCCGGCGCCACTTCCCCTGTTCACCAAGTTTCACTTCATCGTCGGCGGTCAGTTGTTCATGCTCGACGTAGTCGATCAGTTCGTCGATTTTCAGTGGCCCCAATTCTTGACCACCCAGCATGTAGTACCATTGATCTGACATGCGATTCTCCACGGAACATTTCAAGTCCGGCATGCAACTTGTGCCGGCCGTGAAAATCGGCAGCGGAGGACTTCCCCCGCTGCCAGCGCAAAACTACTGGTCCAGCCGAAGTCCGGCCGATTCTGTAATTCGATCAAACGAAGCACGATTGGTCGTGTAGCTGATGGTTTGCACCACGTCGCGAGGTCCGGCTTGTTGAACCGCTTCCGCCACGTCGGCATCTGTCAGGACCACGGGAGTGGTCGACAGTTTGCGGGCCAGCGTGAACAGCGAACGCTCGGCGGGTGTAAAAGCGGACCAGTCGCCATCCAGCGTATAGATCTGATCGTCGGTCCAACCCTGGTCCAGCAAACGCTGCCGGGCCTGTCCGACGGCATACCAGGCACGATCCTGACGAGCGATAATCCAACTCACCTGTGCCTTGAACAGGGGCTTCAGGTCGTTGCGATCTTCGGCCGAGCGAATGCTGCTGATCCTTGCCCTGGCACTGTTGGGGAAGTTCGCGAGCAAACGGACCCATTGCGGCAAAGGCCCCGCCGGAAATCCCTCAGGAAGCAGTTCCCTGGTCTTGTCCTCGTCCACCAACGGCAGGCGGGGCGTTCGCTTTCGCGCGGCTTGCAACGCCAGTTCCACATCGTCGCGCGATTCCAGATTCGGTCGATTGGCAACCGTTTTTCCGCTCGGCTGTCCGGTCTTGGAATCGATGACGATCGGTGCCACCTTCGTCACCGACTTCTGGAATCTGGGCGATGTCGGAGTCAAATAGCTGTGCGACGTTGGTGTGGGACGTGGGGACTCGGTTGTCGTTTCCGCGCCCGCTGGCCTGCGACCAAAGTTTCCGCCACCGGACGATTGTGGGATCCCCGCCCCTTCTTTCCACCGGTTGATGGATTTGTTTCCGGCGACCGACAGAATCATCTCCAGGATCTGCTTGTCCATATAGAACTTTCGCAGACCATTGATGTCCGCATCGTTCAGATGATGTGGCTCATAGGTGATCTTTCGGGCAAATGCATACGCCGTGCGTTGGGCTGGCGTGTGTTCCGACCAGTCGCCATCCAGCGCGGCGATTTCGTCTTCAGTCATTCCCGCGCCGAGCAGCTTCGATTCCTGGTGACCCAGGCAGTACTGGCAATTGTTGGTGCGCGACACAATCCAGAACAATTGGACCTTGAACGCATAGTCCAGCGTGTTATCGGGGTCGTTGTCACGACCGAACCCGCCTCCTCCGGCACCACCGCCCGCGGCGCGGCGCTGCCCCCCCGGCCCCTGGCCTTCACCGGGTTGCATGTAGTGGTAACGCAACCGGCTTTCATAGCTGGATCCCCGTTCGCCCAACGCCTCCTTGTCGGCCTCAGTCAGTTCCGGCAGCGGAATCCGCAGGGTTCGGCCCTTCATATCCTCCAGGAATTCCTTCATCTCCGGACGCGTCAGCGGGACGGGCCGCGGGGCATTGTCCGAATCGACGGCCAGTGCCGATCCGACGGCCAGCGCGTTCAACCCCAGTGCTGCGAAAAACAATCGATGGGCGACGGACTTCGACATTGGTGTACTCCCAGTGAATCTTGAATCTGCGCCGCGACGACAAACCGCGGCGCGTGAAGGTCTTTGCCTGGTACGCCTCAACGAGCCTGCCCCACGGTGGTCGATCCACCTTCGAGCGGTAATCGCAGCATTTCGGTCAGGCGATCAAAGGAATTCCCGTCACAGACCAGGAAAATGATTTCCGCGACTTCATGGTCGTTGAACAGCTTCCTCAATCCCGCCACGTCTTCGTCAACAATCGTATGGGGAGCGGACGTCAGCTTGCGGGCAAACACAAAAGTCGCCTGTTCGGCGGGAGTAAAGCCCGACTCGTTGACACCGATGGAATACAGGACTTCGTCATTGACGCCGAGCGCGTTCAGCCTTTGTTTCGCATGCGCTGCCGAGTACCAGGCGCGGTTTTCACGTGCCGTGATCCAGGCAATCTGAGCTTTCAACGTTGGATTCAACTGGCCTTCACGCGCCACAGCCTGGCGGTGCTTCCAGGCACGCAATTCCGATTGCGGGGAATAGGCCAGGACCTGACACCAGACGGGTGGTGTGATGCCCGGCGTGTCAGCCGCCAAAGCCTGGCGGGCGACGTCCATCGACGGCAGCTTGACCAGCGGGGTTCGATGCTGACAGGCCCCCATCGCCGCTTCGGCCTCTGATCGCGATTCCCACGCCGCACGCGGCTTGTAATCGAACGGTGCCACCTTGGTCTCGATGGTGGCGAACTCGGGCGATGTCGGCGTATCCAATTGGCTTGGTTCATCGCCGCCAAATGATCGATCCTGTGGAATGCCTGTCGAAGCCGTCCAGCGATTCGTGGAGTTGTTGCCAGCCACGGTCTGCAGGATGTCCACCACTTGGGCGTCGGTAAAGTGTTTCTTGAAGGCCGCCAGATCCTCGTCCGTCACCAGGTGCGGTGTCAGTGTGATTTTACGGGTCAGGCGCATCGCGGCCTGTTCGTCGGCCGGAAAAACCGACCATTGACTATCCAAAGCTGCGATCTGGTCTTCCGTCATACCGGAGCGACGCAGTTTCAGTTCCTGATGACCCAGGCAGTACTGACAGTCGTTGGTCCGCGAGACAATCCAGAACAGCCGCGTCTTGAAGGCGTAATCGGGAGCCTGCTGTAACTGGTTGAGCGTGGTGCTGACATTCGCCGGAGTTGAACGACGCTGTCCCTGCGTGCCTGTCGACGAACGATTCGCCTGCCAGGATTCGGGCAGGTACAGGGATCGCAGTCGGCCGTTGTTGACCGAGCGGCGGCCCGACGCCAGTTCCTCTGCGGTCAAGGCCGGCAAAGGGATGCGCGCCTCCCGATTCTTCAACCCTTCAATTCGCTTTTTCATTTCGGGACGGGTCTTCGTCAGGCCGTCACTCGTTTCTGCAGCCCACGTGTTTGCACAGAATGTGGCAACACAGAGAGCACTGCAAAAGAGCCTGTTTCGCATGGGGTATTCTCCAGGAATGAGGATTGTCTTTTTCAGGTTTCAACCCAGTAAGTTGGAAACAACTGATCCAACTTCGTGATTTCCAGAACTTCACACAGGTCATTCGATGGATTGAACAGGCAGACGCTGACACCGTCACGGTGAACGGCGACCAACAGCCCCAGCAGTCCACTGGGGATGATTTGAACCCCGGTCAGGTCAATGGCCAGGATCCGGCAACGCTGCTTGCGAATCAGATCGAAAACCTCATCGCGACATTCGGCCAGATCCAGTTGCAGGACCGGCCGGTCTCCAAAACCTAGCACGGTCAGGGGCCCCGGCTGATATACTTCGAACTGAGAGACGGTTGGCATTTTTCTCAGGCCCTTGCTGCGGCGATTCATGACCTTCGTCACTGGTCGGAGCGAAAGACGGTGATGACCGGAGACGTCCCGACGACGTAGCCCACTTCCTGTTCCAACACGGCACCCTTCTGGGTCTTGATGCTGCGTTTGACGTTCAGGAACAGGTTGGCCCCATCGCTGCGCTCCTGCGGCAGGATTTCAAACGATTCCAATGTTCGACCCGCATCCCAGTCGGAGTCTTTGCCGATGATCTTTGGTGCCAGGTCGGTGGCCTTTTTGCCTTCTTTCCACGCTGTCAGAAACGTCTTGCAAGCATCGCGTGCCGATGCCTCATTGACCGACAGGCTGCGTGCATTCCGCTCGCAGCCCATCAACACGACCGAAAATGCCGCCATCAGCATCCACCGGGGGATGCGCACAGAAGCAATTGTTGTATTCATGGGAGCTCAACTTGTCAGAAGAGTGAACGAACAACGGATCAAGCGCCACGGTCGCCGCGGCGCGGAGCGTGCTGGGGAAATCGCGGGCCACAAAGAGCCCGCAAGTCCCGGTTCGATTAGAAATCACTGACGATTTCCGACCCCTTCCGCGTGCCAATCGCACGCCAGACGTTGATATCGATGTTGTCCGACACAAACCGCACGGCGCCATCCGCGAGTACCACATGCACGCCACCAACATGTCGGCTGTTCGCCGTCGTCGAAATGCGGCTCGGCGGGTACATGCAGGACAGATCGTTCGGTGGCAGCACGTGGTAGTAGTAGGTCGTGGTGTGATCGGGCGACAACCACGACACTCCCGCATTGGATTTTCCCTGCTTGGACAGGTCCAGAACGTTTGTCGCGCGGCAGATCGTGAGGGCATCGTTGGCGTCGTTCGGATAGACGCCGGGTTGGAACGTGTCCGTTTTGCGGGTGCTGATCCCATTACTACCGTCACCCAGACACCGCTCGGACATCATCACCGTGGTGCTGGAACCGTCCAACATATCACTCAAGCCAGTGTTACTGTCCTGAAACATCACGCCATCCGGCATTGGCATCCCATAGTTGGTACTGCCGACCGTGGTTCCGGGAAGTGAATTCCCGATGATCGTTCCGTAGTTCGTATAGTAATTGTTCCGACCACCAGCCACCGCCTGCATGCTGTCGGAGTCTGAAGCGCAGCGGAACGCGGCCACGGTAAATGCCCAAGGGCCTGCATTGACGGGGTCGGTTGGCTTCAGACTGAAATTGATCTGGTTGTACAGCGGAGCCTGATCAATAAATGGCAGAATTCTCGCTTGCGCGGGGAAATTCGTATGAGAGGTTGCGGTCGACGTATTCTTGGCCATCGGAAACATCTTGTGGTTGTCGTGGTAGTTGTGCAGAGCCAGCCCCAGTTGCTTCAAACTGTTTTTGCATTGTGTCCTTCGAGCCGCTTCGCGAGCTTGCTGAACAGCAGGCAGCAACAATGCAATCAGGACGGCGATGATGGCGATCACCACCAGCAATTCGATGAGCGTAAAACCACTTCGACGATTGGACTTGATCATGACGTAACCTCCACAAATTCAAGAGTAAGATCGCGCAATCGCGCGAGAAATGAAGATCGAGAATCAGACAGAATGCAGCCGATCGCTCCACGAGCGATTTCCGCGCCTCATCACGAATGATGCGAATCACCAGGCCCGTAACCAATGGGTGTTCAGGCCGCACCGTTCCGTGGCCGGCAGGGCGACGCTTCATCCGCAATTCGGATGTCCCGCGACTACCCGTGAGTGGGACGTCAGATCCGTCCTGTCGGCAGGCTGACCCGACGACTGATGACGTGCTGACATTGGCGCGCCACGAGCGCGCACTCTTCGCCAGACGAAATCCCCACCAGCCACAAGTTACGCGGCGCGAGGTGGCCGAAAGATGCGTCCGACGGAGCCTGACGCATGGTCGGCGTCGGACGGTGCCACGAAGCCGACATCATCAACAACCGCCAGCGTGGAGATCGCTTCCAGAATGGCATCGTTGAAGGTGGGAACTTGAATCGCCTTCGACGGCGCCGCGGGAGCCTGCTGGTCTCGCTGACAATGCGGCCCTGAACAAACAGGCCGACCCAGCGGCATGCTTCGATGCCCCAGGATTGGATCAGAGCCGTCGGAATTCATTGCCGCATGGCCGCCCATCGGCTCGCCATGTCCGTGCAGATAATCGCCGCATGACGCCTGGACAGTGCCGGAATTAAAGCTCAAAACGATAACCAGGCACAACGACAGAACGCCGCGTGTGAAGAACCGACTCGGCGATGATGAGCCTCGCCAGACCATGTTCACGATGCCAAAGTTAAGGTTGAGGACACTTGTCGACAGACGAGCCTACGTGATCCCGGTCAGATTTGATGAAGGATTTCTCGGCGTTTTGCAGAGAATTCTTGCGAATTCGTGAAGAGACTACCGTAGGTTAACTCGAAATTGCAAGGGTTTTTTGTACGCATTGTGTTGTGAAATCCGGAGGTGCGGTCTGATCGCGAAATTTATTGGAGGCATCAAGGTTGCGCGGAAGCGCGCCCCCCTATCATCGAATCGATGAGCGGAGCACGGATTTTCGCGCACTACGCTGGAGGATTCACAGTGCGCAACGGATGCGCCTCCAGGAGTTCGCACGCCTGGATCAGGGTGCCGTTTACAATCCTGTCACAAGGCTTCGCCAATCGTGGGATTCGATGAGTAACCGAAGTGCTTCGCGCATCGTCGTACTGCCCCATTGAGCGAGTGTCACACTGCGGGACGGCGGTCGCTCGATGTATGCACGACCCCAGCGAAGGCTGATTCGTTGAATCGAACTCCGCTGGATGAAGAATCCTCCCGGGGAATCCAACAGCAGATCCAGCACCGGTATTGGCGGACCTGCCGCGGTGTCGGGAGAGATCGGTACCACTTCGTCAACAGGTCGACGCCAAGGCGGTATCGACCACCAGTGGAACAAGTGGGCCACCCGGTTCGATGGGCCAGGTGTTTCGTCCGTCGTCGCCTCCATCGCTCCACTCGGCTGGATCGTGAATCGCGGAATAAACAACAAACCCTTCGTGGTGGCGAGCAACTGACCGCAGGCCGGCCAACCACGTCGCAGCAGCTTGACAGGCCCCAGATCGAGTAATCGCGTTCCCAATCGAGCGGCCAGGAGTTCGCTCGCAGGATCGTTCTCGTCGGTGTTCGCACTACCCCCGCACTCCGTGCAACACTGTGCGTGGGGTTCCACCCACGTGAGACAGTGAGGACACAAGACGATCAGTGACGACATGAGGTGCGGTTCCTTGCCTGAAACATGCCAAACACTGTATTCCATGCCGCAGGAAACAAAAGCCTGCGACCTCGGTTTCCTGTGTAGTTGGGGCATTGAAACGTTCGCCCGTCGTTGCCGGGCCATGGTGCCACGGTTGAGTCTGAACTTTTCGCGTCTCAGTGTTCCTCCACTCGCGGGGGCACCTGGACCATTTTCGCCAATCCGGGATTCCCAGAGTGACCGCCGCCGAAACACCCGAGATTCTGTTTCCGATCACGGTGATTGTTATTCATCCGCGCGAACGACGCGCCAAATGCACTGTCCGACCATTGCGAGGCCGTCAGGATATTGCCTTCTGCAATTTCCCCCGCATGCCGTATGACCTCAGTGGCTATGTCCGATTGGGACTGGGCGGGCCAATCCTGGGTCCAGACGATGCGAATTGCGGATTACTGGTGCTGGATGGAACATGGCGACACGTCGAGCCAATGCAGCGGGCCCATGCCGAAATTCCCATCCGCAGCCTGCCGCCACTCATCACCGCCTACCCGCGGACCTCCAAGGTCCACCAGGATCCCGACGGAGGATTGGCAACCGTGGAAGCAGTTTACGCAGCCTATCGCCTGCTCCGACGCGACGCGACCGGACTGCTGGACCACTACCACTGGGCCACGGAATTCGTGGAACAGAACAGCGGCTTCTGGCCATAAGTGACGGGACCAGACACATGCAGAATTCGTAAATGACCGGCCTGGCACCCGAGTGCGTTCGTATCTGCATTTACTCACATCACTTACGTCTCCTTCTCCGTGACCGCAAACGGCCCAGTCCCACCTGTGGACCGGTCTTGTTGGACTGTCGATCTTCTGCAAGAATCCCTCCCCGCTGCCGGGCTCAGTTCGAGTCTGGCTGGAATGGAATCCGCAGCCGTTGTCTCTTTGTCGGGATCTACGACACTCATGAGTCGCCTCGCCATTCGACGCAGATCGAGTTTCGAGAGCGATCACCGTTCGTTCGGGTGGCTTCGGCGGGTGACCATTCTCTGCCTGACTTTTCTGGTCGGGTGCAAAATCGTCAACCCGGCTCCCGTCGGACTTCCCAAACAAAGTGCGCTGCAGAACGATCATCTGCAGGTGAAGTGTGACCTCAAGTTACGCAAGGACCATCCGATCCTGCGCGACCTGGACGAGTTGCGGGACGAAATCGCGGACGAACTGAATCTGCCCCTGCAGAAGCAACCCGTCACCGTTTATCTCTTTTCGGACGAGACTCGTTACGCCCAATACCTGCAGGTACGTTACCCGTTGCTTCCCCCGCGACGAGCCTATTTCGTCGGGACATCCAAAGAACTGTCGGTCTTCACATTCTGGGGCGAACGGATTCAGGAGGATCTGCGCCACGAATACACACACGGCGTCCTGCATGCCTCGCTGATGGACGTCCCGTTGTGGCTGGATGAGGGACTGGCGGAGTATTTCGAGGTCACCTCTCAGCCACGAGGACTGAATCGCGACTACGCCATGCGCCTGGCGAGCAACCTGTCGCAAGGCTGGAAGCCCGACCTGGATCGATTGGAGTCGCTGGAAAAAGTCGAGGACATGCAAAAGGGGGATTACCTGGAAGCATGGGCCTGGGTCCATTTCATGCTGCATCACAGTGAGGAAACCCGCACCGTGCTGGTGGATTACCTGCACGAATTACGCAGTACCAGCAAACCTGGAATGCTCTCCAAGCGACTGCGCGAAGCCATTCCGACGGCGGATCAGCGCTTCGCGGCCCATGCCGCGTCGCTGACCAGTTCCATTCAGCAAGCCGGTGGCACGTTGGATTCGCGACAAACGCTTGAACGCTGAGACCTACAACTTCGCGGGCAATAACTGCAGTTCCGGCACGGCGGCTCGCCCCGGCAGGCGTGCCAGGAACAGAACCGCCTCCGCCACATCTTCGGGAGCCAGGGATTGATCCAGCACTTCTCGCGGTGTTGGAACCGGGCGTTTCGTCAAAATCTCCGTATCGCACAAACCAGGGAAGATGACCGTTGTGCGAATGCCATTCGCCTTTTCTTCGACACGGGTCCCGTGAGCCAACCCAACCAACCCGTGCTTGCTGGCCTGGTACGCGACCCCGGACACATCCGGCATCTGGACGCAGGCCGAGGACAGATACACAATCAATCCATTCCGCGCGGCACGCATCGACGGCAGTACGGCCTTCGTACACAGGAAGGCACCCGTCAGGTTGGTGTTGATCAAGTTCAGCCAGTTCGCGTCGGTCAGGACCGTCAGTGCCCGGTCCGGCGTATTCGTCCCTGTCGCATAGACCAACAGATCAATTCGGCCAGTCTTCTGCAGTGACTGAGACATCACTCGTTGAACATCTTCCGAGTTCGTCGCATCGGCGACACAGATCTCGACGGATCCCCCATTCGAGTCCACCTGTTGTTTCAGTTCCATCAGTCGATCCAGGCGACGGGCCACGGCAATCACGTGTACACCTGCCCGAGCGAGCAGGACGGCCGTCGCACGACCCATGCCGCTCGACGCTCCCACGACGATTGCCGTTAGATTGTTGAGATGTCCTGACATCCTCGCCTCCTTCAACCATGTGCCGCGCGGCGCAGTCGATCGTTCAGCGCTCGGCCCAAACCCTGATCCGGAAACGGACAGGCCAGAATCAATTCCAAGCCTCCCTGATCCAATCGGTGCAAGGCTTGAAAGAACCCGGCGGCCGCCTCCACCAGATCAACGCTGGACGACAGGGTTTCGATGGCGGCATACCCGCTGAGATTCGATTCCTCTGTAAATACCAGGGCACCCACACTCGCGGACGGGGCCTGATGGGGGATCTGATCGACGAGGCTCAATTTTGTTCGCGGCGCATAGTGGCTGTCGAGCATCCCGGGAGCGGCGGGTTGATTCTGCGCGGAGGGACTCGGTCGACCCACCGGACCGATCAATGCTTCGATCGACTCCAGGTCGATCCCGCCGGGACGCAGTAGCGTCACCGCATCTCCATGGATCTGCAAAATCGTGGATTCGATTCCCACGCGACACGAACCACCATCCAGGATCATCTCAATCCGATCGCCCAACTGCTGGCGAACGTGTTCGGCGGTCGTCGGGCTCAGTCGACCAAACGGGTTGGCACTGGGAGCCGCGACGGGAATGTCAGCCATCCGCAGCAGTTGTTGCGTCAACGGGTGATCGGGAATTCGAATCCCGACTGTCGGCATGCCGGACGTCACCAGATCCGGAACGGCGTTGGACTTCGGCAGAATCAGTGTCAGTGGGCCGGGCCAGAACCGTTCGGCCAGTCGCCTGGCGAGCGGTGGGAATTCGCTCACCACTCTCGGCCACCAGTCAACGTCGGCCAGATGCACAATCAGCGGGTCAAAGAACGGCCGATCCTTGGCGGCAAAAATCCTGGAGACCGCCCGTGGATCCAAAGCGTTCGCAGCCAGCCCGTACACGGTTTCCGTGGGGATGGCGACCAGGCCACCCCCCTTCAAAATCTCGGCGGCCCTGTATAACTCGGCAGTTGTCAGGTTCTCAACCCTCATCAATTCATCCATTCGGGATTCCGCAGGAATTCGTCATGCTGATCATAACGACAGCAACTGGTGATTCCACGCGGTCTGCCGCCGTGCAACAATGCGAGAACCGTAAAAATGCGACGGAGTCCGTCTGCCGATCATCAAACAGACACGCTCGATTGTTTCGATTTCCTGAGTTGCGCACAATCGGTCCGTTGTAATCACTGTTTTGACGCAGGTATAACCCCGCCATTCTACCATCGCGGCTAACGTCCCAGCATGCCATCCCCGATTTATCTCGATCACAACGCGACCGCGCCACCACTGCCAGAAGTGCTGGATGAGGTCGTGCGCGTCATGCGCGATTGCTATGGAAACCCGGGGAGTCGACACCGGGCAGGACGAAAGGCACGCCAAGTTCTGGAAGAATGTCGCGAAAGGCTGGCTGGCTGGCTGGGAGCAACCCCCGGTGAACTGATTTTCACCAGCGGCGGCACCGAAGCCAACAATATGGCGATCCAGGGACTGACACAGGGGCCTGCCGGAACCATTGTCCTGTCCCCCGGGGAACATCCCTCCATTCTGCAGGCCTGCAAATCGCTGCAAAGCTGCGGTTGGAAGTTACATCCGTTGCCGGTCGACTCGGCCGGTCGATTGCTGATGGACGAACTCCCCGCAGACACTCGCCTGGTGGCAATCCTGCTGGCACACAACGAAACAGGAGTGATTCAGGATGTCAAACCGCTGGCAAAGGTTTGTCGAGCTCGGGGGATTCCCCTGCATCTGGACGCCGTTCAGGCTGTCGGAAAAGTCCCAGTCGACTTTCTGGATCTGGACGCGACATCGTTGAGCTTTGGTGCTCACAAGTTTCACGGGCCGCGTGGAGTGGGCGGGCTGTTGGTTCGGGACGGCACTCATCTGTCACCGCTGCTCCACGGCGGTCATCAGGAAGCGGAACGTCGGGCGGGAACGGAAGCGGTTGCTTTGATCGCCGGGATGTCCAAGGCATTGCAGTTGTGGAACGAGCGACGCGCGTGGCATGAGGTCCGCGTGCAGCAGTTGCGGGATCATTTTCAGACAATCCTGTGTCAGCAGTGCAATCCTGCCGTCGTCAACGGCGGCGAGGCGCGACGGTTGCCGAACACCCTGAACATCTCGTTTCCCGGGGTCGATGGCGAGGCGTTGCTGGTGGCGCTGGACTTGGAGGGAGTGGCCTGTTCGCTGGGGACCACCTGCGCCAGCGGATCCTCAGAGCCGGCTCCGATCCTGGTGGCGATGGGGTTAACTCCCGATTTATATCGGTCGGCCATCCGATTTTCCCTCAGTTTCCTCAATACCCACGACGAACTCGAGTTGGCGGCGGCACGGATCGCCCGCGTGGTCGCAACGCTTCGCAAACCGGTGTGAGTGCAGTATGATCCCCGCTCCCCAACCGTTCGCTCCACCCGGAGCAGGTTGGGATCAGTGCGATTCAACCGGATTCGCACTGATTTTCAAGGAGGATCACTCCGCAAACGGACGCTTGCGAACTCGACTCATGAAGGTCGGTTCTCGATGTTCGATGCGTTGGTGGCTCGCACCCAGACTCTGATTGCGACAGCGGAATTGTGTATTCCGCTGACCGAGCAGGCATTTGCCCGCGCGGCAATGTCCCGACTAAGCAGCCGACATCGCACGACCCACGCTGCCGGAAGTTTGACGTTCCTGTCCGGACCGGAAGGGATGGGAAAATCGTTCCTGGCACGCTCGGCCATCCGTGACGTTCGACACCAGCAACCAAAACTGGTCGCTGTCATCGCCACTGCGGAGGAACTCGCCGAGATGCTGTCGGCGGCGGACGAACAACAGATCCTGGCCGATGTCCTGGAATTGTTCCATGGTCTCCACATTCTGGTCTGCGACGATTTGCAGGTTCTGGAAGGTCGCCACCAATGGCAGAACCTGTTGCTGGAACTGGTTGACCAACTCAACCACAACGGGACACACGTGCTGTTTACGTGCCGCAAACTGCCCGGCGAACTTCGTGAATTCTCACCGCGTTGGATCAGTCGGTGTCATGGCGGCTTGTGCACGACGTTGCCTGTGCTGAGTCGCGACAGTCGCATCGAACTGTTGACGCGGTTGGCAATTGGCCGTCGATTACCATTGGTAGAACCCTCAGAACTGACTTTCCAATGGCTGGCGGACCGCTGGCCGGTTTCGCCGCGCGAACTGTCTGCGCTGGTGGAACGTTTGGTGTCGCACTGCACGCGACGGTCCGTGCTGGTGGACGTGAAGTTTCTGGAACGCTGGTTTTCCGAGTCGGAACCTGTCGAGAACCTGTCACTGGATGCGATTGCCGCCGCAGTCGCCAGCGAATTCGGCATCGAACCCGCCGAGCTTCGTTCGCGATCGCGACAACCCGGTTTGATTGTTCCCCGACAATGCGCGATGTTCCTGGCCCGCGAATTGACGGGACGGCCGTTGGAATTCATCGGACACTATTTTGGTGAGCGGACGCACACGACTGTTTCTCACAGTCTCAGCCGGTTGAAAGAATTACTGCCTCATGCCCCCACGTTGCGACAACAGGTCCAACGGTTGCAGAAGCGGATCGCAGAATTGCGACGGGAAGATTGTGCATAACCTGTTCGCGATCTCTGCTGTTTTTCGCAATTCTCAACAATTGCCTTCAGTCAGCTGGCGCCCGGTGCCGACAAGTCGCCCGATTCACCATCAGCCACCCACAGGTTGTCCCTTAGGTGTCGTCTGTTCTTCAACATCCTCCCTTTGTGGAAAGCAATCGCGAACTGATTGCGACGACCTTGGTTACGAGATATCCACAATTGACAATCCACAGTTTTCCGCCCCCTCTAATACCACTGCTGCTGAATAATTCTTTCGAAGGGAGAACAAAGCCATCCAGAGCGAAAACATCAGGTTGGTTGTGGAATCCCGATGACGATGTAATCTGATCGGCTGTGATCGTAACCGACGCTGCCAGCGTCGGCGGACCACCGAGATTGTTTGACAGACAGATGACGACCGAATCCGTTGAGATTGATTGTGGCACCACGCAAGCGAACCTGGCTGGAATGGTTGAACCCGTTTTCCCGGGTGCGAGGCGTGTTTACGTTCTTTGCGACCGTATGGTTTGTAGGTGCGACATTTCTGTTGTACCTGGCCTTCACGCGAGATGGTGTCAGCCTGCCTGCTCCGCTGGCGATTTACCTGCTGAGCACAGTGGTTTGCAGCGTGATCGCGTTTACGCTGTACGGCATTGACAAGCGCCGGGCAGTCCGGGCGCAATCGCGTATTTCAGAACGGACACTCCACCTGTGCAGCGTCTTCGGAGGGTGGCCGGGGGCCTATCTGGCCCGTGGCATCTTTCGGCACAAGACTCAGAAGATCCAATTCCGGCTGGTCTTCTGGCTGATTGTTGCCGCTCACATGTTCATTATCGGCTATGGGTTGTTCATGGGGTACTGGGTCAACGCCATCCGGGCACTGGTGAGTTCCGGAAGCAGCGGCTGATCCGCGTCGCGAACACCGCGAATTCTCAGGCCCGCATGGTCAGCATGTACGTCGCTTCCAGTTGGTCATCCTCCAGCGACATCATCGCTTCCACGACCTCGGTGGCATACTTCGCCAGTTCCTCCGCGGAACGAGGGGCTGGCCGAAGTCGCGGCGTTTCTGGAGTGAGTGCCGGGCTGCTCTGGACACGAAGCGATTCAAATTCATAAACACCGAACACCACTTGCGGTCCATCCGAGGCGTACAGACTCAGCTCCCGTTGAAGTTCGAATGCAGAGACGGCGGCGTTGACATACGCGGTGATACCGACCAGCAGGGATCGGTAGAGCGTCTTGTTGGGCAGGGCTATGCCGACGTGCTTTTCCAGGGCGTGCGAAGCACCGCGAACTGCGATTTGGATTTGATCCACCAGCGACCGCAGTGGGAACGTACAGGCGATGTTGACATAGGCGTCCGGTGACAAATGGGTGTCTACAGCGGCGGTGACGGCCCCGCACTTGGAATGTCCCAGGACGACGATTGCCTTCAAACTGTCTTTCAAGTGTCGCAACGCGTAATGCAGAGAGCCCAGACATTCGGAACCGAGTACATTTCCAGCGATACGTAACACGAACAGATCATTGAACGATTGATCGAACACCGCCTCGGTGGGGACGCGGGCATCCGAGCATCCCAGGACGACAGCAAACGGAGCCTGGGCGGGCACGGCTCCCGCAAACAGCGGCAACCCCGAAGTCATGGGACTGATTGGGACCACGATCGGTTCACCGGCATCGCCTCCCAGGGTCCGTTCCTGCATCCGATGGACCAGTTGCTTGAACCGTTCATTTCCCTGGACAAGTTCATTCACGGCCGCTTTGAAATCCGGGATCTGGCGGGCGGTGATCGGAGCAAATGGGTCGTAACGGTAAATGACGTCCATGGGAATTTCCGTGAAAGATTCAATGGGACCCGTATTTGGCTAATTGACTGCCACGCGAGGGAGACATCTGATTGTTTCCAGCTTGCATCGGATCTAGAGCCGAATTGCATGAAATCAATTTCCCGCTTGTCTCTCAATTATTTGAGTCCGGAGAATTCGCGCAAGACAGCCGCCTTCCTGGCTGATTGGGTCCATCAACCCGTTCCCAAGCCGCGGTCATACGCTTCCAGGTCACGCATGTAGACGGCCAGTGTGGATTGCAATGTCTCACGTCCAATCTGCCATCGGGGTGTTTCGTCGGTGTACCGGTGACAATGTTCAACCAGCAGACGATGCAGAAACTTGAAGAGGTGTCGGGGCACGCGCAATCGAGCCAATGTACTCACCAGTTCCGGTTCCGTGATCGCATCATCAAACCAGGATTTCAGTTTGAATGTGGCCTCGTGATTGTGAGGATTACAGGCTCGAATCCGGTCGTTCGCCAGATCGTACAACGACTCGCCGGTCCACTCTAAAGAACGGATTAGATTCTGCTTGTCCAGGCGGGACCGTTCGTAAAACTCCTTGTCTTCCTTCGCCAGGAAGAAACTGACCTCCACCGGCAGCAACAGCTTGAAACCCAATCCCGGCAGTTTCAGGAACTTGTTGTCAAACATCGGCCACAGAAAGGCCTTCATTCGCTCCGGGGAACCATTGATCATGTGTGGTTCGTCAACGCGGTCCACCAGGATTGTCACGGAACTAAAACCCAGCGTCTTGAGGATCGACAGCAGCTTGCCCAGAAACTCGTAGCGATCATCGCTTCGTTCCCGGGCGGGCAACGGTTGGCCTGTCAGATCGACTCCTTCGAATCCCGACAGGATTTCTCGCAACGGATTGATTTGCCGATCCAGGACCCGGATCTGGCGTTTGATCTTCCAGGAGAGCCACGTGAGCCAACCCTGCTTCCACAGGAAGGGAGACCACGCGGCAATCAGCACCAGCCAGACCCACCATTGTCCAAACTGTCGCAGGTATCCCAACTCTGCCAACAGACCAAACAGGCCAAGTGAAACGCCGCCGCCGATCGCCAATTCTCGCCAGGTTTTCCAGTTGGCAAAGTGCAGTTTCCGTCGCAGACTTGACCAGCGATGCTGGACGCTGACATGTGTACTGCGATCATAGAACGCGGCCAGCAACAACAGATCTCGTTTCTGGGGTCGCGTCAGATTCTGCAGTCTCTCACCGCGGACTTCGAATGGCTGGGGTTCACCCATCGTTCGCTCGTCCAGCACGTCATCGATCAGTCGGGTGACCGCGAGCGACAGGATGCAGTCGATGTGATCCCACAACCGCCACTTGGACAGCGTCCGTTCGGGTGTTGCACCGGGCCAGACCATCTTTTCACTAAAGCAATCCAGGAAAGGATTGAAATCGTCGTATTCGATGATGAAGATACGGCTGTCCGCGTGTTCCCGGTTGAAGTTGGCGGTGTGGTCGACAATCTGCAGTCGCAGAGCCGTTTTGCCGCTCCCCTTTTCTCCGAACACAACTGCGGTCGACGGAGTTCCCGGATCTCCGTAAATCTTGTCCCAGGCGGGGTGAAATGTCCCGCGGGCGCAGAACTGCTGAAATAAGGGGTCTGTCTGAGCGTCTTCCTGACTGAACGGATTCTGTTTCAGACCGTGATGCTCGAGAAACTGCTGAACTTTCATCGCGTCTTGAACTTTCGATTGTGACTGATCCATCTCGAGTGGAAACTCGATTCCAAGTGAGTGGAGTGGCAGGACTGTGACGAACATATCCGCACAGTTCGTGCCACATGGCCCACTCGGATCCCTGCTGTGTGGAAATGACTCTACGCGCGAGGCGTCACAGCGTCCACTGAATGCAATCGGATTAACAGTCTATTCAGATAGGCACTTGCAAGTCCGTTGATTGGAGTAGGTTGACAATTGCGATTCGACCCGCGCTACTTGGAGTTTGATTCCACGGTTTCGATTTGGGGAGATGGCCTTCATGAGGCGGATTCTGCTGGCGTTTCAAGTCTTTTTTGGTGTGCTGTTTAACGGCGAGACCGCGGCACGTGTGGAGCGGGCGATGTCAGGCGCCGCTCCAGAACCAGTCTTACCACCCCCGATGCCAACTGCCCGGGTTGAGGAGCGACCTCGTCCAGAACCGAAACGGCCGACTCAGAACGAAGCGATTACGCTGCTTGCCACCCTGCAGCGAGAAGCCCGACTGGTCGACTTTTTGAAGGAAGACCTGACCAACTACACCGATGATCAGGTTGGTGCGGCGGTACGCGCCATCCATCAGGATGCCAGCAAGGTTCTGGATCGGCTGTTCGGAATCCAACCGGTGATCACCGATGAAGAAGGGGCACGAGTGGAAGTTCCGAGTGGATTTGAAGCGGCTCGCTATCGGTTGACTGGCAAGATCACTGGTACCGCGCCGTTCCACGGAACGTTGAGACACCATGGCTGGGAAGCTGCAAAGTGCGAATTACCGCAATACACGGGAACAGAAGCTGGGGGGAAGACGATTGCGGCTGCAGAGGTGGAGATTGGATAGCTGATTGAACAGGCATCATTCCTGCACTGTAAACCAGCAGACATTCTGCGATTTCACCGTCCTGCAGCCATCTCACTCAAAGTCCAGGCAAATGACATCGAAGTACATTATCGGGATCGATCTCGGCACCACCAACAGCGCTTTGGCATTCGCTCCACTCGATGCCGACAAGCCCGACGTCAGGCTGTTGCCCATTCCACAACTGGTGGCCCCTGCCACGGTTGAAAATCGAGATTTGTTGCCGTCATTCCTGTATCTGGCCAACAAGCTGGAAGCCTCGTCCGGTGCATACGACCTTCCGTGGGCGACCGATCGAGAGTATGCCGTCGGCGAAATGGCTCGACGCCAGTCGGCCGAACTTCCAGAGCGGACCGTTGGTGCTGCCAAATCGTGGTTGTGTCACAGCCGCGTCGACCGGCATCAGGCAATCCTGCCATGGGGTGCTGGTGACGATGTTCCCAAGGTCAGTCCTGTCACCGCGGCACGGCGATACCTGGAACACCTTGTTGCCGCCTGGCAGGATGCGTTTCCAAAGGATCCCATCGCGGATCAACAGGTCGTCCTGACGGTCCCTGCGTCGTTCGACGCCAGTGCCCGTGAACTGACGCGTGAAGCGGCGTCGCTGGCCGGTCTGCCGGATGACATGGTTCTGCTCGAAGAACCTCAGGCCGCGGTTTATTCGTGGTTGACGGCGATCGGTGAACGGTGGCGCAAAGTCTTGAAGGTTGGCGATACATTACTCGTTTGCGACGTCGGTGGCGGCACCACCGATCTGACATTGGTAGGCGTCGCCGAGGAAGCGGGTGAACTGGTCCTGAAGCGAATCGCGGTCGGCAATCATTTGCTCGTCGGCGGTGACAACATGGATCTGGCACTGGCCCACCATGTGGCCGGACTGTTTGCCAAAAAGGGAGTGATCTTGGATCCCTGGCAGTCGGTTTCGTTGTGGCACGCCTGTCGATTGGCCAAGGAAACGCTGCTGGCACCGGACGGTCCGAAAAAGCATCCTGTTTCGGTCCTGGGTCGTGGCAGCAAATTGATCGGCGGGACAGTCACGGTCGACGTTCCGCGAGATGCCACGCTGGACTTGCTGGTGAACGGATTCTTTCCGCAGTGTGGCCTGACGGATCGGCCCGCCCGTCAACGGGCCTCGGGATTCCAGGAATTGGGGCTCCCCTATGAAGCGGATACCTCCGTCACGAAGCACCTGGCTGCGTTCTTGCAGAGTCATGGAGACAGTGAAGGTCAGCCCGTCCGCCCGACATACGTCCTGTTCAACGGAGGTGTGTTCAAGGCGGATTCACTGCGTGAACGGTTGCTCGACACTCTGAAGGCCTGGTTCCCGGAAACATCTCCACAGACGCTGGAAGGGATCCATGACCTCGATTACGCCGTCGCTCGGGGGGCCGCGTATTATGGCTGGGCCAAGACAAATGGTGGAGTCCGCATCCGCGGAGGTGCGGCCCGGTCGTATTACATCGGGATTGAATCCGCCGGCCTGGCGATTCCCGGAGCCCCGCGGCCCCTTCGAGCCCTGTGCGTCGTCCCGTTCGGCATGGAAGAAGGTACGGACGTCGATGTTCCATCGGAAGCGATCGGCTTGATCGTCGGCCAGCCTGCTCATTTCCGGTTCTTCAGTTCTTCCACTCGCAAGGACGATGATCCCGGTGTCCGGTTGCAACGCTGGACGGACGACGAGCTATCAGAAACGGATTCCCTGGAAGCAACCCTGCCCAAGGACGAGGCCTTGGACGATCACTATGTGCCGGTCCAGTTCCACACGAAGATCACGGAACTGGGCGTGTTGGAATTGTGGTGCGTCAGCACTCGCGGCAGCGGTCGTTGGAAGCTGGAATTCAGCGTCCGCGATGATGTTGACTGACCGGCAACCAATGCATCCGAACGCGAGTGCGATGACTATCGTTGTCACTGCGAAGCGATCATCGCCTGAAACAACCCTTCCCAGGTATAGGTCGTCGCCTCGGCAGCGATTACCAGGCCAGCGTCAATCGCCGCGGCGGTTGTCACGGGGCTGATGCTGGCCAGACGGGTTCGCGAGCCGATCAGAGTCCGGGCGGTCGGCGTCAGGTTTTGGGCCAGACTGCGAGCAATCGACGGACTTGACAGTCCGATCCAGTCTAATTCCCCACGCTCCAATTGACCCATTTCGGCGGCCGGGAAACTGGTCACGTCCCGGTTTTGGTAAACGACGACCTGTTCCAGGATCGCTCCGGCATTCGACAATTCCCGGGGAAGGACGTCACGGCCACGACTGGCTCGAGCCCACAAGACTCGCTTTCCAGCGACGAGGGGTGCCAGTGACGCTGCGAGCGATTCGGCGCGGAATTCGGTGGGAACCACATCCGCACGCAGCGAAAATGTTGCCAGAGCTGCAGCCGTCGCCGGCCCAATGCAGGCGAGCTTGGCGGAACCCAGTCGACGGACGTCCCCACCCGTACTCCACAATCGATCCAGCAGGCCCCGGACACCGTTGGCACTCGTCCAGATGATCCAGTCAAACTTGTCCAGTCGGCACAACACGTCGTCGATGGCCGCCCAGTCGTCGGGTGGAGCGATCTCAATTGTCGGCAACAAGACCGGCAATGCTCCCAATTGGTAAGCTCGTTGTGCCACTTCGTCCGCCTGGTCTTCCGGCCGGGTGATTCCAATCACCTGACCGAACAGTGGACGGTCCTCGAACCACCGGGCCTGATCGCGGACTCGCACACAGTCCCCCACGATCACCAGCGATGGCGGATGCAGTCCTGCGGTTTTCACCAGTCCCGGCAGATCTGCCAGCGATCCGGTGACAGTTCGCTGCAGCGGTTGTGTCGCTCGACAGACGACGCAAGCGGGCGTCGTTGATGGCTTTCCGGCTGCGATCAGAGCGGCCGTGATCGCTTCCAACCGGTGCAGGCCCATGTAGAAGACCAGCGTTCCCGGGAAATGAGCCAGTGACGAGTAATCGAGGGCCGAGGCGGGTTTGGCGGGATCCTCGTGCCCTGTGATAAAGGCGACGGCGGAGGCGTGATCACGGTGTGTCAGGGAAATCCCGGTGTAGACCGCTGCCGCCGTGGCGGCCGTGATTCCTGGAACGACTTCAAACGGAATTCCGGCGGCTCGCAAGGCGGCGGCTTCCTCGGAACCCCGGCCGAAAATGAACGGATCGCCCCCCTTCAGGCGGACGACGGTTTTCCCTTCCCGTGCAGCAGCGACCAGTCGTTGATTGATTTCGTCCTGTCGAATCTGGCGTCCGGTGGGGCCTTCGGCCCGGCAGGTCCGCTCGGCGTTCGCGTGCGTATGGTGCAGCAGCAGAGGATTGACAAGTCCATCGTACAACACAAGATCCGCCTGACGCAGGCATTCGGCGCCCCGTAGAGTCAGCAGTCCCGGATCGCCCGGACCGGCACCAACCAGGTACACTCGGCCGACTCGTATCGGTAATTTGGACTCGAAATCGGGCTGGTTTTCGGGGGCCATGGTCTTGTGTGGGAACGAGATCAGGAGAAAGTTAGCCGTCATCCTAGCCGGGATGCTGTTGCCGAGAAACTCGGAAGGGATGAAACAACCCCCAAACCCATTGGCACGAATACGATTTCGTTCACGAATCGATCTTGTCACGCCTGCCATCGTCTGCCAGACTTCTGGTATTCGGACAGTTTTTGGGCAACCCCGCAAGGGGCTGGCCCGTTTTGGCGGTTGGAAGTTCCGCATCCAAGAGAATGAGGGCAACGCCCAGTTTCAGGTCTGGAAGGAAGAATTTCGATGAAGGCTTTCGCCGCTGTGTTCGTCTGCCTGATCGCCCACGTTTGCCTCCTGAGTCAAATCGGACTCGCACAGGGAGTCGTGTGCCAGTTACCCGAGGACGGAACCTGGGTGAAGTTTGAGGGGACGTATGCGCAAACAGAGATTCGTCCTGGGACTGCGGCCGGCAAGCTGGACATCAATCCCTGGGTTGAACATGTCTGGATCAAGTCCGTCGGAGCCGAGATGGCAGAATACAAAGGGGAAATGGCCCCCTGCCGCTGGATCGAAATCAAGATCGAACGCGGTCGTGAAAAGGATGGAAAGATCGATACCGGCTTGGTCGGAACCGAAATCTACAAGGTCCTGATCCCCGAGTCTGCTGTTATCTCAGACAACGTGGATGGCGATGGTGTTCCTGTCAGCTTTTTGCCATTGGTGAAAGGTTTTCGCAAGGTCGGAAAGGCCGAGCCGAAGGCCCTGACCGAACCGGCGCTGCAACTGTATCCGTTGGGAATCCTGGTCGGATACTACCGTGAGCTGAAGCAAATCGAAGAAAGCGTCGATCCCGAAGTCGGCCTGGAAGACGTCAAGTCCGCCAGCCAGTGGCAGGGTCAGGTCACGACCGAGCGACCGTCCAGCCGAACGATCCTGGAATCCACGATCTGGAAGAGCCCCAAGGTTCCCTTTGGCGTGGCTCGCTGGAGTGCCAAGATTACGCGGGAAATCAAGGACGCTCAGGAATCGCGCGATGAATTCAAGCCCAGCAGCGAAGTCGCCATCGAAATGAAGGCGCGGGAAACGGGTAAGGGTGGACCCAATTCCACCAGCGAACTGATGATGCCCTGACAAGGATGCCTGACTGAAAACGAACATGCCCCGGCAGATCGCCGGGGCCGTTCGGATTCGAACCCAATCCCACGCCGCCACCCCACCAGCGAGCGGGGTGGCGAACGCCGGTGCCAGCTACGACACCCATTCCCGGATCAGGTTGCCTTCGATCAACCGGACAGGCCGACCATCCGGTGCCTGCACATGCAGGTCCAGCGGCAGTCCCAGCTTGTGGTAGATGGTGGCGACGATGTCTTCGGTCAAGTACTGGTTCCGAATCGGCTGGCCACCTTCGTCGTCCGTCGCGCCAATCACGCTGCCTCCGGGTATTCCCGCACCCGCCATCACTGCGAAGCCCGACGATGCCCAGTGATCGCGGCCGCTGGCCGAATTGATCTTGGGGGTTCGGCCGAAATCTGTCAGCCAGACCACCAGGGTCTTTTCCAATAATCCACGCTGTTCCAGGTCTATCAGCAATTGAGGCAACGCGCGATCCACGCGAGGGATCAGGTTGTCCTTCAGGCTCTTGAAGTTGTTCTGATGTGTGTCCCAACCCCCGTCCGTGACTGTGACGAACCGCACGCCTGCTTCGATCATTCGTCGAGCGAGCAGCATCTTTTGACCGAACGGATTACGACCATACTGTTCCCGCAGCCTGGGGTCTTCCTTTTCGACTTCAAACGCGCGCCGCGTTTCCTGAGCCGTGATCATGTTCAACGCGGTCTTGTAGTTTTCATCGAGAGCGTCGAATTCCACGGGTTGGATGCTGGTCGGTCGCTGGAACGAATCGACCATGTCCAGGACCTTTCGCCGCCGGTCGACTCGCTCGTTCGAGATCCCGCTGGGTGGCGTAATGTCGCGGACGACGAAGTTCGCGGCATTGGGGTCGGCCAGAATTTCAAACGGGCTGTGTTCCAGCCCCAGGATCCCCGACGTGCCGCCACCGAAGCGGTGATCCAGCGAATTGCCCAATTGGATGAAGGGTGGCATCGAGGTTTTGAAACCCAGCTCATGACTGACCACCGAACCGATTGTCGGATACGGAACCGCCGGATTGAATTTACGTCCAGACATCACATGCTGGTCGGCGGTACCGTGGCTGCCGTTCATCGGATTCCAACTGCGGAGCAGTCCATACCGACCCAATTCCTGAGCCATACGCGGCAGGATTTCCGTGAACTGGATCCCCGGGACCGCAGTCTCGATCGCTCCAAATTCCCCCTTCACGCTGACTGGTGCCTGAGGCTTCGGATCAAACGTGTCGTGATGGCTGGTCCCCCCCTGCGTCCAGATCAGGATGCAATTGGTGTCCGAGCTGATTTTCGCTCCGTGATTTGAGGCCGAATTCTTCGCCAACGCTTGTCGAGCCAGCACATTCGGCAAACTGACCCCCAAACCCGCGAGCGCTCCGACCTGTAAAAAGCTGCGTCGGGACACACCTTCGCACGTTCGCGCAAGTCCGGGGAAGAGGTTCAACATGGCGTGGCTCCTCAAGGCGGGATGATTTGGGCGGGGCGAGCAGGCAGCGAACCGGGAAGTGTCACCCTCCGGGATGGTTCAAGCCATCACTGATTATAGGCGGTTTCACCACCACCAATCAAGCGATACTTGTATGATCGGCGAGATTGGGGGAGTTTGCCCAAGTCAAAAGCAGAATCTCGCCCCTTTTCGATCGGTCATTGAGGGATTCGCGGATTGGCGATCAACCTTGAGTCGGGAAGCGACCTTCCAGGGACAGTCGATCCAGAAACTTGCGGGCATCCATGTATTCCTGCGGCACGATTTCGCGGATTTCCTTGCGCAAATCGTCCTGCAGTGATCGGACGGACTTGTAAATCGTTTCGGACATCTCCGAGGTCGTGCCGGTGTGAGCCCGCGAAGTAAACAGATCGTCGATTTCTTTACGTTGCGGTGCAAACGAATCGCGCATCAACGCGGCGGGCCAGGCGATTTTGCCGGTCGAAGGATCCAGTTCACTGCTGGTCAGCCGGGGCGGAAGACTTGAGGGATTGCTGGCCTGGGCTTCCTGCAGTCTGGCGTTGCGAGCCCGGGCATCTTCCTTTTGTTTGGCGTGCTCGGCGTCCAGAACCCGCTTTTTCATCAGGTAGACTTCGGTCCATTGCTTCTGGTTGTCAATGTACTTACTGCGAGCATCCTCGACATTGACCATCGCGGCGGACGTCATGGCGTTGTACATCCCCTGTGAACGCACCACGTCCGCCATGGCATGTCCGGCGGCCGAGGCCGGGGTGCTGGCTCCACCATACCCATATCCATAGCCACCGTAGCCACCATACCCGTAGCGGTGACCATAGTTCGGGGCGACGTACCAGCGCTGAGCCTGGGCGGTCCCCATCGACAAGGCTCCGACGGTCAACAACGTGACAAGCATCACCGGCTTCATCTTGGCGGCCCCTTGTGTGAACGACTCACTGTAGTTACGGCTGAGGGTTTGTTGCGAGAAACTTTTTCTGGACACGTGCGATCAGTGGCATCCGTGCGCCCCGCTCCGATAGAATCTTGCCGCGAACACATCGGAAAAAACCTGAATTCCTGACTCCATTTGTATCCAGCAAACATCTTGCCTTCAAGCTTTGGCTGCAGTTCAAGGGAAATCACATGCAATGGCGACGTTTACTGACGGCGGCAATGATCGCATCGACATTCAGTGTCGCAGCCGCGGCGGATTCTCCCGTGGCGACGTTGACCAGGCAGTTGGGAACGGGATCCGTGGACGATCAGGTTCGTGCAGCCCAGACTCTGGGTGAAATGGGCCCGAAAGCTGCCGCCGCTGTGCCGGCCCTGGTCAAGCTGCTCTCCAACGATGACCTTTCGCTGCGATTTGAAGCCGTAATCGCTCTGGGTCGCGTCAACGCGGATGCTCCAGTCGCAGTTCCTGCTCTCGTCAAGGTGCTGTCGGACAAGGATCCAATCGTGCAGCATGCTGCCATTGATGCACTGCGGCTATTTGGCAGCGATGCCAAACCGGCACTGCCCCAACTGAAGCAGTTGCTCGCGAACGATAAAATTGGAACCAGCGTCAGTGCCGCAGCGGCCATCACTGCCATTGCTCCGACGGAAAAGGCCAGTGCCGCAGTTGCCATTCCCGCATTAATCGCTGGATTGTCACAATCGCCGGGCATCGCCGCCGAGGCCGTGCAGGGGCTGGCTGCCGCCGGTTCGATCGCGGTGGCTCCGTTGCAGGCGGCCCTAGGTGGTTCCAACGACCAGATGAAGATTCACGCTGTCGATGCCCTGGCCGCGATCGGGACGGATGCCAATGGTGCGGCCGGTGCATTGCTGACCGCTGTCGGATCGGACAACGATGAAGTCAGTTGGCACGCGATGCGTGCCCTGGCAAGCGTTGGCGCGAGTGCCACGACGGCGGTCCCTGCGATTTCCAAAAAGTTGCAAAGTGACAAGTCGACGGTTCGAATCCATGCGGCCGCCGCTCTGGGTGACTTCGGACCTGCCGCTGCGGCTTCCGTTCCTGACTTGACAAAGGCGCTGCAGGACAAGGACGAGTTCGTTCGATTGTCGGCCGCCACCAGCCTGGGGGACATCGGCCCGGATGCCAAGTCGGCGATTCCCGCCCTGGCCAAAGCGATGGATGACTCCAACGGTTCGGTGACAATCAGCGCAGCGGGTGCACTGGGTCGCATCGGCAAGGCGGCTGTCCCCGTCCTGATTGAAAAGCTGAAGGTCCCGCACTTCGAACAACTGATCGCCACGGTCCTGGGTCAAATCGGCCCGGATGCTGCGGAGGCGGTTCCCGCCTTGACGGCACTTGTGAAGACGAAGGACGCCGACACCCGTCGTGAAGTCGTCATCGCCCTGGCGGACATCGGTCCTGCTGCGAAGTCCGCTGTTCCTGACCTGCTGAAGATGATGGACGACAAATCGCTTCCCAATCGTGGTGCCGTGGCGTATGCGCTCGGCAAAATTGGTGCCAAGGAGGCCGTTGGCGGATTGAAAGCGGCGCTGGACTCGGATGATCCAACGCTGCGACTGGCCAGCATCTGGGCGCTGCTGCAACTGGATCCGTCCAATGACGAATACGCCAGAATCGCTGTTCCACGGCTGGCGGTCGCTCTGTCGATCGACCGGCCCCGAGTTCGCATGGAAGCGGCGGTCGCTCTCGGCAAGCTTGGCTCCAAGGCCGCGGGTGCCGTCAAGGATCTGCACAAGGCTGTCAGCGATGAAGTCCCCGAAGTCCGTCACGAAGCGATCATCGCTCTGGCTGAAATCGGTGTTGCCAGCCAGCCCGCCGTGCCCGATCTGATCGGCCTGGTGAACAGCGAAGACCCCGTCGTCCGTCGCCCCGCCTGCTATGCTCTCGGGCGAATCGGAGCCGGTTCCAAGGATGGCGTCCCAGCGCTGCGTCGTCTGCTGCAGAGTCGCAACCACCTGGACCAGGCCGTCGCTGCATGGGCGCTGGTACACATCCAGCCCGATGCCGAAACCATTCAGACCGCCATCCCGCTGATCAGTCGCGCTCTCGCGGAATCGCCTCGTCCTGAGGTGCGAATCGAATCCGCCAGGACACTGGGTGAAATCGGCAAGGGATCCGCCGCCGCTCAGGACGCGCTCAAGGTGGCTTCCACAAAAGATGGCAGTGACGATGTCCGCAAGGCCGCGCAGGAGGCACTGGCGAAGCTGACGAAGTAGGTTATCGCGGGCGTCTGGATTTACTCTTGAGTGGAGCGGTTTCTACCAGGACTTCCGCGCGCTTCCGGGACGCCTTCTTCTTGACGGTAACTTTTGTTGCTGTGGCCTGTCTGGTGGCGACAGCCTTGGCTGCCGATGGTTTGGTTTTGGCTGTCTTCGAATTCCGCATTGGGGCGACGGCTTCCACTTCGCTCACATTGACTGTCGCAACTGGACTTTGGACGAGCTTTGCTTTGGCGGGCCGCTTGCGAATGGCAGGCTTCGCTGTCGTTGACGTCACAGGGGCTGGAACGGCCGCCGCTGACGCGGCAGTTGTGCCGGGCTTGGCTCGTGTGCGTCGTTTTGTGGTTTCGACAGGGAGGTCGAGTTCGATTCCGAAAAGCGCTCCCAAATCCTGGTCATTGAGTGTCCCGGGCTCGCCAGCCAGTTCATGCTCCAGATTCCCGGCAGAGACGGCTTGCGAGACCAGTTCCTGAGGGTCGACCTTGCGCAACGTAAAGAGTAGCTCGGGCTGTTTGTCCAGGCGCGATCCGACCCCGTACATCACCGCGGCCAGATGCTTGCATCAGTAGGAACTGTCGGGACAACTGCACCACATTTTGATTTCTTTCTGAGTCGGAAAGAGACCGTCGTCTCGATGGGTCAGGCGTTGCATGACTCCGTCCGAAAACTTGCCGGAAAGCAGATCCAGCAGCGAATCGATCGACGTGGTGCAGTCCCGCTTGATCGTCTGCCAGGTTGCCTTGCTCAGTTCGGTAATGGTGATCGTGACGGTATAGGCCTCCGATCCGGCGACAATCGCTTCGATGCGTCCCGGCTGGATCACCAGATCCAGGACCGAGCCGTTCCGGACATACGTTGCACCGCGCGGCAGACGATTGGAAAAATCGCTGTACCTCTGCAGGTTGTCGCACCAGGCCAGCCCCCAGAAGGTTTTGGCAATCTTGCGACCTTCGATGGTCACCGGCGATAACTCACGCCCCTGCTTCTCGGCGACCGAAGCGGCATGCTTTAAACCGCGGGCTCGCTTCTGGGCGACCGGTACGTATTCACGATATCCGTAGAATCCCCATCCCATGTTCGAATTCCTTTTCCTTTGGGCCGACACTGCTCAGGATGAACGGATTTGGAGTGAGACGCAGATCCTCAGCCGCAATGCCGAGGGAGAAACATTGCTTACTGAAATGAGTGACCGCGAATTACTCGATTTCGTGGCCTTGGACATCACCCGTGCCGCCGAAGAATCGGTGGATGGTTAGTCACCGCGGCAGGCGCCTGATGTGGCTGATGTTTCCGTCGGCGTCGGCCAGGCCGTGTTTTTTCAGCTTGCTGAAATAGGTGCTGCGGGCCAGGCCCAGGGAGCGGGCGGCGCGGGCTTTGTTGCCGCCGCATTTTTCCAGGGCGTCGATGAGTGCCTGACGCTCGGCTTGTGGATTGTCGCTGTGGATGGAATCGCGTCCCGCCTGGTCGACTGACGAGGGTCGTTCATCAGCGATTCCGGTTGCCTGCAGATCCAGGGGAAGGTCGTCCGTGGTGATGGTTTCTCCTTCGGCCAGCACGACTGCGCGTTCAATCACGTTCTGCAGTTCGCGGATGTTGCCGGGCCAAGTGTATCGGGTCAGCAAGTCGATGGCTCCCTCCTCGAAATTGGTGATTCGCTTGCCAGCGCGGGAGGCGGCTCGGCGCAGGAAGTAGACGGCCAGCTCCAGGATGTCTTCGAACCGCTCGCGCAGTGGTGGCAGCGTGACACTGATCACGTTTAATCGGTAATAAAGATCCTCGCGGAATTTGCCGTCAGCAATCAGCCGTTCGAGGTTTTGATGGGTCGCAGCGATCAGTCGCACATCGACTTGAATCGTTTGAGTTCCCCCGACTCGTTCAAACTCGCGCTGCTGCAGAACTCGCAGCAGCTTGATCTGTGTTTCCGGCGAAATGTCACCGATTTCATCGAGGAACAGGGTTCCCCCATTTGCAAGTTCAAACCGTCCAGGTTTGTCACTATGAGCCCCGGTGAAGGCTCCCTTCACGTGGCCGAAGAGTTCACTTTCCAGCAGTCCCGCCGACAGGGCGGCGCAATGCACCGTGATCAGGGGACCGTCATGACGCGGGCTGTTTTCGTGGATTGCCTTGGCCAGCAGTTCCTTGCCGGTCCCGCTTTCGCCGCGCACCAGGACACTGGTCTCGCTGGCGGCCACCTTGCGCACTGTGTCCATGATATGTTCCAGCGCCGGGCTGTGACCGATAATCGCCTCGCGTCGGAACTGGTCGGCCGGTGCCGTCGTTAGATCCGGTCGCGCCACTGTCGCCAGTTCGGCCTGCAGAATCGTGATCTGTTGTCGCTGACGTCCGATCAGGTCCGTCTTCAGCCGCAGATCTTCATTTAATTGTGTAATGTCCTGGTGGACTTTGGCGCAATGCAGTGCGATGCCGGTGATCTGTGCCAGTGCCGTCAGGAAGGTCAGGTCTTCCGCCGAGTACATCATCCCGCTTTCTTTCGGGCCCAGGACGACCAGACCGGCGAACTTGCCGTCCATCTCAAGCGCGTGAACCAAGTCCGCCTGCCACTGACGCAACAGGTTTTGTACGGGTGACATTCCTTCCCGCGAGGTTGGTGCCCGCTGCAAAGTCGGGTCGTCTGCCAGGGCCTGGACGAATTCCTCGGGCAGGACAATCTGCATCGGCAGGCCGGTGGACTGACCATCGGCGGCGGCCAGTCGGAATCCATTGGGGCGTCCATCGCCCAGGTACAAGCCGACTCGGCTGGACTGCAGAACATCGCGGCACGAAATCGACATTCGTTCGGACAGGAACTGCACATCGGTCAGGCGGCCGACATCGCGATGCATGCGCTGCAGGGCTTTGTCGAGTTGATACTTCTCGCGAAAGAAGCGGCGATCCACGAAATGCTGCCACGAGTCACGCAGCCAGATCAGCAACACCACCGCCAGCATCACAATGCCGGCAATGATCCATCCCGGCTGTTCGACCGTCGGCATCTTGCCGACCGCCACGGCCAGCGTTCCAACAGCGATCACCAGCGACACCATCGCCGTGGCACCGTAGCTCAGAACGTAGTACCACATCCCCTTGCTGATGATCTGGTCGATCAGCATCAGTTTGTACCGGATGATCCCGATGGCATAGGCGAGCATGAAGACCAGGCTCGCCAGGAACATCGGGATCCGGGCTCCGCCCAGGGCGAAATCAATCCGCCAGACGGCGGCCAGAACCAGCGCATATCCGATACACAGGCCGGCTCCCAGTCCAGCCCACAGGATCCAGCGAACCTGACTCAATTCCACCGGGTTCCTCGTCGTGAACACGCTGTGAATCAACGACGCGATCGTCAGCAGAAAGTACCCTGCCGAGATACACAGGTAGGCGTAGACGCCGTAGCGCAAGTAATTCAACCAGGTCAAAATCAGTTGCACCGGAACTTCCTGCGATGGAGCAGCCAGGCTCCAGACGAACCCTTCGACCCACAGGAAGCACAGGATGGCAGCGACCGGTATCGCATAGACCAAAGTATGAATGATCCACCGCCAGGACGTCAGCGGGGTTTTCGCCCGGGGATAACCCAGGAAGAAATGCAGCGTCACAGCGGGCAGCAGAATTCCGGAAATGGCAAACGGCAGGGTCAACCAGAAACTGCCGGCAATCATCGACCAGTGGAATCCGCCGACGAACGCCCCCAGCGTGGCGGTACACATTGCGAAAAACCGACGAGCGGCCTCGTCGAAGGGGCGACTCCAGAAAGCGATGGCACCAACGGCGAAAATCAGCAGTTGAAGCATGAACCAGATCAGCGTCACGCCGATCTCGCTGGAGGGGACTGATTGCAGTTTCACGGCACCGGTCACCCGCTCGGTTGCCCCCGGCCGGATGTATTCAATCCGGACCCAGCGGACACCCTGCCCATCTTGCACGAGCGGAGGCAGCCCGGCGGCGAGTGGATTTGTTTCGCCGTACAGACTGGGAGGTGAAACTCGAGATCGAAGGGCCAATTGCGCCCGCGAAAAATCGAGAAAATTTCGGATCGGCAGCCCGTTCATCGAGACCAGCAGATCACCTTCGCGAGGTCGGGGGCCGTAACATTTCAGATCGGGTGTCTGGCGGATCCGGATCCCGACTGGTGCCGCGCCAGTCACCGTTTCACTGTCAGCATCAACCAACAGAAACCGCAATCGAAGGTCGGGAGTGGTTGCGACGATGGCCAACACCAACACGCAATAGCCAACAGCCAAGCCACCGAGGGTTGCAAGGATCCAACGAGTCATCCGCCGATCGTTTTCCATAAGTGCTTTCGGTGTTTGAGGGAGCAACAAGCGCCGAAAACAGCGCCGAAACACCCCTTCAACAGTTTTCAGCGCCGAATCCAGACCCATCACCCCAGTTGTCGCGCGTCTCAATCCATCCGTCATCTTGGTTGTTGAATCAGCCAAAGTCAATCAAAAAATGGAGTTAAAGCGGCTTTGATCAGCGACGACCTTCAGATTTCTCAGCGCCGAAGTTGATTCGGCATGATCTCTGCTGGATGATTCCTACCAGTTGCAGGCGATTTCGACTTAGAACTCCCCACCAGTTTTGAGCGTGAGAGCCAGGCAACGGTTAAATGCCCAGCCCGAGTCCTCGACGGAAGGGACTTCGACATTTGCGAACTGACGTGGTTTCTAAGTAGCAGTCTGACCCACTCTGCTCCTCGGTCTCAACCGCCAGTACACCCATCGCAAGTCGAGGCAACTACCGTCGGGGATTCTTTTGATTGCTGCCCCAGTGGCGGATGAACTGCAGTTGCTTCCCACGGCAATTGCGAATCGATTCGGAAATGTGTGCAGGATGCTGACGCCCTCACGGATGGGGGCGATTTCTGTGTGGTGGTACGCACTTCAAGGCGGGTGCCACCAGATTCTGCGAATAGCACGATGCAGTTCAAGAGCTGGATCGGTCCTTCTGGACGACCGTTCTTCATTCGGGCGTAGCGAGCCGGATCCGAGATTACTCTGTGTAAGTCGCGTACGACTTAAACGTTTCCCAGAGCGAGACTTCGCGAATCGGAAGCTGGTGCGATTTCGCAAAATCGTAGATCAGTTTGGCGATGTTTTCCGCAGTCGGATTCGCGTCGATCAGGAACATGGGTTCGCCCGATTCCTGGAGCATCGGAACGACAGGATCCGCCTCGTTCAGGATCATTCGGTGGTCCAGATTTGCGTCAATCCAGCCCGCGACGTGGCGTTTGATGTCTGAGAAATCAACGAGCATTCCGCGGTGATCCAGGGATTCGGCCTCCAGAACGATCACGGCCTTGCCGTTGTGTCCGTGTAAATGTTTGCACTTACCGTCATAGTTCAGCAAGCGATGTCCGTAGCAGAATTCGATTTCCTGGCTGACTCGGAACATATTTCTAATCCTGAAGTTAAGAAATTCCGCCTCGTCATTTGAGTTGTACAAGGAACTCCACCCCACGGGCAATTCCAAGTGCGACGATTCGATTCTAGGGGGCGCGTTCAAAGCAAACAATGTCCCGTCAGTTCTGTGACTCGGGAAACGCATGGGCAGCGCCACCCGGTGCGGGTGGTCAATCTTCCAGAAACTCGTAGAATCTGCAGAATTGACTTAACTTGTCGCAAGAACGGGGATTGCAGCCTGACTGGCACGGCCGGCCAGTCTCCACCAAGGAAGACGCAACTCCAGACTGGGAAACAGAAACAGCAGTCCGGGGAGGGGTCGGCATAGCCCCGGTTCGCGGGAGTCTCGCAACTAAGTCATTGACAATTCATGGATTTTTGGCTGTAATTCAGGGTTGCTGAAGTGATTCGCCTGCAAATTCCTGTGGGAGATTTGAAGGGTTCGCTGGGGGCGATGGTCGGTAACGACGTCGCTGAATTCCTTAGAGTCGTTTGCTCAGCAAGATAAGCGTCAGGGTGTACTGGGATCGATGAGGTTTTCCTCGTTGATCGGAGTGTCTGTTGAGTGCGGTTCCGTTGGTGAAACGGAAGCCAGCCCGCGACGGAAACTCACAGAATGAAGTTCAAAATCCGATAAGTGACAGGCAGGCTGCGCAGATGGGGTGACTCGTCTTCCAGTCGGATATGTAAGTTATCGGTTGTTTTTGTAGCCGCTGCTGGCACATGGGTGTGACGGTTTCAGGTGGGACTGGAATCGTTTGGTGGCGGAATGGCAGGGACTGCCGTTTAGTTGGGTGCGAAGGCTCGCGAGGAAACTCCGCGAACCAAAGCAGTCGGGGTCAGGCTATGACGGCTTGTTCGTCCAGTTTGCCGCGTGTGGTTGTGACGGGTGTGGGCGTTGTCTCACCCATCGGGATTGGTACGAATTCGTTCTGGGAACGACTGATTTCCGGAACCTCTGGAATCGACACGCTTTCCGCATTCTCTGCCAACGGTCTGCCCTCCAAACTCGCTGCTGAAGTCCGGGACTTCGATCCACTTGAGCACATCTATCAGCGAAAATTCCTGAAGGTCATGTCGCGCGACATCCAATTGGGAGTCGCGGGTGCGTCGATGGCCATGAAGGATTCCGGTCTGTCTCGCGGGTCCGTGGATCCAGAACGGTTGGGTGTCGAGTTTGGCGCGGGCCATATCTCCACCACTCCAGAAGAACTGGCGGATGCGGCTCAACACCTGCAACAGGTGGCCAACGGAGTCGGCCTCAATTCCAGTTGGGCCGAAGATGGTCTGGGCCAGATTGCTCCGCTGTGGTTGTTGAAGCAACTGCCAAACATGCCTGCCTGTCATGTGGCGATCGAACACGACGCCCGTGGACCGAACAACACGATCACCAGTTGTGAATCGTCGGCCCTGCTGGCCCTGGCAGAAGGCGTTCGAGCAATCGAACGCGGTGCGGCGGACGCAATGATCGTCGGTGCCTGCAGTTCTTACATTCATCCGCTGGAAATTGCCCGGTTGAATCTGTACGAAAGTCTGTCGCGGGGTGAAACTCCCCGGGAAGCCTGTCGCCCGTTTGACCTGCACCGTGACGGTACCGTGGCTGGCGAAGGGGCCGCCGCTTTCGTGCTGGAACGCTATGAACACGCGATCAGCCGGGGTGCGCCGATTTACTGCGAAATCCTGGGAGTCGGTGCCGGCTGTGATGGACGCGATCCCGCCAATCGTTCCAGTGGTTTGGGCCTGGCCCGGGCCATTCAGAGTGCCCTGCGGCAGTCGAATCTGACGCCGCGTGATCTGGGTCATATCAATGCCCACGGCAAGGGAACTCGACGGGATGACATCGCCGAGGCTCGGGCCTATTCCACCGCCCTGGGGATGGTCGCCGAAACGATTCCGGTAACCGCTTTGAAGAGCTATTTTGGTCACTTCGATGCGGGTGCCGGTGCCGTGGAACTGGCGGGCAGTCTGCTCGCGATGCGTCACGGCCAGTTGCCAATGACCCTGAACTATCGCACACCGGATCCGATGTGTCCGCTGAACATCGTGCGGGGCGAACCGTTGAAGATTGTCAATGGAGTCGCCTTGTCGGTGAACCGGACCCGGATGGGTCAGAGTGCCGCTGCCGTCATCCGCGCAATCTGAGCGTGAAGTCGCAGCGTCATTGTGCAGGCGAGTCATTGATGCCATTTCGCAACGTTCGTTGACTGCCGTCGTTGATGGATCGCGACCCGTATTGATCGCCCCCTTTCGCTTATTCCGCCAGTTTCGTAAAACTGGGGGCTAATTCCAGCGGACGGGTTTTGATTCCGGGTCAAATGAGGCAGTGAATGGCGGTTGTCTGTTTTCGCGGTGTGTCGTTTGGGTACGTCAGTCCCCCGTTGCTGGATCGCGTCGATATTTCGATCGAACGGGGCGAACGCATCGGCTTGCTGGGTCGGAACGGGGCCGGCAAATCCACCCTGATGAAGCTGGTCAGCGGTGATCTAAAGCCTGATGTGGGAATGATCGAACGCCAAGCGGGCAGTCGCATCGCCAGGCTCGAACAGGACGTTCCTGTCGGGCGCAATTGCACCATCTTCGATGAAGTCGCCCTTGGCCTGGGCGAAGTTGGCGCTGCCATCGCCGCCCTGCACACGTTGCATCAATCGTATGACAGCCTGACGGAAGCCGAACGAGAGGATTTGCAGCGACGCTCCGATTCGCTGAACCCGGAAACCAGTTGGCAACTGGAGCACCGTGTCGATCAGGTGCTGGACCGGATGCAGTTGGATCCGTCACGCCTGTTTGACGATCTGTCGTCAGGGATGAAGCGCCGCGTGCTGCTCGCCAAGGCCCTGGTGCTGGATCCCGATGTGCTACTATTGGACGAACCGACCAACCACCTGGACATCGATGCCATCGCGTGGCTGGAAGAGTTCCTGCTGAAGTTCCCGGGCACGCTGATTTTCATCACGCACGATCGGGTGTTCCTGCAGAAAGTGGCCACGCGGATCGTCGAACTGGATCGTGGCAAGTTGTACGACTGGACCTGCGACTACGCGACGTTCCTGGTCCGCAAGCAGGATGCCCTGCTGGCGGAAGAACAGCAGCAGGCATTGTTCGATAAGAAGCTGGCACAGGAAGAGGTCTGGATTCGGAAAGGCGTGAAGGCGCGTTGCGTCCGCAATGAGGGGCGCGTCCGAGCTTTGAAAAAGTTGCGTGAAGAACGCCTGGCGAGACGCGAAAAGGTCGGCAATGTCCAGGTGGAGTTGCAGGAGGCGGAACGATCCGGCGCCCTGGTGATCAATGCGCGTAACGTCAGCTATCAATACAATGCGGACGGTCCTGTGATCGTCCAGGGGTTGACCACGACGATCATGCGTGGCGACAAGGTGGGAATCATCGGTCCCAATGGAGCTGGCAAGACGACTTTGCTGAGACTGTTGCTGGGGGAACTGGAACCGACCTCCGGCACGATCCGACTTGGCACCAATCGTGAAGTCGCGTACTTCGACCAGTTGCGTGCCCAACTCGATGAAAACGAAACCGTCGCGGAAAACGTGGCTGCGGGACAGACGGAATTGCTGATCAATGGTCGCAAGCGACACATCATCAGCTACATGGAAGACTTCTTGTTCAGCCCTGAACGATCACGAAGTCTGGTTCGATATCTGTCCGGGGGCGAACGGAATCGTTTGTTGCTGGCGCGGCTCTTTTCCAAGCCTGCCAACGTCCTGGTGCTGGACGAACCGACCAACGATCTGGATGCGGAAACACTCGAGTTGTTGGAAGACCTGCTGGTCGAGTTCCCGGGGACGGTCCTGCTGGTCAGCCACGATCGCGCCTTTCTGAACGAAGTCGTGACCAATACGCTGGTGTTCGAGGGGGATGGCGTGGTCAAGGAATACGTTGGTGGCTACGACGACTGGCTGTCGCAGCGTCAATCTGCGGCGGGTGCCGCATACGCGGCCGCGAAGGCCGCCAAAACAGAATCCGCGAAATCCGAAACCGTGAAACCCACAGTCGTGGCCCGGCCGAAGCGTTTAAGCTTTAAAGAGCAGAAGGAGCTGGATCAGTTGCCACAGACCATTGAGCGTCTGGAAGCCGAGCAGGCCGAACTGCACGACGCGATGGCTCAGCCGGGATTCTATCAGAAGGACAAGCTGATCATTTCCGAAGCAACGCAACGCCTGCAACGACTGCAGCACGAACTGACCACCGCTTACGAGCGCTGGCAGTCTCTGGAAGCGATCGCGGAATGACGGTCACTGCTGCGGACAGACCAGATCAACGACTTGGGTGAGGACTGTTCATGTTTGATCCTCGACGGTTTGTTTCGGATGCCAGCCTGTTGTCGACCGAGAAGTTTGACTGGGGGACCCTGCAGTGGCTGTGCCATGCACGACTGTTTCCCGGGGCAGAGCAGACTGTGGGACTTTGCCACATACAGCCCGGTTGTCGGAACCCCCGACACTATCATCCAAATTGCGAAGAAGTTCTGTACATGATCTCGGGTCGTGGACTGCACAGCTTTGAAGACGCCGAGATCGAACTGCGCGCGGGGATGACAATTCGCATTCCCGTCGGTGTGACTCACAACATGTCGAACACCGGGACAGAACCGATTGTTTGCCTGATCTCATTCAACTCGGGCGAACGGCAGACTGTTTTTGTCGAAGAGGATTGACGTACCAGGCTGATCCAGCGTGCCTCTGATAATCCGCGAGAGTGCGACCTGCTTGCGTTTCACGGATCTGCGACGGACAGTGATGTGGGATGCGGATCCAATACCTCGCTGAAGGGCAAATCATGGGCTTCTTCGACAAATTGAAAAGTGTCGTCAACGCGGTCACCGGCGGGGCCGCTACGGTGACGATTCAGTTGCAGCAATCCTGCGTCTTCCCTGGTGAGACCGTCGACGTCAAGGTCACCGCGACATCCACCGGAGCGGAGATCAAGTCCAAGGGAGTTTACGTCGACGTCTTCGCCGAAGAACGGGTCTCGTTCCGCGATGACTCCACCAAAGAAGAGATCAGCAAGGCCAGGACGACGACCCAGCAAACGATCCAGATCGCCCCGGCGTTTGTGCTGGCTCCCAACGAAACCAGGAGCTTCGAAGGCTCGTTCCATTTCCCGTCCGAGGTGCTGCCCACGTTTGAAGGGACCCTGTGTCAGCACCGCTGCCAGATCCGCGGCCGGATCGAGGCTTTTGGAAACGATCCGGATTCGGGGTATCAGGTCATCAATGTGGGGACAAAGAAATAACGGTCGGTCATGTCAGGGGTCAGGTGGTTCAAAGTTCAATTCTCGCGAGTCACCACACATGGATCAGGAGACGTGGCAAGTCGCGAGAATTGAACTTTGAACCACCTGACCCCGGTTCGTGCCGCTGGCTCGCTTCCTTGTCAAACTGGGGTGCAACGCATCATAGTTTGCGAATCTGTGGCGGCTGCGGATTTCAGAGATGGACATTGGATACTAGGGCGGGAGACTCGACATGCGTTTGCTGGTACTGGCGCTGACCGTTTGTTTGAATGCGACATGGGTGTTGGCACAGGATCGTCCGGCGACAGTGGCGGGAACTCAGCCGCTGACCGCCGACAAGCCGCTGGATGTGTTGATGGTCGAAGGGATTGACCGGTTCTGCCTGAAAGAGATTGATCGAGCCCGTGATCAGCGCGAATCCCTGTGGAAACGCGACTACTCCAGTGCCGATGCCTACGCGAAAAGTATCGAAGCCCAGCGTGCAAAGTTTCGCATCAACATCGGTGCCGTCGATCAGCGGGTTGCTCCCAGCCGTTTTGAAGATCTGGCGGATCTGCCAGCCACCGGGCTTTACCAGATTCGTCAGGTGCGGTGGGGAGTGCTCCCCGGGCTGACGGCCGAAGGATTGCTGTTGACTCCCAACACGAAATCAACCGCCACCGCAATTGTGATCCCGGATGCGCGCTGGTCACCGGAAGAGCTATGTGGTGCAGTACCGGGTGATGCCGGGCCGCTGTCGACCTTGCCTCAACAGCTTGTCGAGAGCGGGTTCCGGGTTCTGATTCCGACGCTGCTGAGTCGCGATGACGAGTTTTCGGGTAATCCCGAGATTGCCATGACCAATCAGACGCACCGTGAATGGGTCTACCGATCCGCGTTTGAAGTGGGACGCCACGTCATTGGTTATGAAGCTCAGAAGATTCTTGCCGCAGTCGATCTGCTGAAGCTGACTGGGGATGGGAAGGCTCCGTTGATTGTGGCGGGGATGGGGGATGGCGGGCAACTCGCTTTGTACAGTGCCGCCCTTGATTCCCGGATCGATGCCGCGTTGGTCAGTGGTTACTTCCAGCCGCGGGAAGGAGTCTGGCAGGAGCCGATCGATCGCAACATCTGGGGGCAATTGACCGAGTTTGGCGATGCCCAGATCGCGGGAATGGTCGCGCCCCGGCCACTGATTATTGAGGCCTGTGCGGTTCCGGAAACGGATGGTCCCTTGCCGGTCAAACAGGGTCGACGTGGCGGAGCGGCACCGGGGCAGATCAAAGTCGCGGATCCAGCCGCGGTCCAGGCTGAATTCAAAAAAGCCAAATCGATCTACGAACAATTGAAAGCGGCGGGTCACATTCGCCTGGTCATCAGCGGTGCGGATGGACGCGGACCTGCGGCCAGCCTGCCAGCAGTTGCCGCACTGGCGGAAACGGCCCATCACAAGATCGCCGCCGAGGTTTCGGCTCCTGCGGTGCGCCTGTCGGCCCCCGTCAACAAGTCCGCCGTTCAGCAGCGTCAGGTCAATGAAGCGATCGAGTTCACTCAAAAGACGTTGCGTCATTCGTACAAGACTCGCGACAAGCTGTTTGCCAAAGCTGATCGCTCGTCCGTTGAAAAATACGTCGCGACGTCTGACGCGCTGCGTGAGCATGTCTACCAGGAACTGATCGGCAAGTTGCCCGATCCGACGATGCCGCCGAATCCGCGGACTCGCAAGGTGCTGGAAGAAAAGGAGTACACCGGCTACGAAGTGGTGCTCGATACGTATCCCGAAGTGATTGCCGCCGGCATCCTGTTGCTCCCGACGGATCTGAAGCCCGGTGAAAAGCGGCCGGTGGTTGTTTGTCAGCACGGCCTGGAAGGGGTCCCGATGGACACGATCTCGGGGCCGGGTTCTGCCGGATACCCGTATTACAAGGCGTTCAGTGCGGAACTGGCCAAGCGTGGCTTCATCGTGTACGCACCGCAAAACTGTTACCGCGGTCGCGACCTGTTCCGCACGCTGCAACGGAAGTCCAACCCATTGAGACGGTCGCTGTTCACCTACATTATTCCTCAACATCTGGTCACGCTGCGCTGGCTGGCGTCATTGCCGAATGCCGACAAGGATCGGCTGGCGTTTTATGGACTGAGTTACGGTGGCAAGACTGCGGTCCGGGTTCCGCCGATGTTGCCGCCCCGTCCGAACGATCCCGGCTATTGCCTGTCGATCTGCTCAGCCGATTACAATGAATGGGTCACGAAGAATGCGTCCACTGACCTTCCATTCAGTTACGTCTTTACGAATGAATACGAGATTTTTGAATGGAACATGGCACACGTGGCCAACTATGCCGAACTGTCGCAACTGATGACACCGCGTCCGTTCATGGTGGAGCGCGGTCACGATGATGGTGTGGGGATCGATGAGTGGGTGGCGTACGAATACGCCAAAGTTCGGCGTCACTACAACAAGCTGGGGTTGGGGGACAAGACCGAGATCGAATTCTTCAATGGCCCGCATACGATCAATGGCCAGGGCACGTACAATTTCCTGCATCGACATTTGAACTGGCCCCAGAAATGACTGGTCAACCGTTGTGATTACGGATCGTTTGCCGCCGACCGTTCAATTGGGACATCGCGTACTGGCGAGGTTTGCGAAACGAACGTTGCGGGAATTGCTGGACGAATTCGGTCGAAAACTGGCGGACGTGGCCGAGGGAAGGGTGGATCCGGTCGAGGCGACGCATCAACTGCGCGTCGTTTCGCGTCGTACGGATGTCGCCTTGCGAGTCTTCAAGGCGTGGATATCGCCAGACCGCCGCAAGCGGATGCAGCAATACTTGAAGCGAGTTCGCCTCGATGCGGGAGCCGTGCGTGATCTGGATCTGCTGGAGTTGCGCTGGAGACCCGGTTGTGGTGATCTGGCCATGCAGGTCTTGCCAGCGACAGCAGGCTGGATGCACACCCGCATTCAGTCCGAGTTGTCACGGTTCCGGGATCGACTACTGCGTTGGACACGTCATTCGGCCACCTGCCGCCTTAACAAGAAATCGATGGCGCTGGTGCGCACGATAGGTCGGCAAAAGCGGCGACTGGAGACGCCGGTCGTGGACCGGGCGCTGGTCAAACTGCAGCAGTCGCTGCAGAAATCGATCCCGGTAACGTCGAGCAGCCTGGTACAGAGTCATCAGACACGCATTCATGCCCGGCGTCTCCGTTACGCGCTGAAACTCCTGCAACCGATTCTGTGGGGGGACGTCGCGAGTTTTATCGTCCAGTTGGTGACGTTGCAGGATGAACTTGGGCAAATCAATGATGAGGCGACCGGGATTGAATACCAGTCGGCGTCTCTGGAATCGTGTACCGATCCGGCCATGAAGTTGGAATTGAAGACATTGATGGATCGGATGCGTGATGCCGCCGCAGAACATTTACGGTCGAGGGTTGTGGCGTTGTTTCCGCTGGTTGCTTCGGAGGCGTAAAGGCGGGTGTGTTCTGAGGACTCCACAGACCCTGCGGATGTCAAAAAGGAGCGGTCATGCGGCGGTTGGGCTACTTTTTATCGGGCTTGCCGCTGGGGGCGAAGCTGCAGTTTCTGGCGCTGGGAATGATCCTGGGGCTGGTGTTTATCAACCGCGATTTGAATCCACGGATGCAATGGTTTGGGTTGCCGTTGTGGCAGATTACTGTGCCGCTGATTCTGGGTGTCTTCGTGCTCGGCCGGCTGCTGCTGCCGCTGATGATGTGGCAACCCAAGCGTGCTCAGGGGTTGTTGCGGTGGCTGGGGATGCTGGTCCTGGGGATTGGATTGCTCAGCATGTTCCAATGGTGGGGACGATTGTTGATCGTACATGTCGGCCTGACGACAGCCATGTGGCTGGACGCCAGTTGCTGGTTCTGGTTCATTTCCGAGATTCAGAAGCGTACGGTTGCGATGTCGGACCAGAGTCACGACCCTGACGAGGCGACGGACGAATACGCAGACGCAGATTCAGAATTTGAGGACGAAGAGGATTTACGACGATGACGGTTTCGCATTTTGCGTCACGGCTGCACCAGGCGATCCAATCCAAGAGGACACCGGCCCTGGTCGGACTGGATCCGCGCCTGGACTGGATTCCCCCGGACGTAATGGCCCATGCCCGCGACTTGCATTCCGATCCGACGGCTCAGGCGGCGGCGGCGTTTGAAGAGTTCTGCGTACGACTGATTGACGTCGTGGCACCGCTGGTTCCCGCGGTCAAACCGCAGGCGGCATTTTTTGAAGAACTGGGACCGGATGGCTGCCTGGCGCTGGCTCGCGTGATTCGGTACGCACGGAATGCGGGCTTGATCGTGATCTGCGACGGAAAACGGGGTGACATTGGAACGACGGCCGAAGCGTATGCCCGGGCGTACCTGGCGGGTTCGGATCCGCAGGCCGCCCCCTGGCATGCGGATGCTTTGACGGTGAATCCCTATCTGGGCCGTGACACGCTGGAACCGTTTGTCAAAGTGGCGACGGAACGTGGTGCCGGTATCTATGTGCTGGTGAAGACGAGCAATCCGGGTTCGGCATCGTTCCAGGACCGTCAGGCGGATGGTCAGACGATCTATCGTCATGTGGCACAGGTCGTCGAAGAACTGGCCGTTCAAACGGCAGAAAACGGCTTCGGGTGTGTCGGTGCCGTCGTCGGCGCGACGTATCCCCAGGAATTGGCCGAATTGCGGGCGTTGATGCCCCACGCTCCGTTGCTGGTTCCCGGGTATGGCAGCCAGGGTGGCGCGGCAGCGGATGTGGGATCGGCCTTCACCCCAGCGGGGCTGGGGGGACTGATCAACAACTCGCGTGGCATCAATTTTGCCTACCGGTCTGCACCCTATGCCGAACAATTTGGGGCTCGTCAATGGGAAGCCGCCTCGGAAGCAGCGACGCGCCGGATGATTGCCGACCTGGCCGAGTTTACGTCGGCGGGTTCGCTTTGATCTTGTTTTCAGATCAGAGGTTACGAGATTGCTTCGGATTGGTCGTGCATTTGTGTAAGTCCCGATTCACTTGATCGACATTGTGCGATGGGGCAAAACTTGAGGGAAATCCCGGTTTCGCGATGAAAATCTCGGAAACTGGTCTTCGCGCATTTTGGCCTCGTGATGTATATGACCGCCGCTTCGACGGAATCACTCCGTTGAGCAGGCCGGTTCTCCCACCGGTCGCAGGACAATTCTCCTGGTCAACTCACATCTCCATTCCTGTCCGGACGGGTCGAACACGAAGGAAGCGTCATGTCCAAACAAATCGCGTTTTTGCTGACTGGTCTCATTGTTGCCGCCAATGCGGCGGGTTGCTGTGGCTGCCTGAGCGGCCTGGGCTACAACCGTTGCCAACCCTGTGGCGGATGTCCCACGAATGGCGCGTATTACGCACCGCAGTCCATGGTGCAAACCATGGATCAGACCGCGTATTCGGGCGGTTACACGCAAACGGCCACGGTCAACGGAGCCGCCATCATCGGTACCCCGATCATCGCCTCGCCCGGCACTTACCCCACCACGACCGTCATGGTCCCGGCGAACTCGCTGCCAACATACCAGTGATCGTCACGATCGTCGCGGCTCCGGTCCGACGATCGATCCGACCGCGAACAGGATGAGTCCCAAAACCAGCCTGCAGGACGTCACGTTACGCCCGGCGGGCTGTTTTTTTTGACCTGCTTCGCTGCGATTGAAACTCGAAAGTACAGCGTCACCCCCGTATACTGAATGCTTCACGAATGAGGTGCGACAATCCATGTTGCACCCGCGCTGAGCCGGGGTGTTCCGGTCGTCCTGCACGGCCGGGTGCGTCGCGTCCTACTTTTGAGATTAACAACATCGCGATGGAAATCGTTCAGTATTCTCACCCGGCCCTGCGCTGGAAGTCGCAGCCCATCCGTGAAATCAACGCGGACCTTCGGCGCGTCGTCGAAGAAATGTTCGAATTGATGTACGCAGCGAAGGGAATCGGCCTGGCCGCCAACCAAGTCGCCCTGCCCTATCGCGTCTTCATCCTGAATCTTTCTGCCGACAAGGACGTGAAAGAAGAAGAAATCGTCTTCATCAACCCGGAGATTCTGCGCCGCAAAGGCACCACCGAAGGCGAAGAAGGATGCTTGAGCTTTCCGGGCATGTACGGCAACGTCAAGCGGGCCGCCAAGGTGACGATCGAAGCGTTCAGCCTGAAGGGAGAATGCTTCGAGTATTCCCTGGATGATCTGGCAGCCCGCGCGGTTCAGCACGAGTCGGACCATCTGGACGGAGTGCTGTTCATTGACCGCCTGACCGAAAGCTCGCTTCGCGAACTTTCGCCCGTGATCGCTGGTTTTGAATCTCAATTCCGACGCTGGCAAGCCGAAGGTCGGTATCCGTCGGACGAAGCGATTCGTCAGGAACTGGCCCGGCTGGAATCCAGGTGAAAGTATTTCTGCCGATGTCTTCCGATCATCGCCGGCGCATCGCGACTTGAACCACTGATTGAGGGATCGTCCCCGTGACCCTTCGGATCGCCTACTTCGGGACCGGCAATCTGGCCGTCCCCACCTTTTTGTCGCTGCTTGACGGCAGGCATCAGGTCGTGGGCCTGGTGACCCAGCCGGATCGGACGGGGCGCGGCCATCATCAGCATGTCAATCCGCTGAAGGTCGCCGCCACGGAACGCGGCATTCCCGTGCTTCAGCCGGATTCCATCAAGACCCCAGAAGCCGTCGCCGCGTTGCAGCAACTGCAGGCCGACCTGTTTGTCGTGGCCGCGTATGGGCAGATGCTTTCCATCGCCGTCCTGGAAACTCCGCGGCTGGGAACGATTAATATCCACGCTTCGTTATTACCCAGGTATCGCGGAGCCACGCCGATTCACGCCGCCATCTTGAATGGTGACGTGGAAACCGGTGTGACAATCATCCAGATCGAACCGAAGATGGATGCCGGACCGATGCTGGGAGAAGTCCGGACGAAAATCCTGCCGGGTGAGACGACCGGCCAATTGGAAGAACGGCTGGCCGAATTGGCCATTCCCCTGGTGTTTCGAGTGATTGATGAAATCGAAGCAGGCGTCGCCCGGCCGGTCCAGCAGAATCCTTCTCAGGTGACGCGCGTCAAGAAGTTGACCAAGTCCGATGGTCGAATCAACTGGAATCGCCCGGCGATCGAAGTTGAGCGGCATGTCCGCGGTATGCAGCCCTGGCCGGGACCGTTCAGCGAACTGCAACAACTGGGTCGGCCCGCGCAGCGGATCCAGATCCTGGGAGTTCAAGTCGTGCTCCTGGAGGAACCGGTTGCGGGGCGACCGGGCGATGTGCTGGCGGTGGATCCCACCCGGATCACGGTCCGCTGTGCCGAACACGCTGTCCAGATTCTTCAACTGCAGCCGGACGGCAAGCGTCCGATGGCGGCTGCCGAATTCCTGCGGGGACGCAAACTGGTTTCCGGGGATCGCTTCGAGTAATTTGCAGTCTAGATTGAGTGTCGTTCCGTCATCAAATGACAATCGTCTCTCCGTCCGGTCCCACCAGAACTCCCGCCTACCATCAGGATTCAACATGACTCGAATTGTCGTCAAGCCGGCCGATCTGGATCTGGAATCCCCCGGACGGCGTGATTACTGGGTCGCGTTGGAACATGACACGATGTGGGGGGCTCAACTGATCCCGCTGACGGTCTGGGTCGGACCACAGGCCCAGCGCGGCAAAGGTCTGGTGGCCTTCGGTTCGACTCACGGCAACGAATACGAAGGACCGGTGGCGCTCCGTCTGTTGCTCGGTGAAATCGATACCGCAAATGTGACTGGTCGAGTGATCCTGATCCCGGTCCTGAACGTTGAGGCGTTTCGGACGGGGACCCGCGACAGCGTCGAAGCAGACCGAGTCAATTTGAATCGTGCCTTCGTCGATGGGGCGGGCAAACAGCCCACGCTGGCCGGGATCTCGCACCGGATCGCGGCGTTTGTTCGCGATTACATCTGGCCGCAGGTGCATGTCGTCATCGACCTGCATTCGGGTGGCAATCAGATTCGCTTCGACATCTGTTCCAGTTTTCATCCCATTGAGGATGCGGAACAAAGCCGGTTGATTGCCGACACCGCCCGCTGGTTCGGAGTCCCCCTGATCATGGTCTACCAGAACAATTCGCCCGGCCTGCTGACCAGCGAAGCCGAGCGACTGGGCAAGATCACGGTGGGCACGGAACTCGGCTGGGGTGAAGCGGTCTTGCGCAAGGGAGTCACCTACGGTCGACAAGGGGTGCTGGCGGCGGCCATTCATCACGGCCAACTGGCGGGCAAGATCGAACCGATCGCGCATCATGCCGACAACACGCAAAAGTGCGCGGCCATCGTCGATTTCGAGTGCTATGTTCCTGCACCGTTTGCCGGCCACTACGAAGAAGTGCTCCCTTGCGGAGCCCGTGTGAAACAGGGCGATATTGTCGGTCGATTGCACGACTTTGCCCGGATCGATGAAACCCCCTGGCCCGTGCGGGCCGGCGTGGACGGCATCGTCGTTGGTCAGGCATGGGCCGCACGCGTCCGACAGGGACAGTTCATCCTGTGTGTCGGGCGGGAACAGCCGTGGCCTCCGGCCGGCGTTCGCTGAGCCCAGTGTGTGCTGAATTGGCTCGACGCGAAGCCGAGAACGGAACTTGTTCCGTTTGCCATTGATGGTCTCTTCCGAACGGAACAAAATTCGTTCCACGTATCGCGCCAGTTGTGCCACTGACGCGCAGGGCCATCGTCTTTTTCAAGCTGAGCATCGGGTGCCACGGTTATGGAGGTTATCATGGAGACCTCGACACGGCCGTGCCGATTGAGCCCTCGCACGGCCTTCCCGAAGACGGTAAGNNAGACCGTGGCACCCCAACTTGAAAGGGGAGATCGCCCGTTGACAGTCCGACCGTGATCCGACCATGATGCGACGGAATCTGCAATTTTTCGGACAACATCAAATCAGGGAACGACTTCATGACGGAACAAGCCGCGGATGCCGAACGAATTGTCACACAGCAGCCACAGGCGGTATTTGAACCCGAGAACCTGGAGCCGCTGTACGCGAATTTCGTCCGAGTGGCGGGTTTGCCCGAGGAACTGGTCCTGGATTTTGGACTGAATCCCCAACCGATCGGCTCCACCCCGCAGCCTGTCAAGGTTTCCCAGCGGATGGTCATGAATTACTACACCGCGAAGCGCTTGTGGCTGGCTCTGGGCGCATTTCTGCAGCGCCATGAGCAATCGTTTGGGCCGCTTGAAATAGACGTTGCCAAACGTGTGATCCCCGCGCCCCAGCAACCCAATCGTTAGGAATCTTGCGGTGGCTTTGCCCACCAATGGGGTCTGCCCCCCTACTCAAATCAGACCTGCGGCAGGGGTCAAACACCAGTTGGTGGCGAAGCCTGTCGCGGCACACTCCATCGGAGCCGGGCCATCATGGATGACTCCCCAATTCCCGGATGGCTGGTGCTGCTGCTCGGCATCGCCGCGGCCGGGTTGGCGGTCTGGCAATCCTCACGCTGGAAACAGCAACTGCGGATCGGTGCTGGTGCGCTGGGACTGGTCTACCTGGGACTGCTTGCATACGCCATCGGTGGAGATTCGCGCGGTGGTAGCGCCGCGCGGGCCTGGCAATTCCCCAGCCTGTGGATCGTTGTTCTGAGCGGCCTGTCGCTGATCGCCGCTGTGTTGCTGGCGGGGCGGCCGAGCCCTCGCGCTCAATTGGTGTGGTTCGCGGTACTCTCGTTGTCGAACGCAGCCGTTTGTTTCGTCTGGGGGGCATTCAGTCCGGGAATTCTGCTGACACTTGTGGCGGTGGCGACGGCAGGATTGTTGCTCGTGGAACGCCGACGCGGATCGGCGATGCAGATGGCCGAACTGTGGCCGACCGCGGTGCCGGACGAGGAATCTCCGTATCTTATCTGGTTGGTGGGGGGAACCGGGCTTGTTCTGGCCATGGCTGTGGTTGGAGTCAGCTATTACGCGCTGCGGATCGAATCTTCACGGGCCATTGCCACTCGACGACACTCCGCGCTCCCCGCGCAGGCACGTCTACGAGCCGTCCTGAACATTCAACCGGAGCACGAACGAGCGGATCGATTCGTCGAACTGGCGCTGGGTCCCCGGGCGGACGTCATCGTGCTGCTCGTGATTCTGGCCTTCATCGCCCTGGCGTCCGGCACATCGACTGGTCGGGCCAGACAAGCGGCGATGACGACCACGCCAGAATCAGAATCTGTGGATCAGGCCACGTAAGGGTACTTCGACAGGAAAACTCGGGATGGATTACGCCGACTGGAATCGGGGACTGCTGCTGGGGGGGCTGCTGGTCGTCATCGCTACCATGGCGATGATATCGGGGCGTACGGTGCGTCATCGTCTGCTGGCCGTCGGAGTCCTGGGTCAAGGGATAGTGATGTTGCTTGTTTCCGGTGCGGTCTATTACCCGCGGGCGGAACTGGGGATCGCCGCACTGGCGCTGCTGACGATCTCGGGATTGTGGTCGCTTTGGTTCATTCCAGAATGTCGCAGCCACTCGCAATCACCGGATGCGGTGACCTCCGAACCGGTGCCTGGAAAACCTGGGGTGCTGGAGGTCACGAGTAACCAGATTCAGGGGGCTCCATGACTGCCAATGCCCCATGGCTGATGGCATTTTCCGTCGATGCGCCGTTGGTCTGTGCCGTGATCGGATTGATCCTGATCACGGGGCGAGTTCCCTGGCCCCGCGCGGCGGCGGTGGCCGCGAATCTTGGAATCGCCGGAAGCTGCATCTCCGCGATCGCCCTGGCCGTGGTTCTTGGTTCTCAATCAGGATCGACGCAGTCCGTGGCCCATCGGATCGGGACCTGGCTGCAACTGTCGGGTTCACGGCACCTGCAGCTTGACTGGGGCCTGACGGCGGATCTACCGGCGGCGATCTGGATCGCGGTCTTGAGCGGCGTGGCTTGGGTCAATGTTGTTGTGAATCGACCAGAACCAGGTGAAGGAAGCACCCCTGCGTTTTCCATCGGATCCGCATTGGTTGTGGCGTCGACGATCGGCTTCGTCCTGTCAACCGGTCTGGTGCAGATGTTGACCTGCTGGACTGCGATTTCGCTGTCCACGCTAATGCTGGTCGGATGGACATCGACGCACGGAAGCTCTGTTCAAGGACTGCGGCGCGCTGTGCAGGCAGGTTTGCCGGGAGACATCCTGCTGCTCTGGTCCATCCTGTTGATCGGTCCCGTCAGCGGGTCCGATTCGTTTGCCGCGGCCCTTTCGCCGACGGGACTCGTCCGGTTGGGAATGGGTAACCCGGCCTTTCCCGGATTGATCGGTTGTGTGCTTGTGTTGAGTGCCCTGGGACGGTGCGGATTGTTCCCCTGTTTTGGCTGGAATCAGGGGGCGGCCCATTGGGATGCGCGCATCTGCATCGTTGTCTATGGGATCGCCTACGTTCCCTCGGCCCTCTGGATGCTGTTGAAGTTTCAACCATTGTTGACATCTGAAGTCTCGGCTTCGCTGCTGGGCGGGGTGGGAACACTGGGGGCAGTGCTTGGAGCATTCGTGGCCTGTGGACAGGACGACCCGCGTCGGCGACTGGGATACCTGCTGACGGCGCAGGCCGGAATCCTGATGACAAGCCTGGGCAGCGGACTTTCTGCAGCGGTACCGCTGTGTGCGTGGCGACAGTGCTGGCTGTCGATGGGGGCATTGGTCTTACTAATCGCTTGTCGGTCGACAGGCCGGTTCTCACGACTGGCTGTGTGGTGCGCCGCACTCTCCATGGCCGGTCTGTTTCCGTTTTCTGGAAGTTGGTCGCAGCAGGGTTTGGTGGAACTGAATGCCCGGCAGGTGAGTGTCACGTCACCACTCGACACTAATAACAGCTCGGACACAACTGCCGACGGCCCACAGTTGCAGGACGATCGCCCCCCCGAAGTCCCGGCGAATGTGCGGGAACCGCGTTGGGAATGGATGGTCGGAATCTGGGTCGCACAGGGGTTGTCTGCGTTTGCGGTCGTCAAGATTGCCGGCCAAGGTCTCCCGGTACAAAGGACACGAGTTGGATTGCTGACCAGCATCGCACTTCAACTGGGTATCGTCCTGCTGTTGATTGGCGGCCCCTGTGCCTGGTGGTGGGGGATTGTCTTACTTCCCTCCACGTTGGATCCGTCAATTCGGTTCGCAATCGGACAGGGGATTGCGCTGTTCGGACTGTTCGCAGGGTGGCAGGTGGACCGCCGATCGCTGTCAAAGTCGCCCCGGGTTTGGGAGGCGATTTCCCGTCTCAGTCGACAGCGGTTGTATGTCGACCAGATCGTTGAACGAATGATGGAGGGGCCGAATTGGCTGATACAGCAACTGTCGCGTCAACCAGGTTCTGTGGCCGTCGAGCGGGCGTGGAGTTGGATGTTTGTTCGCAGCGCCGCCTGGCTGGGACTTCAGATCGAATCGCTCCAGGTGGGACGGACCGATTTCTATGTGGCCTCAATCCTGCTGGGGACCGTCACGCTGCTGCTGACTCTGATCCTCGCCAGCTGAAAGCGACTCACCCCTCGTCCGCAGTTTGCGGACGAGGGGTGGTCCGATCGCCCCGTTTGGTCTCCCGGCCAGAATACTCATTTCGCACGGCGTCGATTGGTCTCAGGTCAATCGAGCGGCGGTGTCACGGGCTCCATATTGGATTGTGAACTGAGTGTTAAGCCGAGATCGCAAGAGCAAGTATCGGCAGTCACGAGACGCAGGATGAGGTCGACCTTGACGATTGCGGTGACAATTCCGTCCGGATTTGTCAAGGAATTGGACATTTCGAGGCGGCTTCACCGAAAATTGATCAAGTACGGTTGGCCACGGGTATCAACCGCCCATTGGCACCAAATCCGGCAGTTTCTGCAGAATTGTTCATCGGCTCACCACCGACTCCGCGTCGGTGGAGAGCTGATGAAACACATACCGCATTTGGTAAGTTGATGGCTGTGTGGCATATTCAATCAGAGACGGGGCTTTTCGTGGAGTTGCGAGAAGCGTACGCTGGCACGTCCATTTCATGTCGGTTCCAGTTCCAAGGCCAAGTCATGTTTCAGACCACGCGTGTGACGCTGTCGGCTGTTCTGGTCGCGGTTGGATTCTGTACGTCCGCCCTGGGTGACAGTCGGAGCCGGGTTGAAATCGGCAAGCAGGCCAAGTCCGCGACGGCGTTCGTGGAAGTGCCGGGTCGAGGGAGCGGGACCGGGTTTTGTGTCCATCCGTCGGGATGGTTTGTCACCAACGAACATGTGATTCGAGAGGCCGAGGAATCCGACATCACAGTCGTCCTGGAACCGTCGCAGGCCAATCAGCGGATCCTGAAGGCGGCCGTTGTGCGAGTCGACAACGAGGTGGATCTGGCACTGCTGCGCGTGGAGGGTGTTGATCGGTTGCCCAGCCTGCCGCTGGGATCGATCGAGGGGATCGACGAACTGGCCGAGGTGATCGCGAGTGGCTTTCCACTGGGCCGAAAACTGGCGACCAACACGAACGAGTATCCCGCCATCAGCGTCAATAGTGGCAGCGTCACCGCACTGCGCCACAAAGAGGGCAAGTTGCAGTTCATCCAGACCGATGTGGCCATCAACTTTGGGAACTCGGGCGGCCCGGTCCTGGACAGCGACGGCAAGGTCATCGGCGTGATTGTCTCCAAGGCCAAAGGAGCCACCGGGATCAATCAGGCGATCCTCGTCAGTGAATTAGAACGGTTTCTCACGACACCTGACCTGGCGCTCGTTCCCCCGGAATTGACGCGTGCGAATCTGGATCAGTCTCTGATCTTCACGGCGCGGGCGGCTTCGTTCCTGCCGAACTCGCCCGAACCCAAATTGAAACTGATTCTGCAAGCGGGCGAGGAAGCGGCGCGAGAATTCCCGATGGAAAAACAGGACGGCGTGTGGACCGTGACCGCGGTCCCGGTCAGTCAGCCATCAAGGCCTCGCGTGGAAATCGCGGCGCGGCTGGCAGCGGGAACGATTTCCGGCAAGACGAACGACATTGTGATCAAGGTCGATGACAGGGCCCTGCGACTCAGCGACGTTCGCAAAGTGGATTGGACGCCTTCGCGCAAATTCGAGGCCCTGACGCCACCAAAGCCGACTGTGTTGCTGGCGGATGGCCAGACAACATTGCAGGGGGAAATCACGGGATTCGAGAAGATCGCGATTGACCTGGGCGGGCAGACGATTCCGCTGGATCTGAAAAATGTGACGCTGTTAACGATCCAACTGCCCACCGAATTGTCGTTCCTCACCGCGGCAGTGGTCGCCACGGTCAATGGCAGGGAAGTGGCGCGCCGCGAGATGAAGTTAGGGATTCGGGACAACAATCGGATGGCACCAGCCGATCCAGCGACTGTACCGATCACCCCGGCCGAACTGTCCGAAGACAAGGTTGTCAAAAAACTGCCAGACGGGTTCAGCGATGTGGTCCTGGGGGGCGGGGGGCGCTATCTGATTTTCCATCTGCCAAAACTGCGAAAGCTGGCCGTCTTCGACTTCAGCGAAGCCCGGATCACAAAGTACATCCCACTTGCGGAAGACAACATTGGATTTGCCGCCGGTTTGGATTCGCTGGTCATTGGACGGCGCGAGGCAGGACTGCTGGAGCGCTGGAGCCTGACCACGTTTGAAAATGAGCGGTCGGCACCCCCACCGTTCCCGGGAGAGATCGGGGCGCTGCTGATGGGACACGGGTCAAACGGACCACTGGTCGTGAATGGACAGTTCCTGGACCTGCAATCGTTTCGCCAACTTTCGGTCCACGATGACAAGGGAAGTGACCGACCGTTCGCGACGGCCCCCCGCGCTGTTTCCGCGGATGGCACGGTCTTCGGTGGCTGGAAGACCAATCAATCTCCCGACGAATCACACACGTTTGTGCGGGAACGCAACGTCCTGAAGCATTACGTCGAAGGGGGCTTGAAGCACGTCATCCCGGGACCGGATGGCAAAACCGTGTTTACCGCCAACGGGATCTGTGCAGCAACCCTGAAGCGCGGCAACAAAGACGACGCGTCCTATGGTTACTGCCTGCCGTCCGTCCGTGGCGACTATTTCGTCTCATTGTCAGACAAAACGGGCTTCACGATTTACCTGAAGGGCCTCAACCGGCCCATTGCCAAACTGGACAAGATCGACCACGGCATTCACTTTGATGGCTGGGACCGTGAGTCCTTCGGACCCTGGAAGCGGGTGTTCCTGGTCCCCGAGGCGCAGGTCATCGCAGTGCTGCCGCAAACCAACGATCAAGTCGTCATGTACAAGTTCGATGCGAACGCTGCCCTGGAGCAGTCAGGGCTGGATTATCTGATTGTTACTTCACAGCCCCCCCACGAAATCGAGGCGGGTTCCACACTAAACTACGCGATCAAGGTCAAATCCAACCGCCCCAAAGTCACCTTCACCCTCGAAGCCGCCCCCCAGGGGATGGCTGTCTCACCGGATGGAGTCGTGACGTGGACTCCCGACGGTACCGTCACCAGCGACCAGGATGTCATCCTGACGATCAAGAACGCCAGCCAGGAACTCTTTCACACCTTCGCGGTGCGAGTGAACCGGTAGCACGACGCCGGGAAGTACTTTGTGAGCCGCAAGGCGCTAGCCGCGGGTTCTTCACGGCCGATTGAGAATTACCCAATGGGGCGTGCCCAGTGATCTCGATATTCACGGGAAAGCAACTTCGCGCCCTCGTCGTCGCCGATGATCTGCTCGGTCGCCGGATCAAAATGGAGAACCCGGCCAACGCGCGTGGCAATGTTTCCCAGGTGGCACAGGACCGTCGACAGATGATTGATCTCGATGTCGGCGTTCGGGCGGGCTCCGGTACGGATGCAGTCCAGGAAATTCTGATGATGAGCCGCCAGGTCGGGGCCGCCGCCGGTGGATTCCTCGATCAACTTGTTGCGCGGTCCGAACAACTGGTACTTTCCCATCTTTCCGAGGATCATCATGCCGTCGGTCCCGTAGTACGCGTCTCCGTTTTCAAAGCCTTCCTGAACATACGGTGACCAGATCCGTTGCTCGAAGATCAGTTGCTTCGCTCTGCCGGATTTCGTCGCGGATCCATATTCGTAAGCGATATATTGCGTGTCCGCGTGTTGCTGGTCGTCGTCAAAATAGCTCTTGCCTCCCATGGCGGCGACACGAGTCGGATGCGTTTCTCCCCCCAGGCCCCAGCGGGCGATATCCAGATCGTGAACGCCGTCGTTGCCGATGTCGCCGCAGCCGAAGTCGTACCACCAGCGCCAGATGCCGTGCAGGAAATTCGACTGGTAGGGACGGTACGTGACTGGCCCCAGCCACAAGTCGTAGTCCAGGTGTTTCGGGGGATCGGACGGATGCTGCCGGCCGATTGTGCCGCGACGTTGACTGTTCCAGGCCTTGGCCACCAGGATCTCTCCGATCGCTCCGGATTTCAGCTTTTCCATCGCCTTCAAAACGTGTGGCGTGCTGCGGCTTTGAGTGCCGACCTGCATGACCACCTTGTTCTTGCGGGCGGCTTCAATCATCAGCCTTCCTTCGCGGACATTGTGCGAGCAGGGTTTTTCCACGTAAACATGTTTGCCCGCGTTTGCCGCCAAGATCGCGGCCGGAGCATGCCAGTGGTCTGGCGTCGCGATCCAGACAGCCTGCACATCCTTGTCATCCAGGATCTGACGCATGTCCTTGACGACTTTTGGAGCTTGCCCCGAACCCTTTGTCACAGTCTCGGCCGCCACGGCCGCGCGCTGATCGTCGACATCGCAAACGTAGGCAATCCGTACGGATTTGTTGAGGGCGAGCAGCTTCGTATGACCCATTCCCATTCCGCCCGGGCCAATCACCGCGATCGTCAGACGGTCCTCGCTGGTCGGCTCAGCAGCGTCGGTTCCCGACGCGAACAACCAGGTGGCGGCCGTGCCAGCGGCAAGAGTACTGGCAGACTGTTCGAGAAACTCGCGACGCGTATTGGACATGGTACGACTCCTGGAGAGAACTCGTGCAACGGAATCATGCAGGGCCATCGCCTTTTTCAAATTGGGAATCGGGTGCCGCAGTTATGGAGGTCATGGAGTCCTCGACATGGCAGTGCCGATTGAGCGTTCGCACGGCCTTCCCGAAGACGGTAAGACCGTGGCACCCCAATTGGAAAAAGGCGATCACCCTGCGGAATCATGCCACATTCACCAGCCGCACCTCAACCCTGACCGCTCCGCCGGTTGACGCCGTACGTCCAGTCGCTTACCTATGGTGCCTGCGTGGTTCGTCGAATGTGGCGGGCTGCGAGTTTATCTTCTGAGGAGTCATCATGAGACAAGTCTGGTCCTGGTCCAAGATCGTTGTCGCCGCGATGTGCGCAGCGGCCGTTGGCAGTGTCGCTCAAGCGGACGTCAAGCTACCCAAGGTCATTGCCAGCCACATGGTTCTGCAGCAGAAGCTGCCGATCACCGTCTGGGGAACGGCCGACGCCGACGAAGAGGTCACGGTGTCGATTGGCACCAACACGGCCAGCACGAAGGCGGGGGCCGACGGCAAGTGGTCGGTCAAGCTGAAGGAAATGACCGCCAGCAACGAACCTCACGAAGTTGTGATCAAGGGAAAGAACGAGATCAAGCTGACGGATGTCCTGATCGGCGAGGTCTGGGTCGCCTCGGGACAGTCAAACATGGAATGGACCGTCTCCAATTCCAACAACCCGAAGGAAGAAATCGAATCGGCGAAGCATCCCACGATTCGCCTGTTCCATGTCCGCAAGGTTCCAGGTGTCACGCCGCAGGCCGAAGTCGTGCTGGATCGTGAATGGTCCGAATGTTCTCCCCAGACCATTGGCAACTTCTCGGCGGTGGCCTACTTCTTCGGTCGTGAGATCCAGAAGGAGTTGAACATTCCGGTCGGCCTGATCAACACATCCTGGGGTGGGACCGCCATCGAACCCTGGACCCCCATCGTCGGCTTTGAGTCGGTTCCGGCACTTGCGAATTACGCCGATCAGGCGAAGGCTCAGCAGGCCAATCCGGAAGGTGTCAAGCCGAACGCCGGCGCGCCGACTCACCTGTACAACGGCATGGTCCATGCGCTGGTTCCCTTCGGAATCCGCGGGGCGCTGTGGTACCAGGGAGAATCCAATCGCGGCCAGGGCGTGGCCTATGAACAGCGGATGCACGCTTTGATTAACGGTTGGCGGTCGGTCTGGAACCAGGGTGATTTTCCGTTCCTGTTCGTCCAACTGGCTCCGTACAAATACGTCAAGCCCCCGGCGACGGACCCGAACAACCTGCTGCCCCAGATCTGGGAAGCGCAGACCAGGACGCTGGCGATGAAGAACACCGGGATGGCGGTCACGACCGACATCACGAACCTGGACGACATCCACCCGCGGAACAAGCAGGATGTCGGCAAGCGGCTGGCCCTGTGGGCGCTGGCCAAAACCTACGGCAAGACCGGGCTGGTCTATTCCGGTCCGCTCTACAAGTCGATGAAGGTGGAAGGAAACAAGATCCGGATCGAGTTTGATCATGTGGGTGGGGGCCTTAAATCCCGCGACGACAAGCCCCTGTCGTGGTTCACGATTGCCGGCAAGGAAGGTGACTTCGTGGAAGCCACTGCGGTCATCGATGGTTCCACGGTGGTCGTTTCCAGCGACAAGATCGCCGAACCGGCCGCCGTCCGGTTTGGCTGGAATGAACTTGCCGAGCCAAACCTGATGAACGTCAACGGCCTGCCCGCGGGTCCGTTCCGTACGTCGCGGTAGTTTGTCAACGGCGAAGGAATCCACCGGAAGGAAGCCTGCCTGGCATCCAGGACAGGCTTCCTTTCGCGTTATTCCACTGACCGCCACCAGCCCAATGTAGTACTGAGCGTGCTAGCCGCGGGTGCATTCACAATCGTCCATCGTTGCCGACGCCAGCGCGGCGTATCGGATCCCCGCACGATCCACCGCGCGAAAGAAATCTTCTCGCAAAGGCACAGAGCCACAGAGTCAGCAGAAGCAGGAATGGGAATCACGGGGCGAGCGTAGGACGGACATTCGTGTCCGTCTTCCTCGTCATTCCCCGGTTCGGACGGACAGGATTGACGCGCCCGACAAATCAGACGGTGACGAATCTGATTTTTTGGGGAGAACTTTGAATTTGCGACTGTAATTCGCTCCAACGCGGTTGGGAGTTGCTTTTGAGTCGCCAGAGCGTCCTGAACAGCGAAAAGCAGCGCGAAAACAGGCCGTCACTTTGTGCGTCTGCGCGTCTTGCGTGAAGTGCTCCGGCCCCAGTCGCTGAGGATCATGCGTCGCGCCACCGGGAACCGGACTGACGAGGTTGACGCCCATGGCAGTGGACTGTTGCATGTTCTCATCGCTCCCATACGAGCAGTCCGCCAGCATCGTCTCCGGCAGATGGTCTCGCGATTGAAGCTCCTCCAGCACGAGAATCAGAGCGTGAGAATCGGACTCTGCGGCGGTCTGCGGAATGGCCGCCAGGATCAGTTGTTGCTCATTCTCGGGATCGCAGGTCTCTGCCAATTGGACCTGATACCCGGCTCCCTTGTGTCCGGAATAGGTCGCATCCGGATCGGACGGATTTTGAATGACATCCCCGCCCGTCGACTTCCGCACCTGCACCTGCTCTTCAACAATCTCACATTGCTGGCCGAAGAGCGTCTGCAACCGCTGGTAAATCACCCATTGGGAAATCTCCTTGTTCGGTGCGAACCGCTCCAGCATCAGGAACAGGTCCTCCGCCACCTGCTGCCGGTTGCGTTGCCGATCCTCGGGAGTGGAGTTCTGGCCGAACAACCGCTGGTCGCTGGAGTCGTACCGGGCGCGGAATTCTTCTGACAACGCCTCGAATTCCGTCCGCTGATGACGATGCAGAGCCTTCAGGAACCGCTTGACGGCGACGGCCATCAGGCGGGTACGGCCAAAACTGGCCATATTGCTCACAACGTGCGTGGAATCCAGTCGCTGATGATGGATGCGCAGTTCCAATGTCGCGACCAGGCGGTCGGTCACCGTCGTCATCATCTCCTGCGCCAGTCCCTCGTCGGCCTGCAATTCCCGGAGATAGCGTTCGATCGTCCGCTGCGAGATCTCGAAACCGGACTCCAGATTCAGAGCGCATTGGACATCGGATCGGAACAGGACGGCTTCCAGAGTTTCGGGCACAGTCCAGTCGTGAAAGTGGCGGAGCAGCAGCAATCCGCACATCGAATACAACTCCGACGAGGGACGGCCGCGAGATGCGTTTAAATGGTCGCCCAGTCGCAACGCCGGAAGTTCCTGCAACACGAAGTGCCGAAACGTGGCCTGCCATCCGTCCGCCATCCGCAGCCGACTCGCCGCCGAAATGACACCATCAAACATGTCCACCAGTCGTGGCTGACACGGATCCCTGACTGTTCTCATTCACCCCTCCATGTCGTATCCTCAACGAGCGGAGTATCATCGAACTCAATCGCAGAATCGCAAGACCCAGCCAACAGAATTCACCGAATTCCTCGCCGCTTTTTGTCGGGCGTCAGGATTGTCCGTCCTACTACCAATCTGTCGCCGTTCAAACGACCGTTGAAGTACCGAAGGGACATCCCGTGTCTGACTCGGACCGCCAACGCTGGGATGCGAAGTACGCCGACAAGGCATCGACGACCGTGCTGCCGCCCGATGACTGGCTGTCGCGACATGCGACACCACTGGCCGTCGGCGTGGCCCTCGACCTGGCCTGCGGCCTGGGACACAATGCGATCTGGCTGTCTCAACATGGCTGGAAAGTGGATGCGGTCGATATCTCTCCGATCGGTCTGGCTCTGGCGGAACAAGCGGCGGAACGAGCGAATGTTCAGACCATTTCGTGGATTGCCGCGGATCTGGATCGGTACGAGCCACCGACGAATCACTATGACCTGGTGACGGTCTTCCGTTTTCTGGATCGACACCGATTGCCGCACTTGATCGAAAGGTCGTTGCGCACGGGTGGGATTCTGATCTACGAAACGTTTTCGCAGGGACAACTGTCACGTGCTGACAACCACCTCATTTCAGCTCAGTTTACGCTCGGCCCGGATGAATTGCCGACGTTGTTTCCGGGCCTGGAGATTCTCTTTCACGACGAGACCGAACTGCCGGACCGATCGGTTGCCAGAATTGTGGGACGAAAACCGTAATTGACGACTCAGATCGACAGGGATCCACTATGAAATCGACGTGGCCATTCAACGAACTTCGTGACGTGGGAATTTCCCTGGGGACAATCATTGTTGGCATGACGATGCATGCCCCGGGCGTTGCTGCTGTGGAACCGCAACCAGCGGGCGGTTATGTCTTCAGCGATTTCAAAGGGAACGGCGAAGATGGAACATGCGTGAGATTTTCCAAGGCTGGCGACGGAAGGCGGGGTGCATTGCCCTATTAATGGCGTGCGCATTGATGGGGGTGTGGATCAGAAGCAATCTCATCGAAGATCGGATACTCGCTTCCTACGGGACCACCTATCATTCGTTCGCGCTTTGTCAGGGTGTGCTGTCGTGGTGGAGAGTCGACGGATTCCCCGTTGAGGAAAGTTTGGAGTGGAAGTCGTACGGAATTGAAGGACGGTCGGCATACGAAGCGCAGCACCACCCCTGGTACTTTGATTCGCGGAAGTGGAATGTCGCGTTCTACGTTTTTCCATTCCCCTTAACCATCGTTTCTGCCTGCCTGCTCCTCTGGAAGCGTAGACAATGACGGCAGGAGGTGAACTGCCGCCAACTCGTCACCGAGGGGAGCATGGCAAAGCACGGCCAGAACCAAGTCGGCGAGGAAATGGCGTTCAGGGCTTTGCATGACGTCGAATGAAATCCGCACTGCGCGACTGGGAAAGAGCCGTTTCCAGTGTGATCTCACCTTGCTGATACAGACCGAGCAGGCTCGCGTCCATGGTTTGCATCTGGAGTTTCATTCCCGTCTGCATTTCGTTTGCGAGTTGATGCACCTGCCGTTCGCGAATATGAGTCCGCACCGCCGGGGTTGTCACGCAGACCTCGCACGCCAGCACCTGTCCGAGGCCGTTCGCTCGCGGCAACAGGCGTTGAGCCACTACCGCCTGCAGGCTGTTGGACAATTGGAGGATGATCGCATTCTGCCGCTCTGAAGGGAATACGCTGCAAATCCGCTGCACTGTCTGGACGACATCCGGAGTGTGCAAGGTCGCCAGGACCAGATGACCCGTTTCTGCGGCGATCAAGGCGGTCTCGATGGTCTCCAGGTCACGCATCTCGCCGATCACAATCACGTCCGGGTCCTGGCGCAGGACATGCACCAGCGCCGATCGGAATGAAGTAACGTCGCTGACCAGTTCCTGCTGCACGACAATGCTTCGCTGCGACTGATGGACGTATTCGATCGGGTCTTCGATGGTCACGATCTTCAGAGGCCGCTGGCGGTTGATGCAGTCGATCATGTAGTTCAACGTGGTCGTCTTGCCAACACCCGTCGGGCCGGTCACCAGCACCAGGCCGCTGGTTCGATGAGTCAGTTCCTCGACGATCGGTGGCAGACGCAGGTCCGCAGCGGGACGGATGGCGGTTTCGCTCAGTCGAATCGCCATTTCCGGAGTCCCGGACCGTCGATAGACGCTGACGCGGACTCGACCGATTCCGGGTTGATCCAGGGCCACGCAAAGTTCCCGGCCCGACTCGAATCGCAGAACCTGGTCCGGCGTGGCAACTTCGTCCAGAAATCGGACCAGGGTCGCGTCATCCAACGGGTCACCGATCATCCGTTCCAGTTTCCCTGCCAACCGCATCGCGGGCGGAATGCCACGCACCAGATGCACATCACTGGCTCCGCGCTGGCGGGCTTCTCCCAGGATTGAAATCAATTGCCAGGCCATGTTCCGTTTCCGTTTAGCTGCCGAAAATGCTGTCGCGGTTGGCTTCGGACAACAACGGGGACTGCAGACGACGCGGACGCCCGACGTCCTTGAACAGCAGGTCTCCATGCCCGAGCAGTTTTTCGGCACCAGGTTCACTCAGCAGCATCCGGGACTCCTGAGCCTTCTGCATCCACAAACCGACGCGGGCGGGGATGTTGGAATCGAGCGGTCCCTTGATGGTTTCGCGACGGGGTTCCTGGGTGGCCAGGATCAAATGAATCCCGGCCGCGCGGGCCTTCGCACCCAGTCGGCAGATCTGATCCTCAATCTGTTTCCGCTCTTCGCGACTGCGGCTGATCAGGTCGCGATATTCATCACAGACACAGACAATTCGTGGCAACGGCACGTCGGAACGGGCAACAAGCTGGGCATGAGAATCGGCACCATCCAGTTGTCGATAGCGACGATCCATTTCATCGACCAGTTCCTTCAAGACGACAGCCGTGGGCTGTTCGTCGGGAAAGACCAGCGGCTTCCAGAGAAACGGGGAACGACGCAGCGCATGAAATGCATTCCGTTTCGGATCGATGATCAGCAGTCTTAACGTTTCCGGCGTGTTGGTGACGATCAGCCCCGCAATCGCCGTTCGCAACCATTCACTTTTGCCACTGCCGGTCGTCCCGGCAGCCAGCAGATGCGCGTGCTCCGTCGTCGCCAGATTCGCGCAGACAAGCTGGCCGGCAATGTCGACGCCGATCGGAACATGCGATCCCCCCAGCCGGGCATCGGGGGCAGGAAGTTGAGATCGAACGTCGTCAAACAGGACTTTTTGTCGGTCGGGTCGCTGCACGTCGACGACCAGCATCCCCTCTTCAATGGCAATGAACGGGGGACGCGACAGACCCAGTCGCAACTGAAGCTCTTCCACCCGTTGCTGGACCGCCGCCACTTTCATGCGGGGTCCCAGGCGGATCGGGAATCGCAGGAACGAAGGCCCCACCAGCGGCGGTCCGTCGAGCGACACTGTCACACCGTATTCCTGGGTCAGCGTCGTCACCAGGTATTGACCCAACCGCAAGTGTTCTTCCGTGGGACGGACATACGGCAATCCCGCAGGTCGAGTCTCAGCCGCAGGCACCGGTTCCTCGCGCCGAGTCGAACGGGTGACCGGGGCCGAGCGAGTCTCTGGTGGATTCGCCTGAGTCGCGTCGACTCCCGCCAGCTTGCCAATCAAATCGACCAGGCGCTGCCGGGCCGTCTGCAACGTTGCCGCGTCAAACAATTGTTCGTGACGGTCCGGGCGGAAACTGATCAGCGCCAGCGTTCCCGAATCCAAAGTCGCATCGGTGGACGTCCCTTCCGTCGACCGTGATGTCTCGGCCGCCGACAGCATCAGGTGATACAGGCAGGCCTGGCCCAGGTCCGCGGTGGGTGAAGTCTGACCGATCTTGAATTCGATCGCGCACCAGACATTCCCTGACGAGTTGAGCCTGACGACCGCATCGGCGATACCGACCAGACGCACACTGTCGATCCAGCCCGGTTCGCGCAGTTCGCACGACAGCGGCTCTTCGGTGGTCAGCCATGCCGCCAGGGATTGCCAGGGAGCCGGTACTGCCATCCGTGAGGATTTGCGTGTCGGCCGGAGACTCCAGGCCAGTTCCGCCAGCCATTGGCAGGCGGCCTGCATTGCCTGCCAGAACGTTAAGACCTGCGTCGCGACCTCCTGCAGTGCCGCCTGGTGGGACGTCAGGCGGGGACCGACGAAGTGTGCATACGCGTGATCGATGAGTGTTCGTTTCCAGACATCCAGGTTCTCGTCGACATCCGCCAGGACCGCCAGCGGCGTGACGCCACTCACTTCGGTGACCATCCACCCGACCGCGTCATGGAACCATTGTCCCAGCACGGCCAGCGAAGGGGCACCCGTCCCCCGCGCACTCTGCGATCCTGCCGCACGATAGAGTGCATCGCGAACTTCACTGACCGTGATCGTCACTGGCATGGAGTACTTCCTCAGTAACTACGACAAGGAGTCACCATCCACGCGAAACACAACCGCTGGCGGCCCCATCAGAAGCCGGGCGCGATCGGGGTGACGCTGGATCAGGGCGACGACGGTCGCCTCGGTCGAATTCAGGGCGACGGCAGCTTCGGCGAGTGGCACAATGGGACGTTCGCTCAGCAATGTCGCCAGCGATTCCAGCGGCAAGCTGTCGTCGGCCGATGACGACTTGCCGAGAATCGAATCGACAAAATCACGCAGTCCGACCGGAAGGTGCTGGCACAGCCATTTTTCCACGGTATCCGGCAAGACCGTCTGCCCGTCGCGCGAAAGATCTCCCGACTTCGATTCTGAAATGAGTTCGCGCAAGGCATCCAGGGCCGCATAAACCTCGGCCGAATGCTCGGCGATGACCGCCCCCTGCTGGACCAGTTGTTCCAGGCTCTGGCTGGCGACTTTCGCTGTTTTCGAGAGTGGCACCCGTCCGTCGCGCAGGACGATCAGTCGTCCCAATCGATCCGGGGTGAACTGCGTTTTCAGGCGCTTCAAGAGTGCCGTGACGCTGTTCATGTTCGCCTGCGTACAAATGCTGACTCCGGTTCGGACACCGGACGGTTCCTCGAACACCAGGGGGATGTCGGGAAGTTGTTCATCGCGAACCGGTTTCCAGTGCGGGGACAGCAACCGGGCCAGTTGCGGCAACCCGTGGCGGACAATCTCTTCCGTCCGTTCAGGCCGGCTGGCGGACAAGGCCTGTTCGACACGCGACTTCCATTCATCATCCAGAAAGGAATCCGCAGAGGACTCAATCACCTCCGCATCGGTCGCAGGCTGGTCATCGGGCGGGACATCGATGACGGCGGATGACGAGGCCTGCTTGACGTAGACTTCGAATCGGTCGGCGCACGTGGCCAGCAATCGGCGTGGTGTCAGTTCGTTGACGGCTGCCAGACGTGGGAAGTCGGTTGGATCCAGGGGCCACAAGGCATCCGTTGTCGGGGGAGGCATGAACCCCGGCCCCGCGAGCGACAGGCGAGCGGCGATCAGTTTTTCGGCTTGTGATCGGGTCAGCGTGGCCAGTGACCGGGCACCCAGGGACGTCATCCGGTCATAGTCGGCACCACGCGATTTGTCTTTGAGTTCCGTGGCAAACGACGATTGAACACACGGAATGACGAACACGTTGGACGTTTCATCGTGCAGCGTGCTGACAAGCTGGCCGAACGCGAACAGTCCGTCACGATCACCGACCGACGTCTGCAGGGCCTCAACCTGATCCAGGCTCAGCACAATCGGCAGTCCGTCGCCTGCCAGTTTACAGAGCATCAGGACCACGCGTCGCGCTTCGTGTTCCCGGTCTTCATCGGTCCCTTCGTCCTGGGACAGACTGAGCCGCGCCAGGGCTTCTTCGGGAAGCGAGTCGCCGCCCAGCCAGGCCCGCAGGTCGCGGCGATGCCGTCCAAACGCGATGTGTTTGAAGGCGATTGTTGTATTACGATCCAGGAACAGGCTCTCGGCCACATCATCCAGGAGTTGATCCAGCGCTGTGGGATCCGTGTCGAGCATGTACTCGTACCACGGCTCCAGATCCCCTGTGGCCACGCGGATGTCGGCCAGGCGATGAAACAGGATTCGCTCGAACTGGGATCGTTGCCCGCGCACGGGGCGAAACCAGTCTTCTACCAGCGTGCGCCGCACGTGACGCCAGATCATGCGCGGGCTGGCTTGCAGCCGGACCCACACGAACAGGCATTCGTCACGATCCGTGGCGCTCGGTGCCTGCAATGTCAGATGAGTCCGCAGACGGCTGAGCAGATGCGTTTTTCCCGCTCCTGCCGCACCATGGATCAACAACGACGCCGAGCGTCCTGACGTTCGAACCTGGTGGATCCCCTGCAGGCATTCCTGGAAGACATCCGATTGGATCTCAGGAACATCAACACACGCTGCCCACGGGCTGGAGACGATCGTGTCACGAAACGGATTCATGGTACGTCTTTCAGAACACTAACCAGTGACCCCTCGCCGCAACGCCATCCCGACATAGTAAGTTCCGGCCCCGTCTGTCACGAGTTCATTACGTTCAATCTCACTGAGCCCACTCGCAAAATCGTGGCGATGCAACATGAGTCGTCCCTGCGACGCCAATTCGAGCACTGCGCGATCGAATTGCGTTTTCTCCAGATTGGCCGCACGCCGCAGGTCGCGCGATGCCACCAGAGCACCGTTGTCGGCCCCCGGTTCGATGCGGCGGATCAAGGCGACCAAATCCGTCACGCAAGGTTCGGGCGGTGCGGCGGGTGCTCGCGAGACATTGGCGTTGAAGGAGACACCGGTGGCCTCGACCAGTTGAACCAGGGCTCGACGCAGTTGTTCCGCCGGGACCTTGGCCGCGACGAGCTGAGCCACCGTTTGGGACAACTGTATTCCCAGATCACGCAAATACAGTTCGGGCGACGGCGGCTGGATGCCAAACGCAGAGGACTTCTTTTTGGGGAGCGGCGGGTGCTCAAACAGTTTCTGGGATTCGATCAGACTCTGGAACGCCGCCAGAAAGTCGGCATCTGACACGGACTTCGCTCCCTTGCGGAGCTCGGATTGCGACACCGCCCCTTTTTTCTCCAATGTCGCGGTGATCAGCAGGCGCCCCAGTTCGACCGAATCGCGATCCCAGAACCGCGGTTTTCCCTTCGCCGTCTTCGGCGGAATCGGTTTCAGGCGGGCCTGTGCGACGAATTCGTCCAGGATCGGCGCGACCCTGGCTTCACTCAACTTGTGAGGACCGGTCAGTAATTTGGCAACTTGAGCGGCGGTGACTGGCTCAGTCGTTGAACGAATCAACGTCAGCAGGTGTTCACGCGTCTCTTGTGAAATTGGAGGCGGGGTGCGAGTTGTTTTGGCCATTGTTCCTGAGGAGATTCCAGGGTGATTGTGACGGGTTGACGTGTCCGTTCGCTAAAGAGCCGTACCCTCCAGGGCGCTGTCAGGTCGATCAGGATCGACGACCGGCGGCTCGTGAGCAGGATGATGCGGCTTCCAATGCAGGTTGACGGAACGATCGAGCGGAAACAGTTTGGGGTCCAGTGTCTGTTCCGTGGAGACCCGGGGAGGGGATTTGGCGATCAACCGGGTGTTCCGAATCAGGCGGATCCAGTCGGGGGCCCGGTCGCCAAACACGCGCCGGACTTCGGCTTCGGCAGCATCGCGTTCAGAGCCGAATGGCAGCCGACGCCAGACACGGCGCACTCCTTCGCACAGGTCTTCATCCGCGGGATTGAGTGCCAGGGCTTCGATCAAGACAGTCCAGGCGGCTTGCGGGTTTCCTTCGATCATTCGATAGTTGGCCAGTCTCAGCCAGACCCCGGTCAACGAAGGGTCCAGCTTGACGGCTGTTTTTAACAAGGGCTCCCGCTCCAGCGGAGAAATCCGACGATCGCGGTCCGCCAGGTACCATAAGTACCTGCCGTTGTACATGGGATGAATCGCCAGCCACAGACCCGGTATCAGCAGCAGATGACTGGTTACAAACCCCGTGCGCAGGATCCAGTTCGATCGCGGTCCGCTGCAACAGGACGCAGCCAGCCAGCCGTAGCAGACTCCGCTGACATGAGCGACGTTGGCAACCTGAACGATGTCGAAGACGGTGGCCGGAATCGCCAGCAGCAACAATCCCAGCATGACGAGGATCGCCTCGTCCGGCAGGTCCGTGTCGCGAGGTTTGACTTTTTGATCGACAATCAAGGCTCCCAGCATGGCGCAAGTTGCGCCCGAGAAGCCGATCGCCGTATTGCCGAACAGGACCTCCAGCATCAGCGGGATCACAATGGCCGGGACCAGGAACAGGGCGTATCGCCAGCTTCCCCAGCGTCGCTCCAATCGCCAACCCAGGCTCCAGGCCGCAAAACTGTTGAACAGCAGATGCAGAAAATCGCCGTGATGAAAGGCACTGATCGGGATTCGCCACCACTCGCCATCCCACAAGTCGAACGGGCCCTGCAACTGACGATGAATGGCTTCCGGAGGATTGTCATCGAGCGGAACAACCTGCAGCGCCAATGCCGCGCCCCATTGACGCTGAGAGTCCCGAAATCGCGTGCCGTCCCACCCCTGTGCGTGACAGATCACAAACAACGCCGTACAGACGATGATGCATTCTGCAGTGACAGGAGCTTTGCGAAACGGACTCACGCGATGATTTCCCGGGGCGATCACTCGACGGACGGCGAGTCGATAGCATACTCGATCATCGTGCAAGATGGACCCAAGTTACGGCTCAATCGCGGAGAAACACATTGGTGTCACGCATCGACAGGATTTTCTTCGACAATCGGGCGAAGCCACCTTGTGGGGCAATGATCAGGACTCGACCGGGCAGTGTAATTGTGCCCATCAGGGATCTGGCCAGCCGGTTGTCCACATCCGCGTTGGTGCTTCCGAACAAGCCGGATGGCTTGGTCCGAACCACCAGGACGAACAGCCGCTCCTTTTTGAAGTGCCGCAGTTCCTTCTGGACCAGCCACGCCGAGTGAATGTCGCGGTTGCCGGAGAGAGATTTTCGCAGCTCGCGAACCTCGAAGTCCGTCAGACCGTGTGCGACAAACGTGTCGCTGGCGGCCACCGAACTACGTTCCTTCATGGCCGCCGCCTGGGCTTCCTGGAAGCGACTGACGATCCCGCGCAGTTCCCGGACCTGCTCTGACTGGCCGAGCTTCTGGAAGTGCGTGGCGAGGATATCACACGCGGTGGGGGTCAGTTCGTGCTCCTTGTCGTTCAAGATCCGCCGCAGGAAATCCTCCCCTTCACGATGCCCCCGCTCCAGTAGATAACACCCCAGTGTCAGGATGGCGGGTCCGTGCAGCGGATGAACCGATAATAATTCACGCAGCAACGGCTCTGAAGCCGCCGTCCCTTCCAACTGCGCCACGGTCCGGGCACGTTCCCACTGCTGTTCGGCCGTTAATAACGCTGCGGTTGCGGGTTCGACCGCAGTCGACTCCAACTGTTTTTCCAACCGCCGCGCTTCGTGAAACAGATTTTGCCAACCAGCTGTGTTTTCGCGGGCCCACTGGGCATTCACGTCCAAAGTGATCTGGTGCAGCGCTGGTTCCAGGAGCGCCACGTCCGCCGAAAGTTGCGCGGCAGAAGGAAACCCCTGCTGTGCCAGTTCGGTGACATCCTGTTCCAGAGCCCGCAGTCGGTCTGACAGACTGGGGTGCGTGTCGGCACTGCTGGTCAGGGCCTGCATGGATTGTTCAATCCACCGGTTGGCATCATGGGGCGTCGGCTGCTGCTCCAGGAACGATTTCATTCTGGCCACGATGTCATCCGGAACTTCATCGCGGACCCGAGCCAGCAACTTGAGCGACTCCCAGAAATCGCCGTGTAACCGGTGCCCGAAACACTCGATCCTCCACAAGGCCTGGGCCGTCGAGTCAACTCCGCCCCAGTCAGCGGCCAGCCGATCTGCCTGGTATTCGTCGGCGCGCGACAGCACAAACGCGAAGGCATGCATGCGGGGCCAGTACCAGTCAATGAAACGGGCGATCAGACCGCGAGTGCGGGTCCGCGAATGCTTCTCTTGAGACGATTGAAGTTGCTGAAACACACGCCACCAGGTCTGCCGCAGGCGATAAATCCAGGTGCCGAACCGATCATGGCGTGAAGAAATGTGGCCGAATTCATGGGCCATCACGGCTGCGAATTGATCCGGAGTGAGCATCTGCATCAGGGGCAGGCCGATGAACAGATGCGAGCGACAACCGCCGAAGACTCCCCACCGCGGAATCGCCTGCACACTGGCATTAAACTGGGGTGTGATCTGAACAGAATGAAACGGCCTGGTGCCATAGTCCTGCTCCAGGATCTTTAACATGCGAAACAAATTGGGAGCCTCGTCTTCGGTCACTGTCCGGGCCTGGTCCGTTTGCAACGGAACCCAAAGAAAGACGAGTGTCTGACTCAACGCCAGGGTCAGCAGCACCGCCACGCCGGCCGCCAGGAACACGCCAAGTTCCTTGTCGGCAAACGCAGCACCAAAGGACAAGCCGATTACAATCAGCAGGACGACCAGCAGTCCGGCCAGAAATCCCGCGTATCCGATCAGAACCTGCCACAGGGTTCGCGCGCGCAACAGCCACGGTCGGGAACCATAGCGTTCCTGGATCCGCATCACGAGTTGATCAAACTGTTCGTCCGTCATGGGGATTCAACAACTTGCTTGACGAGCATGTACGGCGCATGTCGGCTGACATTCAATTTGGCCGCCCAGGCACTCAGATCCGCCTTCTGATCAGGAAATCGTTGAGCCAGCGCCGCCAGCACCAGCGGCATTTCGGAAATCGAGACGACAATGTCCATGAGTTCCGCTTTATCAGGTGCCGTATCACGTTCCAGGATTTCGGCCAGGCGCTGCGACTGTCCATCCATCTTCTTCAATTGCTCACACGCTTTGGCCCTCCAGGCAGCCGCTTCGTCCGTCTTTCCATTCAGGGCGAAACTGACGCTGATGGCCAGCATGTCATCCCACTCGTTGACCAGCGTGTCGACATCCGGCAGTGACGCCGCAATGTCCGGCTGGCCCGTGGCCACCAGCCAGCAGACGAACGGAATGCTCGCCTGCGCGGCGGGAATATCGGGCTGCTTCTTCAGGAACTCTTCCGTATCCCCGCAAACATAGTCCACCACCAGATCGTAGGGTGACATACCGGTGACTGTCGCGCCGGATGAGATCCGTTTCATGAACTGGGCATACTCTGTTCGAGCCTCGTCAAACTTGCTCTGAGCTGCCAGCACATCCAGCAATCGGAAGACTGCCGTCAACATCTCCACCAGATCGTTGCCGCGCAGAGTCTGTCGATACTCATTTTCCAGTCCCGAAGTGTCTGCCAAAGCAACGTGAACCAGGTGTCGCAATAATCGAAACGAAGGATCTGCCCCCCGGAAGGCATTCACCTTGTTGCACCACTTTTTCGCTTCGTCCCAGTCTCCCCGATGTGCGGCATCAAATCCCAGCGCCATCGTCGACCAACCCGTGTTGGGATCCTTGTCGAACGACCGCTGGAAGTACGTGACCTGTTCCTGCCGGGTGGGACTGACACGACCGCGAAGGTAGAGCAGCGTGGGGTCATCAGGCGATTGCGTCAGTCGCGCGTCGTATTCAGCCCGCAATTGGGAATCCAGCCTAGGCTCAGATTTCAGGTTCATATATGCCCGATGCCACACAACAGAAATAGACGGTTTCCAAAGTCGCTCCTTCAGGAATTCGGCCACTCGCTTTTCATTGGCCTCTCCAACGACCCGGTTCGTGTATGACCCCAGCAGCAATGCATCATCTCGATTTCGCTCCAGGTGCCCTTCGATGAATGTCAGGGCCGTGGTCTGATCCGGCTGGGACATGATCTGCAGGGCAATTGTCGATGGCGGAAGTGTCTGGACCGCCACACAGTACTTGGTGATGGTGCCGTTGTTGCCTTCGACTTTCATGGTCGCCGGCGGTGTTGTAAACGGATAATCCACGTGCGGAACAAAATTGACGTCTTCATCCTCAAGCCAGGTCATCTTTGAGGGAGACGGGTTCACGGCATACATGATTTTATTGACATAGATGCCGGAAAGGTGTTCGACATTCAACACCCAGATGGGGCTCGACAACCACCGGGACAGGTACGGAGATTGCAATCTGGCATTGATCTGCCGGTTGACTGGTCCCGACAGGGTGATCTGGTGAGCCCCCTCGGAAATCGGCACGGTTCCCTGTTGATTCACCGTCACAGCCGGACCACCATCCACCGAAACTTGAACCGGCTGTGCGAAGGCGCTGACGATATACAGGGTTCGATGAGTGCGGCGGTATTCATTGAGTGCCGCCATGGTGACTGCGAGTAATACAACGGCGACCGACAGGAATGCCGCGAAGCGCATCCACGGGGGGTACTTCCCGCTCTTCGTGTCGAACAACCCCCGCAACGAAACTTCCTGCCTGGGCAGCAGGGACGTTTCCAATCCCAGCGCCTTTTCGGACTTCTTCACCAGCGTGCGAAACTCGTGGAGTTCCCCAATCGGTGGATGCTCACGCAGATAGACGGCACACAATTCCAAAGTCTTCTCATGTTGTCCGACCTTCTGATACGCAACCGCCAGCGTTTTCAGGGGCTCCAGATTGAAGGAAACACCAGACCCCCGCTCGCGCAGATAGTCCAGCAGATCGTAGGCTTCGTCCAGCTTTCCCTCGTTCGTACGTCTCCAGGCCAGATGGAATCGTGCGTCTGTCGATTCCGGCTTCAATGCCAGAACCTGTTCGTACATGGGCGTTGCCTCCATCCACCGACCGGTCTGGTCCAGATGTCCCGCGAGTCCCAGGAGCAGTTCCGGATTGTCGGGAAACTGAGTCAACACACCCTGGCGAAATGCATCCGCCTCGGAATACATGTGAAAGGACAGATACTGCGCGTGCGCAATCAACGCGGTTTCCACCGTCGGTTCCGCCCGGTGTTTTTCCATTGCCCCCGAAATGCTCAGCTGCCGCGACATTTCGTACTCTTCGGGATTCACGACCCAATGCCGCGTGCAGCTTGAGCAGTAGTCGAGGATCCGGATTCGCTTCAGCGGAATGATGGGAATGAAGAGGATCACAAACCACAGTCGGGTCGTGTACGTCTCCAGATTCCCAGATTTGCCGCAATGGCGACATGTCCCGCTTCGTCGTGCGACGTCCTGCTTGCCGTAGTAATGCGTTCCGATCCCGTTGACAGTTTGAGGCATGCTACTGGTCTTTCCGGCGGGAATGAATGATACGGACAAATCCTGGAGTGAGATAAGAATGAGGAATCTGGTGTCGACGTCCATTTCAACTTGCAGCTCTCCAACGACCCTGCGTCGGTGGAAGCCACGATTGACTGGCTATCATACGCACGGTAGCCATAATTGGCACACTGCAAACGCCTTGAATTGAACTGAGCTTGGTCGGCATCCGTGGCTTCCACCGACACAGGGCCGGTGGTGTGCTCAGAATCAATGACGGGTGACAGCTGTAGCTGGTTGTAGCTGGCCAGTCAGGCCCCCACAACGCGGGGTCGGCGGTGAGCTCAGCCGCGGACAACACGTGGACTTTTGCCGGAACTGGCGGCTATACTCGTGTGTGATCCTCCACCAATTTTTACCCTTGCTGAATCTCGTAGAACCAGTCTGCTGAGATTTCCCCGCCGCCAAAATCGTCTTAATTCAGTGGTTAGAAGGTTTCCTCATGCACGTCCCCGTTACCTGCGCTGCCTGCGGCCAGGCGTTTCGGGTCGACGCCAAGTTTTCGGGTCGGCGCGGAAAATGCCCAAATCCAGCCTGTCGTGCGGTCTATGTCGTTCCCAGTCTGGGCACTGCGGAACTGCGGGATCAGGTTGCTGAATTGGGCGAACCACCGGTCGCGACCGCTCCCAAACGGGGCAGCAGCCTGTCGTGGGGCGAGCGAATCCGCACCGCACAATCGCGGCCAGAGTCCGCCTGGTGGTCGCGGATTGACGGCCAGTCGTTCCTTGTGGGTGCCGGGTTTTCGGCAGCGCTGGCGGCAGTTGTGCTTGTGGCAATGACAGTGATTTCGTCTGGCAAACGGCACAGTCAGGCCGCGGAAACGGCGATCCCAAAGCCTGGCTTCGACGTCGCCGTGACACCCATCGTCAAGAAGTACTGTGGCAAGTGCCACGGCGGCGACGAGCCTGAGGCCGGGATTTCGTTTGCCCGATATCCCAACGAAGCGGCGATGCTGAAAGATCGCAAGACGTGGGAACGTTCGTTCGAGATGATCTCGAACGGAAACATGCCTCCGGCCGACAGCCCGCAACCAACCCCTGCGGAAAAGGAGCAACTGCTCGATTTCCTGGAAGGGGCTCTGTATCGGATTGACTGCTCAAAGGTGTCAGATCCTGGCCGGGTCACCATCCGGCGATTGAATCGTGCCGAATACAACAACACGGTGCGTGATCTGTTGGGAGTGGCCGTTCGACCGGCTGACGACTTTCCCTCAGACGATGTCGGTTACGGCTTTGACAACATCGGAGACGTCCTGTCACTGCCTCCGCTGTTGATGGAAAAGTATCTGGACGCCGCCGAGAAAATCGCGGCCGAAGCGATCCTCGTGGTGGATTCCACCAAGCCCAAAATTCGAGAGTTTTCCCGCGGGCAGTTGACTCTGAGCCAGGCGGCCCATCCCCATGATGCCGATGCCGTGATCCTCGTTTCGGAGGGGAATGTCACTGCCGAGATGGAATTCCCCCTCGCGGGGGAGTATCTGCTGCGAACCCAGGCCGCCGAAACGCCCGCCGGGAATGAACATGCCAGGATGGAATATCGCCTGGACGGCAAGGTTCTAGAGACGTTTGAAGTGAAGGCGAAAGACTCCCAGCCACAGTCGTGTGAATCTCGTTTCCAGGTTGCCCGGGGCAATCACAGGTTATCGGTTGGGTTTCTGAACGACTTTTATGACCCCAAGGCCAGGGACAAGGGTCGACGAGATCGAAACTTGATCGTGCATGATTTGCAGATTGTCGGCCCCGTGAATGTCGAACCGAACGAGTTGCCGGCGGCTCACAAGCAACTGCTGGCGGTCATGCCGACGGATGGCAAGTCACCGTCCGAGGCCGCTCGTGAAAACCTGCGGCCTTTTTTGCGTCGAGCGTTCCGACGACCCGTTACCGATGGCGAAGTTGATCGGTACGTGGCATTTGTCGAACAGGCGGTCAACAAGGGGGAATCGTTTCCCTTTGGAATGCAGATCGCCGTGTCCGCCGCACTGGTCTCACCTCACTTTCTGTATCGCCTGGAGACCGACAAGACTCCGGATGATCCCGGTGACAAGCACGCGCTGAATGACTTTGAATTGGCATCCCGTCTGTCTTACTTTCTCTGGAGCAGCATGCCGGACGACGCATTGCTGGCCCAGGCCTCCCAGGGGGACCTGCACCACGACGCGGTTCTCGACGATCAAGTCCGGCGGATGTTGAAAGATCCCAGGTCACAAGCCCTGGTCGACAACTTTGCCGAACAATGGCTGCAACTGCGGATCCTGAACGAGATCACTCCGGATCCCAAACAGTTTCCAGAATTCACGCCAGAGTTGCGTGAAGACATGAAACAGGAAACTCGCCAATTCTTCGAGTACATCATGCGCGAAGACCGTCCGATCCTGGAATTCCTGGACGGACCGTATACGTTCGTCAACGAACGCCTGGCCCGGCACTACGGCTTGGAGGACGTTCCGGAAGCCGCTGCCGCGACGAAATTCCAGCGAGTTCGGCTGGACGGAAAAAACCGGGCTGGTTTGCTGACGCAGGGGAGCATTCTGACCTTAACGTCGAATCCCGATCGGACATCCCCCGTCAAACGGGGAAAATGGGTGATGGAAGTGATCCTGGATCAGCCGCCTCCGCCTCCACCGCCGAATGTTCCCGAGCTGGCAGAAACCGCCAAGTCCGCACCGAACGCGACACTGCGTCAGCAGTTAGAGCTGCACCGACAGAATCCAACCTGCAATTCCTGCCACCGGGTCATGGACCAATTGGGCTTTGGAATGGAGAATTTCGACGCGATCGGCCGCTGGCGGGACATGGACAATGGCAAACCATTGGACACCACGGGTGAACTGCCAGGGGGGAGCCATTTCGATGGTCCCATCGAGCTGGCAGAGGTTTTACGACAAAAACAGTGCGAATTTGGCGAATGTCTGACGGAAAAGATGCTGACTTATGCCTTGGGACGCGGATTAGAGTTCTATGATCGGTGTGCGACGGATAAGATTGTCAAAACTCTGAAGGATCAGAAGTTCCGGTTTTCGGTGCTGGTCGCCGAAATCGCGAAGAGCGATCCCTTCCGCATGCGACGCGGTGAAGAATCCAAATAACAGCTGCGAAACCGGTTTTCATTGCCTGCCCCCAACCTCGGGGCGGACCTTCAATGGTGACCGATGAACATGCCAACGCAACGCGCCTCGGCGTGCGTGGGATTCAGGGCGACTTTCCGCTGCCCGACCGAGGATGATTGAAGCGGGGGGCCGTGCCCCTCAACTTTGGCGGAGTCTGACCGCCAGTATCGAAGGAAGAGTTGTGAACGATCAAGAACAGCCGGAAATCGGCACTCCATTGCCGGCCGACGCCGCCGAGCAGGCGATGATGGCCGAGACGATTCCCATCACGTTGACCGAGGATTCGGTTGACGATGCGGTGGATGAACTGGAACCAGAAGCGGACTCGTATGTGGACGAGGATGAACTGGATGCCGATGACTTCGATGAAGACGAGCAGGAAGAAGTCCGGGTTCGTTCACTGGTGGAGGAATTGTTCGACGAAGATGATTTCGCCGAAGTCATGAGCGAACTGGACGTACTGACCCTGGAGGATGCCGCCGACTACTTGAAGGTCGAATACGGAGCGATTCGCCGGATGTTGAAGGAGCAGGGCCTGCCCGGTCGCAAGATTGGCGACGAATGGCGATTCCTGCGTGGGGCTCTGGCCGACTGGCTGCGGGCTCCCGGCGGAAATGCACCAACCACTGTGGCTGCCGCCCCCGTTCCCGTCCGAGCCGAACAGCCTGCTCAGTCGCAACGTCGCGAGTTCACTCAACGGCCGCCGCTGCGCGAGCGGTTTTCGCAGGGAGCTGACGAAGAGCAACAGCCGCGATTTCCACAACACGGTGGTTCGCGCTACCCGCAACAGGGCGGAGCCCGTTACCCGCAGGAAAATCGCCCGCCACGTCGCCCACAGAATTCAGGTGGCGGCGGTTATCAAGGCGGGGGATACCAAGGTGGCCAAGGCGGTGGTGGCTATCAAGGTGGCCAGGGTGGATACCCTCCGCCGCGCCGTCCTCGTTACGGCAATGACCAGGAACAACAGCCCCAAGGCGAATACCGACCTCCACGCCGTCCGTTCGCGGGGGGACAGGGTGGCGGTTATGAGAACCAGGCCGGTGGCAATTTTGCCGGTGGTGGCGCCTCAGGCAGTGCCGGTGGACGCAAGTACGGCGGCGGACCGAAGAAACCAAAACGCAAGGCATTGAACGAACAACGCTTCAAGCGTCTGGATCGACGGAAGGACGAAGGAGGAGCTGAACAGGGTCCGCAGGATTCGGACGACTGATCGCTGACATAATTGCGAATCACCCCCGCCGGGTTGGTATAATCCGGTTGGGGGGATGACTTCGAAAACCAGGCGAGGCGCATGTCATGAGCCGGCATCTCAAACTTCGACGACGCACGTTTTTGAATGGCCTCGGTGCCGTCATGGGGTTGCCGCTCTTGGAAGCGATGCTCCCCGCCAACGGCTTCGCCGCTGACTCTGCAGGTGCTCCCAAACGCATGGCGTTTGTGTTCGTTCCCAATGGCGTCATTGTCCCCGATTGGGAACCCAAGGGAGACGGGACCCAATGGGAACTCTCTCCCACCCTTGAGCCCCTGGCCAAGGTCAAGCAAAAGGTCTCGGTCTGTATTGGTCTGGCTCAGGACAACGCACAGGCCAAGGGAGATGGACCCGGCGACCATGCCCGGTCTTCAGCGGCATTCCTGACGGGAGCTCATCCGGTCAAGACCGGGGGAGTCGATATCAAGGTCGGCCAGTCGGTCGATCAGGTGGCGGCCGAACGGATCGGCAAACTGACCAGACTCCCTTCCCTCGAACTGGGAACCGAAGGGGGGCGCAATGCCGGACAATGCGATTCCGGCTATAGCTGTGCCTATTCCAACAACATCTCCTGGAAAACCGCCTCCACTCCGATGGCCAAGGAGATCAACCCCAGGCTGGTCTTCGAACGGCTGTTCGGATCGGCTGATGATCGCGATGCGGCCCGGGGCCGGGCGAAGCGGAATGAATATCGCAAAAGCATCCTGGACCTGGTCAGCGACGATGCTTCAAAGCTGAAGCAGCAACTGGGACAGACGGATCGCCGGAAGATCGACGAGTACTTCTCCAGCGTCCGTGAAATCGAGCAGCGGATTGAGCGCGCTCGCGATGACGACTCCAAACGCCAGATTCCAGACCTGGCGTTGCCACACGGAGTCCCGAAACAATTGGATGAACACATCACGTTGATGTTTGACCTGATGACCCTGGCCTTTCAGACAGACACAACCCGCGTTGCCACGTTCATGATGGCGAATGAAGGAAGCAATCGCAGCTATCCCATGGTCGGCGTGAACGACGGGCATCACCATTTGTCGCACCATCAGAACAAACAGGACTGGGTCAACCAGCTCAAGAAAATCGACAAGTATCTGGTGGGCCACTTCGCCCGCTTCCTGGAGAAGCTGGACGGCATCAAGGAAGGAAATGGCACACTGCTGGACCAGTCCATGATCGTCTATGGCAGTGCGATCGCGGATGGCAACCGCCACAGCCACAACGATCTGCCGATGCTGCTGGCCGGCCAGGGAGGAGGCACGATTGCCTCCGGGCGTCGCTTGTCGTATCCCAAAAACACACCGCTGAACAATCTGTTCCTGTCGATGCTGGACCGCATGGATTCCGGGGTCGACCAACTGGGCGACAGCACCGGCCGTCTGAAGGGTCTGGAAGGCTGAGCCTGCGAGATCGAACTAACTGGCACGCCGAACCTGCACGGACTCGCAGCAGGTGGAACTGGTGATCAGTCCGCGATGGGCATGCTCACACCATTCCTGCAGGGAGAGCCGTTCCGGCGGAGTTTTCAACGAAACAGTCAGAAACGGTTCGGGACGAATTCCGTGGAAGACCCACTGGTACATTTCACGGCTGAACAAAGGCGTTGGGTATTCGTAAGTTTCCAGCCGACCCGGGAAACAGGCCAGATGCCGCGTCCAGCAGGCGACGCCATGATGTCCCCGATGGCCGGGCTCCCTGACCACAACGAGTTCACCTTGTGGCTTCAATTGAGCCAGTAATTCGGCCGTCGCGATCCGGGCGCGCTCACAGAGCAGATTCTCCCGGTGCAAGTTAAGTTCGTCGGCGATAATCAGATCAAACGGTTCATCGCCCAGATTATCGGAACCATCCAGTTTTGCAAAATGGATTTCAAACCTGGCACCCGACTGTTGCCGGGCGGAAAGACGTTCCCGGGAATCATCGATCGCTTCGACATCGAATCCGAGTTCGTCGAGCCATTCGGCCATTTCACCGCAGTGGTCACCGGCAATCAGGACATGTTCGCCAATGGTGTGGTTTCCGTCGATCAGGATCCGCCGCAGCAGCCGGGCAGGCAGTGGGGGAGACGCAATCGAAGAAGAGCTGTCATTGGGACGATACGAACAAAGCATCTTGCGTCTCCAGAAGACGAGCGTCGATTGCGCACGACAAGAGGGGCCCTCGTACGCCCATTATCGACTTCTATGCTCATCGCACTTGTTGGTCAAGACGGTTTTCGGAGGCACAATGCGGATTCACAGAATCCGATCGCGCCTGCCTGGCAAGATCTACGGGTTCTGACAGCCGGGGCACGAGAATTGGAGGAATTCAAGTTGAATCGGCCGTCTTTCGATAAAGGCTTCCAGAGGAAACATGAGCAATCCGGCAGCCACCAGAATGACGAAATCCACTCCCGAAACCATTTCGGGGCTGGTGGTGTCGTTGCTGTTCTGGCTCAGCCTGTTGACCGCGGCAGCGCTGTTCGCCGCCGTGGGATTGTCGCCAAAGTTGATCGAACGATCCCGATTGCGTGACCAGTACGATGCCAACCAGTTTCGACTCGTACAGATCGAACGGCAGAACGAACAGTTGCAACGGGTCGTCGACGCGATTCGCACGGACAGTGAATTCGCCGCTGAAATGACTCGGATTGAATTCGATGCGGTGCGGCACGACGAGGAAATCATACCGGTTGATGCCGGTCTGCGGCTATCCCCGCGTGACGTTGGGATTCCGCACAGTCCGGCCGTTGTGGCACAAGTCTGGTATCGGCCATTGCTGGTTCCGTTTGCGGAAAATGATTCGCTCCGAATGAGCCTGCTGGGGACGGCAGCGGCCCTGGTCGTGATCGCCTTCACCTGGTTTCAACCTGCGACGGCCCGCCAATTGGTCCGTCCAGTGGGAGCGTGCCAGCTTCTGTGGAGTTCTCTGCGGGCTCGCTACGTTCGGCCCCATTGACCTCGGCACAATCATTCAGGGTTATAGCGGACGATTTCGTAGACATCCAATTGATGCGCCTCGTCACCGGCGACCCAGGCCCAGCGAAACTTGGTCACGGGATGGTCCCAAACGTCGTCGCGTGTGGCAAACGAGCGCTTGACGATGGCAAAGCGCGCGGGTGAATTGGTGAGTTGCTTCAATCCCGGGCTGTCCCAGGGATACAGTTTCAACTGGGGCGACGCCGGCGGGTCCTCGTCGTTTCGATAATAGACCCTCAACAGTTCCTTCAGGTCGACGAACTCCTTCGGGAAGAACCCGGAATAGCCGTTCACCAGCGGACGCCGGTGCATGGTTCCCCAATACATCCACTCAGATGTTTCCTGATAGTCATGCACCGTGTATCCAATCGGAAACGGCAGACAGACAACGGCATCCGTCGGTTCGGAATTGTCGCGCAGCCACGTAATCCACGCGGGCGTCGAAGTCGTCGACGGGCACTCGTACAGGTTTTGCCGGGGTGGCCAGACTTCCGCGATCACCAGGATACTCATTCCCACCAGGGGCACCCACTGAGACCATTTCCAGAACTGGCTGCCGAGTGACGGTGGCAGATTTCGCAAGGCTGGATGAAGGTCCGGATCTTCGACCACTGCTGTGGCTGCGCGGCGCCAGCGCAAAGGATTCAGCAGATCCAGGGCTTCCACGCTCAGCCAGACCAGTGCCAACTGGACAAACAGCGCGAACCGAAATGGACTGCGGATCAGTGAGAAACCCGGAACGTACTGCTGCAGTGTTTCATAGGGAATCCAGCCGCCGACAAACGGGATCACTGGAAGGACGCGGACAGTGGGGCCCAGTGACAATCCTAAGGCCACCGACAGCAATGTCGCGGCAAACAATCCCCAGCGCCGACGTCCACGAGTCGCCAGCGCCGCCAACAGCCCGAGTTGTGCCAGCACGACCTTCGCGGCGCCTCCCCCCAATGGCCAGACGTTGTTTCGCGCGGCGATGGGAAAATCGCAAACCGGAATACGCGACCAATCATCGTATTCTGGCGTTGCCTGATTCGTTGTCGTTCCTCCCGACTTCGCCCGGACGGTGCGCGGAGTGTCGAGAAAATCGCGGGGATGAGCGGACAGGTCCCGGATCAGGTTCTGTTCTCGTGTCCATTGATGCTGCTTTGCAAGTGATCTCTGGACGTGGACGAACGGAATCAATAGGGCCACAGCCAGCAGTGCCGACAGGCACAGTCCGCACCAGAAACGCAGGCGCAGGGCACTGGAATTCCAGAACCAGATTGAACTGGGAATCAGCACCAGCGTCTGAAACAGACCCCAGTAGTTGCAGAGCCAGTACGTCAGGCAAAACGCACCGCTCAGTTTCAGTCCCACGAATACGGAATCTTTCCACGTCGCCTCGGGCCGCAGCTCAAACAGGTTCAGCATGCAGTGGATAGTCCAGACGATGCCAAACAGGGTCGTCAATTGAACGACCCCCGATTGCCACCAGACAAACGGCAGCATTTGGCACAACACTCCGCCGCAGAAGGCCAGCCACGGTTGGTGTCCAATTCGAAGAAACAGTCGGCGGCTGCTGTCGCCGTTCAATGTCAGGATCAGCAGCAGATACAGGTTATAAGCCAGGACCCGGCTGCCGGTCAGCCAGACGATGGGAGCCATGACAATCATCGTCGGCTGAGCTTCCGAAAAGGCGAATGCCCCCCGCGTGGGATAAAAAATGGGAGCGTTCCAGTAGTCACGGAACCCGGCCAACGCTCGATCGGAGTTCCACCACAGCGTCCAGACGTTCAGCAACGGGACGGTTGATTCGGCTTCAAAGCCGATCGAAATCGTGGACGTTGGTTTCAGGCACAACGGCCACGAGGCATAGATCGCAATCGCGACATACACGCACAACCAGCCACTGGCGCGAAGCCAGTTGGAGCGTCCCGTCTGGCTGGTGGGTTCGCTGCCCGTCATCGCGGTCCCATCCAAGGTGGAATCGACTCAAGTCACAATAGCCCGACGCGCGAGCGAGGAATCAGTCTACGCGTGTCCGATTTGGTGAGCCCTCGTTCGCGCATCGGGCTGGCGTACCCGAATTAAAAGCCCATGTTCGTTACGGGACCAGGACAATCTTACCCCGCAGCGATCCCTGCTTGTTTAACGTGTTGTCTTCCTGGATCTGGTGAGACCTGGCCGCGTCACTCAATGGCATCGTCATTCCGATCTGCGGCCGCCAGCGATTCAATTCGTACAGGGCATTCAAGCCGTCGGCGGCCTGACGCTGTTCTTCCGGCGTCCCGTTGAACATCGCGAATCCGATCAGCCGCAGATCCTTGACGTAAAAGGGGCCCACAGGCAGTTCCGGTCGCGCCTGACGGCCCGCCATCAGTACGATGCGTCCCCGCGGGGCCATCAGGCTGATGGTTCGATCCAGTGTCGGTTCACGCTGAGTCTCAATCCACAACTGGATTCCACCGTGCGGCAGGCTGAATGCGCGCAACTGGTCGTCCACATTCGGAGCATTGTAGTTCAGCGCCAGGTCCGCCCCCAGGCTTTTGCAGATCTTCAGGCTCTCGTCACTGCCGCCGGTGGTGACCACGAAGGCACCCGTCGCCTTGGCCAGTTGCACCACGCACGAACCGACTCCTCCGGCACCGCCGTTGACGAAGACCACTTCTCCCGGATGCAAATCGGCGTGCTGGAACAGGCCCATGTGAGCGGTCAGTCCCACGAGCGCCCCGGCCGCGGCCTCTTCGTCGCTCATCCCCTTGGGCGTCCGGTACAGCCAGCGTTCGTCGACCGCTGCAAACTCGGCAAATGTTCCCTGTCGACCGAACAGCCCCTGGTTGCTCCCCCAGACGCGGTCACCGATGGCAAACCGCTTGACTTCACTGCCGACCTGTTCGACGGTTCCCGCCAGGTCACACCCGATGATGTACGGAAACCGGCTGGCCATGGCGACCGCCCCCGCCCGGATGTACGTGTCAATGGGATTGACGGAAACAGCCCCCACCTTGATCAGCACCTCGTTGGCCCGCGGCGAGGGCGTGGGCAGATCGCCAAATTCAATCACGGATGGTGAACCCGTTTCGCGAATAAACGCAGCCTTCATGCTTAAACTCCAGCAAAAACGCGGATTGACCGCGGAAATCGATCGCCACCTGAATGTCGAGGGATTGTATCGGCGATGCGGGGTTGTCGGAACAGAGGCAAGTCATCCCGACTGTGTGATTCCCGAATTGCGGTTTTGGGCATCATGGGTCAAGTGGTTCAAAGTTCAATTTTCGCGTGTGGGGAATCTCAGATCGGGAAAGTCGTTGGTTTGCGAAAATTGAACTTTGAACCACTTGACCCCGCAACTATCGGTTCAGCATCCGGTCCAGCCAACCCCGATGCCAGAACCGAACGTGCCCGATGGCCGCCAGGACCAGTAATGTCGCCAGCGAGATGTTCAATCCCAGCTTTACTGACCGTGGCCGATAGGTCCAGATCACGGTGTGCGACCCGGCCAGAATGGGAACTTGCCGAAATGTCCCGCGGTGCGATGCGACGGCGGCCTGCCCGTCAACCTCGACCGTCCAGCCAGGATAATGCAGCTCGCGCAACAGCAGCGTGGCGGACTGATCTGACTGTGACTGCACAATCAGTTGATTCGCCGTCTGCTGCAGCGCGACGGTGGCGACACCCCCGGGACTCTCCAACACCGAAGCTCGACCGCGTGCATCGGTCAACTTATACAGAAACAACGGTTCGCGGCGGCCCCAGGCGAAATTCAACAGAGGGTCGATCCCCTGCCAGATCAGCTTCGAATTCCAGGAGGTCTCGTCGAGCCGATCAAAGCTGAGGAGATGAGTGACACCACTGTCTCTGAGCCACTGGGAGAAGTTCGCGTCTGCGGGAACAGGATGCTGGCTCGCATCGGCCTTCGGCATCCCCTCGCCGGCAAATCGGGGATCAGAGTAGGAGGCGGGCGCGATTCCCAAGTAGACCGGCAGACACGAGATACCAAGCAGGTTTCCCAGGTTCTGTCCGGGAGCATACAGCCGGGGGGCGAATTCTTCGTCCAGCAGCAATTTGCGAACGGGGCTTTGATCACGCAGACTCACTGGTGGCCGAGAAACCATCACGGCATACGTCACCATCCGCGAGACCATCCACAAATCGCAAACGGTCGAACACAGGACGCCTCCCACAATCGCGATGCGCCCGACCGTGGGCTTGTTTCGCAGAAGTTGATCCAGGCCGCGACCCGCCAGGATGGCCACTGACAGTGTTGTCACGATTCCGTAACGACCGGGACCACGGAAGAAATTGAAGCCGGGAATGAACCGGGCCACCGGCAGCAGCCAACCCGTCGCATAAATCAACGCCAGTCCGGCGGCGATCCCCCAGAACCAACATTCGGCCGTCAGCGGGAAGGCAGCCACGGCGGGATTCGCAGGACGCCGATCCAGCGGTCGCAGACGGCTGGAAACAGTCTGGCGACGACCCAGGCACAGCCACCAGGCGGCCAACGCCAGCGGAATCAGTCCGCAATACAGGTGTGCTTCTACTTTGTTCGTGGCGATCGAAGTCAGTCCACCGGCCCGTGCGTGCATCAGGGACTCATCCAGATCACGCTGCGGACCAAACCAGTGCCAGGGAGCTCCGAATTCCGCGAAGTTGCGGATCGCGTCGTCCCCGTCAATCGCCAGCGGGCTGTACCACAGCCAGGGAGCGATCATCTGGGACGCGTACAGCGGTGGCAGGTGTCCGTACGAGGGATCATGTTCTTTCCCCACGTTGGCGCGGGAACTGCGGGTCTTCAATTCCCAGGCCGGAATCAATTGCACGGCAGCAATCAGGAATCCGGCCATGATCGCCAGAACCAACGGCATGAGGAGGGACCGCACCCCTGTGACTTTCGTCACACTCTTGTCACCGGCTGGAATCAGGAGTTTCTCGGCGGTCCGTTCGTCTGTGAAGCGGATCCGCCAGACCGCGTACGCCAGGACCAGCAACTGAGTAATAAATGCCAGATGAAAGTGTCCGGCCAGCAGTTGCAAGCCCAGTACCAGACTCAGGCCAATGGCGTAGCGCCACCAGCGTGTTTGCACGAACGATTCGACACACCACAAAGCAATCGGCAACCAGGCTCCGGTAACGATGGCCCATTCCAGGCACGCCCGCGGAGGAAACCAGCCGTAGGTGAAAACGATGGCCGACAGCAACGCACTGGCCGTGCCCATGCCGATCCGGCGGGCGAACAGGGTCAGTCCGACAAAGCAGACGACGTAGTGCAGCAGATGCTGCAGATTATACGCGGTGTTGATGTTCAGAAAGTAATAGGCGAACAGATACGGAGGATACGCGGCACCGGTCTGGCTTTCCCCAAGGACGGGGTAGCCGAAGCCCGTCAGATTGTTCCACAATGGAAATTCACCGGCATGCAGCCGATCGGCCAGGAACGCCTTCTGCGGGAAGAAATAGGGGTACAGGTCGCCCCCGATAAAGCCGTACCCAACCCACAACGGCCCCCAGAACAAGGCTGTGAGCAGCAGGGATGACAGCAGGACGATGACTGCGAAGCGCGAAAACGTCATTCAGAAACTGATACCGCCGTTTACCGACGGTCCTCTCGGGTTGGGGTGCCAACGCTGGTCAATCTGAATCAACGGCATCGCGTTTTGCAAACGCTGGATCTCCTTCTGGGAAACGTGAGCGTTCTCCAATTGCAAAAATCGCAAGCTGGAACAGTTTCTGATGCCGCGAATCTCTTCGTCCCCGATTCCAAAGCACGATTTCAATTCCAATCGGACAACGTGAGTCTTTCCAATCTGACCGATTGCCATCGCGTCGATACCGTGGCACCCGTGAAACGCCAGAACACCGGAGAAATGTTTTAATCGTCCAAGTCCGGCGAAGAGAGCAGGTGGCAAATGGGATTCATAAACATCGATTCGCTGCAGGTGATCAAACGATGGGATCGTTGGTTCGGGGATTTCCGACCATTTGAGATTGCGAAGCTTCAGTTCGTGCAGTGCGGTGAGCGGACTCAGACCGTTCCAATCAACGTCGGCCCCATCTCCTTCGATGAAGACGCGATGAATGCTCGAACACAGTCCGGAATTGCCAAGTTGATCGACAAGAGAGCCCCGCAGGATCAGCGTTCTGCAGTTGGGAAATCGGGTCAAGTGACGAAGCAGCCGTCCATGCGAGACTGGGTCACTCAATCCAATCAGACTCACATCGTCATCCGTTCCGAGCCAGATCAGCCGACGATGATTTCGTGACAGGAACCCCTGTAGAGCCGGACTCCAGCGAAACACCGGCAATTGTTCGATCGGATGGATCAATTCGACGCGGGCCCCGGCCAGGGACAGGACCAGCAACCCGCGACGGGGGAGCCAGACGATCACCGCCGAAATCATCACAATCAGCAGCACCGTCCCGCCGATCCGGACCCGCCATAATCGCGACCACTGCCGCCACGTGCGACGCTGCCGCGGTAGTGGCGTGTCAGGCGAGGTCGATGATGAGTCGTGAAGATTCGAGATTTCAATCCCTCATTGGCGACGTCATTCGTCAGTGGGTCGCGCCCGGTTGGCCCAGTGCCCCTGCGGATCACTGCCGCTCACCCAGACCCCCTTCAAGTTCCAGTCCATGTAGGCATGGACATCCACGGGAGCGTATCGCAACGTCAGCCCGCAACGGCGACGGTCCGACATGTTCGCTTCGGATCCGTGCAGCAGCAAGTCGGAATGCAGGCTGATCTCGCCCGCTTGCAGGCAATCGTCAACAAACTGGCCATACTGTTCCACGTTTTCAATCGTCTGGTTAAGGACGTTGTGCTCGGTTGGATCGCTGGGGCGAAACGTCATTGCGCCGTAGTGATGCGAACCGGACACGAACCGCATGCAGGCGTTTTCGACGTCGGCATCGTCGATCGCCAGCCAGACGGTGACAGCCTTGGACGGAGTCAGCGGCCAATAGCTGGAATCCTGGTGCCAGGCCACACTCTTGCCGTCCTTGGGCATCTTGCAAAAGAAGTGAGATCCCCAACCGACGACATTTTCGCCGAGCAGATCCTTGACGCAGGCCACGATCCGGGCGTTGGTGACAATATCCCAGACTTTTCCGTACCGCAGATGCGCGGAACTGATCGAATAGCTGTCCCCTCCGGCCGCCACCACTTGTACCAGCAACTGGTCAAAGTACTGGCGAATCCCGGTGATTTCCCCGTCCGAATAGACGCGGATCCCCTTGATGTATCCATCGCGGTTAAACTGTTCGATCTGCGCGGATGTCAGCACCCTGGGGGCGGGATTGTGGACCGGATGAAAACTCAAATCCCGGGGCAGCTTGGCCAGTTCCGCATGATCGAGCACAGCCTTGAATTGAGTGGGGGCAGGAACAGCGGACATGGGAACTCTTCTGTAGAAGCCATGGAACACAGGATTTGAATCAGCGGTGGATAGCAGCCCGTGGAAAAAAGGGTCTGACCCTCTGCGGGCAGGCGATTCTCAAGGTGAATCGAATGCCCTCCAAAGGGTCAGCCCCTTTTTCCACGGGCTGCTCGGCGGGCACAATACCAGTTTCTCGACCAGTCGGGCAAGCGGATTCTATAGAATCGTGGCGCGATTCTGCAGAAAATGGATCTGCCAGGCCGATTTCAGCGTCATTCCACAGACAATGTGAGCTTCTGCAGATTCAGTTTGTAGTTCCTGGTGTAACCGTCCCGGCAGTCGGAGTATCCCAGGTACATCGATTTCCCGTCGGGGCTGACCCATTTTGGAGGAAGGACTGGTTCGTACAGGCGATTGTTCAGATCATCTCCTGTCCATGAGTCATTCCAGTAGACTTCCGTCCAAGGTCCCCAGAGCTGCGGCGCATGATTATCAGGTACTGCCACGGACGGGATGGCGTTTGTCCGGAGTCGCTGAATGTTGAAACTGGATCAGCCCTTTTATGCAAAGCCGGCCATTGAGTTGGCGCCGGATCTCATCGGCAAGATCATCGTTCGGCGCGTGCGCCGAAAAGTACTCCGCGCTCGCATTGTCGAAACAGAAGCGTACGTCGGTGCGCACGATCTGGCATGCCATGCCTCGAAAGGCCGGACGAATCGGACGGAAGTCATGTTTGGACCGGCTGGCCGGGCGTATGTCTACCTGATTTACGGCATGTACGACATGTTCAACATCGTCGCCGGAGAGATCGATGATCCGCAGGCCGTGCTGATCCGTGCGGCGGAACCATTGGATGGCTGGTCGGCCGATCTTTCGGGGCCAGGGAAACTGGCCCGCGGCCTGCAGATTACCCGTGCCCAGAATGGTGTCACTTTGGCGAATGATCGACTGTACCTGCTGGACGATCCGGCGGATCGTCCGCCGATTGTTGCCACGCCGCGAATCGGTATCGACTATGCGCGGGAATGGAAGGACGAGTTGTTGAGATTTCTCGATCCGACCAGCCATGCTTTGTCGAGGCGGATTGACCTGAGTAATGGATCCAAGTTCAACCTGGTCCCTCAACTCGATTCCGAAAGCGGGGTTGGACAAGACTGACCGCACGCGTGACTGTCAATCGCGCGTGCGCTCGGCCTCTTCGGTACAGGGCAGTCAGATCGCAGTCCAGGCGGCAGTTTTCATTACTGCGTGGCAATCCGTGCTCCGCGCACGTACTTGTGACATTCGATGCACTTGAGAGTCGTGTCGATCCATCTGAGGGCCGCGCTGTCAAAGTTGTCCTTCTTGGCCGCTTCCATTAGCTTCTTCGCGGACTGTTGAAACTCGGCGCTGTACTGCTTGTACATCACATCATTCCGAACCTGCCAGAGTTCGGCGCCACTCATTTCCATGAGGCTCGCTGACCCTTTTGTAATCAGCTCAGTGTCTTCGGTCAGTAACCCTTCGAGAATCTGATTGGAGGCATCGAGTTTTCGTCGCATGAAGACTCTCTGTTCTGTCGTCGGTCTGGCTTCTTGAACCGGAGATGGCTTCTTCCCTTTGTCGGCGCGATCCTGCGATGTTGCCGCACACGGAACGCCTATACCGATCACAACCGAAAGGACGCCCAGAAGTCCGAACGCCGTCGTGACGCGTGCAATTCTTGTCATCTTCATGTTCCTCAAGACGAAATCATTCACCTTTGGCAAATCCCGCCACATCCGGTACTGCCGAATGGACCTCTGTGTGGATCGCCGACATCTCCACGCCTTCAATAGCAGTTTGTGTTCCGTCGATTTCCAGAATTGTTGTCAGGAAGTTACTCGGACCGTTCCGGCGGATTGGGAGGAATTCTTGACGTCAGGTGGCTGTGAACTGCCTGCTTTTGATCCAACCGGTCGAATTATTACCGGCGTGCGACCACGGGATTCATGGCCGTTGATCTCGAATCTGCAGCATCGGGCAAGCCCCCTGTTTCTACGGGCTGCGAGACCACCAAATTCTGGATTGGCATCTGACTTGCTCTGAATCCTGTGGCGTACCGGGACGGATCAACCGGCCGAGCGAAGTGGCTGCCCTGCTTCACTGCAAGTTGTCCTGGCGATTCATGATGTTTCAGCGGAGTGCTGGAAATGGTGGTCTACTGGTCAAAGTGATGCAGGACCCGAAGATAACCTTGCCTCAATGTAAACACGGACTCAATCATGGCACAGACAATTGACTGGATTCTCGTCGCGGACCGGTGCAAGGCTCGGATTCTGCAGTCGCCTCAAGACAGCAACGGACATTTTTCCGTTGCGGCGGCATTCATTCACCCGGCAGGAAAACTGCATCGAGGGCAGACCGAGAGCGATGCTCCAGGTCGGTTCAGCCTGCAAGGCAATGCGCGTACGGCCTCGGAACCACACGAGGATCCCGATCATCACGAGGCCCGGAAATTCGCGGGCGAACTGTGTGATCACCTGGAACGCGGGTCTGAGCAGGGTCTGTTCGACCGGTTGATTGTTGTCTGTCCGCCCCGGTTTCTGGGGGTCTTGCGGGAGAGAATGTCACCACGACTGCAGAGCCGGGTCGCAGGCGAGTTCAATCAGGAATTGACACATCTGAGTGACTCGCAACTTCAATCGCATGTCGTACAGTTCCTTTCCGCGATCTCAACGTCGAATCCGATTCGGTCGTGATTCGGACGCATTCAAATCGTCTGAAGTGCCAGGGGAAGTTCATCATGAAGTACGGCGTCGTTCTTTCGGCAATGGTCACAATCCTGTTGGCCTGCGGCTGCATCGTGAGTGATGAACTGACGACTTTCATTATCCATCCTGATGGTTCTGCAGACTGGTACCAGTTCAAATCGAACATTCGCTCGTCGGACAAAGGCGAAAAAGGATTCGAAGAACTGTCAAAACTGATGGCGGACTTCGACGCCCGAAAAGGGGGTGAATTTGAGCGAATTGTCGAGGCGGGAGGCGAAGTCCTCGACGCGCGCTGGATTCATCGTGAAGAACCGTATTCAACCCTGGTAACGGCACACTTCCCGACCGCTTCGACGGTGGAGAAGTTCTGGACGATCAAAGATGACAAGGGAAAGGTACTCGCCCTAGCTCAACTGAAGCAGGACTGCAACCGACGACGGCTTTCGCTCACGATTCCCGGCCCTCGCAAGTCGGACAGTGAGGAACCCAAGCAGGATTCCTACCGGGAGATTCGAGCACATCAGGCGAACGGCTTCGCTGAGTCCCGCATTATTGTCACCGGGGGTGAGATCACTGCGTCGCAAGGATTTGTCGTGGCGGGTGACAAGCGGTCGTGCTTGATTGATCCGCCCAGAATAGAGGAACTCCTTCGTGGCACAACGGGGGATCTCGAACTGTTTCTGGAATGGGAAGTTGTTAAGAAATAGTCAGTTGGAATCCGTGCCCTGAGCCAGCTTGATTGACGCGCAGTGCTTGCGAAGCGGGATTGGGAATTGGACAATCACCCGCGTCAATGTTCACGAATTAATACTCGACCCGCAGAGGTTCGCAGCCACGGAGTCTGGAATGGCGACAACCGGAATCGAAGAACAGTTGGAGTTTCTTCGTCAGATCCCTTCCAGGCATTTACCAGAGATTCTGAATCTGGCGCAAGAACGACATTTTGCTCCGTCGACAGTCCTGTTTCGCGAAGGCACTGTTCACCACGAGTTTCACGTCGTCATTGTCGGACACATCCGACTGGCGATGACCATTCCCAATCGGGGTGAAATCCCACTGCTGACGGTTGGTCCGGGGGATGTCCTGGCGTGGTCGGCACTGGTCTCGGAAGGGATGATGACATCGTCCGCTGTTGCATTGGAGAATGTCCGCACGCTCGCGTTCGATGGACCACAACTTCGAAGCCTGTGTGATGGTCAGCCGGACATTGGTTACCATATCATGAAGCAACTGGCACGGGCGTTGTCCAGGCGACTTGTGGCAACGCGTCTCCAATTGCTCGACCTTTTTGCCTCACACGAGCCGATTCTGGAATCGCTGCCCGGTGCCTGTTCACCCGTTGACGACCAGTGTTAGATTGGATTGCATCTGTTGAATTCCCTTTCTTGCCTGTTGCGACCTGTGTCAGCGAGTTGTTCATGACGGATCGTGCCGCTCAATTCTTCAGAAAAGCAGAGTTGCAGGCGCTGATCGATGAACTGCGTCGTCGCGACTACAACGTCGTCGGACCGTCGATTGACCAGGAGGCGATTGTCTACACGGAACTGACCTCGGTCGAGCAGCTTCCGAGGGGTTGGACAGACGAGCAGGCACCGGGAAGCTATCGACTGGTACGCCGTGACGACGATGCGTGGTTCGGGTACGTCGTCGGCCCGCATTCCTGGAAGAAATATCTTTTTCCCCCCCGGACCAAGTTGCTGACAGTCCAGAAAACGGAACAAGGATGGTCCTTTCTGCCGGCCGTTCTCGAAAACACAAAAACCGCGATGCTGGGAGTCCGGGCTTGTGAGCTGGCTGCCATTGCCGTTCAGGATCGCGTGTTCCTCGGTGGTCCGTACAAGGATCGTGATTACGAATCACGGCGTAAGTCCCTGTTCCTGATCGCCGTCAATTGTACTCAGGCCGCCAGCACGTGTTTCTGCACGTCAATGAACACCGGTCCTCGTTGCAAATCGGGATTCGATCTGGCGCTGACCGAAATCGAGTCGGGGTTTCTCTGCGAAATCGGCTCTGATGCCGGCTGGGATGTCTTGAGTGCCTGCGAGCTTCAAACGGCGACTGCTGAGGATCTCAACGAGGCTGAGTCACAGCGGCAGCGGGCCGTCGAGATGATTGAACGCCAGATGCGCACCGACGATCTGCCGCAGTTGCTGTTGGACAATCTGAATCATCCCAACTGGAAGGCGGTTGGTGAGCGCTGCTTGTCCTGCACGAACTGCACGATGGTTTGTCCAACCTGCTTTTGCTCGTCGGTCTCGGAAGTCCGCGATCTGACGACGGACCAGATCGATCGCGAACGGACATGGGATTCCTGTTTCAATCCGGAATTCAGCTATCTGGGTGGCACGCCGGTGCGGAACGACACATCCGCCAGATATCGACAGTGGCTGACGCACAAGTTGGGCAGTTGGCACGAGCAATTCGGGACGTCAGGGTGTGTTGGGTGCGGGCGGTGCATTACCTGGTGTCCTGTCGGTATTGATCTGACGGCCGAGGTCGCAGCGATGCGTGAGGCACCCGCACCATGACGTGGATCCCCCCGGCATTGGCCGTGAATCCGTGGCTGACACACACGGCACGGATTGCAGACATCGTTTCGGAATGTGACGGCATTGCCACGTACCGTCTCTGTCTGGACACGTCCGACAACGCCAGTGCATACGTTTTTGAGCCTGGTCAGTTTAACATGCTGTATGTTCCCGGTGTCGGTGAATCCGCGATCTCGATGAGTGGCGATGCCCACGAACCGGACGGCTGGATCCACACCGTGCGAGTTGCGGGAAATGTCACACGCAGCCTCGCGCAGTTGGAATGCGGGCAGACACTGGGAGTCCGTGGCCCGTTTGGCACGGGGTGGCCGATTCCACAGCTTGTCGGCAAGAATGTCGTCGTCGTCGCCGGTGGTCTGGGTCTGGCACCATTGAGACCACTGGTTTATCACCTGGTGCGTCATCGGTCACAGTTTCAGAATGTTTCGCTGATTGTCGGCGCGCGAACCGCGGCAGGATTGCTTTATCCAACGGAATACGCGAATTGGACTCAGGCTGGAATTGACGTGCAACTGACTGTGGATCGCGCCACTGCTGGCTGGAACGGGAATATTGGTGTCGTGACGGCATTGCTGGATCGGCTGAAGTTGAACCAGATCGAACGAGCGAGCGTCGTCACCTGTGGTCCTGAAGTGATGATGAAATACGTCGGCATGTCGGCCATGCAGCGTGGAATTCCCGCAGAGCAAATCTGGGTTTCGATGGAGCGCAACATGCAATGCGCTGCGGGACTGTGTGGTCACTGCCAATTGGGGCCGGCATTCATCTGTAAAGATGGGCCCGTGTTACGCTACGATCGCTTACAGCCGTACCTGTTCGTGGAGTCACTGTGATGGCTCGCGGACGCAAACCGAGATTGGCAGTCTTCAAATTCGCCTCGTGCGATGGGTGTCAATTGTCGTTGCTGGATGCCGAAGACGAACTGCTGGCGGTCTGTGATTTGATTGAGATCGCGCACTTCGCCGAAGCCAGCAGCGATCTTCAGCCAGGTCCCTATGATGTGGCGCTGGTGGAAGGTTCTATTACAACCGAAGAAGACGCTCAGCGAATCCTGAAGATTCGCAGTAATTCACGCTATCTGATGACGATTGGTGCCTGCGCAACAGCTGGGGGAATCCAGGCTTTGCGGCAATGGGGCCAGATTGAGGAGTGGGTCAGCCGAGTCTATCCCAGTCCCGAGTTCATCCATACCCTGGCCACCTCAACGCCGATCGCGGCCCATGTGCTCGTGGATTTTGAGTTGCATGGATGTCCGGTCAATCACCATCAACTGGTCGATGTCCTGGTGGCACTCGCCGAAGGCCGCCGTCCGCGGCTGCCGACTCACAGCGTGTGCCTCGACTGTAAACGGCGAGGCACCGTCTGCCATGTGGTCTCCAGGGGAATCCCCTGTCTGGGACCGGTCACACAGTCGGGCTGCGGCGCCATTTGTCCGGCATTCGATCGAGGTTGCTATGGCTGTTTCGGTCCAAGTCAGCCGGCTCAGACGGTTCCGTTGCTGTCCCGTTTCCAGGCACTTGGACATACCACCGATCGCCTTGTCCCCCTGTTGAGAAACTTCAATGCGGCCGCCCCTGCCTTCCAGCAGGCAGCGGACGAACTCTCCGAACTTCACGGAGAACCCTCGTGAGCACGACCGACGTCATCGAAGTCCCGATCCTGACTCGTGTTGAAGGGGAGGGAGGAGTCACAATTCGTGTTCGCCAGAACACGATTGAAAACGTGCAACTGCGGATTTATGAGCCGCCCCGGCTGTTTGAGGCGCTGCTGTGCGGTCGGGCGCTGGAGGACACGCCGGATATCACGGCGCGAATCTGCGGGATCTGTCCCGTGGCCTATCAGATGAGTTCTGTGCATGCCTTGGAGGCTGCACTGGGAATTCAGACCACACCCCAGATCCGCCGATTGCGGCGGTTGCTGTATTGCGGCGAATGGATCGAAAGCCATGCCCTGCACATCCACCTTTTACACGCTCCCGATTTTTTCGGAGCCGCCAGTGGCATTGAACTGGCGCAACGGTTTCCCCAGGAAATCACGCGTGGTCTGCAGTTGAAAAAGCATGGCAATCGCCTGCTGGAGGCGTTGGGTGGACGTGCAATTCACCCAATCAATGTCGCTGTCGGCGGCTTTTATCGACTGCCGCGCCGCGAGGAACTGGCGGGGCTCATTCCGGACTTTGAGTGGGGGCTGGAAGCGGCCATTGCCGCCACTCGATGGGTTGCCAGTTTTCCATTTCCCGAGCTGACCCAGCCGTATGAATTCGTCTCCCTGAGCCATCCCGACGAGTATCCGTTCAATGAAGGAGAGATCGTCAGCAGCCAGGGGCTGCGAGTGCCTGTCACTGAGTTCGACCGGCACTTTGTAGAAGTGCATGTGGCTCATTCGACGGCGCTGCAGGCCGTTCGACACGAGCAGCGTACGCCTTATTTCGTTGGACCGCTGGCGCGCATCAATCTCAATCGAGGCCAACTGTCACAGACAGTGCAGCGCCTGGCCGACGAAGTCGGAATGGAGTCCGAGTGTCGTAATCCGTTTCGCAGCATTATCGCCCGGGCATTGGAACTCGTGCAGGTGTACGAAGAAGCACTCGACATCCTGCGGGGCTACCACCCCAGTGGGCCGTCTCGCATGCCATATCAGCCAGCCGCTGGCCAGGCGTGCGCTGCCACCGAGGCTCCTCGCGGTCTGCTGTTTCATGACTATCAGATTGATGATGCCGGCAAGATCCGCCAGGCCAGAATCATTCCGCCGACATCGCAAAATCAACGTCAAATCGAAGGTGACCTGACGACATACCTTTCCCGGAACCTGCAGGCAAAGGCCTCGCGCGAGGAACTCGCCAGTGACTGCGAACGACTGGTGCGCACTTATGACCCTTGCATCAGTTGCTCAACACATTTTCTCAGGGTTCGTTGGGAAGAAATCCCATGACGCGGGCGTTGATCGTCGGCGTGGGGAGTCATTATGGCGATGATCGTGCTGGCTGGCTGATCCTGGACCGATTGCAGGAATTGGGATTCCACGACTGTGAACTGCGACGCGTTTCAAATCCCGCTGACATCCTGGATTTTATGGAGCAACGGCAACGACTCGTGATCTGTGATGCCTGTCAGGGGGCGGGACCGCCTGGAAGCATTCATTGCTGGTCGTGGCCAACGGACCGTCTGTTGGCACGGCAGGCACATGGCACGCATGACATGGGCTTGAGTGAAGTCATGGAACTTGCCACCGGGCTTGGAATGAATCCATCCAGCGTCGAAATCTGGGCCGTGGAAGGACAAACGTGGTTCCCGAGCCTGAACGCAGGTGCGGAAGTCCGAGCGGCGTGCGAGAAGGCCGCCACGGCCATTTGGGAAAAATACGCTGATGCATGAGCGATCACTGGTAATGCGACTGATCGAGCAAATCGAAGAAGAACTCCAGAATCGGCAGTTGAGCGGTTTAACGGCCGTGCATCTCGAAGTTGGTGAATTCGCCGGGGTCGAACCATCGTTGCTGGAGACTGCCTTTCAGGAGCTTGCGGCGGAACGCTGGCCGCAGCAGGTTCAACTGCGTTTGACGGTCGTTCCACTCACGGTCCGTTGCCGCCAATGCTGCGAGCAATTTCCAGTGGAACGATTTCGTTTTGTCTGCCCCCGATGTGAACATGCGAAAGTGGATGTCATTTCCGGCGAAGAGCTGCGACTGGTCAATTTGACCGTGGTTCGCCCCCAACCTCAGGAGGCCGTTTCATGAGTATTGATACAGTGGCAATTCAGCGGGACATTGCGGGACAGCGCCGTCAGGAGGCCGCGGCCTGGCGGCAACGACTCACCGATCGAGGCATCTTGTGTGTGAATCTGATCTCGTCACCGGGCGCCGGCAAGACGAGTCTGCTTCAGGCGACGGCCCGGCATTGGGGCCAGAAGCACCGGATGGCGGTGCTTGTCGGGGATATCGCGACGGATCGAGACGCGCAGCGACTGGCACCGCTGACACCGGTCCGCCAACTGACGACAGGAGGGGCCTGCCATCTGGAACTTTCCCTGGTGCGCTCGGGTTTCGATGCGCTGGATTGTCCGGATCTGGAATTCCTGTTCATCGAGAACGTGGGAAACCTGGTGTGTCCGGCCTCACATGATCTCGGGGAGCACTTGCGGGTAGTCGTCCTGAGCGTGACCGAAGGTGACGACAAGCCCGGCAAATACCCCAAGGCATTTCGGACCAGTCAGGCGTGCGTCATCAACAAATGCGACCTGTTACCCTATGTCCCGTTTGTCTGGGAATCGGTCGTGAACGACGTGAATCTCGTCAACGCGGGGATGTCTGTCCTGGCGGCTTCGGCGCTGCAGGAAACCGGGATTGATGCCTGGTGCGAGTTTCTGGAGCAACAGCGAAGTCAACTGAGATCCACGACCGCGACGGAAATCTGAGTGCTTGAAATGGTCGATGTTGCTCGCAGAGTTCTGTTGCAGGGATCCGTGCAGGGTTGCGGACTGCGACCAACCCTGGCGCGACTGGCCATCAAGCATTCGTGGGACGGCAGCATTCGCAACACGCCGAATGGTGTTGAATTCATCCTGCGGGGAAACTTGCCTGCTGATGACGTGCTGCAGGATCTGATTGCCACAAACATTCCACCATCGGCCGTCATTGCCGAGTATGCCTGCACATCGATCGACGAAGTTCACAGTCACGGTTTTCAGATCATCGACTCTGTGACAATGGGGCCACTTTCAACACCGCTACCGCGTGACAGAGCGATCTGCAGCGAATGTCTGGGGGACATGCGCGATCCGGACAATCGACGGTTTCGTTATCCATTTACAACCTGCGCCCGGTGCGGCCCTCGTTACAGTCTCCTGACCGCGATGCCGTTTGACCGCCAGCGAACCAGCATGCAGGCCTTTGACATGTGTGCCGACTGTTCGCGCGAGTATCACGATCCGCTAGACCGCCGGTTTCATGCGCAAACGATTTCCTGTCCTCAGTGCGGCCCCCAGATCTGGAGCAGTGGCCGGCGCTTTACAAACCAGGCGGCGCTGGATGCTGCAGCGGACGTTTTGTGCCGGGGTCAGATTGTTGCCATGCGAGCCGTGGGGGGGTACCAGTTACTGGTCGATGCCACGTCATCAGACTCGATCGGGCGATTACGTCAGCGAAAGCGCCGACCCGTGAAACCGCTCGCTGTGGTGATGCCAACATTGGCCGCGATTCGTCAGGTCGCTGAACTGAGCCCCATCGAGGAGATGGAAGTCTGTTCCGCGGCCAATCCCATTGTCCTGCTACGACAACTGGAGACATCTGCCCTCGCACGGGAGATCAATCCGGGATTGTCCGAGGTCGGTATTCTATTGCCGACGACAGCCATGCATGCTCTGCTGCTGGAACTCACGGGGCGGCCACTGGTCTGTACGAGTGGCAATCGGGACGGAGAGCCGTTGGCGTATCGGATTGACGAGGCGGAACAGAGGTTACAGAACGTTGCCGATTTGTTCCTGCATCACGATCGCGAAATTCAGCGGCCGATTGATGACAGTGTCGTGCGCGTCATCGCGAACCGCCCCGTTACAATTCGAGCGGCTCGAGGAATCGCACCCCTTCCATTGCGGCTGCTCGATCCACTGACTGATACAACTTCCGTCAGCCACATTCTGGCGTGCGGCGGACACCAGAAATCCGCCATCGCGATCGCTGGCGGACCTCAGGCCGTGCTGGGGCCGCACATTGGTGACCTGGACACCCCGTCCGCTCGGGAGCGATGGGAGGATCATATCCGACAGACTAGCGAACTGGTTTTTAACCGTCACATAACTTCATTGGCCTGCGACGCTCATCCGGGTTACCACTCGACTCAATGGGCCACGGATCAAAAACGGCTGCCGCGGCATGTTTGGCATCATCACGCGCATGTCGTCGCGGGCATGCTGGAGCATCAATGGTTGGATCGCGAAGTTCTGGGAGTTGCCTGGGACGGAACCGGACTTGGGCCCGACGGAGGAATTTGGGGAGGAGAGTTTTTGCGGGCAACCGCCACGAAGTTTCAGCGTGTCGCGTGTCTGCGTCCGTTTGTTCTGCCTGGTGGCGAGGCCGCGATTACGGATCTTCGGCGTCTGGGGATCGCGTTGTTATCGCAACTGGACGAACTCAGACCGGATGACATTGCACGGCTGCTCGACATGACGGAACGGGACATCCATTGCATTCAGCAAGCGATGAAAAGTTCATTCAGCCCGACAACGACGAGTTGCGGCCGGTTGTTTGACGTCGCGGCGCTGCTGATCTTGAACATGACGCACGCTGCGTTCGAAGGATACGCGGCGATGTGCCTGGAGTCGGCCTGCGATCAGGCGGAATCGGAGGCATATCGAATCGAGATCCAATTGACAGACCCAATTCAACTTGATTGGCGGCCCCTGATACGGCAGATTCTCCTGGAGCGGAGGTCCGGGGTCTCACCGGGAGTCATGGCGATGAGGTTTCATCGTGGTCTGGCGCAAGCGATCATCGACATTACGGGCCGATTTCCGGAACTGCCGGTGTTGCTGGGAGGTGGCGCTTTTCAGAACCGCGTCCTCGTGGAGCTTGTCGCAGAACTGTGGCCATTCGATCCAGACAGGCTGGGATTGCCGGGAGTCATTCCGCCGAATGACGGTGGCCTGGCGGCAGGACAACTTGCCGTGTGTATCGCTTCACATCAGATCAAGGAGACGCGGCATGTGCCTGGGAGTTCCCGGCCAACTCGTACGCTGGATTGACCACGACCCGCTGCTGGCCACCGCGGAAATCGATTTCGGTGGGATCCGGAAACGTTGCCACATGGCGTGCGTGCCGGACGCGCAGGAAGGTGACTACGTGCTGGTGCATGCCGGTGTGGCATTGACGGTGATCGACGAACAGGCCGCCAGGCAGACGCTCAGCGATCTTTCCAACGCAGACGCAGTTGGAGAAACCGGATCGGAAGCGCCATGAAGTACGTGGATGAGTTTCGCCAGTCGAAGGTGCTGACACGCCAACTGACGGAACTCCGTCAATCCGTGACGCAGCGTTGGGTGATCATGGATGTTTGTGGTGGTCAGACGCATGCATTCCTGCGTTATGGATTGGAAGGTGCCCTGGACGACGTGCTGGAACTGATCCATGGACCGGGATGCCCCGTCTGCGTCACTCCCGCCGAGACGATCGGGGACGCCATGGAACTTACCCTGAATCATCACGTGACGCTGGCCAGTTTTGGAGACATGCTTCGCGTACCCGGTGCGACGGGCAGTCTGCTGCAGGCCAGAGCACGTGGGGCGGACGTTCGCATTGTCTATTCCCCCATGGACGCCGTGCAATTGGCCGTCAGGAATCCTGCTCGTGAGGTCGTGTTTTTTGGAGTTGGCTTTGAAACAACAGCTCCGGCAACGGCGTTAGCGCTGCTGCAAGCTCGCCAACTGGGACTCACAAATTTCAGCGTCCTTGATCACCATGTTCGTGTCGAGCCAGCCATGCGGGCCATTCTGCAACTGCCAAACTGCCGGGTTCAGGGATTTCTGGCGGCTGGACATGTCTGCACGGTCACAGGGTTCGCTCATTACGAAGAGTTGGTTCGGGGATTCCAGGTGCCGATCGTTGTCACCGGGTTCGAACCCGTCGATTTGCTGTCGGGGTTGTCCGAATGTGTTCGACTGCTCGAACAGAAAACGCCAGCGCTGGAAAACCGCTATTCTCGCTCCGCACGTCCGACGGGTAATGCGCGAGCCCAGCAACTTCTCGACGAAGTCTTTCAAGTCGCGACGATTCCCTGGCGGGGTTTTGGACGGATTGCCGAGGGAGGATTGAGATTGAGGGCGGAGTTTCAATCGTTTGACGCTCGCGTCCGGTTTTCATTGGAGTCTGCCGTGTCCGACCATGACGGGGAATGTCAAAGCGGTCTGGTCTTGTCGGGTCAGATCAAGCCGCCACAATGTCCCTTGTTCGGAAACGCGTGTACTCCCGATCAGCCGCGTGGCGCACCGATGGTCTCGTCCGAAGGGGCCTGCGCCGCGTATTTCAGGTACGCTCAGACTGTCGAGGCTTCGAGTGAATGAGGCGAATCCCTGGTTCCAGTGCCCGCTTCCCGTAACGCAGGATGATAGTCAGATCAGTTTGGCGCATGGGGAAGGCGGGCGGTTGTCGCGAAGCCTGATCCGTGACCAGATTCTTCGCCGGTTGGGAAACGATACGCTGTTGCGTCTCGAAGATTCCGCGACTTTGATGCTTCCTTCGCCGGATGACGAAGCGTCAACGGCTTTGGCGTTCACAACGGATGGCTATACGGTGTCGCCGCTGTTCTTTCCGGGAGGAGACATCGGCAAGCTGGCCGTATTCGGCACAGTGAACGATTTGGCGGTGACAGGTGCTCGACCGCTTTGGCTCAGCCTGGCAATGATTATCGAAGAAGGGTTGCCAGTCAGCCTGCTGAACCAGGTTCTGGACAGTATTCGCGACGCCGCAGTGACAGCACACGTCCAGATTGTCACGGGTGACACCAAGGTTGTTCCCCGCGGAATGACAGACAAGTTGTACGTCACCACCTCCGGAATCGGGGTGCGATGTCATTCGGCCCCGACAGGCGCGGCGACACTGCAACCGGACGACGAGATCATCGTCAGCGGTCCGATCGGCTGCCACGGTGCGGCCGTACTTTGCAGCCGGGAACAATTTGACTTTGATCCATTGCCCCACAGCGATTGTGCTCCGCTCACGGAGCCGTTGATGGCGTTAATCAGTGCGGGTCTGACACCGCGTGCCGTACGGGATGCCACTCGCGGCGGAGTTGCAGCGGTGCTTCATGAATGGACCGAAATGTCACGGACACGCTGCATGCTGGTTGAAGATCAGATCCCGGTGACCGCGTCGGTTCGTGCGGTCTGCGAACTGCTGGGACTCGACGCAATCCACTTGGCAAACGAAGGAACATGTTTACTGGCGACGCCGTCGCACCTGGTACAGCCGACGCTGGCTCTGCTGCGTCAGTTTCCGATCACTCAATCCGCGGCCGCGATCGGACGCGTTGCCGTGTCGCGTCGTCCGGCAGTCACGATGGTGCGGGTTTCCGGCAGGGAAGTCGCCATTGATGAACCGTCGGGGGCACCTTTGCCGCGAATCTGCTGATGTCAACCCGGTCGCTGGCTCGCACGACGGCCAGGAGTTTCGGCGCAATGACGAAGTCAGATTTTTTCGATTTGTGATTGGGGATGCGGGCGACTGCTGATCCGCGAAGACAGATCAGCGCTGCAATGTCCAGGTGATCACTTATCTGGCGGCCCCCTTTTTATCACCTGGATAGCCACATTCGTCGCTGGCAAGTCGTCGTTTGAAATCGCACGTGAAAAGGCGCAACTTCAAAACGCGCGAGCGAGGGATTCATCGATGCGAGTCCAACTTGTTTATCCCTCGCTCGCGCATCGGGCAAGTGCATTGAGGTTTCCGCGATTCCGTCTCAACATCCTGCAAAGCTGTTTAGCCTTTCACGGCGATCTTGCGGCCTTTGCCGTCTTCAGTCTTCGGCAGCGTGACGGTCAGGATTCCCTTGTCGTACGCTGCGTCGATCTTGTCGACGGCCACGTGTGCCGGAATCGACATGGCCCGGTAGAACTGAGTTGATGTGAACGATTCCTTTTCCTTCGATTTCTCTTCCTTCGATTTCTTCGCTTGCAGAACCAGGTTGTCTCCGCGCAGTTCCACGTTGAAATCATTCGCTTCGAAACCAGGCGCTTCGGCCTTGATCACGTAGGCGTCCGGCGTGTCTTCGACATCGAATGACCACCGCAAGTCGGCTCGCTCGGCATTCCACAGGGCCGGGACTTCGTTGTAGAACTTGTTCCACAGATCGTCAAATTCATGGCGAAGCCGGTTCAATGATGGCAAGCCAAAATCAGGCCACAATCCTTTCGCCAAGTCGGTTGTCGTCTCGGCCTTCTTCTTCGAGGCAAGTGTCGTGGACATGGGAACTCCTGTTGTACCTGGTGCTGTTGCTGGATCAACCGACTACTGGTTGACCCGGGTGGGAATGTTCTGTTTGCAGCTCCTGTGCCAAACAGTACGACTTCACAGATTCTGTTGAATCGACGGCAGGCACCCCCTCCTTTGCTGACGCTTTGGATTTCATGGCTAAAGTAGGTGCACGGCGTTGACCGGCCGTCCCAACCTGGTTTGACGAAGGACCGCAGGCAATCTGGAAAATGTCGACCCACTTGATCAATTCTCGCCATCGCGTATTCGGGGTACGAACCCGCTGGCTGTTCAGAAGTGGTCGCCTGTTACTCGCAGTTCACCAATGATTCCGTGTGCGAAACTCGAAATCCGTGACTTTGGCACAATGCCTGCTGAACGCCCCCGATGCTGCCGACAGAACGTCGCGACAAGCCGAGTCGCGGAAACACACCAGCTACAGTCTGAAGGTGAATACAATGCCAGTCTCACTTGGGCGAATCCTTGTCGTCACTGATTTCAGCCAGTCAGCAAACCGGGCTCTGAAATACGCCGATGTGATCGCCGAGATGTTTTGCGCGGATCTGCATGTACTGCATGTCGTCGTGGAACCGCTGCCGTTGCCTGGACCCAATGGCGCATGGATTCGTCCGGAAGACGCGCTACCGGCAATGGTGACACAGGCTGAACAGGACCTGGCGGAGAATGTCCGTCAGGCGCAGTTGCACTGTGGCAGCCCGCCCATTTGTGCCATTAGGGTCGGGTTCCCGCTGGAACAGATCCTGAAGTATGCGGAAGACAATGACATCGACGTGATTGTTGTCGGTACGCACGGCCATCGGGGTCTGTCGCGCCTGCTGCTGGGAAGCGTCGCTGAGAAACTGGTTCGGATGGCCAGGTGTCCCGTAATGACCGTGCATGCAGAACAATGAGGGGATTGATGCGCCCGGTGCCAGCCTGCCCTTGACTCGGAGACAAGCCAAGCCACCTGCGTTTTGGTTTAAGGAATGATCTGCCATGACACATAAACAGCTTCTCTTCAAATCCGCCGCGCGCGAGAAGATCCTGCGCGGTGCGACGATGTTGACTGATGCGATACGAGTGACCCTCGGACCAAAGTCAAAATGCGTGCTGATCGAAAAGAAATACGGCAGGCCATTGGTGTGCAACGACGGCGTTACGATTGCCAAAGAAATTGAACTGAAGGATCCCGAGGAGAACCTTGGCGCACAGATGCTTCGTGAAGCGGCCGAGCGAACGGGCGATGTCGTTGGCGATGGTACGAGTACATCAACCATTCTCGCACATGCCATTTATTCCGAAGGACTCAGGAACGTGGCCGCCGGCGCGAGTGCCATCGATCTCAAGCGTGGCCTTGACCGCGGTTTGACGGCGGCGGTCGAGGCGGTTCGCGGGTTGTCGCGACCCGTCGAAACACATCAGGAAACCGTCAACGTCGCCGCGCTCTCCGCTCACAATGACGAGACCATCGGAAACCTTGTCGCAGATGCCGTCGAAAAGGTGGGGAAGGAAGGTGTCGTCTCGATCGAGGAGGCCAAGGGAACCGAGACCTCGATCGAAGTCGTCGAAGGAATGCAATTTGATCGCGGCTTTCTGTCCCCGTATTTCGTGAGCGATCCCGAAAAGATGATCGCGGCGCTGGATGATCCGTACATCCTGCTTTACGACAAGAAACTCGGCCATACCAAGGACCTGGTTCCATTGTTGGAACAGGTGGTCAAGGCTCAAGCCGCTCTGTTGATCATCGCTGAGGATGTCGACCCGGATGCACTGGCCACGCTCGTCGTCAACAAGCTTCGGGGCGTCCTCGCCTGTGCTGCGGTGAAGGCTCCCGGATTCGGTGATCGCCGCAAGGCCATCATGCAGGACATCGCGATCCTGACCGGGGGACAGTTCCTCGCTGAAGAACTGGGCGTCAAACTGGAGTCTGTATCGTTGACGGATCTTGGACGCGCCAAGCGCATCGTGATCGACAAGGAGACCACCACGATCATTGGTGGGGCAGGTTCAAAAACTGCCATTCAAGGCCGGTGCCAGGAGTTGCGCCGTCAGATCGACAAATCCACTTCCGAATATGACAAGGAAAAGCTGCAGGAGCGATTGGCCAAGCTGTCCGGGGGCGTGGCGGTGATCCACGTCGGCGCACCTTCCGAAGCCGAGATGAAAAACCGCAAAGAGGCGTTCGATGACGCCATCAGTGCCACCAAGGCCGCACTGGCCGAAGGAATTGTGCCCGGGGGTGGTCGCGCCCTGTTGCATGCCATCAGTTCCGTTGAACGGCTGGAGGAGCAGGCCACGGGAGACGAAAAGACCGGCCTGCGGATTCTTCGCAAGGCACTGGAAGCACCCACTCGGCAGATTGCCGAGAACTCAGGTTTCGATGCAGGTGTTGTCATTGATCACACCCGCCATCAACCCCAGGAGAATGGTTTCGACGCCGCCGCGGGGACGTACGTCAATTTGCTGGAATCAGGAATTGTGGACCCGACAAAAGTTGTGCGCGTCGCCCTCGAAAACGCAGTTTCGGTTGCCGGCGTATTGCTTCTGACGGAAGCCACGCTGACTGAGATTCCGGAAATCATGTCGCCCGAGAGGCATACGCATGATGGTTATGACCAATGATTTAGATTACAGACATTGAATTTCAGGAAGGCTCCGAATGGCCATATCACACGTATCTCCATGGATCCGCTGGTTTGCCGATACATCGATTGCCGACGTCGCAATTGTCGGAGGGAAGAACGCATCCCTGGGTGAAATGTATCGCGAATTGGGTGAACGAGGGGTTCGTGTACCCAACGGGTTTGCGATTACGGTTGACGCCTACTGGCACTTCCTTCGATCGACGGGCACGGACGCCAGAATTCGCGAGCTTCTTCAGCATCTGGATTTCTCGGATGTGACAAGCTTGCAGGATTGTGGTCAAGCGATTCGGGAAGCCATTACAGTTGCCGAATTGCCCACTGAACTGCAATCGGCCATTACCGAGGCATATGACCAGCTAACTGGCGGTTCCCGGCTCCATCTGGACGTTGCCGTCCGCAGCAGCGCGACTGCCGAAGATCTTCCGGATGCGAGTTTCGCAGGCCAGCAGGAAACGTATCTGAATGTTCGCGGACGTCATTCGCTGTTACACACCTGCAAGCGGTGCTTCGCATCCCTGTTCACCGATCGGGCGATCTCGTACCGACGGCACATGGGATTTGACGACTTTAAAATTGGCTTGTCGATTGGCGTTCAGCAGATGGTCCGCTCTGACATGGCGGCGTCTGGCGTCATGTTTTCGATCGACACGGAAACCGGATTCAGGAATGCCGTGCTCATTAACGCGGCGTTCGGACTGGGAGAGAACGTGGTCCAGGGTGCGGTGAACCCGGATGAATTCCTGGTCTTCAAGCCGACATTAATGGAAGGCTTCCGGCCGATCTTGCAGAAGAGGCTTGGCAATAAGGAATTTCGAATGATCTATGACAACGGTGGCGGCCGCATGACGCGCAACGTCCCCGTTTCAACCGAAGAACGATCGCGGTTCGCCATTGAAGACGACGAAATCCTGACATTGGCGCGCTGGGCATGCATTATCGAAGAGCACTATTCGGGCAAGCGTGGAACCAATACGCCAATGGATATGGAATGGGCCAAGGACGGGATCACCGGCGATTTGTGGATCGTTCAGGCCCGCCCCGAGACTGTTGAATCGCAGAAGGAAGCCAGCGTCCTGGAATCCTGTTCTCTCAAGGAAACCGGCACGCTTCTGGTCAGCGGTCGTAGCGTTGGATCGAAAATCGGGCAAGGACCCGTGCGAGTCATTACCAATCCGCGAGATCTGGCGGAGTTTCGCAAGGGTGAAGTTCTGGTGACTGACAAGACCGATCCAGACTGGGAACCGACGATGAAAAAAGCCGCGGCGATCGTGACCAACCGTGGCGGTCGCACGTGTCATGCCGCCATCGTCAGCCGTGAGCTGGGACTTCCCGCCGTCGTGGGGACCGAGAATGGAACGGAAGTGCTGCGGGATGGTCAACCGGTCACAGTGTCCTGTGCCGAGGGGGAAGTGGGGCACGTCTACAAGGGATTGCTGCGATACGATGTCCAGCGGATCGACATGCGATCGTTGCCCCATCCAAAAACCAAAGTGCTGATGAACATCGGAAACCCCGCCGAGGCATTCCGGTTGTCGATGCTGCCAAGTGACGGCGTCGGCCTGGCTCGCGAAGAATTCATCATCGCGACATTCATCAAGATCCATCCACAGGCATTGCTGGAATACGATCGATTGACGGATCTCGAAGTCAAGCATCAGATTGATCGTCTGACGGAAGGCTATGCAGACAAGCCGCAATTCTTTGTGGACAAACTCGCGCAGGGTGTGGCAATCATTGCGGCCGCGTTCCATCCCCGGGATGTGATCGTCCGCCTGAGTGACTTCAAGACGAATGAATACGCAAACCTGATTGGAGGGAAATCGTATGAGCCCATCGAGGAGAATCCGATGCTCGGGTTTCGCGGTGCATCGCGGTACTACGACGAAAGATACCGTGACGCGTTTGCACTGGAATGCCGGGCGATGAAGATTGTTCGAGACGAGATGGGGTTGCGAAACCTGAAGCTGATGATTCCGTTCTGTCGAACCGTTGACGAAGGTCGCAAAGTCCTGGCGGAAATGTCCAAACATGGCCTGAATCGGGGCGAAAACGGACTGGAAGTGTATGTCATGTGCGAGATCCCCAGCAATGTGATTCTGGCCGAGGAATTCGCTGAGATTTTTGACGGGTTTTCGATCGGTTCCAATGATCTGACCCAGCTCATCCTGGGAGTGGACCGCGATTCCGAGATCGTCGCCCACATCTTCGATGAGCGAAATCTGGCTGTTCGCAATATGATCTCCGACGCAATCCGGAAAGTGCAGGCGAAGGGGCGCAAGATCGGAATCTGCGGTCAGGCACCCAGCGACTATCCCGAGTTTGCAAAATTCCTGGTCGAAGCGGGGATTGACAGCATCTCCCTCAATCCGGACTCGCTTTTGAAAACAACCGCCACGATCGTCGAAATGGAACGAAGATTATCCGGAACCCGCAATTGAGATTTCGGCACGCACATCGCCAGATTCCATCTCCGAGGAGCCGGTCAGGCGGATGTCGGTAACAACGGCGTCAAAAGCGTGGCGGTCGAAAACAGACAAGTCCTCGGCTGAGTTCGAGGCGGTCGCCCGGGTCGAACGTTATTCAGGTGATTCGAGCACGTCTTCCAGGGCCCGCAACAATTGTTCTTCCGTGTACGGCTTGGGAATGAACAATCGTGCGCCGCGTTCCAGAGCATCCATTTCCCTCTGCGCCGTTCGCAATCCGCTGCAGGCGATCACCGGGACCTCGGGATCGATGCGCCGAATTCCATCCAGCGTCTGCAAACCATCCAGGCCCGGCATCATCATGTCCAGCAGAATTACATCAACCTCGTCACGATGCTGCTCGTACAGAGAGACCGCCGCCGCACCATCTCGCGCGGTGATTACGCGGTATCCAGAGGCCTCCAGGACAGAAGCAGTCATCTGAATGATAAAGACTTCGTCATCCACGAGCAGAATCGTTCGGCCGCGCCCGTCGATGGTCGAATCGGCCATTCCGGCGACAGCATCGGAACCCGGATCCTGCTTCGCCTCCGCCGGTAAATAGACCGAGAATGTGGTGCCTCTTCCCAGTTCGCTGTAAACATTCACAAATCCGCCGTGGCTCTTGACGATTCCCTGCACGGTCGCGAGCCCCAGGCCCGTTCCTTTGCCAAAGTCTTTGGTCGTGAAGAATGGATCAAAGATCCGATCCAGAGTCTCGCCGCTCATTCCGGTGCCGGTATCTGCAACCTTGAGAAGAACATAGTGACCAGGGCGGGCATCTGGATTCAATTGCGCGGCATCTTCATAAAGCTGCGTTGACGAAGTGGAGATCGCCAGCACCCCGCCGGACGGCATCGCGTCGCGGGCGTTGATGCTCAGGTTCATCAAGACTTGTGTCAATTCCGTCGCATCCGCCAGGACATTGGGGCAGTCTTCATCGATTCTCGATTCGATCGTTATCGATTTCTGCAGGGTATGTTCCATGATCTGAATCGTTTCCGAGACGATTCCATTGATCTGGACAGGGCTTCGATCGCCGCGGATACCGCCGGCGAAGGCCAGCAGTTGCTTGATCAATTCAGCGCCCCGTTGAGCACTGGCCGACATCGTTTCCAGCAAGCCCTGCCGATTGGCTTCACCACGCCCTGATGCCAGCAGCTTTGTTCCGATCATGATGGGAGTCAGCACGTTATTCAGGTCATGGGCGATGCCGCCAGCCAGAGTACCGATGCTTTCCAGTCGCTGGCTGCGATGGGCCGCGCGTTCCCGTCGTTTTCGCGCCGTGATGTCGATATCCATGCACAGGTACCCCGTCCTGGTGCCCGTACTGTCCTGCAGGACGGATCGGCGGTGCTCGACGATAATCTGGTCGCCCGAACGTGTGGTCTTGACCAATTCCCCGGCCCAGGATTTCCGGGCGTCGATTTCGCGAAGCATCTCAGCAAAAACCTGCTCGTCGCCGCGATAAAGAAGGTCGGACGCAATACGACCAATTGCCTCGGCCGCCGTCCAGCCAAACAGCCGGGTCGCAGCCTGGTTCCAATAGGTAATCCGACCGTCCAGGTCAACGACGCTGACAGCGTCCGAGACCTGGTCGAGCATTTGTGATTGTTGCTCGATCTGCTGCCGATATCGGACGGCCTCGGTAACATCACGGACAATGACTGTAAAAATCTTGTCATCACCGGTCCCCGATTGGGAAATCGACGCTTCAATCGGAAACTCTTCGCCCGTGGCCCGCAAGGCCGCCACGGTCCGTTGTGCTCCCATTCGCCGGGACTGAATGACTCCTCTGCCAAACTGTTCCACAAACGAGCGATGACTGCTACAGAACCGGCTCGGGATCAGCATCTCAATCGGCTGACCCAGCAATTGATCAGACCGAAATCCAAAAATCTCTTCGGCGGCCCTGTTGATCAGCACGATCTTCTGGTTCGCATCCATGGAAATGATGCCATCCATCGCGGTGTCAAGGATTCGCCGCACCTGAATCATATTGTGGATGGTGTCGCTACCAGATCCGACGCCGGGCTCGGTTTGGTTGCAGGAATCCGAGGGAGATTTCATCCGCGAGACCCGAAGAGTGATTCGCTTCCAAGGACGCAACAGCCTCCGCTGGTCTGTATGCGTGGTTCCTGGGAAATCTTCCGGCGACGCCGACGAAAAATCAATTCAGCATCACGTTGCCCTGTGGCGACCGCTCCACGGAAACGCAAAGTGTGTCCAATAGTTTGCCAGAAAGGCGGTTGCGGAGTGGGGTGATCTTCATGATTGGACAACACGGACTGGTGCCATCGATCACAATCAGGAAACGAGACCGATGGCCGGGTGAGTCCCGGCCATCGATATCAGGCCATTCATTCACAACTCAGGAGATTCAGGTCTTTGGTGCGGGCGCGGCGGGTTCTTCGCGTACCGGTGCTGGTGCCGCTTCGGGGGCGGGAGCGTTTTCCACAGGCGGGGCCGGAGCAGCGCCGGCATTTGTGGGATCCATCGTGCCGGGTTGAACCACTGCCGCACCGGTATTGTACTGATTTCCACAGCACGCCTGGGTGCTGACATAGCCATAGTTTCCGCGGCAACAGCGCATGCGTTGGCGGCCAAAGCAATGCCTCGCTTCCGCATCCGTTCCTCCGACAAGGCTCGACGCGATTCCGACCAGGGACAGAAACACAAGTGCGCGTTGCATGGTTCAAGACTCCTTGACAAGAAAGCAAAACCGACGACTCGCAGGCAACTCAGCCTGCGCGAATTCCTGTTGAAACCCCGCCTCAATTCGTCACGGCAGTGTTAGCCCCGCGGCGTCCCACGGCCGTGTCAATCCGGTAAAGTCCCCAATCACCTTCGCGTCATAAGGCGCGAACAGGGCTTTCGAGGCGTTGCCGATGTCGTAACCGGATGCGTTGGTTTGTCCAAACTGAGCCACAATTGACTTCGTACTGGTGTTGATCAGAATGACGCGTTGATTGAACTGGTCGCTGATCAGTGTCTCTCCCGTCCTGAGTCGAACACCTCGGGTCGGTTTGGGATTGGGATTACTTTCCGCCTGCAGGTTCGTTGCAGACTGCCAGACGATGTGATCGTGGTCGTCAACCTCCACGATTCGGTTGTTGCTGGAATCTGTGAGCAGTGTGTGTCCAGTTGTCAGACGGCTGGCAAATGTGATTCCGCTGGCTGTTTCGCCCGCAGAAAACTTCGCCACGATTTCCTTGCTTGCGGTCACTTCGATCGCCCGGTCGTTTCCCTGGTCCGCAATCAGAATGCGACCATCGGAAAGAAGTTCAGCACTGCTGGGGTTGTTCAACTGATTAGGGCCGTTGCCTGCGACGCCGGTGGTGCCATATTGCCAGACGACCATGTGCATCAAGTTGACGATAATGACTCGCTGGTTCCCCTGGTCGGTGATCAACACTCGACCCCCGGGCAGCCAGGCACTTTGTACCGGAGTGTTCAGTTCACCGACATCCGAGCCGGTCACGCCGAACTTTCCATACTGCCACAGAATCTTTCCCAGCCGACCAACGAGCATGACACGGTTGTCCACGACCCCGTCTGGAAAATCGGGATTCACGTCGGCTGGAATGCCCTTCCCGGTTATCAGAGTCAACTGACCAACGCGTTCGGCATCCGTCACACCCAAGATCGAATTCGGGGAAGTGTCATCCGGGCCCAGACCGAAGTGCCAGAGAATCTTCCCGGTGCGATTGATTTCGATCACACGGTTATTGAACTGATCTGCAATCAACACGTTTCCAGGCTGATTGAACTGCGCCATTGACCTTGCGGGGGCATGGACGACAAGTCCAATCGCGGTGGCGGCAATCGCCAAGAACCGGACGGCATGGATTCTGAAAAACGCCATTGGATATACCTCATCGGATCGATCATCCCCCACAGTGCTGCGGAAACGAGGGATATTCCCGCAGCACCGGTCACGTCCCTGTTAATTGGATTCCCCTACTCAGACGTCGCCTTCTTTGGCAGATTCTTCATGATGTTGTCGGCCCGTTTCAGGTATGTTTCCGTGGTTTCAATTGCGGACGCCAGGATTGGTTTCACTGGTTCAATTCCGTCGATGGAACCCCAGGAACCAGATGAGTCCAATCACAATCAAGATCGTTGAAACCGGATGTCGTCGGACGAGCCGCGTGGTCTCTTTCGCCAGTCCGGTCATCCTTACTCTCTCCAGATAGGCACCAGCCTGAGCAGTTCTCCGGGCAACCGATTGAGTCACGCGTTCTAACACGCTGGAATAAGGTGGGTCCTGACTGAGACTGCTGGCCAAGTTCTGTAGTACAACACCGGCGTGACCGGCCACTTCGTCGGCCATGGATCGCATTTCTTGTTCCATCTGGATGGCAAATGTGCCGCAGGCAGTCGCGGCATGATGCAGGATTTCGAACGCCGAGCCGCCACGCTCGCGGGCCTTGTTGGGGGCTTGTGGCCATTCGGTTGGCAACTGTTTGGACGAGTTCGTCATGACATTGCTCCTGTCCACCAGAGCCGATCCAGTTCTGTCTCGACCCTTTGGGAATCATCACGGCGGTGGATATCATTTGCTGAAATCCAGGCCCGGATCCTCCGGCGGTGCCCCCAACAGCTTGAAATTGAATTTCTGATCGCCCTTGAAGACGACACCCGCGACCAGCGATCCGCCGTCTTTGCGTTCCAGAGCCAGCACACCGCCATCCACCTTGTAGTTGCCGCCGAATTCCTGCTTCGACGTGCCAAGGGCGAATTTCCAATCAAATGTGGAATCCTGGTTCAGCGTCAGATCAAATCTGGAACCATCGGGGCGCGTCGCATGCCACACACCGACCAGGATCGCGGGATCGACGGCCTTGAGCGCCGGGACTGCGCTCGATGAAGCGGGTGATTCGTTCGACGAAGGCGGGGGCTGCGGCGTTGGCTGTTGCTCCGCAGCCGATTGGGGTTGCACCGCCTGCTCGGGTGTCGGCTTGGCGATCAGCTTTAGCACGTCCGCCGCGACGCGATCATTCGGCACAAGCTTGACAACCTGCTGCAACTGCCGCTCGGCCGCATCCGGGTAACCGTCGGCCAGGTAATGATAGGCCAGCAGAAACCGACCGGCACCGTCTTGCGGATGCTGGTTCGTAAATGCTTCCAGCGCCCGCAATTGATTCGTGTACGTCGATGTATCGGCGTACAGACTGCTCATGGTGCTCCAGTTCCAGCCCGGCCCGACTGCCAGGACCGAGTGAATCGTTGCTGCGGCCTGTTGATAGTCCGCCCTGGCAAACAGCACCAATGCCCGAAACTCGTGGATGACTGAGTCATTCGGACACTGTGCCAGGCCCTGATTGGCGAGATCGAGAGCGGTATCGTAATCCGCCTGCTTAAAGGCGGTGATCGCGTCGTTCAGGCTTTGATCGCATGTTGACGGTGTACTTGCAGTCGTTACAACGGTCGGATTGTAGGCCACCGGAATCGGCTGGGCATAGCTGTATGCGCCGTAAGTTCCGTAGCCACTGTTGTAATAGGGATTGTAATACCCCAGGTAACCGCTGTTGTACGCCAGTGCTCCCAGACCCCACGCCCCCAGGCCCCAGCCCAGCGGCCGGTACCCATATCCGCCGTAATATCCCCAGCCATATCCCCCGTAGCCACCATACAGCCCGTTCCCGAGCCCAAATCCAGATCCATAGCCGCCGTATCCCCGATTCCAATAGCCGCGATAGAACGAGTGATTCGAGTACGCGGGGCGATACGAGTTGTGACTCAGGTTGACGGTATGGTTTCCGAGATGGATCGAAGTTCTGCCCGACAGCCGATTGGCGACGCCGCTCCGGTTGGCAACGTTCGCGCCAGCGTGAATCGGTGCACGGATTCCCGGCCGAATCACGGTGCCGCGGTTTGTACCACTCTGAATTGGCGCACGGATGCCTGGACGAGCCGAGACGTTCGCCCCACCATGAAATTGTGGTCCAATGCGCGGCTGGCTGAGTGACGGTGAGCGTGGGATCACGGCAGACGGGACGCCGCGGATTCCGATCGGCCCCCCGGCCGACGGTACATGCGGCCCCCCACCAACGTGTCCCCCGCCGCCACCGATATGCAGGCCGCCACCGTGTCCACCACCACCGGGCCCTCGGGCGATCACGCTGATGGGGCTCAACAACATCGCGATGCCACAGATGAAAACGACCTTACAGAGGGAATTGGTCATGATCAGGTTCCCAGGAAATATGAGTGCCCTTCGAGGAGCGAATGTGATGGCAGTTAGCGTGCGGTCGTCGTGAAGCCCGCGTTTGGAAGCGGTCCCCGGCGCACGATCGTGACCGGACCAATGTCAGGCAGTCGCACTCCGCCGACTTCGTGGTCCATCGACTGCCAGGTCATCGTGTTTTCGTCGACGATCGTGTAAATCGTCGTGCGGGAGGCGGCTTGACCATCAGCGGTCACACCGACCGACTTCAATTCCCAGCGATTTCCATCGCGGTACCAGAACCCTTCGCTGAATCCACCCTCTGAGTCAAAGATCCAGGTGCGGAATTTCCCGATCAACGGATCCCACCCGATGCGTTGTTCACCGTGCATGGCTTCCTGTCCGGCGATCTGGATCGAGAACTTGCGAAGCAGAAACGACCCACCATTGATTGGCGTGCACTTGAAGAGCACATCGCTGCCGTCCCCCTCGTCGACCCAGTCTCCCTGCAGCCACGTAAGCTGCTGCAGTCGCGCATGATGTTGTCGCCATTCTTTTGGCGTCTGCTCTCGAACGCTGGCAATCAGCCATTTGCCATCGGCTTTGATCTGGACGGCGGAATAGCGACTATAGACAGGCGCGTGCTGATTCCCTGAGTACATCACTTCCGTATAACCGTCTTCCATGGCGACGCCCTGGCCGATCATGCGAATGCTCTCGATTGTCAACGCGAGCGTGCTGCCTGGGCGATCCGCGAAGCACGATGCAAACAGGTCTTCGATCTCTGCGCGGCCACGAACGACGGTACCCTGCTCGTCGATGTATTCGGCGTCCGGTGCAAATAACTCAGCGATGGCTTTGGCGTCGGCAAGTTCGTACGCCCGGACAAATCGGTCGCCCGACCGCCGGATTTCCTGCTCATCTTCGGAAAGCGGGGGGTCACTGGAGGTCTTGTCGATGGCACGAGCGGGCAATTGTCTGCCTTCGTCACTGCCCTTCCGGTCGGTGATTGCTGGAACGGGGTCCTTTCTGGGCGAGGCAACTTTTTCCGTGCGTCCGTCTTTGCCGACTGCCAGACAGGTCCCCAGTCCCATCATGACCAGCGTGGAGCCGAATAGAAATATGTGGTACCGCAGCATGTTCGCAGTCCTTTCTGAAGGCGCCCGAGAGTGGGGCGAGGACAACAGTGGCATCGCAGCCGGATTCGTGGATTGGAATCGCACCGCAGCAATCTGTTCATTCCATCGTCCGACAAAGCCCAGACAGAGACCGACGGAGGAGGTCGATCCTCTGCTTGTTATCGACGGGAACTGCCTTTTGTCAGGCACTGAACGATCAAGTATTGCAACCAGCATGCCGACGGTTGCGAAATGGAATTCGGACACCAGAATCGACCTGGTTTCCCAAATACGGTACCGGAGAGGGTCACTGCGGCCGTACGCAACGTTTGTCAGCCACGCTGGTTACGAAAACATGTGCAGGCAGGGTGCAGGATGCCAGTTAAGCGACCACAAAATGGCGGCTGGCAGAGCAGGTCAGCGCAAACCAGGTTTTGTGATCAGATTCGGCTGGATGCCGTGCGTTGTAAAACCTCCTTCAACTGATCAATGCTTGTCGGCTTGATCAAGTGCTCATCAAAACCGGCATCGAAGCTTCTCTGGCGATCGGCCTCTTGTCCGAATCCTGTCAGGGCAATCAGGATTAATCGGCGTACTGAAGGAAAGGAACGCAGCAGCTTCGCGACTTTCAATCCGTCAATCCCTGGCATCGCGATATCCAGAAAAACGACGTCGAAGGAACCGGTCGTCACCCGCTCAATCGCGTCGACTCCGTCATAGGCGGTTTGGACATCCTGTCCAAGTGTGGTGAGCATCATCGCCAGGGTCTTTGCCGACGCCTGTACATCATCCACCACCAGGACATTCAAGGCCGGCATGGATTCATCGGCCGCGTCGGAGGGACGAACATTGCTCAGTTGGGAGTCAGGACCTTCAATCCGGGGAAGTTCGACGATAAATTCACAACCATGACCGAGACCGTCACTGTGTGCAGAAACACTGCCGCCATGCAATTCCACGAGGGTCCTGACCAGCGTCAATCCGATTCCCAGTCCACCCCGGGCGCGGTCCAGAGTTTGCTCAACCTGCATGAACAATTCAAAGACCCGTTTCAGCATTGCCGCGGACAATCCCGGGCCGTCGTCACGGACACGAAACAGGATCTTGTTCTGATCGGCTTCGACGATCAATTCGATGTTCCCTCCCGGCTCGGTGTACTTGGCTGCATTCTGCAGAAGGTTGGTCAGGACTTGCGACAGCCTCGCCACGTCGGCATCGATCCACAAATCCTGGTCTGGAAGGGTGACCGACAGGTGATGGCGGTGCTCGTCGATCCACGGTTGAACGGATTCAACCGCCGCAGACGTCACGACGGCCACTTTTGTTCGCTCCCGGCGCAGTAGGATGCGTCCCTGGGTAATTCGGGCCAGGTCAAGAAGATCATCGATCAAGCGGGTCAACTGCTGGATCTGTCGCTGCATGATCTCGACCAGTTCCCTGGACTGGACCGGGTCATCGCGCAGGACAGACAGGATCTGTACGGCGTTTCCCAGCGGAGCCAGTGGATTTCGTAACTCGTGAGCCAGCAGCGCCAGAAACTGGTCCTTCCGATGATGTTCTTCCTTCAGCAATGCTTCCAACTGTTTCTGGTCATGGATATCCGTGTTTGTACCGACCCACAGCGTAATCTGGCGGTCAGAGTTGCGAACGGGAACCGCGCGCGTCAGATGCCAGCGATATTCGCCGGATCGCCGGAATAATCGATGCTCAACTTCCAGCGGCGTGCCGTCGGACAGGGCCGTTTTCCAGGCGGCGAAGTGTGCCTCGCGGTCCTCGTCGTGCAGCATTACGTTCCAGCCAGAGCCCTGCAGTTCTTCCGCGGTCCGGCCCGAATACTCAATCAAAGTCCGGTTGACATAGTCCACTTCTCCATTGGGGCGAGCCGTCCAGACCATTTGAGGCATGCTTTCCGAGAGCGTGTGGAATCGCTGCTGGCTGTCGCGGAGCGCGGCCTCGGATTGCTTGATGGAACTGAGATCTGCGATAAACACAAGAATGCGGTCGGTTTCGTCGAGCAGTTTGCTGGCCGAGATCATGACCGGGACTACCGTCTTGTCGGGGCGGGTGTAGGCCCGTTCGAACGGGTGGCAGAAGCCGGTTTCCGCCAGTTCCTGCTGAGCCGATTCATCCAGGGGGCTTTGTCCTGCTTCGACTCCCCCCCAACCCAGAGAATCGCCGGGCAATTCACCCACGTCGTAACCGATCAAGTCGAGGTAGGCGTCGTTGGCCTCCAGCAGATGCTTGCCGCCGGAGGTTCCGACGGCAATGCCGATCAACGGCGTCTCAAACAGAATCCGGAAGCGCTGCTCTCGACGCTTCAACTCCATCTCAAATTGCTGTCGCGCTGAACAATCCCGAAAGACAGTGATGATTCCCGAAATGGTCCCCGTCATCGTCCGAATTGGCGCCGCGTTGTATTCAATTGGAACCTCCGTTCCGTCCGGGCGGACAAGTCGCAACTGATCCCGGAGAACGACGACGTCGCCCGATTCCAGGACTCGTGCGACCGGTGACCTGTCCGGTTGTCGGGTTGATTCATTCAGAATCAACAGCACGTCCGCCAATGGCTTTCCGATCAATTCCTCCCGGCACCCCAGCAATTGCTTCGCCACCGGATTGATCAACCGCAGCAACCCCTGCTCGTCAGTGACCACGACGGCATCGCCAATGCTCGTCAGCGTCACCAGCAGATTCTCGCGTTCAGAGGCCGCTGCTGTCAGGGCGGATTCCAATTCGCGAAACTGGCGTTCCACCAGCCACGACGCGCCAAAAACAGTCAAAATCACAAGCGCAGAGGCCGACAGATTGGCGATCACACTCCCAAACGCTATCGGATTCACATCGCTCGTTCGAGAACTCAATGGATCGTTGAGGTTTGCAGCGGGCGTCCGGTGAGGCTGGTGGACCCAGAGTCCACTGACCATCACGGTCGCGAAAATGATGCAAAAGATCACAGTCGCCCGTGAAATTGGCAGCCAGTGGGCAGGGTGGAACCTGGACATGTTTCACGTCACTTGCAGAGCGTCTTCACGGCGTCCGTCAGGCGCAGCAATTCCGCGTCGAATTCGTCCACCAGTCTCAGCAGGCCCGACGAGACGCCATCGGAGCCGTGTTGTTCGATTTCCTCGGCCAACTGCATAAAACGTGTTGCCTCGAACGGCGCAGCAAGGCCCCGCAGGCTGTGCGCATGCCGCACAATTTGAGCCGATGACCTGGCCCGGACGGCCTGATGCAATTGTTCGTGCAGTTGGGGAGCGTCCTCTAGAAACAGGTTGGCCATGGCTGTCAGCAATTTGACTTTGCCATTCAAACGCCGCAAGGCGATTTCGGTGTTCATCGTCACACTGCGTGTGGCTGGTGATTCCATGCCTAGTCCTCAGGATCCGTGACATTCCGGACCCGCTTTTCAATGGAGATGTTGAATGCCTTGATCCGATCCCGGATTTTGCCTCGAGTTACACCAAGAATCTCGGCCGCCTGGCTTTGATTCCCGTTCGTTGCTTCCAGCACGCGCGTGTACAGGTAGTATTCGACGTGCTCAATCACTTCGGTGGAAAGGTTGGTCGATTTTTCGAGCAGCCGTTGTTCGATGAACGGACCGATGTCACCCAGTGACTGGCCGTTGGTGACGGGAGCCGGGGAAGTTTCCACAGTGACCGGGGCAAGAATCGCCGGTCCCGCTTCGCTGGCAGCCGAATCAACTCGCGTGGGGCAGGTTAACTCCCGGGGCAGGAATTCGGGAATGATAATCGGGCCAATTGAATTCAACACCGCCTGTTGTACGACGCTCTGCATTTCGCGAACGTTTCCAGGCCAGTCGTAACGGGACAGGATCTCCAGGCACTCGGGTGACAATCCTTCGACGTGCGGCTTGTTCAGCATCGATTTGGATTGTGACAAGAAGTACTTCAGCAGCAAGGGAATGTCGTCGCGACGACTGCGCAGGGGAGGCAACGAGATCGTGATGCCATTGAGTCGATAAAAGAGATCCGCTCGAAACGTCTTGTCAGCGACCATTTGTTCCAGGGGGCGGTTCGTGGCCGCAATTATCCGGACATCGGTACTGATGACCTCGTTGCCCCCCAGGCGTTCAAAGCGCTGATCCTGCAGCAATCGCAGGACTTTTCCCTGAACGACCAGCGCCATGTCGCCGACTTCGTCCAGCAGGATGGTGCCTCCGTCGCATTGCTCGAATTTGCCGACACGACGGCGATCAGCCCCAGTGAACGAACCTTTTTCATGTCCGAACAGTTCACTTTCCAAAAGCGTGTCCGGCAGCGCTGCGCAGTTGATGGCAATGAAGGGGCCATCGCAGCGATGGCTGTGCTGGTACAGTGCCTGGGCTGCCAGTTCCTTGCCGGTCCCGCTTTCACCACGAATCAAAACCGGGACATTCTGCGCGGCCACGCGACCGATCACTTTGAACACTTCCAGCATTTCCGGGCTGTGTCCGACGAACGATTTGCCGTCAGGCCGGGCTTCCAGGTCTGCCGCCAGTGCGACGGGGACATTCATCAATTGACGCGACGTGATGGCATTTTGAACCAGTCGATTCAATTGCAGTATGTCCAGCGGTTTGAAGATATAGTCGTAGGCTCCCAGATGCATCGCCTCGATGGCGGTGCCGCTGTCGTTGTCAGACGTGACAAAGATGACAGGCAGACGGCGGTCAATCGCCTGGATGTCGCGAAGCACTTCCAGACCGGACCTGTCCGGCAACATGATATCCAGCAGAACAACATCGGGCCGCTGGGCAGAGATCAGCGACAGTCCCTCTTTGGCCGTCGACGCAGCGGTGACCTTGACCTGGATTTCCTCCAGGGATTTTTCAACCAGGAACCGCATACTGCGGTCGTCATCGACAACAAGTGCTAAGGCCATGGGGTTCTCACATGCCACATTTTCTGGACAGCCAGATTGGGATGACTGGCTGGCAGATCACAATTGTCCGTTCCGTGTCATCAATCTTTCAAGCCATGGAAAAATAAGTACGGACGAAAATGGACCGACAGCGCAGGATCTGGCCACTGCCGCTCGCGAAGCGAAGGGACGTTGGACAACGAGGCGCGCTCGACTGGCAACCACGCTGGAGGGTCGTTCAACACCCGTCGGGACATTCAATACCCGTTGAACGCTGCGGTTCAAACCTCGCCCATCGGCCGTCGTCGACCGCAACTTTCGTATTGACAATGCATTACCGTTCTGGAATCGCCGGTGTGAGTTTCCGGTTTTGGATTGCACCAGGGTTTCTCCAATAAAAAGTTCGGCGGCACGCGGATTGCCCGTGAATGATCTGCGGCCGGATCCTCCATTTCGACTTGTATCTGTCGGATCGTGTTCCTGATCAACTCCGTTGACACCAGTCTTTCCACATCCGCAAGTCTGTGTGAGTGAGTGGATCTTTGTCGGCCCCAGGATCGATTGTGTTCTTGAATGGAATTCTACGGTGATGAATCTGACAACTCTGAATCCAGACCAATCTGTTTCGTTCCACGCCTTTTCGCATTTGGAAAACGGTCCCCATGAGAATCGCGAATGTTCGACATCAAGCCATTTTCGGCTTCAGACGGTTTCCCCCAGGGAATCCCGAGTACGAAACGATGAAGAGATTCTGAATGAAGTTCACGAAGCCTTTCAGAACAGTGGATTTGAACAGCTCAAACGCATCCAAGTCTACTGCGATCACGGTGGGCTGACACTGCAAGGGCGCATTTCCACATATTACCTGAAGCAGGTTGCTCAAGAGGTTGCACGCAAAGTCCCCGACGTACGGGATATCGACAATGACCTGTACGTCGTCTGCAGAAGTTGAGAACCATTCATGTATACCATTCTTCACCCGACGGACTTCAGCGTCGATTCGGAGCAGGCATTTCGGATGGCGTGCGGTATCGCACGCGATCAGATGGCCCGGATGCTTGTCCAGTATGTCATCGACGGCGACCGTTGTTCGGACCATGATCGCCGCGGCGATGAATTGCTCCCGGAATCGCGATTGTACCAGAGCAACTTGATTCGATTTGAACAACTTCAAGCCCAGGCCTATAACATCCCGATCTCCTTTCACATCAAGATCGGATCGGCGATCGAATCCATCGTGAACTTCGCTTTGCAGGAAGCCTGCGACTTGATTGTACTTGCCGCCAGGTACCATGATTCGTTGATCTATGAAATCCACAGCAGTGTCTCCGTATGCGTGATCAGTCTGGCCCATTGTCCAGTGCTGTGTCTGAGTCAACCCAATGAATTTGCGCCACATGTCGTGCCTGATCAATTCGGGTGGCAATTTCAAGACCAAGATTGATAGTTGTCCATCCAACGGGTTCAGGCCATCGCGCGGTTCAATTCGGACAGCAGCACTTCCAGGTCTTTCATGTCTGTCGGTTTGGTCAGGTGATGATCAAATCCGGCTTCCATCGTACGCCGCATGTCCTCGTGTTGGCCCCATCCGGTGACGGCCACCAACCTGACATTTTTCAATTCGGGGTTTTCGCGAATTTGTCGGGCCACTTCGCAACCGTCCATTTTGGGCATGCCGATATCCAGAAAGATCATTTGGGGATGATATTCGGCGGCCAATTTCAGGGCCGTCAGTCCATCGTGGGCGACGCGGGCTTCATATCCCTTCAGTCTCAGCAGCATCGCCAGGGTGACTGCTGCTGACTTGTTGTCATCGACGACAAGTAATCGATGTCCGGATCCATTCAACAACGGCCGGTCGTCGTCCTCATCCCGCTTTCGCAATTTGGACGGCGTGGCCATCGGCAGTCGAACCACGAATTCGCTCCCCTGCCCCAAACCCTCGCTGGCGGCACTGACCGCTCCACCGTGCAGTTCCACCAGAGTTTTCACCAGCGTCAGCCCGATTCCCAGACCACCCTGCGCGCGTGTCGACGATTGATCCACCTGGACAAACAGATCAAAGATCCTGGAAAGCATGTCGGGCCCGATTCCAATCCCATTGTCTCGAATCCGCAGGATCAGTTCGTTGCCCTCCCGTTCACCAGTGAGCGTGATCCGCCCGCCCGCCACTGTGTATTTCGCCGCATTAGCCAGCAGGTTGCCGATGACCTGATTCAATCGTACCGGATCCGCATCGACAATCATCGGCTCTGTCGGCAGGAAGATTTGAAGTTGATGCCGCTGCTCCTGGATTACAGGCTGAACCATCTCGACGGCAACTGCAACAACCGATGCCACGTCGATCTGTTCTTTGCGCAATTCAATCCTGCCCCCCATGACGCGGGAGACGTCGAGCAGATCATCGACCAGTCTGACCAGATGCTTCACCTGGCGATCCATCATTGCTGTGAGGACGCGTGCTGCGTCGGAATCGACTCCGGTCAACGTCAGGATTTCCAGGCCATTGCGGATTGGAGCCAGAGGATTGCGCAGTTCATGCGCCAAAGTTGCCAGGAATTCGTTCTTGCGGCGATCCGCGGCCAGCAACTCGGCGGTGCGCTGTTCCACCCGCTGTTCCAGTTTATTATTCAATTGCAGCAATTGTTCTTCGATGCGTCGTCGCTCGGCGACCTCTTCCCGCAGCAGATTATTGGCACGCTCGGTGTCCCGTTTGGTTCGGTGCAGCGAAGCGAACACGGCCACTTTTGACCTCAGAATTGCCGGGTTGACCGGCTTGTTCAAATAGTCGACGGCCCCCACGCCGTAGCCTTCAATGACATGCTCGGCTTCACTGTAGTAGGCTGTCAGGAAAATGATTGGCACCCCCGCCGTTTTCTTGCGGTGCTTGATCATCTGGGCCAGTTCAAACCCGGTCATTCCCGGCATGCGGATGTCCAGGACAATCAGGGCGAATTCCTCGCGCACAAGAGCCAGCAGCGCCTGATCCGCTGATGTCGCCTGGATCAATCGGTACTCGGGATCGTTCAGCACCGTTTCCAGCACCGACAGATTCCGGGGATCGTCATCCACCAGTAGAATGTTGATGGAACGATCACCAGGTACCGCAGACGCGAAGATCGGATCCTGGGTCCGCACGGCAGTGTCGGCATTCGACAGCTCTGGCATGTGAGTCTCAATCAATGTTGTGGTTGTTCACTTGCGTACTTTGCGGAACAGCCAGACGCGCATCAACGACAGCAGTTGATCCGTGTTGACAGGCTTGGCGATATAATCGGAAGCTCCCGCGTCGAGACACTTTTCGCGATCTCCCTTCATCGCCTTGGCGGTCAGGGCCAGGATTGGCAAAGTGCGGAACCGGGGATTGTTTCTGATTTCTCGCATGGTCTGGTACCCGTCCATGTCTGGCATCATGATATCCATCAGTACCATGCTCAGGTCGGACGTCTCAATGAGCTCGATCGCCTGCCGCCCGTTGGTCGCGCTCAGAACGTCAATGTCATGACCCTCCAGGACGGTTGTCAATGCGAAGATGTTGCGGGCATCGTCGTCCACAATCAGCACCTTGCTGCCACGCAGGATTTCACTGGAACCATGCAGGTTCTCCAGCATTTTTTGCTTGGCGACCGGCATGTTGGTGACAATCCGGTGCAGAAACAGCGCCGTTTCATCCAGCAGTCGCTCGGGTGACTGTACGTCCTTCAGAACGATGCTCTTGGCGACGTTCCTCAGTCGTGATTCCTCTTCCGCCGACAATTCCTTGCCGGTGAAGACAACCACCGGCAGATCGCGCAATGTCGCGTCGTCATTGATCCGCGACAGCAGGTCGAAGCCGGTCATGTCGGGAAGACGCAAGTCTAGAACGACGCAGTTAAATGGCCGCTCTCTCAACGTGCGCAGGGCCTCTTCTCCGGTCGAAACCCCGGCAATCTCGATGTCATCTTCGCCCAGCAGTTCGACGATCGACTGTCGTTCGATTTCGTCATCCTCGACGATTAACAATCGCTTCACGCCAGTGGCGGTGAATTCCAGCAGCTTGTCGAACGCAGCTTCCAAGCCGTCCGTCGTCGGGGATTTCAGAACATAGGAAAACGCGCCGTGTGACAATCCATGTTGCCGCTCCTCGTCCAGAGTGACGATCTGAACGGGAATGTGTCTCGTATCGGGATCCAGCTTCAAGTTGTTCAGCACCGTCCAGCCGAGCATATCCGGCAGGAAGATGTCGAGTGAGATGGCGGATGGTCGGTACTGTCGCGCCAACCCCAACCCGGCGGATCCCGTGTTCGCCACGATTCCCTTGAATCCCTTGTCACGAGCCAGTCCCAGGACAATGCGTGCGTAATGGGGATCGTCTTCAATGATCAGCAACACCGGATCCGAGGCACCAATGTCGTTGCGGTCGTCGTCGATCGATTCTTCCTGAGCCGGCGGGACTGCGACCGAATACTGCACGACGCTGCCGCGGTTCATGGCCGCAATGTTCGCTGTCGATGGACCGGTGTATTCCAATGGCAGATAGAGTGTGAAGGTGCTTCCTTGTGCCGGTTTGCTGACCAGTCGGATTTCCCCGCCCAGCAGCGTTGCCAGTTCACGACTGATTGCCAGCCCCAGTCCGGTTCCCCCGTACTTGCGCGAGGTGCCGGCGTCGGCCTGCTGAAATGCCTCGAAGATCAGTCGTTGCTTTTCCGGAGCCACGCCGATCCCGGTGTCCTCGACGGCAAACGCGATCACGCGATCGGCCCTGCTCAGGACCGCGTGATCGCTGGAATATCCCTGCGTGGCAAAGCCAATCTGCACGCTGACATGTCCCATCGCCGTAAACTTGACCGCGTTCGACAGCAGATTCTTCAGAATCTGCTGCAGGCGCTTCGAGTCGCTGACCAGATGGCGTGGCAGGTCGGCGGACAGATTGACATTGAACGGCAGGTTCTTGTTTTCGGCGACATGGCGAAAGTTTCGTTCAATGGTGTCACGCAACGTCGCAAACGAAATCTGCTCGGCTTCCACCGTAACAGTCCCGGATTCGATCTTGGAAAGATCAAGGATGTCGTTGATCAGGTGCAGCAGATCCGACCCGGACGAATTGACGTTGCGGGCGAATTCAATCTGCTTTGGTGACAGATTCCCGGCGGCGTTCTCTGCCAGTTGCTGGCTGAGGATCAGGATGGAATTCAACGGCGTGCGCAGTTCGTGCGACATGTTGGCCAGGAATTCGGACTTGTATTTCGAAGTCAGTGCCAGTTCCGCGGCATTAGCTTCCAATGCTCGGCGCGCCTGTTCAACTTCCGAGTTCTTGCGTTCGACTTCTTCATTCTGCTCCGCCAACAGCTTTGCCTTGTTGGCGAGTTCTTCGTTCGTCTGCTGCAATTCACTTTGTCGCGATTGCAGTTCCGCCGTCAGTTGCTGGGATTGCTTCAGCAAGCCTTCCGTACGCATCGTCGCTTCGATGGTGTTGAGGACCACGCCGATGCTTTGCGTCAATTGCTCCAGGAAAATCAGGTTGGTGGACGTGAATGGATGAATGGACGCGACTTCAATCACTGCCTTGGTCTGGCCTTCAAACAGCAACGGCAGGACGACAATGCTGCTGGCTGGGGTTTCACCCAGGCTCGAAGAGACATCGGTGTAGTCTGCCGGGACATCCTCCAGCAGAATCCGCTGTTTGTCGACGGCACACTGACCGACAAGCCCGACCCCCAGGGGAATTCGATCCGGCAGATTGGCCTGGCTGGCATAGGCCGACAGCAGCTTGAGCGAGGGTGGCTCGCTGTCGCTGGTTGTCATTTGATAGATGGCACCCTGTTGGGCCTGGACCAGCGGCACCAGGTCCGCCAGCAGCATTTTCGCCACGGTGGCCAGGTCACGCTGACCCTGCAACATGCTGTTGAAGGTGGCTAGGTTTGTTTTCAGCCAGTCCTGCTCCTTGTTGCGCTCGGTCGTTTCGCGCAGGTTGGCAATCATGGTATTCATGTTGTCCTTGAGTTCGGCCACCTCCCCGCGCGTTTCCACCTGGATGGATCGGGTCAAATCTCCCTTGGTGACCGCTGTGGCGACTTCGGCGATCGCCCGCACCTGGGTCGTCAGATTGCCGGCCAGCAGATTGACGTTGTCCGTCAAGTCGCGCCACGTCCCGGCTGCGCCAGGGACATTGGCCTGGCCTCCCAGTCGACCCTCAACTCCCACTTCGCGCGCCACGATGATCACCTGCTCGGAGAATGTCGCCAGGGTGTCTGTCATGTTGTTGATGGTCTCGCCCAGTGCCGCCACCTCACCCTTGGCCTGCACGGTCAGTTTCTGACGAAGGTTGCCGTCAGCCACCGCAGTGACCACCTTCACGATTCCCCGCACCTGGTCCGTCAAGTTGGACGCCATCAAGTTCACGTTGTCTGTCAGATCTTTCCAGGTTCCTCCCACTCCGGAGACCTGGGCCTGTCCACCCAGTTTGCCTTCTGTTCCCACTTCGCGGGCCACGCGTGTCACTTCGGAGGCAAATCCATTCAACTGATCAACCATGGTGTTGATGGTATTCTTCAACTCCAGGATTTCCCCCTTCACGTCGACGGTGATCTTGCGCGACAGGTCGCCACGCGCGACCGCAGTCGTCACTTCGGCGATGTTTCTGACCTGCGCCGTCAGGTTGGATCCCATCGTATTGACCGAGTCCGTCAGATCTTTCCAGGTTCCCGCCACACCAGGAACCACGGCCAGCACACCGAGTCGTCCTTCCGTACCGACTTCGCGAGCGACGCGGGTCACTTCGGACGCGAAGGACCGCAATTGCTCGACCATCGTGTTGATGGTTTCCTTCAATTCCAGAATCTCGCCGCTCAAATCCACCGTGATCTTCTTGGACAAGTCGCCATTGGCGACGGCAATCGTCACTTCGGCAATGCTGCGCACGCGAGCTGTCAGGTTGGACGCCATCGAATTCACATTGTCGGTCAAGTCCTTCCAGGTACCGGCCACACCCGGCACCTGGGCTTGCCCGCCGAGCTTGCCTTCGGTTCCCACTTCACGGGCGACGCGGGACACTTCCGAGGCAAATGAGTTCAACTGGTCCACCATCGTATTGATGGTGTCCTTCAGTTCCAGGATTTCACCGCGCACATCGACCGTGATCTTGCGGCTCAGGTCGCCCCGGGCCACCGCCGTGGTCACGTCGGCAATGTTTCGCACCTGGTCGGTCAGGTTGGAGGCCATCGAGTTCACGTTGTCGGTTAGATCCTTCCAGGTGCCGGCCACCCCAGCCACGGCCGCCTGACCACCCAGTTTTCCCTCGGTGCCGACTTCGCGCGCCACGCGTGAAACTTCAGATGCGAAGGCGTTCAACTGGTCCACCATCGTGTTGACGGTGTTTTTCAGCTCCAGGATTTCCCCCTTTACTTCCACCGTGATTTTGCGGGACAGGTCGCCCTTGGCGATGGCGGTGGCCACGTCGGCGATATTGCGGACCTGACCAGTCAGATTCGATGCCATCGAATTGACGTTGTCTGTCAAATCCTTCCAGGTTCCGGCGACGCCGCGGACCTGAGCTTGTCCACCCAGTTTTCCTTCCGTCCCCACTTCGCGCGCCACGCGCGTCACTTCACCGGCGAACGAATTGAGTTTGTCCACCATCGTGTTGATGGTTTCCTTCAATTCGAGGATTTCCCCCTTGACGTCGACAGTGATTTTCCGGGACAGGTCGCCGTTTGCCACCGCGGTGGCCACGTCGGCGATATTGCGCACCTGTCCGGTCAGATTGGACGCCATCGAATTGACGTTGTCCGTCAAGTCCTTCCAGGTCCCGGCGACACCCGGAACTTGGGCTTGCCCCCCCAGTTTCCCTTCGGAGCCGACTTCACGAGCCACGCGCGAGACTTCTGATGCAAAGCCGTTCAATTGATCCACCATCGTATTGACGGTGTTTTTCAGTTCCAGGATTTCGCCCTTGACGTCAACGGTGATCTTGCGAGACAAGTTGCCGCGAGCCACGGCTGTTGTCACATCGGCAATGTTGCGCACCTGTCCGGTCAGGTTGGATGCCATCGAATTCACGTTGTCGGTCAGGTCCTTCCAGGTTCCGCCGACACCCGGCACCTCGGCCTGGCCACCCAGTTTCCCTTCCGAGCCGACTTCGCGGGCGACGCGCGTCACTTCCGATGCGAAGCTGTTCAACTGATCCACCATGGTGTTGATGGTGTTTTTCAGTTCCAGGATTTCGCCCTTCACGTCAACTGTGATCTTGCGTGACAGGTCACCACGCGCCACGGCCGTAGTGACATCGGCAATGTTCCGAACCTGCGCCGTCAGGTTGGATGCCATCGAATTCACGGAGTCCGTCAGATCCTTCCAGGTTCCTGCCACAGCCGGCGCTTTGGCCTGGCCGCCCAGCTTGCCCTCTGTACCAACCTCGCGCGCCACGCGCGTCACCTCGGCGGCAAACCCGTTCAACTGATCAACCATGGTGTTGATCGTTTCCTTCAACTCCAGGATCTCGCCCTTGACATCGACCGTGATTTTGCGTGACAGGTCGCCCCGGGCGACTGCAGTTGTGACGGCGGCGATATTGCGGACCTGCGCCGTCAGGTTCGACGCCATCGCGTTGACGGAGTCTGTCAGATCTTTCCATGTGCCGGCAACGCCGGGGACCACGGCTTGTCCACCCAACCGTCCGTCCGTACCCACTTCACGTGCCACGCGCGTCACTTCGGACGCGAACGATCGCAACTGGTCGACCATCGTATTGGTGGCCTCTTTCAGTTGCAGAATCTCGCCGCGCACGTCGACGGTGATTTTCTTGGACAAGTCGCCGTTGGCCACGGCAATCGTGACGTCGGCAATATTGCGGACTTGCGCCGTCAGGTTTCCGGCCATCTGATTGACGGACTCGGTGAGTTCTTTCCAAACGCCGGAAACGCCCTTGACCTGGGCCTGTCCACCCAATTTCCCCTCAGTACCCACTTCGCGCGCGACACGAGTCACTTCCGAAGTAAACACGGAAAGCTGCTCGATCATCGTATTCACGAGCCTGGCCGAACGCAGGAATGCACCCTCCAGTGCTCGACCGTCGACCTCCAGTTCCATGGACTGGCTCAGATCCCCCTTGGCAACCGCGCCGATGGCCCGGGCCACGTCGGTCGTTGGACGAACGAGATCGTCGATCAGGGTATTGATGGCCTGAGCACGAATCGCCCAACTGCCGGCCGCGGACGTCATCGACAAGCGCTGCTTCAGGCGCCCTTCCTTGCCCACACAGATACTCAGTCCCTGGACTTCACGCGATATCCGGTCCTCGTGCGAGATCGTCTGATTGAACGCGTCCGAAATCCGCCCCTCGACGCCATTCCAAGCCACCGGCAGTCGCACGGAAAAGTCTCCGTCCCGGAAAGCAATCATCGCGGCCAGAATCAGATTCAGCCGTTGGTCGCGGGTGTCATTACCATCGATCGCTTCCAATGCCGGCGATGAATCTCCATCACGAGCGGCCGCCACTCTGTGTTTCATGGATTCTGTTCCGTGGACTTTCAATTGGTCTGTAATTGGATTGTTTCGAGCCAGCGAAGGGGTGGAGTCTGCTTTTGACAGAGGCCTTCGCTTGGAATTGACTCGAAACACGACGAGCGTCTGGACTTGGTGCAACATTTTCAGTGCCGTTCCGGTTAGAACTCGATGTGGCACAGAAAATGCCCCGAATAACACCAGCTGACTGCTCGCGTTGGCCCGCACAAGCAGTTCAGTCGTTTCCGGGGGCGTCTCAAGGTAACTTGAGGCGCCTCCGGTCGTTTTCCGACCACCGTTTCTGTTCGGGCAGGATTCAGTGTGGTCGATCACCAACCAAAATGGTGGTTTGGGTACCGCCTGTGACAGGTTGGGTGACGATCGGTTTCTGAACGCGTCGCGCCACGCGACTGCAGTGCGCCAAGTCTGCTTCGGAATACCGGTCGCCGCTTCCGCGAGGGCGCATTGGACCTCGACTCGTGAATCAGAACGAGGTCGCAATGCACGTCCTCGAATCCAGAGGGAATCGATTTTCGTTACGCTGTGTTCAGGAACTGGTTTTGTATATTGACCTGAGATTGGCCAACCGAAACGATCTGCTGAGATTACTATCAAAGTGAGTTGTGGTCGCCTCAATGAGTCGTTTGCCAGACTGGCGGTGTCGTATGGCGCGGTTGTTCAGCGGTGGCAAACAGACCTTGGGGACAAACGGAAGACAGGTTCCTGGAGTTGGCACTCTTTCGAGGTTTTTCCCGGCAGTCCTGACCCTTTTTGTGCTGACTGCTAATGGGAAATCGATGGCGGACGACGGTCGGCCGCCCGAGATCATGCTGGGACTGAACGCCAGCGGGCACAATGGACATGTCACTCGACTGGTGATCGACCGCCAGCGGTCGCAGATGATTTCAGTGTCGCATGACAAGACGATCCGATTTTGGGATCTGGCGACATTCACGACTGTTCGCGTGTTGCGACCCCCGATCGGCCGCGGGATGATCGGGGAACTCTACTCGGCCAGCCTGTCACCCGATGGAACGTGGCTGGCAGTCAGCGGTTATACGGCGCCGGAAGGAACCACGGATCACAGCATCCTGCTGATCTCGCTCCCGGACGGCAAGCTGGTTCGAAGGCTCAGTGGCAATACGCTGCCCGTACAGGACATCGCGTTTTCACCGGACGGAAAATGGCTGGCATCGGCCGGAGGCGATGGAGTTCTGCGCCTATGGGAGACTGCGAACTGGAATCTGGCGCGCGCGTTACCAGGTCACGTCGCCCGGATTGACAGCCTGGCCTGGAGTCCGGACAGCACCCGGCTGGTGACTGCGTCCTGGGACGCGACTTGCCGGTTCTGGTCATTGGCTGAAGGCACGTCGAACTCGGTGGTGGCTCACGCGGGGCACAAGGTGTACTGCGTGGCTTGGAGTCCCGACGGAAAAACCGTGGCGACCGGCGGTGGCGATCATTGGGTCAGGCTGTGGGAACCGGATGGTCGAATGCGTGCAAATATCGTCGCGGCACCGCTGAGCATCGAAACCGTGTCGTTTTCACCGGACAGCACGAAGTTGATCTATGGATTTGGCGGATCACAGTTAAGGCCCTATGCGGCCGGGATGGTCCGACTGGTCGACAACGCCCTGGTGGCGTCCTACGTCGGCCATCTGGAAATGGTGCTGTGCAGCACCTTTACGCCGGATGGAAAATACGCGATCTTTGGCGATTGCGACGATCACATCTGTGTCTGGGACGCCGACACCGGGCGATTGGCAATCCGTCTTCGCAGCGAAGGCTGGCCCATCTATGCCACGGGGTTCAGCCCCGACGGCAGGACGATCGGATTCGGCTTCACCCATGTTCCGGGTTCCTCATTGCACGCGACCAATCCGCTGACGCGAGCATTCACACTCGACCAACTGCAGTTTGCTCCCACACCGGACTACACCTTCGTGCGAGCACAGGCGCAATGGGGTGGGCTGTCGATTGCCCGCAATTCCTACCAGATGGTGACAGTTTCCCAGTTCGGGACACCGATCTCCAATTACTCCGGCCCCAATTTGACGATTCACTCGCGCACGCTGCTGCCGGGCAATCGCGCGGCCATCGGACTCGCCCAGAGTGTGATCGTGTTTGATGCCTTGAACGGACGCCCGATCTATCGCCTGCCCGGGCATCTGGATGATGTATGGGCGGTGACCCCGTCGCCGGATCAGCGGCATTTGTTGACGGGCAGCGACGACGAAACCATGCAGATCTGGAACCTGGAGCGATACGAACACACGCTCTCGTTGTACGTCGCGGGCGATGACTGGGTGGCCTGGACTCCCCAGGGATATTACGCGGCATCTCCGGGAGGTGAAAACATGATGGGCTGGCATGTGCAGCGCAGTTTCAACGACATGGCCACCTTCCACCCGGCGTCCCGGTTCCGCAAACGGTTCTACCGCCCCGAAGTGATTCGTCGAGTGCTGTCTGCCGGAGGGCCGATGCAGGCAATCAAGGAATTGAACGGTGCCAGTCGCTCCGAAGTTCGCATGGCGGATGTCAAACACAGCCTGCCGCCACTGGTGACGGTTACGGCCTCGCCAATCGGGCCTGAATCAGATGGCAAATACCAGATCCAGATTTCCGCTTCGCCGATGGACGGTGACACGATCCGATCGCTCAAGCTGCTGGTCGATGGTCGACCGGGTCTGGAAACTCGTGACGAGGATGTCCTGGTCCCAGCCCCTGCCCCGGATTCAGTCGGCACCGGCCGCGAGTCCCGCGTCACATGGGAACTAACCTTGCCACCGGGACCACATCAGTTGGTCGCCAAGGCGGATTCGGATCGCAGTATCGGCCTCAGCGAACCGCTGACACTGACGACGGGATCGCCGATCGCCAACGTGCCGCGCTTGCTGGTGGCGGCGATTGGCGTGTCAGGCAATCAGCGCCCGGATCTTCGCCGCACATTTGCCGCCGCTGACGCCCAGGCGTTTGGTGCCGCGTTTGCCAACCAGCCAAATCGAGAGTTCCGCGACGTTCAGGTCCGAATCGTCACTGACCCGCTGGTGACGCGGTTCAACATCGAAGAAGGGCTTGTCTGGCTGCAACAGACGATGACACCGGACGATGTCGGCATCGTCTATATTGCGTGCCAGGCGTTGCGCGACCAGCACGATTCGGTTTACTTCCAGCATCACGAGAGTCGGTATGGCGATCCTGCAGCAGGAATGTCTGACACGACGCTCCGCGATTCCCTCAAGAAAACGCCGGGCAAACTGTTGCTGGTTCTGGATCTGATCGAACGCGACGAAAACGCGCAAGCCGTACCGGGAGCGGCCAGTCCGACCCCGATCACAACACTGGAACGCCGAACCACGGCTGATCTGGTACGTCAACTGGCCAGTGAGGACTACGGCGTTGCCGTGCTGGCGATGATCAGTGGCACCGAATCCAGTGCTGATGCAACTGTTCCAGCAAACAGCCCGTTTGCCCGGTCGCTCCTGGACGGACTATCGGGAAAGGCGGATACGAATTCGGACAAAGTCGTTGACCTTAAAGAACTGATCCAATTCGTACGGGCAGACGTGAAGCAGCGAACAAACGGTCGCCAATCGCCATTAAGTGCCCTCCCTGCTCTGGTTCCGTCGTTCCACCTTGTCCGTCATCCGTGAAATCGTCGCAGTTCGTCGCACACAAGTTCCTTGTTCGAACGCCGTTTCTCCGTGGAAAGCGACGGTTGATCAGAATTCCGGTCGCAACTCGATCGATGCGTCCCTCACCGCCGACCCGGCGACTTCCGCCACGGCGCGTTGGACCTCGCTCGACTTGACAGCCAGCACGGGGCAATGGGCGTGTCGCATCACGTACTCGGTCACGCTCCCCATCAGCAGGCGGGACAAGCCGCTGCGACCATGTGTGGCCATCACGATCAAATTGGCCTGCACGTCCGTGGCATACGTGACGATTGAGGGGCCCGGTTCGCCTTCCGTGACGTGTGATTCCACCGTGACGTCATGAATGGAAGCCGCCAGACACATGATTTGACGTTTCAGGTCTTCCACGTGTCCCTCCATCTCTCCCATCGGAACGTAGAACTCGGGAACCGGCAGGGGAGGAGCCGCCGCACTGAAGAGCACCAACCGGGCACCATGATCGCGGGCCAGCGACCGAGCCAAGTATAGCGCCTGCAACGCGAACGGTGACAAGTCCGTCGGGAACAGAATTGTGTCGATGTGAAGCATTCAGGCACCCTCCATTTCATTCTGGGATGGGGCGATGTCTCAACCACCCTTCACTGATTCCAAGGATCTGCCTCACAGACTTCATTGAATATGCAACCGGCATGCCCGTTGCAGAAAGAATGGATCGCAGTCGCGATAACGTTTAGGAACGTTTAGGCGTTTCCGAGATTCAGGCAATCATCTGCAACCCTCAGTCCCGGCAACGACAATTGATGACTATTTACAACCGATCAATAAAAGCGCGCTTTGGCAGATGGATTACCAGACCGGTTGAAGATCACTCGACCGCATGAGGGCAGTGCCCTCAAGCCAGTTTGAACCACTGCTTGAGAACTTCCTGCAACCCCCATGGGTCGCTTGCCAGAATATGAGGGCAAATCACGGCCTTCACACGATGAGGGGATCGATGCGGCAGCGAGCACACTATTGAGTGAATGGCGGCACTGGAACGGCCCGCATGTCGAATTCACCCCGCCAGGTGTGGTGGGAACGGAACTTTGTTTTGAGGGCGGCATGCCAATTGCCACTCAGTTTGAGTTGGCCGATGACCCGTGGACATTCCCGAGGGTCACTGGCGTCAAGCGCCTTTCAGGGCGTCGACACAAGGATTCTGGGAAGTGAACACCATGCGATCATCGCGCGAACTTCAAACGTCAGTCAACGTCACTCGGATGATGGAGCCGCATCTGGCATCCGATGCGAAACCAGAGATTGCGCAACTGTTTGGGGACTCGATTGATCGACTGTATCGAGCCGCGATGGCCATTGATGACACTCCCAGAAGTCAACTGGCGTACGCATGCTTTCTGGCGGAACACGGCCAGGACTTCGAATCGCTGCGTGAGTTTCAAGACCTTCTGAGCAGTCAGCAGTTGATGGAGAACCGGGAATTGCTCTTCGAAACTGTGCAGCGCTTCGCCGGCATTCAACAACGGATGATCGAGGGCCGTATCTGGTGATTCACGCCGTGCCACAGACCCAGAAAGATTGGCAACATCATGAAAGTTGGCGTCCAGGATTCCACAATCTCACGCAGCCCGTCCGTGCGCGACGCGCGACAAAAACGTGAGGAGTTCTCTGAGGTCATTGATTCACGACTGAAGTGTCTCGACCGGGATTTGATTCGGCTCGATCACCAGGCAAGTGACGCCGGAGTTGAGACGCGATGTCGATGGGAGACGACTCGAGCCGAATTGATTCGCCAACGAAATCTGGCACGGCAGAAACTGTGCGGCCTGGCGAGCGTACCGGTGAGAAGTTGGCCAGAGATTGCTCAAGATATTGATGAGGCACGCCAGGATCTGGCATCTGCGATTGCCCATGCTCGATCAGAATTTCAGTTGCCGCGGTGACGCTGTTTCGGCGGCTGGCAATTCATGCCAGGCCGCATGAATTCTGAAGCCGCTGCGGCGGTTTCAGACTCCACCTCGCTACTTCGCCTTTCTTCACACGTCGGCTGGCTCCTGTAAGGTTCTTCGTGGTGTCCGGTATTCCCAGTGTCACTGTGAAAAACCGGAGAAGTATGATGGCCGATACGACGTTGAATCGAAGTCTGAATGGCGTTGGGACATCGGAAGATCTGAATGCCAGGGTGCTGGCGTTTCCGTGGACGGCGATGCTGGCTCGGCCGAATCTGGAGACAGATCGGTTGAATCGGACCTCGTCCGAAGTGGTCCGGCTAAGCACGTCGCCGCCACTGGCCGTTAAACGACCGACGCCAGCCGTGTCAGGTGGTTCGACCACGAAGTGGCTGGCGGGATTCCTGATGGTGGGTGGGGCAGCCACTGCGGCGCTGCAACCCTGGAAACTGCCGAGCGCGGAATCCCATTCCGCGACCATCTCCACGAAGCCATTCGTGAAGTCTGTTGAGATCCAGCGACCGAGTCCTGCGACGACTGCGAACGTTGTGCTGCCTGCCACGTTTCGTCCCTGGCAAACGGCGCCGTTGTCGGCTCGCGTGAGTGGATATCTGACTCACTGGCACCGCGACCTGGGGGATCATGTCTTGGCAGGCGATCTGCTGGCGGAGATTGAAACACCGGAACTTGATCAGGAGGTTGCCTCGGCCGAATCATTGGCTCGAGAAGCGGACGCGGCTGTGGTCCAGGCGAAGGCGGAACGGATTGAAGCTCTGGCCGATTTGAAAGCGGCAGAAGCTCAATTGAATCGAGTCCGCGCGGAATTGGAATTGTCACGCAGTCAATTGGCGCGGCGGGAAAAACTGGTGGCTGGTCGTGTGATCACACAGGAAGAATTCGATTCGTTCCTGCGTGAAGTCGAGGCTCGCACCGCGATCGTGGCTGCGGCGGAGTCTGATGTGACTCGACGAAACGCGAACCTCGAAACACGCGGAGCAATCATCGATGCCCGGGTCGCGACGGCGAAAAGCCGACAGTCGAATGTGGAACGACTGCAACAGTTGCAGGCGTTCAAGCGAATTGTCGCCCCGTTCGATGGCGTTGTCATCAATCGGACGGCGGAGGTTGGGATGCTGGTGACGGCCGGTCGCGAGGCGCTGTTTGTGGTGGAAGACATGAGCAAAGTGCGGGTCCAGATCAATGTCCCCCAATCGTATTCGATGCAAACAGTGCCCGGCGTCGTGGCAACAGTCAGTGTGCCAGAATCGTCGGTCGCAGTGTCCGGGACAATCACCCGGGTTTCCTCGTCGGTCGATTCGGCGAGTCGGACCATGCTGGCAGAAATTGAATTGGAGAATTCGTCGCTGCATCTGCAACCTGGTAGTTATGCGCAGGTCTCATTGAAGACCGAACAAGATCATTCCAATTGGACGATCCCGACGAATACCGTCTTGATGCGGGTCGAAGGGCCTCATGTGGCGGTGGTTGATCCAGAAAACCAGATCGAACTGCGACGTGTCACCTTGGGCCGCGATCTGGGGTCACGCGTCGTGGTGGTTGCCGGGATCACAGGAAACGAAAGACTGGTGGTGAATCCAGGGAACGACCTGACGAATGGACTGTTGATCCAGGTGCACCAAAAGGATGGGAACGGTCAGGAAGTTGCCCAACGATAATCTGGCAATGAAGTTGCCATGCGAGGAAGTCGAACGAACCTTTCAAAACAAAATACCTCCAGAACCCGGAGACAGTTCCATGACGGTGGGCATGAATCTCGACGTGAACTCTCGTCCAACGCACAATTGGTGCGTATCATGCCGGACATCGCGGTTGACGCGAACCGCAACAATCGGATCGGCGACGGCCTATGTTACGTTCAGGTGTAACGATGCCAGTGGACGACTCACCGCTCACACGAGCAAGTCTGTTGGTGCAACTTCGCGACGGGACCAATCATGGCGCGTGGCAGAAGTTCATGAAGCTCTATGGACCGGTGGTCTATGGATTCGCGCGCAAACGGGGTTTGCAGGACGCCGACGCTGCGGATCTGATGCAGGAAGTGATGCGATCGGTCTCGTCCGCAATTGGACGGTTGGATTACGACCGGACGCAGGGAACGTTTCGGGGCTGGTTATTCACGATCACGCGGAACCGGGTGTTCAATTTCCTGTCGGCACGCCGACTGCGCCCGCAGGGATCGGGCGATTCGGGGACGAATCGGATGCTCGATTCCCAACCCGCCGCCAACGACGGCGAAGATGTGTGGGAAGTCGAGTACCAGCGTCGCCTGGCGGCAATGGCCATGGAGCGCGTGAAGACAGAGTTTCAGGAATCGACGTGGCAGGCCTTCTGGCTGACCGCGGTCGAGGGGAAGTCGGCAGCGGACGTTTCCGGCCGGATCGGATTATCGGCGGGAGCGATCTACGTCGCGAAAAGTCGCGTGTTGGCTCGACTTAAAGAGGAAGTCGAGACCATGCAGCGGCAGCAGGAGGATTGAAATGAACACCACGACCTGTCCTTGCTCGGATGAGCTACAGAAACTGATCGACGGATCCCTGTCCGGCGAGCGTCAGCAGGAATGCACGCGCCACATGGATTCGTGCGAATGCTGCCAGTCCAAGCTGGAAGTCATGGCGACCGGCGGGACCAATCTGTCGCAGATCCTGGTGCATGCCAATGAAGTCGAACCGATTGCGTCGTCCGCCTATTGGCCGGCGCTGAAGGAACTGAGTGCGGATCTGGATGAAACATTCGTCCCCCGGTCAACTCCGCGGTCACGCGAGGTGTCGCTGCAGTTTCTGCAGCCTGCCACCGATCCTGCCTACCTGGGCCGCCTGTCGCATTTCGATGTCATGCGTGTGCTGGGCCGGGGGGGAATGGGAATCGTCCTGGAAGCGTTCGACTCAAAGCTGCAGCGGCATGTGGCACTAAAGGTTTTGGACCCGGACCTGGCGCATGACGAAGTGTCGCGCAAGCGGTTCTGTCGCGAAGCTCGCTCGGCGGCCTCGATCACTCACGAAAACGTCGTGGCCGTGCATCAGGTGGAAAAGTCAGACGGTGACAACCTGCCATACCTGGTCATGCAGCTCATCTCGGGGGAATCGCTCGAACAACGCCTGACACGCGAAAAGAAGCTGCCGCTGCGTGAGATTGTGCGGATCGCGATGGAAGCCGCGCACGGTCTGGCCGCGGCGCATGCCCAGGGATTGATTCACCGCGACATCAAGCCCGGCAACATCCTGCTGGAATCACCCGGCGACCGGGTGAAGTTGACCGACTTCGGCCTGGCCCGCGTGGCCGACGACGTGAAGTTGACCACGCCCGGATTTGTCACGGGAACACCGTTGTACATGGCTCCGGAACAGGCGCTGGATAAGGAAGCAGACCCGCGGTCGGATTTATTCAGCTTCGGTGCGATCCTGTATGAAATGTGTGCGGGGGAACCGCCGTTTACCGGGAATTCCGCACTGGCGATTCTGAAGCAACTGTCGGAAGTGAAGCATCGGCCGCTGCGGGAACTGAACCCGGAAATTCCCGAATGGCTGTCGCGAACGATCGACCACCTTCTGGAAAAGCGGCCGGAAGATCGAATCCAGTCAGCGGCTCACCTGGCAGAATTACTGGATTACGAATGGGCACTGATGAAGACCAGTTCGGAAGACGTGCCTGTGGTTTGTCAGATCGCACTGCGCAAGCGCGCCCAGCGCAACCGACGCATTGCGATTGGTGTGGGTGCCACATTCCTGACCGTCGGATTGATGGCGGGAATGTTCCTGGCCAATCGCAATCGGACTCCGGTGGTCCCCGTCGATCCAACAGCGAAACCTGCCCTGAAATCGTCGGCAGAACCGGTCGCCACGCTCGCTGCCAGTGCGGGCAGTGTTTGGTCGGTCGCGTTCGACAAGAGCGGGAAGAATCTCGCCATGGCGGTCGAAGACGGAAACGTCCGACTGTGGGATATCGCCAGCCAAAGCGTTTCGGCCACACTGACGGCGCATCGGGGGATGATCTATGCCCTGCGGTACTCGCCGAACGGTGAATTGCTGGCGACAGCGGGTGACGACGGATTGGTAAAGCTCTGGACGCTCGCGCAGCCCGGGTTAGAAAAGACGTTCAAGCACCCCAGTGCCGTGCGCGACGTGGTGTTTTCGAATGATCAGCAATCCTTCTATACCGTCAGCAAAGACGGTGGACTGCGAGTCTGGTCGGTCGCTGATACGGAGCAGGAAAAGCGGGCCACGACACAATCAGGAGCCCTGTATGCGATCGCCCTGTCGCCGGACAACGGAACGATTGCCACGGCGGGTAGTGATAAGATCGTGCGATTGTGGAATGCGAGCACTCTGGCGCAGAAACTTCCGCTGGAAGGCCATACCGCGCCGGTCTACGCCCTGTCGTTCAATCACGACGGCAAACGCGTCGCGTCGGCCGGCTGGGATCGGACGATTCGCATCTGGGACGCGGGCAGCGGCCAGTTGATCAAATCGTGGAGCGGCCATGACGGAGACGTCTGGTCAGTCGCGTATTCGCCGGACGGAACGCAACTGGCATCGGGCGGCTCGGACGGTGCTGTGAAGTTGTGGGATGGCGTGTCGGGAACACTGCTGGCGACATTTCTGGGTCACGACATCGCCGTGCATACCGTGGCATTCAATCGTGACGGAACGCAACTGGCCTCGGGAGGCCGGGACGGAGCGGTTCGAATCTGGAACGTGAGTTCTGAACAGTGACCTCCATCAAGGCTTGAGTTCCAACAGGGGTTCAAGAATTGTGGACGGGACAGCAAAGGTAGCCCTGTCGCTCCGAGACAGGTAGCACGATGAAGTAGGCGGAGAGAAGAGTTAATGAGAGGACGAGGACTGAGTAGGGAAACTCGAACAACGTGGTGCGAAGGCCTGACTTGGTCCCGACACCAAAATGAAAGTCATTCCAGTCCCATCTCCAATCCATTTCATAATCCTCCCACCGATCGACGACCATCCCGCAACAGCCGAGGGCGACTTGCGGGTATTTCCCAATCAGCCGTTTCATGGCATCAATCATCGGTGACGACTCCCACCTTCCGTCGCCAGCCTCTGAAAGGCTCACGCATGTTCCGGCCCCGTTCGTTGGCGCGGCTTCCAGACAAGCAGGTAGGCGGAGAGGAGGGTCACCGGGAGGACCAGGAACCAGTATGGGATCATCAACCGAATCCCTTTGCCGTTTGCGGAACTTCCGTTCCCTAGACTCATCTTCCACAAGGTGTTTGTCATTGCCGGGAAAATCGCGTCACTTTGAATGCTGCAGTACTTGTTCGGAAATGTCATCCAGTTCGCAAATGGCAAATCCCGGAACGCGCCGATTCGGGATGTTTCCCATTGGTACTCACATTCGATAACGGTTGCCGTGAAACTGATCTCAACGGCCGAGTGGTCATCGAATCGGAATTCCATCATTTCCCGATTGAATTTGCCTTTGATCCACATTCCCATCAGAACGCATGCCATCACCAGCAGCAAGCACCCCACCTTCCGTCGCCAACCTTTGAAGAACTCACGCATGGCCCTGCCCCGTTCGTTTGCGCGGCTTCCAGAGAAGCAGGGATGCGGAGAGAAGCGTGAGGGGGACGGTGAGCGACCAGTAGGGAATAATAAAGCAAGTGTGCGAAAGCCGGCCCCCGGGGTATTGCCCAGCGCCGGCATGAAACTCGTTCCAATCCCACCTCCAGTCGACAGCAATACCATCCCAAGGATCTCGACTTTGGCCAGGCTGATAGGGTAATAGCTCCTGCAGCTCGCCCGTATTCCAACTCACGAGCTGCTTTGAAGCCGACGGCCCCTGCTTTATGAACCTCAGGTTGCCACCGTGCAATCCAAGCCGGTATGTCATGCCCGCGATGTTCAAGTCGAAGAAGTCATACCTAATGCCACTGCGAAGCCATGCCGCCACGACCATACACGCCATCAACAGCGTGACGCACCCCAACTTCCGTCGCCAACCTTTGAAGAATTCACGCATGCTCAGGCTCCGTTCGTTTGCGCGGCTTCCAGAGGATCAGGGTGGCAGAGAGGATGGTCAAAGGAGCGGCGAACGACCAATACGGAAATGCCCATCGCACAGTTCGCGGACCACCTATATAGTTCGCGCCTGCGCCAAAGTCGAATTCTCCGCAGTTCCATCGCCACTCGACGATTCGCTGGCTCCAGAAATGATCGGAACTCTCGTCTTGATCGAGGGTCATGGATCTCCATACCGGCAAGTAATCGTCCCGCTCGAACACCGTTGACTGCAAAGAAATCCTTCCCCATCGCACCGTCCCGGCGGCAGACGCAATCATCTGAAATTCATTTCCGCGAGGAAGAAAAAGGATTTGATCTCTAATCGAAAGGCTCCGCACCCACGCGCCACACACCACGCACGCCAGCACCAGCAGGCCGCACCCGACCTTTCGTCGCCAGCCTTTGAAGAACTCACGCATTGGTCGCGCTCCCTGGCTTCGGCTTCTTTCGCGGCCTCCAGAGAATCAGGTAGGCGGAGAGCAGGGACAGAATGATGATAGTAGACCAGTTCGGGATCTCCACATTGTAGTCGTGACTCTCAGCGTGACGATCCTCAAATAAACTTACATCCGTGACCGCGATGGAAAACCCGACGATTGCAGGATCGTTGATCCAGATCATGAACAAGGACGCCACGACCAGCGCGACGCACCCCACTTTCCGTCGCCAGCCTTTGAAGAATTCACGCATGGCCCTGCCTCGTGCGTTTGCGCGGCTTCCAGAGGATCAGGTAGGCGGAGAGGATGGTCAGGGGAATGGTGATCGACCAGTAGGGAAGCAGGTAGCAGCGGAGTGCCGATGTGGAAATGTATCCAAAACCACCCCATCTCCATCGAAACAATTCTCTTGCAGCCTCGATTTCGGAATGGTCAATCGAGAACGAAATCCATAGCCGACCAGGAGGCATTTCATTCTCGTAAAAATGGTAAGCCATCGACTGTTCAAGAGAAAGAATCGAAGCGTTCACACCAATCCATTTCGGCAGTTCGATCACGTCTTTTCTATAAATGCTGCGCAACCATCCCGTCGAAAATGCACACGCCATCACCAGCGAGACTACTCCCGCCTTCCTGCGCCAACCGCTGAAGAACTCACGCATCGGTCCGTTCCTTCCGTATGCGCGGCTTCCATAGGATCAGGTAGGCGGAGAGCAGGGTCAGGGAGAGGACGATGAAGAAATACCAGACCACGAAGATTGGATTATTTATTTCCGTCATGGCAATTGTAGTGGTGCCTTCGCCATTCGATGCTGGAAACACAAGGGTTTCAACGTGACTCTCGTGGTACCACTCAAACTGCCCATTGAATGATTGGAAGCGATTATTCCCAATCTGAATGTGTTCGGGATAACCGAATGGGCTGGGGCCTTGGACATCGGTCTTACTTCGCAACCATAGTCCCCAAACCGCGCACGCCACCACCAGCGTCATTACCCCCACCTTCCGTCGCCAGCCTTTGAAGAACTCACGCATGGCCCCTCCCCGTAAACGAACAGACCCCGGTTTATCGCCGGGGCCGTCCAACTTCAATCCCAATCTCACTTTGCAGCCTTCTTCTTCGCAGGGAACAACCATTTGCGGACGTGCTCGCAAACAGCCTCGACCCGATCGTCGCCGACCCGTTGTCGGTAGCGCGCCCCCCATGTCGCCCGCCAGTGGCGTGTGTCCCATGACCAGGTCGACGGCCGGCTGGTCGAGGGTTTCGCCAGCCACCGTCTCAAAGGACCATCGTAAGGAATAAAACCCGAGTCCCGACCGATGCAGGCTGCAGTCGTCCAAGAGCCTGCGAAACACCAGCGACACCGGATTGCCGGTCGTGTTCTTGGACCAGCTGTTATGGTACTTTGTGATGAAGAAGTACTCGGCGTCGTCTTCGCTATGGGGCTCCGGCCGCTTCTTCAGCGAGGCCTTCGACGCCGCCACCGTCTCGGGCCAGAGCTTGGCGCGTCGCGATACACCTGTCTTGGGGCGAGCGTAGGACAGCCAGCCGTTCTTCAAATCGATCGCGGCCCGGGTGAGGGTCGCGCAGTCATTGTTTCCATACCCCGCGTTGACTCCCAACAGGATCATCGCCTTCAGATGCACGTCGGCTGCATCCAGCACAGTCCGAATATCCTCGGAGGCTAGGTCGCGGGTGTCGCGTGGCTTGCGACCTGCCAGCAGATCGTCTTTGACACGGAGCCATTCTTCGAGCGCTCCCTGCGGATCCCGCCACGGACCGAAGAAGTGGAATTCGCCGCGAATCTTCTTGGCCCAGCGTTTGGTAGCATGGGGAAACAGAGGGAAGTCTGGATGTGGCTTGGCTGGCTTGTCCGATCTGGCTGAACCGCTAGACTGTTTCACTCGTCCGACTCCCGGAGAATCGAACCGCGACCAAAACATGATACGTTGCTCTAAATGCGTGGTGCCAAATATCTGCTTAGTCGCTATCGCACGCACTTGGTCTGACACCAGTACCGGGTGTCTTTGCGGGTGTCAACGAGGGTTTTTCGAGGTTTTTGAGTTCGACACAACTACAAACACAAAAAACACTTGCGCCCGTAGCTCAGCTGGATAGAGCAACGGATTTCTAATCCGTCGGTC
>JAFEBS010000019.1 GCA_018242525.1 Planctomycetota bacterium | reverse complement strand
CACCAATTAACGACTGCACCCCCGTCATCAGGCAGGATTGGCAGCGTGACATGAATTGCATGGCAAATTGTCAAAACCGGGGTATGAAACCGACGCCGAAGGCTCACCACAGCCCGACGCGCCAGCGAGGGACCGGAGAATCACGCGCGATTTTCAAAATCCTGTCAGGTCAAAACAATCGCGTCCTTCGGAGTTTTTTACCTTTGGACGACCGCGTCAACAGAAGAGGAAGTCCGGCGATTTGAGAATGTGGGTCAAATTCGTTATCCCTCGTTCGCGCGTCGGGCTCGTGTTGTCACGCGACTTAAGACAAACACTTCTAGATTCGCCGGGCATCAATCGGTACACTCCCGGGGCACCGACATCGCAATCTTGAACCGGGATGGACGCCCGGATTCGATCGTCGGGTGCCCCCTTGGCGAAAGGAATCAACCATGCCGGGACTGAAGATTGCAGGACAGACACGTGTCCTGTGGATGGTGACGTTGCTGACGGGTCTGGTCACGACGGTGACGTCCGGGATCGAGGCGCTGGCGGCAGAGCCCGTACCGAAACCCGCCCATTCCCTGGCCTATGTGCCGCGCGACACGAAACTGATTGCTTCCGTCCGGATATCCGCCTTGAAAGCATCTCCAGGACTGTCGTCACTCCAGGAATTCCTGGCGAAGGATCAGACATTCGAACAGCAAACTGGAGTTTCGCTGGATCGGGTCGAGCAGATCGTACTGGTTGGACTCACTGACGAGGAAGGCTCGACGATTGCCGTCATTCACACCATGGACAGCGACGACGCGACACTGATGGTGAAGACGCTGCAACCTGATCCCGAGGAACAGACGTTTGGCGGGCAAACGTACGTGCGTCGAAAGGCAGAAACCGGGAAGCCGGTCTGTGTCTTTGCCGACGGCAAAATCGTCGTGGCGGCGCAGGAGGAAAAGCATCTGCGGCGACTCATTATCGCGGGTGCCGAAGGAGCGACCTGGTCAAAATGGGCTTCCCTGTGGCGCTCCACAGCGGACGCAGACGCGATTGCTCTCGTCAATATCCAAAAACTCCGGAGCAGCGCAGCGATAGAGGGCCCGTTCAATCTGGTTGGTCTGTTTGTGGGCATTCCGACGCAACTGGCACCACTGGTGGAACTCTCGACAGTCCTGGTCACAGTCGAAGCCACGGATCGAATTCACGCCAGGATTCAATTGGCTGGTGACGAGACTGTCGATCTGAAAAAGATTCTGACCGGTGCGAAAGCCTTTGTTGACTTCAGTCAGGCGCTCTTGTCGTCGATCCGTAATGACGCCAGCAGTGACGGCGGACAGCACGCAGAATTGACGTTGGAACTTTGTGATCGGATTGACGGATTGCTCGACGCGGTGACTGTTCGACTCAACGAGGGAGCCGTTGTGGAAGCCACCGTGGCGATCCCCGAGGACGAATTCGCACAACTCTTCAAGCTTGGTCGCAAGCTGGCGGTGACTCCGTAGCGAGCCGCAGGTTTCACCTTTTGAGGCTTCCGAAGCTGGCTCTCAATAGCCCACTCGATTTTCACGACTGGTCCTGGGTGGAAGGGTCACCCCCGCCTCTTTCATGATCTGTTCGATGGCGACGATTGTTTCCGGGGCCGGTCGGAAATTGCCGGGACGATGGCCATCGGCAATCATCAACGGCGTCCAATCCCACTTGTTCTTGCGATTCCAGACTTTGATGTCCGCCTTGTGCTCCGCCAGGACCTTCACCAGCTTGGGCAGGCTTTGATAGGCCGCTCCATGCATCGCGGTTTCGCCGTTGTTGTCGACCGCATCGATATCAGCCCCCAGTTCCAGTAGCAACTTGACCGCTTCGACGGCCTCCTCTTCCGTGGCGGCCGCCTCGTCTCCATCGGCCAGAGCCCCGACACCGCTTGCTGCCAGGAGCGGCGAACTTTGATCGGCATTGTTCAGCTTGGGATTGGCACCCAGTTCCACCAGCAGTCGCATCAGCGGCACATCTCCCGTGCGCGATGCCAGCAGGAACGGCGTTGAGCCTGTGGTCGTGAACCGCCCACGCCCGGATTCTCCCTTTTCCAGCCGCAGATTGACATCTGCCTTGTGCGCGATCAGTCGCCGGACGAGGTCCAGGCTGCTCAGGTTTCCCGATCCGATCGGGGGCGGGTCTCCGTCGCCACGAATCGGTTTGCGAACCCAGGTGATCGCATGCAAGGCGGCATAGCCCGCAGGTCGGTCGTTCGGGTCAGCGCCCGCTTTCAACAAGTCCGCGGCCAGTTCGAAGTGACCATTCTCGATGGCCATGATCAGGGGACTGGTGGCCTTTCCCGAGCCTGTGCCGGCCTTTCGCATCGTCTCATTGATGCTAACGCCAGCCTCCAGCAATCGAAAAGCCACCGGGGCCTTCCCTTCGCGTACGGCAAAAAACAGCGGCGTGAACCCGGAAGCGAGCGGCGTCCGAAAGTCGGCGTCCGCTTTGAGAAGTGTCTCGACCACGTCGACATGCCCTTCGGCCGCCGCCCACATCAGGGCGGTCTGTCCCTTCCTCTCGCGAGCGTTTACGTTGGCCCCCTTCGCAATCAACGCCTTGACGGGACCCACGCGCCCGGTTCGAGCGGCCGTCATCAAGGGGGTCTCACCGCCGGCCAGTAAACTATTCGCGTCGGCCCCGGCTTCGAGCAGCACTTCGACGACATCGGCGTTGCCATTCCGGCAGGCCAGTGACAGCGGCGTCACGCCATAACGGTTCGTAACTTTGGCGTCGGCACCGGCCGCGATCAATTGCTTCGTGATGTTCAGATCATCGTGATAGACCGCCCAGTGCAGCGCCGTCATTCCATCGGCCTGCGCTGCGTTGACGTTGGTTTTCTGTTCGAGCAGCTTCTGAATCGCGGTCGAATCTTTTTCCTCAACGGCGTCTGCCAACGGAGTCTCCGCAGCCCACGTCGAACTGGCCATCAGCAGCACGGTCGCACAGACGGCGATTGGCATTCGATGCATGACGAATCGTCTCCGCGGCGTCAGAGGGGCACTGGTTTAAAAAGCTCGTCGACTTTCCCGTTGCTGTCGGCGAACGAGTCCAGTTTGACGCCGACCTTGTCGAGCAGCGTCAAGTGCAGATTGGCCAGCGGTGTTGCATCGTTGTAACGGATATGCCGCCCCCCCTGCATGTTCCCGGCTGCTCCTCCTGCGACAATGATTGGCAGGTTGACGTGGTCGTGAACATTCGGATTCCCCATCCCGCTGCCATACAGGTACAGCACGTGATCCAGCAGTGAGCCGTTCCCTTCCGGAATCGACTGCAGCTTCTGCAGAAATCCGGCGAACAGCGAAACATGGAACTGGTTGATCCTGGCAACCTTCGCAATCTTGTCGGGATCGTTGCCGTGATGCGTCAACGGATGATGCGGTTCGGAAATGCCGATGTCGGAATAAGTCCGATTGCTGGTTTCCCGTGCCAGTTGGAACGTCACCACACGCGTGATGTCCCCCTGCAGAGCGACCGCCTGCAGGTCGAACATGAGTCGGGCATGGTCGGCGTACGAAGCGGGGACGCCTGCAGGACGATCGATGTCCGGCACGGGATTTTGTCCGGCAACCGCTTCAGCCTGCTGAATGCGGCGTTCGACGTCGCGCACGGAATCCAGGTACTGGTTGACTCGATTGCGGTCGCCGGGACCGAGCGTCTTCTGCAGTCGCACGAGTTCGTCGTTCACAGAATCGAGCAGGCTGGCTCGTTTCCGGAGCGCCGCTTGACGGTCCGCGGCCCCTCCTTCTCCGCCGAACAGGCTTTCAAACACAATTCGCGGATGAGCTTCCGCTGGCAAGGGTGTCGTCGGAGATGACCACGACAGGTTGTTCTGATAGACGCAGGCATAGCCGTTATCACATTGACCGACGACGGACAGCAGGTCCATCGACAGTTCGAGCGAAGGAAGCTGAGTATCGCGACCGATCTGTTTCGCCGCGATCTGATCGACTGTGGTGCCCAGATGGTAGTCTGTACTTTCCGTCCGTCGGGCTGTCGCAGCACTCAAGAAAGCGGAGTTGGAAGTCGCATGAGTACCCGGGTACGCGTTTCGCAACTCCAGATTGGAAATCACCGCCACCTTGTTCTTCACCGGCGCGAGCGGATTCAGCGTGGGAGACAATTCCTCAAGCGACTTCGCCCCGGGCGGAGCCCAGCGGGTCACATCGCAGCCCATTGGCATGTAGACAAAACCGAGTCGACGCAGTTGAGCCGGGTTGGCCGGCGTATCCGCCAGCGCGGTCAGGGCCGGGATCATGGCATCCAGGAGTGGCAGCGCCAGCGTCGCACCCACACCCCGCAGGAAGGTGCGTCGGGACAACGCCTTTTTCAGGACGATCATGGAGCGTTCCTCATCTGAAACGGCGTGCTTTTGACGATGCCCACAATCAGGCTCGAAAATCGATAGTCGTCGTTGCGGGCGTCGCGCACAATCTGGCGGACGGCCGGTGCATCATAGTACTCGACACCCCGGCCCAGCCCATAGGTCAACAGTTTTTCGGTCAGCGTTCGCACGAACAATTCCGGGCGACTGAGCAACGCGGTTTCCAGACCGGACACGCCCTTGAATTCGCTGCCGTCGATCAGGCCGCCGGTCACGTCGATCGCCTGGCCCCCTTCCATTTCCCGCCAGCGGCCCACCGCATCGAAGTTCTCCAGAGAGAATCCGACCGGATCCATCTGCTGATGGCAACTGGCACAGGCTGCATCGGCGCGATGCTGCTGCAACCGCTCACGGATCGAGAGCAAGCTGGAGACTGTATTGTCTTTTAGTGCGGGGACATCCGGCGGAGGCGGTGGCGGTGCCGCTCCCACCAGATTCTGCAGCACCCAGTGACCGCGCAGCACGGGCGATGTGCGTGTCGCATACGAGGTCACCGTCAGGATACTTCCGTGGCGCAGCAACCCGCCGCGATGACTTTCATCGTCAACCGCCACTCGGCGGAACTGGCTGCCGTACACATGAGGAATGCCATAGTGTTTGGCCAATCGCTCGTTCAAAAATGTGTACCGGGCCTGGATCAGTTCCAGCACATCACGGTCCTCACGCAGGATGCTGTCGAAGAACAGTTCCGTTTCCTGACGCAGTGCCTGACGCAGGTTGTCATCAAAGTCCGGAAACAGGCGCATGTCGGGAATCGCCGCCTCCAGGTTTCGCAGGTACAGCCACTGTCCTGCGAAGTTGGTGGCCAGTGACCGCGAACGACCATCCGCCAGCATTCGTCTCACCTGCTGCTCGAGCACCTCGGGCTGGCTCAGTGTGCCGCGAGTGGCCAGATCGAGCAGTTCGTCGTCGGGCGTGCTACTCCACAGGAAGTACGAAAGGCGCGAAGCCAATTCAATTTGCGAAATGCGATAAGGGGTCCCCGGCTTGATGCCCGGAGGATCACGCTCGATGCGAAACAGAAACTGCGGATTCACCAGCAACGAACTGAGTGCCGCTTCAATCCCGCCATCAAAGCCACCTTCCTGGCGCCCCTGTTTGTAGAACGCCAGCGGCCCCCGCAAGTCGGCATCATCAACGGGTCGCCGATAGGCTCGTCGAGTCAAATTGGACAGAATTCGTCGGGCACAGTCCTGTTCGTCATCGGGGTTCTCGGGATGACTGATGAAGATCCGACGTCGACTGGGAGTCTGGCCCGGCCCTGTGGCTTCCATCGGGCCGATGATGGAGACCTCGTAAATGGCCGGGCCCAGTCGCGGATGCCGGTAGTAATTGAAATGCACATTCAGCGGTTGCCGGGTCGTTTCCAGCAGCGACGACGACTTCTTCAAAAAGGCGACACCCAGCTTGTGCGGCCCGGCCGATGCGTGGATCCGCGACTTCAGATTCGCATCGACCGCCTGATCGCTCTGCCCCCTGGCGGGGGGCTTCACGGTGAACAGTTCCACCCGCTGGCGGTCCAACAGGATTTCCATCTCGTGAAGTTCACTGAGGCCCTCGACCCCTTCATTCCGGTCTCGCATCAGGTGGACTTGAATCTCATAGTCACCATCCTGTGGAAAGTGATGCTTGATCAAGGTCCCGCCGCGCGTGCCGATCGGCAGACCGTCGATGGGAACGTCCTGCGTGATGTCAGGCCGCACCCGCACCGTTTCCGCGGAGGGAACTCGCGACGTGGTGCCGACCGCCAGGCGGCTGATTTTCTGCGCGGCCGAGATGTAACGGTTCAGCAGAGTCGGCGAGAGATCGGCGACCGTCACGTTGTCGAAGCCGTGACTGGATTCATCCGCCGGCAACAGCGCAGCAACGTCGACGTCCAATCCCAGCAGATCGCGGATGGTGTTCTGATACTCCGTGCGATTGAGCCGCCGAAACGTTTCGGTGCGTCCCGGATTCGGTGACTTCACTGCAACGGCATCGAGCGACGAAATCATCGCCAAGATGGCCGCGTCAAAATCGACTTCCGTGGGTCGCGGTGAATCCGGAGGAGGCATTTGTCGCGCTGAAAGCTTTCGAACAACTTTCTCCCACGCTTCGGCATTGCGATCCATGTCGGCGGCCAGCAGTTCCTCCAGTACGAGTCCGGCCTTCCTGGTCAACTTGTCGTGACAGGCCAGGCAATGCGACTGGATCAACTGTTTCAGAACGGGTGAGGCTTTCTCGATCTGGCCTGCGGCAGGCTCATCAGCCCTACTCGGCGAGGCCAGGCTCGCCACGAAGAGCACGACGAAAATGCCTTTGTGCGTCATGGAAACGTGACTCTGGTGACGACATGGGAAGTACGATGGCTCCGCGGCTGACACGCTGAGCGAAGGCCTCAACAGGAGTATGGAATTGACCCAGCGGGAATGCAATCTCGCGTTCGGCAGGGTCAGGAGACTCGCGCCGAACGGAGCATGGCATACCTGGCGCGCCAAACGCAAAACCCCAGAAAGAAGGCCAGACCAACGGCGAACGAAGCAATCGAATCAAGACTCCATCCCATCAGCAAGTTCCCGCGTTGACGTTTCTTGAGTTCCCCGAACCTCTTGTTCAGCAAGACTGTGTCGTCGTACCCGAGGTCTCGCGCTGCGACATAGATTGGCAACGCATCCTCGACAGTATCCGACAATGCAGTCGCATTCGCCAAATCAAACATCAGCGCAGCGACGATGGGGTCGGGTCCAGGAATGAACTTTCGACGTTCCGACAGTTGATGCCACAGATGCGACGTGATGACTTCTGGCGATTTCGGACAGTTGGGTCGTGATAACGTCGCATCGAAGTCTGGTATCGGACCATTGCCAAAATGCAGCCCCGTCACAGAATTGGACCGGATCCATTCGGGATCATCCTTCATGGCAATCTTGGCCCGAAGTAGATTTGCGTGAATCCACTCGCTGCCGTCGTGCGAGCCGGGATTGAGGCGGATTCCCTCTTCGATCCATTTCAGAGCCTCAACGTTCCGGCCAGCAAGTTCGTAGGCAGTGCCCAGATTTGAAGCGATCACATATTCATTGGGTTTTTGCGCCTCTGCCTGCACGAGAAGCTCAATCGCGCGATCCGTTTTTCCGAGGTACAGATACGCAACGGCCAGATCAGAGAGCTCTTCATGAGTTGGGGAGTGAGCCAGTCGCGGTGAAAGCGATTTAACCTGCTTCCTGTAGTAGTCGGCGTTGACGGGGAGCGATCCCGGAACGGAACCGTGAATGTGCGATCGCGCCTTCACAGAGCCGTCAACGGATGTGCCGTATTCGTTAATGCACGCTCGTGCATCGGCAATCGCGAGCGTGGCGAGAACTGCAATGGATGATGCCAGACGGTGCATTTGTTTTTCCGGACAGATTCTGAAAGCAGATTGCCTGCAAGTGACAACCAGAGTTCCCCGCAGAGATCATCTCCCGCCCAGCACCTGCAGCATCCCCATGCAGAACTGCGGCAGATCATCCGGTTTGCGGCTGCTGACGAAATGGCGGTCGACGACCACGGCCGAGTCTTCAAACAGGCCCCCCGCGTTGATCAAGTCGTCCTTGATTCCGGGCGAACCAGTGACCTTGACGCCGCGATAGACGTTGGCCGAAATGGGGATCCAGCCGCCGTGACAGATGGCGGCGACCAGTTTTCCGGCGGCGGCAAATTCACGAGTCAGGCTGAGCACCTTCGGATCGCGGCGCAGCTTGTCGGGCATCCAGCCACCGGGACACAACAGGCCTTGGAAATCAGCCGAATCCTGGTCGTACAACGTTGCATCGGACTTGCAGGGATAGCCGTTCTTGCCGTGATAGACCTTGTCCCCCTGCTGACCCGCGACCACGACATGTGCGCCCGCTTCGATCAGCCGCAACTTGGGATACCACAATTCCAGATCTTCGTAGTCGTCACCCACGATGATCAGGATCCGCTTGCCTGCCACAGACATTGTTCTTCCCTTCGGACTGGTTCCGGTGCCGCCCGCAAGTATCATAACCGTGAATCCCTCACTCAGGAACTCGGGGGACGCCTCCATCGTCCACAGGAAAAATCTGCCGCCATGCCCCTGCATCCTCAAGCCGCGACGTTTCTGGAACAACTGAGCCGACTGAACAGTCCTCCCATGGAATCGGTTCCGATTGAACTGACGCGTCAGGCCCTGGTCCTGTCCAGCGCCGTCAAACGAGCCCCCGCATCGCTGGCTCGCATCGAAACACGCACGATCCCCGGTCCCGATGGCGACGATCTGAAGGTTCGCATCTATTGGCCACACGGCCAGGGACCGTTCGGAGCGTGCCTGTATTTCCACGGAGGTGGCTGGGTGCTGAACAACATTGACACGCACGACGACGTGACCCAGCGGTTGGCAGAGGCTTCAGGCTGTGTCTTCGTCTCCGTCGAGTATCGGCTGGCTCCGGAACACAAGTATCCGGCGGCCGTCGAAGACGCGTACAAAGCATTGAAATGGGTGGCGGCCAACGCTGCGGACCTGCAGATTAAACCTGACAAGATCGCCGTCAGTGGTGACAGCGCCGGCGGAAATATTGCCGCCGCCGTCTGCCTGATGACCCGCGATCGCGGTGGGCCACCGATTGCCTATCAGGTATTGATCTATCCCATCACCGACTGTGACTTCAACCGCCCGTCGTATGGTGAGAACGCCGACGGGTATTTCCTGACGACGTCACAGATGCGGTGGTTCTGGCAGCACTATGTGGCGTCACCTGAGCAGATGCTGGAACCGTACGCGTCGCCCATGCGGGCCACATCGCTCCGGGGATTGCCTCCGGCATTCATCCTGACCGCGGAATATGATCCTCTGCGGGATGAAGGGGAAGCCTATGCCGCCGCGTTACGCGCCGCCGGCGTGGACGTCGAACGGCATCGGTACGACGGATTGATTCATGCGTTCATCAAACGGGTGGACCAGTTCGACTCGGCGATCATGGCGATCGGGCAGATTGGCGAGGCGTTGAAACGTCATTTGGGATAATGTTGTTAGCAAGCCGCTTATAGCTCCGAGATCAGGACCGCTCCGACAATCACATCATAGGCGGCATGGGCTCCGACGGTGATGCCGAAGCCGCGCAGAAAGAACAATGCCGCGAAGAACATGCCGGCCAGCGTGCGAAACACGAAGCTGAACCACAGTGCTCGCGTCGATTGCACGCGCGTCAGGGCGTCCGCCAGCATTGAGAATGAATATCCGTCGTCGGGCGTTCCCAGATAGTGAGCCAGCGAAAAGACCAGGCTGGTCAAAATGATCGTGGCACCCACCGACCAGCGGTGAGGAACCAGCAGTGCCCGGAAGGCGGCGTACGTCAGCGGGATCAGGCACAGTCGGAACAGGAATTCTTCATAGATCCCCGCCCCCAGAAATGTGACCGAACGGATCATCAGACTGTTGGCAAAGCCACCTCCCTCAACTTGCAACAGGTTTGCCGTGGGCTGTCGAAAACACGAGTCCACTCCCTGGCCCAGCAGGATCAGGGCGAACGCGAACAACAGGCTCTCGGCGATCATCCCGCCCAAAGTGTCCCACGACATCCGCCAGGGTTGCCGACTGGCCCACTGCCAGACGATCAGGGCCGCGATCAGGGATGCCGGCAGCACCCATAGCAGTTCGATTCCCATATGCAGCAGGAACTGCCGGATCCAGGCGTCGGCACCGTTGCGGAACGCATCGGAATTGGGACCGCCGATCAATACGACTCCCAACTCGTAAGCCAGCAGCAACGGCAACAGGAAGACCAGGTTACAGAATGGGCGACGCGTCTCGAACCAGTAATGGGGTTCGGACGATTCCGGAGGGACGAATGCGTCGACAAACAAGTTGCGAAACGTCATCCAGTCAGACCTTGGTGTCCTGCAATCGGATTTTGGTACGTCGCCACTTGCTCGTCATCGTCCATCCCCCCGGACGAATTCAAAAACCTGCAGGGGGGCCGTACATTCGGCCTGAGTCCCCATTTGTGCCGGGGAAAGTTCCGGCCCTGTTCTGGGAAACCTTGCCTGCCACGGTAAGATTTGAGGGTGCTGTCGACTTTGCGGGCCACTCCGAACACACATCCTGTGGCGGATGTCGGATTCAATGCAGCCGGTTCGTTTGTGACGCCGATTCCAATGAAGCGTCGAGTTGGTGGGCGATCTCGTGGAAGGTATGGAAATGGCGACTGACATCCGTTTGAAAGACCTGTTGCCGGATTTGACGGACCGGATCGTTGATACGTATCACGATATTGCCACGATCAATCATCTGGGCCACTGCCCGCTCCCCAGCGTTGAGACCGTCGTCGAGATTGCCGAGTCGCTGCAGGAGATCCTGTATCCGGGTTACCGGAAGCGGCAGAATCTGCATTTTGGCAACGTGACCTATCACGTTGGCGATTTGATCGATGCCCTGCACGACCGGCTGACTCAACAGATCGCCCGGGCCCTGCGACATGACTACCGCCGCAGGAACCTGCTGAACTGCGGCGAAGTCCAACCCGACTTCGAAGCTCTCGGACAGGAAAAGGCGATCCAGTTCCTGCAACGACTGCCCGACTTGCGTCAATTGCTGGCGACCGATGTGCAGGCGGCCTATGACGGCGATCCGGCCGCCGGGAACCTGGACGAAATCATCTTCTGCTATCCGGGGTTGGAAGCGATCACGATCTATCGCCTGGCTCACGAACTGTTCCAACTCGAAGTTCCGCTGATCCCACGGATGCTGTCCGAATGGGCTCACGGCAAGACGGGGATCGACATTCACCCTGGAGCGACGATTGGCCCCTCGTTCTTCATCGATCATGGAACGGGCGTGGTGATCGGTGCCACAACGGAAATTGCCGCCGGCGTGAAACTGTATCAGGGGGTGACGCTCGGGGCTCTCAGCTTTGCCAAGGATGATGACGGAAACCTGGTCCGCAATTCCAAACGTCATCCGACCATCGAAGAAAACGTCGTGATCTACGCGAACGCGACCGTCCTGGGGGGCACGACCACCATTGGCCGGAATTCCGTCATCGGCGCGAGTGCTTCAATCTACGAAAGCGTTCCGCCGAATACTGTCGTGACGCTCGAAAAGCCCACACTGAAAATGCGGCAGGCGTCATAGTCCGGATATTTCGGTCAGGCCATGATTTCGCGGGCGACGTTGCCTCCCACGTCGGTCAGGCGGAAGTCGCGTCCGGCGTACCGGAACGTCAGCGCTTCGTGGTCCAGCCCCATCAGTGCCAGCAGCGTGGCGTGCAGGTCCATCGTGTGCATCCGCCCTTCGACCGCATGAGTCCCATAGTCGTCGGTTGCCCCGTATGAGAACCCCGGCCTCACACCGGCACCGGCCAGCCACATCGGAAAGCCGGTGATGTTGTGATCTCGTCCGTCGGCCCCCTGCGCGGTTGGCAGTCGACCAAATTCACTGCCGAAGAGCACCAGGGTTTCATCCAGCAGACCCCGCTGTTCCAGATCCGCCAGCAGAGCGGCGGTCGGCTGGTCGGTGGCGGCAGAATTCGCAATCAGACCCTTGTGCAGGTTGTTGTGGTGGTCCCAGCCCCCCTGTCGAATCTGGACGAAACGGACTCCCGCCTCGCTCAATCGCCGCGCCAGCACGCACTGGCGGGCAAAGCTGCCGGCCGGTCCCGGCTTCACTCCGTACGCATCCAGCACCGATTGCGGTTCCCGCGAGATGTCCAGCAGTTCGGGAACCTTGCCCTGCATGCGGAATGCCAGTTCGTACGATTCGATCACGCCGTCCAGTTCACTCGGTGCCCCCGGAATCGCCTGCAGGTCGCGGTTCATTTCCTGGACCAGGTCGATCTGGCGGCGCTGTAGCGGTGTCACCACTTCGGGCTTCAAGTTCGGCAAGAAGCCGGCGTCGCTGATGCGGGTTCCCTGGAAATGGGCAGGCAGAAAGGCACTGCCATAGTTCACCGCTCCACCGAAATTCGGTGAGGGGTTGATGGTGATGTAGCCGGGCAAATCCTGATTCTCGGTCCCCAGACCATACAACAACCACGAACCCATCGACGGACGGGTCAACGACGCCACTCGGGCCCCGGTGTGCAGTTGGATGACCGCCTGCGGATGCGCCGGTGTATCGGTGTGCAGGCCGCGGATGAAACAGAGTCGGTCCACGTGCCGGGCGACGTGCGGATACAGTTCGGAAACCCAGGTCCCCGATTCGCCGTGCTGGCTGAACTTGAACTTTGAGGCCACCAGCTTCCCGCCCCCGTGTCCAGGCTTGCCGTCGCTCTCCTGCAGCTTGGGCTTGTAGTCGAACGTGTCGACGTGTGACATCGCCCCTTCCATGAACAGGAAAATGATCCGCTTGGCTTTCGCGGCCAGTTGCTGCACCTTCGGGGCCAGCGGCGCATCGACACGGGAAACGCCCGCCTGCGCCTGGCGATTCTGCAGGCCAAGCATCCCCGCCAGGGCCAGGTAACCGAACCCGGTGCCGGCGGTCTTCAGCGCCGCTCGCCTTGAAAACAGATCGGCACCATTCAGGTCGTTTGAATTCAACATGCCAGAGTTCCTTGGCCATCGATGAGGAACGTCAAATCTCTACAAGAACACGCGGACTATCGGACGTAGCGGAAATCTCCCGAACCCAGCAATGCCTGGACAAAGCTGGCCCAGGCGGCTGTCCGGGCATCACGGGGCTGGACCGGTTCCAACTTTGGTGGCGGTTCAGCCTGCTTCACCGCGACACCAGCCCCTTGATCGGTCACCACTTTGGCACCGCCACCGGCAGGGGTTTCGTCGGCGATATTTAAGGGCGCACAGGCATCGGCAGGTCGCTGCCGTGCCGCCTGCGCTTTAGCTTCGCGTTGTGCCACGGCGGTGAATTCCGCGGCCAGCGCTTCATGGGCAGCGGCCTGGTAGTCCTGCAGGTAGAACTGCACGCGTTCGACTTCGGACTGTGACGGGGAACGACCCACCACCGACAGGTAGGCAGCTTCAATGCGACCGCGATCCTCCATGTCCGTTGCCGCCAGCAGTGACTCGGCCAGGACCAGCGAATTCCGACGGACAAACGCATCGTTGAGCAGATACAGCGCCTGAGTCGGTACTGTCGTCGTCTCGCGACTTCCTGTCACCAGTCCCTGATCGGCAAAATCGAAGACCTCCAGCGACGTCGGCACCAGTGTCCTTAACAGCGGCAGGTAGACACTGCGAGCATGGCTGGCTCGGGCAACCGCCAGCAGGCGTTGCGATTCCGCTCCGTTGTTGGGCAGTTCCACGACTTTCAACTCGGCGGCCGCGGACCCCTGGGGACGTGACCGGTCGAGGACGCCCGCAGCCGCCAGCGTCGCATCGCGCATCTCTTCCGCTTCCAGTCGCCGCGGACTGTGACGCCAGACCCAGCGATTGGCCGGGTCCAGAGTCTGATGCCGCTCCGTCGCCAGGGAACTGAGTCCGTAGGCACGGGTCAACACCAGGCGGCGGATCAATCGCTTGGTCGACCAGCCGTCAGCCGCAAAACTGGTGGCCAGGTGATCGAGCAATTCCGGATGCGACGGCGTATCGCCCGTGACGCCGAAGTTATCCACGCTCGTCACCAGTCCCGCACCGAACAAATGATGCCAGACCCGATTGACGATGACTCGTGACGTCAACGGATTTTTCGGACTGGTCAGCCATTGCGCCAGTTCCAACCGACCGCTCTTGTCAGTCGGGACAACCGGTTGCCCGGCGAAGTCGACCACTTTCAGGAATCCACGCGGGACGACAGGGCCCAGCTTTTCCGCTTCACCCCGGATCCGGATTTCGGTGTCACCGATCTGAGCCCCGTCGCGGACTCCCATCGCCACTGCGCCCGATGCGGTTGGATCGTTGAGGGCCTGATACTCGGCCTCCAGTCGATTCCATTTCTGACGAGCCACCTGGCGCCTCGGTTTTCCGTTGGGAGCCGGCTTGTCGGCGTCGGCTGAGTCGCGACTTCTTTCGAAGTCCGCCTTCGCTTCGTCGGCCGCCTTCCGCGCCGCCGCCAGTCTGGCTGCGTGCTGGGGATTCGGTTCGGAACTTCCCGGCAGCACCAGCAGCATCTTTGGATCGTAGTAGTCCAGTCCGCCGCCACCCATCTTGTTGCGCAGCCCGGCACAATCATCGGAACTCTGGAAGATCCCGGCCAGGCTGTAGTACTCGCTGGTCGTGATCGGATCGAACTTGTGATCGTGACACCGGGCACAACTGGCGGTCAGAGCCATCACTGACCGGCTGACGGTGTCAATCTGCTCGTCGATGTTGTCCATGATGTACCGGACCTTGAACCGCTGGTTCACGTCCTTCACACCGATCGCCAGGAAGCCGGTGGCAATCAATTGTTCCCGGCGCTGTTCCTCGGTTTTGGCCGGTAACAGATCCCCTGCGACCTGTTCGCGGATGAACTGGTCGTACGGCTTGTCCTTGTTGAACGCATCAATGACATAATCGCGATAGCGCCAGGCGTGTGGGAACGGCAGGTTGCGTGCGGAACCGGTGGATTCGCCAAACCGCGCGACATCCAGCCAGTGTCGTCCCCAACGCTCGCCAAACGCCGGTGATCGCAGCAGGCGGTCGACGACGGTTTCATAGGCTGTGGGTGCCGGATCCGCCAGAAAGTCCCGGATCTCGGCGGGGGTCGGGGGCAGACCCGTCAGGTCAAACGTCACCCGTCGCAGCAGGGTGACTCGATCCGCATCCGCGACGGGGGACAACCCGACCTCCTGCAGCTTTGCCCAGACAAACCGGTCCACATCATCGCGAGCCCAGCCATTGCTGACGTCAGCCGGGACAGTCACGGCCTGCAACGGTTGCCAGGCCCAGTGTTGCTTCAGCAGTCGATCGTATTCAGCCGGTCGGTCCAGCAAGTCGGCAGGGATCTCGTCGGCGGGCCACGCGGCACCATCTTTGATCCATTGCTGCAGAATGGCAACCTGCTCTTCCGTCAACTGTTTGTTGGGGGGCATCTTCAGCTTGTCGTCCGTCTGCTGAACCGCCTTGATCAGCAGGCTTTCTTCCGGCTTGCCGACGACAATCGCACGCCCCCGCTTGCCCCCCTGCATCAGTCCACGGTGGTCGTCCACTCGCAGTCCCCCGTCCGCTTTATTGTCGGCCGAGTGGCAGTTGTAGCAGTTGTCGACCAGCAGTGGCCGAACCTTTTTTTCGAAGAACTCCAGCTTCGCCGGATTCGGTTTGGCATCTTCCTGACTCCACACGTGTGGCGTGGCGGCCAGCCAAAGTCCCAACGACATCAGAGCCAGACGGTGCGATTGGATGCGCATTCCAACGACTTTCGTATCAGGCGGGAACTTTCCATCCGTGGCCGGGGAATCGTGGCGATGATACCAATTTGCAGACGAAATGCAGCCCCGCAGGAAGAACGCGTCCGTCCACCCCAAAGACGGAGTCACTTCGTGCTGATTTTATTCTCTGCCGCGATCCCTCAAATCAGAATTGTCTTCTCAAGCGCTGACACCTTCGCTCGCCGAGGCTTCGTCCTCGGGATCACTCCCCAAACGCTCGGTCCGCTACATGCTGAACGAACAATTCACATGATCAGTTCCTTTCAACTGATAAGAAACGTCAAGCTTCGCCTGACGCACCAGAGGCACGAAGACACAGACTTCGACGGGTTCTTTGGGAAACGCCACTTTAGGATTCACAACCAGAAAGTTCTGAGGAGGGGGGAAAACTCCACGCTGATTCGATCTACGTGTTTGATTTAATGGTCACACGACAGGTTTATCCACTTGCGACCGGATCCGTATTTTCCGGTGTCACCAAAGTGAAGCATTGACTCCGGAAGATCCAGCATGTATTGTGCTTAAATGGGTCATTGCGTTTCTGAAAGCAACTTATGATGCAAGTAAGATTTCCCGGCTTCTCGCGGTGATGGAAAATGACTAGTGAATTGCCTGTGCTGATGGCCGAAAGAGCTGCTCCTGAACGGCGAGGGCTTCGAACTCTGACGTGCTACCTTGCGACTGTCTTGTCATTGGCAACACTGACGACCTTCGTGTCCATAGTACTTACCGGCGACCGCCCGTATTCTTCCGTTGATCCGGTCGTCGAAACTGTGGCTTCTCCTGAGGGTGTTAAATTCGTCGCCCGGTTCGCTCCGCGTGTCCGTTTGTCGCCGGATTTGAATTACTCCCACGTTTTTTCGCTACAGAATGAAGGTCGACAGGACCTGATCGTCAAGCAGAAGTCCAAGTCCTGCGACTGCTTGAGTGCGAAGATCGATCGTGAGGTGATCAAGCCGGGGGAAGCTGCGAAAGTGACGCTTGAGGTCAAGCCGAACAGCCTCATCCACAAGCAGGCGACGGTGACAATCAAGACCGACGACGGTGCGTCACATGTCTACCAAATACAATCGTGGACGTATTCACCGGTAATGCTTGACAGCGGTCGCGACCTGCCGATTTCCTTCGGTCAGTTGGCACCGGGGGCACGAGTGTCCGGCAAACACCGCTTGACAGTGTACTCCAACGCTGAGCCCCCCCCCAAAGCTAAAATGGCTTGCTGTTCCGGGCTCCGACGAGATCGCCTGCACCCTCACGGAACGTGGGATGGAACCCTTTGCGGAAGGGCGACTGCAGCGACGGGAATATGATCTGGAGATTGCCGTGGCTGCAGGGACCGCACCAGGCCTGGTTTCTGCGGAGATTGCGTTTGCTCCGGTGACCGACGAGGGGGCCGGGTATCACTTTTCGACGCGCGTGACCTGGGCTGTGGGGAGTCCGATCAGTGTCGATCCACCCCGGTGGATACTGAAAAGGGACGAGGTCACCTCCACAGATCCACTACGCCAGAAGTTCGCATTGGTCCACCCGCAGGGGCGGGCAATCCGTGTCCTGTCGGTCGAATGCTCGCAACCCTGCCTCGGGGTCCAGTCGGTTACGGGAGCAAGTGATTCGATGCCGGAATATGAAGTGACTCTCGATCCCACGGGCCTCCCCACCCAGACGATCTTTGTTGGGACGGTGAAATTGCAGATCTCACTGGCAGACGCCGATCCGCCTGTGTCGGTAACAGAAAGTTTCAAGGTCATCGCACCGCCGCGTGGCGGATAGTTGGATGGCTGTCGTTTCGGGGTTTCTTTTGAACGGAACATGTCATGAATCGAGTTCGAGCGTTTTCGATGCTGGCTGTTGCAATGTCATTCTTGATGGTGGGGCGGCATATTGCACTGGGCGATTCAGACAGGTGACAATATTTCCAATCCTGGCGAGCAGCCACTGCAGAAGTGCGCGAACCTGACCAACTGTAACATCTCAACCAATACTGCGTGTACTTCAGATAGTTCACTCTGTAAGAGAATGGTCGGTGGCATCGAAGTCGATGTCGCCACCGCAGGATATGATCGTCGCTCCATCCAGGTCGGTGACTGCCAGGCTCCCCAAACGACTAATCCGGATGACAAGTGCTGGCAATGTCAGAGCCCGAAGGAAATGGTCTGCCACGTCGACTACAAATACGCCGTGTTTGATAATGGTAGTTGTGCAGACCGCTGTCCGAAGCCGGACGGAATTGCCACAGCTGCAGGGAAATGCAAACCTTAAGCGCCGATTGATTCCACGTTAATCATCATTCGCTTTTGCGAGCCACCGCCGGTCAGCGCTTCGGCCCCTCTGAGTCGAAGTACGAACCGCCCCCGTTTCAATTGAGCGATCTTGGGAGCTGACGAACATGTACCGATTCCTGACATCCCGGCTTGCAAATTGTGGGGGCCTGATCGTCGCGAGCCTATCTGTCCTGCTGATGGCAACCGCATTCGGCGGGGATGTTCCTCCAGAGTTGGAGATGATTCGGCAAGGTTATCTTGCGAATCGTTCCTCGTTCACGCACGGCAAATGCAGTTTCGTCTATTCCATCCAGAGCGCCGACACGGAATCCGCGGCGATCGAGGGAAAGTGGAATGGTCTGATGAATCACCTTGAACGCGAGAGCACGTTGTACTTCGATGGTGACGCTCTCACAATCAAGGTTGAACTCGATGGCCACAAGCTCGCCACAGAAATGGCATCGCCGGATGGCCTGATTGTTCCCCTGACAATTGCCCGGAAGGGGCCGTTTGCCATCGATCACGACCCAATCGTCAACACTGCAATCGTGCATTCTCCGGCGAACTCACGATTGGCAATTCGATATCAACCGTTCAACCTTGCTTCCGACTCGGACGGTGTCACCCCGGCCAGCGCGATTGACTATGCTGCCGCACGGAACTTTGCGGGTGCCACTTTCAACGTGGAAACGGATGTACTGTATGAAGGACGAAAGTACATCAAGATGACAAAAAAAGCGGTGTACGATTCCCATGATGTTGCCTATTGGATCGATCCAGATCGCGGGTATCTGAACTTCATCACAGAATACACGGAAAAAGGGACGGGCAAACTCTCCCATCGAATGCGGATCCTGGACGTTCAGGAGGACCAGGGCCGTTTCTTTCCGAAGCACGCGATCAAAGTCTTTCCGATGCGCACCTCCACGGGACTGACGCTTGTCGAAGTGCGAGAAATGCGAGTTACGGATCTGGATCTTTCCTACAAGCCGACGGCAGAAGATCTGACGATTCATCTGCCGAAACACACGCAATACTCTGACGGGATTAACCCCAACTCCTCAAAGTCGTTGTTTCGATCCAATGAAGCTGAATTTGCCCCGATTCATGTGGACGAGATCGAAGGCATCTACAACCAATTGATGGGCTTGGTGGTGGAGCGCACAAAGGAAGACGCGGCATCGGCCGCCGTCCGGAACCCCGGTCAAAGCGTACAGCGCAGGAGTTCGCTCTATTGGCTGGCAGGGGTGAACCTGGCGGTGGTGGCCGTCGTGGTGGCGATCTTTTTCCGCAGGAGGCGGCCTCCTGAAAAGTCGCCATGAACAGGTCTACGGACTCTGTTTCGGGCGCTGAGGGGATTCGGGGCGCGGCCACGGTCCTGCCAGATTCACGCGACGGTCACCATGAGCCGTGGTTGGGTCAATGGTTTGCCTGCATCGTGTTCGTCGTGCTGATGCTCCATCTTGGGCTGCTATTGTATGGCAGTTGGATTCATTCTCCCAATGATCTGGAAGTGAACGTCATCCCGGCGGGTTACGTTCACCTGCGATACGGACGCTTCGACATCGCTCAGGTCAATCCTCCGTTCAGTCGAACGTTGTGCGCGCTGCCTCTGCTCGGGTTCGAGATCGACGAAGACTGGGAATCGTTTCGCAATCGTGCCGATTTGAGAATCGAATACGAGTACGGGTATGACTTTCTCCGGCGTAACGCAGCGCGCTTGCAGGTCATGTTTTTTGCCAGCCGATCGGTCGCGGCCCTGTTCTCGTTGCTGGGTGCTGTCAGCATACTGCTGATCGCGTGCAGACTCTATGATCGGAACGCTGGGCTGGCGTCCCTGCTTGTGTGGTGTTTCTGCCCGATGATTCTGGGGCACGGGGCGACGGCAAATCACGACATGCCCGGAGCGGCATTGCTGGCGGCCACATTCCTGGCATTTCTGGAGTTTCGGGAACATGCGGGCTGCCTTCAGGCGATTCTACTGGGCCTGGCGTCCGGGTTGACGATTCTCACCCGCACCACCTGCGTACCGGTCATTGGATTGTTGCTTTTGGCGTTTCTTCTCACACCCTGTAGAGCCCACCAGGCCTTTCGGTGGCTGCACCGTGGACTCGTTGCTGCAATCGTGGCGATGGCGGTGATCGTGCTCAACGGCGGCTATGGGTTCTCCGGCACGTGGAATCGACTGGGGGACTACGAATTCTTCAGCTTCGCACTTGCCGGCCAGCATGCGCCCAGGGGAAACAGATTCCGCGAGACCGCTCTCACCGGACTTCCCGTACCACTACCACGCGACTTTGTGCAGGGGCTCGATCTCCAGCAAAAGGACTTTGAGGCACCACCTTTTGATTCGTATCTGCTCGGACAGTGGAGCCGACGCGGATGGTGGTACTACTACCTCGTCGGATGGGCAGTCAAAACGCCGATCGGCTTTCAAGGATTAACTATTGGCGGCATCGTCGCTCTCGCGCGTCGATGGTGGAGGGGAAAAGCCGCTCTGCCCGAGTTGCTGGTATTGCTTGGTGCCGGCATGATCTTCGCGATGGTCAGCATCCAATACGGCTTCACGATTCATTACCGCTACGTATTGCCGGCCTGGCCGTTTCTCGCCGTGCTATCTGGCAGCGTCTTGTCGATGGGAACGATGAGTCGACGGAGCCGCTCCGCGTTTGCCCTGTTGTTGATAGTCGGAATTACGGAGAGTCTCTCCGCGTATCCGAATCAGATCGCCTTTTTCAACGGATGGGCTTCACGGCTGGGAGGCGGACCATACTTCTTGCTTCACAGTAGCTGCGATTGGGGACAGGACGTCTACAAGGCCGCAGATTGGTATCGGGAAGCGAAAGAGAAGACGGGCGATCGTGTATATCTTCTGACTTATGGAGTCGTAACACCGCATATGCTCGGCGTGTCGACGGTACCGGTACCGTCTCGGGCGTCCAAATCATACCATCGACGGTTCGACGAAGCCGAGACCCGACCCGGCAAGTATGCTATCAGTGTAGCGCATCTCTTCGCAAATCACGGTCGTTATGCGTATCTCATGGGCATGAAACCGGTTGGCGACATCGGAACCACGATTCGCGTCTACGAGTTGTCCTCCAGCGACATCGCACGCCTTCAACTGAATGACGTCGACTGATGACACCGTTTCGCTGCCAATGTTCGAGCAATAACTGCAATCCGGGTTCTGCGTCGACCGACAAATATAGCACTTGATTAATCATATATACAATAGCACCGACCTACGGTTTTTTGGGTTCTTTGGACAATTCCCCTCAGGATTCACGGCCAGAACACCCTAAATCCCGTCGCCGCCAATGAATACGGGCGAGAAAACTTCGTCGGTCGTGACCGGGGCCGAACCAAACACGTGAGCCAGCGTCGCGGCATCCATTTTCTGAGCGGTGTAGTTGCGGATATCCAACAGCACACGTCGAAATCGGCAGACTGCTTCTTGTGAACACGGCTCGTAGTGGGAGGCAGACACACACCCGATTGGAGCCAGTTGCCCGTCAAAATGACGGACGATTTCCCCCATCGTGATCGATTCGGGGGCACGTGCCAGGATGAACCCGCCGATCCGGCCCGCGATACTTTTGACGACTCCCTGGGACTTCAAGTCCAGCATGATGTGCTCAAGGAAGCCGCGGGGAACGTCGTTTTTCTCTGCCAATTCCCGGATGGAAACCGGCCCCTTCCCAAACCGCTCGACCAACGTCATCAGTGCCCGCAGGGCGTAATCGGATTTCCGGGAGAGCTTCATGGAGGTCGACCAAAGGAATATCTATGACAATGATGCTAATAGTATGGAGATGGTTGATCATCGTCAACGGGCTGGATCCTCCAGTCGGTGATCGATGGGCCGGGGGCCCGGTGACTCCCGGAGGAATTCCTACGGGATCATCCAGGACAGAGCATAGGCCTGCACCATGGTGAGGGCTCCGACCAGCATTGCCAGGACAACGCTGTGCAGGAACACGAACCTCAGGATTCTTCCTTCGCCCCCGCGTTGCTGGGTGGCGACGGCGGCGACAACGATGCTTTGAGCGTCGATCATCTTGCCCATCACTCCGCCGGTGCTGTTGGAGGCGACGATCAACGTCGGATTCAAGCCCAACTGCTCCGCGGTGATCCGTTGAAGACTGCCGAACAAGGCATTCGATGAGGTGTCGCTGCCGGTCAATGCCACTCCCAGCCACCCCAACAGCGGTGCGAAGAACGGATAGAACAGACCAGTCCGCGTGAACGCCAGACCCATCGTGGCGTCACTGCCACCATATTTGGTGGTAAACGCCAGGGCCAGCATGGTGGCAATCGTGAACAGGGCCCACTTCATTTGCCAGACGGTCTGGCAAAACTGATTGACGAAATTGCGTGCGGAGATCCTTAACCAGACCGCAGTCAGAATCGCGGCCAGAAAAATCCCGGTTCCCGTGGTCGCCAGCCAGGGGATTTCCAGAATCGCCTTTTCCGCCTCAGCGGCGCGGTCGGAACCCGGCTCCACGGGTGCGACGGGGGCCGTGCGATATACACGCTGATGCAGTCCGGGGACAGGAATCGCGAACTTTGCATATCCGGAAAGGATGTTCGGACTCCTGGCTGGCCCACCGGCCAGAGTCTCCTTGACCGAGGGCCAACCCCAGAGGAACACGAAGACCGACAGGAACACCCACGGCATCCAGGCTGTGACGACCTGGTGAGTCGTCAGTGGCGATTCCGTCGGCATCCGGGCAGCGGGTACCTCGTCGGGGAAACGCCAGATCTCGCGCGGTTGCCAGAATTGCAACAACACGGCGAGCGCGATCAGTGACCCGAGTCCACCAACGACGTCCACCAACGTCGGGCCGTGGTAATTGGCCGTCAGGAATTGCAGCAGTGCGAAGACTCCGCCGCAGACGACAATTGCCGGCCAGCATCCCACCACACCCCGCCAACCCGACATTACCGCGACCAGCCAGGCGGGAACGATCAGCGAAAAGAACGGCAATTGACGCCCGGCCATCTGGCACAGTGTCATTTCATCCAGCCCCGAGACCTTGGCCAGCGTGATAATCGGTGTCCCAAGTGCCCCGAACGCGACGGGTGACGTATTGGCGATCAACGCCAGTCCGGCGGCATACAGTGGCGAGAAGCCCAGGCCAATCAGCAACGCCGCACAGATGGCGACGGGAGTCCCGAACCCGGCCGCCCCTTCGATGAAGGTCCCGAAGCAGAACGCAATCAGCAGCGCCTGAACCCGACGATCGGGAGACAGGGCGGCCACCGATCGCTTCACGATTTCGAAATGCCCGCTCTTGACCGTCAAATGAAACAGAAAGACCGCCGCGACAACGATCCAGCCGATCGGCAACAATCCAAAACAGGCTCCGTAACCTGCTGAAGCGATCGCGGCACTGAAGGGCATTCCAAATCCCAGGATCGCCACGGCGAGGGCAGTGACCAATCCCGCCAGCGCCGACATCGGGGCATTCAATCCCCCCGCCAGCAGTCCCAGCAACGCCAGGATCGGCAAGGCCGCCAGAACGGTTGACCAGAAGGCAGATCCCACCGGGTCGTAAACTTGAACCCAATCCATTGTCGAGAGCCCCGGGCTGGTGTGTGTTCTGCGGAGGGAAGAAACGGTGTTGGGGGAGCGAAGAGCGGGGTGGGAACTCTGCACGGCAATTCCGGCATCGATGCGTCGTCACTCCTGCCTCATCGATGACGGGGATCCCGCGTTTCGTGATCTGCTCCATGAACGGACTCAGGCCTTGGTATCGGCCGCAGGATGCGGATTGGCGGGGGCACCTGGCTTCGCAGGGGGATGCGGATGCGGCGTGAAGTAGGCCACCACGACGATGCACACGGCCATTCCGGCGATTCCCACCCACATCAGCGGATTGGTGTCAGCCTTGGTGGTGAACGCCGCGGTAATAGCACTGACCGAGACTGCGGTACCGAAGACAATCGGCATGACGACTTGTGGCATGGCGGTACCACCGGTGAACATCGCCAGGGTCAACGTGAGAGCTCCCCAGGCACCGAGTGTTCCGGCGGCGAAACCCCAGAACATCCCGGCCTGAGTGAAGGACATCAGGGCCTCGCCCTCCTTCTTCGTACTGGCCATGCCAATCAGGCCGCCCAGGACGCCCCACACCAGGTACGCCACGCCAATCATCACGTACGGTTTGAAAGCACTCTTTTCGAAGAAACGTGCCTGGGAGAGTACGGGGCCATAAGTCCCCCAGAACAGTCCGGTGAGCAGTGCGAACACAATCGGCAACATCGATTTCATATCAAGGCTTTCTCAATCAGGGACAGAAGCGGGTCGCGGCACATGGTATCCGCAGCCCGGTTGTCGGGACAATCCTGCCGCCCTGATTGGAAGTGATGACGAGCTGGCCCAGTTTGTGTTCGCTGAATCCACTCAGTCCGGATGACGGTTTTGTGCTGGGAACAACGGCACGGTCGGGTTTGATGCCGATGACACTCGGTGAATCCGTGTGATATCCGTGTTTCATCCGTGGCCGTACGTCAATCGTTCGGGCTGTCAGGTCGCAAAACCTTGAGTCAGCACCGCAGACCGCAAATCAGCAAAGTAGCGGGCCGATCCGGCGAAGAAGGCCTGTGGCAAGACTCCGTATGTACGAAGTGTTGATTCGACGTGCCGCCATCCGACACGGGCGCCGAGATCGAAGGCCCTCAGCCCCCTTTGGATTCGTTCCGCGGCATTGTCGAAATGTCGAAACCAGAAAGACGTCCCGTGTGGAAAGTAGGCAAATCGGACCAGCGGTCGCAATGCCAGGAACTGCATCAGGGGCCAGTCGAAGTTCTCGATGGCCTGTGCGACACGTGGACCAACGACATGCTCCTGTTCATTCAGAAAATGAGCCTCAAACACAGTTCGCTTTTCCGCGTCCGAAAGTTGGCGTCCCTCGCGATTGGCCTGGTGCAGACCGTTTAATCCCTGCAGCAACGACGGGCGGACAAATCGACCTGCCTCGGGGTGATTGCCGAATTGAGCGGTGAAGTGGTATGAGGCGTAAGTATCCACGCAAACTCGACGGTTGATTTCTCGAAAGGCATCCGCGAACGACTGCAGTCCGGCCAGGGCTTCGTGACGACGTGCCGTCGAAAACGGAAACTGCCAGGCCAGGGCTCGGCCAAGGTTCCGGCCGAACGAAAAGTACCCGCGAGCCCATAAGGCTCCGTGAGCGGCGATCAACGGGAATATATGATTTCGCCCGGAATCCTCATACAGATGGTGGTACACCGTGGCTCGCTGCGCCAGTTCGGTCAGTCCGCCGGCCAGGACTGTCCCGTGTTGAACCAGCCGGTCATACTCGCGCTGAAGCTGTTCGGTTGTGTGCATGGCTTGTCCTGCCGAAAGTGCTGTGAGGAACGTTTCCGTCGCCGCCAGCACACTGACCGGACAGGACTGCAATTCATTAACCTGGTTTTTCCAGAGAATCTGCAGGACGTCTCAATTGTCGCACCAGGCCGGCGGCGGCCTGCGACGGATCGGCGGCGCTGCACACGGCACTACTCACAGCCACTCGAGTGCCACCCGCCTGGATCACCGAATCCACATTCGTCACGTCGATTCCGCCAATGGCAAACCAGGGCAGCGTGATCTCGGCGGCGACCTGTCGGACGAAATCCAGGCCGGCGAAGTGATCGAAGGACTTGGTGCCGCTGGGGAATGTCGGCCCGACTCCAAGATAATCGGCACCGTCCAGCACCGCCTGTCGAGCCTGATCAATGGTATGCGTGGAGACCCCGATCAACCGGTCGGGACCGACTATCTGGCGGGCATCGCGGACCGTCAGTTCGTCCTGACCCACGTGAACTCCATCGGCTTCGGCGAGAACCGCGATGTCCGGCCGGTCGTTAATGATCAACAGCACGTCAGCGGTCGCCGTCCAGTCGCGCAGGCGTCGTGCCTGTTCCAGAAGTGCCCGGTCGGCCAGTTGCTTTTCCCGCAATTGGATAATTCGCACTCCAGCGGCAATCGCCGCGTGAACGGTCGTTTCGAGTCCATGAAGACAGGATGTGCCGGTGACCAGCAGGTACAGATTGCGGTCGTGGAATCGCTCTACGGATGTCGCAGTTCTGAGAACCAGCTTTTCCGCGGTGTAGATCCGGTATCGCACCTGCTCAATGCGCGGGGCGAAAGCCGGACTGCCGGCGATCGGCTGGATCAGCTTCCCGTATTCTTCCAGTGTCCGCAGCGCCTCCTGTACCCGTTTGAACGAGGCGCGAACCACGTCAAGGACCGTCCCCCGTTGGTATTCCGCTGCCGTTCCAATGCTGGTACCCACATCACCGAGTGTGTCTCGAGCGGCCAGCCGACTGGATTCAGGAATCACCGCCAGCGCCGTCGTCAGTTCATGGCGGCATTCCTTCAGCAGGCGTGACAGATGCGCATCGTTCAGACCGAAGCGGGCATACTCTTCGACCACCCGTAATCCCTCACCCGCGCGGTTGGCGGCAGCATCCAGGATTCGATAGGTGGCAGTGGACGGGACCATCAGGAATCCGCTTTCGTGGAGAGTTGGGAATCAGCCGGGGAGGTCAGATCGATTGGAATCGCCAGAATCAAGCAGTTCACCTGCAAGCGGTTTGGGCTTGGGGAACGCCAGCAGTCTCAGTCCATTCAGGATCACAGCGACGGTACTTCCCTCGTGGCCCATCACCGCCAGCGGCAGTGGCAGCCGGGTCACCGTCGCGGCGATCAGCAGCAGACCCATGACGGAAAATGCCAGGGCCAGGTTCTGACGGATGATCTGCTGGGTTTGTCGGGCGAGTGCGATCGCATAGGGGAGTCGTCGCAGATCGTCCGCCAGCAGGACGATGTCGGCCGTTTCCAGGGCGACATCCGTGCCGGCACCACCCAGCGAAAAACCGACGTCGGCGGCAGCCAGTGACGGGGCATCGTTCATTCCGTCACCGATCATTCCGACCGGGCCATGCTCACGTCGCAGGGTCTCGATGATTCGAAGTTTGTCTTCCGGCAGCAGGCTACCCTGAAACTCGATTCCCAGTTCGCCCGCGATCCGGCCCGCCACGGCGGGGTGATCTCCCGACAGCATGACCAGCGGCGACAGCCCCAACTGACGAAGTTGCTGTACCGCGGCGCTGGCGGTTGGTCGCAGAGTATCCGCGACGGCCAGTAACCCCCAGGCGCGGGATTCATCACTCACGCAAATCACGGTCTTTCCGGCAGACTGTAAGGTGTCTACTTGTCGCAGGAGATCCTCGTCCAGAGTGATCTGATTGTCGCGAAACCAGCTCACCTTCCCGGCGCGAAGATTCTGGCCGTTCCAGGTACCGATGATGCCATGACCCACGATGGCTTCAACGGAATGGGCATCCGGGACGATCAGTTCCCGTTCGTCTGCCGCCTCCACGATTGCCCGGGCCAGGGGATGTTCGGAATGCTTTTCCAGCGCCGCACCTGCTGACAGCAGCTTCAGTTCAGGGATGCCCGGGGCGGGGACGATGTCCACCAGGCGTGGCCGACCCAGTGTCAGCGTGCCGGTCTTGTCGAACGCCATGACTTTCAACAGGGCTGCACGCTCCAGGTGCGAGCCCCCCTTGAACAGCACTCCGCCGCGGGCCGCACTGGTAATGGCAGACAGGATGGCCGCTGGAATGGAAATCACCACGGCACAGGGCGAAGCCACCACCAGCACTGTCATGGCACGATAAAACGCATCGGAGAACGATTCGTGCAAGATGATGGAACCAACCCACAGTACACACAGCGATACCGCCAGGACCACCCAGGTATAGGTTTGTCCAAACCAATCCGTGAACTGTTGGCTGGCGGCCCGCTCGGATTGAGCCTCTTCCACCAGCTTCACCATGCGAGCCAATGTCGATTCACTGGCGGCACGGATCACTTCGATCTGGATCAGGCCCTGTTGATTCAGTGTCCCGGCGAACACTGGGTCACCCACATTCTTCTCGACCGGCATCGATTCTCCCGTCATGGGGGATTGATCGACGCTGGTGCGTCCCAATGTGACCGTGCCATCGGCGGGAATGCGGGCGGAGGGCAGGACAATGACGGTGTCCCCGAAGTTCAATGCCTCCACCGGAATCGTCCGTTCCTGACCATTTCGCAGGACGATCGCCTCCTCCGGGGTTAACTGCATCAGTGCGCGGATGGCGCGGCGGGTTCGGCCCAGGACAAAGTGCTCGAGGGCATGCGACAACGAAAACAGGAACAGCAGAATCGCTCCCTCCGCCCAATCGCCGATTGCTGCCGCACCCACCGCAGCCAGGATCATCAACAGATCGATGGTGACCCGCCCGTTGCGCAGGTCGTCGACCGCATGACCCGAAATATGAGTTCCCCCGGCCACAAACGCGATCAGGAATGCTGTCAGGGACGCGACGCGACCTGGCGGCCAGTTGATGTTGTTCGAATCACCGGCCGGGAAGTACAGGTCAATGCAGACACCGACAATCACCATCAACAGGCAGATTGCCGGACCCATGAAAAGTGTCCAGCGAGCCGAATCATCGGATTCGGCACCACGGGCCGGTTGGTGTGTTGAGTGCGAATGGCGATGCGCGGCAGTGGTAATGGTCGACTCCTGTTAGGGTGATCTGTGAATTGTACTCGCCGGATTCAAGGGCGGGTATGGTTGGCCAAGCGGGGATTGATTTGGTTACGCTGTCACACCTCCGCTCGAAGACGACCCGCCCAACAGGAGACCCCTCATGCCGGAAATCCCGCAGTCCGTGTCCCGTCGTCAGTTTCTGGGAGCATCCTCGGCCGCGCTGGTGAGCGGAACCCTGCTGGCGGCTGAAAATCCATCAGTCGTGAAGCCGGCCTCAACGGTGCGACGTCCGCGCGTTGCCGCGATCAATTCGATCTACCGCCTGCGCTCGCATGCGTATCACATTGCCGGTCGCTTCATTCATGGCTACACGCGGAATGGTTTTCATCACCAGCCTCCGTTCGACCTGGTTCGAATGTGGAATCACCAGCAACCGGAAAACGACCTGGGACCCAGTGTCTGCAAGACACATCAGATCGAACTGACGAAAACGATTCCCGAGGCACTGGGGGCCAACAACGGCCTGGATGTGGATGCCGTACTGCTGATCATTGAACATGGCGACTACCCGACGAACGACCGTGGCCAGATTCTGTATCCGCGTTACGAATTCTTTGAACAGATTGTCGATGTTTTCAAGCAGGCTGGTCGCAGCGTACCCGTGTTTGTGGACAAGCACCTGTCCTATGACCATCGATTGGCCGCGAAGATGGTGGATACGGCGCGGCAGATGAAATTTGGTCTGATGGCAGGTTCGTCGCTGCCGGTGACGTGGCGTCGTCCCGAAATCGAACCGCCGGTTGGAACCCGGTTTGAAGAAGCGGTTGTTTGTTTTGGTTTTGATCGGGGGACCGTGGAGATCTATTTGTTCCATGCACTGGAGGTGCTGCAGTGCATGCTGGAACGACGGCACGGGGGGGAAACCGGGGTCAAATCCGTCCAGTTCCTGCAGGGTGAGGCGGTCTGGAAGGCGGGAGATCAAGGTCGCTGGTCAGAGCGTCTGCTGGATGCCGCGCTGTCGCGGTGCGCGAGCCGAAACACGGGCCCCCTGCGCGAAAATGTTCTGCAGCCGCAGGCGGTCCTGGTCGAATACCAGGACGGAACACGCGGTGCCGTGTTGAATCTGATCGAACAAACTTCGGAGTTCGCCATTGGGGCGCGGGTTGCAGATCGGACCGAACCGGTCTCCAGTTGCTTCTACCTGCCGGCACCACCGGGGGCGCGGTTCTTTGATCCACTGACGTACAACATCGAGAAGTTCTTCGCATCCGGTCGTTCGCCATATCCGGTCGAGCGGACTCTACTGACCTCCACGATGACCGATCTGGCCATGCAATCGTTACATGAAGGAGGCAAGATCATCAGCAATCCCGCGCTGGGGGTCAAGTACTCGGCACCAGCGGACAGCGGGTTCTTTCGTGGTCCTTATGTGGATGCCGGCTGATCAGAATCCTCGCGAGGAATTCCAGTTGCTCTGCCCGAACCACGGGTGTATAAGCAACGTTACATCAATCATTACCGTTTCGTAATTCATTTCTGGTTTGTTACTGGTCGGAAGGAGTTTCGCATGGCTCGTCAGTTGTTTCGCCGGCTTGGGTTTACATTGATTGAGTTGCTGGTCGTGATCGCCATCATCGCAGTTCTGATCGCGTTATTGTTGCCTGCTGTTCAGCAGGCTCGCGAGGCGGCACGCAGAACGCAATGCAAGAACAATCTGAAGCAGTTGGGATTGGCACTGCATAATTACCACGACATCTACAACCGGCTTCCAATTGGAGCACAAGGGAGCGTCGTGCGGCCGAATTGGCGTGTCGCAGTGTTTCCACAAATGGATCAGGCACCGCTGTTCAACAGACTCGATTTCGGGCAGGACTTCCGTGCTCCGTTTGGTGGAAACAATACCGTTCTGCAGGGAACGAAGCTGCCCGGTTGGAATTGTCCTTCCAGTCCCTGTGTGCAGACGGGACTTCCTGGCACGGAAGGTGGCGGATGGTCTGGCGGCAACCCGCAGCAAGCGGATTATGTGGGGATCGGGGGAGCCTGCCCTGATCCAGGCGGACGAGCGACCGTCAACAGTACCAGCAATTACGACGGAGGCATTTACGGTGCCAATGGCATGTTGAGCGTGGCGACGTGCAACAACCTGTCTGTCTGTACGGACGGTACATCCAACACACTGCTCGTCGGCGAGAACTCGGACTTTACGACTGCGGGGACAACGAGAACCGACATTCGCTCCAACTACTACGGTGCCTGGGGCGGATTCTCCATCCCGACCAATCCCTGGAGCGGGGCACCCGACACCTGGAGCACCGGAGTGACAACGGTTCGTTACCCGATCAACATTCAGTCCACGCCTGCGGGAGCAGTTCATACGTGGGAAGCCAACTTGCCACTCCGATCGGCCCACACCGGAGGCGCGCATGTGCTGCTCTCCGACGGCGCGACCCGTTTTCTTTCCAACAATCTGGATTTGAACGTGTTGTTGCGGCTGGCTGCACGCGATGATGGCCAGACGATCGGGGAATTCTGAGCATCGTGGATTGTGGTTGTCAGCGGTCCGTGGGCGTGTGATCTCACGATTCGCGATTTGCTGTGTCTCTCTGATTCTTAAAGGAAACACCGTGTTGAGACCCTCGGTTGTTCGATCATTGTGTCTGCTGTTGGGAGCGATCGCGATCACTGGTTGCGGCCCTTCCGGGCCACCACCGTCCGCCAAAGTGAAGGGCGTGGTGACTCATGGTGAAAAACCAGTGACGGAGGGGGAAATCTACTTTGTGGCGGCGGAAAAGGGCTATTCAGGAAATGGCACCCTGAACGCCGACGGGCAATATGAAATCACGTCGGGAATCCCTCCGGCAAACTATCGAGTCTTCCTGGCGCCACCTCGAATTACGAAGCCACCGATGCTGGGCGAAGCTCCTCCCGAGGCGAAACCAACAACGATTGATGCCAAGTACCAAAGTGAGAGCACCAGCGGCCTGACAGCCGAAATCAAGCCGGGTGAGAACAAGTTTGATTTCAAGCTCGATTAAGTTTTCAGATGCCTGGGTCCGGATGCACAAAGCAGTCGCCTTGTAACGCCGGGCCCTCGCTGACTCGCGCCCAATGGCAATTCCTTTGTGAGCCAAAAGGCACTAGCCGCGGGTGTATTCTCGCTCGCACCCGAATGACCGGTGGCCGGTGCCGTGCCGCTCACTTGATCGCATTTTTGGCCAGCCCCCGATCATCGTCGGGATGCAGTCGGTCACGAGTACTTGAGCGGCCTCGGCTCATTGTCCCGTGCGATGCATTGCGCCACTTTCCCGTGCGGCGCTCAATCCGAAAACATCTCAGCCCGCCGTCAAAGAACGGGAAACCGAAGCGCCTGGGACCCATTCGTGCTCTCATCGCCACGAGATTAGGCACGTGTGCGGGCAACTTGCTTTCGTGATCGGAAAATCCGGACCGATCAAAGTCGCCGCTCTTCGGATTCCCGATGGCAGACGTGGTTTCAGGCCTCCAGGAATTTCATTTGCACTGTGAGACCTGCGGCGTGAATGGGCAAAGGCCAAGTTTGATTCAAATGTTTTACTGAATCCATCTTTTGCCACATCAGTTGTTACGCGTGTGTGTTTCATCGTGGTCCCTTTTTTCTGGACCGAAGGAGTGTCAATGACGACCCGTTTGTTTCGCAGGCTCGGATTCACGTTGATTGAGCTGCTGGTGGTGATCGCGATCATCGCCGTGCTGATTGCCCTGTTGCTGCCCGCCGTTCAGCAGGCTCGCGAAGCGGCACGCAGAACACAGTGCAAGAATAGTCTGAAGCAGTTGGGATTGGCGCTGCACAATTACCACGACATCTTCAACCGGTTTCCGATTGGAGCCCAGGGGAGTGTCAGCCGGCCGAATTGGCGGTTCGCGTTGCTTCCGCAACTGGATCAGGCACCGTTGTTCAACAGGGTCGATTTCAGCGCCAGCTTCACCGCCCCGTATTCCGGAAACAACACGGTTTTGCAGGGGATCAAACTGCCCGGCTGGAATTGTCCGTCGAGTCCCTGTCCAATCACCGGATTGGCCGGTTCTGAACAATGCTGGAGCGGCGGCAATCCTCAATTGATTGACTACGTATCGATCGGCGGGGCGTATCCAGATCCTGCGGGGCGAGCCAATGTCGTCAGCACCAGCAACTACGATGGCGGGTATTACGGGGCAAACGGGATGATGGGCGTGTTCCAGAGCTTGAATATCTCGTCGGCAACCGATGGAACGTCGAACACGCTGATTCTGGGTGAGAACTCGGACATGACCACGACCAGTGGAACCGCAAAAACGGATCTTCGGTCCAACTACTACGGAGCCTGGGGTGGTTTCACCATCAGCCAGAATCCCTGGTCCGGTGCCCCGGATTCGTGGAGTACAGGAGTCACCACCGTACGCTGGCCGATCAACACCCAGGGAACTCCCGCTGGTGCTGTTCACACATGGGAAGCGAATCTGCCGCTGCGTTCCGCACATGTGGGTGGAGCTCACGTACTGATGGGGGACGGAGCAACTCGATTCCTCTCCAACAACCTGGACTTGAACACGCTGTTGCGACTGTCGTCCCGGGACGATGGACAGGTCATCGGCGAATTCTAATTCCAGATCCGTATGCGATCATTCAAGGAGTCATCGTGTTTCGCTTCTCAAAGTCCTGTTCGTGCGTGCTTGCTCTGACTCTGGGCCTCGTGATCGGTTGTGGATCATCCGGGCCGCCGAAAACCGCCAAGGCGAGCGGCCAGGTGAAGTTGAAGGGTGAGCCCGTGACCGAGGGCGAGATCTATTTCATCGCGGCCGAGAAGGGGTATTCGGCGAGTTCAACCTTGGACAGTGAAGGGAAATTCCAGATCACTGCCAGCCTGCCGCCTGCTACGTACAAGGTCTATTTCGCAGGCCCCAAGGTGACCAAGCCCCCCATGCCCGGAGAACCTCCTCCGGAAACCAAGCCGTTTGTCGTGCCGAATCAGTATCTGAGCGAAGCCACGAGCGGCTTGTCCTGGGAGATCAAGGCGGGCGACAACTCCGCGATCAATTTTGATCTGTAATTGCATGCGGACGGCGTCGACTCTGCAATCTGTTATCATGGTGCGGGAAGAATCCATGGGGCGGTTCATCGGGCACAGCCGCTGACGCCCCTGGATCGCCTGCACGCCATGCCTGGCAGATGTTTGCACGCCGCAATCCCGTGAGTACCGTCTGGTGGTTCCAATGATTCCCCTTCGAAGGAGGAACGGCCTGTCCGTTGCCTGGCTGTGGGGTGTGTGTGTCTTGATGGGGTGTGGAACTTCGGCACCATCGAATCCCGCACCACCTCTCAAGAGCCACCAGGTCGGGGGCGCGGGTGCTCCGGCGAACAAAGCGAGCGATCTGGTGACCGCGTCGGCAGCACGTGCCGATGACTGGTTCGAGGACGCGACAGGAGCGACGGGAATCCAGTTCACACATCGCAATGGTCGTGAGGGCGACCGCTGCTACATGATCGAAAGCTTTGGCGGTGGTGTCGCGGCCTTCGATTTCGATCGCGATGGACCCGTGGACCTGTTCTTCACCGGCGGCGGTACCATCGACAAAGTTTCGGGGGCGATCGGAGGTCTCCCTTCGGCACTCTATCGCAATCGCGGGGCCGCCAGGTTTCAAGATGTCTCCCAAGTGTCAAGTTTTGGTGAGCCACCGGGGTACTCGCAAGGGTGTGCCGTCGCCGACTTCGATGGGGATGGATTTCTGGATCTGTTCGTTTGTTGCTACGGTCGCAGCCGTCTGTATCACAACCTGGGTGACGGCACATTTCGGGACGTGAATCCCTGGGCCGTACTGCCCGAGAGTGACTGGCATACGGCGGCTGTGTTTGTGGACATCGATCACGACCAACTTCCCGATCTGATCGTGGCGCGTTACGCCGACTGGACACCCGCGACCGATGTGGCCTGTGTCACCAGGGGAGTGCGCGACCTGTGTGGCCCGACATCCTACGAGGGAACCAGTTGCCGGGTCTTTCGCAACTGCGGTGACGGACAGTTTGAAGACTGGTCAACCCGGTTTGGGCTGCGGGGAGGTGTTCACGGTCTGGCAGTCGTCGCGGCCGATCTGAACATGGATGGCTGGGTCGACGTTTACCTGGCCAGCGACGTGACTTCGAACCAACTGTATCTCGGCGGACCGGACTTACCATTCGTGGAAAGCAGCGTCGTCAGCGGCGTGGCGGTGAACGAATGGGGACAGGCTGAAGGGAGCATGGGCGTCGACGTGGCCGACTTCGACGGGGATGGTCGTCCCGACATCTTTGTGACAAATTTCGAGATGGAGGACAATGCCTTGTACCGCAACCTGGATCGGGGGCAGTTTCTGCACTCGTCCGTCGCTGCGGGGTTGTCGGGAGTCTCGCGTCAACGGGTCGGATTCGGGACGGCAATGACGGACTTTGATGGTGACGGCAGACCGGACCTGTTCGTACTCAACGGCAACCCGATCTATGCAGCGGCTCAATCTCCCTTTCTGCAGCAGTCGCAATTGTTTCGCAACCTGGGCGGACGATTTCAGGACGTGACCGCTCAAGGCGGTTCATTCTTTCGCGAAGTCCATTCGGGCCGCGGCAATGCCGTTGCCGACCTGGATGGTGATGGTGCCCTGGATCTGGTGGTTGTCCTGATGAACGAACCGGTCCGGATCCTGAAAAACCGCCGTCCCGCAGCCAACTTTATCCAGGTGCAACTGACCGCACGAGAGGGAGAATCCGCAGGGATCGGATCCCGTGTCTCCGTCGAATTTGCCGGACGTCACATCACCCGGTTTGTGGTCCGCGGAACCGGATTCTTTTCTCAGGCGGACACGGCACTCACTTTTCCCGTGGCTGCTGATGCCACCGCTGCCTATGTCAGGGTTGAATGGCCGGGTCGTCGACGTGAAACTTTTCGAGTAGGTGCTCGACGATTGCAGCCATTGATCGAAGGCAGGGGGAAACTGGAGGATGAATGAATTGCGAGCAAGAGCGCGGTGGCAGCCACTGCTCGGTGTTTTGTGCGGCCTGGTGATCACCTGTGTCATCGGAACAGGACTGTGGCTGATGTTCAGTCCCACGCGTGATCAATTGCTGGAGCAGGGACTCCGGGAATCCCGCCGCGATCCGGTGGCCGCCGAGCGGACATTGCGTCGGGTCGTGCGCCTGTCCGGTGGCCGGGACCACCAGGCAAAGATCGCCCTTTGCCGCCTGATGGTGCGCCGCAACGCCCTGACGGATGCGAAAGCGATGTTCGCCAAACTGGATCTTTCCACCTGCAGACCGGATCTGCTGCTGGCCTTGGGGCGGGATGGACTGAAGACCGGGTTTCGAACGGAATCCCTGGCGGCGCTGGAGGAGACAGCGCGACGGGACTCGCGTGAAAGCGCTCTGGCGTGCGACCTGTTATTGGCAGACTACGGCGAATGGGGCCAGCGTCAAAAACAGTTGGACGCGGCCACCCGGCTGACGGAGTTGCAGCCTGAGAATCCGCGGAGTTGGGGTGCGCGCGTGGAGATCCTGACCACCATGGGCCTGGAGATAGAAAGCGTCGAAGCGATTCGAGCAGCCCGGCGACATGGATTGCCTGCGGAGGCACTTCAATCTCTGCAATACACGCTGGTTCAACAATTGGTGAACCTGGGTGATGCCACGACCGCCCGGAAGGAACTTGCGGAACTCATCAGCCAGGAAGGAGCATCGGCGCGAGCGCGCGGGCTCGAGGTCTATCTCTGCCGGTTGGAAGGCGACCTCGACCGGGCCCTGGAAATTGTGACGACGATCGTGGACGAAGCCCCCGATCTACCGTTTCCGAGATTCACACGCGGTGTCGTATTGTTGGATCTGCGTCGTTTTGACGAGGCTGCCAGGGATTTGGAACGAGTTGCCGCCGCGCAGCCGCTCGATGCGCCGGCCCGGTTCAAATTGTCAGAAGCATATCGAGGATTGGGACGTGACAAACTGGCCACCAAATACCGTCAGCAAGCGTCGGACATCGTCAACAAGCAGAAGCAGATCAGTGCGTTGTTGAAATCTCGTGAAGAAAACCCGGTTGATCCGGCAACGTACCAGACACTGGCGGCAGTTCATGAAGAACTGGGCGACGCTCAGGCCGCTGCCGTCTGGAGAAAATGGGCTGATCGGGTCGCGCACGGACACTAGCAGAAACCGTTCTTCCCAGCGGTCATCGACGCACGATTGCGAATCTGGACGACGACGTCGGGGCTGATTCCCATCCGGGATTCTGCCAATGCGGTTTCTGGCAACATTGGTGGCACGCTAACCTCTTTCAAGAGAATGTCTTATCGCCTGCCCATGACACGTTGACCGATCCTCCCGACCCAGATACACTCCCGCACCGCGCATGGAAGGCGCGTTCCGCGTTGCAAGGAAGCACGCATGAGTGCGGTCCCCGAACATACCATTGTCTCTGCTTCGCGACTGGCGCAATTGCGTGAGGCGCGCGAAATCATTGTCCACGAAGGCCAGGCGCTGCTTGGGCTGGCGCGTCGATTGGATACCCAGTTCTGCGAAGCGGTCGATCTGCTGGCTGCGTGTGGCGGATGCACAATGGTCACCGGCGTCGGCAAGGCCGGACTGATTGGGCGAAAGATTACTGCCACTCTGTCGTCCACCGGAACGCGGGCGCATTTTGTGCATCCCACCGAGGCTCTGCATGGAGACCTGGGCTGCGTTGGACCCGGCGATGTCTGGCTGATGTTGTCCAACAGCGGTGAGACTGAAGAAATCCTGCGCCTGCTGCCGATCATTCGCGAACGGGATCTTCCAATCGTGGCGATTACGGCCAGCGATGCCAGTTCGCTCGGTGCTGCGGCAGACATTACGATTCAATTGGGACGGCTGGTGGAAGTCGGGGCACACGGATTGGCTCCCACCACCAGTACGACTGCGATGCTGGCCATCGGTGATGCGCTGGCGATGGTGATCAGCCAGGTTCGAAACTTCACCCCCCAGCAGTTTGCCGCCTTTCATCCGGGGGGCAGCCTGGGACGCCGGTTGGCTTCGGTGAAGGACATCATGCGGTCGGGGGATCAGGTTCGAATCGCCAGTGAGTCGGCCACGATTCGCGAAGTGTTTGTGACATTGTCGCGACCCGGTCGTCGCACGGGAGCAGTGATGCTGGTCGATGGCGATGGCCTGCTTTCCGGATTGTTCACGGACAGCGATCTGGCGCGATTGCTGGAACATCGACGCGACGAACAAATTGATCACCCCATTTCCGAAGTGATGACCGTTCGTCCGCTGACGATTGGTCCGGATGCAATCCTGGAAGAGGTTCTGCAATTACTGGGATCACGGCATGTCAGCGAACTTCCCGTCGTCGATGCCGCCGGGCATCCGATCGGACTGGTGGACATCACCGACCTGATCGGCATCGGCTAGCCAAACCTTGTTGATGAGACGGGATTTTCGGAGTCTGTATGTATAACCGCCTGCTCTTCACGTTAGCGACGGCCGCCTGCCTGACAGGTGTGTACGCCGGATACGCCGTGATGATGCGTCCGTGGGTGGTGATTCCCGAGATGCCGGCCATCGCGGAACCGGCGCAGCAGATGGAAACGCACCGACCGGCCGAAAATGTGCGGGTGGCGGAAGCGTACCTGAAGAATTATCACTGGGTCGCGCAGTCGAAGTACATGCTGCGCTCAGGCCCTGACGAAGGACGGGCGTTCATTTACACCCGAAAATGGAAACACAAGGAAGACGATTCCCGCGTCCTTATTTTTTCACCGTTTGCAATGGTCTGGCGGCAGAAGGACAAGGAAGGTCGCGAGTCGGCCGTCTCGCTGCACAGCGAATCCGCACAGCTCAAGTTTCAGTTTGGATTCGAGCAGTTCAATTCGAATCCCGGTCGGGTGGTTGGCGCCGTACTGGATGGTGAGGTCCGCATCGCCGGGCCCGACGGATTGGAGATCGAAGGGAAGCAGTTTGTGTTTGACGAATCTGCCCCGTCGCTGGTCAGCACCAATCCGGTCCGATTCGAGTACGCGAATCATCGGGGTCGAGGTCAGTCACTGAACATGAAGCTGATTCCCGCGGAAGGACCGCCGGGCCAGGATCGACCACATGTGTTCGGGATTCGGACCATTCGCCTGGGCAGTGGTCGTGATCCCGAGACTCAGAAATTCGAGCACGTGCAACTGGACGTTCGCATGCCACAACAGGGTCAGCAGCAACTGGCGCAGATCCGCTGCTCGGGCGATCTGGAATACGACGTCGGATCGAACACGGCGCACTTCACCCAGGCGGTGAGGGCTCACCAGCGTACGAGCGGGGCTGGATACGACCAGTTGGAATGCGATGATTTGTGGCTGAAGTTCGATCCGGTACGCGCTATCGCGAGGCCGGATGACGCGGTTGCGCAGAACAAGGAACAGGGCGAATCGCCAGCGTTCCAACAGTTGGAAACAAACCTGGAGTTCAAGCGTCTGATCGCCCGGGGGCAGACCGTTTCGATTGTCTCGACGGAAAACAACCTGCATGCCACGATGAAGTGCCTGACCTATGATCTGGCGGAACACCGCTTGCAGTTGATCGATGCCAGCAAGGTGACGGTCCTGCAGCAGGGCTATAAGGTGGCGATGGAATTTGATCCAAAGCACCAGACTCCGGGCGTGGTCCCGGAAATTGAAGCGCGCATGCTTTCCGACAATTCCCTGAACGAGGTCTTCTGCCGGGGAGTGGGATTGCTGGAGATGACCCGCCCCAATGCCCGGGACCGACAGTACGTCGTTTCGTGGGCTCGACAACTGCTGATTCACAAGTCTTCAGATCAGGTCAAGGGGCTGGACCTGATTCAACTCGAACAGCAGGCGACCTTTCGTCAACCCAGCCAGGGAACGGCCCTGGGCGCCGATTTGATTCGCCTGTGGATGGTCCCGGTCACTGTCGGTCTCCCGTCCGGCAACCGCAATTCCGTGACCCCCCATCCCGGCCCCGAGTTGCAACCCCGTCAATTGATCGCCGAAAGAAACGTGGCGCTGTTCAGTCCGCAACTGGAGGCAAACACCAGCGAACTGACGGTGGAATTCCTCGAACCAACGGGGACCCCGCGCGTCATCGGACAGCATTCTCGTTCGTCGCTGGAATTGGTGACTTTTGAAGAACCTGTCGAGCCGGCAAACCAGGCTCGTCCCGCGCGAACACAACCCGGGCCACGCAGGACTGGCACTGGCCGCGTCAGTCCGGCCGGTTTCGCAGCGGATCAACAGAAGAATTCCTTGTGGCCCCCGATCAGTATCTCGCCGGGAGGCGATGACACAGTCGGCCCAGCTCACGTCCAACCGCAACCCAAGCCCGTCGCGCAATCCCCCCGAGTGACCGCGGACCGAATCAACGTGCGGATGCAGCGCATTGCCGGAAAGGCCGAGCCGGAAATGGTGGAGGTGGATACGACGGGGCATGTGAAAATCGTGCAGCACCGCGGAAAGGGCGAACCGCCGATGACGGCCGAGGGGGAACGCCTGCAACTGCAAAATCGGGGCAAGGATCGCGAGATCGTGCACCTGTTCGGAAATCCTGCGCACTTGCGAGATCGAGGGATCCATGTCGAAGGACGCGAAGTCCAGCTGAATCGCGAAACCAATCGGGTGAGAGTCCAGGGAAACGGGTTGCTGCAGTTGCCCGTTCCACCGGGAACCGGACTGGAATCGTTCGGACAGGCCACCAACGATCCGGATCTGGATGTCAAATGGGGGGAATCCATGGAGTTTGACGGGCAGGTTGCCAAGTTTGTCGGGAAGGTCGAACTGGAGTTGGGGTGGAGTCGGATGCGCTGCGAATTGATGGACGTCACCTTGTCTTCCCGGATCTCATTTACCGAACCGAACAGTCGGCAACAGCCTGAACTGGCGAAGATTCATTGCCGCGAGGAAGTTTCCTTCGAGAACTCGGAATATGAAGGAAGTAAGCAGATCCAGGTTCAGCGCGGACGCGTGGCGGAATTCACGCTGGATCGACTGAGATCCAAGACGTTCGCTCAAGGCCCCGGGCAAATGCAGGTCTGGCAGCGTGGCAGCACGGGACATCAGACCGGCAATTCACGTGGGGTTGTTCAGGGAGCCAATCGTCCGATTGGAACTGTGTCGTCGGATTGGGACTACACCCAGGTGGATTTCAAGGGTTCCATGGAAGGCAAGATTACGCAACAGGTCTCCACGTTCTACGATTCCGTCCAGATCGTCCATGGGCCCGTCAGTTTGCCCAACATGACGATCGACCCGGACCACCTGCCACCCGATGCTGGCAGCATGCGCTGTGAAAAGACACTCGAATTCTCACAGGGTCCCAAGAGTCCTGTTCACCCCAAGGGGTACCAGCAACTGGTCGGCAAGGGAAATGCCCAGATCGAGGGAAAAGGGTTCTACGCCAATGCCGACGAAATCAGTTTCGACGGTTCCAAGGGACTGTACATGTTGCGCGCGCATGGCAATCAAAGCGCCATGATTGCCCAGGACGATCATGGGAAACGTCGTGAGGCGAGCGGTCGGCGGATCGAATTCATCCCTGCCACACAGAAGGTCAAAGTCGACCAGGCGACTGGAGCGAGCGGCGGGCCCTGACCAATCTTCCAGGCCGGCTGCTTCATGTGAGTTGTACCTCAACTGGAACCGGATCGAGGAGAAGACGATCAGTTTTCAAGGTTGACGGTGATCTCCCCCAATTCATGAATCTCTCCGGCTTTCGCAATGAATTCCTTTGCCACCTGGACCTTGCCGCCATTCAGGTTCAGGAATCGATACGTCGCCCCGGGAATCAGCAGTTGGTAATGTTCGACGCCATTCTGGTCGGTACCCCGCTGATTCCGGGATCCGTCAAAATTCGTCGAGAAGTCTTCGTCGGCTTCCAGGGCCTCTTTCTGCACCGGGTCAATGGTGTATTTCGGTTTCCCGGGAGTGACCAGCATGGTCAAGCCGAACATTGTTCCTTGCTTCACCGGTTTGCCGGACGGTAACAAATACCGTGCGTTCGCGGCAGCACATGGCTGCAGGACAATCGTGGGCTGGGGATCATCCAGCGAGACCATGGCGGTTGCTCCCAACTGGCGTTTGACGTCCAGGAAGCAGACCGGGTATCGCTGCCCGGGCTCCAATCCCCGGATGACCGCCTGTCCATTTCTCGCTTTTTCTGAGTAGGCTCGCCAGAACGGATTTAAAGGCAGAATGAAGAGTCGCGAAGTGTAAATGGCTTCCTGGATGGAGTTGCTCGCAAGATCGACCAGATTCGCCGTCACGGTTCCACTGGGTTGCAGCTTGATGGACAGTGGAGCCATCACCGAAGGCTCGGTCCCCGGCGCACTCGCGGCAGGATCGATTTTTTGAAAGGCGTGCGCGTAATAGCGAATCCCGCCTGGCTGACCCCACTGCAATTCCCGGCTGCCTCGCTGCTGCAGAATGTAACTGGTTCCCTGAGGAGCGTGAACCAGCAGCGTCCCCGGTCCAGGAACAACCGGAATCTGGAATCGGCCATTTCCATCAGTCTGCTGGATGCTTTGCCACCCCGTCACGATGTCGTCCGTCACGTTCGGATTCGCCTGTTCAGGATGATATTGGACCGACGCCCCGGCGAGAGGTTTTCCGGAGACGGCGTCCATGACGGTTCCCTGGGCCAGGACTCCCAGGGCCAGGCGGATCTCCAGCTTTTGACTGGCTTCAGATTCCCATTTCACATCTTGCAAGCGGCGAATCTGGTAGGAAGTTCCCGCCGGTGGAAACGCATCAATTCCGAATCGAACCCCCGGATACGGATTCAGACGAAACCGGCCATCCGCATCCGTTTCACCGGTGAGGGCAATCATGGAGCCCCCGATCTCTTGCTGACCGGACCAGACGGTTATCTTCACGTTTGCGGCGGGTTTGTCGGTGTTGCCAAGACGCACGATCCCCGCAAACGGAGTGGCCGGTGCCAACGGAATCGTTGCCGTTTCATCCGCCCGCAGGTTTCTGACGAATGGCCGATATGTGGCATCATTGTCCGGTCGCGATTCGGGCATTCCGGTATTGAGCGACACCTGTTGGGGAGCGAATTTCTCGTTGCCACGGATGTGCAGGTGAACACCGCAACCGGCCGCAACGTGGTGGATCTCCAGAAAACCATCCTGATCAGTCACGAACGTGGGAACGACCCTGGCCAGAGGCTGCAAATCGAGCAACCAGAATGGACGGTCAGAGGCTGCCGCGGCCGGCGTGATTCCGGCGATCACCGCGACGACGTGGGATGCCCCCGTTCCCTGTGCATCCACCAGTCGAACCTTGATCACCTGCTCCGGTTGGAGTGTCAGGTCGATGTGTGAGTCCTTCCGATCGAAGTCGACCGACTGCTCTGCCAGAGCTCGGCCCTTCATTCGTACGATCAAGCGCGGTCGACCGTCCGTCCTGGTGGACTCGCCGGTCACGGCGAGTTCATACTGACCGTCTTGATCGGTCATCCCCTCGGCCAGCGTGACGGATATGCTTCCCCGATCATTCGTCAACGTCTCGCCGACGATCGCCACGAATGCTCCGACGGCCGCCTGATGCGTGGGAACAGTGATCCGGCCGTGAACGCGAATTGCAGGCACGCTGCCCGGCACCACTGACCTTTCGGCGGCCTGATCGTTGACGGCTTCCGAATTGTCAGGCTTGACACTTGAGACCGCTGAGCCTGCGGCGATGTCCTGCGGTTCGGCACTCGTTCCCATCGTTGGCTTCAAGACGGCTGATGCGGCCAGTACAGGGACAAGAATGCCGACCCACAGCAGAGCCCTGGTTCGCGACAAACGCTTTGAAAGCGGACGGCTGGTGTCGAGAATCGCCAGAATGCGACGTTCGACCTGGGAATGCCGCGTTATCGCCAGTCCCGCGTAATGCAGACGGTGTGGTTGCCCACTCAAGACGCTGGCGATTTCCAGCAGATGTCGGGCGTAGGCGGCACGCTTTTCTGGAACGCCGATCGCTGCATCGTCGCAGCATGCTTCCGCCAGGGCGGAAAGCTGCCGTCGCAACCACCAGGACAACGGGTGGAACCAATACAGACATGTGGTGACTTCGGCAGCCAGCGCAGTCCAGTTGTCGCCGCGCCGAAGATGTGCCCGTTCGTGATCCAGCACATGACCCAGCTTCTCGGCCGTCCAGGTGTGCCACGCAACGGGCAACAGGATGTTCGGTCTCCACCAGCCGGTCGTCATCGGGACCAACACGAATGGGCTCTCCCGCAGGGTTATGCTCGCTCGTCGACTGGTGTCCGGCCGAACCTCCCTGTTGCGAGACAATCGTTCATTCATTGGGGAAATCACCGTCGACCGTGCGACCAATCGGCGCGTGATGGCAATCGAAAACCCCAGTCGGGCCATCATGACAATCGCCCCGAGGATCCAGACCGACGTCATCACTGGCAACCAGGCCGGCAAAGTCCAACTGGTCGACACAGGTTTTGTCAGTGATGCGAGCGCGTTCACATCCGGGGTGCGAATGACGTACGGGCTGACACCGGATTCCATCTCCGGCTCCTCGTGTCGCCACGCGGCCTGCAAACTGGGCGAGATGCCCGGATTCAAGGACGATGCCGGCTCGGAGATGTCCGAACTGGATTCCGCGATTCGGAGTAACCAGTTCGGGATCGTCATCGGGACGGCCGGTAGAGTCATCGACATCACCGGCAGGATCAGGAACGCGCTGAGCACGCCCGTCCAGGCGGCGTGCTTCGCGGCACTGTTGCGCAGACGAACCGCCGACAGAGTCAGTCCCGTGATGCCGGCCAGCAGCAGAGTCTTCAATGAAACATCGATGACCAGCGCCGGCCAATAGACAGTCCATTCGAACATGATTGTTGCCTTGGATGCAGGTTAACGTTTTGCCTTCGGCTGTTCAGCCTCGCGTTCGGCCCTGGAAATCTTCTCGGCCAGTTCACGCAGCTTGGCGGGCGTGATCAGTTCACTGTCGACCATCCCGGCCAGCAGCGCCTCGACGGATCCCGCACAGAATCGTTCCATAATTCCTCGCACCGCCTGCGCCGCCATGTTCCGGGCAGCCACCCTGGGTCGATAAATGAATGTGCGACCATCGACGTCGTGCGTGATCAGGCCCTTGGTTTCCAACCGACGAAGCAATGTCCGTACGGTCGATTCCTTCACTTTGCGCGATTGTTCCAGCACCAGCCGAACATCGTCTGCCGAAGCGGTCCCTCGTTCCCATAGAATATGCATCACCGCATTCTCCAGCGGTCCGACGGATGGCAGCGGCTTCTTCTTTCCGAACATCGGTCGCATCCTTTACTGACTGTAGTGTTACACACGGTAGCATTACGTGCGGTAGCATTACAAGAGGTTTTTCAGAATTGGTCAGCGATTCAGAGAATTTATCCCGGCTCACCCCAGCAGGTGTGCGATCGCCATTTCGTCAGGCCACCGGGCAAGCTTCATCGGATTGCGGCAAGTTGACCGGCATCCCGTCACGCGCGCTCGTGGACACGGCTTCTGTGAATTCCATGTACTGCAGTCCCGCGGCGAAATCTGTGCGGCGGACGGGGCCTTCGCCCCGGATGGCGGCCACGAATTCGGCTTCGACGCGCCACCCGCCCAGCTTTTCGGGGGGGACCGTAATTTCACGCAATTCGGTGTCGACCTTGCGTCCGACAAACACGCGGTCGTGTTCGCCAAACAGAATCTTGATGGTTCCCAGGCTGCCATACAGGTGAATCTGCTTGCCCGGGCCCAGCAGCGTCGTGCCGCTGAAATGATAGATGCCCCGCGCCCCGCTGGCGTATTGCGTCAGCACCTGGACGCTGTCGGGGACCGTGACCGGCAGGTCGCCCGAATCCACGGGATTGGGGCGGACGGGCTCGAACGTTTGTGTCTGAGCAAACAGACGCGTCGGCTGAGGCACCCAGCGGGACAGCGTCTCATGCAGGATCCCGAGTGTCAGCACGTTCACTCCGCTGATCGCCGCATCCTGACGCCAGTGCAGATATCGAGTGTAATCCTGGAACTGATCATCCGCGCCGATGACCACGATTTCCCGCAGGTCGCCAATAAAGTTTCGAAACAGCAGCAGATCGACTTCCGTGTCACATTCCAGGCCGAACGGACTGGGGACCAGCATCGCGATCTTGTCCGGATGAGCCTGTGACGCGGCCATCATCGCCCGGGCCTCGGCGACATCGCGCGCCATCCGGGCTTCACACAGGACATGCTTTCCGGCCGCCAGCGCGGCACAGGTCACTTCGGAATGCAGGTTCGGCCAGGTTCCCACAACGACTGCGTCGATCTGATCATCCGCCACCAGGTCTTGCCAGCGGGGATACTGTTTGGCGATGCCAAAATCCTGAGCGACCCGGGCCGTCGATTCCGCAGTCCGATTGACGACTCCCGCCAGTTCCACGCCAGCCACGCCGCGCAATCCCGGAATATGCCGCCGCCGGGTGTTCTCCCCAGCCCCCACAAATCCAACCCGGAGCACTCGATCCGCCATGCTGTCACGTTCCTCAACCGAATTCCTCATCCACCAAAAGAGCGAATGGGATTCTAGCGTGACGGGGGTGACTCGACCATCGCTGACACGTCGGGTTGCAGGGCCATCGCCTGTTTCAGATTGGGGATCGTGTACCAAGTTCTTGAGTCCTCGACATGGCCGTGCCGGTTGAGCACTCGCACGGCCTTCCCGAAGACGGTCAGACCGTGCCACCCGTGGCACCCCAATTTGAAACAGGCGATGGCCTTGCTTCGGGCCAGTGTTGGAGTTGCGTCTGTCATCCAATCCCGTACTCTTTATGTGTGACGCTCTGAAAACACACCTGCGATTCTGGTGACCGTATGATCCGACCGTTTGCTGTCCTGCTGCTGATTGTGGCTTCGATCTCTTCGGCGACCGCTGCGGAGATTGATTTCGCTCACGACATTGTCCCCGTGCTGCGCCAACATTGCGGTCAATGTCACACGGGGGACAAGAAGCAGGGCGGGTTCTCGATGAACTCTCGAGAACAGTTGCTGGCGGGGGGAGAAGGTGGCAAGGCGATTGTTCCCGGCAAGTCGGGGCAAAGCGATTTGATTCAACGACTCAAATCCTCCGACAAGACGCTCAGGATGCCCCCCGAAGGGGATCGGGTTCCTGCCGACAAGATCGCGTTGTTGACCGCCTGGATCGACGCCGGGGTGAAGTGGGAAGAGGGGTTCGCCTTCAAAGCGGCCGCCTATGAGCCGCCTCTGCAGCCGCGACTGGTGACTCTGCCGCCCGTTGTGGATGGACGCCAGAACCCGATCGATCGGATCGTCGATGCCTATTTTCAGAAGAACAAGATCACCCGGCCGCAGCCGTCGGCGGATGCCGTGTTCCTGCGACGGGTGACCATGGATATCACCGGATTGCTCCCGACGACGGATACTCTGGATACCTTCCTGGCCGATGCCAGCCCCGGCAAGCGAAGTCAACGGGTGCAGGATCTGCTCGGCGACGACATTGCCTATGCCGAGCATTGGCTGACGTTCTGGAATGATCTGCTGCGCAACGATTACACCGGGACCGGCTTTATCACCGGTGGCCGCAAGCAGATCACGACGTGGCTGCATCGGTCGCTGGTCGAAAACAAGCCGTATGACCAGTTCGTCCGCGAATTGATCGCTCCGACTGCCGAATCGGAAGGGTATATTCAGGGGATTCGCTGGCGCGGGGATGTGAATTCCAGCCAGACGGTGGAAGTGCAGTTTGCGCAGAGCATTTCCCAGTCCTTTCTGGGGATCAACATGAAATGTGCGTCCTGCCACGACAGTTTCATCGATCGCTGGAAACTGGATGAGGCGTACGGTCTGGCCGCCATCTATGCGTCGCAACCGCTGGAAATTCATCGGTGTGACAAGCCCGTCGGACGCAAGGCCACGGCCGCGTGGATCTTTCCCGAACTGGGTCAGATCAATGCGGATGCCCCTCAGCCGGAACGGTTGAAGCAACTGGCCGAATTGATGACGCATCCCGAAAACGGACGCTTCACCCGGACCATCGTCAATCGCCTGTGGCACCGGCTGATGGGACGCGGCATCGTCCATCCGGTGGATGCCATGCACACGCAGCCGTGGAGTTCCGATCTGCTCGATTTTCTCGCCGTGAACCTGGCTGAGAATCATTACGACTTGAAGCAAACGATTGCGTTGATCTGCACCTCGGAAGCCTATCAGGCTCAGACGCTTTCCCTGGAAGCCTCACCCGACAATTCGGCGTTCATCTTTCGTGGCCCGTTGTCACGACGGATGACCGCCGAACAGTTTATGGACTCGGTTTGGCAGATCACGGGGGCGGCACCCGCCCGCCCGGACGCGGTCGTCGTCCGGATGAAGCGTGAACCGCAGCCGACCACACCCGGAGCCAGACCCCCAGCCGAAGTTCAGGCGCAATGGATCTGGTCCTATGCCGATTCCGGGGGATCGCCGGCGGGTGAATCGGTGACGTTCCGTCGCCAGTTGAAACTGCCGGTCGCTCCGCTGCAGGCGACGGCTGTCATCACGTGCGACAACGAATACACCTTGTCCGTGAATGGTCGCAAACTGCAGGCGGACTCCAACTGGGAGACTGTGGAAACCGTTCCGCTGGAAACGGCCTTGAAGGCAGGGAACAACGAGATCGTAATCGTGGCGAAAAATGCGGGTGCCAGTCCGAACCCGGCCGCGCTGATCTTTGAGACCCGCCTGCGGATGCCAGACAAAAGTGAACAGTCGATCGTCACCAATTCCGAATGGGAATGGACGATGTCTCTGCCCGACGGCAATGGGAAATTCAAACAGGCGCCCACCGACTGGAAGCCCGCGGTTCCTGTCAGCAGTCCAGAAACCTGGTCCGGCCGGGTCGGTCCCGAAATGGCGGATTTGCTGAATCAAAGCGGCGGTTCGGTCCGGATGGTCCGGGCGTCGCTGGTCAAGAGTGATGCCCTGATGCGTTCGCTGGGACGACCCAATCGAGACCAGATCGTGAGCATGCGTCCCAGTGACCTGACGACGCTGGAGGCGATTGATCTCGCCAACGGTCAAACGCTGGCAGACGACCTGGCGCGCGGAGCGGCGAATCTGCTGGCGGACGGTCAGTCGCCATCGGCTGCGAAACTGGGACGGAAACTGTTCCGCGCGGCCTATTCCCGCAATCCCACCGAGGCCGAATCGACCGTGATCCAGGAGGTACTGGGAGACAAGCCTGATGAGCAGCGGATCCAGGATCTGCTCTGGGCTCTGTTCATGCAGCCAGAATTTCAACTTGTTCGCTGAATGAGGGCCGTGCCCGTTGGTCGCTCGCCAAAACAGGCGAGCCAATCACGATGAAAGAATCTCATGTCCAATCCGTCGAAGAATCCAACCGACCTGGCCGAAGCGGTCGCCCGTCGCACATTCCTGAAACAACTGACCGCGGCTTCGACGGCCGCATTGATGTCAGGAGCCCCCCGGCTGTTGTCGGCCGGCGAAGAACAGGTCCAGCATCCCAAGCCGACGGCCGATGCCTGCATTCTGCTGTGGATGGCGGGGGGGATGGCCGCGCCGGAAACATTCGATCCCAAGCGGTATCATCCGTTCGAGATCGGCACTCCCGTCGAGAAGGTGATGAGCACGTTCCGGTCCATTGATACTGCCGTGGACAACATCAAGATCTGTGAAGGGATGGAACAGATCGCCAGTGTGATGGACCGGGCGACCTTGATCCGCTCGCACTTTCAGCCGGACCTGGGCAGCATCCTGCATTCGCGTCATCAGTACCACTGGCATACCGGCTATGTGCCGCCGCAAACGGTCGCCGCCCCGCACATCGGGGCCTGGATGGCACGCGTCCTGGGACCGCGCAATCCCGTCATGCCCCCGTTCATCAACATCGGGCAGCGACTGGAGGGGATCGGCGAGAACGAAGAGATCAAGGCGTTCACCCAGGGGGGCTTTTTCGGCAGCGAATATGGTCCCATGAACCTGCCCTACCCCGACGAAGCGGCGCGAGCGGTTCGCCCTCCCAAGGGGATGGAACCCGGTCGCTTTGAAAACCGCCAGAAGTTCTTCCGCAAGTTACTCGACCAGAATCCGCAGCGGCAGTTCATGAGTGACTATCATCAGCAATCGATGCTGCGGTCGCTGGAAAACGCCCATCGGCTGCTCAGTTCCCTGGACCGCGATGCGTTTGATCTGTCGCTGGAGCCCAGGGAAAGCTACGAGAAGTACAACACCGGTCGCTTCGGTCAGGGATGCCTGCTGGCACGGCGACTGGTGGAATCGGGGGCGCGCTTCGTGGAAGTGACGACGGAATACATTCCGTTCGTGCATTGGGATACGCATGCGGATGGTCACGCGGCAGTGGATCGTCTGCACAAGGAGATCGATCGTCCGATCGCTCAATTGATCCGCGACCTGGAATCCCGCGGCCTGCTCGATCGCACACTCGTGGTGATCGCCAGCGAATTCAGCCGCGACATGATTATCGAAGGCGTTCCCGGTTCCAATGCGCGTGATCAGGCGACCGCCCCGACCGACATTCTGAAAGAGCCCAAGCATTACGGACTGCATCGGCACTTCACTGGTGGGACCTCGGTCGTGATGTTTGGGGGTGGAGTCAAAAAAGGGTTCTTGTATGGCGAAACCGCGGCCGAGCGGCCCTGCCTGGCGATCAAGAATCCCGTCTCGGTTTCAGACATGCATGCCACCATCTTCCACGCAATGGGAATGAGTCCCAGGACGGTGTTCGACATCGAAAAACGACCGTTCTACGCGACCGAAGACGGCCAGGGCAAACCCGTCACCGAACTGTTTTCCTGACGGGTTTCGTTCGAATTTCGCGCCCAAAGTCAGCGAAACGGTGTCACGCCCGCTCGTAAATCACGGTAGCGACTGAATTCGCCATGAATTCCGTGGCGGCCGACTTTCCCATTCCAAATGATCGATCCGTGTCGGCTGGTTGGGAAAACTGGCGATGTCAGGTCTGGGGGGAATCCACGGTATCCGGTTGAGAAAAAAAGTTTGATCCACCCCCCGAGAATCTGCGTTGACTTCGCCAAGGTTGGCGATCGCCACTTCGGCCTTGCATCACTACTATTCATTTAGTACTTTTCTACGGTATAAACAGTAGTCAATCTGGCAAACAGTTCGACAATTTCCCCGAAAAATGGGTTTATCGAGCGGTTTTTCTGCAATGAATCGCATTCCGGGCCGTCTACGAAGTGCGGAGCCTGCTTGAACTTTCACGAAGGGCCAACACGTGACAACCGATCTGGAACTGGTCAACCGGGTGCGAACGGGCGAGATTCAGGCGTATGCCCGCTTGGTCGAACGGTATGAGCGAACGGTGCTGGCGGTGGTTTTGGCGGAAGTCCGGGATCCGGACGCTGCTCAGAAACTGACCGAATCGACATTGGTGTCCGCGTATCGCCGCCTGGAGAAACTGCCGGACGGATCTCAATTCGGCCCCTGGCTGCTGCGCCTGGCACGGCGAAAGTCGATCGAAGTCGTTCGCAAGGCACCCGTCGGGGTGGGAGCGGCGGTCGGTTCCGACGATTCGGACGCGTCGTTCGACGGTTTCGATCCTGACTGGATCGGGCACGAGCATGTCCTGGGCCTGGTGGCGCGGTTGCCGGAAGACGAGCGCCGCCTGGTCGGGCTGCGTTACTTCGACAATCACACGCCGAAGGAAATTGCCGAGTTGGAGGAAACTCCGGTGGAACAGGTGACCCGCCAGATCTCACGGGCGGTCATGCGACTCCAATTCTGGTGGGAACGGGAACAAGACCAATGAATCTGCGAGCGTTCGAACCCCGTCTGCAGTCCACAGCCCTGCTGCTGCAGGAGCGTCCGTCCCTGGTCGACTCGATCATGGCCAAGGTCCGCCAGTCCAAGCCGCAGGAATCCCCCAAACCGCGGGAATCCGCCGATAACGCCTGAGGCGCCGCTCGGCGTAGGTCGCTGTTCGGCGCGGGTCTCCCGACCCCGCCGAAACGCCCGACCGCAGGTCTCCTTCTCCTCTTGCCCGGCACAGGTCCACGCTCAGCGCGGGTCCCGAACTACCCGACCGCAAGGTTTCTTCTCACACAATCGCTCCGTTTCCAAACCACACTGGAAATCCGGGCCAAAATCGGCGACCTTCTGAACGGCAATTCATCGCCGCTGTGACCCCGCACATCAGAAGGTCCCACCATGCCGGTCTATCTCCTCGGAACACTCGACACCAAGGGACAGGAAATCGCTTTCGTCCGCGATCTGCTGCACGAGTATGGAGTCACCACGCACGTCGTGGACACCGGTTGCCTGGGGACCCCGACGATCGATGCCCAGACAACTCGCGAACAGGTGTTCGAAGCCGCCGGAGTCTCCCTGGCCACACTGCGTGAAGTCAGTGATCGAGGTCAGGCCGTCACCGCCGCCGCCACCGGCGCTGCCAACCTGATCGCCGCCGCTCATTCCCGCGGCGACGTCGATGGAGTCCTGGCCCTGGGCGGTTCCGCCGGCACCACCATCGGCACGTCGGCCATGCGGGCCCTGCCGCTGGGCCTGCCGAAATTGATGGTCAGCACGCTGGCATCCGGCCAGACGCGCCCGTATGTCGGCGGCAAGGACATCCTGATGTTAAACGCGGTGGTCGACATCGCCGGGATCAATCGGATCAGCCGTCTGGTCCTGGGCGAAGCCGCCCGAGCGATGGCGGGCATGGTCACGCTGGGCCTGAAAAAGGGGCCTGACCCCCTGGCTTTGAAGGGGTCTGCCCCCTTTTTCAGGCCCGATGTGGAGGGGCCAGCCTCGGTATCCGACCCAACCGACAAACCCCTGATCGCCGCGACAATGTTTGGAGTGACGACACCCTGCGTGGAACACGCCCGCAAGATCCTGGAGGCGGCTGGCTACGAAGTGCTGGTCTTCCACGCGACCGGCAACGGCGGCGAAGCGATGGAGGGCCTGATCGCCGACGGCCTGATTGCCGGAGTCCTGGACATCACAACAACCGAACTGGCCGACGAACTCGTCGGCGGCATCTTGACCGCCGGCCCCACCCGCCTGACCGCCGCCGGCAAACGCGGTGTGCCCCAGGTGATTTCCGTCGGTGCCCTCGACATGGTGAATTTTGGGCCAAGAGCCACAGTCCCCGAGAAATTCAAAGACCGCAAATTCTACGAACACAACGCCAACGTCACACTGATGCGCACGACGGTTGAAGAGAATCGAAAGCTGGGAGAAGAGATCGGCCGGAAAGCTGCGGCGGCGACGGGGCCGACTTGCATTATGATTCCACTGAAGGGAGTGTCGGCGATTGATCAGACAGGGAAGGCGTTTGATGATTCCGTGGCGAGGCAAGCGTTGTACGATGGGATTCGAGCAACGCATGGCTCTGTGGAATTGATTGAGATGGACAACCACATCAACGATGGGGGCTTTGCTGAAACATCCGCGTGGAAGTTACTTGAGTTGATTTGCAATTGAAGCCGAGTCGATTCCGTCTGGTAGGTGATGCTTCAGCATCACTCTTCACGCACCAGCTGAAGGCCACCAGGACCGCCGAAGAAGTGATGCTGAAGCATCACCTACGCGATCAGAAATGGGCGGCAAGCGATTGAAAGTACGATTTCTCCGAGCTAGGCTCGTAACGCTTCATCTCTCGGGTTCTCTCGCAGGGCGTCTCATGAAAACGAAGCTCATTCTCACGGTGTCACTGCTGGTCTGCCTGCAATCAATCGCCTGGAGTCAGGCTCGGATCCCTGAGCTGTCGAAATTCTCTCAATGGCAACCGAAGCTCCGCTTGTTGAGTCGGCTGACAGACGAACTAAAAATCACCGAGGACCAGCGTGTTTCCATCACGGCCTTGCAGGAAGACTGTGCGGCCTATGTGAAAGTACGTCGCGCGCCCCCGCTGATGGTCGAACGTCTCGAGACCCCCGATGTCACAGAGCGCCGAAAGGCCGATGCCGAGTTTGTTCAGAATGGCGAAGAAAAGTTGAAACGGATCCTGGCTGAAGATCAACTCCGTCGACTGGAACAGTTGGAGCTTCAGCAGGACGGAGCTCGAGCGCTGTTGCGGCCGGATATCACGCAGAAGTTGAATCTGCGGGTGGCTCAGCGGCTGCGGATCTTGGAGGCGCAGCGTGACAGTTCTTTGAAGGGGACGGATTTTGGAGTGGCTTGTTATCAGATCTTGAGTGAAGCGCAACGCCAGGCGTGGAATGATTTGATTGGAGAGCCGTCGGCCGCAGTGATACCACATTCTCGCATTGCGGCCGTCGCGCCGGCGGGTCAACGAGTCAGGCCTCCGTTGGTCGAACTCACAGCCGCTCCTTACATTCCTTACTCCTATCTTCGTCATCCCTCCATTCAGGCGGACCTGAAGCTGACGCCCGATCAAATCGCCAAGCTGTCGGAAGCGGGCGAAAGGCTTGATGAGTTGACGAAAACCCGCGGCCAAACGGCAGACAGGAACCTGGAGCAAGCCAGGGGGCGGTCCCAAGCGGGGGGAGACTATCTGAAGACCCTGATTGACACGTTGACCGAGACTCAAAAGCAACGCATTGCTCAGATCCGGTTTCAAGGACATGGTCCCGACGCCATTCTCGATCGCCAGTTTCGTGACGAGGCCAAGCTGACCGACGATCAGATAGATGGCCTGGATCAGTTGCTGCGAGACCGCACATCCAACCCCGAATCGCCCGTGCGGACAACCGAAAAGTCAGCCCTCGACAACTTTCGCGCACGACGAGCGTACGAGGCGGAAACCGTTCAACTCGCCCTAAAGCAGTTGAGCGACATCCAGCGAGCGGTCTGGGACAAGATGACCGGTGAGCCAGTGGCGTTTGAAGCTCTGTTCGCCTCGCCTGCGAAATGAGTATCAACCACTGACGGTGCGGCAGCAGGCCGTGTTGTCGCAGCTGTTCAACGCTCACAAATACGATTGGCTGTTCCCGAGCCCCAAAATCCGCGCACCCAGCGTTCAATTCGTCACAAAGGAGTCGTCATAAGCAATTGGTATCGCACCCGGTTCGCCACTGTGCTTGGCCTTTGGATGATGGCTCTTACGGCCGTCCTTCAAGCGGAGATTATCGATCAATCTCCGGAGGCTCTCAGAAAGGACGCGACTCACATCGTGACAGGAAAGGTTGCGAAGATCACAGAGACGTCGACAAAGTCCGAAAACACCGACGACATCAACGGTGTTTGCGAGATCACGGTGACCACTTGCGAAAAAGGCGAAGGAATCGTGGCCGGCAAAGTCGCAAAGGTCCGTTACGAGAAAAGCATCTGGATTGGAAAAAGTCCTTCTCCGACCAGATCAGCGGGACATCGAGGTATTCCGAAAAAGGGCGACACCGTTCGCGTTTACCTGTCAAAGGCAAAAGATGGAGGATACGACGTGGAGTTCCCGAATGGTTTCGAACAAATAAAGCCGGAGGAAAAGTGACTGTCGAAGCGGCGGGGTCGCTGTGGGTTAAATCGTCCACAACATGGTGAATTTTGGGCCGAGCAACACGGTGCCCGAAAAGTTTAAGGATCGAAAGTTCTATCAGCACAACCCAACCGTGACGCTGATGCGAACGACGGTCGAAGAGAACAGAAAGCTGGGAGAAGAGATTGGTTGGAAGGCGGCAACGGCGACAGGGCTGACTTGTATCATGCTCCCTTTGAGGGGTGTGTCGGCGATTGACCAAACGGGCAAGGCGTTTGATGAACCTGTCAGTCGGAATACGGGTCTGCCAATAGTACATCTGAAATAGCAGCCATCCATGAATACATCGCAGACGACCAAGGTGCTCATTACTGTGATGACGTACCCGCATCCGTCGCGGGGATATCAGGAATTGGTTTGCACTGCAGGAGTCACAGAATCTGGCGAGTGGGTACGACTTTACCCCGTTGTCCAACTCTCACAGCAAGTGAGTCGACGATTTGGCGCTGCTCGATCCGGTTCGAGCAACACATGGTTCTTTGGGACCGGTCGAACGGGACCACCCATTTATGGCCCTTGAATCTTCCAAAGCAACCGCTGGAAAATCGCTTGCGCTGCTCAGTCAGAAGCAGTCAGAAGCCAAGGCACTGGCAAACACTTATCCGTCCTGCCATAATGCGGCACCTCGCAATTTCTAATGAACCGTTCAGCACGGAACCCCTTCCTTATGGCGGTCTTACTTGAGCAGTTCTCCAGGCAGCTTGCGGACAGCGGCGTATTATCCGAGCAGGATCTGCGGGCATTCCTCGACAAGCTGCCGGATGGTGACAAACCCGTTGACGGCGAGCAACTCGCCAAACGCCTGGTGAAAGAGAAGAAGATCAGCGCGTATCAGGCCCAAGTGGTCTATTCGGGCAAGGGGAAGTCACTGACGATGGGCAGCTATTTCGTCCTGGACAAGCTGGGCCAGGGGGGAATGGGAATGGTGCTGAAGGCCGAGCACCGGATGATGAAGCGACTCGTCGCGATCAAGGTATTGTCGCCCGCGGTCACCAAAACGAAGGAACTGTCGCAGCGGTTTCAGCGGGAAGTGGAAGCGGCGGCACGGTTGACGCATCCGAACATCGTCGGGGCCTTCGATGCGGGAGAAACAAACGGTTCGCCGTTCCTGGTCATGGAATACGTTCCCGGTGACGACTTGTCATCGATCGTCAGGAAGAAGGGGCCATTGTCCTTGGATCAGGCGATCGACTGCATTGCCCAAGCCGCGAAGGGATTGGAGTTCGCTCACAAGCAAGGGGTGATCCATCGCGACATCAAGCCGGCGAACCTGCTGATGGATACCAGCGGTGTGGTGAAGATTCTGGACATGGGGCTGGCTCGAATCGAAGCGGCCGACGTGGCGACGCAGGCCGATCTGACCGGAACCGGCGCGGTAATGGGGACAGTGGACTATATGGCCCCGGAACAGGCGCTGAACACCAAGCACGCCGACGCACGCAGTGACCTGTACAGCCTGGGGATTTCGTTGTGGTACCTGTTGACCGGCAGGTCGGCCTACGAGGGAGATTCATTGATGGCACGCCTGCTGGCTCACCGTGACCAACCCATTCCCAGCTTGCGTGCCGTTCGTGACGACGTTCCAGAATCGCTCGACCACGTCTTTCAGAAGCTGGTGGCGAAGAAGCCAGCCGACCGTTACCAGACGGCGACGGAAGTACTGGTTGATCTGCAGGCCTGCCGGACGGGGGCGAGCATCAAAGCCATGGCCGTCGCCGAGGTCGCGACGGGGCCCGACGAGTTTCAGAGTTTCCTGCAGCACATCGAATCGCCAACGGAAGGCCTGCGTGGCAGTCGCTCCAACCCATCGATGACCGGCGCGAAGACGGCGGCCAGGTCTCAGGCGACCGTGACGTCCACGGACGAAACGATGCCGCCGACCCCTGCCAGCGAGACCCAGCGTTTTCAACGGCCGAAGGGCCGAATGGTCAAATCACCGCCGTGGTTTCAGGATCGACGCCTGCAAATCGCCAGCGGAGTGGCCTCGGTACTGGTGCTGCTGGTGGCGGTGTTCCTCTTCCAGACGCCGAACGGCACCTTGCGCGTGGAGATCCTCGATCCGGAAGTCGAGATGACGGTCAAGGGGACAGACCTGAAGTTCCACGGCGCCGATCTCGATCCCGTATCCTTGCGCGTCGGCGAGAAGACGCTGCTGGTCACTCGTGGCGACCTGTCCTTTCCAACCAAATCGTTTGAGATCAAGAAGGGCAAGGAGACTCGCGTCAAAGTCGAGTTGATCGGTGACAACCTGGTCGTCAACAGTGGTGGCAAAGTGATTGCCGAGCAGCCGATCCGGCAAAAGGCTCTGACGACATCGACAACAAAAGAAATCAGTCGGCCGGGGAACAGCCCACCGACTACGTCCGTATCTGCGATTTCATCGTCTGGAGCTCCGGCGGAATCGAATGTCGAGGTCGACGATTTGCCGATCCCCAAGAGCTCAGGTGAACCAATTCCAGGCCTTATGCCCGCCAAGGGTCCTGGATCCGGCAAGCTGTTTATGCACGACCCCGCCTTTGCACAATGGACGAAGGACGTGCAGGCCATGCCTGTCAGGATGCAACTCGAAGCCGTCAGCAAGAAGCTGGTGGAATTAAATCCTGAATTTGATGGCAAGCTGACAGGTCACCGCGGGAAGGAACCACCGAACATTACCAACGGGATTGTGACGGGCCTTGGATTTGCCACGGACAACATAACTGATATTTCTCCGATCAGGGCGCTGTCAGGGATCACTAACCTGAAGATGAACGGCAACGATAGGAAGAAATCAAGATTTCAGGATTTATCGCCACTTGAAGGTCTCCAGTTGACCACGGTCGCCTTCGGCAACTCGGGCGTGGCGAACCTGGAACCGCTGCGGGGAATGCCACTGACTGAGGTCGAATTCATCCATACGAAGGTTAGCAGTTTGGCGCCATTGCGGGAAATGCCGTTGAGAATTGTTCGATTCGGTGGGATTGGGATGTCGGTCTCCGATCTGTCACCGCTCCGTGACGCCCCCCTCACACACCTCATTTGCACCAGTTCCGCACTGTCTGACTTGTCGCCGCTTGCCGGAAAACAACTGCTCTCACTTGATATCCAAGGCACAAAAGTCACCGATATCCGTATCGTGGCAGATATGCCTCTGCGATTCTTCTTTTTCGCCTACAAACCCAGCAACGATGCCCACCGCGAATTCCTGAAGGTCCTTCGCTCGATCAAATCCCTGGAGACGATCGATTTCAAACCCGCCACCGAGTTTTTGAAAAATGTCGACGGCAACTAAGCAGGCTCCGTGTGGTTAAGATTAAATTGACCTTTTGCAGTCCCCTACTTACTTTTCGCGCTTGAGATTAGCACTGTCGAAAATCATGTGTTCGTCGCTCAATTGAGCGTTCTTGGGATCAAGTGCGGTGTTGAACGGCATCACGGTGTGCAAGATTTCCGAAAGCGTAGGTTGTTCTCAGGTACAATCCAGGCTCAATGTCTTCGGCGTGAAGTGCCGTGCCGACACACGCGATCGAAAAGCTCACCATCAAACCAACCAGCTTGGCACTCATTGCGTTTGTTTCCTTGATCTGGTCACGCTTTGTGTCGTGCGATGCACGAGCGAAGTTGCTGCAGAACGCAGACTTGTGGAAGATTACCATTTAAGAGAGGGCCGTTCCCCATCGACCGAGACTCCGTGCCGCCAGATCCGCGAACCTGAAATCCAAAGCAGCATGGCCTTGTCGAAGACTCCAAAACCGTGGCACCCCTGATTCGATGCAAACGATCACGATCCCTCGCGATTGGCGGCGTGGAATCAGTCGTCCCATTCGCAGATGTACGCCAATCGTTCGGATCCTCCGATGTCATCCATAACGTTGCGGCCTCCGTCCAATGACATATAGTGTTGCGGTGCCATCGTAGTTCCGCCATTGTCGGTTTCCCAGGGATTTGGCGTCCACAGTGTTCCGTCGAGCCACCGCCATTGGCCTTCTTGTTCCTCATCTGATGCGCCGAGGTATGCTCTGGTCTTACCGCATAACTTATAGAGAAACCCATACTCCTTCCCACCCTTCACGAACGCCAAATGGCCACCCATCTCCTCACATCGACGTTTTGCCATGTGCCATGTTGCTGGCTCTCTGATCAACGCATATGTGTGACCTTCAAACCTGACAACATCTTTCGGCCGAGGCCGGTTAACTGACGTTTCCGACGGATTCGTTTCAATTCCATCAATCGCTGCCTTGCAAGCCATAGCCCTGTCGAAGTCTCCAGACTTCGTAAACGTCTTGAGTTGCTCACGATAAACAGCAAGACGTTTTTCGGTCGCTTTGCGTTTCGAAGCAGAAAAGACGGTTTCGGCTGTCTTCATTTCCGCCTCAAACGCCGCGTTGGCCTTTTTGATCACCGGATTGGTGGCAAATGCGGCCTGCTGGTCGGCAGTCACAGTGGCTTTTGCGGGCGGAGCGTCATCGCCCGATACCAAGGAACCTGTAAAGATGAAAACGACGACTGACCACACCAGGTTGCGAGATTTCATAGGATTTCACCCATCTGAACGCGTCGATGTCACTGCGGTATCCTTGCAGTTCACTATACATATGTCAATCTTTTGTACCAGTTCATCAGGCATTGGCAATCATGAATGACTCGGGAAACCGCTGCCAGGGACTGAAAACACGAAAGGCAGCACGGCCTTGTCGAAGACTCCAAAACCGTGGCACCCCTGATTCGATGTCGGATCAGTCTTCAAGGCAACAACTCTTCCAGAGAATGCCAAACCACGGGCACCCGGCGGTTGCCCCAGTTGATTGGTCCTGCGTTGGCCGGTTCAGAAACGTTGCCTCGGTTCCTGGCGGCAGATGATTTCCAACGGCTCGAATGGACTTCGTCGACGGATTCCCGCCGCTGGTGGCGGCGTCCAGACGTGGCCGTGAAAAAAAGTGGCGTGGCTGGTAGCCTGACGGGAGAGATACTGTTGGGATCACTTCGTTGGAGCCTGCCATGCGTACGGTGATAACTGCCAGCCTGCTGTTCGTGTCTGCGCTTCCATTGCTCGCGGCGGATGAGGACGGGTTTGTGCCGATGTTCAATGGCAAAGACCTGTCGGGCTGGATTCCGGTCAATGTCGCGGCGACGACCTTCTCCGTAAAAGACGGAATCGTCGTCAGCACGGGCGTCCCGACAGGGACCCTGCGAACGCCCCGGATGTATGAGAATTTCATCATCGAACTGGATTGGCGACACATGCACCCCAAGGGGAACGCGGGCCTGTTCGTCTGGGGCGATCCGATCACGGCCGTCGGCGGGCCCTTCTCACGCGGGATCGAAGTCCAGATTCTGGACGGGCACGAAACCGCCAACTACACCAGCCACGGCGACATCTTTCCCATCTGGGGAGCGAAGATGGTCCCCGATCGGCCTCATCCGGGTGGCTGGGACCGTTGCCTTCCTTCCGAAAAACGCTGCAAGCCATCGCCCGAATGGAATCATTACCGCGTCACCTGCAACGACGGCACGATCAAGCTGGAAGTCAATGGCAGGGAAGTCAGCGGCGGAACCAAATGCAATCCGCGCAAGGGATACTTGTGCCTGGAATCGGAAGGTTCCGAATGCCATTTCCGCAACATCAGGATCAAGGAACTTCCCTCGACCAATCCCAAGCCGGAAGAAATCGCCCTCGAAGCCCAGGGACATCGATCCCTGTACAACGGACTCGACCTGACCGGCTGGAAAGTCACCGAACAACACCGGGCACACTGGAAGCCTGCGGACTGGCGATTGACCTATGATGGCAAGTGCGATGCGGCCGATCCCAATCTGTGGACCGACGAAGAATTCGGCGACTTCGAATTGATCTGCGACTGGCGCTGGACCGGCAAGCCCACGAAGAAGAAATGGCCCAGGACGCTGCCCAGTGGCCTGGATGAAGTCGGCCCCGACGGCAAGCCGGTCGAAGTGGAAGTCGATGATGCCGGTGACAGCGGCATCTATCTGCGGGGCAGCAGCAAAAGTCAGGTCAACATGTGGTGTCGCCCGGCGGGCAGCGGCGAAGTTTATGGATACCGCACCGATGCCAGTCAACCGGCCGAAGTCCGGGCCGGTGTCACCCCGAAAAAAGTGGCCGACAAGCCGATCGGTCAATGGAATCGATTTGTCATCACAATGAAGGGGGACCGATTGACCGTTCGCCTGAACGGTGAACTGGTGATCGAAAACGCCTTGCTGCCGGGTGTCGCCGCCCGCGGTCCGATCGCACTACAGCACCACGGCGATCCGATTGAGTTTTCAAGCATTTTGATTCGTGACCTTCCCTGAGGCAACAACAATGATGAACGCAGGTCGTTGGATTCTGGCCGCACTGTTCCTGGTTCCAGCGGGCCACTTGATGGCCCAGACCACTGCCGCCGAAAAGCCCGTGCGCGTCGACATCTGGGGAGGTCACGCTCCCATCGGTGTCGGAAAATATCAGGACGCCGAAGTCTTCATCACGGTGCATCGTCCCGCCCAGTCGAATGGTGCCGCGTGCATCATCTGCCCGGGTGGTGGTTACGGCGGCCTGGTTACGGGTGCCGAGGGGCACGGAATCGCCGACTGGCTGGGAAAACACGGAGTGACCGGTGTCGTCCTGGAATACCGCCTGCCAGCCGGTCGGACATTCGTCCCGTTGATGGACGCTCAACGAGCGATCCGCACGGTTCGATCTCGGGCTGGCGAATGGGGAATTGATCCCGCTCGCATTGGGATCATGGGGTTTTCCGCGGGTGGACATTTGGCATCGACCGCCGTGACCCATTTTGACAATGGCAATCCCCAGGCCACCGACCCGGTCGAACGAGTCGGTTGCCGTCCCGATTTTGGGATCCTGATCTATCCCGTAATCACCATGGGCGACAAGACGCATCAGGGTTCCAAACGCAATCTGCTGGGAGCGGATCCCACCGCGCAAATGGTGGAACTGTTCTCGAATGAAAAACAAATCACCGAAAAAACACCCCCCACATTTCTGGCCCATGCCAAGGATGACAAAGCCGTCGTCCCGGAAAACTCGGAGATGTTTTATGCCGCCCTGCAGGCCCACAAGGTCCCCGGCAAATATCTGGAACTCCCTTCCGGAGGCCACGGCCTGAACGGCTACAAGGGCCCCATGTGGGACGCCTGGCAGGAACAATCCCTCGCGTGGTTGGGTGAATTGAAACTGCTGGAACCGTCTAAGTAATTCAACAGCCGCCACAGGGTATTCAGGCTCGATCCCATGGCCAGCGGGCCGCATGGACCGCGATCAGTCGTACCCAACCTGCATCAGGTACAATCCCTGCGGGGGCGCGGTTTCACCGGCAATGGTGCGATCGCCGGCCTCCAGGATTCGACGCATGTCTTGCGAAGTCCACCGGCCGCGTCCCACATGAATCAGCGTACCGGCGATCGCGCGGACCATGTTGTACAGGAATCCATCGGCCTCAATGTCAAAACACAGAAAGTCGGCCGATGGTTCGCTGACCGCGTCGCGAGCGGCCAGTGTCGCGACCGACGGTGACTCGGATGCCGAGTTCAATTCCTTCACAGAACCTGGCGTCGAAACATTCGCCCCCCAGCCATTCCAACCGGCCGTGCGGGTCACACTGGCATGGAACACAGTCCGGATACTGGACGAACGATTCGGCCACTGCGTTTCGAAGCACCGGAAGTCGTGCGTTCCCACCAGGCATTGCACCGCCGCGTGCATCGCCTGCTCGTTCAGTCGTGAACGTTGCCACAATGCGTAGTTGCGCAGGAACGGGATGCGGATCGGGTTGTTGTGGATCACATACCGATACCATTTCCGACGGGCGTCGTAACGGGCATTGAAGCCCCGGGGCACCTCTTCGACCGCACGGACCACCACATCGCCCGGCAGATGAATCGGCAATCCATGCAGGAAGCCGCGACAGGGGGTTGTCGAATGAGTGACAAAGCTGATCACCTGGCCGATCGCATGAACTGCCGCATCGGTACGACCGGACGCGACCACGCGAATCGACTCGCCGGTGAACTGCAGCAGCGCCTGTTCGACCACCGCCTGCAGGGCGACTCCGTTCGGCTGCACCTGCCAGCCGCAGTAGTTGGTGCCGTCGTAAGACAGAGTCATGCGCAGTGTCCGCGGCACCGGCCCGGCGGGTGTCGCATCGGTCACAGGCAGGCTGTTCATCCGTTCCCCGTCAACCGTTGACGCCACGCGGCGACGCGTTCGGCCACGGCGTCACGTCCACCGCTGCCGAAGCTGCTCAGTCGCAACACCACGTTGCGAACCCCCAGTGAATCCGCGACATCCGCTTCGATCTTGTCGCACGCCTGCTGAAGTTCCGTCAGCGTCAGATCCGCCAGCTTGATCCGTCGTGATTCGCAGGTTCGGACCAGCTTTCCGACGACTTCGTGGCCGGAACGCATCGGGACTCCCTTGCTGATCAGGTATTCCATCAACGTCGTGGCGTCGAGGAATCCTTCTTCCAATCGGGCGTTGATCGTTTCCACCTGCAGCCTGGCTCGCCGAACGATGCTGGGTGCCAGTTCCAGGCAGGCCTGGACCGTGTCGAGGGCGTCGAAGAAGGCGAGCTTGTCCTCCTGCAGGTCGCGGTTGTAGGCGAGCGGCAGTCCCTTCAGCAGCGTCAGGATCTGCTGGACATCCGCGATCACCCGCGCCGACTTGCCGCGGATCAATTCCAGCACATCGGGGTTACGCTTTTGCGGCATGATCGACGACCCGGTCGTGTACGCGTCGGGCAGTTTCAGAAATCCGAATTCCGTCGTACACCACAGGATCCATTCTTCTGCCCAGCCGCTCAGGTGGACCGAGATCAGCGAGAGATCAAAAATCGCTTCGGCCAGGAAGTCGCGGTCACTGGAGACATCCAGACTGTTGGCCGCCACAGCATCAAAACCCAGCAATCGAGCGGTCTCCTGGCGATCAATGGGAAGCGACGTTCCCGCGAGGGCCGCCGCCCCCAACGGCAGCACGTTGACTCGCTTCCGACAATCGGCCAGCCGTTCCCGGTCGCGCTGGAACTTCTCGCAATAGGCCAGCCAGTAGTGATTGGCCATGACCGGTTGGGCCCGTTGCAGATGCGTGAACCCGGGCAAGACAACATCGACATCAATTTCACACCGATCGACAAACGCCTGCTGCAATTCGGCGAGCAGACCGTCGAGCACGGCCAGGGAATCGCGGACGTACAGCTTGAGATCCGTGGAAACCTGATCATTCCGGCTGCGAGCGGTATGCAGTTTCCGGCCGACATCGCCAATCCGCGCAATCAGTGCGGACTCAATGTGCATGTGGATGTCTTCGAGTTCCGTCTTCCAGACCATTTCGCCGCGGGAGATTTCCTGGCCGATAAGGTCCAGTGTTTCGACGATTTGCCGGCACTCATCGGCGGTCAGCAATCCGGACTGGGTGAGCATGCGGGCGTGCGCCTGGGAACCACGGATGTCGACAGCGGCCAATCGGCTGTCGAAGCTGATGGATTCCGTAAACTTTTCGACGCGCGGATCGGTCTTTTCATCAAACGCTCCGCCCCAGGCTTTCGCAGACACTTCAACACTCCCGATCAGATGGATTTTCGAGTGCGGCGGCCGTTCAAGGTCACCGCCGACTGGCGATGACACTTCTACCAGATTTGACCGTTAGCCGGTACGAACACGCGATTCCGAGGTTGAAATCGAGCACCGTTTCTGCCCTGGCAGTTGGCCACGGATGAAAACGATGACTCTCGCATTTCGAAAAGCCATCGCTTTCGGCCGCGATTCTGTGATCGAATGCTTTTGGGACGATTGACGTGATCATTCCAGATCAATGGAGGGCTGCGTCGAGCCGCAGCACTCCAGGGGGGATTCCCCGTCCCCCAGAATTTGGCCACAAGCGGACTCAGTGCGATTGTCCATGCCCAGTAAGTTGGAAGAAGAAAGGTGGCAACAATTGCGATGAGTAGCTGACCAGTCGTGTTTCCACCGACGCGGGGTCGGTGGAGAGCGGAACGGCGTTCGACTCGGTGGCTGGGGAGGGGATGAATCGCAAAGCACAGGGTGCGCTTCGCACCCTGTGTCGTATGAATCGAGTTTTTCTTTTTCCCTGAAGGGGATACATTCTCACGATCTGCCTGTGTGCCGAGATCTATCCCCTTCGGGGAAAATGGCGATTCCGATCGACCAGCTTCACAGGGTGCGAAGCGCACCCTGTGCTTTGCGATCCATCCCCTTCGGGGAAAAGATCAGGTGGACTGTCCAACTTTCGGTCCCTCGCTCGCGCGTCGGGCCAGTGTGAGGATCTGCGATGATGTACTTCGGACGCGTGGAAACGGCTGTCGTTCTGTTGTTTCTGATGATCAACGCCAGTCTCGCGGCCGAGTCGGGCTATCAGAAGGAAGTCACCGTCGCTGAACCGACGCGGCTGGACTGGACATTTGTTGTTTCGAACCAGAGCGTCGTCGAACCACCCGCCGACTGGCTGGCCGGTTACGAGTCCCGGCAGCAGCGGTACGAGCGGTACATCCCCGCCGCGCCCCAAGGTAAAAACGACGGGTTGCCGATGATCTTGTTTGTTTCCGCCGGAGTTTCACCGGCGGGGTGGAAACAGCTCGAAAGTGTCTGCAAGCAGAAGGGAATCGTGTTCGCCAGTCCTTACGGGGCGGGCAACAATACTCCGATGCCTCGACGAGTGCGACTGGTGCTGGATGTCCTCGATGATGTCCGTCAACAGCATCGAATTGATCCAGACCGAACCTACATCGCCGGGTTCTCGGGTGGGGGGCGAGTCGCCTGTGCCGTCGCATTCGCCCTGCCGGAACTGTTCGGTGGTGCGATCCCGGTCTGTGCCGGTGGCGAATTGCGTGAGGAATCGTGGCTGCGTCATCGTGCCATCGATCGATTGAGTCTGGCGTTTCTGACCGGGACCGAAGACTTCAATCTGGGCGAGGTCGAACGATTTCGCGGCCCGATGTTTTCCGACATGGGGATTCGCACCCGCGTCACGGTTGTCCCCAGGCTGGGGCATGGCATTCCTGACGCCAAGCCGTTTCAGGCCGCCCTGGAATGGCTGGATGCGGCCGTGGCCCAACGACGCAAACTGGCACAGCAACATCCCACCAGTCGAGTTGCCGCCGATCAGGCCCCCAGCCGGGAGGAACAGGCCAAGCTGTTGCTGGCCGAGGGAGAATCCCGGATCAAGGATCGGAAGACGATCTATTCCGGACTGATGCAACTCCAGGGCGTGATGACTCGCTGGCCGGATCTGGCGGCGGCGGAATCCGCCAAACGCATCCTGCTGGAGTACGAAGGTCGTCGCGAAAAACCGTGGGAAGCAGACGACATTGCCGAACAGCGAAAGTTTCTGGTCGCGCGTGCCAGGGCCCTGGATGGGTATGCGTCCGGCAAGCTGCCGGATCAGTACGCGAAACAACGCTCGGATATGCTCAAGGCCGCGATCGAACTGTGGGAAACGATTGTCGAGGATGGCCAGGATGCCAAGGCGGCCGCCGAAGGAAAACGCCGGATCCCGGCCCTGCGGCAATTGCTTCAAGAGTGAGCTGTAATAACGCTCATTCATCATGTGATGATCGCGTCTTGGGCGCACGGCTGTGGCGAGCGACCAACGGGAGCGGCGGTTGCCGTTCTCGAGCGGTCGCTCGAATTGAGTCGAGGGCACTGTCCTCTATTTTGGCCGAACGCCCCAGTAGTTCTTGGCGTCGGCAGAGACCAGTTCATTGAATCCGCGGACGATGACTTCGCGGCCGTAGTCCATGCCGTCGAACAGGGTCTCGGGATCGTCCACGGGTCCACTGGTCGTCAGGGACATCCAGACGCTTTCGGTTTCGTCTGTCGCGGAGTCAACCTGATGATAAAAACGGATTTTCAGTTCGCCCCGTTCGGCCTCCAGCGCGAAACTCCACTCGCCATGAAAACCAACAGGGTCGACTCCCAGGCCTTTCAGTGGAGCGGATTGCCACAGATTGAAAAACGACCAGTCCCCGGGAGTCGACCAGACCGTGCCGCGTGGAATGCGATTCACGTAACAGACGGTCCATCGCACGGGAACAACGGATTTCGCGGGGTTGGCCGCCAATTGACGATTGGCATCCAATACGGTCACAAATCCATCACGAACGGATTCGTAGCGAGGGTACCGCTCACCACCATGCCCCAGCCATCCAAACGAAAAACCATGCGACGTCAGTCGCAGGGCTCGATCGGCCATCACGTTGGTCAGTTGCCGACCCGTGACTGATCCTTGAGTGTATGTCTTCCACGTCCCTGGCCATTCGGGCCCCAGCGCGGCACGCAGTGTGTCGGAATCTGCGGAACTCCATTCGCTCTCCGCGCTGTATTCGACTCCCAGCCAGCTTTCGACCAGCGGGGGGTGCGCATAAGCGGTGGGGGCATCTTCAGGTCCGGCCATACGAAACCCCGATCTCACTGGTGTGGACATGAGGGATCTCTTGGGAAAGAGGGGCGAACGATTTCGAGTCAGGTGTTGCATGAGAGCAATGGCGTTTCCAGGACTGGACCACGGAGGTCGATCGGTCCGAAGGCATTGGCGATTGGTCCCACGATGGCCACAAAACGCCACCGGAATATCGCAGATCTTGGTGGAAGTCTACCGAGTCGCCAGGCCATACGCTATCGGCAGCACCATCACGACCTAAAAAGCCAGTTCGGTTGTTGTTTCTCGTTCCCAAGCTCCCGCTTGGGAACGATGAATGACGGGCGGCGATTGGGAATTGTGGGTCCAACTTGGCGGTCCCTCGCTCGCGCGTCGGGCTAGTGTTTTGAGGCTCCCTGCTTGGGACCGATGCACCCGAAATCGGGGTTGTGCCGACAGGTGGCGTTCAGTCAACAAACACGAATTCGTTGGTCAGCAGGAGTGCCTGGAAAAACTCCTGCCAAACCGCGGCAGACGGTTGTTCCCCCAGGAAGTCCAGCGCCAGACGCAATTCTGCCGCCTGCGGATCGCGGGCGAACAAGATTCGGTAAATCCGTTGCACCCGGGCATCCGCGGCAGGTATCCCGGCCACGTCCGGCCGCCGCAAAATCAGGTCGGCACAGGTTGCCACGAAGGGACCGTTCATCATGTACAGCGCCTGTGGAGACACCGTCGTCGTGTCTCGAACCGTGCTGGTCGCCGCTGAACTGGGAACGTCAAACACGCTCAACAGGCCAGGAGGATCCTGGCGATCCAGGTACGCATACAACGTCCGACGCGGATGAAAACCACCGTCCAGCATCGAACGGGACGGGCCACCGATCCGATCGTCCAGTTGTCCCGTCACTGCCAGCAGGGCGTCGCGTGTGGCTTCAAAATCCAGACGGACTCGATTGGCTCGACTCAACCTGCGATTTTCCGGATCGGTCGCGGACAAATCCTGGCTGGACTGCTGATACGTGGCACTCGTCACAATCTGGCGATGCAATCGCTTGATTGACCACCGATCAGACGGACGATCGGCCCCGATCAGTTCTTTGGCGAGCCAGTCGAGCAGTTCCGGATGAGTGGGCGGATCGCTCCGCAAACCGAAATCACCGGGCGTCCGGACCAGTCCGGTACCAAAGTGATTCTGCCACAGGCGATTCACCGCGACGCGTGATGTCAGCGGATTCCCGGGATCGACGATCGCCTGGGCCAGTTCCAACCGACCACTGCCACGCGTAAAGCGTTGCGGATCGGCCGACAGCGCGCTGAGGAAGTGACGCGACACCGCATCACCCGGCCGGTTGGGATTTCCCCGGATAAATACGCGCGGGTCGTATGTCGGACCGTCCAGCAGAACCATGGCCCGTGGCGGTGCCGCGGGACCGTTGATCAACCATTGTTCCACCTCCTTCAGGACCTTCTGATACTCACCCTGCGATGCCCGGTCCGGCAGCAGTGACAGGAATCCCCAACCAAACACCAGTGGAACATTCGCCGGAGCGGTCTCGCCGTACAGTTCCAGACGCAATTGTTCCTCGTCCGCATTTTCCAGGGCGGTCGGTGTCGGTCGCTTCAGGATCACGGCGTCACGTAGTCGTGTCTGCCAGTCGGCGTGGATCGACTTCAACAACAGGCCATACCGATTGGCCGCCTCGGCCAACGTCGACGGTGGAACATCGCCGCAGACCGCCTTGACGACCAGCGGATTCGTGCCATGGGATTTCGCAGGCGATGCAAGTTCCGCACAGAGCCGGGCCGCCTCCATCGGGAATCGATCTGCGGGAATCGACGCCAGTTGAAACCAGACGCCCCAGACCGGGTGTTTGAATCCATGGTCACTGCCCGCAGTCCCCTGTCCTTCGATTTTTTCCAGATAGGATTGCCAGCGAACAATCATCGCCGGATTCAGATCGCCGGGATCGGCAATCAGCATGAAATCGTCGGTGGCCGGCTTTTCGCCGGCCAGCTTCGCAGCGAGCAGATATTCACCGGCCCGAGTCCGCGCGCCTTCCACAAGCGCCGCATGTTTCTGAGCGACAAAGTCGTCCAGATTCTGCTGACGCACCGACAACTCGGCCGTAAACCGGCGGTATGCGGGCGTGTCCTGCGGGGTCGAAAAGAGTGGCAGAACCAGCGGTTCGGTGGAACTGCGGAAAACGCCGTACAACGAGTAGTAGTCGGCGGTCGGAATGGGGTCGTACTTGTGATCGTGGCAACGGGCGCACGTGACCGTCAGACCCATGACTCCACGCGTCACCACATCGATTCGATCGTCAACGATATCGTGGACATTTCCCATGAAGTGCCCGCCGACCGTCAGGAAACCGAGTCCCGCCAGCGAAGCGTCTGTGTGGTTCTCGAGTTGATCCGCAGCAATCTGTTCCAACAGGAACCGGTAGTACGGCTTGTCTTCGTTCAGCGACTGGATCACATAGTCCCGGTATGTGTAAGCCCACGGATACGACTTTTCTTCGAAAAAGACGTATCCCTTGGTGTCTGCATAGCGGGCGACGTCCAGCCAGTACCGTCCCCAACGTTCTCCATGCCTGGGAGACGCCAGCAAGCGATCGACCAGACGCTCATAGGCATCGGGTGCGGCATCCGCCTCAAATTCGGCGACTTCGTCCGGTGTGGGCGGCAGTCCCGTCAGATCAAATGACAATCGACGAATCAGCGTGGATTTGCGGGCTTGATGCCGGACTGCGTTCGGCTCCTGCTCGAGGATGAATCGGTCGATCGGGGAGAGTGACCAGATATCGGCGGCCATCCCGGGAACTACAGGTTTGCGGACCGGCTGAAAGGCCCAGTGGCTGAGCCACGCTTGCGACATCGCGGAACCCGCCGCATCACGCGGCCAGGGCAGTCCCTGTTCAATCCATTTGGCGAACGCCGAGACCTGGCCCGAAGTCAGCCGGCCATTCGGGGGCATTTGAAGTTCACCATCGCGACGCAGGGCATGCATCAACAAGCCCACCGTGACTTCGCGCGGCGCGACGATTTCACCCCGGTCACCCCCCTTCAGCACTGCTTCCCGGGAATCCAGTCTCAATCCCGACTCGGCCTTTTTCTCACCGTGACAGTTCCAGCATTGAGCGGCCAGGACCGGCCGGATCTGTTTTTCAAAGAAATCGACCTGCTCGCGAGACCATTCCGGTTCGGCGGCGACTTCGGAACTGAATCCGGCCAGCACGAAAAGTAGCAGGCACCAACGGCGGAACACATGCATGTTTCATCTCACGGTGACTGAACTGGCGGGAACGATGCGGGGCTTGTCGTCAGCGACGAAGCTGTTTTGCGGCAGGAGCCGAGTCACTGTAATCGACGGTGGGTGCGATGTCACTGCTTTGATCGGGATCAGGTCCAGGTGATTCGTTGCGCCGACGCTGGCAGCGTCGGGTACGTCAGTCGATGGACCACAAATACTCTTTCAGCAGTTGGAATTGCTGGAGAGCATCACCGTCCGCGATCCCTTTGGCGGCAGTGGTCTTCAAGTCCGGGGCGAAGCGCGGCATGCGGCTGTTGGGGTCATAGCGGGGTGGATCGAGCATTTGACGCAACGCAAATTCGGGACGCAGGCGTTCTTTGGCGAGTGAGAAATTGATTCCCAGGGCGATCTGCGTCGATTTGTCGCCACGCGGGACTTCGCTGCCGACTCCGTGGCACTGGCGGCAGTCAAGGCCCCCGGCGCGCTCTGTCAATCTGCGGCCCAACTCAATGCGTTCGGCAGTCGCGCTGGCAGGGATTGGTTCCGCGAAGGGGACGGCGTGTTCGGCCGCCATGCCATGTGCCATCAGGCTGGCGTATGCGGGAAATGACGGCATCCGGGCGACAATCCAGGGACGGGGTTTCTGTTGGATGTCTCCCTTCAACAATCGTTCGATCCACGGGCCCTGCAACTTTTCCCCGACCCACGTCAGATGCGGAATGGTTTCGGCCGGCTTGCCAGAACCCTCGTCCGCGATGATCTCAGCCCACGGTGATTGTTGAGCATCGCGACTATGGCAGGCAGTGCACCGCAGATGCGACATCCACGCGTCCACGGATCGGCTCGATGCCATCGGCAGGTTGGTGTTCACCGGACCCGTTCCAAATTCCAGCAGCGCAGCCCGGTCGGAGTCACTCAATGCGAATCGTGCGGATGGGGATTTCGGGTCGGACTCCGCAGCCAGGCAACCGGCGGTCTGTCGGCCGGACCAGCGGATCGCCGGCAGATTCGGTTTGACCAGTGCATCTCCCTGACCGACGACGTGACATTGGTGACAGCGTTGCTTTTCAAAGGCCACTTTGCCGCGGTCAACATTCCCCGTCGGACCCGTCGGTTCCAGCCGGCCCCTGGCATCGCGTCGCAGGAACTGAACCAGGGCACTGACTTCGGCTTCAGTCAGTCGGAAATCCGGCATTCGGCTGTTGGGCGCGTGACTGTGCGGGGCAAGCAGATAGGCGGTCAGGGCCTGAGGTCGGTACTTGGCATTCACATAGTACAACGAGACCCGGTTCCATTCGTCCTTCTGATCGGGCTTTGCCAGGGAGTGACAGGTGATGCACCCCAGTTGCTCATACAACTCTGCCCCCGATTCGGCGACATCGGCTTTAACATCCTCCCCGACGACGATCCGCTGGCCTGCGGCTGATGGATCCTGCAGCGATGACAAGTACGCCGCGATGTCGTTCGATGTTCCCACGTCGTCGCCTGGAATGACCGCCGGCATGGAAGCATCGGAACGAAGCTGATGGGGATTCCTGATCCAGTGTGCCAGCCAGATCGGCTCGACGCGCGAACCGATCGTGTCCAGGCGCGGCGCCGCTCGGGCAATCTCCCAGAATGCCTGATTATCATCGGCTCCGCTCGCCTTTCGAGGCGGCTGCTGGTGGCAGTTGGCACAACGAAGTCGTTCGAACAACATCGCCCCGGCGAAGTGAGACTCGGCGTCCGAATCCGCCAGCGGGGTGTGCATCAATGCTGCCGCGGGAATCGCTTCCCTGGGAAATCGATCGCTTTCCCACAAAAGTCGCACGCTGGCATCGTTACCAGTGACGTATTGTTCGATGACGATTGGCTGCAGGCCCCGACTGAGCGCAAACCACCCATCCGTCGTCAACTTCGCTCCGGTCAGGATGATATTCAGGTCGTCCGGCTCAGCCTGCCCCGAGACTCGATATCGTCCTGTGACGGGAATCCGGATCCAGCCGTTCGCGATAACGCGACACGGCCGATGTGTCCCGTTTGAGACGTCTTTCAAGTCCCATGTGGCCATCCGCTGCACGTATGACCGATCACTCGTCTTTCCGGGCGTTTCTTCACTGACTTTAACGGTGACCAGCAGCCCGGGCTGCAGCGACGCCAGCAATCGCACCCGCTCGGGATCGACGGTTGGACGATGCAGTTTCGTTTCGGGAAACGGCGGGCCGGAAATGGAATTCAATGTCAGAATGATCGCCTGGTCAATCGTCTGACCATCCCGGGCAAACATCGTATAGCCCACCGACAGTTGATCGATTGGCTTTAGATCTGGCAACTCCAGGAACACCGTCCGATTGTCTTCCAGCAACGTAGCCGACTTGATCTCGACCTCGTCGCGGCCGATCTGACCGGCGGCGGACGGCTTGAATTCCGGAGACCCGTACGCGGCCGACCATTTGTAGTTCCAGCCTTCCAGCAAGTAATTGGTCGGTTCCTCGGCCGACCGACGTTCCAGATCCCCCGTGAATGTCAGGGCGACTCCGTTTGGATGACTCCGCATGGCGATCGGCATCGTCAGGGGAAGTCCCGTATATCGCACTCGCTGGAAGCACCCGTCGTGAACGGCACTGGTCGTCCAGCCCTTCAAACCCGTCAGATACAGTTGACCGTCGTGCGGATTCATGCGGCCCCGATGGATTCCGGAATTGAATCGCAACGGCAATTCGATCGACGCCCCGTTGTTGGTTCCCGGTGCACGGCCATCTTCCCGCAGCACCAGTCGCAGCCGACATTGACCGTACGACATGTGCAATAACTGATTGGCGAGCGGACCCCAGCGATCACTGGTGGTCCAGACCTGGCCGCCCGAACTGTTGTCTGCCAGGCGGGGAAACCAGACGAGTGGCCGTTCGAAGTCCGTCGGCGGAGTCGCCCGGTGGTGTGACATCATGCCACCATAGAAGCCCCCTTCATGGACCAGGAAAACACCGGATGCCGGCGTCCATTCCCCTTCCTGAGGTGCTACCGTGATCTCGTCATTGGGTCCCATACCGATCCCGTTCGAGTTCCGGAAGCCGGTGGCGAAGACATCGAGCCGGGAACCATCCGGTGAAACTCGCAGCAGGCAGCCATCGTGCGGAGTCTGCGAATTGCAGTTCCCTTTGACATAATAAAAGTTGCCGGCGCGATCGGTTTCCAGGCATGTCACATATTCATGGCCGTTTAACGTAACTTGGGCGTCGTTGTTGAAATTCTCGTAGAAATCCGCTTCTCCGTCGTTGTTCAGGTCCACCAGTCGAGTGATCTGATCCCTGCCGACGACATGGATTCTGCCGTCGACAATCCGCAATCCCAGTGGCTGGAACAGGCCGGTCGCAAAGCGTTGCCACGTGATTCGCTTCAGCGTGTCGTCGATCCCGGCGACCAGCCAGACGTCCCCGTGCATCATGCTCACCACCGCCCGGCCATCAGGCAGAAAGTCGTGTCCACTGCAGAACATGAGAGCATTGAACGGGTTCTCGAACGGCAGCGTGATTGTATCCACGACATACGGTGCGGAATTGGGGGCGACCTCCCCTTTCGTGACGAGTGGTTCTCCCCATTGCCGGGGACCGGGCTTGATCATCGACAGCAGATCCTGCGGCACGGGCGAAGCAGCGACCAGTTGGTCGAAAGCGGCTTCGTTCGTGTCGGAGGAGGCCACCAGTAGCTTGATCGAAACGGGCTTGTCGTGCGCGGCAACCAGCAGGACATGTCCAATCCCCGGTTGATCAATCACGGTGGCCGCTGAGGACTGCGCATGCAAGCGGACTTTCGCCTGCGCGTTGGCCACCTGCAGCTTGATCGGAACTGGTGATGGACCAATCCGCAGCGTCCGTGTAATCGCGCTGACACTTTCCGCGGATTCCCACCAGGGAGATTCCAGAACCTCGGTGGCGTTTCCAATCGTGGACTTCAGGACGACGCGTTGTCCCTGCCGGTACAGCCCCTTGTAATGAGCGACATCCCTGGGCAACGGGCCATAGGGGTTGTCCTCGCGAAAGTTGGCGAACTGGTCCTGCAGGGAGACCCCGGGAAACCGTGGCGTGGAAAACGTCGCCTCACCGTCAATCCGCGGTGGAACGATCACTCCAAATCGTGCCGGGTCGAACTTCAGGAAGCCGTTCCAGCCTGCAGCGACCCGCATCAGTTCGGTGTCGTAGCAGATCGACGCTTCGCGGTTGTCTCCCAGCCGAACGACAATCCCCTTGTAGACGGGGCCGCCCGGTCCCGTGATGGACCCGCTGAAGAATGGCCCCGAGACGACTTTCGCGACACGATCGTCTCGCGAATCGGCCTCTGTCCAGCGAAACCCAATCGCGTCCTCTCCCCAATGGCCTTCAATCTTGCCAGACGGGGCCCCGGCAGCAGGTGGATTCGGCCTGGCCGCCTGACTCAACAGGGCGGCATTCTTCCCGGCAGAAGCATCGTCGAGTCGTTTCTTTTCTGTCAATTCATCCAGGTGCCAGAGTCCAATCGTCGCGTCATCAGCCGCGAATGGCTTGTCGGGAATGGATGTGATCGCCCGCACGCCCTTCGAGATGCGGATTTCGTCGATCAGGCCGGTACACCCGATCGCTCGGTCCACCAGGCTTGCCAGTGCCAGTCCACCCGGTTCGGTTGGCCGGTTCGATCGCTTGTGCGACTGTTCGGCTACCTGCTTGCCGTCGACATACAGACGGATCCGCTCGAGTTCCAGAACCATGGCGACGTGATGCCACTGGTTGTCACAGATCATCGCGCTGGAATTGCAGTGATCCGGAGCGAACCCCGGCACATACGCGGTGAAGTTTCCGGTGCCCGCCATCGAGAAGATTTCCCAATGCGTTCCCGATGACTTCAGTTCGTTCGCGACCAGGATGTTGTACGGCGACTTGTCCCCCAGCTTTGTCCAGCTTTCGACGGTCAGTGGGAACTGGCGAAATTCCGCACGCCCCGCGACGAGTGCACCGCCGGAACGGCCATCCAGGGCCTGGCCGAACTTGCCGTCGACCAGTGGCTTGTTCGTTGTCGGTGCCACGGCCGCCCGGGCAGGTGCGGGGGCTGCGGCCAGCGGGACGGGGGTACGCATCTTCGGTTTCGGCCCCGCCTGCTTGCCACTGAGTTGAGGCAGCAGCCAGTCGAGCCCATCCAAGTTGTCATGCAACCGCTCTTCGGCGTCGTCCTGAGTGTGCCCCAGGATTCCGATCGGACCTGTGTAACCACTATCGCGAACGACCTTGAGCAGCGTCAGATCCAGATCTCCCTGGCCCAACTGCAGGATCTTCTGACCCTTGCGATCGCCTTCCTTGACCATCCCGTTCAGGTTCAGCGTGTACAGGTACGGCTTCATCTTCTGAAGCAGTTCGGGGAACCGATCCAGGTGATCATGGCCGTGATGCTGGTTGTAGACGATACCGACGTTGTCCAACTTCAGTTCCTGGATGATAGCGATCTGGTTTTCCGGCTCACCAAACCATCCGCCGTGGTTGTACAGAGCCACCTTGCAGCCGACCCTGGCGGCCGCTTCGGCGATGGGTCGAATACGTGCGGCTTCAGCCACCACGCGTGCTCGCTGATCGGCCTCGTCCTTCGTCGGTGCGCCGCCGCCGGTGACCCACAATTGCGGTGTCACCTTGTGTCTGGCAAACACCGCCAGCGTCATTTTCGCTTCGTCATTCAAGACGGTCGGGAACCACCAGGCAAACAGTTCGACATGATGTCGCTGCAACGCTTCAATTTCGGCGTCGAACGTCGGGATGTGCTCGGCGCGGTAGTCATAGGCAAATCTCGAGAACCCCAGCTTTTCGAGCATCGCAGCCCGCTCTTCCGGCCCGCGTTTCTTCGAATCAAACGGCACAATGCACCACGCCACCAGATTCTTGCGGTCGAACAGACCGCTGGCAACTGGTTCAGCCGCGGTCAGTGACCACAACGAACAGCCGACTAATATGGCACTACAGACGGTTCCGGCAATCAGACGGCGGGACATCAGGTGAATCTCCAGGGTGCGGTACGGACAACCTGCACGGTCGAAACGAAGAGTGTACCGAACCAATGGCAAATGTCATCGTCGCGACTTTGAAGCGCCATCAACTGCGGTCAATTTGATCGCCGTGTACTGCATTTCACCACGAAGGACACGAAGGTCCGCGAAGGGAAGAAAGGAGGATCTCTTTGTCTTCCTTCGTGGACCATCGTGGCCTTCGTGGTGTATCTCTACCGCTTCGTCGTGACTCTCTACTACCCTCAACAGCCGAACTGATCTTCGTGTCGCAACTTCAAAACTGGCGCGTAGGCGAGCTGGACCGGCAATATCAAATCACCGGGCCCGCTTCTACCAACCAGGAACTATTCCGGCGGAGATTGCGTGCCAGGTTGCTGGCCACGGCGCAACAGGCTGTAAACAACCGGCACAAACAACAACGTGGTCAACGTCGCCACCGCCAGACCGCCGATGACCGCCCGGCCCAACGGCGCGTTCTGTTCACCCCCTTCACCCAGGCCAAGTGACATTGGCAGCATACCAATGATCATCGCCGCCGCCGTCATCAGAACCGGTCGCATGCGAGTACGCCCCGCCTCAAGTGCCGCGTCCAGAGCCGATTTCCCTTCCCCCTGTTGTTCGTTGGCGAAGGTCACGAGCAGAATGCTGTTGGCCGTCGCCACGCCGATTGACATGATCGCTCCCATCAGCGCCGGGACGCTGAATGTGGTGTGCCACAAGTACAGCGACCAGACAATCCCCACGAACGCGCCCGGCAGAGCGGTGATGATGATGAACGGGTCCAGCCAGCTTTGAAAATTCACGACCATCAACAGGTACACCAGGACGGCGGCGAAGATCAGGCCGAACCCCAGTCGCAGAAATGCCGATTCCATACTGTCGACCTGACCGCGCATCGAGATCGTATTTCCTGGGGCTAGTTTGGCCCGATACTCATTCAGGACATGATTGATTTCACCAGCGACGCTACCCAGGTCACGCCCCTGCACGTTGGCATACACGTCAAACGTCGGCTGCACGTTCGTGTGATTGGCGACTTCCGGCGTGACTCCCCGTTCCACCGTTGCAACGTTGGAAAGCAGGTGGATTCCGGTGGCCCTCGCGGATGTCAACGGCAGCCCGCTGATGGCATCCACGTTATCCAGTTTGTAAGTCGGCGTGCGGGTTTCCACCAGGTAGGAGATCCCCTTGGCCGGGTCGACCCAGAAGTTGGGCTGCACCTGACCGCTGCCCGAGAGCGACACCAGCACACTGTTTGAGATTTCCAGTTGCGTCAGTCCCAATTCACGCGCCCGAGTCTGATCGACTTCGATATGCAGCTTGGGGACGTTCATGACCTGGTGCAGATGCACATCCTGCACGCCGCGAATGCTGCGGATCCGGTCGGCGATTTCGGTGGCCATCTGAAGATTCTGCATTCGATTCAGCCCGGCAATTTGAATATCAATCGGAGCCGGCAGGCCGAAGTTCAGGATCTGGCTGACAATGTCGGCCGGTTGGAAGAAAAATGTCAATTCAGGAAATCGCTGCGGAAGTTGCTTCCTCAATTCCGCGATGTATTCGGGTGTCGACCGGGATCGATGATGACTGAGTGCAACCAGGATTTCCCCGTCTGCTCCGCCCGTGGTGGCACTGTCGCCGAATGCCATGGCATACGTCCGGTTGGGGAGACCGATGTGATCCAGGACCAGCTCCACTTCCGTGGCAGGGATGATTTCGCGGATGGCATTGTCCACGTCGTTGAAATAATGCTCGGTCTGCTCGATCCGTGTTCCAGCAGGGGCACGCACATGCAGGCGGAACTGGCCGGTATCCACGGTTGGGAAGAAGTCCCGTCCGACGTATGGCAGCACGACAAAGCCACTCGCCACGATCAGTCCGAACGTCACGAACACAGTCGGCCGGTGCATCAGATTCCATTGTAGAAGGGCGACATACGCGGACCGGAATTGCTCGAACCGGTGCTCGAAGGCGGCGTGCAGCCGGCCGAACCAGCCACGACCGCTGCCATGGCTCTGGGCCAGCTCTGCCGGCAACAGGTAATCGACCATCGTCGGCACGATCGTCCGCGACAGCAGGTACGACGCCATCATCGCGAACGCCACCGCCAGGGCCAGTGGTGTAAACAGGTACTTCGGCGGGCCATCCAGGAACAGCACTGACACAAACACGATGCTGATGGTGAGCGTCGAAACAAACGTCGGTCCGGCAATCTGCATGGCACCGTCCAGGATCGCCTGTCGCAGCGGCTTGCCCAGCGACAGGTTGCGGTGGATGTTTTCGATTTCCACCGTGGCGTCGTCGACCAGGATTCCCACCGCCAGCGCCAGGCCGCCAAGCGTCATCACGTTCAGGGAGTGGCCCATCAGGAACAGCATCACAATCGAGGACAGGATTGCCAGCGGGATCGACACCGCGACGATCAGCGTACTGCGCCAACTGCCCAGGAAGACCAGGATCATGGCCGCGGTCAGCAGTCCGGCGATGATACTTTCGGTGATCACGCCTTCGATGGCCGCGGTCACGAACAGCGACTGGTCGAACAGCAGTTCGATTCGCAGATCCTTGGGGGCCGACGCCTTGATCTGCGGCATGATCGCCTTGACCTGGTTGACAATATCGAGCGTCGAGGCGTTGCCGTTTTTCAGCAGAGTCACCAGCGCACCCCGGCTGCCATTGCGGCGCACGATCGTCGTTTGCGACGTACTGCCATCACGAACCTGAGCAACGTCTCGCATGTAGATTGTCGTGCCGCCAACAGTCTTGATCGGAATGCTGTTGAAAAGGTCGGGAGTCAACGGGGTATTGTTCAACGTGACCGGGTACTCATGAGTATCAATCCGGGCAACACCCGTCGGCGCGGCCAGGTTGTAGGCATTGATGGCGTCGGAAACATCCTTGGGGGACAGGCCCCGGGACTGGAGCAATTGCGGATTCAGGTCCACCATCACCTGACGTTCGCGACCGCCGTATGGCGTGGGCATGGTCAGGCCCTGAACTGTGGCAAGTTGGGTCCGCAGCACGAACAGCCCGTAGTCGTAGACCTCTTCCTCTGACATCGTTTCGCTGCTCAGCCCGATCTGCAGAATGGGCACGCTCGACGCGTTGAAGCGCACGATGATCGGCGGATTGATCCCCGGCGGCATCAGTGCCCGGATCGATTGGGTGACCGATGTCACTTGCGACAGGGCGGTCCCGATGTCGACCCCCTGATGAAAGTAGATCTTGATGGTCGCGACACCGTTCAGTGTCTGAGACTCCATCCGTTTGATGTCATTGACGCTCGACGAAATCGCGTACTCGCTGTACGTGGTGATGCGTCTTTCGACTTCGCTGGATTCCATCCCCTTGTAGGTCCAGATGACGGTGACGACCGGGATATCGATTTCCGGAAAGATGTCGGTCCGCATCTGACTGATCGAGGTCGCCCCGAGGACGACGATCAACATGGCCATCACGATAAACGTATGAGGCCGATGCAGGGCCAGTCTGACGATCCACATGGTCGTGTCTCCGTGAGAATAGGTTCATCAACGACACCAGATACCGGTCGGGCTCGACAACCTTACAGCGTGTGATATTCCCCCTCGCTGACGTTTCGGATTAGTAAAGTGAGCGGCAAGGCGCTAGCCGCCGGTTCTTCAGGGGCGATGGGCAATACACCCGCGGCTAGCGCCTTGCGGCTCACAGAGTCAGCGTGCCACGTTCGTCTGCACCGACCGGCACATGCGCGATTTGGGCTTTCGTGTAAGACTGGCTGGTCAGCCGTGTATTTCAGCGTGAATACTGCCTGGCCGCTCACTCACTGGCCGGCAAGCTAGCGGGATTGACGCCGGAGCAGATTGCCGACGCCGTCGCGGAACCGCGCAAGATGCGAGAGGTCAGGCGGTTTTGAGTTAAGCACATTACTCAAAGGCAGTCTTGGCAAGGAGTTGAGAATTCGCCAGCCTTCCGGACTTGTACCGCTACCGCTTCGACGACAACCGTGGTGAATCGGGGTACGATGGGGACTTGACCAGCGTTCCCGGAACGCCTGACTGTAAAATCACCTGTACATTGTTCATTGTTTCCGATTCCCGCAGCATGTTTCTGCGTGGGAGCAGCACAGGAACCTTGTACAGACCGTAGAGATCCCGACCAGCATGACCGCCAATCGAATCGAAGGCCTCCTGAAGCAATCGGCCGTTCGTGGGAGAGTATTGACCTCGCCCGCACAACTGGCAGGGTACGATGCTGACGGACTGGGTTATAAAACATTCCGTCCCGATGCGGTCGTCATTCCCGCGGACGCGGATGAGATGATCCGGGTTCTTCAGAGTGCGAAATCGTTGGGGGTGCCGATCTGTATCCGTGGTGCCGGAACGTCGCTTTCCGGCGGACCAGTGGCGGCTCAAGGGGGAGTCATTGTTCACACATCCGGACTGCGCAGCGTCCGGAAGATCCACGCGGAAGGTTTCTGGTGTGAAGTCGAATGCGGCGTCACGCTGAATCAATTGGACGAAGCCCTGAAGCCGCACGGGGTGTTCTATCCCCCCGACCCGTCCAGCGGACCAGTCTGCACGCTGGGGGGCAACGTGGCGATGAACGCCGGCGGAGCTCATTGTTTTCGCTACGGTGTGACCAGCAATTATGTTCTGGGAGTTGAAGTCATCCTGCTGGACGGCAGTGTGCACCGGTTTGGCGGCCCGGCCGGAGGACGCGGAACCTGGCGTGAGGACTGGAAGCGGTTCATGGTGGGGTCAGAAGGGACGCTCGGAGCGTTCACTCGCTTCTGGTTGCGAGTCCTGCCGCGACCGGACAAGGTCTGGACGTTCCGGGCGACCTACCCAGACCTGATCACTGCCGAACAGGCGATTCATGCCCTGGTCGCTCATTCATCTTTCCCGGTGGCGATCGAGTTGATGGATCCCCGGTGTGTGGCGATGGTGGAAAACAGTCCGATGGCAGTCGGATTGCCCAAGGACAACTTCATGCTGCTCACCGAGATCGACGGACCACCGGAACTGGTGGATGCCCGGGTGGAAGCCGTGGCCGGGATCCTGCGGTCGGCCGGATCCCAGGACGTCGTCTTCAGCGACGACGAAGAGCAACGGAAGAAACTGTGGAAGGCCCGCAAGGCGGCCGGTGGTCTGATGGGCCAGTTGAGTGCCGATTTCGTTGTCCAGGACGCGGTGATCCCGAAACGGGCATTGGCGGAACTGCTGCAACTGGTCTATGACGAAGCGGATGCGGCGGGGATTCGAGCGGTCAATGTGTTTCATGCCGGCGACGGCAATCTGCACCCCAACTTCCTGTTCGATTCCCGCAAGCCGGGCGAATTGGAAAAGGTCGAACTGATTGGCAAGCGGTTGATGCAGCGGGTCGTGGATGTCGGGGGGACATTGTCGGGGGAACATGGCATCGGCAACGACAAGACGGCCTACATGCCGCTCGTTTTCGGGTCCGAAATGACTCGACTGCAATTGGCCGTTCCGGCCGTGTTTAATCCACGGCACCAACTGAATCCGTTGAAGGTGTTTGCCGACCGCCGATTCACGGGACTGGAAATCGGCCCGCCTCACGCAAACGGCAATGGACATCATTCGGTAACGACGAATGGCAAAGTGCCGACGGGATCTCGCTGTTTTGTTCCGTTCCTGGATCCGATCGATGGTGTTGTGTGTCTCTCCGCCCAGGCAACGGCGACTCAGATTCAGACTCAGGCCGCGCCGCACCAATTGCGATTTCCGCTATTGCTGGACGCGAACGCGACGTTGCAGGAACAGGTCGAGTCCACCGGATTTGCGCCTGCTTCCTCGCGATTTGGACCGCTCTGCGACAACATCGTCGGCATGAACTGGAAACTGCCCAACGGGAATGTTGTGCGAATCGGTGAACGAGTGGTCAAGACGACGACGGGTTACGACATGTTCCGGTTCCTGTTGTCGTCCGGTCGCCGTTTCGGTGAACCCGTGGACTACGTCCTGCGATTGCGGCCGGATTGTGGTGTGACGAGCGTGTACGAACTGGCGGGTTCTGTCGACGCGGTTTCCAGGGCGGTGCCGCTGCTGCTCAAGAATTGCTGGATGCACTGGTTTGACGCGATCGATTTCCTGGCCGATCCGCCCCGGTTGCGGATTGCGTTGAATTGTCCGGCGGCTGAACTCCCGGTCGTCGAAGAGTATCTGTCCACGTTTGGCAACTCACAGGGATTGACCTTATGCAGCGAACGCAATCTCCCGTTGCCGATGGATGGATGTCCCGATTTTGCCTTCAAGACTTCGCCCGAGTCTGTCGTGAAGCTGGCCCGGGAGATCGCCGCCGATGGTATCCACTGCGTGGCCCTCTGTTACAACGGTGTCCTTCACGGATATGTCCCTGAATGTGGGGACAAACTGGATCGGATCCGAATGCTTATCCGGGAACGATCGAACGAACTGGAAGCGGTCGGCGGGGACTGGCATTCACGCCACTTGTCGGACACGCAGCCTTCCGACTTGGAAGCACTCTGGATCAAGACTCTCGAGCAGGAATCGAACATCACGTGACGACGTCGAAAGAAATCCCCAGGACCGGCGGCGAATGCGCGACACACGACCAGGATCTGCTGGCCAGTTGCGTTCACTGTGGCTTCTGCCTGGAAGTCTGCCCCACTTACAAGTTGACCGGAGACGAAAACAATTCGCCTCGAGGTCGACTGCGCCTGTGGCGGGAGGAGGCGGAGGGAAAGCTGGCTCAGGATCCCTGGACCGACTTCTACACGTCGGAATGCGTCGGCTGCCTGGCCTGTGAATCGGCCTGCCCGGCCAATGTTCCTTATGGAAAGATCTTCGAGCAGGTCAAGCACGAGCACGTGGCGACAAACCGGTCGAAGCCAAAGTTCGTCTTGCGGCTGGCGGCGGCCCTGGCCGCTCGACCCGCCCTGTTCAACCTGGTCCTGTGGCCGGCCCGGGTGTTACGTCGCGCGAGACTGTTGCCGCACGGGTTTCTGTTCCCGGGGAATCCGGCAGCCGTGCAGTCGACAGCAGCCTACGCCAGGCAGTTGATGCAGCAGCGTCGCCCGACCGGGCCGCGGGTTGCATTCCTGACCGGCTGTTTGATGGAATCGTTGTTTCGCGAGATCAACTTTGCGACCGTTCGAGTCCTGATCGAAAACAACGTGCAGGTGATCATCCCGCCGGACCAGGGATGCTGCGGGGCATTTCAGGAACATACCGGGATGGATGGCGTCGCAGCGCTGCAGGTTCAGAACCAGCGTGCGTTTGGTTCTCTGGACGTGGACGCCATCGTCAGCAATTCATCGGGCTGCGGCCTGGCGCTGGGAAAAGCATTGCATGGACATAAGCCAGTTCGCGACGTGTTGAGTTTCCTGGGGGAACTCGGCCCGGTCCAACGTTCCCGTCGCACGGATGGTGCTCGGGTGTATGTGGACTTGCCGTGCCATTTGATCCACGGCCAGAAGATGGCGGGAATTCCGTCCAACGTGCTGGATGCAACAGGTTATACCTGGGAACTGGCACCGCAGGCACGCGACTGTTGCGGGTCAGGGGGCGTCTACAATATTCAAAAGCCGGAGAACTCACGCGAGATTCTGGCTGGCAAGTCCGCGTTCCTGAACGAAGCTCCGGGGGATCCTGTGATCCTGGCGACGTCGAACCACGTCTGCATGATGCAATGGAATTCCGCCCGCTCCGTCGGATTGGTGAATCGCCCGTATTTGGTGCGACACGTCATCCAATTGCTCGATCCAGAATCTCGATAAAGGCGTCCTCGAGGGGATTTGAACCCCTGATCTCCACCGTGACAAGGTGGCGAGCACTCCGGGCTGCTCCGCGAGGACGGGTGACCGCATCAGGAAGAACGGTGTCGTCGTAGACACCTGTTTGCATCAGCAGGTTCGCGCACCGCGGCAATGAAGGTGACATTGCCAGGGTATCACGACGTTACCCGTTCAACGCGGTCACCGATCGATCCAGATGAACATATCCGCCATCGACGTGGATCAGTTGCCCGGTGGTGTGTCCCGAGCAGCATGAGAGCAGGAAGGCAACCGTGTTGGCGATTTCTTCGCAGGTGGTCATGCGGTGTTCGAACGGGATCCGGGCTTCGATCTGGCGGCGAGTTTCTTCGGGGTTGGGGACGGTGGCCAGCCAGGTGGCATACATCGGAGTCCAGCATTCCGCCACGATCACGGAATTGACACGGATGCTGTATTTCGCCAGTTCCACGGCCCATTCGCGCGTCAGGGCGTTTCGGCCGCCATTGGCGGCGGCATAGGCCGAGGTGCCGCCCTGGCCGGTTTCGGCGACCTTCGATCCGACGTTGACGATCGCGCCGCGGGACTTCTTCAGTTCCGGCAGGGCAAAGTGAGCCATTTCATAATAGTGCAGCAGGTTTTTGCGCAAAGAGGCGACAAACCGTTCCGTGTCCCCGCTTTCCAGGTTCACTCCATCGTTGATCCCGGCATTGTTGACCAGGCCTTCGATCCGCTGGAATTTCTCCACCGTTGCAGCGACCGCCCGCTGACAATCCTCGGTCCGATTGAGTTCGGTGGTGACCGCCCAGGCCCGGCCTCCGGCGGCTGTGATCGACTGGACGGCGGCGGCGTTGTCGGATTCGTTTCTGCCGACGATGACCGGAATCGCCCCCTCGGCGGCCAGAACCTGCGAGACCCCCAGGCCGATCCCCTTCGCGCCACCCGTGACCAGAATCACCTTGTCCTGCAGTCCCAGATCCATATCGCTTATCCTGTCGTCCGGTCGGGTGCGTGAAGTGTTTCCTCTCAGGCCAGTTTCAGCCTGCCACCAGCGCTGGCTTCGGGGCGTTCGGACGCTTGTCCGTGGCTGTCAGCGCGATCACCGCTTCCACCAGCATGGCCAATGCCAGCATCACCAGCAGGGACGAAATCCCCAGCAGGATGTACGTGATCGGTTGCGGATCCGGGTGGCTCAATTGAGCAACGTTCGCCTTGATCATCCGGAGTAGAGCCCAGGTGCTCATGACGTACATCCAGACGGTCGGGATCCCCGCCACGAACAGCACCCAGACGGCTCGTCGAGTCCGCCAGAGCCAGACGGTGACTCCCAGCAGAGTCAGGGCCGCCAGTAATTGATTACTGGCACCAAACAGGGCCCAGAAGATTCGCCACAAGGGGGTTGGCTTGCCGTCTGCTCCGTGAATCGTCTGCATCACGAAGAACGCCGGAACGCCTCCGGTCAGCAGGGTCCCCAGCCAGCGTCCTTTGGCATCGTGCCAGCCGGTGAGTTCCTGGATGATGTAGCGCCCCAGCCGCGTACAGACATCCAGTGTGTCGTAGACAAACGTCGTAAACGCCATCAACGCGAACGACACGGTCAGTTGGGCGGACAGGTTGAAATTCGTCCATCCCACCCCGCGGACCGCGGCGGCAAACTTTTCCAAAAGTGAGCCAATCCCCTGGGCGTAGACCAGGTTCGGCTGAGGATTTGTCAGCAGGGGTGCATCCTTGGTCAGGATCATCACACAACTGAGTGAGACGATGGCCACCATCGCTTCCAGCAGCATCGCGCCGTAGCCGATCAGCTTGGCATCCGTTTCATACCGCAACTGCTTGGAGGTTGTTCCAGATGCGATCAGCGAATGGAATCCCGAACACGCCCCGCAAGCGATCGTGATGAACAGGACTGGAAACAGTGTTTCTCCCTTGGGTGTTGTCCAGCCATTGAATGCGGGATACTCAATCGACGCACCGCCAAATAAGAGTCCAACCGCTCCGGCGGCCAAGGCGATGTACAGGAAGTAGCCCCCCAGATGCCCACGAGGTTGCAACAGCAGCCACATCGGGACAACCGATGCAATACAGCAATAGACCAGCAGCAGCACGTCCCAGGTCTTGTGTGCCAGCTTGTCATCTGCCGCCGGGATGAATGTCTTCAAGATGGCCGTCATATCGATCGGCACATGCTGACCGGCCCAGATGGAAACTCCGACCAGTGGCAGAAAGATCACCGTCGCCAGTCCCACCGACATCCGGGTGTACTTCATCAGGATTCCCATGATGATCGGCAGGGCCAGATACATCAGGGACGACGATGCGATGCCCGCTCCGGTGACTTCCTGGCCGTTTTCCAGCGTCTGGACGCCGATAAACGAAGCCGCGGTGATGTCTGTGAAGGCCACGATGATGTAGACCAGTGCCAGCCAGACAAACGTCAGGAACAGCACAAACGCCCGGCGACTCATGTGGTCCCGGACCACTTCCGCGATCGACCGGGCCTTGTGGCGAATGGACGCCACCAGCGCGGTGAAGTCATGCACGCCGCCGATCAGGATCGAACCGACCAGGATCCAGATCAGGGCGGGCAGCCAGCCAAACATCACCCCCGCCAGGATCGGTCCGACAATCGGCCCGGCCGCGGCAATCGCGGAAAAGTGCTGGCTGAGCAGTTCATTCGGTGCCAGCGGCGAATAATCGACATCATCCTGCAGTTCGTAGGCGGGAGTCTTCGCCTTGGGATCCAGTTGCAGCAGACGCACCAGCAACGGCCCGTAAGTCCAGTACGCGACGGTCAAAATCCCCGCCGAAGCCAACACGATCGCCAGCATGTTCATGTTGAAAGTTTCCCAGCAAATAACCCGAATGAGGGCAGGGCCCTCAACCAAATTCGAGTGACCGCCCGGGAACTGCTCCCGTTGGTCGCTCGCCAATCAGCCCAACCGGTCGAGAGTCTACCGGTTGGTCGACTTCTTGTCTTGGTGAGGTTGTCAAAAAGAGAGCGGTAACCTGAGGGCATTGGAAGGCATTGGAACCGCAGACTTTCCTGCGCACGCTTCAGTTGCTTATCCTGTGGCACCGAATCGTTACCCGACACTTTGAGAGTTGCTGCCATGTCTGCTGATCTTTCCCGCCGTGGCTTTTTCGCCGCATCTGCCGCGACGCTGGCATTGACCGGTTCGACGCGTGCTCAGGAAGCCACACCTGCTCAGTCCAGTGCACATCCGTTCCGCTACTGCCTGAACACCAGCACGATTCGGGAATGCGACTACAAGGGGAAAAAGGTCGACATCCTGGCCGGGATCGAAGTCGCCTCGAAAGCGGGATACAGCGGGATCGAGCCGTGGATTAATGAACTGGACCGCTACACGAAAGAGGGCGGATCGCTTTCCGATTTGCGGAAGCGAATCGCGGATGCCGGTCTGAAGGTCGAGAGTGCAATCGGCTTCGCGGCGTTCCTGCATGAAGACGACGAACAGCGTAAGAAGGGACTCGAAGAGGCCAAACGCTGCATGGGTCTGGTTCATGACATTGGAGGCGAACGACTGGCGGCGCCTCCGGTCGGGGTTACTGACAAAACTGGGCTGGATCCGTTGAAGCTGGCGGAACGGTATCACGCGCTGTGCGAACTCGGTCAGGCCGAAGGGATTCTGCCTCAGTTGGAACTGTGGGGGTTTTCCAAGACGCTCGCCCGACTGGGGGAGGTGGCGTTCGTCGGCATTGAAGCCGCGCATCCCTGGGCCTGTTTCCTGCTGGATGTCTACCACATTTACAAGGGCGGATCCGACTTCGAGGGGCTGGCGATGTTTGCCGGTCGACGGATGCACAACTTCCACGTCAATGATTACCCCGCCGAACCACCCCGTGCGACGATCAACGATTCCAATCGCGTCTATCCGGGCGACGGAGTCGCGCCGCTGTCCAAGATCTTCCGCACGTTGCACGACAACGGTTACCGCGGTGTGGTGTCGCTGGAATTGTTCAATCGCGACTACTGGAAGCAGGATGCGTTGGAGGTAGCGAGCACCGGCCTGCAAAAGACCAGGGCTGCCGTGGCCCACGCGTTTGCTCCCGGCGGACGGTGAAAGTCTGTGACAACGAGCAAGATCAGGCAGAACTAGTTTTTTCAGCCTGATCATCGGCAGCCGTTCTTCCCACCACCGACATGGGGTCGGGAGAGGTGAAATCGGCGGCGGGAACGGTGCTCCTTAGCTGGCCAGTCGTCCTCCCACCGACGCGGGGTCGGTGGAGAGGAGAATCCGGCGGCGGGAACGGTGCTTCACGCGTGGGCGAAGTTCACTGCGACGACAGCGGGCTTTCCCCGGTGACGACGAACATTTGAAACTGGGAGATGTTGAAGGCCGTGGCGGCGTCCACCAAATCCAGCCGGGCTCGGGTGAGCAGGTCCAGGCTGTTCAGGACTTCGATTGGCAGGCCTTCGCCGGCACGCGTTCGCTTCAAGTCTTCCTCGGCCGCAAACTCGGCCGCTGCCAGTTGCACCTGTGCGACGTGCAAGCGCTGTCGAGCCGCCTGCATGTTGGCGTGGGCTTCGCTGACTTCCCGGCGAATGACGTTCAAGGTCAGCGCCCGCTGCTGGATTGCCTCGTCGCGTTCCGCACAGCGCCCCTGTTGCAGCGATCGATTCCCCGCCCCCATGTTCTGCAATTGCCAGAACGCGAAGACGTTGAAATCCGTTCGGGCGCCGGTGGCCTGATAGAACGACGACACTCCCAGGTCCTGACGGTTACTGCCGCCGCCGAATCCCCCGCCGCTGGCTGACATCGACAGGGTCGGCAGCCAGGGACGCATGTACTCCTGCTTGACGCGGGCCTCGGCGGCACCGATCGCGGCTCCGTGGGCTCTCACTTCGGGGCGGCGGGCCTGGGCAACATCGACCAGATAATTCAGGTCCGTGTCAGGTGGAGTCAGTACGATCAGCTCCAGTGGTGCCGATGGGGTCTCCAACTGCACAGACTGGTCCAGCCGTAGCAGTTGTGCCAGGTCGGCCGAGGCGACCGCCGCTTCCTCTTCAGCCCGCTGCAACTCCATCAGCATCAACAATCCGTGGGAACGGGCTCGATGATAATCCGCGTACCGACCCTGGCCGGCGACCGCAAAGCTTTTCGTCAGGCGCACGGTTTCACGGAATTGTTCCAGGGACAATCGCAACGCTTCGACACGTGTTTCGGCACGGGTCAGCAGCAGGTAGTCTGTCGCCACGTCCAGCAGCGTCAGGTTCGAGACGGCATGTGCAGAAGCATTCCGCTGGGCCACGACCTGACAAGCGGCCAGAGGTGCGTAGACAGCTTCGCCAAGCTGCGCAAACACTCGGACGGCGGGCACTGCCAGTGTTTCGGCGGCCAGGGTTCTGGCACCACCCCCGAAGTAGATGGATTGTTCGTCGAGGGAACGGATTTCCCCGAATGACGTCTGCAGCCGACCCGAATGCAGGTGGTAGTTGGCCCCGGCGGACAGCGTGGGCAGCAGCAATGCCTTGGCTCCCAGTTCCAGCGCGAGGGCTTCGCGAACGCTTTCGTGTGCCAGGCCAATCCGGGGATTGACCGTGGTGGCCAGCGTCAGCGATGTGGTCATGTCAATCGTATAACGCTGTGGTTCCGACGGTTCCCAGTCGATTGCAGGATCGGCAGCCGACTCTTGTTCGCCAACGTCCTTTGGCGAGGGGGGAACGGCTGGCTTGGAGGCGTCGGCCTGCAATGACGTTTGCGTCACTTTTTGCACCGATTTGGACCTGAACGGTCGGAACAGGCCCTTCTCTTGTGCCGTCGCTGACGACGGATCGACAAGACCGGGAAGCAGGCCGAGGATCGTGAAAGCAGCCGCCCAAACCCGGGGGGGCGTCGGGACTTGCTGGTGATTGAACTGGAGATTCGTGTTTTCAGAATGCATTTTCGATCCATTCGGGAACGAAGTTGGTTTTTTTGCGATGGGAACAGGTCCGAAGACTCGTTCTACAACCCTGTGCAGTTTTTTCACGGTTTCTGCGGCGTTTCCGCGTCATCGCCTTCCACAATGGCTGGTGCGACCGAGATCTTGCCATTGGCCGGTCTGGCGAGCATGTCAGCGGGTGGCTGACCAAGCGCCACATACAGGTCGAACTGGGCGCGATTGAATTCCATGACGGCTCGCAAGTATCCCAACTGAGCCCGTTCGAGCAGCTTCAGGCTGTCCAGGACTTCAATCGGCAGACCTTCATTGGCCTTGATCCGGGTCAGGTCCTCCTTGAAGGCGTCGGCAGCGGCGGCCATGGCCACTTCACCAATTTCCAGTTGTGCGAATCGAATCGCACTCCGCCGCTTGGCCACCGACACTTCCTTGCGGACCTGTTCGACGATCGCAATTTCTTCCCAATTGGCGGTTCGCAGGTGGCTGCGTGCCAGTTCGATCATCGACTTGTTGCCGACCCCCATGTTCTGCAATGACCAGTAGGCCATGACATCCAGGTCTGTTCGGTTGGCGAAGTTCCCGAACTGTGGTTCACTGCGGGCAAATGGTCCGGAACCCGTTGGCTGTGCTACCAGGTTGCTTCCGCCACCGAATCCACCGACGCTGAATCCGATGAACAGATTGGGGGAGAACGGCAGCATTTTGGCGTTGTCCAGTTGCAGCAGACTGCGGGCGATGGCGGCCTGCTGGGCCTTCAATTCAGGACGTTGCAACACCGCGATCGCCAGTGTCTCGGGAAGAGACATTTCATTGGGAACGATCGAATGGGGGACGACGAAATTGTCGATCGGGTGATACCGGGCCGACTGATCCAGTCCCACCAGTCTCGCCAGCATCGCCGAAGCTCGATCGGCGCGGGACTCGACTTCGAGCAATTCGGCATCGCGATTGTAAAGTTCCGTGGCGGCTCGTTCCGCATCCGCCGGACGTCCCTGCCCCGTCTTGGCGAAGGCGGCCGTAACGCGGGCGACCTCGGCCGAGGATTCCCGGACCTGAAGTCGCACGCTTCGGTCACCATTCGTTTCCAGCAGGTCCAGGTAGGCATGCACGACGTGACGCAAGACTTCATTCCGAGCCGCCTCACTGAGGAACTCGTGCTGCGTCACGACCTGCTTCGTGATCAGTGCGTTATAGATGGCTTCCGACGCGTTGAAATTCCAGACAATACCGGGAATATTGACAGTCCCCGCGGCAATCGCATTGGCACCGGCACCGAAGAACAGTGCCTGTCGCCGTACGCTCAGGATGTTCCCGCTGGACTGCTGCAGCACGCCGGTGTGACTGTCGAGACTGGTTCCCAGATTGATGGTGGGGAGGAATTGCGCGGCAGCCAGTTGACGCTCGGCCACGGCTTCCGAAACCCGGGTCTGGGCAATCAGCAGTTCCGGATTCTGAAATCCGGCCAGATTGAGCGATGTTGCCAGGTCGATGGGAATCACCCGGACCCGCCGCAGCATTCGCACATGCTCCGCGGCATCTGGTGCGGCAAGCTTCAATCCCACCAGACCATCGTCTTCAGACTTCTCATCGGGAGACGGCGGAACAGCGCCGACAGGTTCGCGGATCGGCACCGGCGTTGGTGAAGTGGGTGGTTTTGTTTCCTGCGCCCAACTATCGCAACAGGCACCACATGCCATCATGACGACTGGCATCCAGCCCCACAACGTCCTCGTGCGAACATTGGCAGGCTTGTGAGTTTGTGTTTCAACAACCGACGCAGGCATGTTTCAGATCCTCCTTGACCCGGCTTCTCTGCAAGATTTCAGACTCTTGAAAGCTGTTCGACGGGTTTGATTTACTGTGCGGCAGGTGCGGGGACAGTTTCCATGTCGACGGGACGAGCGAGCATGTTCGCGGGGGGGCTGCCCAGGGCGGTATACAAGGCGAAATGCGCCCGGTTGTATTGCAGGATTGTTTCGACGTAGTCTTGGCGAGCTTGCCTGAGCAAACGCAGACTGTCGAGCGTTTCGATCGGGTGTCCTTCGTTGGACTTGATCCGGATCATGTCCTGACGATGCGCTTCCAGGCCCGTTCTGACCGACTTTTCTCGCAGATGGATCTGGGAGTAATAGGCAATTGTCCGGATCTGGGCGTCAACGACTTCCTGCCGAATCTGGTTCAGCGTATTCAGCAATTCCAGATCTGCCTCCTGCCAGCGAGCCTGGGCAGACTTGATGAGTGCCTTGTTTCCGACACCCAGATTCCGCAATGACCAGTAGGCAACGGCGTCCAGGTCGGATCGTCCATACAAAGTACTGAAGCGGGCCTGATTGGGGGCCGCCCCCGAAACCGATGTCGGACCGGCGATCAGATTGCTGCCGCCACCAAACATCCCGTTGCTGTATCCGAACATCACCTGTGGTGAGAACAACAGGACCTTCGCTCCATCCAGTTCCATCAGAGCGGCATGAACCAGCGCCTGGTGCTCGTGCATCTCGGGACGTTGAATCATGGCGATGGCGATCAGTTCGGTGCGTGAGATCATCTCAGGGACGGCGGGATGAGGTACCAGATAGTTGTCCGTCGCATGCATCCGGTACGAATGATTAAGATTCAACAGTTCGGCAAGATGTGCCGAGGCCACTGACACGTTTGCTTCGGCGCGAACCAGTTCCGCTTCTCGAAGCTGCAATTCCGTGGCCGCACGCTGGGCATCGGCCGGCAATCCTTCGCCCGTCTTGGCGTACGCCGCGGTGATCCGGGCCACTTCCTTCGATTCCAACCGCGCCTGAATCGCCAGACTGCGCCGCGCCTGGGCTCCCACCAGATCGGTATAGGCCACGGCCACGTTCAGCAGAACCTGGTTGCGAACCGCAGTGATCCGGTGTGCGGCCGCATCACGACGTTGTCGCTGTTCGTAATATCGATACAGACTTTCGCCAACGTTCAGGTTGTACTGGACCCCTGGAATACTGACAGAACCCGCCGCCACGGCCTGTGTCCCGGCCCCGAGATACATCGAATCTCGATTCACTTTCAGGATGTTCCCGCTGGCCTGCTGCAGGACGCCGCGGTGAATTTCAATGTCCGTTCCCAGATTGATGTTCGGCAGTGCCTGGGCCGCCGCGAGTTGCTGGCGGGCGGTTGCAGCCACGGTCCGTTGCATCGCCACCAGAATCTCTGGATTCTCGGCACCGGCCAGCGCCAGTGCGGTGGCGAGGTCGATCGGCGAAGACTCGTCCAGATTCAATTTGATCTCGTCCGATTGATCGGACGACATCAAACTCCCGGCAACGGGGAATCGCGTTGACCGGAATCCCGAGTTTTCCGTTCCGGCGGCCACGCCGGATTGCACTTTCGGATCGCTTGTGACGACAGGTGGATCATCGCCGTCCGATCGCCCCCCGAACCACCCCATTATCAGTTGGCAGATGACAATGGATGCCCCGAGGCGAAGGTGCTTGTGTGCCAATCCCTGAATGTAACGTCTGCGATGCATCTGACCATCCTTGGCGATTGATGCGAGTTTGCCGATTTATCTGCCTGCAACATCTGCTGATGGGTGAGGCAGATCCGTAGATTCAGTTTCGTCTGGCGGATTCTCGGATGCTCAATCCTTTGGTTGTACATTGCATACCTGTAAACAGACTTGTCGGAGTCGTGACGGTCGTATCGAGATTGACGTTCGTAAGCATGGCCACTTGTACCTGACGAGGAACGACTTAGGTCACCTCTGGCAAGTCGTTGGCTACTTGAAACGCCGAAACGATCGGATTCCCAAAACTACAAGTCCGGAAATGCAATCTGAGCCTCGACCGGGAAATGATCGGAGCCAACATTACGACCAACATTACGGCCCACGACGACAGCACCATCAGGGACCAGAATGTGATCAATGGGAATCCGCAACCACCATGTGCGTGCATTCCAGGTTCCGTGAATTCCCCGGTGTAAGGCGCTGTCGCGCAGGCCGCTTCGGGATTGGAATTCCCGGAAGGCAGAGGACCAGGGCGTGGCATTCAGGTCGCCGGCGACAATCGTGGGCAGGGGCGATCGTTTCACAAACTCGGCGATCTCGCACAATTGCGTGTTTCGCCGTGAGGTTCGTTCATGACCGATCGGCGGTAAGGGGTGAGTTCCAATCAACTGCAGATCGTGGTCGGCGTGACGGATCACAGCGACCACGCTGGGTAATCCCGTTCCTCCAAAATTCATCAATCGCGGTTCGGTCAGAGGCAGTTTCGACATCAGACCGATCCCGAAATTGTCCGGGCGAGGTTGCAGCAATCGATGGGGATACAGGTCGTCCAATGACTGCAACGCCGCAGCCCATTCCACGTCGATTTCCATGACCAGGACCATGTCTGGCTGTCGCTGACGCAGATAATCAACCACCGCTGATTTGTTTGAATTGGCGGTATGCACATTGACGGACACCAGGGATAAGGTCGTCGCCGGAGTTTTGGGGCTGGCCGCCGGAAGGTAATGCGGAAGTATGAGCCATCCGTTCCAGAAAAGTACGATCCCCAGGCAGCCGGTGATCCAGTGCGGCCGAGAGCGGAACGTGACAATCAGCCAGAGGCCCGCAAAAACGAAGTAGTACCAGCAAAAGTGACTCGCCAGATCCAGCAGCCAGTGCCATTGACCGCACGATCCCGCGACCGTGGCCAGCAGCAGTCCGATCGAACCAAGTTCCCGAACACGCCATTTCCGCGGACGTTGCGGCGAACTCGGGGCCGATTCTGTGGTGGCAGGGGTGGTGGACATCTGCGTTGCCAGCCGTTCGTCAGGTCAGGTGGATGTGGATGGAGGGAATCTAACCCGGTTTCAAATCGCGAACAAACAGCGTTCCTCGCAATTCGGATCGAATCCTGAGATTTTCCTGTCCCCACGTCGCTGTTACGGCACAATTCATTGTTGGGGTCAGAGAATCTTTCCGACGAACCGCTCCGAACGACTTCTATTTAGAAACCATCATGGACGCTCATGACGTTTTCGAGATCCTGGTACGCGAGCACGCCGACTTGTTGATGGCGTACATTCGTGCCACCGTGCGCGATGCCAGTCTGGCTGAAGACGTTTTTCAGGAATCGCTGCTGACGGCCTGGCGGCGACTGCCCGACTATGACAAGTCGCGACCTTTCGGACCATGGCTGCGCGGGATCGCTGCCAATGTCATTCTGGCGGCGCTCAGACAGCACAAGCGAGTCACGGCCCTGTGTGATCAGGAACTGCTGGAACAACTGGATTCACGCTGCGAAGCCCTGGCCCGCTCCCCCACCGGGGATACTCTCGACGAAAAGCTCGATGCCCTGCGGGACTGTGTTCGGTCGTTGCCGGAACCGTATCGTCAGGCCATTGAAACTCGCATCCAGGCCGAAGATGAGCCGTCGGAATCGGTGGCCGAACGGTTGGGAATTAACCTGGAAACCCTGAAAAAGCGTCTGCAGCGCGCTCGCGCTCGACTGTTGGAATGCCTGCAGCGCAAACTGAGCTTTGCCTGCCAAATGGAGTCAGACCCCTGCCACAGAATCCTGATTTGAGTAGAAACCACATTGGGACGGGGTCTGACCGGCTCTGCCCAACAAATGGGGTCAGACCCCTACCACAGGTATCCGATATGCGGGGATATCACAGTGGCAGGGGGTCAGACCCCAATTGTTGGGCAAACCCCGCAAGCTTTCATTCGCCGAGGTGTCGCCATGAAACACGAACAGGACTTTGGGGAAGCAAATTCGGCGGACAAGGCGGTCTCCGACTGGGTCGATGATACGGTTTGCACAAATCCGCCCGTCGTACCCGTCGACAAGCAGCGTGCTGCGGATCTGCTGTGGATCCAGTCGTTGCTCGAATTGTCATTGCGTGATACGTCCGCAGAACGTACCGGGCGCATCGATCGAGTGATGGCGACGATTCGTGGCGAACCAATCGTGCCAGCCAATTCTCTCTCGAAATTCATTCGCCAGCCGCGCTGGATCACTCAACGAACCATCGCCTGGTTCACTGCGACGGTGTTGCTGGTCTGTGCCGGTGTGTGGATGCAGTCGTCGAATCCTCAACGGCAGGTCCACGCGGCTGTTGATCAGATCTGCCAGTCCGCGGCGATGTTGGAGGATCGCGAATACCGTGTCACGCTGACCCATGCCAACTCGTCAAACCCCAATTCGGATGACACGCATCGGACCATTAACGCAACGTTGTTTGTACGTGGGGGCGAGTCATTCGCGGTTAAGGCTCCGGCTCTATTGCGAGCGGGTGATGTCTGGTTTGGGCGAGATCGCGAAGGAGCGTGGTTCCAGCCTGCCGTCGGTCCCGTGCTGGCCGGGTCTGGTGCCTTGGTGATGCAGCAGAATCTGCTGCGGAATTCTCAGGATCCTGCTCCGTATCTGCAGATCACAACCATCCTGGACAAGCTGGCGGACAACTATGACGTGCGGCTGGTTCCCATTGAGGCTCCGTTGTCTCCGTCGGTGAGTCAGCATGTCCAGGGGACATTGCGTCCCGCCGCGGGACATCCTGTGTGGCTGCCCGATCTGGTGGACATTCAAGCCAGCTCGAATGGAACCGTCCACCGACTGCTGTTGAACTGGAGCCATGCAACTCCGTCCGGTCTGCAGCAGATTCACTTTGATTTCGTTCGCCAATCCCGGAAGCCAGACAATTGGTATCGCCCCGGTTCACACATCGAGTAGAACACAACTGCATTTTCCCAGGAAGTGGTTTCCATGACATTCGCACGATTTCGACGCTCGCATTTGGCCACAGGCGGACTGGGCTTGCTGGCTCTGTTGGCCTGCAGTTTTGATTTAAAAGACCTGCGAAGCGAAGATCGGCCGAACGTGAAAACGGTCGAGGCCATTCCATCGGCCAATTCGCGCGAAGGTCTGCCCGGTGTGCTGGACCGACGGCTGCCATCCGCCAGCGGTGGTTCGGTCACGTTGCGGGAATTACGGGGAGAAAACGGGACGATTTGTGTATTTCTGTCGTCCGAGTGCCCGATCTCGAACGGGTATGTTCCGACGATGAACCAGTTGGCGGCGGACGTTTCCAAACAGGGGGTCAAGGTGGTGGGGATCAATTCCAATGATGGTCCCAGCCTGCACGATCTGGCGGCTCACCGTAAGGAGTTTGCCATTCAGTTTCCTGTCGTGAAGGACGCCGGAGCGATCGTCGCGAGTGAATGGAAGGTCAGTCACTGTCCGGAAGCCGTGATTCTTGATCGTCAGGGAACGATTCAATATCGCGGCAGGATTGATGACCGGTATTCCCGACGAGGCGGAGCGGCAAATGATGTTCAATGCTTCGATCTGGCCGTGGCCCTGCAGGAAGTGCTGGCCGGGACACCAGTCACCGTCCCGGAAACAAAGGTTGTCGGTTGCCCGATCACCCGACGGATGGCCGGGGCTCCAAAGTCGTCAGCGATCACGTACGCAGAACACGTCGCTCCCGTCCTGCAGAAGAACTGCGAGAACTGTCATCGAGAGGGGGGAATCGGCCCCTTCGCGTTGCAGTCGTATGAGCAGGCCGCGTCGTGGGCGGACGACATTCGCGAATTCACGGCCAATCGGCAGATGCCGCCCTGGTTTCCCGAAGACGGGGCCGGAGATTTTCACAATCGTCGGGTCCTGTCGGCGGACGAGATTGCGTTGATCGGCAACTGGGTGGAGTCGGGATGCGCCACAGGGGACTTGACCAGGCTGCCACCTCCCAGACGTTACTCGGATGACTGGACGTATGGAACGCCGGACCTGATTGTCCAAACCAGCGAATCGTTTCACGTCCCGGCCGATGGTAAGGACATCTACCGCTGTTTTGTCATACCCACCGATTACGACACCGACCAGTTTGTCCAGGCGGTCGAAGTTCGGCCGGGTAACAACCGTGTGGTGCATCACGTGATTGTCTTCCTGGATACAACCGATCGCAGCCAGAAGCTGGATGAAAGCGATCCGGGGCCCGGCTATTCAACCTCGGCCGGCTTCCCGGGCTTTCTGCCGTCGGGTGGCTTGGGGGGGTGGGCTCCGGGAAACCTGCCACGGCAGTTACCAACAGGGATCGCGAAGGTTCTTCCCGCCAAGGCGAAACTGGTCGTGCAGGTCCATTACCATCCTTCAGGGAAGGCCGAACAGGACCAGACTCAAATCGGCGTCTACTTCAACAAGGAACAAGTGACGCGTGTCGTGCGAGTGATTCCGGTGATGCCTTTCGGCGGTCCGTGGTCGGGCATGAAGATTCCGGCGGGTGACGACAACGCCGAAGTCCGTTGCTCGCTCACGATGCCCCGCGATGGCATGGCGCTGAACGTGACGCCTCACATGCATCTGCTGGGAAAAGACATGGCTCTGACAGCCACATTGCCTGACGGAACCATGGTACCGCTGATCAAGCTGCAGCGGTGGGACTTCAACTGGCAGGAAAGCTATCAATATCGCGAACCGATCACCCTGCCGAAGGGAACCAGGTTGGATCTGGTGGCGCACTTCGACAATTCGTCGAGCAACCCCGCCAACCCGCATCATCCGCCCAGGACCGTCAAATGGGGTGAGAACACGGTCGACGAAATGTGTATCGCCTTTCTGGAGTTCGTCCCCACCGAAGTTGCCCGTTCGGCCGACGATCTGAAGGCACCCACGGCGGGTGAACTGCTGAGAGAAGCAATCCTGGCCCGATTCGGTGACAATGTGAAGCCAAGACGCAACCCGTCGGATCGTTGACAAAGGCCAGAAAGACAAACATGTCGATACTTCACACGATCATTTTCGTCGGGATCATGACCGCGGATCCACTGGGGGCTGGCGATCACCAGCGTTCGTTGATGGTGGGTGATTTGAAGCGGTCGTACCTGGTCCATATTCCCGCAAAGTACGATCCGAAGCAGCCGACCCCGGTGGTGCTGGCCTTTCATGGTGGCGGTGCGACGGCCGACACCATGGTCGGTTTCAGCGGCCTGAATCAGAAATCCGACCAGGCCGGCTTTATTGTCGTCTACCCCAACGGAACAGGACGATTCGAGAAGGTACTGACGTTTAACGGGGGGAATTGTTGCGGTTACGCGATGAACAAGCGGGTCGACGATGTCGATTTCACACGCCAGCTCCTGGATGATCTTGGACACATGGTGACAATCGATTCGAAGCGGGTGTTTGCGACGGGAATGTCCAACGGCGGGATCCTGTCGTACTTGCTCGCGTCCGAACTGTCAGACCGGATTGCAGCCATTGCACCGGTCGGCGGTCCGATGGGAACGGCATCCTGCCAGCCAAAACGTGCTGTCTCGGTGATTCATTTCCACGGACTGGATGACGACTTCGCGCCGTTCCAGGGAGGCCGGGGGAAAGGGGTTTCCGGCACCGAGTTTTACTCGGTTGAACATTCGATCCGGGCCTGGGTGAAGGCCAACGGCTGCGAACAGGAACCCGTTGTCACATTGCTGCAGGATACGGCCGGCGATGGGACCAGTATCACTCGCAAATCGTACGGATCTGGCACTGACGGGACGGAGGTCGTCCTGATCGAGATCGCCGGGGCCGGTCATACCTGGCCCGGCCGAGAGTCGCGTTTCAAGGCCCTGGGAAAATCCACCCGCAACATCTCGGCCAACGATGCCATGTGGGAATTCTTTGAGAAGCATCCCATGAAATGATGGCCTGCAGTGTTATTGGCCAAAGCCACCGAATCCACCACCGCCACCACCAAAGCCGCCGCCACCACCCCCGAATCCACCACCGCCACCACCGCCGAAGCCGCCGCCGCCACCACCACCAAACCCGTTGCCGTTTCCGCCAAGTCCCTGGTACGTGAACATGTAGTACTCGGGTGCGGCTTCCAGCGACTGCTTGCCGGGACCGTAGGACGGTGACACAAACACGCGGTTGTTGGCGTCGGGATTCCCCTTGTCCGCCAGGACCATCGCAACAAAGTCACGTCGAAACGAATCCAGTTCCGGGTCGGCATTGTTCCAGTCCCGTTCGACAATAACGGGGAACGGAACGCTGCGCATCCGGGCCGCGATTTCCAGGATCTTGTCCTTGCCATCCGGCGTCAATTCCGCCGTTTGACCGACAAAGTCCTTCTGGTACAGGATGAAGTCCGCCGCTTCGGCGTTGGTCTGCATTTGATGAAAGTGGGCCCGCATGACAGATCCGACGGGATACTCATCAGGAATGGCCAGAGACCGATGGGCAAACCGGCCCCGGAGTCCACCAAGCCAGCCGCAGCCCATCATTCCGCAACCGCCGCAGCCACCACAACGACGGCTGAACCAACCGCCGCCGCAGCCGGTTCCACAACCTCCACAGGAACCGGTCGAGCAGGTGTCGCAGCCGGCGCCACCGCAGCCACCGCCCCAGCCCATCATGGGTGTGACGCAGCCAATATTGGACAGGGCCGTTACCAACAACAGGCAGATTCCAAATTGCTTCGGTGAGTAACGAATCATCCCCAACCCCCTGATTGCCAGAGACCCATCCGGCAATAAATGCCGACGTTGACCGTCGACTCCTTGATCGCCCCAAACGAATCGCCATGCCAGGGGCATCGAGATCACCCCTTAATCTGCATTCTGCTACTTCGACTTTTCCGGGCCTGAACCTGAAGTCTGCCTCGGGCAGCCCTCATTCCAGCCATCAATCCGCATTCAACCGGCCGGGCTTAGTATCTGGACTGATTTCGGGCTGGCTGATTGGTGGGCGGAAGTTGTTCGTATCGTGTCTGCCGGATCCCCGTGTTGTTGGAGGGGGACATGACCTGACTGGAATAGCGCGAACCCGTTCGGTTTCCATTTGCGCTCGACAAGGGAACCGGCGTGGGCCGACCCGATGTCCCCGGATTCAACATCGGCACCTGTTGTCCTGGACTCATCCCGGGTGCCGGTTGTGGAGAAATCGCAGGTCCACCTTGTCCCGGTGTCATGCCACGGGCGTTGTTGTACGGACTCGTGGGTACTGGCGAGTACATCGATCCGGCTGGGCCAGGATTGAAATGTTGATAATCCACATTTGTCCCAACACTGCCGCTGCCATAGGGTGGCAGATGGTAGTAGCCGGTATCCGGAACTCCTTCGGTCATGTTGTATTTCCAGAATTGTTCGCAGGTCGGCTTGGTGACCTCGAATCCGGGAACAGGAGGAACTTCATGGGGATCCATCGGTCGCATGATTTCGGGTGTGACCAGGACCAGCAATTCGTTCTCTTCGACGATGGACTTCTTGGTGCTGAAGAACAGGGGGCCGATGGTGGGGATGTCACCCAGCAGCGGAATCCGACTGACTTCTGTCTGGGTTCCGTGTGACAGCAGGCCAGCCAGCGCCAGGGTCTGCCCTTCGCGAAGTTCTACTTCCGTCTGAATCCGGCGCGAGTCGGTACCCAGGATACCCCCGGAATTATTGGCCGCGTTCAAGTTGCTGTATTCCGCGATAATCGAAATTCGGATCAGGTCGCGATCGACAACCGTGGGAGTGGCCAGCAGCGATGTGCCGAACCCGCGGAACGAGGTCGTTGTCCCCTGGGCACCACCGACTCCGACGATCGTGGGTACTGCATATTCACCTCCGGACAGCAATCGGGCACTGCGACCGCTGAGGACCGTCATCTGAGGTTCCGTCAGGATCTTGGCAGTCCCATTTGTGCTGAGATAGTCCAGAAAGATCCCGATTTCGCCGTTTTCAAACACACCGCTCAGCGTACCTACCGCTCCACCCATCGTCGTGTTGATTGCCTGACGGGCATTGGCGAACAGGATGTTGAGGTCGACGCCGGCCCGGTCGAGTTGCGAACGGCTCAATTCGGCCACGCGAACTCGCAACCCGATCTGGTATTCGCCGGGCACGCGCAGTTCGTTGATGATAAAGCTGGACCAGAAGTTCCCACCGAAGTTTCCAACGCCACCAATAGCGTCGCCGCCGACACCCCCACCGTATCCCCCGATATTACCGTTCGTGGTCGTCAGGGCTCCGGCTCCAAACATGCCGCCGTTCTGGTTGATGACTTCACCACGAATGATGTTCAGGATGTGCGAGGCTTCTTCCTGATCGCGAGCCTGGCCGCGAACCACGATTTTCCAGGAGAATGGAATCAAATCCACTTTGCTGTTCGGATACATCTGGGCGATTTTGCGTTCGAGCTGCCCGTAATCCAATTCACGCTGCTTGTTCAGGCTGGGATCGCGAATCGTGCGAATCGTGTAGATCAGGGGATCCGTTTCTCCCTCAAACCACATCGTCAGCGTCGTCGCTCCACGAGCCATTCCGATGATCGAAAACTCGCGCGGACCGTATGTGACAATGTCGATGACCGATTGATCACCGATGGCAAATCGCTTCACATCGGCGCGCGTCACCACCAACTGGCTGCGACGTTCGATAATCTCCAGATCGTCCTGGGCTTCGGGCAGCTTTTCGATCAACCGATGAACCTGACGAGCGGCTTGAGGTGTGTTTTGCACCTGCTGAATCACCCCCGTCGATGGCTCCTGGAAGGACTGCGACGGCGGAACCTGAATTCGCTGTCCAGGCGGCGATAAATGCATTGGCGCTCCACCCGGAGCAGACAACGGTGGAGGCGCGTAATAGTTGCCCTGCTGTGCGAAGATCAATTGCGGGCAGGCCCACGACAATGCCACGATCATCGACGCGATCAACCGTCGGTTACGAAACATTGCATGTCTGTGTTGTGTGAATCGTGGTTGATCCAACATCCAAGTACTCTCCACTTCAGCCCGTAAGTGACTTGCGAATCCGCTTTGCGAACGGAAGGATCCGCTCCGAGGGAAACGGACCCATCAAAGCCGCAACTCTGTCCTCAATCCTTTGAGAAACGTCCAACTCCCATGGGGAGCAGGGATACGCGGACCGGTAGCACGCAGTCACAGACTGTATCGGACAACAGTTCTAATCGTGTTCATCGGAACTGTCGGCAAAGTTACGATTTCCTGTATCAACCGTTGCCGCTGGAATATCTGATACGATTAGCGCAACTCGCGCAGCATCAAGCTTTTGCTAAACTACGCATTCGACGGATTTCGATTGAAAATCCGGGGATTTCGCGGAATCTGCTCAAGCCCAAACTGCTCTTTGCCGGGCCGCAGGAAACGAAAAACGCCCCGCTCAAAAGCGGGGCGTCGGTTCATCCTCGGGGACGCGCAAATGACTACCAGGCGAAATTGGTATTGCGGTTGTAGACCGCCCGACCCGGGAAGTACCACGGAGCCCGGTAGTTGTAGTACGGGAAACGGTAGTGTCCATGAATCGAATAGCGTTGGAACCCCGGACCAAAGTGATCGTAGTACGGATTGCCGGTGAGAACGTACTGACCCCCCGTGGGATCAAAGTAATAACCTGGAGAGCCAATGCGAGCTTCGTACCCACCGGGAGCCCAGTTTGGACCATTCGTCGCCACAACACCTCCATACGGCTGCATGGACGGATCGTAATTGCCGACAGGTCCGGCACCTGGGTAACCTACAGGGTCGGCCATGGGACCTGTGCCGTTCCATCCACCCATCGAACCGGCAAAAGCCGCAGGAGATGGTGGGATGTTGCAATTGCAGCCTGCCCTGGCTGCGGAGTTGATGGCTAAAACGGCCGCGACAACGCTGAATGAACAGCAGAGTTTGGCGAGATTCATGAGGGAATGCTCCTTCCCGGCGATGTACTTAAAAAACAGGGCCTGCTGGAAATTCCAGATGGCAATCAGTTCGGACACACAAACCTATCCCGTGCGGGACGGTCTGCTTGAGGAAATCTTCGTCATGGATGTTGAATTGGCCGGCGACTCGACCTGTTCTCACGATCAGATCAACTGCTTTGACCTTGGCAGCGTGGTAAACCCTGTCGGCCGGGAAAGAACTCGCGAAGATTCGTGCCGCGACCGTCGATCCTGCTAAAACAACCCGATGGGCTCAGACGCTGTTCTGAGCAGCAGGTATAAGTCTCCCGATCCCGTGGGCGAACGCCCTGTCGGCGAGTCGGTGTCCGACTGTTCCCCGATGTATGGGGCCATGAATCTCAGGCCTGATTGAGTGCCGCAGCGATCCGGCGGCGAAGTGTAAGGAGTGCTGACATGCCAAATGGTCTGCTGAATCTGGCCTTGGGCGTCGCCATGCAAGTGGGAGGCCCTGGCCCCTCGGAAGCTCCCGGAATTCCGGCCCCAGCCAACGCATTTGGACAATATGGCTCCGAAGGATCCATGGAACAGCGGCATCCATTTGACACGCAGCAAAACTGGGTCCATGGATACTTCCAGGAGATTCCCGCATACGGCGGACATCATTTGTTCCGTCCCTACAATTACAAGGACGTGCTGTCGCAGTCCCAGACTGCGGCTGGCTGGGGTGAACGCCCCACGATGCCTTATTCGCAGCAGTTCTGGCACAAGTATCACGATCAGGCGACGATGCTGAAGACAACCCAGCGCGGCAATCCCGTCTGGACGCCTCCGGTTGGTCAACCACCACAGAATCCGACCTACTGGTCAATGGCTCCCGGGACTCAGATCGCGATTCCCCCATCGACGGCCCCGATGTCGAGCGGTCCATTGCATATGCCGCCACAGCTCTTTGCGCCGGCCAGCTATCCGGACAATTCCCAGGGTTCTGGTGTGCAACCTGCGGTTGAAGTCATCAACCCTGTCAACTGTCGGCGCGTTCTGGGGCAGTAGCCGGACTGTCACTGCACAGGTCCGCCCGGTACTCTTCGAAGGAGTTTCTGATTTCGATGCGTGCCGGGTGTCGCACGCGAGCCTTATCCTTTGAAAACGAGTGTCGAGTGACTGCTGCATCCCCATTATCCAACCCCGGTGGCAAATCTGAGGCAGGGGCCGGCGAAACGTCTGAAAAAGGCCAGTCCAAACCGAAGAAACAGGGACACTTCTGCGTCTGGCATGGTCTGACGTTCGGAACCTGGGTCCGACTGCTGCTCAGCCGCCCCCCCATGCACTGGACCAGCCTGCCGCGGATGGCTTCCATCACGGCACTCAGCCTGCTCAACTCGTCGAATGACTTGCTGGAATCCGTTCTTCTCGGCGGCAGGATTGCGCGACAGAAAATTGAGCATCCGCCGATCTTCATCCTGGGGCACTGGCGCAGCGGGACGACACTGCTGCACAACCTGATGACGCTGGATCCGCAATTCACCTATCCAAACCTGTATCAGGTGATGTACCCCGGCAACTTCCTGCTGACAGAAAAAGTGACGACCCGACTGACGGGCTGGGTGCTGCCGAAGACACGACCGATGGACAACATTCCCACCGGTTGGAGTCTGCCGCAGGAAGACGAGATGGGTTTGCTGGTGATGACGCTGATGTCACCCTATCTGATGCTCGCTCATCAGGGAGATCCGGAAAAGACGCGACGGTTCTTCGATCTGTCCGAACTGACCGCCGATGAACGCCGCCGCTGGAAGGACGCGCTGATGACGTTCGTCAAAAAGCTGACCGTCCGGGCCAACAAGCCGGTCGTTTTGAAGTCCCCGTCGCACACGTACCGGATTCCGATCCTGCTGGAAATGTTTCCTGACGCCAGGTTCCTGTACATCTACCGCGATCCTTACGCGGTTTACAGTTCGGGAATGCATTTGCGAAAGACCTTGTTTCGTGAGAACGGTCTGGGGAAACCAAACTTCAGCGGGATGGAAGAAGAAGTCCTGCAGGTTTATTCAAACTGCATCGAAACCTACGAGCGAACCAAACATTTGATTCCCGCGAAACGGCTGCACGAATTGAAGTTTGAAAACCTGGAAGCGGACCCGCTGGGCCAGATGCATCAGGTCTACGACGCCTTGGGACTGGGCGGCTGGGATCAGATGGAACCGGCGATCCAGAAAGAACTGCCGGCGCTCAACAAATACCGCAAGAATTCATTCAATATGGACGAATCCACGATGCGGCGGGTCTATTCCCGCTGGAAATCCTCGTTCGACACGTACGGTTATTCCAGTCGATTGCCGGAATGAGTCCGGGACACGACTGGGCAAACCCGGCGATGGCCCTGCAAACCCGGCCGACCTGTCTTCCCCAATTTGCCGATTGTCGTTAGAATTCGTGACAGCCATTCAGGATGGGCTGCGCCAAGTAATAGGGTCTGACCCCGGATTGAGATTTGAAGAATTGAGCCCCGACAATCAGGGGTGACCCCATCGTTGGGCGATGCCGCTGGGTGGCCTGCCGACCGACGCGAACGAAAGGAGTGACCAGTGTCCGTGCGGAATTTTCTGTTTCTCACCCTGACCGCCACACTGTTGATGGTTCGATCCGCCGCTGCACAAACCGAGGCTCGGATTCAGCTTGTGCAGACCGGAATTGCTGACCTGAAGAGTGATCTGGAATACCTGGTCGAACTCAGCCCCAACCCGGCGTTACGGAAGGCGTTCAAGGCCACGATTGAGCCGTTGATCGACAGCTTCGCTGAGGGAGTGGATCCCTCCAAGCCGATCCGCGTCGATGTGGTCATCGGAAAAGACCTGACCTATGAGTCCCATTTTCCGATCTCGGTGTTTGACAACAAGAAGATGCCCAACTTTCTCGACAACTTGAAGGGAATGGGGTACGAGGTCATCCCCAAGGGCGGGAACTTGTTCGACTTCGGTCAGGCCCAACGGCGTGGCGTGCCCCCGAAAATCCTGGGAGCCATGCGGTATGCAAACGGGTATGCCTCGTTCGCGCCGGATGCGGCGCGAGTTCCCGCCAACATGCCCGAACCGACCGTTGCCATTCAGGGTCTGCTGGATAAGAAGTATGACATTGTCGGGTCCATGAAGAATAGTGGAGCGGCGGCCGACATCGCGGCCCGCAAGGCCAATTTTCAGCAACTGCGCAAGCAACTGGAAGCGGGAGTTTCCTTCAAACGCAACGAAGACAAAAACGAATTCGCATTGCGAAAACTGTCGTTGAGCCAGAACCTGAACGAAGCCGAGCGGTTCATCGTCGATACCGATGAACTGTTGTTTGGCTGGTCCACGATTGCTGCCACCAAGGAAACACCCGGTAAGGGCCGGGCGGAATTCAGCATTGCGGCGCTGCCTGGAACGGATCTTTTCAAGAGCACCCAAGTCCTGGCTGCCAAGCCGAGCTACTTTGCCAACGTCAAGCTGAACGCCGACTCCGCGATTTCCGGCCGCCTCAACTTTGCCATCGATCCCCTGCGCGTTGGACATCTGAAAGATTTCTATACGACAGTGCGGCCCATTGTCGATTCCCAGATCGACAAGCGTGCGACAATCAAGGATGCCGATCAGAAAAAGGCGGCCAAGGAAGCGGCCGGAATCCTGATTGGTATGTGCCAGGATGCGCTGCAACTGGCGACCGCGGACCTGTTCCTGGACCTGCGCCCCGCTGGCGGTGGGAAGCACACGCTGGTTTGCGGAGTGCGCGTCGCGAACGGCAAGAAGGCAGACGAACTTGTCAAATTGCTTCCGCGTGTCAACGCCGGACGCGAAGTGAAGCTCGATCTCCAGAAGATTGGAGAACACGTCAGTCTGCATTCCGTCGCCGTGCCCGAGCGTCGCCTGGCGGCCTTTCAGAAACTGTTCCCCGGCGAAAACCTGATTTACGTCGCCACGTCCAACGATGCTGTCTGGGGTGCCGCAGGAGTCAATGCCGTGGCCGAGTTGACCACTGCGATCAGCCAGGCCGCTGAGCCTGCTCCGGAAGCCGTTGATCCCCGTGTTGTTTTTTTCACCGCCCATGCCGGACGGCTGGTCGAACTGGTCGACATTGTCCGCCCTGAACCACAGAAGATCGACGAGAAGCTGAGCAAGGACGAACAGGCTCGGCTCAAGCGGCAGGAAAAGGATCTGGAGACAATCCGCCAGTTGGCGATGTCGGCCACAGCCAATTGCGATGCGATCTTCAGTGGCGAAGTGAAAAAAGTCGACGACAAAGTCGTCGGATCGATGGACGTTAGCGAATGCGTGCTGAAGTTCGTCGGTTCTGCAATTGCCGAATTCTCGAAGGCGTTCAATTAGCGCTGGCATAACTGGACCGGTCAGGCATTCCGTACGGTAAGTCACTGTCTAATCGCAGGTTATGCATTAAACGAGAGGTTTGCCTGCAACTTGGCCGTGCCGGAGTCTTGAGCTTCACAGAACGCCGGTCCGAAAACACGGTTCTGGTGTTGAATTGCTGACGGATTCTGCGGAAACAGGTGAGACCTCATCAAAGTTCGCGTTTTTCGTGAATCTGCGGTAGGGACCGACGCGCAATCGCCGTATAATCACTGGTGGAAACAACGCTGGCGGGCCCTGCCGGGTCGGTATGGCCCGGTCGAAGGGTGACTGCATCCCATTGTCACCGTTTGGCTGACGGATGGCATCAGCAAACAGGCAACGAACATGGCAGACATGCCACGCAGCCCAGGCCATGCGCCGTCCGGTGGCGTTGTAGATGCGACGTCGTCAGGCGAAAGTACCGTTCCCGCTTGGCTGGCCGCACGCCGTGCTCGCGTTTCGACGACCGTTGAGCCAGAGCCTGAATTGGACGTTGAGTTCGCCGCTGTTCCTGAAGTGGACTGCCGGGAAGAGCCGGACGCGGTGGCTGCGGAATTGCCTGTTGCGTCGGTGCCAGTCACATCAACCCCCGAAGGCCCTGAACCACAGGGACCTGATCCATTCGTGGCACCTGTGCCAAAGGTTAATCGTTCCAAACCTGCGGCCGTGATTCTTCCCCCCGCAGCGAACAAAGTTGACCAGCCGCTGGTGTCGGTACACGCAGAAGATGCCGTGCTTCCAGAAGACAACTCATTCAAAGGCCGACTGTTGCGCTGGTTGCGAAGTTCGGCCATGGCGGGAATTCTCGTCTCACTTCTCGTACATACGGTGATCCTGTCGGTGTTGGCAATTCTGGTGATCGGGGGAACTTCGCTGCGCCCGGGATTGGAATTGTTTGGAGTGATGGCGGATCCCAATGTCCCCGTGGCTGATCTGGTACTCGATTCAGCAATGCCGGTGGACCCCGGCAAGGAGGCTGCTCCGCTGGAATTCCCCGATATGACCAAGCTGATCAGCACGGAAAAGGCGGAGTTCAATCCCAGCACCTCACTCAACGGGGCGGTTGGCGGAACCGGATCCGAAAGTGGCGAAGGAGGCGAAGGACGGGGAATGTCGGTCCCCGCATTGAATATTCCCAAGTACGCAGTCACCAAAGGAAGCTTCTCGGCGTGGACGGATCCCAAAGATCCAGAGCCCGGATTCTCGTACCAGATCGTGATTCAATTCCGTTTGCCTGCCAATGTAAAGACATATCGCGGCAGTGATTTGACGGGTATGGTGATTGGTACCGACGGATATAAGCAGGCGATTCGATTGTCTAAAAATGAAACATTCAAAGTCCAGGATGGAAGTGTTCAAATCCGACAGGTCGTTCCTGGCGCGGCAAAGCTGGTTCGAGATACGATTCGCGTGGAGTCCAAACTGCTCCGCGAAAAGCAGGTTCTCGAAATCGAGTTTTAATCATTCGTAACGAACCTGTTCCAGCATCCAATCTTCCCTGAGGTTGTGTATACTTGGAACGTTTTGTCTGATGTTCAGAGAGCGATTGGTGTCACTCCAGCCACCACCATGAATGGGGTTTACGCACCTGAACAGGGACGATCCTTTCGGAATTCGAATTCTGATGGGAGTTCAAGGTTTGTGACAACTTCTGGTGATCGAGTAGACTTTGTGGAAGTCGACAGCGGGCTTCTTGCGTCTGTATGTGCGTAATCCATGCGTGGCCTGCATTGCCGCTTTCGAGCCAGGGACCGAATCCGTGTTGTATCGATGTTCGCTCAGTTTGATCCTGACCAGCCTTGGCATTTGGTTCGTCCTGCACGAATCCACTGCCGTGGCACAATCGCCAACTCCGGTCGTCACTGCTCCCCCCGTGATCGCTCCGCCGCGCGACCCGAACGCCTATCCTCCGTATCCGGGTGCGTTTTATCGTGGCAGTAATCCGGCGCAACGTAATCTGGCCGGGTTCTATCTCGACAACGCCAAGTTTCTGTACCTGCTGAGTCTGTTCCTGCTCTGGACATGGACGGCGTCCTGGATCGACACCGATGCTCACAGCTTGAAGGTACGTCCCGACATGTGGAATTCGATCTTCCTGCTGACAGGAGTGGCCGGTTTCGTGGCGGCGCTATGTTCCCCCAGTTTTCCACTGGCGTTTGTTGTGATGACGGTGGGCTATTCCGTGCCGATGGGACTGTACGCAGCCGAACGGAACAAGCGAGTTCCCGAGTCCGGCAAGATTCTGACGCCACGACATATTCGCTCGGTGACGCTGCGCCTGCTGTCACGAATCGGCGTCAACGTCGGTTCACGCGAAGCGCGAGAATCGATTGTTGGTCCGCCGATCCGGTTGATCGGCAAGTCGGGCAAGGGCGCCGGCGAGATGGACCGCTCGCGCCAGGTGGAAAGCTCCAAGGGTTATCTCGCCGCGAAGGAATTGATTTACGACGCCATCTTGCGGCGCACGACCGACGTGCATATGGAGCCCAAGGAAGACGAGACGTCCGTCCGCCTGCGCATCGACGGAGTGATGTATCCCGCCGAGGCCTTCGATCGCTCGACGGGAGATGCCCTGGTCAACATCTTCAAGGTGTTGTCGGCGATGGACATCACCGAACGTCGCAAGCCCCAGGACGGCAGTTTTCGTGCAGAAATGGAAGGGCGTACGATCGACTTCCGTGTGGCCACCCAGGGATTGCAGGGTGGCGAAAAGATGGTGATCCGCATCCTGGACAAGGGAGCCAGCGCGAAGACGCTGTCGGACCTGGGAATGCGCAAGCAGATGGTCGATCAGTTGAACGACATCGTGCATCAGCCGCACGGCATGATGATTACCTGCGGCCCCACCGGGGCCGGAAAGTCCACAACGTTGTACGCTGCGCTACAGGAAATCGACGCCTACGAAAACAACATCATCACGATCGAAGACCCGGTCGAATACAAGATGCCCAATGTGACCCAGATCGAAATCAACTCGAAGGCGGGTCAAACATTCGCCGGTTCACTGCGCAGCGTCCTGCGCCAGGATCCGGACATCGTGATGGTCGGTGAAATTCGTGACGGTGAAACTGCGAAAATCGCGTGCCAGGCCGCCAACACCGGTCACATGGTGTTTTCGACGCTGCACGCCAACGACACCATTGCCGCCCTGTTCCGCCTGATCGACCTGGAAGTTGAACCGTTCCTGCTATCCAGCTCGATCTCGGCGATTCTGGGACAGCGACTGGTTCGCAAACTGTGCAACGAGTGCAAGGAACCCTACAAACCAACGGCCGACCTGCTGCAGAAGGTCGGTTTGCCCGCGGACAAGATCACCAAGAATTTCTACCGGCCGCCCTCCAAGCGCGAATCCACTTGTCCGTCGTGCAACGATCTGGGATACGTCGGCCGGACCGGAGTCTATGAGCTGCTGGTCATCACCGATCGGCTGCGAGATCTGATCCGAGAGAGCCCGAACCTGACTGCGATCAAGGCAGAAGCACGCAAGAATGGCATGTTGTACATGAAGGAAGAAGGCCTGCGACTGGTGGCGATGGGGATCACCTCTGTGGACGAGATGCTGCGCGTCGTCAAGTGATTCCTGAGATTCCGTGAATCGACCTCCCTGGAATTTGAAGAAGCTGAGTTTTTCATGATCGATATTGCCTGCCTGGTCGTGATGGGAGTGATTGTCTGGTGCGTCGCCAGCGAAGGGCTGTGGAGCGCAGCCCATACATTCCTGTGTGTGCTGCTGTCCGGCCTGCTGGCGATGAATTTCTTTGAGCCGTTGGCGAATTCCCTGGACACAATGCTGGGGGGCTGGCGGTCATATTCCGACATCGTGTCCCTGGTCGGTCTGTTCACGGCGTTTGTGTTTGTGTTACGACTGGGGACAGAAAAGCTGTCGCCCACCTACATCCAGTTGCCCTCCGCCGCGGACCAGCTCGGCCGCTGGGCGTTCGCCGCGCTGGCTGGCTATGTCACCATGGCGTTTCTGCTGACCGCCCTGCATACCGCGCCATTACCGCGAGAATTCATGGGGTTCAAACCGGAACGGACGAATTTCTTCGGCATGGCCCCCGACCGCCAGTGGCTCGGCTTCACGCAATACGTGACTGAAAAATCCTTCGGCTGGGTCTACGCTCAGGACCCCAACACCCGGGATTCCTCTGGACGGCCGACGGACGTGAAACACGCCTTCGACGGCAAGTACCAGGTGCTGGGGGATCGCAGCGCGCCCTATCCCAATCACATCTGGCCTTCGTTCCCGATCCGCTATGCCACGCGCCGCGAACAACTGTCTGGCAGCCAGGCCACTGCCCCGGTCCCGGTTCCGATTCAAACCGTCCCGGCCAATCCTGGCGGCGGCGGCGGCGAAGGCGGCGTAAACCCCGGTTTCTAAATCGACAACCGCGAATCGAAGCCGAGAGCCCCCCATTACGGAATCTCGGAATTGGCGAAAAAACGGGGGACTGACGTCCCCCTTCGGAATGGGTGGGATCGCATCTGTTGCGAGGAAATTACAGCAGGTTGCTGGCCAGTTCGGCCAGTTCGCTACGTTCGCCCTTTTCCAAAGTCACGTGGGCATACAGCGGTTGACCCACCATGCGATTGATCAGGTAGGTCAGGCCGTTGCTGAGTGAATCCAGATAGGGATGATCGATCTGCTGGATGTCACCCGTGAAAACAATCTTGGTTCCTTCTCCCACCCGGGTGATGATCGTTTTGATTTCATGCGGGGTCAAGTTCTGAGCTTCATCCACGATGAAGAACACCCGTTGCAGGCTGCGGCCTCGGATGTAGGCCAGCGGGGTGACTTCCAGGTGATTGGCGGCCAGCAGATCCTGCACCTTGGGAGCACCGGACAGATCACCCAATGGATGCCGCATCACGGCCATGTTGTCGTACAGCGGTTGCATGTACGGATCCAGCTTCGCGCCAATGTCTCCCGGCAGAAAGCCGAGATCCCGATTGCTGAGCGGGACTGCCGGTCGAGCGAGCAGGATCTGACGATATCTTCCCCGGCATTCCATGGCGGCTGCCAGGGCCAGCAGTGTCTTCCCGGAACCCGCCTTGCCAGTCAGTGTGACCAGTTTCAAATTGTCATTCAGCAGGGCCCGCAGTGCGAACGATTGCTCGGCATTGCGCGGACCGATCCCGGAAGCGGTCAGCCTGTCAATCCGGACAAACGCGCGTTCCGTGGGACAATACGTCGCCAGTACCGACTTGCTGCCGTTGCGCAGGATGAAGTTTTCGTTCGCCATCGGTTCGGTGACGCAATCGAGATCCGCGGCGGGGACATGCCCTCCATTGACGAAGAACTGGCTGACCGTTTCCGAGGGAAGATCGCTGACCAGGCGCTTGCCTGTGTACAGTTTGTCAAAGCTTTCCACCTTGTCGGTGATGTAGTCCTGGGCCGTCAGCCCGAACGACTTGGCTTTCATCCGCAGATTGGTGTCCTTGGTCACCAGCACCACGGGACGGGGTGCTTCCTGCTGCTGCAGCGTCAGTGCGACGTTCAGAATCCGGTGGTCGGGGCAATCGGCCAGGAAGGCGTCTTCCAGTCGCTGGTTGTGCGTGGCTTGCAGGACGACTCGAATGGATCCGAGCCCTTCACCGAGGGACGCGCCATCGGAGGACAGCACATCACCTGTCAATTCGTCGACGCGCCGCAGGAACGCGCGCGCCTGGAAATTGATGTCGTCGTTCCCTTTCTTGAAACGATCCAATTCCTCCAGAACCGTGATGGGGACTGCGACATCATTCTCCTCGAAGTTTCGCAGACAGCCTGCATCGTGCAGGATCACATTGGTGTCGATGACAAACAGCTTGGAAAGAACGCGTGGGGTCGCCAACGTCATTTCATCCTCCCTGACTGGTGACGGAACTCAGACCACAACCAGGTTCAACCCGGGGGGTCACACTAACTTTGACACAGGTCACAGGTCAACACACAGACGGAACGAGCAAGCTCCGTTCCACAGTAACTCATCATTTCTTCATGGTGGGACTCCGAAAACGACGACAGCCCGATCCTTGTCCCGGGATCGGGCTGCAATGGGCAGTTGTTGTCGGCGTTCTGGCATCTGCTGTCAGCCGTGCAGGTAATGTTCAGTCGATTCCCATCAACGCTGTTCCTCCGCATCATACAAGGGGCCCGCGATGCGGATCGGGCGAATGTCCAGGCGAATATTCAAGACGGTGTAATCGTCGCCACCATAGGCTTCCGTGTACCAGGCGATGCTGTCTTCGTCGCGAATGAACTTGAACTCGAACCCATCCACGGCATGCTTGCGGGCTTCCGTCCCATCAAACGCCAGGCCGATCGCTTCACTGTGGATGCTGTCCATCAGCTTCCCCATCAGATCCGCCACGGTGGTGTTCCCCAGGATATCGTTAAAGAACAACGGGCGATCGAGATACGGTTTGAAGTCGGGCGACTTGGGGTCGATCTTTTCGTCGTCCAGTTTCTCGTCCGAAGGTGTGACCTCGCGGGATTTCAAATCGTACTTGTCGCCGCGATCCAGATACGTCAGCCGGACATTCTTCAAATTGAATCGACCGAGCATCGAATTGTGTTCGGCACGCGACAGGTCCAGGATCAACGCCCCCTTATAGCCAATGACCTGCACATCCTTGCCGTTGCGGACGATTACCGCCGAGTTCTCGTCGACACCGATGCCGTACTTGAATCCCTGGTCATGCATGGCAACCAGGGTTCGTGCGAACCGACCGCGGACCAGCAGGTGCTGGTCCACGAACCATTCACCATCCAGGAACCCCAGGCCACGGCCAATTTCCTTCCCGAAGCGCACCCCGCGCAACATCGTATCGAGAACCGAATCCGCATCGCGATACATGATACGGCTCATCACGGCGGCACCAGCACTGGTCCCGGCGATCACGCCTCCCTTGCGGTACACCTCCCAGACGGCATCCAGCATTGGGGTGTTTTGACCTTCGGGCGTGTACAGGGCTTTGACGATCTTGTCCTGTTCCCCCCCGATGAGGAACACCCCGGTCGCCTCGCGAACCTGCTCGACCAGTTCCGGATCGGACACGGCCTCCTGTGGGGACAATGGCATCTTGCGCCAGGCGATCGGGACCAGGAAAGCATCCGCGCCGGCCTTGTTCAAGGCAGAGATGACCCACCCGCCCTTCTTGACGGGATCACCACTGGCAGTTGGAAAGACGGCGATCCGGCTACCCGGCCCGCCCGCCAGTTCCACGATCTGCTCCCAGTACTCCCGATGTTCAAACCGCTCAGAACCGCCGATGATGACCAGCGAGCCCAGCGTTGAAGTCTCTGCCGGATCGTTCTCTCCCGCCGCAGCCATGGTGGGGATCAGCATTGCTGCCACCAAAGCCAGGCTTGACGACGTCCATCGACTCATAACTGGCATCCTTGGAGACACAACCCCTCCCAATCCGTTCGGGGGGTGCGGATTATATGCCTGAGTCGAGCCAAAATCGCAAGGGCAGATGGTCAGGTGCACGCGCATCCGTCCCTGCGGAGCTTGTTCCACAATCATGTATCGCCTTTGATATCCGCGACTTCCTGTCGAAGATTCTCTGCCTAACCCTTGTAAAACAATTCTCGGTACAGAACCAGTCGAAATCGAGATTACGAGAAATCGTTTGGCGAGTTCTTTGCCAGATGGCGTTACGAGAAATGGGCTGCCCCTGGAAATGACTCAGGGCGAGGTCTCTTGAGAGAACTCGCCCGAAAATCTGCCGTCAATTTCCAATTGGCGAAACCTTGTCGCTACCAGACCAGGTCCATTGCCGGCGAAGGCGGCACGACTGGGTATTGAGAAGGCATTGGAGCGTAATACGAAGGCACCGACGTTCCGAAGCCCGCCCCGAACCCCGATTGTAATCCCAGTCCAAATGAGGGGCCGTACCCATAGGACGAACCGAATCCAGCACCATAACCCATGCCGGAGAACTGGGGATAGGATGCAATGCCACCGGCCGTTCCGTAACCAGATTGAGTGTTCATTCCGAAAGAGGGGCCGGAGCCGTAGTACGAGTTGGAACCGTACCCGGTACCCATTCCAAAGCCACCACCAAACGCAGGACCTTGTAACGAGGCCGCTGTTCCAAAACCCGACTGTCCGCTCAGCCCCAATGACGGGCCGTACCCGACGGGAGATGAGACACCGTACCCGCCGCCATATCCGCCACCGTAGCCGTAGCCTGTCCCTGAAACTGAGCCTTGGGAATAAGGCGAGGCCGTTCCGCCCGCTCCGTATCCAGAGACTGCGTCAAATCCGAATGACGGGCCGTACCCGTAGTTCGAGTAAGAACCGTAGGCTGGACCATAACCCGCCATCGACAGCCCCATGGGTGATCGGTAGAAGGACCCTGACTGGCAACTCGCGCAGACCGGCATTGGCGCGGCGAAGTACACAGGAGCGGAACAGGTCGAGCAACCCGATCGGAAGACGCGGAAATGGCGGAAACCGGCTTCCGCAGTCAGTCCCTGCCACCCGATGATCACGGCAATCAGGGCCATGCGTACGTTCAATCGCATCATGCTGCGCTCCCTTTCAGAATCTGACCTGCATCAACTCACGTCAACTCCATTGGAAAGATGCCATCCCACCGCTCGCAACAGGGATCACGGTACGGTCAAAACTTCAATCGATCACGGCCCGAGTTTGACGACGGTGCCGGTTGTAGTGGGCGGTCAAACCGGCCGACGTGATCAGGTTGGCGCTCGCACGTCTTGAGGATCGTTGATGACGGTCATTCTCCTGTTCGGAATACTTCCGGAAAGCCGTCCGTGGAAAGATGTTTGTTTTGATAGTAGAAGCCGAAGCAGGGATCGCACAAGCCGTGACTCGTGTTTGTCGGACAAGCCGTGACCCAATCTGGCACCCAGTCCCAGTTCGGTTCCACCTCGCATCGTCGCACTCGTCGGCAGTGGCAGCATTGATGGATGATTCCGTGCGAATCTCGGTAAAGTACATCGAGCGGCTCGTGGGCGATTCTGGTGTGCGGTGCCTCTTGCACGAGAGAATGGACCACCAATAGTCCTTCCCCTGCTCCCAAAGGGTAGGTCATCATGATGAACGAGCGGTACAATTCCGGAGAAGAGCATTCATAGCGGTGCTCCCATGGACGTCTTTCCCGAAGACATTTCGCGAAGTTCTCTGCAAAGAAGGGACGAAGTACGGGTGGAATTGCATCCTGGACGCAGCAGCCAACCGGCCAATTCAAGGAAATTAACGGGTCGCCGCCATTCTGAGCCGAGAATCGCTTCCAGCCCAGATTGACATAGGCCAAAGTGAGATCAGGCCGCATGACGTAGATGGTTTCCTGGGCACAGTGAATCTCGGTGGGGTAAGTCTCCCACAAAAGTCTTTGGATTTCAGGATCGTTGATCATTTGGTGTTTCGTATGGTTCACGCTCTCGACTGCTGGCTGCGGTGATTGAGGCGGCATCCAATGCCGACTTGACCACGTGAGCATCCCCACACCTCTGGCTCCTTGGGGTTAATCCGCCGTCCGATTCGGTGATTTGATGGCTTCCGCATCTCGATTGCAATGACAATCATAGTCACCGCCAGGGAAACTCGGAGTAAATACAGTCGAGTGTTGTGGAAACGCCCCCCCAGTTCGAGAGGCTGTCACATGGCAAGATATCGAGGAACTCGACGAGACTTCATCCAGACGGCGACGGCTGTCGCCGCAGTAACGCTCGGTACATCTGAGAGCGTTCGCGCCGCTGGATCGACGGCCCGGTCGTCATCGATGCGGCAGACCGACGTTCTGGTGTGCGGTGGAGGCTGTGCGGGGACGGCCGCGGCGCTGTCGGCCGCGCGATGGGGAGCGAAGACTCTGCTGATTGAAAAGGCTCCGTTTGCGGGTGGGATCATTACCAGCGTGGGGCTGCCCTACTTCGACGGGATAGCGAACATTCGCGACAACCGGATCGTCGTCCGTGGAATTGCCCTGGAGCTACTGTCAAAGTCGGGTGTCTGTGCTCCCGATTCCAAGCGAGTTTCCAGGCACAATCCCACGATCCCGAACACGTTTGAATTCAAGTTGCTGCTCGATCGGCTGCTGAACGAGCAGAAGGACTCGCTGAGCGTCCTGTTCAATTCGTTCGTCTGCGGTGTCTCGACGACCGGCCAACGAATCACCGAGGTCAAGATTGCCAACAAGGATGGCCTGGTGACCATTCGGCCTCAGGTCGTCATTGATTGCACCGGGGATGGCGACGTTGCCGCATGGTCGGGGGCCGCTTTCGAACAGAACGTGGAAGTTCAGCCATTGACGCTGCATTTCCGAGTCGGGCATGTGAAGAAGACCACCGATCTTTCGAAGAACTGCCGCGTGGCCCTGGCCGCCGCTCAAGAACGGGGTGAGTTGCCGTTCTACTATGGTCCCGGCGTGATGTTCCTGTTTGGCGACGACGAGATCTACGTGCATGGTGTCCGTGTACCGGCCGACCCGACGAATGCAGCCGATCTCAGTCGAGCCGAGATGCAGGGGAGAGCGGATGCCCACGCGATGTTTCGAGCGTGGAAGCGGGATGTCCCCGGCTTCGAGAACGCTTATTTCCTGGAAGCGTATCCCTGGATCGGCGTTCGCGAGTCCCGGCGCTTGATTGGCCAGCATGTGCTCAGTGAAGAGGACCTGATGCAAAGTCGTCGATTCGACGACGCGATCGCGACAGGCTGCTGGTACCTGGACCTGCATCCGAACAAGACCACGGTCGGTAGTGCCAACGACTTCAAGCCCGAAAAGGTCCAGCCGGAACCGTACGACATTCCGTATCGATCACTTCTTCCCCGGGAAATCGAAAACCTGCTTGTGGCTGGCCGCTGCCACGCGGCGACACGCGGGGCGCACGCCTCGACGCGAGTCACTGTGACGGCGATGGCGATGGGAGAAGCGGCCGGTTGCGCCGCAGCCATGGCGGTCGCCAGCCGGCAAGCACCCCAGCAACTGTCGGGGATCAAGGTCCGTGAAGCCCTGGCATCTCGAACGGCCGGTCCGTTTACGGAGGCGTAACGGCGTCAATCAAAGCGGTGCCACCCAACGCGGGTAACGAATTCCCGTCTGCAGTTTGCGGCTTTCCCTGTAGCCGATCTCGTGAGAGATCGGACGGGCGTGTCCAGCGCGTTCCTGATCCTGAAAGAGTGGTCAAATCCTCCAATTGGGAAAATTGAACTTTGAACCACCTGACCCCTTGGCGTCGCGCGGGTACCATTTAGGGTGCTGGTAGCATTTGAGATGGCAGTTCGCTGTGACGGGAGCCTGGAGAGTTATCTGGCACTTGCACGGAAACATGCTGAACAGGGGAACGCCAACATGGCAAATGCATGTTTAAGCGAAGCATCACAGTGGCTTGCTGCAGCTTCGCGAAGAATTGACGAACTCAAAGATGAACTCAGCGAGAACTGTCAAATCGACAGTCCCCTCGACAATCGGAATGATTGAATCGAACCTGACTCGACGGCAACTCGCGGAGAACTTCGGATGATTGCTTCCACGAAAAAGAACGCCCCCAGGACGGTTCGTCCCCGCGTCAAGGTCTGGCTGGAATCCAACGGCGACAGTGTGCTGTGTCGGGGCCTGTGCGACATGCTGCGGGCCGTCGAAGAAACCGGCTCCATCAAGAGTGCTGCCAGCCGGATTGGACGCAGCTATCGCTTCGTCTGGTCACGCATCAAAGAGGCCGAAGAAGCGTTTGGAGCGACCCTGGTCGAAACTCGAGTCGGCGGACGCGAGGCCAATCGCAGTGGACTCTCGCCGCTCGCTCAAGATCTGCTGAAGGATTTCGACAGCCTGTGCCAGCAGGTGTATCAACTGGTGGATGGGGCCTTTGCGGAAAAGTTGCAGTCGACATTGCAGAGGCACGGACGCAAGCCGTGATCGATTGTGCCTATAAAATCGGTCAGACCCCTGCCATAGGTGCCTGATCCGAGTCGAAACTCGATTGGTAGGGGGTCAGACCCCATTTGATGGGCAAAGCCCACGCAGAGCACAGACCTGTCGACTGGTCGATCGCGCAGTGATCCATCGGGTTGCAGTGATGGGTTGTCCCAGGCATAATCTCCACCAAGTTGCACGACTGTGCAATTTGCTTTTGATCGTCTGACCGGGGCGGCCGGACACGGGATCCATCTGGAGAGCTTGGGGACGGCGACGGACGCTGACGGTGAGCCTTCCAGGCCATCAACTGTTGTGAGAAGAGACCCGTGCTGATGCATCCTCGAATTCGGTCCCGGCAACGCGGGTTTACGCTGATTGAACTCCTGGTGGTGATTGCGATCATTGCCGTCCTGATCGCCCTGCTGCTCCCCGCCGTGCAGCAGGCCCGTGAATCGGCGCGGCGGACGGCCTGCAAAAACAACATCCGCCAACAGGGACTGGCGCTGCACAACTACGAGTCGACGCACGGAATCTTTCCCATCGGCGTGCTGGGAACCACCAGCAATGTGACCCCGGGAAATCCGCTGACGACCTGGCAGACTTCGGTGTTGCCGTTTGTGGAACAGACCGCGCTGTACAACCAGTACAACTTCAATGTCCGTTTCGATGATCCTGTCAACGCCGCGGCAGTGAAACAGTTTCTGCCGGTGTACCAGTGTCCGTCTCAGCCGCAATCCGGTCTGGTCTTGAACCTGTACGGCCCCAGCCACTACGCGGGAAATGCAGGAACAACTCCTGGTTCGTCAGACGGCGTCCTGTATCCCATGTCATCCACGCGATTGCGGGACATCGCGGACGGGACCTCCAACACCGTGGCAGGCGGGGAACTGGCGTACGAGATCGGGGGCTGGGCCCGCGGGGCGATCAATGGCGGCGGGGGCGGAGGAGGCGGTGGTGGGGGTGGCGGCGGACAGGGATTCGCTCGTGGCGTCATGCGTTGGTGGAAGGCCGCCGCGGCCTGTGCCCGGCCGGGAATGAATCCTCCCGTCACGACCTGTTCCAGCAGTACGGAACGACTGTTTCAATTCTCCAGCCCGCACGTCGGCGGAGGTCACTTTGCGCTGGCGGACGGGAGCGCCCGATTCCTCAGCGAGAACATGGACCTGCAACTGTTCCAATACCTGCTGACTCGAAACTCCGGTGAGACCGTTGGCGAGTTCTGAATCGCATTGCAGGCACCTGATGTTTATTGAAGGATTTCCAGGGCCTTGATGCGCGAAGCGAGCGTTGTGGGCTTCATGCCGAGCCGGGCGGCAGCACCGTCGGTTCCGTAAATCTTCCCTTTGGATGCCGACAGGGCCGCTCGGATGTTGTTGGCTTCCAGTTCCCGGATTTCCCGTTCGGTCAGGACTCGCGCGGTGGTCTCGACATCGGTGCCAGGTTCCTTCCGGCGCGGCGGGTCTTTGGCGAACTCGAAGCGGAGTCGTCCCTCTGTGGCGATGATCGAGGCGCGTTCCAGCGCGTGTTGAAGTTCGCGCACATTGCCCGGCCATTGGTACCGTTGCAGCTCTTGAACATTCGCCAGAGTCAGTCGCGGAATCGGGCGACCCAATTGCCGCGCGAAACGGGCCAGGAAATGCTCGGCCAATAGCGGAATGTCTTCTACTCGTTTGCGTAACGGAGGCAGTTCCATCGGGAACACGCTCAGGCGATAGAACAGATCCTGCCGGAAGCGACCGGCTTCCGCTTCGGCCCGCAGGTTCCGGTTGGTCGCAGCGATCACGCGTACGTTGATCCGGCGTGTCCGCTCTTCGCCGATCCGTTCGATCTCGCCTTCCTGCAGGACTCGCAGCAGTTTGGCTTGCAGGTCGAGCGGGATTTCACCGATTTCGTCCAGGAACAGCGTGCCGCCGTCGGCCAGTTCAAACCGCCCGGCGCGGTCCCGCAGCGCGCCGGTGAAAGCCCCTTTCGCATGTCCGAAGAATTCGCTTTCGTAAAGCTCTCGCGGCACAGCGGCACAATTGACTTTGATCAGTGGTCGGGTGGAGCGCTGGCTGTGTCGGTGAATTTCGCGGGCGACAACCTCTTTCCCGGTGCCGCTTTCGCCGAGAATCAAGACGGCTGAGTTGGTGGGTGCGACCAGTTCAATCTGGCGGGCGACGGCCTGCAACGAGGGCGATTGGCCGATCAAGTCACCGAAGGCTGCCGCTTGTGTCACTTCTTCGCGAAGGTACTCGTTCTCCTGTTCCAGGCGTTGCTTGAGCGCCTCGATTTCCTCCAGCGCACGGGCGTTGGCAATCGCGGCGGCGAGATGGTCGGCGATCATCCGCAACCACTCGAAGCAGGATTTTCCGGGCTTTTCACGCGAGAACAGCGCCAGGACTCCCAGCACCTGGCCTCGGTGCAGCAAGGGATGTCCCACGAAAGACGCGATCCGCTCCTGAAGGATCCAGTCGGGGCTGGCCGCCCAGGTGTGGTTGAGTTTCACATCGGCCACCTCCAGTGATTGACCGGTCGCGGCGATCTGGCCCACTTTGCGGACGCCGATCGGGAACCGGCGAAACGCGCCGTCCAGTCGATCCCAGAAGATGTCCGGCTGTTGGAGAGAACAACCGGCGCTGGCCACCAGATGCAGGCAGCGATCACGCTGTGAGCATTCACTCGCGAATCGGCACGCCTCACAGTCGCCAGCCCGTGGCGGCTGAATCAGCCAGATTCGCGCCAGCGCTGCGGACGGCGATTCCGCCAACCGGCGTACCGCCAACGGAAGAAGTTCGGACAACTGATGTTGTCCGGCCAGCTCCAGCAGGATCTTTCTGGGGTCACCGATGATTCCGGATGTCTGCGGAAAATCTGCCATAGGTTCAATGTAACGAGAATTCGTTGGATGACAACGAAAAGTCGTGTTTCCACGAAAACTCGTGCGCACGGTGATCGGGCGAAAAACTCACAACCCAATTGTTGAATGGCACTTGTAGATTATCGAGCGAAGTGGCATGGAAACTGAATTGTCGGGGCATCACCAACCACATGTCTGGTTGGAAACACGAATCCCGCAAGTTTTCAGAAAGGCATCGACCATGTCCCGCATCCCCCAAATCCATCCTGAATCCGCCACCGGCAAGTCAAAAGAACTTCTCGACGCCGTCAAAACCAAGCTGGGGTTGGTCCCCAACATGACTCGTGCGATGGCGAATTCCGCCGCGGTCCTGGACGGCTATCTGTCATTCAGCGGGGCGCTGAGCAAAGGGCACCTGTCGGCGAAGCTGCGTGAGCAGATCGCTTTGGCGGTCGGCGAAGCCAACGGTTGTGACTACTGTCTCGCAGCCCACTCCGCGATCGGCAAGATGGTGGGACTGACCGCCGAACAGATCATGGACAGTCGACGTGGAACGGCTGTCGATCCGAAAGCGGAAGCGCTGGTGAGGTTCGCCCGCCGCGTGGTGGACGAGCGGGGTCACGTCAGCGACGCCGATCTGACGGACGCCCGCGTGGCCGGACTCGATGACACCGCTCTGGTCGAAGTCGTCGCCAACGTTGCGTTGAGCATCTTCACTAACTACTTCAACCACGTCGCCGAGACCGACATCGATTTTCCGAAAGCGGAACCGATCGTCGATCACCACGACGTTTGTGCCTCGACCCCTGGTTGTGATCCAACCCGCTGATCTCAGCCCGCGAACTTTCTGATTCTCAAACCCTCCGCATGGGAGATTGGATGATGAATACATTGAAGAAGACCGGCATCTCGCTGGCAGTGGCAATACTCGTTTTGCTGGGCTCATCGGGGGGCGCGAGCGAGCCACAGGCACGGGCCACGCAGGTCTTGCATCGCACGGTCAAGATCGACAGGCTCGACATCTTCTACCGGGAAGCTGGCCCCAGGACTGCTCCGACGATCCTGTTGTTGCATGGATTCCCGACATCGTCACACATGTTTCGCAACCTGATTCCGGCGCTGGCGGACAAGTACCACGTCGTCGCCCCGGACTATCCGGGCTTCGGCAACAGTTCGGCACCGTCGGTGAAGGAATTTGACTACACTTTTGACAACCTGGCGAGCGTGGTCGACAAGTTCACCGAGCAGGTTGGATTGAAAAAGTATTCGATCTACCTGATGGATTACGGTGCCCCCGTCGGTTATCGGCTGGCCGTGAAACACCCGGAGCGGGTGCAGGCACTGATCGTGCAGAATGGCAACGCCTACGACGAGGGACTCGACAACGATTTCTGGAAGCCGATCAAGGCGTACTGGAAAGACCGGTCTGAAAAGCAGGAAGATCCCCTGCGGGCTTTCCTGACGCTCGATGCGACGAAGTGGCAGTACACGCACGGAGTCCGCAACCTCGAAACCATCAGCCCGGACACGTGGGGTCATGTGCAGCCGCTCCTGGACCGACCGGGCAATCAGGAGATTCAACTGGCGTTGTTCTTCAGCTACGGCAGCAACCCGCCGTTGTATCCCCAGTGGCAGGCGTACTTCCGCCAGCACCAGCCCCCAACACTGATCGTGTGGGGGCAGAACGATCCGATTTTTCCAGCGGCGGGAGCCCATCCATACAAGCGGGATCTGAAAAACCTGGAATTCCATCTGCTCGATACCGGCCATTTTGCTCTCGAAGAAGAGGGAGCAGAAATTGCGGCGAGGATTCGAGAATTCCTCGGCAAGCAACTGCCCCAGTAACGCCGCAATCGATCAGGGAACCGCGGAACCCCATCCCCAGACGTTCAGGACTCCCGTCATGCGTCAGTTCTCCAGCGACATCGCGTTCACTCCCGCCGTGAAGGCCGTTCAAACGGAGAAGGGGTCGCGGAATAGTTACTCTCGCATGGAAATGGGCGGGAGTTGGGAGACCACCGTAACCCCGGCGCTTGCCGCGTTTCTGGCGGACCTGGATATGTTCTACCTGGGAACATCCAGTGCGGAGGGGCAGCCGTACATTCAGTACCGGGGCGGTTCGCCGGGGTTTCTGAAGGTCGTGGACCAGAGGACACTGGGATTCGCCGACTTTGGCGGCAATCGGCAGTACATCACTCTCGGCAACCTGTCGGAGAATCCCCAAGCGTTCCTTTTCCTGATGGACTATGCGCAGCGCAGACGCATCAAGGTGTGGGGCACAGCGCATGTCGTTGAAAACGATCTCGCACTCCTGGAACAGCTTCGAGATTCGTCCTATCCCGGCCAGGTTGAAAGAGCGATACTGTTCCAGATCGAAGCGTGGGACATGAACTGCCCACAGCATATTCACAAGCGGTTCTCACAGCGTCAGATCGCCCCGGCCATTGAACAACTTCAGCGACGAATCGAGGAGTTGGAAGGTCAGCTGGCATCGCACCAAACGAATCCGCTCGCCAACGCATGACGTACCCTGTGAACAAACTCCATCACCGGCTGTGGGTCTCACTGTGCGGCCGGTTCGATTTCATTTTTCGGTATCCACAGTCGTCTGCTGCTGTCGTTCCAAATGCCAGGCAGGACAATACGCGCAGCCAACTTACCGATGAACTTCCGAGTGGCTTCTTCCGTGCGTTTCCCAATCTGATGGCAGATGAAATCCCGCCCCGGTTTGTCCGTTCAAATACGGGATTCTGGGTAGTGGGTGAACTGATCGAAGAATCTGCCAAGTTTTGAAACTGGAATTGAAAACGAATGACCTCGGGGATAAACCAAGGCTTGTCGTTTTCAGGGACAGGCCATGCGTGATTTCTTTAGTGGCTGGCGACGGCAAGTGGGGTGCCTCACGCACCCACTACCGGATTCTGAATGCGATTTGATCGGGACGCCCTGCGCGGCTACCATCAGGTGTCCACTGCAGGACTCCATTCGCGTTGCGGGATTAAACGCCATGCCTTCGATCGCCCGGTCTCGGTCTGTTCAAGGGCTGCTCGTATTGGGCTGCCTGCTGTCCTGTGTTGCTTTGCAGGGCCTGATTCCATCCGTTGCCTTCGCCGATGCCGCTCTGGACGATTACAACCTGGCCGTCGGTCTGTACAAGCAAAGCCGTTGGGCGACCGCTGCCGAACGGTTCCGCGGATTCCTGAAAACCTACGACAAGCACGAAAAGATCCCCTTGGCCCGCCTGTACCTCGGTTTGACATTGGTCAACATGGAGGACTTCCGGGGAGCCCGCGATGAACTGCGGCTGTTCGTCAAGGATTATCCCCAGAACACCAACATTCCCCAGGCACGGTATCGAATCGCCGAATGCAGTTACCTGATGGAGGATCTGCCGGCGGCTCGCACCGAACTGGAGGCCTATCTCAAGGACTTTCCCAAGGATCCGTTTCACGACCACGCACTGCCGTATCTGGCTGACACTCAATTGAGACTGAACGACCCCGCCGCGGCACTGGTGAACTTCAAGCAGGCGATCGACCGGTTTCCTGAGGGTCCGCTGGTCGAGGACGCCAAGTTCGGCCGGGCCCGGGCGCTGGAAGCACTCAAGAAAGATGACGAGGCCATGGCCCAATTCCAGGAACTGGTGGCCAAGCCGGGCGGCACCCGCGCGGCCGATGCCCAGTTTCACCTGGGAGCGCTGGCCTTTGAACGCAAGAAGTTCCCCGAAGCGGCCGCCGCGTATGTTGAACTGACCAAGAAGTACCCGAACAGCCGATTCCTGGCGGCCGCGCATTTGAACGCCGGATACGCGTACTTCCAATCCGACAACTTTGCTGAAGCCGCCGCGCAATTTGAAATCGCGGCCAATGAGAAATCACAGCGCGTGACCGCGGGGTACTGGCAGGGGCTGAGTCTGAAATCGCTGACTCAATATGCCAAGGCCGCCGAAGTTCTGGGGGCCACGGCCAGGCTGGCCGGCGAACAACCGCTGGCGGAATCGATCCTGTTCCAGCAGGCATTGTGCGAGCGTCATCTGGGCAAGTCGGCGGAAGCACGGCAGTTGTTCGAGACGGTGCTGTCCAAGTGGTCCAAGGGGGACTTCGCGGATGACAGCCTGCACGCCATGGCCGAATTGTCGATCGAAGCCGGCGACCTTACGACCGCCGATCAATTGCTGACACGCTTCGCAGCCGAGTTTCCGACCAGCGGACTGCGAATGCATTCCGAATTGCTGGCTGGTCGACTGGAACTGGCCCGCGCGGCCATCGGGCTGCGCGATCAGAAGCCCGCCAATGAACTGGCGGCGAATTATGAAGCGGCCGCCAAGCGGTTTTCCCATGTGATCATCAGCAGCACGATTCCTCAGACGAAACACCAGGGACAGTATTACCTGGCGTTTTGCCGTCAATTGCAGGGTCAGCCTGCTCAAGCTCTGGAACTGATGGCTCCGTTGATCGAAGTCGTGCGAGCGGAAGGGGCCAAGTCGGAACTGGTCGACGTGTTCATTCTGCAGGCGGACGCGTTGCTGTCCGAAAAGAAATACGACGAGGCCGACAAGGCGGCTCAGGAGTATCTGACGTTGCTTCCCGAGGGTCGCCAGGGGGCTCGTGCGCTCTCCATTCAGGCGGTGTGTGCTGCGAATCGGAACGACGTGGCCGGGATGGACGCCGCCCTGGAACGGATGAAGAAGGAGTTCGCCGAAAGTCCGCTGCGCGCGGTCACCACGCAGCAGCTGGCGGATCTGGCCGAATCACGTGAGGACTGGCCCGTCGCGGCACGCTTGTACGAAGCCCTGATACCACTCTCGACGGGGAAAGAGTCGCAGCCGTTCGCCATCCGGGGACTCGCCTGGGCCCAGTTCAAACAGATGCAGTTGGCTCAGGCCGCTCAAACGTATGACCGGGTCATCAAGGAGTTTCCCAATCATCGTCTGATCCCGGAATGTTCGTATTATCGGGCCGAAGCCTTGAGAGAAGCCGGGCAATTGGACGAATCCATTGCCGCGTTCGACGAATTGATGCGCAAGGTCCCCGCCGACAAGCCCGCCGAAGCCGGAGCCGAACTGCAGGGACCGCTGTTGTTTTCCTACCGGGCCGGGATCCAGGCCGCGCGACTGCATCGCAAGGCCCGACGCGTGGCCGATGCGGATGCCGAGTACGAGGAACTGGTCAAGCGGTTTCCCAAATCCCAACGACTGGATCAATTGCTCGATGAGTGGGCTCTGCTGAATTACGACGCCGAACGCTTCGATCGCGCCGATGTCATTTTTCGCCGGATTGTTCAGGAGACGCCGGACAGCGACCTGGTCGACAATGCCCGCCTGAGCCTGGCGGAAAGCGACCTGCTGGCGGAAAAGCTGGATGCCGCCCGCAAGACGTTTGAAGAGTTACTGGCGTCTGACAAGAGTGACGCGGAGGTGAAGGAACGTTCGTTGTATCAACTGCTGGTCCTGGCCGTGGAACAGCAGCGTTGGGCGGACGTACGCCAACTGGCCGAGCGTCTGACAACCGACTTTCCCAAAAGTCGGCAGCGCTGGTACGCGACCTACAGCGTCGCCGAATCGATCCTGGCGAATCAGAAGGCGACCGAGCCGGAACTGGAGATCGCCCGCGAACGGCTGACTTCGCTGCGAAAGGAACTGGAGAATCCCGAAGTCAATGCCTTTGCCTGGTATGACCGGGTCTGGGTGCTGCTGGCCGAACTCGCGTTCCGACAGAAGAAATACGATGAACTGGAAGCCACGGTCGCGGATTTGCGGCAACGACCCAACAAGTCGCCCTTCCTGTATCAGGCGGAAGAGGTCCTGGGACGTGGCTACAAACAACAGGCTCCGCCGAAGTTCGACGAAGCCCGCAAGGCGTTTGAGCGGGTGGTTGCCGACCCCATTGCCGACCGCACGGAGACGGCCGCCAAAAGTCAGTTCCTGATCGGTGAAACCCTGTTCCTGCAGGAACAATGGGCCGAAGCGTTCCTGGCCTATCAAAAAGTCGTGGCCAATTACAAATTCCCGGAATGGCAGTCCGCCGCCCTGCTGCAGTCGGGAAAATGCGACGAACAACAGCAACAGTGGAAAGAGGCGGCCGCCACGTACCGGTTGCTGATCAAAGACTACCCCAAGTCGATGCATACAGACGACGCCCGGCAACGACTGGAGGCCGTGACAAAGAAACTGCCGCGTTAGGTACTGCGGCCCGCTCTGTGGGCGGTCCAAAGCGACCGACCACCGCCACCCGACGCGTTAGTTCCTGTGGGCTGAATCCGGTGCCGGAATGCGACTGCGGGTGCATTCCCACAACAGCACAGCGGCGGCGGACGAGACATTCAGCGATTCGACTCGACCACAACCGGGGATGGTGATCAGTCGATCACATTCCGCGGCAACTTCCTCGGCCAGGCCCTCTTCTTCGTTCCCGAGAACCAGCGCGACCGGTTTCCTGGATCGGCGCGACAGGTCCGGGTGACCACCTTCCGTCGCCGCACCGATCACTTCGTAAAATGCGCGGATGTCATGCAGAAAGCGGTTCATGTATTTGACGATGAAGATTTCCATGTGGTCCAGGCCACCGGCCGCCACGCGATATGCCGCATCCGTGGGCAGCGCCGCTAAAGGATGATCCGCCAGGATCAGCTTCGTCACGCCGAAGAATGCGGCCGAACGGACGATCGCGCCCAGGTTGTGCGGGTTGCCGATGCAGTCCAGGATCAACATTGTTTCGCCGCGCCCCGCCCATTCGCGGACCTGGTCCAACTGCGGCGGTCGGAACGGAGGCCGTTCCACGACCGCGACGATACCTCCGTGATGAACGGATCCGGCAATCCGTTCCAGGTCTTCGATCTCGACACAGCGATAGGCGGCGCGGGCCTCGGCCAAAGCCCGGCAGATGTCCCCGATTTGCGGCGCGATTTCCTGGGTGAAAAACAGCCGCTTGATTGTCTGCGGAGCTGTCTCGAAGCGCGAACGAACTGCGCTCAGACCACAAATCGATACTTCCTTCGTCCGCATGAATATCCGCCAGCAAGAAGTCGCCCAATCCCGACAGGAAAGTCAGGCATTCCGATGTGATTGATCGAGCGTGGCGCTCGCCGCCGGTACTTTGTGTATGAACGCGAATACACCCGCGGCTAGCGCCTTGCGGCTCACAACGCCATTGGGCTGACGCACGCTCAGAATCGGATGCCAGCACCATCGCTCAGATCACATCACGCCAGGATGTCGGTCACGATCTTACCGTGAACGTCGGTCAAGCGGAAATCACGGCCCTGCAGGCGATACGTCAACTTTTCGTGATCGATCCCCAGCAGGTGCAGGATCGTCGCGTTCAGGTCGTGAACATGGACTGGCTTTTCGGTGATATTGTAGCTGAAATCGTCGGTTTCGCCGTGGACAATCCCCGGCTTGATCCCGCCCCCCGCCAGCCACATCGTGAAGTTGCGCGGATGATGATCGCGACCGTAATTGTCCTTGGTCAGCGATCCCTGGCTGTAAACCGTTCGGCCGAATTCGCCGCCCCAGACAATCAGGGTTTCATCCAGCATCCCACGCTGCTTCAGGTCCTTGATCAACGCCGCACAGGGTTGATCCGCCGCTTTGACCAGTTGGCGAATCGAACCGGGCAAACCGCCGTGGTGATCCCAGCCGCGCAGGAACACCTGGGTGAACCGGACACCCCGCTCGGCCATCCGTCGAGCCAGCAGACAATTGTAGGCGAACGAACCCGGTTGAGTCACTTCGTCGCCGTACATTTCCAGCACATGCTTGGGCTCCTTCGAGATATCAACCAGTTCGGGAACAGACGTCTGCATCCGGAACGCCATTTCGTACTGAGCGATACGGGCGCCGATTTCCGGGTCACCCAGTTCGGCCAGTCGTTCCTGGTTCAGCTCACCGAGTCCATCAAGCATCTGGCGACGAATGTCGCTGTTCACGCCGGGTGGGTTTGACAGGTACAGGACGGGATCGCCCGACGATCGCAGGGACACTCCCGCATGCTTGGTGGCCAGGAATCCGGAACCCCACAAGCGCGAGAACAGCGCCTGCGTCTGTCCTCCCTGGGCCAGTCGCGAAATCAGCACCACAAATGCCGGCAGATCGTCATTCGGGCTGCCTATGCCGTACGACAACCAGGCCCCCAGCGACGGTCGGCCGGGGATTTCACTGCCCGTCGTGATGAACGTGATTGCCGGGTCGTGGTTGATGGCATCCGTATGCATCGACTTGACGATGCAGATGTCATCGGCAACGCCGGCCATGTTTGGCAGCAGTTCGCTGATCCAGGCGCCATGCTTGCCGTGCTGAGCAAATTTGAAGATTGAGGGCGCACACGGAAAACGGGTCTGGCCGGACGTCATCGTGGTGATACGCTGGCCGTTGCGCACGGATTCGGGCAGGTCCTTGTCGTAGTACTCGGCCAGTTTCGGCTTGTAATCCCACAGGTCCAGTTGGGATGGACCATCGGCCATGAACAACCAGATGATCCGCTTGGCCTTGGGGGCATGATGCAGTGCCGGCATGATGCCATGCGTGCCCGCAGTGCCGGACGCCAGATCATTGGCGAAAATGCTGGGACTCATGCAGGCCCCCAGTGCCGCCGCTCCCAGTCCGCAGGCTGACTTCCCAAAGAAGTGCCGCCGGGTCATTGCCAGCTTGTATTCGAGTCGTGGGTCCATGATTTCCTCTCGATGTTTTCTCAGTCAGCTCAAATTGTCGGTCAACCGTCTGGTGTGTCCAGGCAATACTGCAGTCGATCCAAAAGCTATTTCGTAATTGTCTCATCCAGATTGATCAACAGGTTGGCGATCATGGTCCAGGCCGCGTGTTCGCTCGAATCCAGATCGGTAATCTTGGGTGAATCCCCATACGCCAGCAGCTTTTCTGCCGCCGGTTTGTCGGCACTGAAGACCGTCAACTGCTTCTGCAACGTTCGCTGCAGGACTTCCAGTTCCTTCGCCGATGGCGTCCGGGCGGTTGCCAGCCGGAAGCCATAGGTCAAGCGATCCTGCGGAGTCGATCCCCCTTCCTTCATCATCCGCGCGGCCAGCTTGCGCGCGGCTTCCACGTATTGCTTGTCGTTCATCAGAGCCAGGGCTTGCAACGGCGTATTCGTTCGCGGTCGCCGAACCGTGCAGTTCTCACGCGACGGCGCGTCGAACGTGGCCAGCAGTGGCGGTGGCGATGTGCGTTTCCAGAACGTGTACAGGCTGCGGCGGTACAGGTTTTCGCCGCTGTCCTGCTTGAACTCGCGGGTGTTGCTGCCGACGAAGGCGACCGCTTCCCAGACCCCTTCCGGCTGGTACGGCTTCACGCTCTTGCCCCCTTCGCGTTCCACCAGCAGGCCGCTGATGGACAGGACCGAATCCCGAATCGCCTCGGCATCCAGGCGGAACCGGGGTCCGCGGGCCAGCAACTGGTTCTCGGGATCCCGAGCCAGCAGTTCCGGGGTGACCTTCGAGGCCTGGCGGTAGGTGCCCGACATCACCATCAGTTTGTGCATCTCCTTGACATCCCAGCCAGTCCGGATGAACTCGGTCGCCAGCCAGTCGAGCAGTTCGGGATGAGTCGGCCAGACCCCCTGGGCTCCAAAGTCCTCGGCGGTCTTGACCAGTCCCGTACCGAAGAATTGCTGCCAGTATCGGTTCACGATGACCCGTGCCGTGAGCGGATGATTGGGTGCCGTCAGCCACTGGGCCAGACCCAGCCGGTTGTTGGGAACTCCTTCGGGAAGCGGCGGCAGGATCGAGGGAACTCCACGTGCGACCTTTTCGCCCTTCTTGTCATAGGCACCACGAATCAGTACGAACGCTTCACGCTCGGTCGGCAGGTCGCCGCTGATCATCGTCGCGGGGATCGCCGCATCGATATCGGTCTTCTGCTTGTTGTAGCCCGCGATCTTCGTTCGCAAGGCGGCAAACGTGGCCTTGGTTGTGGTGTTGATGTTTTCCAGGAAGTAGTCCCGCAGTTGCTTCTTCTGATCAGGATTCCGCTTGGCAGGATCCTGCTTGATCGCTTCCTGAATGTGACCGGGCAGTTCTTTCTTCGGGGTCGGCAACTCCGATTGCTCCCAGGCGATCTGAGAATTGAATTCGGTTTGCACCGGGGTTGAACGTGTCACGACACCGGCCCGGTCCCAATAGGCCGTTCCGCCGAATTGCGTGAATGCCCAACCGTTCAAGGTCGAACCGGCCTTCAGTCCGACCTGTTCGGCCGAGACTTCCAGACGAACCCATTCACCGGTTTTCGGCAGGTCGCCCATCTGTCGCTTGGCGGGAGTATTGGCCGCACCGAACGGAATCGCGCCGGCATCGCCCCAGTTGCCGCGATGTTCCCAGGCACCGTCATTGAACTGCAGCATGACAGCCTTCGGAGGATTGGCAGGATCAAGATAAACATAGGCGAACAGGACATCCCCTTCGCCAATTTTCAAGCCGGGATTCGCACCGGTGAAGAAGTGCTGCGAGAGCGCCGCGGCCGTGCGGGTGGACGATTTCTCGCCCGACAAGACCGGGCCTTCAGCCTTGGTGACAAACTTCCATGGTGAATCACCCTGGGCCTGGGCTCCGCTGGGGAGCTCGTCGTCAATCCAGATGAATTCCTGTCGCAGGACCGTCAGCACATCGACGGGCGGGTCAGTTCCTTCCAGCGGATCGACGTACTGAATCTTCGCCAGTTCCGCCGCCATCTCTTGAGTGGTCGCCGCGATCTGGCCGTCCAATTCCTTGATCTTCGCCGTGTCCGATGGCTGCGGCAGCTTCATGATCGGTGGTGGCAACAGGGCATTGCCGTCCATTGCCGCATCGGCCATCGAGTAAAAGTACGAATACAGTGAATAGAATTCCTTCTGGGAGATCGGATCAAACTTGTGGCTGTGGCAGACACAGCAGTTCAGCGTCAGGCCCAGCCAGACCGTGGATAGGGCCTCGGTCCGGTCGACGGCATAGCGGACCAACACTTCGTCGTTGATCGAGCCCCCTTCGCTGGTTGTGACGTTACAGCGATTGAAGCCGGACGCCACCTTCTGTGAGGTCGTCGCATTCGGTATCAGGTCCCCCGCCAGTTGCTCAATCGTGAACTGGTTGAACGGCATGTTGGTGTTCAGCGCGTTGATGACCCATTCACGATACGGCCACAGGGACCGTTCATTATCCAGGTGCAGGCCGTGCGTGTCCCCATAGCGGGCCGCATCCAGCCAGATGCGACCCTGGTGCTCACCATACCGGGCGGACGACAACAATCGATCGACGACTCGCTCGTATGCTTCGGGGGAATTGTCGGCCAGGAACGCGTCCACTTCCGACAGTGAGGGTGGCAGGCCGGTCAGGTCCAGGGTGACTCGCCGCAGCAGCGAGATCTTGTCCGCTTCGGCGGTGGGCTGCAGGCCGGCTGTTTCCAATCGCGCCAGGATGAACTTGTCGATCTCGTTGCGAACGTGGCCGTTGAACCTGGTTTCGGGAGCATCGCGTCGGACGGGGGCCAGGAAGGCCCAGTGTCCCTGGTACTCGGCTCCTTCGGCGATCCATTGTTTCAGGATGTTGATTTCGGCGGACGTCAGGCTCTTGCCACTCGCCTTCGGCGGCATCTGCTCATCGGGATTCTGCGACGTGATCCGCTTGATCACTTCACTGGCAGACAGATCACTCGGCACGATCCCGCTGTGACCCGATTCCAGCCTGGCAATCGCAGCCTCGCGTTGATCCAGCCGCAACCCCCCTTCGCGGTGCTTTGGATCGGGACCATGACACAGGAAGCAGTTGTTCGACAGGATCGGTCGGACATCCCGATTGAATTCAATCTTCTGGTCGGCAGCCACGAGCCGTGACGTGACCGACAGCAGAGCAAAACCAGCCATGACAAACGAGAGCATCCGACGTCGCATCGAACAGACCTCCGCCAGCGGATTAAAACTTCAGGTGGGCATCAAGTGGTGGGAGTGCTCAACAATCGGCCAGAACTCCGGGATCAGAGATTCTGCCATCCGGGGTTCACCCTTGATAGGGGAGACTCGTGTGTTGAGCAAATCCGGCAAGGGAGCCGAACCAGATCAGTATCAGCCGATTTGACCCCGGAGTCAAATCGCGATTGCCAGAAGTCATCGCCCACGAACAGATTCCTGCCAGAACTGGCAGCACCGAATAGCACCATGGCGGTTGATTCTGGTGCATTTTACGTCAATCATGTTCGGAGCTGCTCGGCTGCGTATGCTTTGATTATCATGACCGGAGCTTCTTTCTTCCCGAGTTTTTCATACGAGGCGGTTCGACCAATAGAGCGGGCGGCGGCGGGTGTGGGCCACGGCGACGATCAGGCACTCTTCCTCCTGGTGCGCGAAATCCACCATATAGGGGAATCACTTGAGCAAGTGACGACGAATCACCTGCGATCCGAAATCGCATTCCAGCACGGGCATCCCGTGCGAACTCTCCCGGATGGTTGCCAGCGCCGATTGCAGTTCGCCCATGAACTCTTCCCCGAGGCTGAGACGCTGTTTGTCGTACCACAACGCGGCGGTGTTCGCCTCTGCGACGGATTCGGGCAACAGGCGAAGATTCACGGCGCGGTCTGCCCCGCACGCCGTTCCGCCAATGATTGCCGGATCTGATCCATCGCCTGATCGACCGTCACCGCCTTTGTTTCGCCGCGCTGATAGGCGGTCAGGCGGCGATCAATTTCCTCCGACCAGGCGGCGGCGATTTCCGGCGTGGCGAATTCGCCGTGATCGAGGCTCTCTTCCAGAGCGTTCACGAGCAGCGCCCGGTCTCCCGGCGATAAGAGCAGGGCTTCCTGTAAGAGAACGTCACGGCCTAACATGGGTCTCAACTCCTCCCTCGGATGTCATCAGATTGACGTCGAGTATGCCACACTCGCCTCTGTCCGTCGAGTGGATTGTTTCCAAATGAATGACGATCGCTGAGCTCAATGAATGCCTGGATGGAACGGTCTTCCAACACGGCTTTTTCAAGTCGGACGTTCCACGTCGCCCCCGGAAGATTCTTCTGGGTACGCATTCACGAATGGATTTCCGCCACACAGAATGACGACGGCGCTGATCGACATGAGCGTCAGCATCACCAACACAACGCTGGCCAGAATGCCGGCTGGCCCGCCGACCACGGCCCCCAGCAACCCGTAGGCTTGCCAGCCTTGGTAAGCACCCTCAAGGAGCCCCGCAATTGCCGCCATCGCGGCCACGGTTGAGTTCAGCGGGACGCCAAACATGGCTCCTACGATCACGCCAGAAAATGCGCCCACGAAAAACGACACCGCAAACCATGGCCACGCAAGCTGGTGCATGAGGAAAACCAATGATCCGCTGATTGTTGCCAGCAAAAACAGGCCGATCGCCTGATACACGACGACGGGGTCAATGGCGACTTCGTGTTGATTGGCTGGCAGTGATTCGTTCATGCCGTCTTTCGTTGTTGCATGTCTCGATTGGGCGGGTATTGTAGGGATTCGTGGCGGTCTCTGGCCATGCAAATTCAACAAATGGAGTTGCAAGAATGCGCATACGCTCTCTTCCTTCTGTCTGCCGCAATGGAATTGCGAATGGGGTAATTCGAGTAGCAGTGGCCTTGATCCTGTCGTGTGCGGTGAGACCTGTTCAGTCCATGGCAGACGAATTGCCGGCATCATCGGCCACGAAGCAACGTGGTCCGATGCGCATTGTTTGTTCCGTGATCGACCACAACACAGGAAAAGGCGTTCCTGATGTGCGAGTCACGATCCGCTGCTTAACAGCTCTCAGGCAATTGATGGCCGAAACGACATACAGGTCGGACGCCGAGGGAAGATACGTTGTCGAGTTTCCGGAAGAACAAGCGATCAACCCCGAGCTTTCGATCGAGCTGACCACCGAGCACAAGTCGTATGCCAACAGTACTGTGTACGGCAGCCTTTCCATTCAGGACGGTGCGCCGCCTCATTTCTTTGAGCGGACGGCGATGTATGACGCCGTACCAGTGACGGGGATAGTGCTCTCACCCGAGGGGAAGCCAGTCGCCAATGTCAAAGTTCGCGGGATGTCACAATTTCGTGTGGAGGGCGCTGATCATCAAGTCTGCTTGAACGACACCGTTTCTGGAGCTGATGGACGATTCCAATTGAGCCTTCCCAAGAAGGGGTGCGGGATCATTGGTGTGATTCCGAAGGAGTTTGGGATTGTTGAAATCGTTCTGGACACCAAACGCGGCGAATTGGGCGAAATTCGGCTTGCGGAAGATAATCGCGTTCGGGGGCACGTTCTGACACCGAGCGGCAAGGGAGTCCCCGGCGTTCCCGTTGAGATCAAGCTCACACGAATGACCGTTCCGCTTGTTCGCTATCTAGATCCCGCCACGAGTCCGATCGCTTCCTATCTGACTCGATCTGCAATCACTGACGCGAAAGGACGGTTTATCTTCGACCCGTTGCCGGCGGACGAATATTCCATCACGTTTGAGAAAGATCTTAATGATCCGCTGGCGACCGACCGCACGTTTGTCCCGGAACGATGGATCCTTGATGATCAGGGCGTCATTGTCAAAGATGGATGGGATCAGCCACCGGTCGAGATTGTCACCAAGCCCCATGTGACCGTCAGTGGCCGCCTCGTGAATGGCGCGGGCCAGCCAATTCGTGGTGAAGCTGTTTTCCTGCGAGGGCTGAGCAGGAGGTTTGGCGAGAACACTTTCGGTTTATGGCAGGGTGCGGCAATTCCCGATGCCGATGCGAGATTCAGCCTGGTCGTTCCGGTCAACCTGGAAGAGGTTCGGATCTATGTCAGTTTAAATTCCACATTCCCGGTCGCAGTGCGGTATCGTCGAGGTGGCCAAGATCTTGTTGCCAACGGAATTGAGGAATTGGGGATCAAGGAGATTCAGGAAGACCTGAAGGATCTGGAAGTCGTTTGTTACCAGGCCCCGCAGTTACGAGTGATCGCAATCGATGCGGAGCAGAAACCAGTCACAAAGATTGCAGTTTCCGCCCGATACACCAATGAGAAGCTATCTCCTGTTCGCGATGGTGGACTCGTTGGATGGGACGACCGCGAAGGCAAGTTTTGCTCAATCCGGATGTTGCCCGACGAAGAGATGCAGGTTCGTGTCTATGCTCGCGGTTATCAAATGGCGACCGAGAGTATTCGCCTGCATGAAGGCGAGTGCAGAGACCTGGTCCTGGTGATGAAGAAACTTCAGCCGGGTCAGCCCGACGTGCCACGAGATCATGATGCGGTGGTCAGGTACTTGCCGGACAAGGTCATCGACGCAGGAGACGGGTTTACTTACGCAAAACCGGTCGAAGATTATTAGTCGCTCGCCCGAAACGGATCCTCTCCGACGGTGGCAGCGTCGGTTACGGGACGATTGTTGGCTCACCTTCCATCGTGACGTTGTTCAATGTCACTCCTGCGGGCTTGGCGATCCGAACTTGAAAACGTCCGTTTTCCGCCATGCTGCCCCCGTCGAGTTGGACATGTGACGTGCCGCTGACCGCCAGGCCGGCTCGTCCGTTGTTGATGCAATTGACGTTGCTGAGAGTGATTCCTTCACACATGTTCTGGGCGTTAATGCCATCAAACCGGAAGTCACGCAGAGTCAGGTTGGAAATGTGCACGTTGGAAACCTGATACAACGAGAGTCCCGTCTGGTCAGCGGCGTACGAGAAGGCCTCTGTGGCTGGCTGCTCACCATCGGAATGGAAGTAAATGCTTCCCTGCCAGGCAGTCCAGCTTCCTTCCGGCAGGTTCGCGAGCGGGCTGATCCCTTCGTGCCGGGTTTCCGGCAGCGGCCGTCCGTCCCGCAGCAAACGATAGAATCCCTTGCGAGTCAGCGTCAGCTTCCACAAGTCGGGACCGGCTTTGCGCCAGCCCTGTGGATTCACGGCGCGCAGGCCACTCAGCGTGGCACCATTCCCGTTGATCGTGAACGGAAACTGGGCCGATCCACTGTTCCGGGTTCCCGTCAGCGCCAGCGAGTCGTAATAGACGCCACCTTCGCGCGACAATGTGATCACGTCGCCGAACTTGACCAACTTCATCGCCCGATGCAAAGTTCGGACGGGCCCGCTGCCGGAATCCACCGGACGATCCAGCAGTCCATCAAACGTATCGCTTCCCACCAGGTTGTCGACGAAGATTTCCCGTGCCGATACAGTCTCGAGCTGGAGACAAACCAAAGCACAGGCCACTACCATGAATCGTCGCATCAAACGATCTCCTCAGATCCTGTCACGGGCGTACCAGTCGAATTCGCGGGACACCGCATCCATATGGTGACCGGTGGAGTGGGCCGTTGTGAAGCCGTGTGCGCCGGAATCGACCGTTTTGTCCGGCGACATTCGCTTCAATCGTCACAGGCGGCGCCGTCGGAATCCCCCTGGCCGGCGGTCTATTCCATTCCGCCCGGAACAGAGAGCTCGATCGAAACGTTGACAGGATCCGGGCCGGCCTGGATCTGATAACGGTCGGTGCCGGGTTCGAGCGACTGTGTATATTCTCTCGGCTGTCCCGCTTCCGTCCATGCATGGGTCACTCGCAGTGGCGTTGGCTTCACAGGTTCTTCCTCCACGCAATGGGCATACAGCCGATAGGAGTTCAGGGGATTGCCGTCGTAGCGGACATAAATCGCATTGGCGGGCGAATCGAGTTTCACTTCGCGATCCACGTTGTAATGCCAGTGCGATTGCGGTGTCGGACGATTGATGGGATTGACTCCACCTGGCCCGTCGACGAACAGCGGTTGGAAGTCGCGGGGGGCATTGGCCGCGTATGCGATCGAATTGTGAGGAGCACTGGAGTCAGGGCCGACTGGCATTCCAAAACTGGCTCCGGCGGAAAACCAGGCGATCCTGGTTTTCGGTAAGGCGGGTAGTCGAGCGATCAACGGCCCCTTCGCACGCGCGGATCGGCTGGTCGGATCGTATTCCTGCGGAGCCCGCAGCAGGTAATGCAGGAATGCGTTTTCGTCGGAGCAGTTGGGCTGAATCGACAGAACTCGACTCGGCAGACCGTAGTGATCGCCGGTTTTCAACTCAAGGGAATTGTCACCCGACTTCAATGCGGGCAGTGTGGCCGGAGCCTGCTGGACCCAGGTCGTGATTTTGAGTGATCGAACCACTGCGGCATCCGGCTTCCCCTTCAGTGCCACCTTGAACAGATACCCGTAACTGCCAGCCACCTGGGGTGTCAGGTCCATTACAGCAGGCCATTGCTTGGGCTCCAGGGTAATCCAACTGTCACCGAAGTCCGGTGACCACGCCAGCGTGGCCTCGGCCGCGTCGACTTCGATGACCGATGCCTCGCTGTCATCCTTGGGATCTTCCAGCTTTCCCACCACAGGGACGATGACATAGGGAGATCGAACCTCAAACACCGCCCAGCCGTCGCCGGGTGCTTTCAAGGTCAGACCATGCTCGGTGACATGGAGATTGTGAGCAGCAAAGACTCCATCTTCAAAATCGTCCGCGGACTTTTTCAAGTTCGGCTGATAGACGAACCGGCCATTGCCGTGAGTATGCGTTGTAAACTCGGCATGCTTCGATTTCGGGCCGCGCGGGTCCCGTTCGAGCAATTCCTTGCGAGCGGGATTCTTGGCATCGTCGCTGCCCAGCAACCACCGCCCGCCCTGAGGCTGCCACCAGCGGGTGAACGTTTCACCGCGCCGCAAGACGAAATCGAGCGTGTGGCCCGATGGTGCGACCGAGTACCGGTGTTCCACAGTCGACTTCCGGAATTGTTCCTGAAGATTTGCCAGATCGTCCCTGGGGAAGAAACGTGGTCCCCGTTCGTGTTGCCACAGCGTCGGGTCCTGGAGGGCCTCCTGCAGCGATCGCAGGTCTCCATCCTGGGACAGGAAGATGCCTCGCAGGTCGACATCCAGGTAACGCCAGCGATCATTGGCCAGAACTTCACACGCCACATGTTTCATCCCGGGCAGATCGACGGTTCGGGCCTGACCACAGCCCCCCTGCTCCCACAACCCTGCCATGACGGGGCCAAACACATCGCAATAGCCATAGCCATACACATTCACGATCTTCATCGGGTCGCGTACCAGGCTGAATTCGTAGGCCTTGTCGCCCCCTTCAAAGGCACCTGCACCCAGCGGGTAGAGGCCCGTTTCCCGATCCGTCAGATAGTCGAAAATCGCCTTTGCTTTCAATTCGGGGGACAGATTCTTCCAGGCCGGGTGATTGGCAAACGTGCGTGGGCTGTATGTGTCGGCCGTTTGGGATGTCAGGATTCGCGGCGAATAGACCCGCCCGCACGCGATGTCGGTACTGAACACCGTGAACACTACCAAGGCCGTGCTGTAACAACCGATAAAGCGCGCTGACATCTTTTCCATCCGTTCCCAAACGTGATCGTTGGTCCCGCAGCCACCGGGTGTCAACTTGAGCAAGGCGGAGTGGAAATGCAAGCCCGTCAGGGCTCCAGCGTCAACGTGGCCAGTGGCAATCGGGTTCGGTCGCCCGTGGCGCGCAATTCGTCGAGGATGGCGGCGGAATCGGGCGTAACAAATGCGGGGGCCATGGCCCTGCCGTCCTTGTTGATCTTCAGCCGCTTTTCAAAGTCGATCATGTCGGATGTCAGTCGCACGATGTAGCGTTTGCCGGGTGACGAGATCCGCAGGAAGTTGCCGTCGGTGTTCAACGTGTCCCCCTTCACGACCTTGGTCACGATTTCCATCGGCGGCGTGATTGTCGTTCCCTGGGGGGCGGGCAGAATCTGATTTCGTGGAAGATCAAGGACTGTCAGCCAGAAGTAGCGATTGTCGGTCTTGCGAAGTGTCTTGACTTCAAATTGCGTTGGAGCCGGTTTTCTCACATGCAGATCCATCCAGTCGAACAGTTTGGGGACTTCGTCCATGTGCCGATCCATTCCGCGACCCAGGTATTCCACCAGCATGAAGTCAAAGCGGGCACCATTGATGAAGATGTGCTTGAAAACTTCGTTGTTGGCCTGATCTGTCTGCGGAACGACGTTAGCCTGATCACGCGATAACTTGGAGTAGCCACGACCGATCACATACCAGGACGTATATTGGCCGTTCAGGTAGGTGCGGGCGGGATAGTGCTGGCATTCACCCCCGATCGGAATGACACCGGCGAATTCATCGGGGTGCGCCATGCCGAGATCAAACGCCGCGTCGGCCCCGATTCCATGTCCCGCCAGAAAGACGCGATTGGAATCCACACTGAATCGCTTCCGGGCGTCGCGCAGCGACTCGATCACCGAAGTGTGGGCCGCCAGACTGTAGTTGTATTCGGCCTGCTTGTCGTCTACATAGTCCGGGGCGATGACAATGTACCCACGGCGCATCGACGGCCCCTGTTGTTCCGCGGTCCCGCCCCACCATTTGATCGTTTCCTCGACGGAATGGTCGCGGGATCGCAGGGCGATCAGCAGTGGATAGGAATGGTTCGGCGAGTATTCAGGCGGAAGCAGGACAGAATAGGAAATGGACGGTGTCTGGCCCTCGGGAGTGACCTGAACCTTGTGGACCTCGCCCGGCCGAATTTCACCGATGTCGAGGATCGCGGGCAGGAACGCGGTCAGTTGCAGGACGGCCCTGGGGCCCACCCCTTCCACGCGCCGCAGTTCCTGAAAACGCTCGTCACGATCCTGAACCGTTTCAGCGCGAACCGCCTCCAGGATGCTGTGACGTGCATCCCAATAGCGAATGGCCAGGTTCAGATCGGTGATGGCATTCGCGGCCCCCACCACCCAGCCCGAATAGGCGAGCGCCAGTCGCTGCTCGATCGTCAGTCTCGGATCGGTTTCCGCCTGCAGAAACGCATCCATACGCGGCAGCGATTCCAGATCCAGTTGCTCATTGATTTCCGTACGCAATGGTTGCAGCTTTTCCAGCTGGTCTTTCGATGTCAATTTGGCCTGCATCTCCACCAGCAGGTTTTTGGCCCGGTTGCCGGCCTTGATCTGATCCTCATAGTCGCGGATGAATTTTTTGACACTGTCCATGACTGCTCCACCCAACTGCTGGGATGTCAGTCGAACGGCGAAATCGCTCGCCAGCCGATGTTGCCCGGCGGCCCGGCGCCGATTCAATTCGCGCAAGACTTCGCGACCAAAGTAGTCAGACAACTCGGCCCGGACCCCGTTGACCCGTGCCTTTTGATCGGGGAAGGCGGCCAGGATGGCATCCAGTTCCTTGAAGGCTTCCGGATACATTTCTGCCTGCGCGTAGAAGCTGACCAACTTGAATCGAGCAAACGCGTCATCGGACTTGACCTTTTGCCGAATGACCTTGTCCAGCACATCGGGCGGAATGGCCTTCAGCGAAACGCCCATTTTCCAGTTATAGTTCAAGCCGTCCAGAACCACGTGATCCGGGGCAATGCGACTGATCGCCTGGATCACATCCAGGTTCCCTCGTTGCGACGCCAGAGTGATGGTGCGCTGCCCGAATTCGTTGAACTCGGTCACGGCAACGATGGACCCGACGGTCGTGATTAACTTGGATTGATCGCGTTTCAATAATTTGTAGTCAAAGACGACGGGGGTTGCATTGATGCTATCGTTGATTGCGTCGGGGATCTGACGCCGGGGGACGTAGTACTTTTGCCAGTCATTGTCGACCATGACGATCAACTGAGGTTTCGGATCGGAATCCCGTTCTGCCAGTTGCTTGTCAAACCGGTTTTCCTTTCCGCCCAAATCTGACATCAGGTAGATATTCCCCTTCAGCAGCGTGCCGTTCTTCAATCGGAATTCGCCGGCCGGAGATGCCGAGAACGCAAAGATGACGGCGACGAACACGAATGCTCGGAAGGGGAGCGGCGAGCAATTGGAGCGGGCCATCACATGACACCCTGACAGGGACTGCGGGCGAAGCCGGCCGACGATATGGTCGTTCAGTCCGCCAGAACATACTATTTCTTACCACGTTTATCGGATGACCAACCGGGGCAAGCACGATCGGTACCATTCCACCCGGGATTCGCCTCTCGGATCCCGGCTGCCAGGTTCGGTCTGGCAACCCGAGTAAGATATGCTGGTTACTGCGAGTTTCCCGAATTCCGTGAATTCAATAAGTGAAACGCTTCGGGGACGGTTCATTGTGGGACCGTGACGGGATTCCTTCAAGAGAATTCCCCCGAAGTGAATCAGAGTCCGATCCGGATTCTCAAGCCGAGGTGCGAGGTTCCAAGCGACGGAATGGCCAGAGACTGCCCTGTCGTGGGAAAAGCCGAGCCGCGCTGGCTCAGTTCTGCCCGGGAATCGAGAATCGGCAGGAAATCCCTCGCGTGTCCGTCGGCCGGGAGGTCGTTCACTTGGCATTCAGCAGGTTTGCCATCCCGTCCCACAGGGGCTGACGGAAGTAGTAAATTGCGAAGATCCCGCCAAAAACGACTGTCAGCCAGATGATCAGGCTGATCATGCCAAACGTTCCGGAAACCAGGTTGCGGAACCAGCGATTCCAGCCGCGTCGGTCGTATTGCCGTTCGATATCCTTGTAGAGCGACTTCATGTCGCCCGCCTTTTGATCCGCCTTGTCCTTGATCACCCGACCTTCGACCGTCTTCTCGAATTCCGGGAAATAGCCGAGCGGCATGAACTGGTCGGCCACATTTTTCTTGGCACGGGCCTTCTGATCGATCGAACCGCCTTTCAGGCCCTGCAGAATCTGCATTGTGGTTAACCGGACGATCGTATCTTTGCCCTGCGATGTCCGGTACTGGACGATCCATTGCTGTTCCGCATTGACCTTTGGCTGAGTCCGCGCGGCATCCTGGGCGGACGTTCGTCCCACCACGGTGGACCGCGGGGCGGCAGCCTGAGTGGTGTTACCGCGGGCCGTCGGGGCCGCGCCTGCGGCCGTCTGGACCACCTTGTCGGGCGCATCAATGAACGACAGCGAAGGGCTTTCCAACCCCAGGCTGGTGAGTAGCTTGATAACTTCCGCACAGTCCTTGCAACGAACGTTGACATCCCTGGCGATCATCTTGTCGATCATCAAATCCAATCGTTCGGGAACCTCGGGATTCAGTCGACGAGCCGGAGGAAACAGGCCCTTTTCCTTATTGGTGATGATTTCGAGAACCGAATCGCCCGAGAATGGCAGCTTCCCCGTCAGGAAGTAATACAAGGTGATCCCGACCGCGTAGACATCGGTCCGACAGTCCACGTACTTGGCGTTTCGCGCCTGCTCGGGGGCCATGTAATACGGCGTCCCCAACCCCGTGCCCGTCTGGGTCATCGACAGGTCTTCATCGGCCGCCTTGGCCAGACCGAAGTCGGCCACTTTCACCTTTCCCTTGCTGGTCAGCATAATGTTATCGGGCTTGATGTCCCGGTGAATCATGTTTTGATCGTGTGCCACCTGCAGTGCTTCAGCGCAGCGCAGGACGACATGCAGAGCGTCGCCGATGGGAAGCTTGCCAAGCTGGTCCATCCATTTCTGCATGCTCATGCCATCCACAAATTCCATGGCCACGAAGTGAAAGCCATGGTCTTCGTCGACATCGTACACGCTGACCGCATTTTCGTGATTCAACTTGGCCATGGCCCGCGCTTCACGATGGAAGCGTTGGACAAAATCGGCCTTTCCTGCCAATTGCTTCGACAACACCTTCACAGCGGCACTGCGTCCCAGCTTAGTGTCTTCGGCCAGATAAACTTCGCCCATGCCCCCTTGACCAAGTTTCTTCTGCAGCTTGTATTTGCCCAGGTGCGTCAGTCCCTTTTTCCCTTCCGAGGGCTGGCTGGGACTGCTCGATTGTTCAGGGTTGGCCATGCTGAATTCCTGCAGATTCGTGCATCGATGGGCAAATCGAGTGCGGTGGCCGACTGACGACGGTTGATGGTCATCACCCGCGCAACTCTGAGAACGGGCCGTGTCCCGCCATTATGCGCGCAAGCAGGAGCTGATGTAAACTTGAGCTTGCAGACGCCGGATTGGCCGTTCCGTCAGTTGCGGGACATTGCGGCTCGACTACTTCCTTGAATGGGGCCACGTCCCCACCAGTGGATTCGCCCGCCGCAGGTGGCCGAAGACCGTGTCATTCCTTCGGAATCGTTTCTTGCGGCAACGGGAAGTAGGTCCAGTTGTCCGTCTTGTCGTCGTCGAAGGTCCAGATCGTCTTGTCGTCCAGACGAAGCGCTCCGGTGTCTGCTGTCATTCGCGTGTGAGCGTGATACCAGCCCTCGATGCCGTTCTTATCTCGACGGGCTTCGATCGCCAGAAAGATCGTGGGATTGGTACCGTTCGAAACCAGACTGAAGACCGCTCCAACCGGCAGTTTGGACTTGGGATCAATGTATTCGTACGTTGGCTTGGACAGCAGCCGCATTTCGATGTTGGTCTTCTGCGTGTTGGAATAGACGCTGCCCCCAAACCGGCGCGACAAGGATCGCAGTTGCAGAGTCCGAGCGTTGGCTCGTTGTGCGGGCTTTTCGGCATTGGGAATGGGTTCAAACACCCAACCCGGCGTCTTGGATTTGAAGGTCCGGTCGCCCGACCATTTCACACTGATATTCGACTCGGCAAACGATCCGAAGCAGACCTGCCAATGCGGGACCGCGGCCGTGTCGTTGATCTCGACTTTCTGAATCGCCACCGGCCGCGAGTTCACGGACCAGATCCACAATGTGGCATCCGAAATAAATCGCGGCTCGTCCGAGTATCGCATGACAGGTTCCATCTTCAGCGTGGCAGCCTGTTCCTGACCGTCAGACAGGACTGTCACGCGTGTCTTTTCGGAGTACTCGCGTGTCCATTTCAGAAGTTTCCCCTTGCGCAGGTTCTGGATCTCGTCCGGGGGCTTTGGCTCCTCCGCCGGCCCGAGTCGAGCCAGGAACACGAAACTGCAGAGCATCACTCGGGTCAGGCGGCATGCGTATTGGCTTCGCATTGGCTCACTGTTCCTGTTTCACGACCGTGTTTCGGTCATTTTCGGATGCAATACAAATGCTGCTGTCCGCGCAGCAGAAGTTGATCTCCACTGATGGCGGCCGACGACCAGAAGATCTCGTCGCTCAAACGATTGGACGAAATCAGTTTGAATTCAGGACCGGGTTCGATGACAAACGTGATCCCGGAGTCGTCCGGTAAAAAAACTTTGCCATCGTTGGCCCAGGGGGATGCCGCGAATCCGGTCCCGTCCGGCAGGCGTTGCTGATAAAGAAGCTTCCCGGTCCTGGGATCGAAGCAGCGGACAATTCCGCCGACCTGATCGACCATGTACAGACCACCCCCATACACCAGCGGCGATGAATTGCGGTAAGACTTGAACAGGATGCTCCACGCCACAGACTCGCTGGAGGTCTTGTCATCCGGTAACGAGATGTCGCCGGATGCTCCCGCGCGAATGGCCGCAAATCGACCGGGGCTTCCCTGGAACCAGTCGACCGAATCGACATAGAGCATCTCGTCGTCACCCACCGGCGAAACGGATGTTCGTCCGCTGCCAGCCATCTCCCACAAGATCTTGCGCGACTCGGGATCGTACGACCGCATCTTCTGGCCGCCGGCAACGACCAGTTCCGTCCGCAGCTTGTTTTTCCAGAGATACGGCGTGGACCAGTTGGATTTCTCCTCGCGTTGGATGCGCCACATTTCGTCGCCAGTTTTCTTGTTCAGGCCGACCAGAAACGAGGACTTCATGTTGTCACATTGAATAACGACGACGTCACCGACGAGAATCGGCGAACTGCCGCTACCCCAGCCAGCCTGCATGGGAAAGGCACCGAGACGTCTCTCCCACAGTTGCCGTCCGGACATGTCGTAGCAGACCACCCCCCGCATCCCGAAGTAGGCGATCAGATGTTCACCGTCCGTCACAGGCGTCTCGGAGGCATAGGTATTCCCCCGATGTTTGGGAGTCTCCGGCTTTCCTTCGTACGGAGTCTGCTCCCAAATCACCTTTCCTGTCTGCAGAGAAAGACAGAATACTTTCCACTGATAATTGTCTTTCGTTGCATCGCGAGCTCCAGCCGGTACACCTCCATCAAAGCGTCTGGGCTTTTCCTCGTTTTCGGCGACAGCGGTCGTGACAAACACCTTGTCACCCGTCACCACCGGTTGGGACCAGCCGCGTCCTGGAACCTTCACCTTCCACGCAACGTTGGAGTCTTCGCTCCACTCGGCCGGATGTGCGGGTCCCTCGGCAATACTGTTTCCGTTGGGTCCGCGGAATCGAGTCCAATCGGCTGCCAGCGCTGAAGTGGCAATCAGACCAATTCCCAATGTCAGCACAAACGTCACGTGTTGGGAAAATTGCTTTCCGTAACCGGAATCTCGAGAGGGTGAACCGGGCAGCATATGCGTCATTGAATGGCACCTTCCATTTTTCCAGAGGTCTGGAGGAGTATGGTCGTTGGACTTCAATGTCACAGCATAATCTGCTGATTATCGGGTGCCTAGGATCCCTGTTAAGTAATCGAGTACCCCCTGTGGTTCCACGTCACTCAGCACGTCAATGTTCTTCCGCCAGGTCGGGTTCGCGCGGCGGTCGAAAACCGTCATGCCGCGAGTCAACTCGCCTTCGATTTCCACATCGACCGCCATCGTCGTTCGCTGGAACTGTTGTGGGCGGGCAACGGCCACCAGCGCGGTCACTTCGGCCAGCAGCATCCCCTCCATTCCCAAGTGCTGATGATGGGCACGCAGTGCAAAGGGGATCAATTGATGCAGCAACCGGCCATGTGGGGTCTCTTCGGTCAGCCCCAGCCGATCATACTGTTCGAACGTCAGGATGGTCCGCTGACTGGCATCCAGCGGCACCAGCGTCTTGGTGGCTGGATACCGCAATACGACACGGGCCGCAGTGGGATCGTAATGCACGTTGAATTCCGCCACAGGAGTGACATCTCCCGGTGGTGACACCGCGCCCGCGAGGCAGACTACTCCCTTTAATCGGGACAGGAATTCGGTATCGAGTTCACAGGCCAGTTCCAGGTTGGTCAGCGGTCCCATCGACAGCAGGACAATTTCGTTGGGGTACTGCCGCGAAAGTTCGGTCATCAGCTTGACCGCATCCTTGGTGTGATGCAGATCCGCGGCGGTAGGTCTCCATTCACCCAACCCATTCACACCGTGCAGGTTCCGGTGAAGTAGCTGCCAGTCAGGGATGGTGTGCTGTTCGTCCTCGTCCTGAAATCGTTGTCCGGAATAGCCGACACCGATCCGGGGCCATTTGGCGGGGTCCAGCGCCTCCACAATCGCCTGCAGATTCCGTCCTGCCTGCATCGCCGAAACGCAACCTCCGACAGCCGTTAACGCGAGCACATCCAAGTCGGGATCCGCAATCGCCAAGGCGATCGCCAAGGCGTCTCCGATCCCCGGATCTGCATCGATAATCAGCTTTTGCGGCATTCGGGAAGTCTCTCCAGCGACGAATTGGTGGAATTCCGACTTTTCCCCGGATCGTATGCCCCGCTGCCGACTGGTTCAATCCCCTTTTGGCCAAGTCGGCAGACAATCCTCAATCTGAGAGCAGGCACCGATGCTACTGACGCACTGGCGTCCGACCAATGAGATTTCGTACAAATGCGACTGGAGTTGCACGTTTCGATTCACACGAACCCGCGGCCCGACGCGGTGCGGAACGGTCTTCCCGAGTTCCTTTGGAAATGACCTTGGCCGAACGTTGGGAATCAGGACTCATATGCGAGACCAGGAACAGTTTCTCGACGTCATCGACCGCGACGAAGCGGAACGACGGTTTCGCGCGGCCCTGGACTTGCAACCGCTCGGTGCCGAAACGATCGCGATCACTGATGGGCTCGGGCGAGTCCTTGCGGGTGATCTGTTCGCCAGGGTCGACGTGCCCTCATTTGATCGTTCGAACTTCGATGGATTCGCCGTTCACGCGGTCGATACATTTGGAGCCAGCGAACTCGCTCCGACCAGTCTTCGACTCCTCGAGGAAACACTCGATGCCGGGACCGAGCCAACGGTTGCTGTCGAGCCCGGACAGGCGGTGTCGATTTCGACCGGAGGCATGCTCCCACGCGGTGCCGACGCGATCCTGATGATCGAGCATGCCGATGTTCGGGATGGCCGGGTGTTTGTCCGTCGCGCTGTCACTCCAGGGTCGGGGGTCGCCTATGCCGGGACCGATATCGCGACCGGTGAAACCGTGCTGCGGGCCGGGACAGTTCTGACCAGTCGCGAGACCGGCGTCCTGGCGGCGCTCGGTGAGGCGACGGTCGAAGTCTGGAAGCAGCCGCGTGTCGCGATCATCAGTACCGGCAACGAAATCATCGCTCCCGGGCAGCCGATGCGACCGGCGGCTGTCTACGATTCCAATTCCCAGGTTCTGGCCGATGCGGTGCGCGAACTGGGGGGGCAGCCCCGATTCTGGGGCATCGTCCGCGATGATCTGGCGGAGTTGCGCCGCATGTTGCAGGGGGCACTGCTGGAATCCGATGTCGTCCTGATGTCCGGCGGGACCAGCAAGGGGAAGGGGGACCTGTGCTATCGGGTCGTCGCGGAATTGCAGGATCCCGGGATCGTGGCTCATGGGGTTGCATTGAAACCCGGAAAACCGCTCTGCCTGGCAGTCACCCAAGGTCGGCCAGTGGTCATTCTGCCGGGGTTTCCGACATCCGCAATCTTCACGTTTCACGAGTTCGTGGCGCCGGTGATCCGGATCCTGGCAGGCAGACCGCCGGCATCGCCGGAATCCGTCACGGCCACAATGGCGGTGAAAACCAACTCCGAAATTGGCCGGACGGAATATTTGCTGGTCGGGCTCGTCAAAACCGATCAAGGTTTGTCTGCGTTTCCGATGGGAAAAGGTTCTGGTTCCGTCACGACGTTCAGCCGGGCGGACGGGTTTGTCACAATCCCTCGTCATACCGAAATCGTCGATGCGGGACAGTCGGTCGAAGTCCAACTGATTGGCCGCCAATTGGAGGTGGCCGATTTGATTGTGATCGGCAGTCACTGCGTCGGTCTGGATTTCCTGTTGTCACAACTGCAGCAACGCGGCGTCAGCAGCAAGCTGCTGAATGTCGGCAGTTCTGCGGGACTGCTCGCGGCCAGGCGAGGGGACTGTGACATTGCCGGCATTCATCTGCTGGATCCAGCCACGGGGGAATACAATCGCCCGTTTCTGACGGATGCAGTCGACCTGATCCCGGGTTATCGACGTCGACAAGGAATCCTGTTTCGAAGCGGTGACGCCCGATTTGATGGTCGGACCGCCGCCGAGATTGTGGCGCTGGCCACGCGGGATCCAGATTGTGTGATGGTGAATCGCAATCAGGGAAGCGGGACTCGGATCCTGATCGACGGACTGCTGAACGGAGCCCGGCCGAGTGGTTATGCGAAGCAGCCGACGAACCACAACGCGGTCGCGGCCGCAATCGCGCAGCATCGAGCGGACTGGGGGCTGGCGATCGAATCGGTCGCCCGCTCGAACAGTCTGGCGTTCTTGCCCTGTCAGGAAGAGCAGTACGATTTCGCCATTCCGAAAGGCCGCCGAAATCGCCCGGCCGTTGCGACTTTCATCGCTCTTTTGTCGGAAGAGTCGGTTGGCCGCAAGCTGATCGAACTTGGGTTTCGGCGTGACGTATTGTAGGGTGTATTGCATCTCTCGGACTCCCACCACCCCGGAATGTCATCAGGAACGTTGCCATGCTTCCCGAACCATTCGATGTCGCACGACGAGATTTTCTGAAACGAACAGTTCTCACGACCGTGGCGGGCTGGAGCCTGTTGATTCCGGAAGCCGTGCAGGCAGCCGAGGCTACCGGCGGGCTGCGGATCGCTCCGTTCAAGTTTGATGTCACGCCACCGATGGGGCATTCGTGCTGTGGCGGATGGATCAAGCCGATTGAAGTCGTCGACGACGGTTTGGAAGCGGTCGGCGTGGTTCTGCTGGGTGCAGGCCAGCCAATCGTGCTCTGCGCTGTCGATTGGACGGGACTGCTCAACGAAGCCCATGTCCAGTGGCGGACGGCGTTGGCGAAAGCTGCGGGAACAACTCCGGATCGGGTGGCTGTGCATTGCGTGCATCAACACAATGCCCCGATGGCCTGCCTGGAAGCCGAGCGAATTGTGGCGGCGGAAGGGGACTTGCCTCACATTTTGATGGTCGACTTTTTCAGTCGCTGCCTGGATGCTGGCCGTGCCGCCATTGAACAGGCGCTTCCGCAGGCTCGCCCTGTCACCCACATCGGATGGGGGCAGGGCAAAGTTGTCGGTGTCGCATCCAATCGACGCGTCAAGCGGGACCACAACGGGAAAGTGCTGGCCATGCGTGGCAGCGCGTGTACCGATGAAACCCTGATCGCCATGGATGAGGGTTTGATCGACCCGTACTGCAAGACGGTGGCCTTCTTCGACGGAGACAAGAAGATTGCCTCGCTGCATTACTACGCGACGCATCCGATGAGCTACTACGCGGACGGTCGCTGCAGCAGCGATTTCGCCGGACTGGCTCGCAAACAGCGGCAGCAGGACGAACCGGACTGCCTGCATGTTTATTTCACAGGCTGTTCGGGGAATGTTGCCGCGGGCAAGTACAACGATGGTTCGAAGGCGGCCCGGCCGATTCTGACGAAACGTTTGTACGATGGAATTGTCGCCTCGGAAGCCAGGCTGACTCGAGTCGCAGTGAGCGCGAATTCCATCGCCTGGAAAACTGCCGAAATCCTGCCGCCGCCGCGTTCCTCGCTGCATGCGGAAATGATCGCGGAACAGATTGCCAACAAGTCGAATGCGGTCGTCGCTCGCAACCGCCCCGCGTACATGTTGTCGTGGCTGCGCCGGATCGAAAAGCGGATCCCGATCGTCCTCAGTTCGCTGCACCTGAGCGGAGTCAAGCTGCTGCATCTGCCGGCCGAATCGTTTGTGGAATATCAACTGCGCGCTCAGCGATCGCAACCCGATCAGTTCGTCTGTACAGCGGCGTATGGCGACGGGGGGCCGTGGTACATCCCGGTCAAGGAGGAATACCCCAACGGTGGGTACGAGGTCAGCGTGGCCTTCTGCGAACCTGAAATCGATGATGTGCTGACGGCTGGCATGAAGCAGATCCTGTCATAAATTCTTTGACAATCTGTCTTGGTTCTGTGTATCGTTCCCCCCAGACAACTTCACGACGGACCATTCTGGTCGGTCGCAGATAGCTTTGCCCGACAAATGGGGTCTGACCCCCCTACCGCTGTGGTTTCCGATTATAAGGGATACCTGAGGCAGGGGGCTGACCCCATTTGTCTGGCAAAGCCATCGCAGATCTTTGCACGCTGACAAAAGGCGATTCAGGAGGCTTCCCATGGTGACTTGTGGATCTCAATCGAGGCGAGTGTTTCCAGCCAGTCTTTGCATGGCCCTGCTGGGTGGTTTCCTGTTGGTCACCCCCATGCTGGCGGCCGAGGACGATGCCGTGGAAGTCAAATCCACGCTGGCGGACGTTGTGGGGGCGTTGGTCGAGGTGGTGACCGATGCCGTTCCTGCCAATTTGCCGGGTGCCACCCACAAGCAAACCGGCGACATCAAGATCCGTGGAGTCCGCACGGGCCACCAGTTGCAAACGTTCTGTCTGAACAAGGATGGTTTGATTTTCGCTGTCGTTGGTCCTCCGCGGCCCTACGGTGCGAAGCTGGAAGGAAAGAACAACTCGGCTGAAATCCGCGTCTTCGATGCGGATGGCAAGGAGTTGCGTCAATGGACTGTGGATTTCGCGGTTCAATCGATTGCCGCAGCGCCCAACGGAAACATCTTTGTGGCCGGGAACGGCAAAATTGCGAAATACGATGGCGAAGGGAAACAACTGGCTGCGGTCGATGCCCCGCACATCGCCGCCCTGCTCAAGAATGCCGACAAGTTGAAAGAAGAAGCCAAGGCTCAACTTGAGGACGAAAAAGAACAATTCGAGGAACAGGTCAAGCAGTTCAACGACCAGGCCGATGCGCAGCGAAAAGTGGTCGAGGAGATGAAGGCTGCCCTGGAAGCCAAGCCGGAAGAAGAACGAACCGCTGCTGCCAGGAAGAAGATTCGTACCGCAGAGATCGCCGTCAAAAACCTGGAAGCTCAGGCGAAGTCAATGAAGGCGTACTATAGGCAACGGGGTGAACGCAGCGTGGACGACGTGATCAACGAAACGACGACCCGTCTGAAGATCGTCAATGCCTTGACCGTGTCCGATCAGGATGTGTTCCTCGCCTCCGGTGTCTTGAAGGGATATGGCTACTCGATCTGGCGTACGGACCACAGTTTTGAAGGGGCCGAACAGATCGTCAGCGGGCTGTCGGGTTGCTGCGGTCAGATGGACATTCGCTGCTGCGAAGACGGTGTCTTCGTTGCCGAGAACAGCCGCAAGAAGGTTCAGCAGTTCGATCGCGACGGCAAAAAACTGTCGCAGTTTGGCGAATCAGGTCGCAACGGATCTGCCGGGGCCGCATTCGGTGGCTGCTGCAATCCGATGAACCTGTGCTTCGGTTCTGGTGGTGAAGTACTGACTGCGGAATCGGAAGGTTATATCAAGCGGTTTACCAAGGAAGGGAGCTTCCTGGGGGTCCTGGGCCAGGCCAGGGTCAGCGGTGGCTGCAAGAATGTGGCGATCAGTGTTTCACCCGATGGCGAAAAGGCGTACTTCTTCGATCTGCAGGGCTCACGAATCGTGGTCCTCACCAAGCGGCCCGATGATGACAAGGCGACGGAAGAAAATCCTGAGGCCAAGCCAGGCACTGATGTCGAAAAGCCTGCTGCGGAAGTGGCACCGGCCAAACCCGCCGCAGTGAAGGCCGCCGTCATCACGCCTGCTGTTCAACTGAAGCCGGCCCTTCGAGTACCTCCGATCGCTCCAGCCAAGGGTGAGTGACTTCATCCTCGAGATTGGCGATCTATGTACCTGTAAACAGGGGATTCTTCCATGTCTTCGATTTCCCGACGTTCTGCATTAACGGTGCTGGCCGGTTCGCCGCTGATCCTGTCTCAATTCGTAACCGCGGCGGAACGGCCTGCGGGATTGACGATGCTGGTCATGGACCCGCTTGCCAAAGAATTATCATGTCCCTGCGTCAAAGGGTACGCCCAGCGCGAGTATGAAGAGTTGGGCAAGCATCTCTCGGCAAAATTGAATCGTCCAGTGACAGTCGTCTTTTCCGAGACGATGGTCGGGGCGACGAAAACCGGCAAGCTGCCTGACGGAGTGGACCTGATCATCGGCAAACGTTCTGTCGTCGAATTCGATGCAAAGGCCACGCAGACTGGAGTGACTCCCATCGCCGCCCTTTCAGGCAAGGACGGAGCGACGACACAAACGGGTTGGATTGTCGTCCCGTCCGGGGATCCTGCCAAGTCCGTGTCCGATCTGAAGGGATACCAGATCTACTTCGGTCCGGAAGAATGTGACGAGAAGTACAAGGCCGCGCTGGCGCTGCTCAAGAAGCATGGGATTCCTGCTCCCACCAAGATCGAAACCTGTTCCGCCTGCAGCGATGGTGCGACCAAGATCCTGGAATTGGGGGCCGATGTCCGGGCAGCCACGGTCATCAGCAGCTACGCCGCCCCCTTGCTGGAAGGCTGTGGGACGATCCAAAAGGGGGATTTGCGGGTCGTGGGCAAGACGGCACCGGTCCCGTTCATCACCGCGTTCACCACGGACCGGGTTGGCGCACAGGACCAGAAGGCCATTCGTGAGTTGCTGCTGGATCTGATCGAGAACGCCAAATTGTGCGCAGCCCTTGAGACGCAACTCGGTTTCATGGAACTGGCCGACGTCTCAGACTCCAGTGCAAAAAAAAAGTAACTGAACCAATTGCAGTGGATTGGACGGGTTGGCGCGGGGCCAATCGCGACGGGCTCGTGGCCTGGCTGCCCGCAAGTTTTCCGGCCGAATGGACGCCGATTTGGACAAAGCGTCTGCGCAGCCCTGGTGTCGGTGGAGTGGCCGCGACGTCGAAACTAGTCCTGGTTTCCAGTCGCGAATCAAACGATTCGGCCGACGGATTCCGTTGCCTGGATGCCGTAGATGGCACCGAAATCTGGAAGGTGACCTACTCTGCCACGGGGGATCTGGATTACGGCAACTCGCCCCGTGCCACTCCGCAGATTCATCACGACCTGGTCTATCTGCTGGGGGCCTTCGGCCAGCTCCACTGCGTGAAGCTGAAAACTGGCGAAGTGGTCTGGAAGAAGGATCTGCGCCAGGAATTCAACGTCACCAGCAAGCTGGTCTGGGGCCATTCTTCTTCCCCACTGGTGGTGGGTGACCGCTTGATTGTGAATCCGGGGGGGCCCGGTGCCGGGTTCGTGGCACTGGAACTGGAGTCTGGAAAAGTCATCTGGAAGACCGAGGGGGACAGTGCGGCGTTTGCTTCATTGATTCTGGCCACCATTGGCGGGCGACCGCAGGTGATTGGTTACGATGCCACGTCCCTGGTGGGACTCGACCCCGCCACGGGCCGAAAGCTGTGGCGGCACTCCCCTCGTCGACCGAATGACTTCAATGTTCCCACTCCCATGGTGTGGGGGGACAAACTGGTGGTCACGACCGAAAACAATGGAACGCGATTGTTCGGCTTCAACTCGGAAGGCCGACTGATCGACGAACCCTTGGCCGTCAACAACGACCTGGCCCCGGATACTCACAGCCCGGTCATCATTGGCGATCGCCTGTTCGGCGTCTGGGATGCGCTCTATTGCCTGGATCTGAAGGCAGGATTGAAGACGATCTGGGTCGGCGAAAGCAAGACATTCCCGTATTACACCAGCCTGATCGGATCCGACTCACGACTGCTGGCGACTGGCATCCACGGAGAACTGCTGCTGATCGACCCGTCGGCCGACAAGTATGCAGAAATCTCCCGTGTCAGCACTGTCGACGATGATTCTGGAGTCTTTGCTCATCCGGCGGTTGTGGGGAACCGAATCTATGTCCGGACCAGTTCCGACCTGCGGTGTTTCTTACTGAATTGATGAATCGCCCATATCCGTTTTCAGCGACGACTCCCAGCAGCCAGTTCGCTGGCAAACGCACGGGGATTTGTGGAGAATCTCACCGCGTTGCGGGCCCCGATATCGTGTTTTCCACATTCGAACCAGTTTCGACATGCAATCTCGCTGCCCGCAATGATGTCACAGACGCCTCGCTTCGAAACCTCAGGCAGGACAGCGACCGATGAATCTGAATCAATGTCGTGAATTGATCCTTGAAGCCCAACTGCTGACGCCGGAGCGGTTTGACGAGTTTCAGCAGGGATGGCTGGAGGGAAATCGAACGGCAGACGAAGGCGCGGATTTCATTCGCTGGCTGGTCGACGAACGCGAGTTGACGGGATTTCAGGCCCAGGCCCTGCTGGCTGGAATTCACGGTCCCTATCTGCTGGGGCCCTATCGTGTGACTGGACGGATCACGGCTGGCCGTCTGGGAGACGTCTATCACGCCGAGCAAGTCGAATTTGCCCAGCCGGTCAGTCTCAAGGTGTTCCCTGCCGCGCTGAACCAGGATCCTGAACGAACCGCCCGGTTGGGTCGCGAAGCGCGAGTTTCCTTGCAGGTTGACTGCCCACATGTCGTCAAGACTTACCAGGTCGGTCGCGTGGGCGAAATTCCGTTTATCGCCCTGGAGTCACTGCACGGCGAGACCCTGGCCCAGCGACTGGAACGTGATGGCGTGATTCCGTTTCTGGAAGCCTGCCAATTGATTCATCAGGCCGCGCTGGGGTTGGCATATCTGCATTCGCAAGAGATCATCCATCGTGATATCTGTCCTGAGAACCTGTGGGTCTCGGATCAGGGTGTGGTCAAGATCATGGAATTTGGAGCCGCACGCGACGCGTTGTCGTTCGTCGATTCCTTGGATGGTGACGGAGACGACCTGACGATCAACCAGGGCGGGAACAGTGTGCTCGGCCACTATGCCTATATGTCGGCCCAGCAGGCGGAAGATCCCCACGCGGCCAATGAATTGAGTGATCTGTACAGTCTGGGGTGTACGTTCTACCACTGCCTGACAGGTCAGGTCCCGTTCCCCGACAAGAACCCTGTGCGCCAGATGTTGCGACATGCGGGCGAAGCTCCACGGCCGCTGACAGACTTCGTTCCCGGGATTCCGCCCGTGATCCAGGAAGTTGTCTCCTATCTGCTCGCCAAGAACCCTGCGGATCGTTACGGATCGGCTGACGAGGTGGCGGCCGCGCTGGCGGCCATTATTCCGGTGGCGGCACTGCCCGACCCGGTGGCCATGGCACCGGGATTCGTCGACTGGATTCAAACGGTTGATGCAGATGCGTTCGGCGTGACCGCTGCGGAACCTGTCGACCCCGAGTTGCAGCAATTCGTCTCGTGGTTGTCAGAGCACGAACCGGAAGTCGAGGATTGACTGCTTTTCGTTGGACCGAATAATTCATTGACGGCCACGGATGAAATATGGATACGCAGTGGCATTCCGGTCAGTGAAATCCGTGGTGAAAAATCGGGGTTAACGATCCGTCGCGTCGTCCGCTTCAAGCTGCGGCGGATTCGTGTAGAACTCGCTCAGGTCCAGCTTTCCCTGGGACTCGGCTTCGACCAGTTGCAATCGCTTTTCCAGGCGTTGCAGGCGTTGTTCCAGCAGCGGAGGCAACTGCAGTTCTCGAGCCGATTTGGCGCGGGGAATGGCGGGGTAGCCCAGTTGCCGCTGCAGTGCTCCGAATAGATACAGCGGATCCTTGCCCCGGTTCGCGCGGGCGATGCGGCCTTCCTGTCGGCCGAACAGGATCTTGGACGAAGGTGTGTATTCTGCGCCGGCGGTCCGGCGACGTTCTTCCACATAGGCTTCGGACCGGTAATAGATCAGGTCTGCAAACTCGACCACACCCAATTGAGTACCCGCTTTGAGGATCCAGTCTCGCCAGTCTGTGTCGTACATCGGATCGGCCGCAATGGCACTCATTCCGTCGCTGTAGCCCAGGCGGTTGCGGGCGATGCACTCAAATTGGAAGACAAACAGTCCGGCGGGTTGGGGAGTTTCGGCGCGATACTTCGCCTCCCGTTCCAGGACCTGCAACGCGATGCGCTGATCAAACTTCGATTTGTCCTCTTCGGAGCGGGCCATGACAAACGCCTGAAACGGCGCGAAGTAATGTCCCAGCAGTGACATCCCTTCGCAGAGTTTCCCCTTGTGCGTCAATTCATCGCGCAGCACATCCAAAGCGAGTGGCAGCTTGGTGGTGGCCAGGATCTCTTCACGGATGCTCAACAGGATCTCTTGCGAGGGCAGGTTCTCGTCCAGACGCTCGTGAAAAGTGCGGAAGAAATAGGCCTGTTCGATGTACTCTTCGCGATCGAGCTGCGGCATGGAAGTTACACTTTCGGAGCGGGTGGACTGGTTCGATCCGGGGCATCGAGGAACGCCTGCAGGATGATCTGCGCTGCCAGTCGGTCCAACCGTTCCTTGCTCTTCGTTGGAGAAATCCCCTGAGTCCACAATAAGACCTCCGCTTCCATGGAGGAATACCGTTCGTCCCAATACGCGACGGGCAGCCGCGTCTGGTCCGCCAGCCAGTTTCCAAACTGCCTGACGACCCCGGCCTGATCCCCTTCGGCGCCACTCAGCCGAACCGGCAGTCCCAGTACGATTCCCACCGCGCGATAGTCCTCAATCAATTCTCGCAAATGCCTCAAGTTCTGCTCGGGGGATCGGACCATCCACGTTTCCACGGGGACGGCAATCGTCTGGTCGGCGTTACAAACGGCGATTCCCAGACGCTTTGTCCCGTAGTCCAACCCCAGTAGCGCGCCATGTCCTGGGAGGGAAGGAGAATCGGTCGATGGCGGCGAATTCGGTGCGTGTGTCATGTCGCGATTGTTCGACAGATCATTGGCCGCGTCAACCAAGGCCAAAAAAGCCGGCCTGGAACCGGCGGCTCGCGGAGAGACAACGGTCAAGGTTGGTGGGATTCCATAAGTGATTAAATACCAATTGGATGAGACACTTGTTGTGTCGCTTTTGGTGACGATCTTCCGAACCAAAACGGTAATTCACAGTTGATCGCTACAGGTGCCCGAATCGATTTTGCGTTGATGTTACCGGTACTTCATCGGGCCGGATTCGGGTCTGTGGGTTGAATTTCAACGGGTTGGGGACTGTAATGGATTCATCCTTCGGCCGATGGGTGCCGGAGTCGTCGTGTCAGGGTCAGCACTTGCGAACGGATGGGTGCTCCGCGGCGATAGGAATCTACAACGTCTGTGCGTGAACGATTCGCGTTGCGGGCGGTCAGAAGTAAGGGTGAATGGTTCAATGCGCAAGGTTTATTGCTCACTGCTGTTGGCGTTCAGTGCCTCGATGTTCGGTCTGGGTTGCGATGGGGGCGCCAAGCCGAATATGAGCGGTCCTCCGCCAAAGGACACCATCGGGGCTCCGGAAAAAGCGGACGGCGCCAAAAAGGAAACCGCCGCCAAGCCTATGCCGTCGGGTGACGGATCGACCACGGGCGGCGGCACGGAAGTTCCCGCCGACGCTGCTGGCGGAACCACCGAAAAGCCGGCTGCGACTGAATCCAAGCCAGAAGAAAAAGCCGAAGAAAAACCTGAGGCAAAGGCCGAAGAAAAGAAGGCCGAATAGTTTCAGACTGTTCGCTTCCTGTCGAAATCCAACAGCCGCAATCCAGTCCATGGATTGCGGCTTGTTTGTTGGTACGGGCGCATTCAATACGCCCCGTCAACTTCCAGACGCTTCCCCAGGCTGACGACGTCATCGATCTCAAATCCCACGCTGCGATAAAACTCGATGACTTCCTGATTGGTGGTCCGGACCTGCAGGTTGATCTTGGGACAGCCACATTCCCGCAACCGCTCTTCAGCGGCAGACAGGATTTCGCGTCCAAGTCCCTGACGACGGCATGCCAGGCTTACGGCCAGGTAGTTGATCCAGCCGCGATGGCCTTCGTATCCCGCCATCACCGATGCCACGATCTGCCCGTCGACCAATCCAACCAGGAACAAGTCTGGCCGAACTTTCAGCTTTCGCTCGATGTCCTTCCTGGGATCATTCCAGGGACGTAGCAGGCCGCACTGATCCCATAACGAGATCACGGCGGCTTCGTCTCCGCGTTCGAATGGTCGGATCTGCATCACACTCCCCCCATTATCGCCGGATCAGTTCGCGTGATCGCAGCCAGTCCTCGCAACGACTGGGCCACGTGGATGCCGCCTGATCACTGGCCCTCAGTCCAAATCCATGTCCCCCGGCCGAATAGACATGCAGATCGGATGCCACTCCCGCCTTTTTCAACGCCAGGAACAATTGCACACTGTTTTCGCAGGTGATTCCGTCATTGAACGCGTGAGCCAGGAACATGGGGGGCGTTTCTTTTGTCACGACCAGATCGGACTTCAATCGCCCTTCGCCATCCACCAGGTAGGCCGGATAAATCAACATGACGAAATCAGGGCGGCAGGAGGCATCATCGATGGCATCGGTCTTGTCGTACAGGCGTTCGGCCGACTTGATGGAGGCATTCGCCGCCGTGCAACCCCCCGCGGAAAATCCGAGAAGACCGATCCGGTCCGGTTGCAGGTCCCATTCCGCGGCTCGACTGCGGACAACTCGAATGGCGCGCTGGGCATCCTGAGCGGGAGCCAGCCAGGGGACAGGTCGCTTCGAGGTCGGACTTCGGTATTTCAAGACCAGCGCGGTGACGCCGATCGAATTGAACCATTCCGCAACTTCCAATCCCTCCTTGTTCCAAGCGAGAATATTGAAGCCGCCTCCAGGACAGATGACAACCGCCGTCCCGCTCCGTCGCTCTTTTGCGGGCAGGTAAACGGTGAGCGTCGGCTGGCTGATGTTGGTCAATCGAATCACCGGGGGTTTCTCATCCGGCTTGTTTGGTTGAACAATTTCAGGGCCGGGATCCCCGGTCTCTCCCGGAGCTTTCCCGTTCCAGATGGAAATCACCGGGTGTTCGTCCGCCCACCCGACGTGACAGGCCGCGCACACCAGGCCAGCCAGCAGCGTCCCGCGTAAGATGATCGCCATTGAAATTCCTCAGAATCTCGAGCTTTGGATTGACCGTTGGCAGGACACTGTGCCAAACGCGAAGTTTCGAGACAAGCCTCGGTTTGCCATTCCCTCAGAGTCGTTGCGATGCGACAATCCCCGGAACGAGAAACCGGGGTGGCACCCAACGCGGGTCACAATCTTTTGTAGCCGAATTCGTGAGAATTCGGAGGTTTGTCACGCGACGTCCGATCTCTCACGAGATCGGCTACTGGGAAAGCCGCAAACTGCAGACGGGAATTCGTGACCCGCATTTGGGTGGCACCCCCGAACAGTACAGTGTGGGAGTGGGACTGATGCCGAATTGTTTACGGGCGAAGCTGGGGCGAACATTCATACTTTGGCTGGTGGCGGCCGGCATGACCGGTTGTGGTAATGTGAATCGGGCAACGCAGTCCACTAATCCCGCTCTGATCGAAGCAGCGACCGCGGCCGAACCACTCCAGGGAGACAGACAGGAAATGGACGAATCCACCGCGAAGACCCCATCCGAATCTGCCGAGTACAATCCACTGACGCCGGAAGAGGAATATGTCATCGTGCAGAAGGGGACCGAACGTCCCTTTGTGGGAGAATACACCGACCTCAAGGATCCTGGCACATTCGTCTGCCGTCGCTGCAATGCCCCGCTGTACCAGTCCAAGGACAAGTTTGAGAGCGAATGTGGCTGGCCCAGTTTCGACGATGAGATTCCCGGTGCCGTCAAGAAGGTCCGCGATCGAGATGGCTCACGGACCGAGATCCTGTGCGAAAACTGTGGCGGACACCTGGGTCATGTTTTTACGGGCGAACGGTTGACCAAGAAGAACACACGTCACTGTGTGAACTCGTTGTCCATGAAGTTTTACCCCGAAGGGAAGACACCGCCGCCGGTGATCATCAAGGAGTGACCCGGCCCACAGCCTGTCACGGGACTTGTTCCAGCGTCTGCCGGATGAACGCCGCCTGTACAACAATGCCCAATCCAAGACGGTGGCGCAGCTTGCTGGAACCGTAGATCAGCACCATTTCCTCGTCCAGGAAGTGCTGGCCATGCATCAGGCCCAGGATCAGGCCGGATTCGGCGTCGTAGATGGGCCCGCCACTGTCTCCTTCAAACGTGTTGGCGCTGAACAGAAAAGTCCTGTTCGTCGCTGAGGGAATCAGCGGAAAGCTGGCAATGGCTCCCGTCCGCAGGACGGGGAATCCGGCTTCATTCGCTTCCACCTTGTGCGGGTATCCCAGGCAGGCGATCGTCTGACCCGGATGAATCTGATGCTGTCGCAGCAATTCGTCGCTGGCGAGCGCATCGACAGAAATCGCGGCCAGATCGGCCCCTTCCGGGATGACGACTGGCAGGACGGCCACGTCTTCCGTCGGATGCTTCGACCATAACGGCTGGTCTTGCTGACGGATGGCCAGCGGCATTGAGTGCTTTTTGTAAAGCCCCTCCCCGTCGCAGACTCGATAGACCAGCGTTGTCTCGGAGCCCTTCGTCTTTTCCAACACATGCGCCGCCGTGATCAGGACAGATCGCTCGCCGCCCTTTTCCGGCGGGCGCGTCTGCCGCAGCACGAATCCCGCCGCCGTCGAACTGTCATGTTTCAGCTTGACGGTCGCGCGCATCATCTGCGTGTTGAAGTCATCGGCCTGCACGGACGCCGCACCCATCACGCAGACGACCAGGACGACCGGACGCAGGGTGTGTGCAATCATTCGCCCACCTTGATCTTGACCGTGACAGTACCGCTGTTGTCGGCGATTGAGCTCCAATCGTCACGGCAACGCACGAACAGTTCGCCTTCGGCGGGGGCTTCCCATTGACAGGTGGCCCCCAGATCAAATGGTTCCGACAGGCGGTAATCCTGGAACAGGATACCGACCAGTTTTCCATTGCCGTCAGCATCGCCGTCGGCGGTCAGTTTTTCTCCAGACTTCGACAGTTGCCACTCGCCTTTGCAGGTGATCGCCAGCTTATCCCCTTCCTTGACCAGGACGCGTGCCGGTTGCCAGCCTCGCATCGCGTCGATCTTGGATTGAGCGGATCCTGTTCCCTTCAGTCGCGTGAACTTGGCCTTCCAGTCCCAACTGCACAAGTCTGCCCGATAGCCCTGATCCAGGTGTGTCAGGAAGAAGTTGTATTCGAAATTGATTTCTTTGGCCATCGGCCCATATACCGCCTCGAAACTGGTCTGTTGATCGTTCAGCAGTTGCAGGCCCAGTGGCTTGAATCGTGAGGCGTAGTTGGGATTCGCCGCCAGCAGATGACACAGCGCCCAGCGCCACGAGTAATTCTGCCAACTGTCACCCGTCTGCTGACCCGAGGCGACAATCTCGGTCAGTTCCTTCGGTTCCTGGGACTTCAAGTATTTCAACACTCCTTCATGAATGTTGACTCCGTCCTCCTTTTCCTTCCAGTACTGTCCCAGTTCCGCCATCCCTTCGGAGTACCAGGTGGGTCCGGTGCGGCCAAACGTCTGATGACAGTACGCGTGAACAGCCTCATGCTGGGGCGTTCCGCGATCTGCTACGGCCCACACGATGGACTTGGCCGCGATCGCCTGTTTCTGACCCGTACTGCTGCGTTGAAACTGGGTGACGCTCAGAGTGATCCCGCCCCCGGACTGGATGCTGTTGATGGCATCAGGATCAATCGAATTGGGCGGCCAGATGTTGGGATCCTTGACGACATTCATCTCGATGATTTGCGAATTGGGCTTGCCGAAATAGCGTGCCACCAGCACGATCATCGTTTCCAGCCGCGTCAGCAGTTCCTTCGCCTCGGCGACCGGCATGTCCGTTCGTAGAGTGAAGTTCTTGGATGCGTAATCGCTCACACCGGGAACCGCTGGCAAATCTTTGCCGCGGATGGATTTGGATTTTCCGGTACTCTTCTCTTTGGCCCCTTGAGCCAGGGCATTGGTTGGCAATGAAAAAGCGACCAGCGTCAGCCCCAACACCAGCGCGGTCAGTTGCAGATTTTTGCAGCGGTACATCGTGAATCCCGTTCGGATTGCAGATTTCCTGACTGTCCTTCGACACAGAACCATCTATTCTAACCCTTGCGGACGTCAAACGATTCGATTTCGAGGGAATTCGTCGCCACGTTTCGCAGAATCTTCAGACAGATCAGCATACCCGAAACCGTCAAAATGAAAACACGGGTACCAGTCTGGACGGTCGCCGAATACTCGCCCGGCACAGATTGTGTTATCCTTGGAATCGCCGTCCGTGGCTGATGCCCCTGATCGGTCGTGATGTGAAAAGGAACTTCGCACGGAATCGCTTCGATGCCCGAATCGCCAATCAAGGATGCCGATCAACGAACAGAGCCTGCCATTGCCACGGCAATGGGGGGAGTCGATCCGGGAAAGACGGTCGATGCGGGCGATCGAGTCTGGGTTGGATTTGACCTGGGCGGAACCAAGATGAACGCCGTCCTGTTCGATCGCAAATTTGATTCGATCGCCCGTCGCAAAAAGAAGACCCGCGGATCCGAAGGTGCCACGGCGGGGGTCGAGCGGATTCGATCCACGATCGAAAAGCTGCTGGAGGAAGGGGGACTGGACCAGGCCCGATTGGGCGGAATCGGGGTTGGCTGCCCGGGTCCCCTGGATCTGGACGAAGGCGTGATCCTGGCCGCTCCCAACCTGGGCTGGCGGGACGTACCGCTGAAGAAGATCCTGGAAAAGGAATTCGGTTGCCCGGTCTGGATCTGTAACGATGTCGACGCGGGTGTGTACGGTGAATACCGGTTCGGTGCTGCGGTGGGGGCGCGCACAACCCTGGGAGTTTTTCCCGGGACCGGTATCGGTGGCGGGATGATTTACGAAGGGAAGATTTTCCGGGGTAAGAAATCGAGCTGCCTGGAAATCGGACATATTCCCGTGGTGGTGGACGGGGCCGTCTGTGGCTGCGGTCGTCGCGGATGCCTGGAAACGGTGGCCAGTCGCCTGGCGCTGTCCGCGGAGATTGCGAAGGCCGCCTATCGGGGGCAGGCCCCTCACATCCTGCGCGTGGCCGGGACAGACCTGGCGAACATCCGCAGCGGCACGATTCAGGAGGCGATTGAGTCGGGGGATGAAATTGTCGAAGAGATCATGCGCGACGGAGCGCGGTACCTGGGAATCGCCCTGGCGGGAGCCGTCAATATGCTGGCGCCGGATGTGATCATCCTGGGCGGCGGCCTGGTCGAGGCGATGCCGCGATTGTATGTGGACGAAGTCGCGAAGATCCTCGCGAAACATGTGATGCCGTCGTACCAGAAGTCGTACGAATTGAAGGTTGCCAAACTGGGAGACGACGCGGGGTCCATGGGGGCTGCCGCCTGGGCCCGCCAATGTATCGAAGCCTGATCTCCGCCTGAATCCTGGATTCCATTTCCGATTACAAACGCCGATCTTCGAGTGACATGATTGCCGAACCTGCCAATTCAACGACACCACGATCTGCGGCGGTTCGGACCGCCGCCGTCATTGACGTTGGAACCACTTCGATCCGGATGGCCATCGCCGACATCGAAGATTCCGGCGACGTCCGGTTGCTGTCCTCCTTGTCACAGGCCGTCGCCCTGGGGAAGGACACTTTCACCCGTGGCTCCATCGAGAAGAGCACGATCGAAGAATGTGTCCGGGTCCTGAAAAGCTACAAGCGGGTCCTGGCGGAATATGGGATCGATCGGCCCGATCAGGTCCGCGTGGTCGCGACGAGTGCCGTTCGTGAAGCGTTGAACAAACTGGCGTTCCTGGATCGGATTTACACCGCCACCGGGATTCAGGTCATTCCGATCGATGAAGCCGAAGTCAACCGGGTCACGTATCTGGGCGTACAGCCCTTGCTGAAACCGGACCCGGAACTGGCCGCGGCCCGGACGGTCATTACGGAAGTCGGTGGAGGCAGCACCGAACTGCTGCAGGTCCAGAATGCCGATGTCTTGTTCGCGCACACCTATCGCCTGGGCTCATTGCGAATTCATCAGACGCTGGAAGCGTATCACGCATCGCATGCCGCCACGCGACGGCTGATGGAAACGCAGATTCAACGAGTGATCGACCAGATCCTGCAACAGGTCCCGCAGGGGCAGTCCCAGGAAATGGTCGCGCTGGGAGGTGACATGCGGTTCGCCGCCCAGCAACTGATTCCCGACTGGAACCGGGACCATCTGACCCGGATCCCTCTGAAGGAACTGGAAGATCTGACGGACACCGTCTTATCACTGAACGAGGACAAGCTGGTTCACAAGTATCACATCACCTTTCCCGACGCGGGAACGCTGGGGCCGGCGCTGCTGGCCTACGTCATGCTCGCGCAGGCGTTTCAACTGAAACAGGTGATTGTGTCGAGCATCAATCTGCGCGATGGCCTGTTGAAGCAGATGGCCACGCGCGGGGGCTGGAACGAGGATTTCAGCAACCAGGTGATCCGCTCGGCCCTGGACCTGGGTCGCAAGTTCAACTTCGACGAACCGCACGCACGGCACGTTTCCAAGCTGTGCAAGATCCTGTTTCAAGGCCTGCGCGACGAACACCAACTGGACCCGCGGTACGAACTGTTGTTGCGGGTTGCTGCGTTGCTGCACGAGATCGGTCTGTACGTCAGCACCGGCAGCTATCACAAGCACTCGATGTACCTGATCCAGAACAGCGAACTGTTCGGCCTGAGCCGGTCCGACGTGCAACTGGTCTCATTGACGGCCCGCTATCATCGCCGCACGTCGCCCAAACCAACGCACACGGTGTTCACGACACTGGACCGCGACCAGCGTATCGCAGTGGTGAAGATGGCGGCGATGCTGCGCGTGGCCGACGCTTTGGAGGCTTCCCATTCCCAGCGACTGCACGAATTGCGTTTTTCGCGGGAAAGCGGCCGACTGGTCATCGCCATCCCCCAGGTCGAAGATCTGAGCCTGGAACAACTCGCCCTGAAACAGTCGGGATCGCTCTTCGAAGAAACGTTCGGGATGCCAGTCCTGCTGCGGAAGATGCGATAGCCATGTCGAACCTTCCCGACACCGACGCGGATTCGAAGTCTGATCGGGAACCCCCGCCTGCGATCACATTGCCACCGGCCACTCCTGAACCATCAGCCCCTCTCGAAATAGCGGCCAAATCCGCGGACGCGTACTTGTGGTTGCGGCGCGGGGATCAGGTGTTTGTTGGACTGCTCATCGCCCTGTTGCTGGGACTACTTGGCATCCATTGGGTCCGGCTGTCGCGGTGGGGAACGGCTCCGGTCGAATTGAGCAGTCAAAAGCCTCGCGAGTATTACTATTCGCTCGATATCAACACCGCATCGTGGGTGGAATGGTCGCAACTGGACGGGATCGGTGAAACGCTCGCCCGTCGGATTGTCGCGGACCGGGAAGAGCGGGGATTGTTTCACGATCCAGAGGAAGTCAATCGCGTACGTGGGATCGGACCCAAATTGATGGACCGAATCCGGCCATTCCTGCGCGGGGGGACCGATGCGGTTGCGACAGAAGAACGGGTGACGGAGTAGTACAGTACAGATTTCGCTATCACGAATTGGATGCGGGGTAACTGGTCCCTCGCTTGCGCGTCGGGCGAGTGGTAGCTTATCCTTACTGATCTCGCAGGCTTCCTGCCTGTCGACTCTCGACATCGGACTTCGCGACGTGACCTCCTCCTCAAAAACTTCTGACACCCTTGAACTGCGCACTCCTTCCGTGCGGCTGAGTGAAACACCTGACGGACTCCCTGAGGTCCCTGGCGGTTGGGCCCAAAAGGAATGGACAATTGAAGGCCATGTCTTCCGCCTGATACTCCCGGCCTCGCCCGATGACTTCCTGGATGATGCCGACGTGCATGCCGCGTTTGATCGGGACGAATACATGCCGTATTGGGCCTACTTGTGGCCCGCCTCGCTGAAGATGGTCGCCACCATCCTGCGGACACCATGGATTCCCGGAACCGAAGTGCTGGAATTGGGGGCGGGGATCGGGCTTGTGGGACTCGCCGGACTGGCTCAGGGATTGAAGGTCACCTTCAGCGACTACGAACCCAAAGCTGTCGACCTGGCCCTCTACAATGCCGGTCGTGCGGGATTTACACAGGCGTCAGGAATGGTCCTGGACTGGCGTCAGATCCCCGATCGCCAGTTTCCACTCCTGTGGGGCTGCGAATTATTGTACGAAGATCGTAACCATAAACCTCTGCTGGAATTAACGCAAAAAATGCTGGCCCCGGGCGGGACGGCCTGGTTTGTCGACGGTGGCCGAGCCAAAGCGGAATTGTTTTGCAATCTGGTGCAGGAAGCCGGGTTAACGGTCCGCATCTTCGACGAACAGATGCAACCATTGCCAGTGCCACGAGTTGGGCGATATCAGTTGATCGAAGTTCAGCTCGGCTGATTCTCATCACCAACCATTTGCTGGTGGCCGCGGGAGAACCACTTTGGAGTGGTCGTTCCTAGCTAGCAGCCCGTGGTAAAAGGGGTCTGACCCTCTCCGGGCATTCGATTTTCAAGGTGAATCAATTGCCCTCCAAAGGGTCAGACCCCTTTTACCACGGGCTGCTAGCGGGCCGAAGTCTGACGGACTGGCGAACTCACGTTCCCCGTTCGGACCGGAATTTCCCGGGAACCAAAAACAGAGAATGTACTTTTGGGAATTGGCGAGGTTATAATCGTGACGACTGCCGGAAATCCCGCCCTTGCTTCGCCCGCCTGACCGGATCTTCCAATCTTATCTCAACGAAGGTCACGTGCGCTCGTGCCAACGTCTCATGCCTCTTCATCGCTACTCGGCTCGTTCACGATAACACCGTGCGCGATATTCTTGGGAACACTGCTGCTCTGCGGGTGTCGGCAGAAAGAGGAGGTGACGACGTATACCGTCGCCACCCATGAGTCGATCCAGACCCCCGAGTACCTCGCCCAACTGGAAGCACGACGGCCCAAGCCGGCCCGGATGCTCGCCGCAATTGTCCCCCATGGCCAGGAATTGTGGTTCTTCAAATTGCAGGGGGAACCGATCGCTGTCAGCGATCGTGCACCTGAGTTTCGCGAACTGGTGAAGTCGGTCGAGTTTGCTCCTTCGGGAAAGATTGGCTGGAAATTACCGGTCGGCTGGACGGAAACACCTGGCAACGACATGCGCTATGCGACGCTGGTACTGCCAGGCTCCCCCAAACTGGAAGTGTCCGTCACAACTTTGCCCGGATCTGAGAAACTGGCGCAGGACCTGTTGGCCAACATCAATCGCTGGCGCGGTCAGCTCGATCTGCCATTCATCGAAGAAGAGGATCTGCCGACTCGAACGGAAACGATCGAAGTGGGTGGTCTGTCCATCACGTACCTGAACATTGTCGGCAAGGCCAAGCCGGGGCCCGGCATGGCCGGAATGCCCCCCATGATGGGGCACGGTGGTGCGCCGCCGACTCCGCCCGAGGCTGCACCCGTGAAGGAAGCTCCTTCGAAGGACGATGGTGCGGGATCCCCGGGAATCGCCTTCATCAAGCCTGACGAGTGGATTCAGGTTCGCGCCAAGACATTTACGCTTTATGCTTTTGAAGCGGTGAACGGCAAACAGAAGGCCAGCATTACCGTGTCGCGGGCTGGCGGATCGAAGACGGCGAACGTCAATCGCTGGCGCGGTCAATTGGGGTTGGAACCGCTCTCGGATGCGGACATCGAAAAGTCGCTGGTTGCATTCCCGGTCGGATCCCGTAAGGGTGGATTGGTGCAACTACAGAACGAGACGCAGGCCATGCTGGGTCTGATGATTGAAGACGGTGACCAGACGGTGTTTGTCAAACTGACGGGCGATCCAGAAACAGCGGCGAAAGAGCGAGTTCGATTTGAAACGTTCGCTCGATCACTGAAGTTCTGAAATTCGCGGTATTTGGAATTCGCGCGGGCCGGGCTCGCTGACTTGAAGAAGTTGAGGGACATCATGGCGATCGATCTGGAAACCATCGCAGACGAAGACACGCTCCAGCCTCCTCGACAACCGGATTCCGGCCTGACCGCCTGGGACACCATCAAACAGGTTCTGGAACCGCTGGCGTCGTTGCGATTGACGGTCGTCCTGTTCGCCTTGTCGATTTTTCTTATCCTGGCGGGGACGTTTGCCCAGGTCGACAAGGACATCTGGGAAGTGATCGGCCAGTATTTTCGCTGCTGGTTTGCCTGGGTCCCGTTTGCAATCTTCTTTCCCCCGTCGTTCGTCCCTGAGATGCCTCAGGATGGCACTGAAATCAGCGCCCTGGGCCGAATGACCATTTCGATGATGCAGGGTCTGAAGTGGCTGGCAACCAAAGGCGGCGGGTTCTATTTCCCGGGCGGGAAGCTGATCGGGCTTTTTCTGGCCGCCAACCTGCTGTCTGCGCATACCGTGCGATTCAAGGCACAGGCGAAGGGACAAAGACTGTGGCTGGGCCTGGGGGCTCTGGCGATCGGCTGTCTGATCACCTGGTTCATCATTGCGGCGGCGGGGGATTCCCGGAGATTCCAGACCGATCCGTGGGTCCCCTACTCGGTCTTGTGGATTGGTTACGAGGGGTTTCTGGCCTTGCTGGTCCTTGGATCTTTGTATGCCACACTTGCGCTGGGATCGCGTTTGCAGAAGTCCGGTTGGTTTCGCGAGCCGCGCGAGACCTTCGTCTTCGGCCTGATGACCACCAGCACCCTCATCCTGGCGGTGCTGACGACCTGGCTGGTCACGAACGGTCCCGCGGTCCGGCCCAGTGATGCCTCAATGCGCATTCTGTGGCAGTTGACCCAGGGGTCGGTCGCCTCGGTCGCGCTGCTGGTCGGGTGCATCATCGTCTTCAACAAGCGATCCGGAATTGTGCTGCTGCATTCTGGCATCGGCCTGCTGATGTTCTACGAATTGCATGTCGCCATGACGGCCGTCGAAACCCAGATGAATCTGCAGGAGGGGGAAACGACCGCCTTCGTACACGACATTCGTACTTACGAATTGGCGGTCATCGACAAGTCGGCGAAAGACGAGGAACGAGTCACGGCGATCCCCCGTTCGATGATCCGGGACGGTGAGAAAATCGATGTCCCAGTCTTGCCGTTCAACATCGAGATCTCCCGAGTCCTGCCGAATTCACACCTGCGAGCGGCCTCGGTCCGCGACAAGAATCCGGCGACGGCCGGGTTGGGAGTCGAATGGTTCGCCGAGCCGAAAAAGCCGGGGAGCGGGACCGACATGGACAGCAAAGTCGACATGGCGGCTGCCTATGTGAAGTTGACCGACCGGGCGACGGACAAGCCGATCGGGACCTATCTGGTGGGCATGCTGCTGTCGATGAGCAACGAAACCGACTCGATCCGCGTGGGTGACAAGACCTATGAACTGGCGTTGCGACCAAAACGGTACTACAAGCCGTTCCAGTTCCGGCTGATCGATGTCAAAAAGGAAGATTACATCGGGACAGGAACTCCGCGCAACTATGCATCGAAGGTTCACATCGTCGAACCCGGCCAGCATGTCGACGAAGACAAGACAATCTGGATGAATAATCCGCTGCGGTTTGCCAATGAAACCTTCTACCAGAGCGGTTACTTCCAGGAACGCGGAACCGGGGTGGAACACACCACGTTGTCTGTTGTTGCCAACTCGGGATGGATGATGCCGTACGTGGCGTGCATGCTGGTCGCCATCGGAATGCTGGCCCACTTCCTGATGATGTTGTCGCGGTTCCTGATGCGCTCGGGGACGGTACCCGGTGAATCCAGCCGCGTTGCCGAACTGCTGGAAACATTGGGGCAGAAGAACGCGGGGCCGGGTCACTCGTGGGACAGAAAAACCCGCGTCGCTGATGAACTGGGAATCAAACCGGCACTCAAGCCCGACAAGGTCCTGGGACCGACGCCAATCAACTGGCCGTCGATCGTTGCCGCCACCGGAGTTGTGGCAGCGGTTGCATGTTACTGCGCCGCTGCCGCCATGCCACCCGCGCACAAGGATCTGGACTACGACTTCTATCGATTCGGCCAGATCCCCGTCGTTCAGGACGGTCGCGTCAAACCGCTCGACTCCGCCGCCTATTCGGCCCTGCTGGCCATTTCCGGACGAACATACGTGCAGATCGGACATGACAAGGACAAGCGGCGAATCCCTGCCATCCAGTGGCTGGCAGAGGTCGTTTCCGATACCGAAGCGGCGGACGAATACGAAGTCTTCAAGGTCGAGAACCTGGAAGTTCAGGAGACGATCGGCGTCAAGAAGCGCGAGGGGATGCGGTATTCGCGCGCCGAGATCCGGGAAAGCGAAGACGCGTTTCGCGGCCAGGTCAAGCTGGCCAAAGAGGCGGCTGCCAAGGACCGTCGGACGTTGAGTGTTTATCAACGCAAAGTCCTGGAACTGGATGAGAAGCTGACGATTTTCGACAGTTTGCAGTTTGCATTCGGTCTGCAACGACGGATTCACGGCAATCCCCGCCAGAAACTGCTCATGCTGCAACGCGGTGCCGAACTGGAGAAAATGCTCGCGACGGAAGGCCAACCGGTGTTCGCCATCGGTCCGATCAAGAAGGATCAGGAATGGCAGACCGTTTCGGGAGGATGGATTGAGGGTGTCATGAAAGCCCTGCGAACCAAGATTGAATCGAATCCCGATGTGACCATCGACGAGATCGATGCGGTGTTCAGCGACCAGAAGGTACTTCCACCCCAGGTTGCCGCCTGGAATGCGATCCTGGCCTCGTACGCAGATAGTCGACAACCGGTCGAGGGGAAAGAGAAGACACGACCACGCGACTTCAATCGCGCCGTTGATGAATGCCTGCAGGAGCTGAAAGCGGAACCGCCGCGCGATGTGAACCTGGCGAAGACCCGGTTCGAGGCCTCCTTCAATCACTTCAAGCCGTTCGCGCGAGCAGATTACATGTACGTCCTGGCCTTCGTGCTCGGCGCCTGCGGCTGGCTGGGATGGACGCAGGGCTTCAATCGGATCGCGTTCTGGCTGCTGGTGCTGATTCTGTGTGTCCACACGTACGCCCTGGTCGGCCGCATCTACATCTCGGGTCGCCCCCCCGTGACAAATCTGTATTCGTCCGCCGTGTTCATCGGCTGGGGTTGCGTCATGCTCGGCCTGATCCTGGAAATGGTCTTCCGATTGGGAATTGGCAACCTGATCGCTTCGGTGGCGGGTTATGCCACACTGCTGATTGCCGACGGCCTGTCCGTGAAGGGTGATACATTCACGGTGTTGCAGGCGGTCCTGGACACTCAGTTCTGGCTGGCGACACATGTGACAACGATCACGATGGGCTATGCGACCACGTACCTGGCCGGATTACTGGGGGTGGTGTACGTCCTGCGCGGTGTGTTAACACCCTCTTTGACTCCGTCGATCAGCCGCGAAATCTACCGCATGATTTACGGCACACTCTGTTTCTCGATCTTCTTCAGCTTCGTCGGTACAGTCCTGGGCGGCCTGTGGGCCGACGATTCGTGGGGCCGGTTCTGGGGCTGGGATCCAAAGGAAAACGGAGCGCTAATCATCGTGTTGTGGAACGCTCTGGTCCTGCACGCCCGCTGGGGCGGTCTGGTCAAGGAGCGCGGCATGGCGGTCCTGGCCATCGCCGGCAACATCTTTGTCAGTTGGTCCTGGTGGGGCGTCAACGAACTCGGAGCCGGCCTGCATTCCTACGGGTTCACAGAAGGAACCGTGGTCAAGCTGGGACTGTTCGTCCTGTCCCAACTCGTCCTGATTGGCATCGGCCTGACTCCGAAGCACCTGTGGTTCAGCTTCCGCAAACCGTCCGCCAAGCCGGTCGTCTGATGGTGCGTGAATGACTTGCACAAGATCCACCTGTAACCCGGTGGCGGCTTTTGGCGCGGCTGCGTGAAATTGGAATCGAAACGAGCAAGCCCCGGCGATATGCTGGGGCTCGTCTGTTTCGCTTTGCCTTTTCGTAGCGGAGCCCAGATCATGCGCCGAAATCCTGGATGGCTCTTACCTTTGATCGGCACGTTCGCCATCGCTCTGGTCGGGGAAACTCGAAGTGTCGAGGCTCGTCCACGGTATCAAAAGGTATGGACGAACATGTACCTCAAAGAGGGAGCCAATTACTCATGCGTGGTCTGCCATCGCCGAGAAGGGACTACGAAATACAATGAATACAATGACTATGGGATGGCCGTTAAAGAAGCTCTTGGCGAAAAGAATGTTGTGGATGAGGACGCCATCAGGGCGGCATTGAAGAAGGCGGAAGACAAGCTGCCCCGTAAGATAGCCGATGAAGAGACGCCTGCGTTTTCGATTCGGAGCGAGGAGTTCGAGTCGCTTTCATCCGCCGACCAACGACTGATGGTCAAGAACGCGCTTGAAAACCGGCTGAATAAGGCTTTGAACGTTGACTTCAATGCGGTTCAACTGGGACATACCCGTGATGGCACGTCAGACGTCGAAGATATGGCAAATTACCTGATCAGTGATGTCGTTCGGAATATCGATGCGGCGGTCATTGAATGCCATTCCGATCTTGGTCAGGTGCATGTGGAAATCCCCTGGAATCCACCTTGGGGTGAACCAGAGCATCTGGGAACTCGAAAGATGGTTCTGGATCCGCTGAAGGGTTTTCTACCGATCGAAGGGACCGCATCGTGGAAGAAGCCGCGTCGCGATGGAAAAGTCTCCTGGCGTACCGAGGAATTCAAAGTCGAAGAATCCAAAATGGTTCAGGGGGTCTGGTTCCCAAGCAATTTGAAGGAATGGATTCGGGCTTCTTCGACAAGCGAGTCCATAGCCACAGGGCAGGTGACCGTCTGGGAAACGAAGGTTTCCAAGTTGAGTACTGGAATCGTAGTCACTGATGATCTGGTTGTTCAATTGCCTGCGGGAACTCGAGTGGCGGATGCGTTGAACGGTGTCGTATACACAGTGTGTGAAAACGGCGCACGCCTGAATGAGCAAACGCTGATCGGCCCCGACGGACTCACAGTTCCAGGGACGAAAGGAATTCGAAGATCCAGGTTTTGGTTGTTCGTGTTGAATGGGGGCGTTTTGATGCTCACAGGCGTGGTACTACTTCTGGTCGCGCGACGAAGACGAGCTTGAAGGGCCCACTCTTAGCGTTTCATCCCCTGTTTCGAAACTTGATCCCGGTGAACTCACGAATGCGGCCGATGATGGCGGGTTCGACCGGCAGGCGTTCCATGGAACTGGCACCGTAGAAGCCGACGATCCCTTCCGTGTGGTCCAGGATGTACTGCGCGTCTTCGGGTTCGGCAATCGGGCCGCCGTGACACAGGACCAGGATGTCGGGCTTCACCCGTTTGGCGGCGTCGTGCATCGACTGGCAGCGGCGAACCGATTCCTCCAGCGTGACGGCGGTGGAAGCTCCGATCATCCCTTTGGTGGTCAGGCCCATGTGCGGAATCAGGATATCCGCGCCCGCCCCGGCCATGGCGGTCGCTTCGTCGTCATTGAAACAGTACGGAGTGGTCAGCAGGCCCATCTGACCCGCCAGTCGAATCATGTCGACTTCCAGTCCGTAACCCATCCCCGTTTCTTCCAGGTTCACTCGAAAGTTGCCGTCGAAGAGGCCGACCGTGGGAAAGTTCTGGACTCCGGAAAAGCCCGCCGCCTGAACTTCCTTGAGAAACAACGGCATCAGTCGAAACGGATCGGTCCCGCAGACACCCGCCAGAACGGGTGTTTTGGTGGCGACGGGCAGAACTTCGCGGGCCATGTCCATGACAATGGCATTCGCATCTCCATACGGCATCATCCCCGCCAGTGAGCCACGGCCCCCCATGCGGAAGCGGCCCGAGTTATAGATCACAATCAGGTCGATCCCACCCGCCTCTTCCAGCTTGGCTGAAAGCCCCGTCCCTGCACCTCCCCCGATGATCGGTTGGCCGGCAGCCACCTTGGCCCGCAGGCGGTTCAGGATCTCGTTGCGTTGGAACAAACTCATGGTGTCACGTTCTCACAGTATGCAGGTCGTGTTGTGGGGGAAATCCCCGCGGCGACGTATTCTGACATCGCTGGCGCCGCCTGACCATCGCACGGATCCGTCATTGACTGGATGACATCGATGGTTCCTCGTTTCGGTCCGGGACTGATGCGGGTATCATCGGCCGTGTTGCCAGAGTTGCAATCTCGCCCGCGTGATGCACAGTTCTGTTCTCTCACCACATTGGCCGATCGTTCGACAAGGGTTCTCTGATATGTCCTCACCGAATTCCTCATCGCAACTGACGATCGACCAGTACGAAGATCGATTGGCCGAAGGAGACCGGTGGATTGAACTGATGGGTGGGCGACTGGTCCGGCTGGAACCGCCCGACGAGGTGCATGGCGACGTAGTTCGCAACCTGGCGCGGCCGCTGGCCGCATTTTTGCAGTCGTCACCGGATGTTTATGCCTGTTTTGAACTGCCGCTGATCTTGCAGCGCGAACCGGCCACGGTCCGCTGTCCGGCGATTTCGTGCTTTCGATCGCCTGACCGATTCGGCGAATCTGACAAGCTGGTCACTGACACGGTTCCCGTTCTGGTCATTGAAGTCGCGTCGACGAATGACCGGCGGGACGGCATGTCCGAGCGGGTGAAAGGGTATCTGGATTGGGGTGTTCCGGCGGTCTGGGTGGTGGATCCGGTCACCCGGCATGTCCATCAGTTTCATCCCCCCACGCGTGGTCTCATGCTGAAGGAAACTCAGACTCTGTACGGGGCTCCCATCCTGTCTGGCTTTGAACTTCCTGTCTGTGACTTGTTTCAACTGCCCAAATGGGACCGACGCTGACGTATCATCTCTCGCCAACGGCCCGTTGATTTTGGCATTCCCGGATACTTGACGACGATTCGGGCCGGTCAAAAAATAAGTGCATCGGTTCACATCGTCTCAATTCCCACACAGAAAGTCTGCTCCATGTGGCGTTGGGCCGTCGCCGCAATTATGGCGATCTGTCTTTTGTTGCTGGTGCTGCTGGTTCGGCATCGTCGATATCGACGGCGCACGCTTGCATCCCTTGCCTCCAATCGAGCCGACTGGCTGCGCGATCATCCTCTGACAATCGTGGCAGATCCTGACGAGACTCTGGCGGCGGAATTCGCTCGCGAAGGCATCGTCCGTATCGATCGGTTTCTGAGTCCCCAGTGCCTGCAGTCGCTGCGCGGTGAAGCCGAAGCCAGCATCGATCAGATGACTCCCAGCTTCATTCCAACCCATAAAAAGGGACGCACGCTTTCGTATGAGAAAATCCACCACTATGCCCCAGGTTGCCTGAGCTTCTACCATTCGCCAGAAATCCAGCAGCGGATCGCGGGCCTGGTGGGAATGCCCGTGTTCCCGACCCCGGATGGAGACCAGAGTTCCCTTTCCATCCTCTGTTACAAGGAAAAAGGGGACCACATCAACTGGCACTACGACCACAATTTCTACCGCGGTCGCCACTTTACCGTCCTGCTGTCCCTGGCCAACGAAGCTGCGTCCGGCGGGCTGTCCCAAAGCACCCTGATGCGCCGATTGCCGGATGGAACCGACCAAGCGCTGGATACTTCCGCCAACACGCTGGTTGTCTTTGAGGGAGCTCGCGTCCTGCATCGGGCCTACCCCACGGCCGAGGGCGATCTACGGATCATGCTGAGCATGACTTACTGTGCCGATCCCCGCACCAGCTGGCTGAAAGAATTCGCCCGGCGGATCAAGGATACGGCATTCTACGGAATTCGGGCGCTTTGGGATTGATGGGAATCGCGTTTCAGGGCTGATTCCCCGTCGAATGAACGCCTCGTCCGTCCAAAACGGGCTTGGTATCGACCGGGCTGTCGACGCAATCCTCCCGGATGTCGTTCTGCAGATTCGCATTGCCTCAATTCTCGAAACCCAGCTATAACCCACTTCGCTGGTTGGCTTTTCTTCAATCGTTTCTTCTGGCTGAGACATGGACGTCCTGCCCCGCATGACCCGGCAGCTGTTTGAGCTGTTCCGCACGATGTCGCCGCTGCAACGAGCGACCTTCGTGACGGTACCGGTGTTGGTATTGGCGGGCATTGGCTGGCTGGTTGTCTTTAATCGGCCGTACGATCATCGGGCGGTCCTTTTCGGGAAGACGTTTGCCAGCGATGAACTGGCCGCTGCGGAGCAGGCGTTGAATCAGGCCGGGCTCCTGAATTATCGACGCGATGATCGCCAACTACTGGCGCCCGCTGCGGAACTGGACCGGTACAACGCCGCACTCGTGGAATTCGATGCGGTCCCCCCCGATCTGGGCTCGCAAATCTTAAAGCAATTCGAATCGCTTGGTCCGTTCAGCACGGACCGGCATCGCCAGGAAATGAAGGACGCCTTGTTGCTGCAGGAACTGCGGCGGATGATCAAGGCGGTTCCTGATATCGAAGATGCCCGTGTGGCCGTTGCCAATTCGGGTCGACGAGTTGGGTTTGGTCAGAAGTCCCGCGTCACGGCCAACGTGACCGTCAAGCCGCGTGCCGGTCGCGAAGTTTCGTCGCGACTGGTGACTTCGTTGCGACAGGCGGTGGCGAGCATGGTCCCGGATCTGTCGCCGGCCGATGTCACCATCTTTGATGTTGCCAAAGGCCAGGCGTATTCCGGCGAACAGACCGACGATCCACTCGACGGTCGATTGATTCAACGCGTTCGCGAATTCACCCGCCAGTACGAGCAGCAGATCCAGAAGGCACTGTCATTCATTCCCAACGTGAATGTGGCGGTTCATGTGGATCTCGACAATTTGAAATCGTCGGTCACCCGTCAGGAACGGGTGCAGGTTTCGTCGCACGACGCTTTCGCTGACGAACCACCCGGCGGCGTTCAGCAGATCGAATTCCAGGAACGGGAACCGATCCGTCACCAGGCGGGCTTTCGTGGTCCTCAGCAAAGCCCCTCCAATTACACGCGCGAGGTCTCTGAACGGGAATTGCTGGCGGCGATGCCCCGGGCCGTTCAGGTCAGCGTGTCGATCCCGCGCGACTATTACCGCGAAGTTGCCCGAACGCAGGTCGAATCCAGCACTCGGCGCAACCTGGATTCCATCGAAGAGGAAGTCCTGACGAAGGTAGAACGGATCGTGGGAAGTCTGATCCCGATCGATTCCGCCCGCAATGCCGTCTCAGTGACGACCATTGACCGGATGCCGGTTCCCACGACGGAATCCACGCTGACACCGCTGGATCAATTGACCATCTTCCTGTGGGAGCATGGCGGTTCGTGCCTGTTGGGACTGTGTGTCGTCTGGGCTCTGTGGATGTTGTCCCGTGTCGGCTCGCCCACGCGCACAACTTCCGTGTCCGGACCATCGAACTCAGCAGCAGATCTCGCCCGGCCAACTCCAGAACCGATGTCAACGCCCGCCCCGGAACCGACTCAAGCCATGCTGGCGTTGCGAGAGGAAATCTTGAACCTGGCTCAATCCGACCCTGCCAACTCCGCAGCCGTCCTGAGCGAGTGGCTGGCCGAAGTCTGACGACCCTGCCTGTCGGTATGAACGGAAAGCGACGCATGAACGGTGCTCGGAAAGCTGCGGTATTGTTGACCAGCCTCGACAGGGATTTGGCCGCACAAATCCTGGCGCTGCTGCCGCGAGATCAAGTCGAACGAGCAACTCTGGCCATTGCGAATGCCGCCAATCCCGCCGCCGAAGAACTCAGTTGCATCCTGGTCGAATTCAAAGCGAAGCTCAAAAGCCGTGCCGAGCTGGCACGCGAGTCACTCATTCGACCGCAAATTGATTCTCCGCCGCTGGAGTCTTCACGCCACTTCCAGCCGGCACCGGCGGCTAAATCCCCAGCATCATACACTGTGCCGCTTCGGAGTGACGCGGACGATTCAGACGGTGGTCCGTTCGGCTTCCTGAACGGTCGGCATCCCGATGACGTGCTGCAACTGCTGAACGACGAACAACCGCAAACGATCGCCGTTGTCGCCGCTCAATTGAATCCCGCATTCTCCGCCGCGATCCTGGCCGGTCTGGCTCCAGATCGTCAGGCGGAAGTCCTGCAGCGGATCGCCCGGCTGGGTCCCACGGATGCGGAAATCCTGTCTGACATCGCCGCCGCGATGCAAGACCGGCTGGGTCGACCACGGGTTCGGGCCGGTGGAGTTCCCCGTGTCGCGGCAGTCCTGCGTGAGACATCGCGCGCCGCGTCGCGTTCGATCCTTGACTCAATGGAAGAGCACGATTCCAACCTGGCTGACGAATTGCGGCAAACGCTGTTTTCGTTCGATGACCTGCTAAGACTGGATGATGACACGCTGCGAATCATCCTGCAGGAAACGGATGACCGACCGTGGGCACTGGCACTGAAGGCCAGTCCCGAGGTTGTCCGCCAGAAAGTACTGGGTTGTCTTTCCGAACGCGTGGCCCTGGCCCTGCGGGACGAAATGGATTCGCTCGGTCCGATCCGTCTGAGCGAAATGACGACCGTACGCCAGCAAATTGCCGACAGCATCCGGCGATTGGAAGATGCCGGGATGATCGCACTGCCGGTGAATTGAAACGGGTGATTCAGGGGGGGCCATGACAGTTGCTCGAATTGTGAAAGCTCAGTCGATCCGCGATCACTCGGCCCGGCCGGCGTTTAACTTCGTTGACCTGCGCCAGGAGGCGGACCAGGTGATTGCCGAGGCCCGGCAAACCGCCGCGGATTTGCTTGAGGCCGCCCGGCAGGAAGTCGACATGCTGATGGCACAAACGCGCGCCGCGGCACGCGACGAAGGTCTTCGCGAAGCGGCCGCCGAGATCGAACGACAGGCGGCAGAACTGGCCCGTCATCAACGGACGGAACAACTGCAAACCGCACTGCCGGCCCTGAAGGCCGCGGCCGAAGCCCTGCAGGCGGAACGGGATCGCTGGCTGATTCGCTGGGAACAGACGGCCGTGCGAGTCGGGGTGGCGATCGCCGAAAAGCTGGTGAAGTCCCAGATTGCGACTCGACCGGATCTGGCCTCGGGCATGATTGCCGACGCATTGCGCCTGGCGGCGGGGCAACCCCGGGTCACCGTCCATCTGCATCCGGACGACCTGGCCGCCTGGGGTGATCAGGCACCGCATGTTGTGGAATCCCTGACGGCCTGCGCCGATTCCACGCTGGTCGCCGACAGCCTGGTCTCGCGCGGCGGATGTCGGATCGAAACCATTCACGGCGAAATCGATGCCCGCGTGGAAACGATGCTGGACCGACTGGCTCATGAATTGATGGACCACTAAATGGGGTTGCAGAATGTTGGGACGGAATCGCGGTAGCCTCAAAACACTAGCCCGACGCGCGAGCGAGGGATCGGCAAGTTGGACACGCATCGACGAATCCCTCGCTCGCGCGTCGGGCTAATGTCCCAGGTTCATGCAACACTATTTCGCAGCCCGTGGAAAAAGGGGTCTGACCCTTTGGAGGGCATTGGATTCACCTTGACAATTGCATGCCCGGAGAGGGTCAGACCCCTTTTTCCACGGGCTGCGAAACCTGACAATTCTGTCGGAGCCTGACGTGTCCACGACCTTGATTCCTCAACCATCAACACTCCTCGACCAGATCCGACGGTCGCTTCCGGTGGGACTCACGGGTCGCGTCTCGAAGCTGATTGGGTTGACGGTCGCGGTGGCCGGCTTTCCCGCTCCGCTGGGGGCTGTCGCCAGACTGGAAGCCGAGCATGGAACCCGCGTCGAAGCGGAAGTCGTCGGGTTTTCCGGTGACGATACGCTGATGCTTCCGTACGGTGAACTGCACGGCATCCGACGCGGAACCCGCGTCGTCCTGATTCAGTCGGTTCCGGGAGCCCGCGTCGGCGATGGACTGCTCGGACGGGTCATTAATGGGCGGGGTCGATTCCTGGACGAACGGCCACCGGCGGTGCTGCCCCATCGAGTTCCCCTGCAGGCCGAACCGATTTCGCCCATGCAGCGACCGCGGATCCATCAACCGCTGGGAACCGGGATCCGCTGCATCGACGGACTGCTGACCTGCGGACGTGGCCAGCGGTTGGGAATCTTCGCTGGCAGCGGTGTCGGAAAGAGCACCCTGCTGGGACAGATGGCACGGTCGACGGAAGCCGACGTGAATGTCGTCGTGCTGATCGGTGAACGGGGGCGCGAAGTCCGTGAATTCATCGAGCGTGACCTGGGGCCCGAGGGTCTGTCGCGCAGCGTGGTGGTGGTCGCAACCGGCGACGATCCCGCGGTGCTGCGATTGCGTGCGGCCTACCTGGGGACCGCAGTCGCGGAATACTTCCGTGACACCGGCCGAGACGTGCTGCTGGTCATGGACAGCGTCACCCGGTTTGCATTGGCTCAACGCGAAATCGGTCTCGCCGCGGGTGAACCACCCGCGACGCGCGGGTACCCACCCAGCGTGTTCGCACTGCTGCCCCGACTGCTCGAACGGAGCGGCCGGACCAACCGCGGCAGCATTACCGGATTGTACACGGTTCTGGTGGAGGGGGATGACACCAACGAACCGGTCGCCGACGCCGTCCGCGGGACATTGGACGGACATGTCGTCCTCTCGCGCAAGCTGGCGGAACATGGGCAGTTCCCGGCCATTGATGTGCTGGCGAGTGTCTCGCGACTGATGAACGAGGTCACCAGCGTGGAACACCGACAGGCGGCGATCGCCCTGCGTCAGTTACTCGCCGCCCATCGACAGGCGGAAGACCTGATTTCCATCGGGGCTTATCAGAACGGAGCAAATGCACTGGTGGACGCCGCGCTCAGAATGCAGGAACCGATCCTGAGATTCCTGCAGCAGGATCGAACCGAATCGTCGACGTTGCCGGAGGCTCAGCGACTCCTGAACGACCTGAAGCGGCAGCGTGAGCGGGGACTGTTCGCCTCCGAAGTTGACCAGTCCGGCGATCTGACCCACGATTGAATCGAAAGCGGCTTTGCCCAACAAATGGGGTCTGACCCCCTCTCAATGTGGTTTCCGTTCCAATCAGACACTTGTGGCAGGGGTCTGACCCCATTTGTTGGGCAAATCCATCGAAAGCACAGAATGACGACCTCGTTTCGGTTGGATACGGTGTTGCGAGTCCGCGTGATCGAACGCGACCGATGTCGGCTGGCCCTGGCCCGGGAACAGCAGCGCGAAGCGACGTTGCGTGTGGAACAGGACCATGTCCGTACGGAACGCCTGGCAGTGATCGAAGAATTGCGGACACTGCAGGTTACTGGCGACTGGCCGGTCGATCGCATCCTGGCGCGCCGACAGCATGCCGAGCACCTTTCCACCGAACTGTCCAGAATCGATGCTGCGCTCAAGACGGTCGTTTCAGCACTGGTCACCTTGCGACAGGAACTGGTCGACGCCGACAGATCGGTTCAGGCCCTGGAAAAACTCGCCCGACGTCACGATGCCGATCAACGTCAGGCCGGTTTGAAACAATCCGAGCGAGATCGCGAAGACACGTGGCGCGCGGCCTGAAGGGCGATGCATGAACCTGCGGCATTTGCCCGAATGATTCACCGACGACCACGGATCACTCGGATGCTACGGATAAACCCAACGGCATCGGCAATTCATGCAACACCATGCCGAATTTGGGTCAGCGACCGCGAATGCGTTAGCGAGTCTAGTTGTACTTCAATGTCGGCCGGCGCAATTCAGTCTAACCAGGGCAATCGTTGTTTGGCTTGTTCGGCTTCTTCCGCCAGGAGCGTGGCCCGATCAGAATGGTCCCATTTCCACTGCATCAGCAATTGATGTCCCCAGTAACGGGTGCTGTCACGCCAACTGCATCCGCATTCGACCTTGTCGATAATTCGTTCTTCCGCACTCGGTTCCAGCCCGGACCACGAGTGGTGCCAGAGGGCAAACACCTGTCTCAATTGCGGCTCGGTGGTTTCAGGCAGCGTTCCGCCGATCCAGGGGCTCATTGCGACAACCGCACAGGGGCCGAGACAATCGTGGTCGCGCGCGCGGCGCGCCGGAACGTGGCGTAAGACTCGACAGGCTCAGTATCGACCGTCGGGCAATTTGAACGCGTAAACGGCTCCGATCGGAGGAAGCAACGATGCTGATTCATCGCCGCCGGATTTGCGGACACTGCGAGTCGTGTCCTGTTTGCGTACATCGATGATTGCCAGTCGCTCAGACCGTTCACCGGCCCGGCAGATGGCTCCATGCCGCCACGTTCCTTCCAGCGACTGGCATTCATACGCCAGCCGATGTGAACGATCGATCGTGGAAAGGAGCAACAGGCTGGGTGATCTGGAATACGATTTGGACGTGCGAAAGCTCGCGACAAGCAGCGAATGCTCATCGATGTGCGACAAACTGCCGACGCCTCCCAACGTCGGTTTCAGATTCAACGTTTCCTGACCCGTCTGGGGATCAAATCCGAACACGCGGCCGCCCATGCCGTCGGTGCCAACGAATACGTCGGTCCCTGCAGATCGGCGGACTCGATAGATATACGGCTTGGCCCGGGCGGACCACAGGGGGCGATCTTCATCGCCATACCACCAGAACGTCGCGGCGTCGTTGATCTGCAGCGCCAGTCCTGCCCCGGTATTGTGCAGGCGAGTCGTGCGCACTTTTGGCTGAGGAATCCGACTGGAGCGGGTGAGTCCGCCGGATTCGTCAAACCATTCGACGCCGATCTCTTTCTGGTTGTGCCACGAGACCGCCAGCCCATTCCCACAGGGAATGGGATCTCCAAGTACTGACGACGACTGATACAGAATGATGTTCGATCCCGTCTCGAAATCGAGTCTGCCCAGAACCGTTCCCTTGGACCAGATGCCTGCAAACGAATCCTGTTGCAAGAGCCCAATGCGCAAGCTCGGAAAGGAACCGTTCCAGAGAATCTGTCCGGTCAACGGGTCCAGTCGCATCGCGTCGGTATGACAGGCATAGGGAGGGGGCTTGTATCCGTTTTCCTCCGACGCGAACCGCCCGGACTCGCGAAACAGGCAGACAACGAGCCTCGTTGCGTCGGCCGCGAAAAACACGGTTACGCGAGCTGTCACGGGAATGGAATGTTTCCACAGTCCCTGTCCGTCCAGGCCGTTGCGAGCGGCGACGATCAGCCCACCCTCTTCCCCCGGTTCCAGTTCCGCAACAACATTGCCATCCTGACTGACCCACAGTTCCTGTCCCCAGTATTGAATTCGCGGCGACAGTTCCGCACCCGTGTCGTCGTTCTCACAGAGCGATCGCCCGACCAGCCAATCGACGTGACCGGCTTCAAGGTCGATCCGCATCAAACAACCAGCGGATCGCACAAAAGTTACGGAATCAAGCGAATGCACTCCCAGGCGGCGGTCTGCCTCATCAAATCCCGGGATGGAATCAATGTAGGTCACAGACATCTGGCAACACCTCGATCAACTGGTGGAACTTGCGACAATCGAAATCTTCCGTGATGGGTGGACCAAACATTACCATGTCGTGGATGGTTCATTCCACGGGCGGGCATCGTTCGGCACGTCCGCGTTAAGAACCTGCGTTCTCCGCTGCTGCGGCAAGATTTTCAGGCCTTTGTTTTCAGACGGAATCAAACTCGCAAGAGTTTGGGCGAAGGACGTCTTCTACTCCGCGGGAGTTTCGCCTGATAGCCCAGGGTTGCCGCACCCAGTAGAACATCTCGCTGACCTGATGTGCGGACTTTCGTTCAACCTTCGCGCTGCACAGATGGGCAATTATCCGGTTGATACAATTGAGTCGCCATCGGTATCTTTGGGCAAACCAGTTCCCGCATGAGATATGGAGACACCGAATGCGACAACTTCTCAGGCACGCTTTGTACGGATCCGTTGCAACGTGCGCGGTATTCGCGGTCATTTGCGTTTGTTCTTTCGTCAGCGGCGCAGAGCCTGATCTCAGGACGATCGCGTTCGATTCAGTGAAAGATTACGTGATTGAGCGTACCGGTGGCGATGCTCTCGAATTCACCAGGCAGGAACAACCGATCATTCGCTTCACGACGAACGGGATCGACGAAGGGGATATCTTCCTGTGGACTGAGCAGGGCCGGCCGGCGCTTGTCGGGCAGGTTTTTCGGCTCAAGAACGTGGAAGATGGCTTGTGGTTGCATGAGTTCCAGTCGCTCAGCAGAGTGCCGTTCACTCTCCGCCGCGCAGGCAACGAATTGTGGAGCCCGAAAACCAAAGGCGTGGAATGGCACACTCTGAAAACCGATCTGGTTCCCTCCGAATCGGAACGGATTCGTCTGACGCAGTTCAAGCAATTGGCGCGTGAGTTTACAGGCGCGGAACAGACACCCGGCATCAGCGACGGGCCGGACCTGAAAAACTTTGGACTGACCATGAAGCCCCGCGAGGCGTTTCGCTACCAGTCGAAGCCTCACGACGTTCTGGACGGCATCATTTTCTGGTTTACCCAGGAAGAGAACACGGATCCCGAACTATTGTTGTTGATCGAAGCCGTCCCGAACCAGAAGGCCGATTCATGGCGGTATGCGCTGGCCCGATTGAGCTGCTGGCCCATGCAGATCAATCACAAGGGAATCCGCGTTGCCGATCTGCCAAACCTGCTGAACAAAACTGGCAAATCAGATCCCTATCACATCTGGCGACCCGCCCTCCCTTGATCGGCAATGTCGGCAGCGGCCGTGTCGCTCGAATGCCCCCCGATCAATCGACAGGGAATGGGCTCAGCGTCCCTGCAATCAGGCTGGCACATAACCATCGACAGCCGTCGACTCTGGTAACAGTACGTGGCGAGTAACCGTTACTAGTCTGTTGCGGTCCCCGCCCATTCCGAGACGTCGAAGATCTGCACCGTGCCATCACCACAGGGCACAAATAGCTGTTTCTCGTCGGGCGATGCCTGCATCGACCAGAATCCGACATTGATCCCGCTGTAACCCTTCGCTTTCAGGTAAGCGACTTCCTTGCCGGTATTCAGGTCAAACACCGTGACGGGACCACCTTCTCTGTCCGGATCAGGCCAGGTTCCGCGTGCGACGAGATACTTGCCTTTGAGAATCAGCACCGGCTGCGATTGTTCGGTCTTGGGAAAATCTCGGATAACCTGTTTCTGATCCAGGTCCCACAGCTCGACGTCTTTGTCCTGGCGGGACACTGCCATAAACTGACCATCACTCGACTCGGCCATTGAGCGAATCAGCCCATAGCTTGGGAAGCCCGACTTCGGGGGCGCGGCCGGCAAGACGATTTCCGGGACCGGCTTTTTTGCCCCAACCGGATACAGTTGAATGGAATTGTTCTTCAGGCCCACCGCCAGCATCTTCCGTTTGGGAAGAAATGCCAGCGCCACAATCGCTGAGTCCGAGACGGGAATCGTCCTGGTCTCGCGCATGGTCTTCGTGTCATACCCGATGACTGCATTCTGGTCGAAACTCCAGAGGATCTTGCTGTCAGGCGAGTAAAACACGTCCTTTTCAAGCGCCCCCGCTCCGCTCATTCGCTGCAACGGCCGCATCGGCTTCAACGTCGCTGCATTGATCACGGTCGCTTGAAGACTTCCAAACACCAGTTGCTTGCCGTCGGGGCTGAAGGCGGGATGAAACTGCTGTGCCCCGTTGACGGGAAAGTCTCCCACAACCTTTTCGGACTTCAACTCGATCACCCGCACCAGATCGCTGCTGAACGGCTTCGAATCGGTGCCGTTGACCGCGATACGCTTCCCATCCGCACTGACGGCAACAACCAGCGATTCAATCTTGAAGGCCTGGACCACTTTCACGGGGTCATGTTCCGGCACCTGTGCATGCACCAGTTTCGCACCACTCGTCCCGGCAGCAATCAGGAATGGCAGCAGGGTTTGCATCAGAAAGGATTTGCGAAACGGAATGCTGCCGTGCGTTGAGCCTGTTGGTGTTCCCGGTGTCGTTGCCATGCTTCAATCCTCTGCGAACTCTTTTCATATGTGTCCCGCGACGAATGGCGGGCTCAGAACCAACGCGTCAACGTGGTTTTGAACGGCCCGATGCGAACCCGGATTCTAACACATCGGGATCAGAGTCAGCAGCGTTTTCGCAACTGCCTTTGCAAAAGCATCTTCGTTGCCTTGAGGACTGGTCCAGCGTAAAAATGGGTGTGCCACGGATTTGGGGTCTTCGACAAGGCCGTGCTGCCTTTCGTGTTTACAGTCCCCGGCAGCGGCTTCCCGAGTCATTCATGAATGCCAATGGCAAATATTGACAATAATAAATTCGAGCGATAGTCCGCAGTTGTTCCTCAAAAACGACCACAGAGTCTTCCATGAGCAGTTCGCTGAACCTTTCTTTGACCGACGAACTGCGGGCCTTTGTCGATCAAAACTCCGGCGACGGCACACTGTATGCCACGCCAAGCGAGTTTGTGCGAGACGTGCTGCGAGAAAAAAAGGAACGCTTGGAAGCGGCGCAGATTCGTGATGCCATTCTTGATGGTTACCAGGACGCCTGTCGCGGTCGAACGGTGCCGTATCGTGGTGACTTGCGACTGCTGTTGAAGAGGTCTTCTGATTGACCTCCCGACCCGATTGTTGGAACTGGAACCTCGCCTGCTCGCTGAGACTGAGATTCTTCAAACGAAACTACACCGGAAATCGGATCTAGATCAATAACAGCCCGCGGTGATTCGCATCACCTACAATTTTGTGGGAAGCAGATATTTAGGTATTTGCTCCAGACCGAGTCGGCTATCCTTCGCATGCAAATCCGACTTCGGTGACGGATGGGTCGGGCAGGTTCGCTGTTGCGGCTGCGGTGAAGACGGCCCGCCATTTGGCGTAATACAGTCCGACGCAGATCAGGCCCAGCACACCGCAGACCAGGAAGACGCGGTGCGATTCCATTCCGGTTCGCTTGATCACCAGGAACAGCACGTTCCCCAGGATGATTGACACAAACGACAGGCAACTCCAGAGCCCCAGGACTCGGCCCCGTTGCTCTTCCGTCGACAGAGTCTGCGTCATGGTCTGCAACGGAACCATGTAGAATCCCGCCAGGAATCCCGTGATCGCCAGGCAGGTCGCCACCAGGGCGAAGTTGAGCGGGATGATTCCCAGCACGAAATACATGGCCGTGGTCCCGATCGCACCGATCGGAATGAGTCCCGGGCGGACGGCATGTCCCGAGATTCGCCCGGCGGCAAAGTCTCCCACACCGATCGCGATCCCCAGGATCGCCATCAGCAACGCGGCCTGAGTGGCACTGACCTGCAGCAGCTCCTTGTAATCCGGCAGGATCAGCATCGCGACGCCACCGACGATAAAGTAGAAATAGGACCATGCGGCCAGGACGTGGACCAGCGGCGTTCCTGCAATTTCCCGCCATGTTTCCAGGTACGGACGAAACAATTGCACGCGAATCTTGAGACCTGGATTCCGCGCTGTCAGTCGGGGAATTCCAAACGCGGCAGCGGTGCCGATGATCCCCACGATCAGCACCACCAGTCCCGGCAGCCAGAGGACTGGCTCGGCATTGGGAAACTTGGCCGGATCCGGGGCATAGGCGTCATAGAGCGGTCCACCGATCGCGCAGCCGAGAATCACCGCAATATACGTGAACATGTTGATCGTGCCGTTGGCTCGGCTGAGCATCCGATGTTCGAGGATTTCTGGCAGGATGCCATACTTCGCCGGACCAAAAAAGGCGGACTGGGTGGCGATCAGAATCAGGCTGCCGAGCACCAGCCATAGATTGACCAGCCACAAACCAGCCAGTGCCAACAGGGCGATGACAACCTCCCACAGTTTCACCAGCACGCAGACATCGCGTTTGCTGTATCGGTCTGAAAACTGGCCGGCGAATCCGGAAAACAGCACAAATGGCACCGCGAGGCACAATGAACCGATCGCCTGAGCCCCCTCGCCAAGCTGTTCGGCCCAGATGCCTCCAGCGGCGACCCCAAACACAACCACCTGCTTCAGAATGTTGTCGTTCGCCGCACCGCAAAACTGCGTCACGTTCAATGACAGAAGTCCAAGCTGACTGTTGACTCGTGGTGGCACGGAGCTGTTCCCGGAAGAATTGGTTCGGATTGGAAATCAACGATGCACGTCGATCATTGCAGGCGAATTCGGCTGGCCAAGATAACGCACAAAAGTCGAAATCTGAGCGAATTCTGGCGAGTTGCGAAATTGGTGCAGGAAGTGCAGGCGCACGAAACCACCGAAAAAGTGGTTCAGCAATTGCGTCCGCACTTCCGTTCACGCACCGCCAGAAGTTCAAAGCCGATTTTATTCCGGATAGTTCGCGACGTAGATCGCTTTGACCTGGGTGTAGTCCATAAACGTTTCTTCGCAGTTGACGCCGCCACCGGGGCCACCGGAAATCCCTTGTCCGCCGTAGGGCAGGCCGTAGGCGATCGAGTTGTGGCAATTCACCTGGCCCGTACCATCGCGGAACTGCCTGGCGAGAGCGACACCGCGCTCGACGTCTTTCGTCCACACGCTGGAACCCAACCCATAGGGCGAACTGTTGGCAAGCTGCAGAGCTTCCTCGGCCGACGACACCGGACAAATGGTGGCGAAGGTATGGAAGATTTCAGCCGGATTCACATTGAGCCCGGGCTGGGTCAGATACAGCGACGGCTTCAGATAGTAACCATTCTTGCCGGGCACTGAGGCATCGCCGCCGGCCAGTATCGGCTTCGCACCGCGAGCGACGGTTTCCTGCTGGGCCTGCAGGATGCGGCGCCGCTGCGTGGGATTGATGACCGCTCCCAATTGGGTTCCGGCATCGGCCTGATAACCGATTTTCAATCCCTTGAAGAACTCGGTCTCTGCGTCGATGAAGTCGTCCGCAATCTTCCGGTCGACGAACACGCGGTGAATCGTGCAGCAGGTCTGGCCGTAGTGCTGATTCGTGTAGCGTCCGATCAAACGGGCGACCACCTCTGGATCGGCGTCGGCGAGGACAATGGCGGAACCATTGCCACCCAGTTCGCGCTTCATGCGTGTCCCGTGACGGTCACAGGTCCGCAGAATGTGCTGGCCGACACCGGGCGATCCCGTGAAAGAGATATAGCGGACGCCGGGATGCTCGGCGATGCACTGGCCGGTGATTTCTCCGCGGCCCGGCAACACGTTGATGACTCCCGGCGGGAAGCCCGCTTCCTGGGCGAGCTTCGCGATGTAGAGTGCCGACAAAGGCGTGTCTTCGGCCGGCTTGATCAGGATCGTGTTGCCGGACAGCAGTGCCGGAAACATGAACCAGGACGTCAACACAATCGGATAGTTCCAGGGGATGATCCCGGCGACAACACCCCAAGGTTCGCGGTAAGTGAATCCCGTGACGCCATCGGCGACTCGCATCGACGGGCCATCACCCATCGCGATCCGACGAGCGACGCCGATGAAGTAGGCGGCGCATTCGCGAATCTGCGTGAAGTCCCCTTCCGCCAGCTCGGAGACTTTGCCTCCGTCGCGGATTTCGCAGGCCAGCAACACGTCTCGATCGCGTTCGCACAGTTCCACGAGGCGATTGACGAGTTCGATGCGCTCTTCAACATCGGCATTCCGCCAACTGCTGCCACCGTCGCCGTCAAAGGCCCGCTGCGCCGCGGCGACCGCCCGAGCGACTTCGGCCTCACCCATTTCGCAGACTGTCGCGAGGACTTCCTGGGAACCCGGATCGATCGTTTGAAAGGTCGCATTCATCGAACCGGCGATCTGCTCGCCATCGACAAAACCGCCCAGCGGCTTGCCGCCATTGTGGCAGAACTCGGTGAATTTCCCCGGGGTGCGAAACACGGCAGCGGTTAAAGCACGGATCTCAGCATTTGCGGTCGCCATGAGAGGTTCCTCTTGTCAGGGGCCAGTCGAACACACGCCTTCGAAGTCGCGTATCAGGATTGTCACGATGATCACGGCAAGCCGCATGAGTGTGCCATCAGCCGGGCGGTATTACAATAACTGGCGGCGTGAATCTCCAGACGGATTGTCGGCACCATCAGAGAATCGTGACATGCGACCCGGCGCGATCATCCTGTGTGGCGGCAAGTCCAGCCGAATGGGGCGGGACAAGGCGCTGCTGCCGTTTGGCCCGGAATGTATGTTGCAACGGGTACTGCGACTGGTCAGTGACGTTGTCCCCTTGCACGCCATCGTGGTGGTGGCTGCACCGGGCCAGGGATTGCCGGTGTTGCCAGGTGCTGTTCGAGTCGCGCGTGATGAACGGCAGGATCGCGGGCCGTTGGAAGGACTTGCCGCCGGACTGCAGGCGCTGGCGGGTGACGTGGATGCCGTTTATGCGACCAGTTGTGATGTGCCGCTGCTGGTTCCCGCGTTCGTGGCGCGGATGTTTGAACTGGTCGGCGAACACCAGATCGCGGTGCCTCGCGATGGCGAACATCATCATCCGCTGGCAGCGGTTTATCGTGTCACGGTGCTGCCGCCGGTACGAAAATTGCTGGATGCCGATCGACTGCGACCACGATTTCTGTTCGACGATGTCGACACCCGTGAGGTCCCGGTGGAAGATCTGCGCAGTGTCGACCCGTCCCTGTCGACGCTGGAGAATCTGAATCGGCCCGGCGACTATCGAGCTGCTCTGGTCACGGCCGGGTTGCCGGTTCCGGCGGATCTCAGTGATTGATCGATCCTGACTCGACGGCGACTCGCGAAGAACCGCGAACGAGCATCTGATTGCAGTGCAGGGTCGACCCGGGCATAATTTCTACCGAGTTGCACGACGGTGCAATTTGCTCTTAACGCCTGTCTGGTGACGGAATGAAATGACCGCGCTCAAGCTTCCGCGACATCCCGGCCTGTTTTCGACGACGCGGTTGCGTCGCATGACTTCACAGGAATTGACAGCCACTCTGACGGACTGGCTGATCCTGCTGTCTGCCGGGGTCCTGGCCGCATGTTCGTCCGTGTTTCTGGATTTGGGGATCAAGGGGGTTCCCGGCCACGCCATTCTGCGCGTGGTTTTCCCCATGGCCCTGGGTTTGGCGCTGGTGCCCCGTCGCGGTGCGGGTTGTGCCATGGGGACCACCGCTTTCATGACGGGCGTCCTGCTGCATCTGACAGGTTTCAAGGGAGAAGGTCTGGGTGTCGGTGCGCTGGCGAGTTTAACGGTGACCGGGCCATTTCTCGACGTGGCACTGCGACGGGCGAACGGAGGCTGGCGACAGTACGTCGCATTTGCCATTGCGGGACTTTCCAGTAATACGGTGGCCTTTGTCATACGCGGGGTTGCCAAGGCCACCGGCTTCGAAGCTCCCGGTCGTCGGCCACTGGCAGGCTGGCTGTGGCAGGCTTCGTTCACGTATGTCATTTGTGGCCTGCTGGCGGGACTCATCAGTGGAGTGATCCTGTTTTACGCGCGCGGCCGCAGCGAGGATTCGGCGGAGATTCAGCCGTGATTTACGTGGGGATTGACGACACCGACATCCTCGGTTCACGAGGCACAAATCAACTGGCTCGAGCCATCGTCCATGATCTGGCGAGCGACTGGAAATGTCACGGGATTGTGCGTCACCAGTTGCTGGACGACCCGCGAATCCCCTACACGTCCAAAAACGGTTCCGCATCAATTACGCTCGAACGGCGTGATTCGGCGGACGACACCAGCGACTCCGTTCGCGCAACTCTGGTCGCAGCGCTGCGTCACACGATGCAGGGATGGTATATCGAAGGCAGCGACCCCGGCCTGTGCGTCACGCACCATGTTCCTGATTCCGTGATCCAGTACGGTCGTCGCTGCCAGCAGGCAGTGGTCACTCAGGCCGACGCGCGCCAACTGGCGGCCGAGCACGGGATCCACCTGGAGGGACTGGGGGGGACCGAGGGTGGTGTGATTGGCGCCCTGGCGGCGGTCGGGCTGATCGTGACCGGTGACGATGGCCGGATCGTGCAGCTTGGCGAATGGCCAGACGACCTCACAGGTCCGCAGCCGGTTTCCGTCCTGCATGCGCGCAGTATCGATATCGAAGAGCTTGACAGCTCTGCAGCCGTGTCTTCGGGAACAGTCGATGTCGGCAAGCACCTGCGTCCGAACCGGCGCGCTGGAAAGGTCAAATTGTATGTTCGGCGCTTGGGGACGAATTCTGACAATGGACATTACCAGGCGATCAAGTTGACGTAAGACTAGCGCTTTGAGGCTTCCGTCCTGGCATTCCGATTTTTGCAGAACTCGGCCGATCGCTGCCAGATCGCCACCTGTTCGACCCGTCCCAGTTCGCGACAAATCCCCGCCAGTTCCTGCCGAGGCTCGACCGCGTTCAGATCGGTCCTGGCGATGGCAGTTAATTCGATCAGTCGATTCTTCAACGTCTGGAATCTCGACAATTCCTGCCGGACTTGCTCACTCTCTGCCGTCATTCCCAGAGTCTTCAGCAGTCGGACGAGTCGCTGGTAACTCTCCAGATCCTCCGGACTCGCGGCGACAACACGTTGCAACAGTGCCACCGATTCATCGATTCTTTCCAGGTCTTCCAGAAACCAGGCTTTCAGACGCAAGGCCAGGATGTTGGCAGGTTCCACCGACAGGACTTCCTTGAGGATTTCTTTCGATTGAACTTTGTCGCCGAGGTGCCAGTGACACTCGGCGAGCAAGACTGATCCTGAATTCGATGCCCGGTCACGCTCCAGCACGGTCACTGCGTCCCGATATTCTCCACACTGGACCAGGCAGCGCGCCAGATCAAATCGAATGCTTTCCGAGACCTGGGCAGGCGGCTGCCTGTCGAGTGCCTGTCGAAACTCGTGGCTGGCCTGTTCAAAGTCTTCTGCATCCCTTCGAACCAGGCCGGACAAAAAATTGGGGCGATAGTCCGCCGGTGCCAGTCGTCGAATCTGTGCTTGCTCATGCATTGCGAGTTCGTTCATCCCCACTCCGTAGTAGAGTAGCGCCAGATTGCGATACGACTCGACGTCGTTCGGGAATTCGACCGTCGCCAGCTTCAGCATCTCTTCGGCACGAACCAGATCTCCCGTCCGATATAAGCTCTCTCCGTACAATCGCAGGGCTTCGCGGCGAAGCGGACCATCGATCAGTCGCTCCGGCAGATGGCGTAAGACATCGGCATGCCGCCCATGTCGAGCCAGCCAGGCACATTGCAGAACGATCGCCTCATCCGGACGTCCTGCGCGATTCAACGCTTCTTTTATTTGCTGGATGCGCGGTCCGTCATCGATTTCGACGGCCTGCAGCCCTGCTTCCAGAGTCGGCTGTTGACGATTCTGACCCAGTGTCAACCAGAGGCCAATGCCCGCCACCAACACCAGGATCAAAGCCCATTGCAATCGCAGCCTGTTCAACACCCACAGTCTCGCTCGCTGAAGTACAAAAAGAACGAGGAGCACGCATCGCTGCGTCCCCCTCGTTCCGTGTTGACGACCAGCAAATCGGTTAGAATTCGCCAATGATCATATCGTAAGTGCGACCGTTCTTGGTGTGCAGTGAATGCCACAGATTCGTCGTGCCCGCGGAGCCCGTGTTCATCTGAATGTTCTGCGAAATGAACCGTACAGAACCATCACCCATCAGGAAATGAGCACCTCCGGTATGCAAACTACCAGGTCCGGGCCATTCCGAGTTCATCCCGTAAGCCGACCGGTAGACCGGGGCAAACGCGTAGGGGGACGACCATGATCCCCAGGCTCCGCCCGAGCTGCCGTCCGCACGCAGCATTGGACCCCAAGGCCGACCCGTGGTCGCACTTGTCGCTGCATTGTCATAGCCGGCTTCGAATTGCGGAGTACACAACGAGGAGCGGAACACCCCTTCGTTGCCGTTGCGAGGTTGTCCGGCACCACCAATTTGGCCACCGTTCTTCCAACTGTGCGAACCGACTTCGCCCACCATGACGGTGTTCGAAGTCCCGTCTGTGATGTCAGCGATCCGGACGGCCGTCATGGCGGTGAAGATCCCGCCGTGTTGATCGTCTGGACGATCCCACTGATCCCATCCTGACGAAGCCGCATAGTCTGTCCAGGCAAAACCTTTGCTCCGCGATGGATCACCCCAGCCGGTATCGGACGGACAGGTCAGCATGTTCAGTTTGACAGAACGAATCTCGGTGCTACCAGTCATCTGGCCATATAGCTGGGCGCTGAAATTGATCTGGTTGTACAACGGAGCTTGATCCATGTACGGCAGGATCATCGTGATCCAGGTGTAGTTTCGTGCTCCGGGTGTTCCCTGGGGACTGAACGTACGAATCGTGTCCAGAGGGAACGCTCCAACGGTGTCATGGTAATTATGGAGTGCCAGTCCAATCTGCTTCATCTGGTTTTTGCATTGGGTTCGGCGAGCCGCTTCGCGCGCTTGTTGCACGGCAGGCAACAGCAGTGCGATCAAAACCGCAATAATTGCGATGACCACCAGCAACTCGATCAACGTAAAACCGCGCTTGCGCGCCTTCAACTCATCGTTCGACATCTTTACTCCCGGAATTGAATACAAGTAACTATGAAACTCTCAAACCTGAAAGACTTTCCGTATCGGAACTCAGATAGATGCCGGAGGCGCGGAGTTGTCTCTGGGAAGATCATCCAGAGGGGCACCCGTGGACTCCAAATCAATTTGCATCTTAAGAGCGCCTGAATCCGGCTTCTTCACGACGATCGATTTCGGCTTGTAACCAGGAACGGTCGTCGCTGACATGGCATCCTGTGCCAACTTGACCACAAATTCCCCTTCCGGAATGCCGTCGCCTGGCTTGTAAGTCCTGAGCGAGGTGAATTTTCCGTCGCTTCCAACCATCGTAAAGGTCGAACGACTTTCTGCCGTCAACGGAACCGGCTCCAAGGTCAAGGTGCACGGTCCAAATGGCTTGCCATCAATCTGCAGAGTTCCCGTCGCCTTGTAAGTGGGAAATTGTCCTTTTGTCGAACCTGAGCAGCCAACAAGAACGGTCAACGTAATTCCGACGAGAATCCGGATCGTATTGCGAGACATCAGCACTCCTTGGGAGCAATGCGCGAACGAAAGGAAAGAGATTGGTAAAGATACCCAGAGGTCCCGAACTCAACGAAGAAGTTCAGGAAGAATTTAGAGAGAAGAAGAGTTTAGAAAGAAGTCGTGTGAAATCGCGTGCTGAAGGATCAGCGTTACTGGAAGTGATTACAAATGCTTCATGATTACAGTCATCTCCTGTCCGCGATGTCAAGCCAGACGATTTGCAAATCCTGATATTTCCATCGAATCCCGTGGTCCCGCCGTTCCCGTTGGAACTCGCATCAATCGTCTGCTACGATTCCAATACGATTCTTTCCGGCGTCCTGTGCTGACCGACGTCCAGACGAGTTCACCTGGCTGTGGAGAACCCGCCCATGTTTTCTGTTTCAAGTACGCCCCGTCCCCATTCTTCGCCAGTCTGGCGACGGATTCTCGCCTGCCTGATCGTTGTGGCCGCTGGCCAGACGCTGCTGGCTCATGCGGACGACGACCAGCCGGACAAGAAAGTGGACGCCAAGGCCAGGGGAAAAGTCGAAAACCCGTTTCCCAAGGCATTCCCGGCTCCGGACCTGGAAGGGGGGATCGAATGGCTGAATGTCGGCGGCCCAATCACCTTGAAGGATTTGCGCGGCAAGGTCGTCGTGCTGGATTTCTGGACCTTCTGCTGCATCAACTGCATGCATGTGCTGCCTGACCTGAAGTTCCTGGAGCAGAAGTACGGCAAGGAACTGGTCGTCATCGGCGTCCATTCGGCCAAGTTCGACAACGAAAAGGAGACCGGTAACATCCGCAAGGCGATCCTGCGGTATGAAATCGAGCACCCTGTCATCAACGATGCCAACATGACGGTCTGGCGAAAATTCCAGATCAATTCGTGGCCGTCGCTGGTCCTGATTGACCCCGAGGGGAATTACTGCGGCGTCGCGCCGGGAGAAGGAAACCGCGAACTGCTCGATACGGTCATTGGAAAACTGATTGCCTACCACAAGTCCAAGGGGACGTTGGACGAAACACCTGTCAATTTTGATCTGGAACGGAATCGGGCTCCGGCCACACCGTTGCGGTTCCCCGGAAAACTGCTGGTCGACGATGCCAACCATCGTCTGTTCGTTTCCGACAGTAACAACAATCGAATTGTGGTGGCGGGACTCGACGGCAAGTTGATCGACGTCATCGGTTCCGGAGCGATTGGATCCAAAGACGGTTCCTACTCTGAAGCCCAGTTTGATCATCCCCAGGGAATGACTCTGGTCGGCGATACTCTGTACATCGCCGACACGGAAAACCATCAGTTGCGGACGGTGGATCTGGCCAAGCGGGAAGTTGCGACTCTGGGGGGAACTGGTAAACAGGCCAGTTTTCGAGCGGGGGGTGGCCGGTTGAACAAGACCGAATTGAACAGCCCCTGGGACCTGTGCGTGGTCGACGGGGTGCTGTACATCGCGATGGCCGGGCCGCATCAACTCTGGTCTCACAAGCTGGGAACGAACCTGATTCAACCGTATGCCGGTTCCGGCCGGGAAGACATTACCGATGGTGCTCTGGACAGCGGAGCCCTCGCCCAACCCTCCGGAATCGCCTCGGACGGCCACGTGTTGTACGTGGTCGACAGTGAAGGGTCTGCGCTCCGCAGGATCACAACCCGGCCGAAGCAGGATCTGGCCGATCCCGTCGGTGAAATCAAGACGATCGCGGGGACTCACGACCTGCCACGCGGCGCAAGTCTGTTCGCATTCGGCGACATCGATGGTGCCGGTGATGCCGCCCGCTTCCAGCACCCGCTCGGAATCGTTCTGCACAAGGGGGTGGTATTTGTCGCCGACAGCTATAACCACAAGATCCGGATGGTGGATCTGAAGACATCCACGGTCTCGACCTTCCTGGGAACTGGCAAGCCGGGGACGGGCCTGGATCCGGTGCAGTTTGCCGAACCTGCAGGGATGGCAATCTCCGGGGACAACCTGTACGTGGCCGACACCAACAATCATCGACTGGTGGTGGTCAATCTGCAGGACAAAAAGGCGAAGGAACTGGTCATCGAAGGCCTGCGGCCCCCGAAGCCAGTCACGCAGGAATCCGCGGACACGAACACTCGTTTAGTGGCCATCGAAACGCAGAAACTGACTGTCGACGCCGGGATCAGCTTCCAGGTCGATTTCAAGCTTCCGGACGGTTTCAAGCTCAACCCGTTGTTGCCGGTCAAATACAAAGTCGCCACCGAAGGAAATTCCACTCTGGTCCCCGCCGAACATCAAAACGTTCGCAGTGAAGCGACCACCGAAGGAGATTCCGCCACGTTCAAAGTTCCGGTCTCAAAAAAGACCGGATCTGGCACGCTGCTGGTGTCAGTGACGTATGGCTATTGTCGCGACGGCAAGGGTGGACTCTGTAAAGTCGATACGATTAAGTTCAAGGTTCCAGTGGAACTCGGCGCGGGTCCGTCCGCTTTAGTGACATTGAACGCCGAGCCCAAGTAGTGCTTCGTCCGCCTTCGTTCGTTCTCGATTCTGAACTCGGCTCTGCCCAACTACGGGGTCAGAGCGGCATTGCCCAACATTGCCCAACGGAAGACGACTTGGATTCGTCTCACGGCTCCAATTCCGGGTCGTGGTCGATTAAGGCGCGTCAGCTTCTGCATCCACTTTTGTTTTGAGTACTGGCCATTCGGAGAGTGCCAGGATGAACAGAACGATGACCGTTCCAATCGGAATTATCGCGAGTAATGCTATTGCTGGTGGCAATCCGGCTTTTGAGCAGATCATCCACGTTGGCAGGACATAGGCTATGGCGATTAAAGCAATCATCGATAACACAAGCAGCAGTTCAAACGGACCCATCCCAGAAATAAACGCCGGTGTATGCAGCATCGTCGCCCCTCATTTTTGATGTTCAGCCGAATCGACCATGAAAACGAACACGCCCCCGCCAGGCAATGCTGGTCAGACCCCTTCCGACCCCTTCCATCGCTGGTGAGTTGAACGGAAGTGTACACCAGGTACGGGTCTGACTCCTTTGTTGGGCAAAACCACCGCACTCTCACGAGTTCGGCTACTCGATCATTGGGTTGATCACTGGTTCGGGCGGACCGGGAACCGGCAGGGTAACTTGGGGCAGATCACCCATCCAGAGGTGTTGGCGACTGGCCGCCCGGGGATCGACGATGGTCAACGGTCGATTCGACAGGGACTGGATGACGCTGTTCCAGTACAGTTGCAGATTCGTCAAGCGGGGTGATTTGTGGTATTCGGCCAATAGCCGCTCCATACGCGCGGCGCTTGCCGCTGCAGATGTCCGGCGCTGCGTGGCACTGACCCGGGCGTCATCCAATGCTGCTGCGGCACTGCCCGAGAGAATCGGACTGCCATCACGTTGTTGACCCATCAGTTGGTTCCACAGCGCATCGTCCAGCGTCCAGGCCGGCTGCGGAATAGGATCCGTGTCGATCTTCTTCAACTGTGGCGCGTGCGACCGATTCAACAGCTGCACGGCCTGTTCGCCGATCGCCCCCAGCAGAATCCGGTCCGCGTGGGCCTGGGCTTCGTTAATCAAGAGTTCCCGGTCTTCCAGGGCGTCGGCCACCTGCCGATACGCGGGAACAACGGCCCGGGGCGGATGCACATCCAGCCATTGCAGATCGAGAACGGTTACTCCCAATCCGTAGCTTTCAATCCGCTGTTGCAGTTTTGCCAACGATTGTCGTTCCAGTTCGGCTCTGCGATCTGTCAGCAATTGATCGAGTGACGCCTGTGCCGCCAGATCCCGCAGGACTCCGTCGGCCGCGGCGCGCAGCACATCATCGGGGCGGCGCGTTCCGCCAAAGATAAATTGTTTCAAGTCGCGAATGCGGTACGTCACTTCCGCCGTCAGCGCCACCGGAACTTCGTCTGCCGTCAGCAACAACACTTCCTCGGCCGATGATCCGGATTCGCGATCGTCGTGAGGGGACGTCCACTCCACGATCCCGGGTCCGGGCCAATCTGTTCCTTTCACCGCCGCGCGACCGTCCTGGCTGTGGAATCCAATTCCCACGCTGCGCACGCGATCCGCTGGTTCGCTGATCAACCGTTCCAGGGGCCATGGCCATCGCCAATGAATCCCCGGATCCAGTGATCCCTGATAACGGCCGAACCGTGTCACCAGTGCCTGCTGGTCTTCCTCAAGGACGACCAGTCCCGACATCATCCACACCACAAATGCCGCGGCTCCCACCAGCTTCACACTCAGTTGCCAGCGCTCCATCAGCCAGAAGATCCAGCGGGACGGTGACATGGCCAACGTCAGCCAGTCGGCCATGGCGAGGACGCCAGCCTGCCAGCGTGATGCCGTGGAGCTTGACCAGCCATCGAACCAGAGCAGTCGCATGGCGTTGATCATGACTGCCAGTGAAGCCACTTCGTGAAACAGCGCCCCGCCGACCGGACTCAGAAAGCCGAACGAACAGGCCAGCACCCCAAGACCATTCAGTCCGAACGCGAACAGAATGATGCTTTGCCAGATGTTCCGAACGAGAGCCCGGGACAATCGCAGCAGGCCGGGAAGCGGTCGCAGGGGATCACCGAGCAACAGGATGTCGCCCGCTTCGGCCGTCAGGTCGGCTCCCGCCCTCCCCAGCGCCAGGCCAACGTCGGCGGTGGCGAGCGCAGGAGCATCGTTGACTCCATCCCCCACCATCGCCACACAGCGGCCCCCCTGCCGGGCCTGTTCAATCCAGCGGGCCTTGTCGGCGGGCAGTTGTTCCGTGGCGACATGATCAAACAATCCCAGGGCCTGGACCACGGCATCGGCGGGCTGAGGTCGATCACCGGTCAGCAAGGCGAACTGCGTAACCCCGGCGTCACGGAGTTCTCGCAGAACCTGCTGGGATTCAGACCGAATCGTTTCACGGACGCCGATCACACCGGCCACGGTTCCATCAATCGCGACGACGAGCGGCGATTCCCCGGCAGATTCGCGTTCCTTGACCAGCACGGCGATTTCCGCAGAAAACGTGATCTCACCGCGATCCAGCAGGCGGCGATTGCCAACGACAATCGTGTGAAATGCCGATCCATCGCCAGTTCCGGACAGATCACGGTCGGCCACCCGGGCGATGACACCTGCACCAGCAAACGATTCAAACGTCGCGGGGGCAGTCAGATGCAATCCGCGTGCTTCGGCAGTCGTGACGAGCAGTCGCGCCAGCAGATGTTCGCTTTGCCGCTCCGCGATTGCGGCCACGCGCAGGATTTCGTCAGTCGACAGGTCGCTCGTGGCGATGATTTCACCGAGTGACAGAGCCCCCTGAGTCAACGTGCCCGTCTTGTCGAAGGCGAAGGTGTCCACGCGAGCCAGTCGTTCCAGGGACTGTGACCCGCGGACCACGACGCCACGCCGGGCCAGCCAGGCCAGCGCCGCCATGACTGCCGCCGGAGTGGCAAGCACCAGCGGACACGGACAGGCGACGACGAGCACACCCAGGGCGGGCAGAACTCCACGATGCCAGGTCCCTCCGACGATGCGCCAGCCAATCCACGTACACAGGGCCGCCCCCAGGACGGCAGGCAGGAACCAGCGCGCCAACCGGTCGACGGTTCGTTCCAGGTCGGCTTTTCGCGCGGCCGCGGATCCGACAAGTTCTGCGACACGGGCCAGTGCGGTGTGGCTGCCGATCTGTTCGGCGACGACGGTCAGCGCCCCGAACTGATTCAATGTGCCGGCAAACACTTTGTCGCCGGGGGATTTGTCGACGGGCAGGCTTTCACCGGTAAACGGGCTCTGGTCGATGGCTGACCGACCGGACACCACCTTGCCATCCGCCGGGACTCGTTCACCCGGCCGGACGACCACAAAGTCACCGACGCGAACTTCGGCAATCGGTACGTCACGCTCGCGTCCATCCTGGGTCAGATGAGCCATCGCGGGCTGCAACGCAAACGTCTGACGAACCGCCCACCGCGCCCGGTCGATCGTGTAGCCCTCCAGGCTTTCCCCGATCAGTGAGATCAGCACGACCAGTCCGGCAGTTTGATGTTCTCCCACCACAATCGCCGCCAGGCAGGCAATCGTCAGCGCCAGATCCGCTCCGATCCGGCCCGCGAGCAGACCATCCAGGGCATGGTACAGGATCCTCGCACCACCCAGGACTGCCGCGACGAGCGCGAACCGGTATCCAAACAGTGTCGTTGGCCAGCTTCCGGGTAAACGGGGGGCGGTGCTGGCGGCGGTGGACGACAGGATCCAGTCCGCCAGTAACAGGGTTGCCACGCCCGCCGTCAGGACATACAGGGGGGCGGAGAGGTAATGAAATTGACTGCGAGTCTGGCTGCCGGTGGCCAACGGGTCGCCGCGCAGCATTTCACAAGTGGATTCGGGGATGTAGTGCATGGCCGTGTTTTTGAGCGGACCGACGGGCGTTTCGTGTTGTGCAGAATCGCAGGAACCACCCCGGCAAGCGGGGAGGCGAGGTGGGGGCTTTGGGGCACGTGCCTGAAGTCTAAGGTTGCCAGGGGAGCGCGTGCCAGACAAATTCCCGTACCCGACGCTGCCAGCGTCGGTCTGTCAGATCATCAGCAGTCATTACCGGTCAAGGGGAGATTCGCCCTCACCACAAGACCGTGACCCCGTTCTCCAGTTTCAAGACCACGGACGAGCCTGAAGTGAGCTTGGGAACGGCCTTCTTCGCGGTCCCTTCCAGCACAAACCGGCCATTTCGTCGCTTGTCCAGCTTCAATGTGCCAATTTCGCGATCATGCACGATCACCCGCAATTCGGTCCCCGGCGGCAGGGGAATGTTGCTGACTTCAATAATCAACGTCCCGCCGTCGCTGCGAGTTTTCTCCCCGAAGCTTTCGGTAAAAGTCACGCTCCCCTGACCCACCGCATAGTCGCGGCAACCGCACAGCGGCAACCGTAACGTCTCCACATAGGCCTGGCACGGCAACGGTGCAGCAAATGTGGCGATCACACACATCACCATGGGGAATCGGAACTTATCGAACATCGAACACCTCGGAGAACTTCGAGATCTGTGACGGGAGCCCCACAGTCTACGATCGACGCAACCTGTTTGCCAGACGATTGTTGGCTGGATGGAAGTTTCTCGACAACTTCCGGGGTTCTGCTGGCACAGATCCACCGGTCAACCGGAGTGAAATTTCGTCCACAATTTGTCAGGATATGCGCTTCAGTCCGCCCCACGACGGGGCTGCCACCGCTGTTCGATCGCAGGGAGGTCCGTTTGATGCTTGCCCCCAACACCATTCACCGCCTGGACTGCATTGACGCGATGCAGCAACTGGATGAAGGGTGCGTCGACCTGGCTTTCGCCGACCCGCCGTTCAACATCGGCTACGAATACGATGTCTACCACGACAAGAAGGATTCCAAGTCGTACCTGGAATGGTCCCGCCAATGGATTTCCGGCGTCCACCGGGCGCTCAAGCCGACCGGCACGTTCTGGCTGGCGATCGGCGATGACTACGCGGCCGAGCTGAAAATCCTCAGCCAGGAGATCGGCTTCCACTGCCGCAGCTGGTGCATCTGGTACTACACGTTTGGCGTGAATTGCAAACACAAGTTCAGCCGTTCCCACACGCACCTGTTCCATTTCGTGAAAGATAAGAAGAAGTTCACATTTAACCGAGAAGAAGTCCTGGTTCCGTCAGCCAGGCAACTGGTCTATGCAGACAAACGCGCTGCTGAAGGCAGGCTGCCGGATGATACGTGGATCCTTCGCCCTCAGGACCTGACACACGGGTTCAATGCCGATGAAGATGTCTGGTACTTTCCACGAGTGGCCGGCACTTTCAAGGAACGCCAGGGCTTCCACGGTTGTCAGATGCCAGAACAACTGTTGGGACGCATCATCAAAGTCAGCTCCAAGCCGGATGAACTGGTGCTGGACCCATTCAGCGGCAGCTCGACGACTTTGGCTGTGGCCAAGAAATTGCAACGGCAATTCATCGGATTCGACATCAGCGATGAATACATTGCACGTGGACTGGCCCGCCTCGAGGCGGTTACGCCCGGAGATCCATTGGATGGGGCCCCTGATCCCAAGGTGAGCGCTCCAGCGACACCACCAACACCACGGACTCGGAAGAAACAGGAGTCCACGAATGGCTCAGCTGCGGAGAAACTTCAAGAGCCAATCACGAAGACACGGAAGAAGCGGCCCACTCCGGCGCCCAAGTCTCCGCCGAAAGAACAGACCCTGAGTTTAAAATTCGATGATGTCTCGGATTGAGGCCAGTCGCTCGAAGTCTCAGTTCTGGCTTGGACTCCTCAATAGCGCTCGTGGAGGTCTGAATGCGAATTCTGGTGGGGTGGGACGATTCCGTTCAGGCGGATTTGATGTCGATGTACCTGGGGGTTGGTGACCATGAGGTCGAAGTGATCCTCGGTGGCGATGGTCTGCTGGAGCGGTTCCAGTCCGACGAACCGTGGGACGTACTGTTCTTGTCGATTACGCTTCCGACCATTGAAGAGGGCTTTGAGACCTTCCAGAAGATCCATCGGCTGCGTCCGGACATGCCCATCGTCGGTGCCTGTCAGTCGGGGGAAGTCTACCGTGTCGTGCGGTTCATGACCCACGGGATGACTGCCTACGCCATTCGCGATCAACAGGGCGACTACCTGTTCATGCTGCTGGCGGTCCTGGAAAGCGCCGTCGAATCCGTTCGTGCGCTGCGCGATCAACAGGTCGCCGAGAAACTGCGCGAAGAAGTTCAGTCCGTCCGCAAACTGCAGGAATCGATGATTCCCGCCCACATCGATGCGCCGGCAGGTTGCACCATCGTGGCCCGCTATGAACCGTCCCAGATTCGCGTGGCGGGCGGACGTGTCGTCACGATGGCGGGTGGCGACTATTACGATGTGTTCACCCTGGACGACAATCATATCGTCCTGCTGGTCGGCGATGCCTCGGGTCACGGCATGAAAGCGGCCATGTCCATCATGGTCATGCATACCCTGGTCCGGATGATCCGCACCCACCGCTATCCCGACACCGCGGCCTTCGTCACGGAAATCAACAACCAGCTCTGCCAGCATTCGGTCGTCAATGACGAGGGCGGGTTCATCACCCTGTGCTACGGCCTGCTGACACTGGACGCGAACGAACTGCAATGGACATCGGCCGGACATCCGATTCCCCTCGTGCAGGACATGACGACCGGGGAAATCCGAGCCATCGAAGTCGACACGGCCGCAGGACTGCCGCTGGCGATCTATCCGGACATGGACTACGACACCTTCACCTTCAAGTTGCCGGAAAAGTACCGTCTGCTGTTTTACACCGATGGATTGCAGGAAGCGTTCCCCGAGCACAAACCGACGAAAACCGGTGAATTTGGTGTCGACGGAATCGTACAGACTTTGCAACAGCGGCAGCAGTCCACCGTCAAGGAGGCGTTGCAGGCGCTGTTTGACGAGTCCGAAGCGTATACCGAAGGATCCGGCCGACACGACGACACATCGGTTGTATTGCTGGAAAGATTCGCGACTTAGCGACTTTCATCTTGCGACGATCGCGTTTTACTCGCAGGTTTTGGCAAGCGACCAACGGGAGCAGCGGTTGCCGTTTTTCTTGCGGTCGCTCGGATTGGATGAAGGCACAGCCCTCAGTAGCATCCACTGATCGAGGCGTTGATTCCGAATGTCCCCCGCTTCCGATGCAACAACCCGGTTCTCAAACCGCGTCGCGGATTACATTCGATATCGGCCCGGGTATCCTCCCGGGCTTGTGCGGACCCTGCAGACCGAGGCGGGGTTGAACTCCCAATCGATCGTGGCGGATATTGGATCTGGAACAGGCATCTCCTCAGACGTCTTTCTCCAATTGGGATGCACCGTTTATGGAATTGAACCGAATGCGGAAATGCGCGCCGCTGCGGAATCCCGGTTCGCAGGTGAGTCCCGTTTTCTGAGCCGCAATGCCACCGCCGAAGCGACTGCCTTGCCCGATGCATCGGTCGACTTCGTCATCGCCGGCCAGGCGTTTCATTGGTTCGATCTCGACAACACCCGCACCGAGTTCTCACGGATCCTGCGACCAGGGGGCCAGGTGGCGCTGTTCTGGAATTCGCGCCGCATCGATACCACGCCGTTTCTGAAGGATTACGAGTCCCTGCTGAATAAATTTGCCACCGACTATCAGCAGATCAATCACACGAACGTTGATCACGAAGTCCTGACGCAGTTCTTCCAGGGTCCCTCGTTCCGAATGCGTTCGTTCCCAAACTCACAGGAATTCGATTACGCCGGATTGCAGGGGCGATTGCTCTCGTCTTCCTACGCACCGGCCCAGGGCCATCCCCGCCATGAGCCGATGCTGAGGAAATTGCAGGAATTGTTCCGCGAGCACGAATCGGTCGGCAAAGTCCGCTTCGATTACGACACGGAACTTTACTTCGGTCCGCTTAATGGGATGTAATGCGGAAATCGAAGGTGCCACCCTGTGCTGTCACGTTGGCCTTCAACTCGGTCATCATCATGTCCGAATAACGCGACGGGAGAGATTCCACCGCCCCCAAGTCCGCCGGGGGAACATCGGAAGCAGGGACGATCGGGCTCCCATCCGGACCAACCAGTCGACTGATCCAGACTTTGTAGTTCCCCGGTACGGCCCCTGGAGTCTTGCGACCCTTTCCCCGGACGGTCACGAGTTCAAACGTCCCATTGGCGTCCGTGATTCCCGTGGCTCCATTGCCCATTTCCTTTCCTCCTTCGGGAACGAAAAACACCATCGCCGAAGGAAGTGGCTGGCTGTCGAGGGCCACGACGCCGCTGACCTTCACAGGATCAGGCAGCTTGGGCCCGGAGGAACCGCCGCAGCCAACGACACCCGTCGCACAGGCCAGGGCGATGATTCGCAATTCGCGGAAACTCATTATGCATCGCATGTCTAGAATTCTCCCACCGTTTGACCATCACCGATTGTCGACAATCGCGCCCGTGTGGTGGCATCCATGTTCTCAGACAGAAACCGGACGGCACCGTCGGTCAGCAGGACGTGACATCCCCCGGTGTGCCAGCTTCCGGCCGAGGCCCATTGGCCCAGTCGACCCACCTGAAAATTCGAACCCGACCCCGGTCCATAATCCCAGGAATTGATTTTGACCCACGCCAGATCAACACCGATGTTGACCCAACCTCGATAGGACCAGCCGCCCAGACTGCCGTTGTATTTCTCGCGAAGCTGTTCGACCATCGCAACCGTGTTGCTTGTTCCGTCGGTCACGTCGCGGATGCCGGACGCCGTATCGAACCCGAACAGTGCGCGATTGTAGGGAGTCAATACGCACTGCCAGTAATGGGGATCATTGTAGATGGGGTAATTGACGCTGAATTCGTAGTTCGTCCGGTAGCCCCCGGCGTTATTCGCACTGATTGAATAGTACTGGTTCTTCCCCGTGTAGAAGGCCGATCCATTGTCGCTGGGACAGGTCAAGACCTGCATCGGCTTCAGGGAAATCGCGGCATTCACATCGGGATTGCCAAGGACCGTGGACGCCGAGTGCGTTGCTCCGTTGTACGCCCAGCTCGCGGCATCGTTGAAACTCCAGGCATTGTACATCGGCGCCTGTTCCAACTGGGGCAGCAGCATCACAAACCCACTGGTGTTCGATTGCTTCGCGATCGCCGGTGTCGAGCCTCCTGTCATGCTGTCCGTGGCCCCCGGGCCAACTGCATATCCTGAAGCAGGAAACACGGAAAAGGTGTCGTGATAGTTGTGCAGCGCCAGGCCGATCTGCTTCAGATTGTTCTTGCATTGTGACCGTCGCGCGGCCTCGCGCGCCTGTTGGACTGCCGGCAGCAGCAGTGCGATCAGCACGGCGATGATCGCGATGACCACCAGCAGTTCAATCAACGTAAACCCGCGACGCATTCGTCTCGACATGAACTCACTCCGTAGAAAAAAAGTTCTCCGGTGTCTCCTCACTGGGGACAACGAAGAAAAATGGTCGACAGAAACTCCGCGAAGTCACAGCGGCTGCCAACGCTGCTGGAATCGCAACTGCTGTACCGACCCCTCGAACTGATACGGCAGAATGGCCATTTGTCGTTCAGGTTCCGGTCGTCGATCACGATCCGCGAGAGCCGCGGTCCGTTCACAAGCCTTGGCGCCAAGCGTGAATTGCAGTCCCTGACCAATCCACAGCCAGTTCGGATCGCCAACTTGTGCTTTTCCGAAGTCGCCAAACATCCATGAGACGGATTGATGAAGGGGAACTCATCGCATACTCAGTGGGCGTACGTCGCACAGTTCCTGGACCGGATACGTGGAATACCGAATAGAATGAAGGGGCGTGGATGGGAAACACCTTTTAAGTCATGCATTCCTTCCGAGCCATTATCCCAGCGCAGCCGATCTCGTGAGAGATCGGACATCAAGTGACAAACTCTGAATCCTCACGAATTCAGCGACAAAAGATCGTTACCTGCGTTGTCTGGCACCCGTCGCAAAGACCGTCCATAATTCACTCTGCACCCGTGACACACGCCTTCAGCATGGAGCATCCATCATGGCTCATCATTCACCCAGATTTCTGCAGATTGTGGAATCTGTCCGTGGCAACATCCGTGAATGCACGGTTGCAGATGTCCAATCCCGCCTGGCTCGCGGCGAGAAGTTCCTGTTACTGGATGTGCGCGAGGCCAGCGAATTTGCCGCAGGACATTTACCCACCGCCCGATGGATGGGAAAGGGGATTCTCGAGCGGGACATCGAAGCCATGGTCCCGGATCCTGCAACGGAACTGGTCCTGTACTGCGGCGGTGGATTTCGCTCCGCCCTGGCTGCCGACAACCTGCAGAAAATGGGCTATTCCAACGTGCTCAGCATGGACGGCGGCTTCCGCGGCTGGACGGAAGCCGGATACGAAGTCGTTCGCGAATCCGGGACAGGGAATTAGGCGGAAGTCACGGATTTCTGTCCGATCCCCGCCCATGACTTCGAATGCTTCACGGCCGCTTCTGGGCGAACAGCCAGGCCATGAACTCTGGATCTGCGTAGGCACGGGACCACGAATCGTGGCCAACGCCGGGGTATTCCGTGTATTTCGGTCGACCGCCAGCCTGTTCGATGGCAGCGATCATCCGGCGCGATCGCTCGGGTTTGACCACGGTGTCTTTGTCGCCATGAAATGCCCAGATCGGCAACTTCGCGACTTTGTCAGCCAGGGTGTCGTCAGCCCCGCCACAAACCGGTACCGCGGCGGCAAACATGTCCGGTGTCCGGGTGATCATGTCCCACGTTCCAAAGCCGCCCATCGACAGCCCCGTCACATACAACCGCTTGGGATCCACGCGAAACTCTATCTGCATCGCTGCAATGGCTTCGCGCGTCAAGACCAGCGAAATCGACTCCTCAGGTTGCTTGTGACTGTCCGCCGTCCAGTCGACTTCCACCCACTTCTTCCCGTCCGGACACTGGGGTGCGATCACAAAGCAGGGATACTTCAGACGGTTTTCGTCTTTGGCAAACTCCTTCGTGCCGTGGACCAATTGCTTAAAGTTGTCATCCCCGCGTTCCCCGGCCCCATGCAGGAACAGCACCAGCGGATACGTTTCGGTCCCCGTGGGTGAGTATCCTTTGGGAATCAGCAACCGGTACTTCAGTTTCTGCCCCTGCTTCGACGTGTACACGCGTGCTTCGTAGTCCTGTTGAGCCATCGCGAGTTCGGGAATTGCCAGCAGGATGATGAATGCCAACAGGTAGCAGGCACGGATGGTTCTCATAAGTCTGATCTCAATGTTGAATCCGGGAAAGCCGCGTCTGGACGCTGTGACGCTTGTCGCTGACGTCGGAGTCGTCGACGGCAGCAGCATTCTACCATGTCTCCATCGGTTCGCACTGGACGAAGACGGCGGTAATACTTGAGTGCCTGCCACGCCGGGCAAATACGGTCACTATCCGTGGCGAGGAAGTCTACAAAAGAGCAGCTATCGAACAAAATGATGCAGCTTCGCAGTTGAGCCGACTTTGACCGACCGACTGGCAAGGCAATTGGGTTGGAATGAGTGCCAACTTTTTTGAAAAAAAGCAGGAAGTCGATGTCAGGTTTGTCTCCGTTGTGTGAAGAAAGTAACGAGGGGATGGAATGGACACGGATCGAGACTGCTTTCTGGAGCTTCTGCTGCGGCATCAGACCGAGATCAAAGCCTTTATTGGCTCGATCTTGCGGGACCGCCACGCTCGTGACGACGTGTTTCAGGAAGTCGCCATGATCCTGTGGCGGCAGTTTGATACGTTTGATCGAAATCTATCCTTTGCGGGCTGGGCCCGGGGGATTGCCGCCCACAAGGTGTTGCACGAGATCCGCCAAAGCAATCGGGTTCCCACATTGCTGGAGCCGCAGGCGATGGAGGCCGTTCTGAGTGCGTTTGAGCGAATTGCATCGCAAACAGATGAGCGAAAAGACGCTCTGCATGAATGCCTGAAGCATTTGCCCGAGAATGCACGCAGGCTGCTGACGCTGAAGTACGAGCAACACCTGGACGCCGAGGAAATCGGCCGTCACGTCAGCAAGACCGCCGACGCCGTTTATCAGTCATTGTCGCGGATTCGGTTCAAGTTGGCGGATTGCGTCCGCAGTCGGCTGGATCTGGCGGGAGAGGCCGAATGACCGACTCCACCAGTCTTCAAGCATGGATTGACGGGTATCTTGCCGGAACGCTGACGGAATCCGAATCCAGCCAATTTCAGCGGTTTCTCATCCAGGATCCGTCTGCCGCCGAGGCGCTGGCGTTGGCGTGTGAGCTGGAGTTGTTGCTGGAAGAACACTTTCATGAGGAACTGGCCGCGCGTTCCCAGGCGGCGGCGTTGATCTCGGCTTCAGGGGATCGGTCAAACGCAGACTGCAGGCCAGGCTGGTTTTCGGGGCGGCGTCGTTCGTTCGCAGTTGTCGCCGCGGTGCTGGTGGTCAGTCTGATGATGCTGTTGTTCTGGAATGAGCCCAGTGTGGCTCCGGCTTCGGCGGGCTTCACCGAACTGAATCGAATCATTGCCGTCAGCTCGCAACCGCAGGATCGGACGTATCAGATTACTGTTGAAGACGTCGGTTCAAAGTCATTGTTTCCCAGTTCGCCACCGCGGCGCAAACGACCTCCCCCTCCCGGAAGCGGTCCTCCGCCCGTAAAGGGCCCGCCACATGGAAGCGGCCCGCCGCCTGGAAAGGGGCCGCAACATGGTCCGGGCCGCGGACGGCCGCCAATGCCGTCCCTGAAGGAAGCCGTATTGCACGTCCGTGACGGGCGCCAGTTTGTGCTTATCCGACTGACGCCCGAAGGGCACCCGTTTGTCACCGGTTGCAACGGCAAGGTCAGTTGGCTCGTGCGTCCTGATGGGCCCGTTGAAGTCAGTACCGATTTGAATCGATTCAGCCGAGGAGTGCCCGGGACGCACCATTCCGTACCGCGGATCAACATTCAAGAGGGGCTGGAAGGATTACAGGCGGACTACGGCATCCGGGTGGAATCCGCTTTAAACCAGGAAGGCGCAGGCAGCGGTTCCCTCAAGTTGCTCACGGCCACGCGCCGGGAAGCGACGCACCAGGGGCCCGCACGAGTGGAAATCACATACGAAGATCGCAGTGGGTTCATCCAGCAGATGCGGTTTATCGATATGCCACATTTTCGCCAGGGATCGGTCACGATGCTGTTGAAGTTCGTTGAGGCACGCAACCTGGACACCAATTTCTTTGACCACGAATCCCATCACGAACCCGGACGTCGTATCGAAACTGTCGACTGAAACACTTCGTACAACTCGCCGCTCGTCACCCGCGGCATTCGATTTCCAACAACAAACAGCCCCACTGGAACGACGATGCACTCGCACTGTGTACGGATGGTCTGTCGACGTCTGTACTGGATCGCTGCCCAACTCCGTTCCAAGAATATGCCTGTTCGGCGAAGCAACTGGTTTTGGATTGAACGGATCTGACTTTTGGAGAGACACCGATGAATCGATTGGTCAAAGTGATTGGGCTGTTCGCAGTTGCCAGCGCCACGGTCGCAATGGCTCAGCCGCCCGGCGGTCCTGGCGGCGGTTATCCGGGAGGCCCAGGCGGCGGTCCCGGCGGACGGCCAAATCCTGTCATTGAGGCGTTGGATGCCGATCACGACGGGATCATCAGCGTTGAAGAATTGAAGGGCGCCACCGAGTCACTGTCCAAGCTCGACAAGAACAAGGATGGCAAGTTGACTGAAGATGAAATCCGTCCCATGGGGCGCGGTCCCGGCGGCCCGGGTGGTGGCGGCGGTCCGGGGTTTGGGCCTGGTGGCCGGCCGGGTGCCAGTCCCGGAGGTCCGGGAGGGCCAGGCTTTGACGGACCGCCAGGTGGCCGAGGTCCTGCCGGCGAAGGGTTTGGGGGGCCAGGGCAGGGTGGACCGGGTGGCCGCGGGCAAGGTGGTCCCAGCGGTCGTGGACCGGGTGGCCGCGGACAGGGTGGACCCGGCGGCCCCGGACAGGGTGGGCCTGGTGGTCCCGGCGGTGCCGGTCCGAACATTCAACCAGATCGGATGCTGGTTCACGCTCTGGAATTTGATGCAGACAAAGACGGCAAACTGAGCAAAGACGAATTGCAGAAATTCATCGACGACTTCATCCAGCATCATGCTGGCGGCGGTCCGGGCGGACAGGGTGGTCCAGGCGCGGGACCACCCGGTGGTGCTTCCGGTGGCGGAGGACGTCCGGAACGGCCACGACGACCGGACTGAAGTTCAACGTCGAGCGGGGGAAATCCCCCCTCAGGGCCATTGATCGCTGGAACGGACCACAGGTGGTCATGTCCCTCTAATAAAGTCGTGTGCGGGTGGTGACGCCCGTGATTGCCAATCAGTAGCCACATCTCCTCCCGACCCCATCTCTCTCAGGCGATGGGGCGGGCCTTTGTCGAAGTGAATGTGTGAAATATGAAGTCACGACCCGTGTTAAAACCGACGGTGCTGCTGTGTCCCAGTGATGACAGTTACCTGGCCTATGATTTGGATGCAGGAAGGCTGCATCGTCTGAATCCGCTGGCGGCATTAATTGTCGAATTGGCCAATGGCGACTTGACGAAGCAGGAACTCGTGGACGCCGTCAGTCCGCTGCTGGCTCGCACCAGTTCTGCCCGCTGCGCGGACTGGATTTGGCAGGCCACTCAACAGGGACTGTTGGTCGATGCCCGGGAAGGCAAATCTTTCCAATCTCTGTCGGCCGGGGAATTGCACCAACTGGCCGAAGAACTGTGGTGTACGGATCGGGTCCTGGCCGCGTTTGTCTGTCAGTACCGCGCGACCGAACTGGATCCGGACGAACCTCATTTCTGGTATCAACTCGGCGAACTGGCCAACAGGATCGGGCGACGCTCCGAAGCGCGGCATGCTTACCAGCGATATCTGGAATTCGTCCCCGAAGATGTCAGGGTGGAACATCAGTTACTTTCCCTCCACGATCAGGCATTGCCGTCTCGAGTTTCCGACCGGTGCATTGAGCAGTTGCATGGACACTTCGCTTCCTCGTACGAACAGAGCCTGTGCCGCAATCTGGATTACCGGGCACCCGAGCTGTTGTTCGCAGCCCTTACCGCAGCCATGGGTCCCCGTACGAATCTGGTAGGCCTGGATGTTGGATGTGGCACGGGACTCTTCGGCGAACGCCTGAGGCCCATTTCGAGGCGACTGGTCGGCATCGACCTTTCCGCCGCCATGCTGGAACGTGCCACCGACCGGGGTATTTACGATCGGCTCGAAATCACCGAGCTCACCCAGTGGTTGCGCAATACACCGACCGACGCGTTTGATGTGATTGCCTTCTGCGATACGCTGATTTATTTCGGGGATCTCACCCAGATCCTGTCGGATGCGTCGCGGCATCTCGCTCCGGGTGGATTTCTCGGCTTCACCGTGGAAAGGGGAACCGTGAACCCCTTCCAATTGACGGATTCAGGTCGTTTTGCGCATCACCAGGACCATCTGCTGCAGGCCGCTGCCGACGCCGGTTATCGAGTCGTCAGCCAGGCCAAAAAAATCCTGCGTTATGAATCTGGCACCCCCGTCTCCGGATGGGTCACGGTGCTGGCTGAAGACGATGAGTGATTCACAACGTCAGTCCTGAGCCGTAGACGTTGGTCGCGTCAGTCCCCGGTTCTGCGGGCGCAAAGCTCGATGGCACTCACCTTGTGAGCCGCAAGGCGCTAGCCGCGGGTGCATTCTCACTCGTACCCGAAGAACCCGCGGCTAGCGCCGTGCGGCTCACAAAGTAAGTGCCATTGGGCGCTAGCCGCGGGTGTATTCTCAATCGTCCACTGCAGAACCGGCTGCCAGCGCCGGCGCAAGCTCGTGGCAACGTAGTTCTCCTTTCTACGCGCTCGCGTTGTCCCACGCCGCCGACCCGGAGAGTGATTTTCTGGTTGACGTGACGAAAGAATTCGCTAAAGTGATCCAATGTGACGAATTCATTCGTCACATTCCGACGAGGCGAAGTGCGGGCAGGAGCGGATCATGGCGAGGGCAAGTTCCACGCAGCCGACCGAAGTCGAGTTGCAGATTCTGCGCATCCTGTGGGCTGGCGGCGGGGCAACCGCGCGACAGGTTCACGACAGGCTGGCCGAACTCGAAGCGAAGGAAACGACGTATTCGACGACGGTCAAGATGCTGTCGGTCATGCTGGAAAAGGGTCTGGTCAAGCGGGACGAATCGGCCAGCCCGCAAGTCTATCGAGCGGCCGCCAGCCAGAAGGTCACGCAGCGAAAAATGCTCGGCGACCTGATCGCGAAGGTCTACGATGGTTCGGCCCTCAGCCTGGTCATGCAGGCACTGACGGCCAGCAAAGCCTCCGCGGAAGATCTGGCGGAAGTTCGACGACTGGTCGACGAACTGGAGGGGAAAACACCATGAAAGCTCTGGTTGTCAGCGCCTATGGTTTGATTCTGGCCGTGCTGCAATCCTGGATCCTGGTCCCTGCAGTCCTCAATCCGGGCGTCATTCCCGAATGGGTCGAGCGATTGGGGTGGACACTGGTGCATTCGACCTGGCAGATGGTGGCAGTGGCAATTGTCGCCGGACTCCTTGAACTGGTTTTGAAACGACGCAATGCGAGTTCACGGTACGTGGCCGGGGTGATGTTGATGACCGTGATGGCATCGCTCCCCTGCCTGACATGGGCGATGTTGGAAATCGCGCCGCGGACGAGCGAAGTGAAAGTCACGTCCAGCGAAATTCGGGAAGTGCCGAGCGTCGATCCCACGGATGTGCAGCAGTCGGTCGAACCGGGCGCAACATCGTCGCATGAACCGGACACCGTGAGACCTTCCCTGGTGCCAACGACCGTTTCGCAGGCGGAAGTTCCCCTGGAAACGGGTGTTCCGAGTGGCGTCGTAGCGACCGCAGGCAATCCGATGCAGGATTATCCGGCGACGGGATTCCTGGAGCGATGTCGGACGGTTGTGGAACCGCGATTGCCGTGGCTCGTTCTGCTTTGGCTGGCAGGAGTGGCGCTGTTTTCGCTCAGGCCGATCTGCGGACTGTGGACTCAATCGAAACTGCGTCGTACGGGGCTCTCACCCGTCTCCGACGATTTACAGCGGCAATTGACGGACCTGGCCAACAGGATGGGTCTGACGCGAGTCGTCCGCATTGTCCAGTCGGCACAGGTCGCCGTGCCAATGGTTGTCGGATATTTGCGGCCGATGATCCTGCTTCCAGCCAGCGTCCTGACCGGACTCACACCGATTCAACTGCAGTCGCTGCTGGCTCACGAACTGGCACATGTGAGGCGGCACGACTGGCTGGTCAACGCGTTCCAGATCGTGGTTGAGACGTTGTTGTTCTATCACCCGGCTGTCTGGTGGTTGTCGAGTCGCATCCGGCACGAGCGGGAACTTTGCTGCGACGACATTGCCCTGGAGGTGATTGGCGACCGGGCGACGTATGGTCGAATGTTGCTGGCACTGGAAGAACTTCGTCAGGCCGACACGGCCACGGCGCTGGCGGCTGGTTCCATGGCCGGGACCGGGGGAAATCTTGTCCAGCGAGTTCGACGCCTTCTGCCCCAGCAGCGGGTCGCTCGCCCCGCCACACGGGGCCTGCTGTCCGGGACGACGGTGCTGTGCCTGCTGGCTGTGGCTGGAATCTGGGTGGCGTCGCGCGCTACGGCCGAACACCGGGATCTCAATTTCGATCGAGATTCTTCGGTTGAGACTGTCGACGCCGGGGCCGGGGATGTCCGGCCGGAACAGCGATCTGGCGAAAGAGCTCAGCTCGACCCTGCACCTTCAGGCAAGTTCGACCCGACGGTGAATGCGTTGCAGTCCATCGCCCGACAGCAAGTCCGAGCAAAAGACTGGCCGCAGTGGTGCGGGTCCCCCCATCGCAACAACACACCCGCGGGGGAGAACATCCCCACTCATTGGGATCTCAAGACGGGCGAAAACGTGTTGTGGACGGTGAAGCACTCGAAAGGAAATCTGACAACTCCCGTCGTGGCGAACGGAAAAGTGTTCGTTGGAGGAAACAATCTACCGGGGTTCGTGAGCCGGTTCCCGAAGACGGTCGATCTTGGTTGTCTGCGCGCTCACAATGCCGTCACAGGCGAACTGCTCTGGCAGGCAAATCACAGCAAGTTGGACAAAGGCAAGGACGGAGCATTTCGCGACTGGCCGACAATTGGAATCTGCTCGCCTCCCACCGTGGAGGGGGACCGGTTGTGGTACGTCTCGAACCGGTCCGATGTTGTCTGCCTCGACACAGAGGGTTTTCGCGACGGCGAAAACGACGGCCCGTTTGTCGGTGAGGCCAACCGCGATCCATCCGATGCGGACTTCATCTGGCAGGTGGATCTGGTCAAGGAGTTCCAGGTTGAACCGTTCGAAGCCTCGGCCAGCACCGTGCTTTGCGTGGGTAACTACTGCTATGTCATCACGTCGAACGGAGTGGGTGCCGACCATCAGGTCGTCGTCAACCCGCAGGCACCGACCTTCGTCTGTCTGAACAAACATACGGGACAGGTCGTCTGGACCGACAACTCACCCGGTGCCAACATCCTGGCGGGATGCTGGTCCAGTCCCTGCGCGTTTGAAATCAACGGCGAGACCCAGGTTGTCATGGCGGGAGGAGATGGCTGGCTCTACAGCTTCAGCCCCGATGGAGATGGTCACGGGCACGCCAGGCTCCTGTGGAAATTCGACGCCAATCCCAAAAAGTCCAGATACTTGATCGGTAATCGCCAGGCGGACCGAAGTTCCATCCTGGCAACACCGGTCTTTTACGATGGGCGGATCTATGTTGGTGTCGGCGAGAGCCCGGAACATGGTGAGGGACCGGGCCGACTGTGGTGTCTCGATCCAACCCGGCGCGGCGACGTCAGCCCGGAACTGGCGGTGGATGCCAATGATCAACCCCTGCCGGCCCGTCGAGTGCAGGCCGTCGATCCGACAAGCGGTGAAAAAGCCCTCCCGAATCCGAATTCGGCGGCCGTCTGGTGCTACACCGGGCGTGGTCGACTGCCGGCGGAGAAGGTTGAATTCGAGCAGACGATGCACCGTACTCTGGGAAACGTGGTGATCAAGAACGATCTCCTCTTCATCACCGATTTCTCCGGACTTCTGCACTGCCTGGATGCCAGGCGGACAATCGATGGTCAGCCCGTGGTCTACTGGACTCACGATCTGACCTGCGCCGCCTGGGGCACACCACTGATCGTCGATGGCAAGGTTTACGTCGGTGACGAAGATGGTGACATCCTGATCTTTGCTCTCGCCAGGGAAAAGCAATTGATCGCGGAAAACAACTTGAACTCTTCCATTCAGACGACGCCAATCGTTGCCAATGACACGTTGTTCGTGAACACGGTCAATCAACTGATTGCATTCAAGCAGTCGCCGCGGCCAAAGGCGGCAGTCGATGCCGCCCCCGCAGACCGGCAGTTTTTGACGTGGTCGATGCTGATTGATGGAACGCTGGCAGACGAGGTCGCCGGGCAGTGTCTTGGCGAACTGCCCCGGCAGGATGCTTTTCGCGTCTTGCAATTCGATGCCGCCAGGCTGCGGCAGATCATGTTCGCCCCCGCACAGCAGGCGCATATTCATACCGATGTGGGGCGGATCAATGTCCTGGAGACTACCCTCCGTGAAAATGATCGACGCCACATTCACCTTTCGGATTCGTACCAGATCCTGCAGACACGCGGCGGAAACGCATTTGCGAATTCGTCGGGTCGCGGAACGTATCTGGCCCTGCCCGGGCAACCGCTGGAACTCGATCTGCAACAGTACCGCTTTGAGTTGGATGCGACCACACTTCGACCCAAATCCAGGCATCGAATCAAACCGCAGTCGTTGCGATATCGTGGCGACCTTCCGATCGGGTCTGCGGTGGCCTTTGTGGGAAAGACCGAGCAATTGGCTGGCGAACGGGATTTTCAGATCCTGATGGTCTACGAAGCAGTTCCCAGTGTGACCGAGCCGATGCGGCGTCTGCTGGCGGATCTGGCCTGGTTCAAGTCCGGGACTGCTCGTGAACAGGCGGTGCTACAGCAGGCGGCCGACTTCAATGCCCGAGCCGCCAAGATTCCGCAGGAACTCCCCGCGCGTTGGGCAAAGCCCCTGCCGAACGGGGGCAGCGTGTCTCTCATCGCAGTCGCGCGGCCGGCAACGCATCCGTTCTGCTGGTGGGACGCGGATGGAGTCCCCCGATCAGTCGACTGGTCACTGCAACAGCATGCGCTGGGTCGGACCGAATTGATGGGCCTGGTCTGTGTCCGCGACCCGGCGAGTCCCGATTCGGAACAAATGGGAATCACGTACGTCACGACTGCCAACTTTCCGCCGTTGCCGCTGTATTCGCGCTGGGGAGATTTCCAGGATTCGTCGTTGTACCTGGTCTCATTCGACGCTGCGGTCACCGGACAAGAATCGGGAATTGGCATCCATGCCGGTGCTGGTCCCTGGAAGGAACTGGGGCCCCTGCGGCCGAAGAAGGAGATCACGTATGGGGCGGCCGACTATGCGCTGGGCGAGTTACGTGATGCCCCTGAAAGCGAAGTTCATTTAATGCTGGGAAGACGGTACCTGCCGGACGAAGAAATCCGCCTGCGACTGATCGACAAACAGGGCAAGACCTGGCCTGCGCCGCTCAATCATGGTGCAGCGACCATCACAACCACGAAGGGAATTCCAACGGGTTGGGATGGTTGGGAATCGTATCGTTCGGAACTGAAACAGGGGCAACTCGATCGCGTCCTGCTGGATTCCCGGCCGCGTCACTGGGTCGAGTTCACGGGTGTCGCTTCGAAGCTGTCTGCCGTGAACGGCGATGAACTGCCAAAACTGAATGTCGCCCGCATAGTGGCTCCCGAGAACGACCTGAAGACCCAATTGACAGGTCGCTTCGACCGGATGCTGCTGACGAGATACGGCGACGTGTTCCGTGACGAAGATCGACGCGTGATCGTCGAAGATTTCCGACGATTTGTCGAACACCACATGCCCGCGTCGATCCCGACCGCGCGCCAATCCGCCATCGTCGATGAATTCGGAGATCTGTTTTCCTTCAATCTGGACTATCTCAATTTCTTCCCGGCCTACGTCACATTGAAGTGGCGGTTGTGGATGGCCCTGAACCCGAGTGAGCTGTCTTCGGAACAGGTGGCCCGGCGTGAACAGCAACGTGACGAGTGGCGCAAGTTCATTCGTGCGATTCCAACGACGGATACGTTCATTATCCGCACGCATGGACATGCGATTCAAAAGCTCGAGCAACTGTTTGATTCGCCGTGGCACGGATGGTTCCACGAACCGCTGTCCGACGCGGAACTCGCCCAAATGGCTCAAGACCAGAAACAGTGGAATCTGGATAATCTGACGTTCGTGCAATCCAGTTTCGACACGATCGTCATGCGTGTCAAAGAAAAATCGATTCAGAACGATCCAAGATTCGGAGCAGGTTCACCACCGCTGGACCCGGATCTGCTGGCGGAAGGAAGATCGGCACTGTTGAGGTTCCAGACCCGATTTGCCAACCAGGCAGAATTTCAGGGACCGATCAGGGACCTTGTCTACGACGACGGTCCGCAGTCGCGGCGGCGAATCCTGGACTTCTTCAAAGAATTCGTGGAGCCACCGGCAACCATCCCGCCTGGCCGACCGGCACTGGAACAATGGGCCGTCGATACAAAGGTGGGAGTGCTGGCATACGACGCAGCGACGCATGGACTGGTCACTTTGCGGGGAGCCAAACTGGGTGTCTTGCCCGTCACGCAGTGGCATGAGGCCGATCGTTTGTCAGACGCTGAACTGTTCCGCACGGTGACCGAACAGGCCAGGAACTCGATCCTGCTCACCGATTACTTCGGACCCCGACCGACGAAGCCGGGATATGGTCCAACACCCAACGGCCCCTTACTCGTCGTCGAATCGGCAGATGGCGATTTGGGTGTCGTCCAGGTCGATGCCGTTTCCAGGAATGGAATCACGGCTCACCTGCGGGCACGCCCCGGTGCCCGACGCGACTTTTGAATCGACCACCTATTTCAGCACGGTAAACTTATGCACGGTGGTCTGCGAGTATGTGTCGCCAGGATTCAGGCGTGTTGTTGGGAAATCGGGGTGGTTGGGTGAGTCCGGGAAGTGCTGGGTTTCCAGACAGAACGCACCATGCCTGGGTGTGTTCCCAGTCTTGGCGTTCCCTTCCAGAAAATTCCCCGTGTAGAACTGGATGCCAGGTTCGGTGGTCAGGATTTCGAGGACGCGACCGGACTTCGGCTCCACGACTTTGGCGGCAGGTCGCAGTTTGGTGGCCTCGCCGTCGACGACGTAACAGTGGTCATACCCGCCAGAGCCATTCACGGGCTGATCAATGCGTTCGCCAATCGTGTGTGGTTTCAGGAAGTCCATGCAGGTTCCCTCGACGGGGGCCAGTTCGCCCGTGGGGATTCCCGTTTCATCGACGGGCAAATACCTGGAACAGAACAGCGTCAGTTCGTGATCCAGGATCAGACCACTTCCGGCACCCCCAAGATTCCAATACGCATGGTTCGTCAGGTTAAGAACCGTGGGCTTGTCGGTGGTCGCCTTGTAATCAATCCGCAATTCATCCGCATCGGTCAGCGTATAGGTGACTGCGGTTTTCAGCTTGCCCGGGTAACCTTCCTCGCCGTCCGGACTGACATAGGTCAACGTGACGCTGACCTGGGTGTCTTCCTGCAAGGTTTCTGCAGCCCACAGCTTCTTCATGAAGCCCTCCTTGCCGCCATGCAGGGTGTTCGGGCCGTTGTTCAGAAACAGAGTGTATTCCATGCCGTCCAGGGTAAACTTGCCGCCGGCGATGCGATTGGCATAGCGACCGCAGGCTCCACCGAAGTAGGGGGCATTTTCCTCGTACGCGGCGAGATCTGGATGGCTGAGCGTCACGTTGGCCATCTTCCCTTCGCGATCGGGAACTTCGACACTGGTGATGATGGCCCCCCAGTCAATCAGGTTGACCTTCATTCCCGATCTGTTTCGCAGGCTGTATTGAGTCACCTCTTCGCCGGCGGCCGTGGTTCCGTAGGGTTCACTTTGCACAGTAGGCATGTTCATTTCCATGGGATCGTGGTCTTTACCGGTCGTTTTCGTGGTCCGCGTCGTTCCACCCTGGTTTGGCTTGGGAATTCGGCCGCAACCCATCGCGACCACACAAGATCCGATCAGCAACCCCGCAACCAGCCTTTGTTGCAGCAACGATTTCATGGTCATTCCCGATCCTGCCTGATGTGAACAATTGGACGTGTCGACCTGCCTATCTTGTGAACCGTCACAACTTCGGTCAAGCGACCCGCGGCAGGTCCGACTGTCGCAACTGCCCGAATCAAGTGGACTTCAGAACCGCTTCACCGGTGAATGACTCGGAGCCCGGCTTGCGGATCACGATCGTGTCCCCGACCAGATCCCCGATCCGTTGCCGCAGGCTGGTCAATCCGAAGAACAGGGCACCCGGCACCCACGCAAAACAAATCATGCCATCGATCAACGACATGATTTCGCGCAGCGTTCCCCGAAAGACACCGCAGGGTCTCAAGGTCGTCCGCACGACGCGAATCCCCAGCAGCCACTTGCCAGGGCTGATCCCCCATCGTCCCTGCAGCACACCGAGTACCAGCAACCAGGTAACCGCATAGACGACCAGTCCGAGCACTCCGAACATCATCATTGTAAAGAGCTGCAGATCGAGCGTGGACATCTTGTCGAGCAACCATTCCTGCATTTCGGCCTGCGATCCGATATACACCCATTGAAGAACCAGCAGCGGCAGCGACACCATGTACACATCCACGATCTTGGCGATCGCCCGGCGGGTCATGGACGCCAGTTCGACCGTACGATTGCCGTACTCATAACGACTACTGCGGTACGCTGTCATCAGCCGGGACACGATCAGAGCGTAAAGGATCAGGATGGGATACGACGCCCACCAGGCGATCTTCTGGACTGACTGGGCCAGTCGATCCATGGTGGGTGAAGCACTGAATGGCAGGCGAACTTCCGTTTTCTGCAGATTACAAAGCGCCAAATGATTGCCGAGCGTCTGACCAATGATATAGGCGGTTTTGCCATTCGAAATCAGGTGCGGTTCGATCATCAACCCGGCACGCTGCCACGTCTGAGACTTGGTCCACTTCTCGCCCGACAATCGCACGACGGTGGCATCCGTACTCATGGACCCTGAGCGGAAATTTGCGTTCTGCTCCACCAGCAGCAGTCCCTCGGCATCGCTGCCGACATCGAATTGCGTGTGATTTCCCACCAGGATCCAGCCAGGCAACGGAATCTCGGCATTCTCAACATCCAGTGCAGACGCCGCTTCGGCGGGAACAATCTCCAGCCGATTGGAATACAGGACTCTGCTGCCGTCCGAACAAAACAGGTGAAGTTGTCCCTGAAAATTCAGGACATGAACTTCAGAGACACCCTGGAACGCCGGATTTGCCGGTGCGGAGGATTGATCATCCGATGGTGAATTGCCCGCTGAACCTTCTGTCGACTCGCTATAGACCTTCGGTAACAGGATCCGACCGCGGTTCTGCCACATGTCATTCGACCAGACCAGCAGTTGATGAACGGGCGTCGCCACCTTTGAACCCGATCCGGGGAAGGTTTCTTCCAGGACCGCCAGTTGTCCTTCATAAAGAAACGCGGATTCGGGCGATTTCAAAGTCAAACCCGTCGACGTTTCCGTGACCACATCATCCTGAACGTGATGCACAATCGAACCGCTCAGACACCACAGTTGGTTGCCGTCGGGAACCAGCTTCATCTTTCCCGGCGGAATCGACGTCTTGATCGACCGAGTCTCCCGGGTCTGCGGATTAATGATCTCCAGCGAATGGACCATCCGTCCGGGTGACAGCATGTTCAGAGTCAGCGACGGGATACACACGTCGTCGTTCCAGAGGACGGCGAATTTGGATTCCGGAACACGACTCTGCAGCAGGTTACGCCACTCAAACGGCCCTCCCAGTGACACCGCAATCACCCAGGGCAACATCACAGATGCGGCGTATCCCAGGATCGTGAGCGCGATCAACAAGATCACATAAGACGCCTTCAGCGGCTGGCCGGAACGGGAGTCGTGTTGGGACATAAGTCTTCCTGAGAACTGCGACATCTCGCGATCGACAGGGACAGGTAATGTCCCTCACGAAAAACGTGGATCACGACGCAACATGGTAAGAACGTGCCGACTTGCGACAGGCCGATTGTACCAATCCGTGCCTGGCGACGCCGGGTTCCGGGCGACAGGGATTCTCGCTCCCCAACATCAATACGTAGAAACTGTCGATCAGGATCACGACCGTTTTCACCACTGAATCTGGCTTTGCACGGGATGGGTGTGCATGTCCGCCCGTTTTTCAATGGGCCAGTCGCGCAGTTCATCCACCAGCTTCACCAGCCCGCTGACGGCTGCTTCAAAGATGATCCGGCCCTTTTCGGCAGTCCCCTTGGTGGCATCGCCGTGAACTCCGGTCTTCGTCCAGCGGCCCCAGTAGTCGTTGAACCGCACGAAGTAATTCATTGTGCTGTCGCTGCTGACGAACTTGCCCATCCGATCGTTGTCCGCGACGGCCTTGTCCATCTGCACCCGATCACCCGCCAGATGCAGGTACAGCGATGTTTCAAACTCGTCGGCATGAGCGATCACGTCGGATTCGCGGATCTTGTTGAACTCTTCCATCAGGAACCAGAAGTACGTGGTCGCAAAACACAACGACTGAGTTTCCAGGACCGTCTTGCGCGCGATCAGATCGATCAGGGGCGCATTCGATCCATGTCCGTTGACGATCAGGATCTTCTGGAATCCGTGGTACGCGACACTCTTGGTGATGTTCAGTCCAAAGTTCACGAACACGTCCGGTTCAATGTGAATCGTCCCTGGAAAATCGATGTGATGCCGGTTCAGTCCGTACGAAATGGGAGGCAACACCAGGACCTTGTCGGGAATGCGCCGGCCGACTTCGTGACAGACCGATTCACACAGGAAGACATCAACATCGATCGGCAGGTGATGACCATGCTGCTCTGTCGAACCGGTCGGCAGGATGATCAGCTTCTGCATCCCGATCGCATCGTTCATTTCCGGCCAGGTCAGTCGGTTGTATCGGTACTCGGTCGCAGCGTTGCTCATGGTTTGTCAACCTCCAGGGATTTCGTACAGTCGATCAGCAACCAGGATACTCCGCTGGCCAGGTACATCGCTGCCAGCAGTAGAAACAGGGGGCCCCATTCCGTTTGTGACGTCGTCGCCTCGGCCACCACCGATTTGGTGGTGTACAAGTCCAGCACGTATCCAAACACCAGCGGCATGACAATGCCGCCGATGGTGCCCGACGTGTTGATGATGCTGAAGACCGTCGCCGAAAAACGCCCCCCCAGATCTGTGCAGGTTCCCCACACGGTCGGCTGACTCCAGTCGCTGAAGAACTTGGCAAACAGCAGTGCGAACCCCGCGGCCGTGGGCCCGCTCTGCACGCTGACGATGTACAGCATGATGCAGCCAATGACCTTGCCGACGAATCCGATCCCGCTGCGTGACCAGCGCCGGTTTCCCGTGCTGCGAATCCACTGTTCGTTCAACCAGCCTCCGGCAATCCCGCCCAACGCGCCACCCCACAACGGCAGACTGGTCAGCCAACCGGAGGCACTGATATTCAAGGCGTGCCGTTCCATGAAGTACTGACCGATCAGCGACACGAACGCGACATCCGAACCCGCGTCCAGAAACTGTTGAACAATGAAGAACTGCAAACTGCGGTTTCGCACGGCACGGGACCACGGAAGAGTTCCGGTGAGTGCCTGAGCGGTCCCGCCTTCGGCGATTAAGGCCCGTTCGGCCGCGTTGACCCCCGGATGCTCGGCGGGTGAATTGCGAAAAACGATCAGGAACACCAATCCAAACAGGCAGCCGGTGCCGCCCATTACGGCAATCGCCGTTTGCCAAGTCAGACCGCACATTCCCATCAGGAATGTGCCGAGTATCAGCGGCGACATCGCCCCACCACACCGCCCGGACGTGGTGGCGATCCAGCCTTGAATCGTCGTCCGGCCGCGCAGTGGAAACCAGACTCGACTGGCCTTGGTCAGTCCCGGGTAACAGCCCGCCTGCGCCGCACCGAACAAAAACCGCAGCACGCCGATCACTGACAGGCTGCGTGTCAGTCCGAATCCAATCAACGCCAGCGACCAGAGAATGATGCTGGTCCCCAGGAACAGATGCGGACCAAACCGGTCAATCGCGATGCCACTGGGAATCTGGCCGCCCGCGTACGTCCAGTAAAACAGCGAGAACACCGTCTGAGTCTGGGTATTGGTGAAATCGTACGTGTTCTTGATTTCCGACCCGACGATGGACCATGAATAGCGGTGCAGGTACAGGAACCACGACGTGCCACAGGCCAGGAAAAACATCGACCAGCGAACTCCGGTCGGTGATTCGTCGGCAGCATCATTGACTGTGGCCATGCAGATCCGCCTCGTGTAGATTGAGAGAACAATGTCGTAATGACTCTAGCCAGTCAGCAACTGCCATTCCAGTTGGATGGAACGGACAGCAAACGGACAGCCAAGGCCATCGCCTTTTTCCAATTGGGGTGCCACGGTCTTACCGTCTTCGGGAAGGCCGTGCGAATGCTCAATCGGCACGGCCATGTCGAGGACTCCATTGCCGTGGCACCCGATTCCCAATTTGAAAAAAGCGATGGCCCTGAACGAACAGCACCAGACAGCGTCACTGGCGCGCTGATGACAGCCCAGAGAGCGCGCTCAAACCCCGGACGCCGGGCGAATCCTGAATCGTACCCGTCAGGCTTCATTTTGCGGGCCAAGCCGAGTCCGAGCCGATTTTTGCCGGTCGGATGTGAAGTCCGGCGAATCCGGGCATAATCTATACCTCGCCGAGACTCAAACCGCACTCTCCTTCCGGGACATTGCCTGATGGCCGCCGAAACAACTCCGTTTACCCAGCTTCAGGATCAGCTCAAATCTGGTGGTGCCGCTGCCGTGTTCAACCAGTTGGCCACCCTGCTGCGAGAACAGAAGGATTATCACAAGCTGTTCGACGCGCTGTGCGCCCGGAAGAAGTACGAACTCGGAGCTCCGCTGCATCGGCCCACCGCGTTCGATGACATCCCCGCAGACAAACGTGATGAATTTGAAGCCGCGTATACGGCGGCCGCCCGCGAAGTCGGCAGGTTGCTGCTGGCCGACAAAAAGCTCGGTCAGGCCTGGATTTACTTTCACGCCATTCGCGAACTGCAGCCTGTTCGCGACGCCCTCGACGCGGCCCCCCTGCCTCGCGACGCCAGCGATGAATCCGAGGAACTAATTGACCTGGGTTTTTACAAGCTGGTACACCCCGTCAAGGGGATGCAGGTCATGCTGAAAACGCACGGCACCTGCAGCACCATCACGTCACTCGATCAACAGTTCCAGAACCTGTCTCCGGAACAACGCTCGGAATGTGCGGCGATCCTGGTCAAGACGCTGCATGGAGACCTGTTGCATTCCATTCAGCATGAAGTCAAACAGCGGATGCCGTTCGCGCCCCCCGCGGGAACGTTGCGGGAACTGATTGCCGGACGCGAATGGTTGTTTGCCGACAACAACTATCACATCGACGTTTCGCATCTGCACTCGACCGTACGGTTCGCCCGGTCGCTGACCAAAGGGACGCCGGAATTGAAACTGGCGCTGGATCTGGCCGAGTACGGTGCGCAATTGTCGACTCAGTTCCAGTACGCGGGCGAACCACCGTTCGCCGAGTTCTATCCGTCGCACATCCAGTTCTTCAAATTCCTGCTGGGTGAAGACCGTGAGACCGCGTATGCGTACTTCCAGCAGCAGTTGGATCTCGAACCGGATGCCCCGGATCAGGCGTTGATTGCGTATGTGATGGTGGACCTGCTGGCCCGGACAGAACAGCTCGACAAGGCATTGCCACTGGCCGAGCAATACCTGGTCAAGGCCGATCCCGACTTTGCCGCGGCGTTTGCCGAACTGTGTCAGCAGGCGGACCGGTTTGACGTGCTGCTGAAGAGCGCCGAAGACCGCGTCGATCTGGTGACGTTTGCATCCGCGCTGGTGCAAGCGAAGTAGCTTCCGTCTGACCCATGGAAGGTCCATGGATTCGCCGTGAAACGAGCCCTCTTTTCCACGGACTGCTAATACTTCGCCTCCGCGGTATTCCCCGTCGGATGGGGCGTACTCCCGTGCGAGGATAGCAACTGGTTCAGCAGATCCGCGATTTCTGCGTGGACTCGTTGAGATTGTCGAATTACCAAAGTCTTCGTCGTGTACCGAATAGAACCGAGCGACGCGGGGGTCTCTGGCTTCGCCGGTCCCTTTTCCGGTTCCGTCGCCAGACCCGTTCGGATCAAACTGGCAGTGCCCATTTGCACAACGGACTCGGCCTGGGGCCGTGAATCGGTGAGGCCTCCCATGCGCATACTTGGGCCAACCGCCTGACGTTCCGAAGACCAGGAGCTTGGAGAAACTGTTCCCCGGATGATTTCATCCAGTTCAGGAGTGGTGGTTCCCTGAAGGTGACTGACATCGTAGGCCCGCACTTCCATGAAGGCGTCAGCTTCGCCGCGAGTCGTTATTGCCACGACCTCATTCTTGATCACATAGTCCAGACCCAGGGGTTCCAGGATCAGGCGCATGGCACTTTGCAACGAGATCCCCGACATCACCAGGCTGATCGGTTGATCCGTGCTGATCCCTTCATCCGCCAGTGCAGTCGTGTCGATCCAGATTTCAATGTGATGCAGATCCTCCAGGTACTTCACCACTTCTTCGAGAGGGTTCTCGGTAAAAGCGATTTGCGTCCGCTCTGCAAATGCCTTCTCGATTTTTTGTTCGAATTTGTTGCGGCGTTTCAAATCTTCGATTCTGCCGGGGTGTGGGGCTCCGATCTCCGCGTCGACATGGTCGGCCGCCTTTACGGTCTTGTCTGTCTCGGGAGCCGCTTCTGCCAGGTCCTGTCCAACCACCCCCTGTGAAGCCGTGGCCGCTGCGGACAAGTTTGATCGCAACTGCGTGATCGGCCCCGCTTCGACCTGAGCCCTGTGGGAGGATCCAAAGAACTGGATCCCCGCGAAGCCGACACCGATCAGTCCTGCGGCGATCCCGGTCACCAGGCTGCTTTTTGTGAATGTGGACATGGCAACGATTTCCTTCTGCGAAAGGTCACGGGCTTGACTTGTAATGTGATCGGCGACAGACGCAGGATCCCAAGGATTTGACAGCGCGCCCGGGATCGTCCGTTCGATCAAGGCTGACTGACAGGCCGCCTGGACGGCTTGCTGCGAGGCCTGCACCACTGCCAATGCGGTACTCAACGTGATACCGCGCCGCATCAGCTTTGCCCGCAACAGGTCTTTGCCACGCTTTAACAGTCCGTCCAATGTTCCCTTAGTGATTCCCAGCGTTCTGGAAATGTCGCCGGGGGATTGGTCGAAAAGATAGCGCAGCACCAGCGGCACGCGATACCGTTCCGGCAGTGCATTCAGTTCCGCGTCGACGACCTGCTGGTCGTGCCGATCGGCCACAATCTCGAACGTGCCGTCGGAACTGGGCAGGTCGTCCGACAGGATGGTCTCGCGTCTCTGGCGCTTTTGTTGATTGAGTCGCGTGGAAAGTCGATAGGCAACCCCATAGAGCCAGCTCGCGATCGACTGCTGACGTCGAACCCGGGCGGCGTTTCGGATCAGAACCAGGATCGTGGCCTGGAACACGTCTTCAATGTCTGGCCCATCACGCAACACACGCCTGCCAACACCAAGAATGATTGGCCCGTGTCGACACACCAATTCCAGAATCGCATCGGGGTCTCGCGCACTGACAAAACGATCCACCAGTTCTGCATCGGTGGGCGGGGCCGATGGCAAATGCATCGCAGAGGTGGACTGGCTGGTGTTCATGGCATTGCCACTATAGTGCATGCACGACAGGATTTCCGGCGCAGAATTTCCTGGGGCCGGCACGTTTTTCTCGATTTCCCGCCTTTTGGCAGCCGTCAATCGCGTTGGACTGGCCGAGCGCTTTTCCGAGGAAAGCGTCCAGAAAGCGGTCCGTTCCGAACTGAACTTGGCGGGGTCCTCTGGCAGCCCGTGGAAAACGGAGTCTGACCGGTCTGACCCTCTTCGGGCAGGTGGTTTCCAAGGCGAATCAAATGCGCTTCAAAGGGTCAGGCCGGTCAGGCCCCTTTTTCCGCGGGCCGCCAGCTATGGTGCCGGGGAAGGGTTTGCCAACCTGACAGGCTGCAGGCCCCGAACCGTGATCACTTCCGCTCCCCATTCTTGTCGAAGCGCACGATCGCCAATGATTCCCATCGACTGATTGACAGCCCGCCTCAGATCGACACCGGCGGCCGGGACCAGGTAGGCCAGCAGTTTTCCTCCGGGAGCCACCAGCGCAAACTGGGGACCGCCGGGAAACGTTTGCGCCATCGGAACCACGATCCCCGCACCCGCGAACTTCGGCACCGCGGCCGGACGGGGGGATTCCGGCGTGAGGTTGTTGCCGGTGGAGGCCACGACATCGCCAGGTTGTGGTTGCGGCTGCGGGACGGGTGTCGATGGTCCTTCAGCAGGAATGCCGTTGAGCCGCGATTCGGCTTCACGCTGCTGTTGAGCCAGGATCGCATCACGCTGTTTTGCCTCGTCACTGATCCTCAGGAAGTTGGCGTATTTCGATTGAGTCTGCTGATAGCGTGAAACGGCGTCCAGCCGAACGGCAATCGTTCTGCTCTGGGCGGGCTGGGTTGCTTCGTTATCCAACTGAGTGTACTGCCGTTCGATCTCGGTCAGGTTCCAGGTGGATGGTTCCTGCTTGATCATTTCCCGAAACTGAGTGTCGACGGCATCCAGTCGTTCCTGGAAGCCATCTGCTTCGGTGTTGATGATGTTTGTCTGGCCGTTGGTGCGTGGTTTTGACTTGGGCGACGAACCGCCCGGGCCCGTCACCGAATCTCCGGTGGAAATCGGCTGGGCAAATGCATCGCCAACCTGAACGTCTGCCACCGGTCCGGATGGCTTCTTGCGAGGGGTGTCGTTGGGAAACGGCTCGGACTGAATCGCGTCGGCGGCGACGATTGCCTTGCGCTGGATCCAGCGCCATTCGCGTCGCACCGGGCTGATCTTGTACATCAGTTTGGAACCACCCTCGAACGGAAACTGCCGCTCGCCCAGGATCTGGACGGCGTCCCCCTTGGACAGGCTGCCCTGAATGGTCGTGAATTCGTCGGCACTGAGGGCGCTTCCCACGTGGACGACGACATTATTCTGTTTCAGGACTCCGGCCGATTCGCCGGATCGCTGCACATGCTCGGCCCGGATCCAACTGAAACTGCCCGGGGGAGGCGTAATCATGCACCAACCGCCGGGATCATGGCGGTGGACGGTGACCTTGTCTCCCTTGCGTAACTTGTCTGTGGGATAGAAGTTGGGGCCTGGCCCACTGCGCACGTACTCTCCGTCGATCTCCACGATCGCCTGATACACCTTCGACTCTTGAGCTTCGGCGACAACGTGGTGGCAGACGACGATGATCAGGGTCGCGAACAAACTGGTACGCATGTACGGCCTCCTTGCCGATCCCGGATCCATCCCGGATGAACGGATTCGATCCACGAACAATCCGAGCCGAGCCGGGAAATGGGAAATGTGTTCTAGTGGACCGGCAGATTCTGCTCAAGATCGGTTTGGCACTTGAGTGCCGAATCGCTACTTCGCCTTCATTCGCTGGAGCTGCTGTTGGGCGATGTCTCTCAAACTGATGCTCAACGTTTGCCGACGTGAGGGATGATTCTGGAAGGTATCATTCAGCGGTTTCCACTTTTCGTACCAATCGGCACTGGAGGGGCCGCCGTAGTAGAAGTTGGGGATGTCGCTCAGCAGCAGCTCCAATGCCCGCTGCGCTGCGGCGCGGTGGCCGAGTTCCAGTTCAATCATCGCCACCGCCTGCACGGCCAGCCCCTTCTCGGGGGATGGCGGCATCAGATCGGCAACGGCTTGGAAGTTGGCCAATCCCTCGTTCGACTTGGGTTTGACCGATTGTTTCAAACGTCCGAGCCGAAGCTGCTGCCATGCCCAGGCCGGCTGACCCGGCTTGGATTCGACCTTTTCAAGGGCCTGAATGATGGGAGGATACGGATCATCTCCAAGCCATTCCCGGCGCGAGTAGTCGCTTGCATTGCAGCGACGGAGCGCATCGGCCCTGCGAAATTGGGCCAGACCCAGCAGAGGACTGGACGGAAACTCGCTCGACAGTTGATCGTAGTATTCGGGCTGAGCTGGCCAATATTTCTCGGAATCAAGACCTGAGTACAATTGATGCTCGGCCCAGGCAATGGAACTGAATGCAGTGGGATTATACTGGTACGCCTGACTCGCCTCGGCGGCGAACCAAAGTGCCTCTTCCCTTTCGATCGAACCAGGGGCTGCGTGACTAACCAGGCGTTCGAGTACGGCGGGTAACTTGCCCGGTGGCATCGCCAGCGCCTGGACTTCCCGGATTGCGGCGGCGGCCGTCTGCCAGGCCGTCGCATCAATCCGTCGCGGTGCGGATGACTCCACGGGACTCAACATCCATTTCAGCAACTGATCGAGCAACGGACGCTGGGCATCGATACCGTCGGCCATTGGCAAGTCTTCGGGGCGACGCGCGGCCAACACTTCGCTGCCGACCGAATTGATCCATTTGCTTCCGTAGACCGAGGTATCAGGCACGAACCACTGTCCGAACGACGCGACCGCAATCCTTCCCGCCTGATAGTCTCTGGCGGCCAGCAGACAACGATCCTTCGAAACAACGAGTTGTGTTTCCGGTGGAGCTTGAATCGCCACGGCACACTTGGCCAGGACTCCCGTCAGATCACGAGTGACCGGATGGTCAGCCAGCCTGGTGCTCAAGGCACGGACTTCGGTCGGCACGCCGGGCTGAAAGCCGAACAGGTCGAGTAATGTGTGATGGACCGCGGGTTGCGCGGCGTCCCAACCCGGTGAAAGCACCACCAATAACCGTCCGCCTCGCGCCACGTGATTTCGCAGCGCGAGGATTTCCCCAGGCAGAAATGCAATCGGCCCCGAGCGGACCAGGACCACCAATTCGTAGGGCTCCAGATCGGCGGCTGTCACACCGATGCGTCTTACGGGATGGACTCGCAGCCCCAGCGGCAGCAACACATTCTGCCACGACTGCCATGTGCTGTGTCCACCGCCCCAGATCAGAGCCAGGCGCTCGGGCCAGCGCATCGCCACGTTGGCTTCGTTGGCGGCGGCGATCAATTCGGGGCCGCGTTCGTGAACCACACCGATCTCCACCAGCGCGGTTTCCAGCGCACTGCGGGTTGATTCCGGTGCCGCCTTGGCGCGCATCAGTGCCCATCCCGCCCAACCGTTGATCCGACGATCCAGAATGGTCGTCGGTTCCCGCTCCGAATGGTCGAGCTCTGCAGGCAGTCGATCTGGCTCGGGAAACGGAGCGCGGGCCAGCTTGAGATAGGATTCGGACGCCGCGTCGTATCGGCCTGACAAACGCTGTTCACAGGACAACTTGGCGAGAATCTCGTACTGTACCGTCGGCATCCAGCCAAATACCTGCCGGGCGCGTTCCAGTCGCTCAATCTTCTGATCGACGGTCAGGAATGGCATCTGCTCCCCGCCCGTGATCTCGTAATAGGTCACCATCTCAATGCCATTGGGGATGAGGGTTCTCGCCCATCGTTGGACATCCGCGTCCCGTTTGTCGGCGCAGACCTTCAGCACGTGATCCACGACCGCGACCACGTCCTGGCAAGCCGCCAATTGTTTGTCCACCGATCCCTTGCGCAGGCGCAGGAATGCATCGGCGTACAACTTCCGCAAAGGTTCAGACCGGTGACCGTGCTTGTGGACCTCGGTCGCGAATTGGACGCTGCCCGCTGTTTCGACTTCGCGGATGCCTGCCGCTCGCTTCCAGGCTATGGCGATATCGGCCTTGAAAGGTTCGCATTCTCGCTCCCAATCGGAACCGCGCCGGCGGATTTCCTCGGCCCGTTTCAAGCGCGCGAGCGCGTCGATTTCCGCGCGGGCGACTTCGTACCTCACGTAAGCAGCCATGGTCTTGTAGCCCGGCTGATCGCGCAACGAATGCGCGACCTCCAGCAACGGTTCCCATTGCTTGAGTTCCGTACGGCAACGCAGCAACTCCAGCCGGGCTTCAACAGAGGACTCTTGAAGCAACAAAGCCTGCTCGTAAGCCGTCGCCGCCTCAGTCGTCTTCTTTTCGACGAGCAATCGCCGCGCGCGGGCCATCAACGAGGCGTACTCCAGCGAATGCGTGGAGATCACAGGCGTTGTCGACTTCGGTTTCGCCGCAGGTGGAAGCGAGTTGGGAAACAGATCGTGCTGCAAGCCCGCGATCAATTTTGCCAACCCCTGGTCGACTTGTTCGACGGTGACGGCTTGCTCGCGCCCGGTCAGGATGCGGCTGGTCGCGACATCGACGACTCGGACCGACATCTTGAGGTTTTCCCCCTCGCCGGACAATGAGCCAACGAGCACCCAATCGGCACCTGCCAGTAGTCCGAGCCGGATCGCCGTCGCCGGATCCGTCAATTGGGCGGCCTGCAGATGTTGCTCTTGCAGCACAGCCTGCAGGGCTTGCCGTTCCACCAGGGTGATGGTGTCCAACTGGCCGAGTTCCACGGTCAACAGGTCGGCCAACCCTTCGGCCCAATCGTCGCGTTTGGGATCGCCCGTTTGATTTCGGAACGGCAACACGGCAAGCCGTGCCATTGTTGGTGCCGTCGCAGTTTGACCAGCGGCAACCGGTTGAAACTCCAGTTCCTGAGCGATGTGATCGATCACCCTGGATCGCAGATCGTCGAGCTTGTCAGTCGTTCCAGCCACGCTCCACTGAGCGATCGGCTCGGCACGGCCGACCACGTGCATTCGTACGGTCATGTCCACTCGCCCGTTCGTTTCACCAAGCGTTCCGCTGAGGAGCAGTTCGGCCGCTTCGATATTTGCCAGTGGAGCGGTCTCTTTCGTGAAGCCGGATCTCAGCCCCTGCTCGGCCCGCAGAAACGCGGCGCTGTTGCGTTCGACCAGGCGAAGTTCGGGCCGACTCGACAGTGTTTGCACCAGACCATCGACCAGAGTTTCCCGCAGACGTGCCTGTGCCGGTGATGTGCCTGTGGTCTCGAATCCGAGGACGGCCACCGTGATCGGACCTGTGCGACGCCTCCAGATTGTCTTCGGCAACTTCCACAATCTGACACAGAAATCCTCGCCGACCCACCACTTCCCGTCGCGCTGGTCGCCCCCCGAGCCTGCGGCCAGCAGCGTTCCACTGGGCGAGAATGACAGGCCGAATTGGTAGTGTTTGAGGCCGCGAATCGCGAGCAAATCGCGACCGTCACCGACGTCCCACACGCGGACGGTCTTGTCGGAACACGATGTGGCGATCAGCGGCGAGTCTTTGAGGAACCGGCAACACATGATCCAGCCAGCCTCGTGCCCGCGCAGCGTCTGGACCACCTTCTGCGTGACCAGTTCACGGACGACAGCGGCATTGCTCCCGCCCGACTCCACGAGGTAACGACCATCGGACGAGATGTCGAGACACGAAACGAAGAACTCGGGTGTCGACCACCGGGCGGACTCCTTGCCGGTGTCGATGTCCCACAAAATGCGCAGCTTGTCGTTTCCTCCAGTCACGAGGTGGCGCCCATCGGGAGTGAAACAGACGGCGTTCACCGCCCCCGTATGCCCTGTAAACGACTGTAAGACCTTCCCCGTCGCCACATCCCAAACGGTGCAGGATCCAGTCTTCTCTTCGCCGGAGGCGATCCGATCACCCCTGGTGCTGACGCTCAGGCTGCGGAGTTCGGTGTCGCGTGGTTTGGCGAACTGCCGGATGACGTTGCCGGTCGACCATTGATACAGCGTCAATTGGTTCCTGATGTTGCTCGCAATCACAACGTGTGCGCCGTCAGGCATCATCACCGCGAGCGCACCGTCAACACGAAACTCTTTCACAACGCGCCCGGTTTCGACCGACCAGACGCGGCACCAACCGTCGAAGCTGGTCGCAATCACATGGCGTTCGTCCGGAGTCCATTGGACGGAATGGACCGGATTCGTCGCAGCCGCGAACGTCTTCCAGGCTGGCGGCACAGTTTCAGTGGATGGCGGCGTCTCTGCACCACAGAGCAGCAGCGGGCAAAGCACCCACACGAGGGGCGTCATCGTTCGTAATGTCATTCGCTCTCCAACGCATGAGTTGTTCATGGAGGGTATTTCGCTGCGATCCTCCGTCAAGAGAGTCGATCATCACAGATTCATCCCCGTCAACGGGCACCGTCTGGCAGTTTAGACTACGACAAAACAGGAATCCTTTGAACAATTCGGGTTGAACTCTTCGATTGGAGCCCTTTGGACGGTCAACTCTTTTTAAAGCTTAACCCCGGCTCGTTTTCGCCGTCGCCGATCATTTTGAATTTGAACTGTGACGGGTCCGAGAAGTCGATCTCGGCAAGCATCGTGCCGCCACCATCGTCGGTTTCCAGAGCAAGGTTATTCTGATCGACGGCGAACGCACCTTTCACCGACTGCTTCTGTTTGCCGCGTGCATACGTCCAGACAAAACTGCCATCTTTCGCCAGTTCGAGTTGGAACGCCGCCCCCTGGTTGGATGCTTTCCATGTGCCAACGAGTTGCTCAGGTTTGAGAACTTTCTCCGGCGGCACCGTTGGCAGCGGCGGCGGCGTCTCGGACTTCCTTGAATCTTCGGACGGAGTCGTCATTGCAACCAATTGCTTGAGGAGTTTATCGTCCGGCAACAGGGCTTGAGCCAGCTTGAATTGCCTGCCTGCGTTGCTGGTGTGGCCGCACGTCTGGTAGTGGTAGGCCAGCAGAAAATGACCGTCGGCCGACTTGGGATTGGCTTTTACAAATTCCTCCAGCACGCGAAATTGTTCGGTGTAGACGTCGACACCCGGATACAAACCAATCATCGTCGTCCAATCCCAGCCAGGACCCGTCGCGAGGACTGCGTATATTGCGGCAGCCGACTCGGGGTATTTGTTCAAAGCGAACAGGACAAGACCCCGGAACTCGTGGACGACGGTGTCACGCGGCATCGTCTTTAACGTTGTGTCGAGCTTCATGAGTGCGTTGGCATAGTCTCCATTCCGAAACGCCGCGCGTGCTTCGTCAAAAGCGGCCATTCCCTCGTCCGTCGGTTGCGGCTGCGATGATGATGAAGCAGTACCTGCATCGGTTGCGTCGCCTGACGTGGCTGCACTGTCCGAATAGACCACCAGCGGTTGCGAATAGTCGTAGCCGTAAGAACCACCCTCGGAATAGTACGGATTTGAGTACCCCGAATAGCCCCAGCCATAGCCGATGCGATTGATGCCCCACGCCGTCAGTCCGATCGCGGACGCGACCGGATAGTTGTCCCACATGTAGTTCCATCCATCTCCCGGCTGCCATCCGCCATGATACCAGTCACCGTAGTTCTCAAGCTTTCCATCGGCCCAGTTTTGCCAGTCTTCGCGATTCTGGTCTCGCCAATCCTGGCGGTCCTCCTGACGATCACCTCGATTCTGCTGCCAATTCTCCCGGCCCGATGACATCCGGTCACTCAAGTTGGCTCGACGGTCTTCCAGCGACTGCGGCCGGTCCGCCATGCGGTCTTGCACGCGCGCCCCTTGATTCGGCAGGCGTGAGCCGATTCCTTCTTGTCCCAATCCCGGCAGACGACCCGGCTGCGAAATGCCAGGGCGATTCGCGATCCCCTGTCCTCCCCCTGGCGATCCAGATGGCAACTGTGAAATACCCGGACGATTATTGATCCCTTGTCCCGCGCCGGGTCGATTCGCAACTCCGGACCCCGGCCCGATCCCCTGACCTGAACCGATTCCGCCTGGTCGAGTCCCTGGCAATGTGGATGGACGGGAACCTGCTGAGATTCCTCCGGTTCCAATGTTGGGGCGGGTTCCAGGTTGCAGCGAAGGCCGATTAGCGCCACCGGCATTTCCGCCACCAATATTCGGCCGGGAACCACTTCCCGCGATCGGACGACTGCTCGGTCCAGATGGCCGCGTGCTCGGGCCCGCCGGACGGCTGAACGACGGTGAACTTCCAACCGATGGCCTCGCGCCACCAGGAATCCCGCCTCCGGGTCGTGCTCCACCACCGCTAAATCCGCCCCCGCCACCTGGACGGGTGCCACCGCCACCGAGTCCGCCGCCGCCCCGCGCACCACCACCTCCCCCACCGCCACGTCCACCGCGACCGAAGGCGAAGTCCGCCGAACTGATCGCCACTGCGACCAATGCCAACGCAAATGTGATCCAAAGTCGTGTCTTCATCGGAAGGTCTCCGGATGGATTGAATACCATGCGCTGTGAGTGTTCGCTGCCAAATGAATCAGGATGTTCTTGAGGCCGACGCTAAACGCGCTGGCCGTCAAGATCACGGTTGCAACGATGGAGTTGGAGGTTGGCGAACAACTCGCACCGATGTATCTGGCAATAATTCGTTGCCGACGACAACGTTTGTCGAATCGATCTGGTAGGAATCGTCATTGATTGGCGTCACGGTTCGAGTTGCCGAGGCACCACGTCCGTCAGGAGTCACTCCCTCGACTTTCAGAATCCAGGCATTTTCGACCGATGTCCAGGTCGCTTCCGTGAACGCACCGCTGTCATCGAAAGCCCACGACCGGATTACATGTCGCAGTGGATCCCATGCAATCCGCTGGGTCCCGTGCATCTCGCCGCGCCGCGTTCTCACGTTGTAGTCCTGCAACAGATAGTTGCCATCCGCGGACCATTGGCACTTCGTCTCGACGCGCCCGTCCGAGCTTTCATCGACCCAATGCCCGACCAGCCATTTCAACGATTGCAGCTGATCGGACGCTGTCGTATCCGGAGCCTCTTCAGGGAAGTCACGCAAACTGGCAACCTGCCATTTTCCGTCTCGCTTCACATGGACCAGCGTGTACGGACTTCGCGAAACTGGTTTGTCCGGAGTGAGTGTGGTCATACTCAGTCCGTATTCCATGGCAAGGTCCGGGCCGAGTTGCCGCACCGACGTCACTTCAATGGCAATGTGTGCCTTGGGGTATTCCTGGAACAATTCAGCAAACCGAGCTTCGATTCGTGCTCGCCCCTCGATGACGTCTCCGTCTTCATCGACGACCTCTGCGTTCTCCGTGAACTGGGACGCAATCTCCCTGGCATTGGCCGCGTTGTAGGCCTTCTCGAAGGAGACCGCCAGCAGTTTGATCGCATCGATGTCCTTCAATTCAATCGTGGCCTTGTTTGCCGGAGCTTCCTGCGATTTCGCCAACCGTGGCAGCGCGAAGTAGGAGCAGGCGATTGCGATCAGGATCCCGGAACAGATCGGCATCACGAGCTGTCTACGCATTTGATCGTCTCCTGAAATTGGATGGTCCTTTGATGGCATTCGGAATGCGTCCGCCGAATCGCTGCCATTTATGATTGATTTTGGAAAGAAGTTTCGCAAATGTCATTCCACCTGTGGGTCAATTGGCCAGGCAAATCGGAATCCGGCCCGACCCTGTGACTCTTCGACGATGGGCTGTTATTGAATGGCCTCGCCAGGACGCATTCCGTCAAACAAAGGGCGCAACACGCCGCGATGGCGGCGACGGACCTCGCCATCATTGCCAATGACATCATCGCTGGTTGAGCAACCCCGTTGGGTACGCAAAATGCTTTCTCGATTTATGTGAAGGTCGATTCAGAATCTGCTCATCAGGACGTCTGCAACTGGAAGAAACCCGATCGACTGGCCGAAACCAAACCACCCGCAAGGAATTGAACGATGACCGACGTGACGAGTTTGATGAGCCGCATCGATGCCGAGTTTTCAGCGTCAGAGAAACAAATCAAGGAGTTTCAGACGCATCAGGTCGAGGAATTCAAAGGGAAGCAGGAACGGTTGGAGTTGTTCCCGAAAGCGTGCGAGCAATTGAGTGAAATCTGGCGGCCCCGGTTGGAGGCGCTGGCCAGGAAATTTGGAGACAAGGTCCAGGTCACACCGTCGGTGAACCCGACGGAGCGTGAGGCGACATTTCAGTTTCAGTCTCCTCTGGCAAACATCACGCTGCGATTCTCGGTTTCGACGGACTATGACGTTCGTCACCTGGTGCTGGATTATGACCTCCACATTCTGCCAATACTGATGAAGTTCGAGTCGCACGCCCGCACAGAGTTTCCACTGGAAGCCCCGGATGCGGAAGCAACCGCTCGCTGGATCGACGACCGAATCGTGGAATTCGTGAAAACGTACCTGTCGCTGCACAAGAATGAATTCTATCTGAAAGCGCACATGGTCGAAGATCCCATCGCCTACATCCGGTTCCCCAAATACGCGGCGGCCGCCACGCTCGAATGGCAGGGGAAAACGTTCTACTTCGTTGGCGAAGAGACCCGTCAGGCATTTGCGAAGAAAAACGGCATCACTCTTTGAACATGAACTCGCCCCTGATCCTTCGGGGACGGTAACGAAAGTAACAGGATGAAGAAATCTGAATTGCAGGAGCGAGCCCATCGCCTGGCGAACCACTACTGCGTCACGGATGGAAAGAAATTCCGGCTCAAGGACGTCGACCCTGGCGACACGGCCTGGCTTGGCGAGGAACAGAAGCCTCAGGCGAAGCAGGCCCTGCAAGAGGGAATTAATGCGCTCGCGGAACTGCAGGAAATGCTGTATGCCCAGGATCGCTGGTCGGTATTGCTGATCTTCCAGGCGATGGACGCCGCGGGTAAAGATGGCGCGATCAAGCATGTCATGTCGGGGATCAATCCGCAGGGATGCCAGGTCTATTCGTTCAAGTCTCCATCAAGCGAGGATCTCGATCACGATTACCTCTGGCGCTGCATGAAGTGCCTGCCGGAGCGGGGGCGGATCGGCATCTTCAATCGATCCTATTACGAGGAAACGCTCGCCGTTCGAGTGCATCCCGAATACCTCGCTGGACAGAAGCTGCCGGCAAGACTCGTCACGAAGCACATCTGGGACGACAGGTTCGACGACATCTGCAATTTTGAGAAGTACCTTGAGCATAACGGTATCATCGTGCGAAAGTTTTTCCTGCACGTATCAAAAAAAGAGCAGCTCAAGCGGTTCGTCAGCCGGTTGGACGAACCGGAGAAACACTGGAAGTTCTCGAATGCGGACGCCCGGGAACGCGAGTTGTGGGGAGACTACATGAACGCCTATGAGGCCACGATTCGCCACACGGCAACAAAGACTTCGCCCTGGTATGTGGTTCCGGCGGACAACAAATGGTTCACACGGATCGTCGTTGCCGCTGCAGTGATTGACGCGCTCGCATCGCTCGATCTGCACTTCCCCACCGTGGATGCGGCCAGGCAAAAGGAGCTGGCCGAAGTTCGGAACACGCTTTTGGAAACTCAGTAATGACTTCGGCGAACAAAGGGGTGGAGAGACAAGTCTCGAACAGAAACGTACAAGGAATTTAGAATGGCAACTGGAACCTCCAAAGCAAAACAAAAGTCAGCAACAAATGGTTCGCCTTCAGCCGATGGACCGCTCTCCGCCGAAGAACTTCGCAAGATCGACGCTTACTGGCGAGCTTCCAACTACCTGTCGGTTGGGCAGATCTATCTGTTCGACAATCCACTGTTGAAGAAAACGCTCAAGCGTGAGCACGTTAAACCACGACTGGTCGGACACTGGGGAACGACACCGGGTTTGAATTTCATGTACGTGCACCTGAACCGGGTCATCAAGCGTGACGACCTGAACATGATTTACATCATCGGGCCGGGGCACGGCGGGCCGGCGCTGGTGGCGCATGCGTATCTCGAAGGAACGTACAGCGAGGTCTTTCCGAACATCGGTCAGGACGAGGAAGGGATGAAGCGGCTGTTCACTCAGTTCAGCTTTCCCGGCGGCATTCCCAGCCACGTCGCGCCCGAGACGCCGGGATCGATTCATGAAGGGGGCGAGCTGGGTTACGCCTTGTCGCATGCATTCGGAGCGGCGTTCGACAATCCGGATTTGATCGTTACCTGTGTCGTCGGTGACGGTGAAGCCGAGACCGGTCCTCTCGCGACCGGATGGCATTCCAACAAGTTTCTCAATCCAGTGCGCGATGGAGCCGTGCTGCCGATCCTGCATTTGAACGGCTATAAGATCGCCAATCCCTGCTTTCTGGCACGCATTCCTAAAGACGAATTGCAAAAGTTGTTTGAGGGCTATGGATACAAGCCGTATTTCGTCGAAGGGCATGTGCCGGAACTAATGCACCAGCAGATGGCCGTGGCACTCGACGAGGCGACGGCCGAGATCAAACGCATCTGGGCGGAGGCTCGCAGCAAAGGATTCCAGGGGCGTCCCGCGTGGCCGATGATCGTGCTCCGAAGCCCGAAAGGCTGGACCTGCCCGTCCGAGATTGACGGCAAGAAGGCCGAGGGCTCGTGGCGTTCGCACCAGGTCCCGATGGGCAACATGGACGCGCCGGGCCACGTCAAGATTCTCGAAGATTGGATGAAGAGCTATCGGCCCGAAGAGTTGTTTGACGCCAGCGGCAAACTCAAATCCGAGATTGCCGAGATCGCTCCGACCGGCCATCGCCGCATGAGCGATAATCCGCACGCCAATGGCGGGCTGCTGATGCGCGATCTGAAGATGCCGGACTTTCGCAATTACGCCATCAAGGTGACGAAGCCCGGTGCGATCGATGCCGAATCGACGCGTCTGATGGGGTCGTTTCTGCGTGATGTAATGAAGCTGAACCTGGACGCGAAGAATTTCCGCGTGTTCAGCCCCGATGAGAACAACTCGAACCGCTGGCAGGATGTGCTCGAAGTGACGAACCGCTGCTACGTCGCGGACATTCTGTCCGACGACGATCACCTGTCCCCGGATGGCCGCGTGATGGAAGTGCTCAGCGAACATCAATGCCAGGGCTGGCTGGAAGGCTATTTGTTGACGGGGCGGCACGGGTTCTTCTCGTGCTATGAAGCGTTCATTCACATTATCGATTCGATGTTCAACCAGCACGCGAAGTGGTTGAAGACGTGCAACCATATCCCGTGGCGGCGTCCGATCGCGTCGCTGAACTATCTGCTCAGCTCGCACGTCTGGCGACAGGACCACAACGGCCTTTCGCACCAGGATCCCGGCTTCCTCGACCATGTCGTCAACAAAAAAGCCGAGGTCGTTCGGGTGTACCTGCCCCCTGACGCCAACACCCTGCTCAGTGTCACCGACCACTGCCTCCGCAGCCGCAACTACGTCAACGTGATCGTGGCGGGCAAGCAGTTGGCCCCGCAGTGGCTGACGATGGATGAAGCGATCAAGCACTGCACGGCTGGCATCGGCATCTGGGAATTCGCTTCGAACGACAAAGGGGGCGATCCGGATGTCGTGATGGCCTGCTGCGGCGACGTCCCCACGCTTGAAACTCTGGCCGCCGTCGAACTGCTGCGCAGGCACGTCCCTGATCTGAAAATCCGTGTCGTCAACGTTGTCGATCTGATGAAGCTGCAGCCACCCAAGGAACACCCGCACGGCCTGTCCGACCAGGAATACGACGCGATCTTCACGATCGACAAGCCTGTCATCTTCGCCTTTCACGGCTATCCGTGGCTGATTCACCGTCTGACGTACCGCCGCAATGGACACAAGAACCTGCATGTCCGCGGCTACAAGGAAGAAGGCTCGACCACCACGCCGTTCGACATGGTGGTGATGAACGACATGGATCGCTTCTCGCTGGTCAACGACGTGATCGACCGCGTTCCGAAACTGGCCTCGCGAGCCGCCTATGCCAAGCAGGCACTCCGCGACAAGCGGATTGAGCACAAGCAGCACGTTGCCAAATACGGCGACGACCTGCCGGAAATCGCGGGTTGGAGGTGGGGCCAGGAAGCCCCGGCGGCGCGAGTCGCCACATCCACCGGGGGGGACAACGTGTAACGTCGCCACCGGGCACGAACACTGATACAAATAACAGTGACGAACAATGATTGACGCCCTCCTCATCCTGAACGCTGGCTCGTCCAGCCTGAAGTTTTCGGTGTTTCGCGACAGCGACCCGCCAGAGTTGCTGCTGCGAGGTCAATTGGAGTCACTGCTGACGGAGCCGAGATTTGTCGCCCGCGATGCCGACGGGAGAATCGTAGACGAACACACCTGGCCGGCCGGTTCGACATTGGGGCATCAGGAAGCGATAGAGTTCCTGTTCGCCTGGGGCCAGCTTGGGAAACTGGGTGAACTTCACCTGATGGCGGCCGGGCATCGTGTTGTGCATGGCGGAATAAAGTTGACTCAACCGGTGCGAGTGAACGACGAAGTTCTCGCCGATTTGGAATTGCTCGTGCCGCTGGCTCGGTTACATCAGCCGCACAATCTTGCGGCCATTCGAGCAGTCGCGAGTCACGCACCGTCGCTGCCGCAGGTCGCCTGTTTTGACACGTCGTTTCATCGAACTCAGCCAGTTGTCGCTCAGCAGTTCGCTCTGCCGCGTGAACTGACCGGAGCGGGAATCCAACGTTACGGTTTTCACGGCCTGTCCTATGAATACATCGCCTCGTGCCTGCCCCAGGTCGATTTTCCGGCTGCCACTGGTCGTACGATTGTTCTGCACCTTGGCAACGGCGCGAGCCTGTGTGCCATGAAAGGCGGAGTCAGCGTTGCAACCACAATGGGCTTCACACCGCTCGACGGCCTGCCGATGGGGACTCGCTGTGGAACGATCGACCCCGGCGTGCTGATTTATCTGATGGACCGGCACGGGATGGACGCCCGTGCATTGGAACGCTTACTGTCGCGCGAATCCGGACTGCTCGGCGTCTCTGGCATTTCGAGCGATATGCGCACCCTGTTGGAACGGGAATCGACGGATGTTCGCGCTGCGGAGGCGATCGAGTTGTTCGTCTATCGCATCTCGCGCGAACTGGGTTCGCTGGTTGCCGCTCTCGGTGGACTCGACGCCATCGTCTTCACCGGGGGAATCGGTGAGCACGCTCCGTCAATCCGCGCACGCGTCTGCCTCGCCGCACGCTGGCTCGGCCTCGAACTTGACGAATGCCGCAACGAGCAAGACGGTCCTCGTATTTCCCTTCCGGCCAGCCGTGTCTCCGCGTGGGTCATCCCGACCAACGAAGAGCTCATGATCGCTCAGCATACCCAGCGCATACTGAAAGCAAGGAAGCCATGAAGCGAGCCGGTTCCGCATCGAAACCGTTCAAGTTCCCTGAAATAGCGAGGCCATCGCCAGGAAAACCAGCAACAGCAGTCCCAACAGGATCGGAATCAACAGCAGCAACACGAACAGAGGCTTCAAGGCCCGCAGGCTGCCCATGACCCCTTCCGCGTCCGGCGCTCGGACGGGTGGCGTGTCGGACTCAGATTCCTGGGTGTCGTCGATCTCCTCAGCGTCCGTGTAGGACCAGCCACAGTCCGGACAGACCGGCTGATCGGGATCCAGTGGAGAATTGCACGCCAGGCAACGAACGGGGGCTGAGGGATCTTCCGGGTGTTCGTCTCGTTCTTTGCGGCGGGCGCGAAGCGCATCCAGTACGATCGTGGCCTGCCCGGTCTGCGACTGCCGCACCTGCAGTTTGATGTAACCGACCGCAATCCCCAGAGCCCAGTCCGTACTGACAGTTTCCGCATCCGCCAATTGAGCAGAAACTCCGCATGACTCCAGGTGCATTCGAACGGCCTGTGCCTCGGGCAGAAACTGATACTGTTCAACCGTTACATACGGATCGTTCATGGCTTCCTCTACGGTTTCCAGGGGGCTCATTTTCAAATCGGCCGAGCCATGGCTGGGCTTGGAATCGAAAGTCACGACCGCGACGTCGGCCCCACATTCGACCGGTCGCGCCCACGGATGGAGATCATTCTCTCACAGAGACACGAAGAGAATTCATTGCGCGCCTGTCGTCCGACAAAACGTCGGGATGGCTGGGGCCGACCAACGGGAGCCCCCAGGAACTGCCGCTCTTCGCTGAAACAATTCGGGAAATCGATTCTCTGGCTTTTCATGCCGATCCTGTCTTGCAGAACCAAGGCGACGTAATGATGGCGCGGCACTGGGGGCTCCCGTTGGTCGACCCCAGCCACCCATCCACGCTGCCACCCCGTGCTGCCATTGCTTCTCCGTCCTCCGGTCAGAACGCACTCATGCCTTGCGAATAAACTCCGCAGCGTAGCTGCGAACTCGCTGACCGTTCAAGACGTGGAACATCCGCAACTGCTGCACGGTTTCCTGGCTGAAACGCCCAAGTGGCACGTGTATCAACTTCTTGCCGAATCGCTTTGCCAGGCGTCGCCAGGCCGGTCCGGGTGGCGCGAAGCTCAGCAGCGCCACATGACGTTCGCGCGCGTGGTAGCAGGCGGCCGCCAAAAGTCGTTCCTCCAGCGTATCCGTGAAATCGAAGCGGCGGTTGGACCAGATGTCCGGGACCGGACGGGGCGGAAACAGGAACAGTGCACCGCCATACGTCGCCTGGCCAATTCCTGGGCCGACCATGTTTTCCAGATAGTTCGTCGCGAACAGCGCGAGTGTCGATTCGTCATGGTGCTCGGCATGCCATGTCACCCGCCAGGGATACTCGCGCGGATCGGCGGGGCTGTCGAACATCATCACCACACAGTCCAGGCTCCCGCGGGTCGGTGGCAGCACTTTGACAAACAGGTCGCCCGTATGCCAGTTCCGCAGCGTCTCGCGAATGTCCAACCCGTCCTTCAGACTGGTGCTGAACTTTTCGCTGCGCGCCAGATCCGTCCCCAGCATGTTCAAGGCAGCGTCCTTGACGTGCGTCCGAAAGCGTTCGACCGCCACGTCCTCCGGAGGCCAACTGCACTGATGGTACGGATTCCACTGCATCTGCCATTCGTCCTGCTGTGGCTTGGGCGGTTGCGGCTTCAAGCGACAGGACCGCCATTCGATGGCATGCCCCGGCAGTCGATTGATCAGTCGCACCAGGTCCCCGTTGGGCAGATGCCCGCGATGGACTCCCAGGCGGATCGGCGGGAACGGAATCCGTTCGTGATACGGATAATCGCTGGCGGTCTGGGCCAGCGAGATCGCAAACAGGTCACCGGCAATCTGCTGAGCCGCTATGATTAACGAATACAGCGTTGGAGTCATCCGCCGCTCGACCAGCGTCAGGTTCCGCACATATTGCAGGTAAATCCGCAGCAACTTGGGAGTAATTTTGCGAGCCCGATTGCCCAGTTCCGTCCTGTAGCGATCCCGGGCGGCCAGCAGCATCGCCTTGACGCCATCGATCGACAGGTTTTCGTCCGCCTCCAGGTCCACACGTGCCCGCTCGTACAAGCCGGTGATGAACGGCAGTTCTCCCAAGATAAATAACAGGGTCTCGGGATCCGCCTGGTAGATGGTCGTTTCTTCGACCGGTTCATGGTCGACAGGAGGACTGGTTCGTTCGACAAACGCTTCGCGAATCCATGGCCAGTCCACGATGGAACAGACAAACAGGATTCGTTCGTGCCGCTGCTCCAACTCTCGCAGACGAGCCGCCATGAAGACTGCTCGTTCCTGCGGTTGACCCGCGGGAAGGCGACCGATGCTGGGCAAAAGCGCCGTGGCAAACTTTTCGGGCGAAACATGCTTGAGCGCGTACGGATCGGGCAATCCGGCCGCGAAGCTCTCAAACTGTGACGTTTCCTGATCGACGAATTCGCAGCGCATCCGTTCCTGCAACGCGATCCGCAGCGCGGTGATCACTCCCTGGCAGGGATCGATCGGGACATAGCTGAAGATTCGATCGCGATCCTCGTCGTGATCGCTGCTGTCGCCAGACCATTCCTGAACCGCGAACGGCACCCGTTCCTCCTGTGTGACGATCGACACATTCGGCAGGAACCCGATCGCTCGTTCGACATCGGACTGAAACGACGGCGGTAATGGGACGGCCAGGCAATCGAAGGATTGCGTCAACATCACACGGCGCACTTCAATCGCAAAATCACCGCTGCCGTGAATGATCGGCAGGCAGGTGACGCGATCGCTGAATTGAAGTACGTTCATGGTGCACAGTGAAAATTGAAACCCGGTCGTGATCAATCACCCGACCACACAGGCCTGGTGTCAAATCCCTTCAGATTTGATCATCGTCATCCTCGTCGTCATCGTCATCCTCATAATCCGGATGCAATGGATCATCGGGATCAAAAAAGAAGTCTCCCAGGCCCATCGGCATCGCGTTCCCGCCGAGTGATCGTTGGCGGCGCTTGGCGGTTTCGTTCAGGTCGATCGCCTCTTCACCCAGGCAATTGATCAGTGCTTCCTGCCAGACCAGGTCCTTGGCCACGGGGTGAGTCGGGTCTTGAGCCAGTCGCTTCATCGCATACCGCAGCACATTGATGCCGTCGCGCGTGGAAAAGTCCAGATTGAGCTGATGCGACTGCTGCAGGAAATCGACGGTCAGGTTCAGCATTTCCGATTCGGCGAACGGCAGATGGTAGTGCAGAATCGCCAGTTCGTCGGTTCGCTGAGGGTGACCCAGTGTCAGGGTGGGCTGCAACCGACTGAGGATGTAATCGGGAATCTCGAATGTCGATTCATCATCGTTCATCGTGACGGCGCACCGGAAATCCGGGTGAGCGTGAATCTTGATCCCCGCCACGATCGATTCGACGTACCGGCGGTGATCGAGCAGCGGGGCCAGGCTGGCCCACGACTTTTCGTTCATCCGGTTCCCTTCGTCCAGAATTACGATCCCGCCGCGGATCATGGCGGTGACCAGCGGCGACGCGTGGTACTTGATCTGCCCGCTTTCGGCCAGGACCGGTGTCACCAGCAGATCTTCCGGCCGGGTGTCCGCCGTACACTGGTAGATGTACAGATCCTGCTTGCGCGTCCGACCGGCGGAAATCGCCAGCGTCGTTTTGCCAATCCCCGGTGAACCCACAATCCGAGGGGCCAGCGGTAGATCTTTTTCGTCGACCACCAGCCAGCAGGCGAGCAATTGCATCAGGATTTCGCGTTGCCCGATCCATTCTCCGGCCGATTCATCCGGCTCACTCAAGTACAGGCGAACGCCGCTGATTTCTACGTGTTCAGTCATAAATGGTTCAATTCCAGGATTCAATGGCGCGCGGCAGGCCGACGTGAAACGTTCCGGCGTCACGCTTGCACCCACCGGAATCACGCCGGTGCGTCACCAGTCTCTCTTGCAGCACATGTGGACTTCGATCATATCTCCCGACCTGGCTCCACGCATCCTCAGGATGAAATCATGTCGACATTCCGCCGAATTTCAGATCAACCCATTGTCATCCGTCCGCCGCATCCCGACGCGCATAAATCGGACATTCGATTCCTGGAAGGGCCCCGATCCAGGATCGATGAATTCCTGCGCGTCGTCCGCATCGGGATCGAGTTCATTCAGGGATTCCGCACGTTCTACAAGACGGGACCCTGTGTGACCGTGTTTGGTTCGGCCCGGTTCGGTTTTGGACATGCGTATTACGAGTTGGCTCGACAGGCCGGTGCCGAGATGGCCAGGCTGGGGTTTGCCGTCATGACCGGTGGTGGTCCCGGCATCATGGAAGCAGCCAACCGTGGTGCCAAAGAGGCGGGTGGTCATTCGATCGGTTGCAACATCGTGCTGCCGCACGAGCAAAAGCCGAACCCCTACCTGGACAAGATGGTTTTGTTCCAGCATTTCTTCGTCCGCAAAGTCATGCTGGTCAAGTACTCGCAGGCGTTCCTGATCTTTCCCGGTGGCTTCGGCACGATGGACGAAGCGTTTGAAGCCGCGACACTGATTCAAACGGGCAAGATCAACCAGTTCCCGCTGATCTTCGTGGGAACGGATTATTGGAGGCCGCTGTTTGAATTCCTGCAATCGACACTGTTGGCGCACGGCGCCATCAGTCAGGAAGATTTCGATCGCGTCCTGCTGACTGACTCGATCGACGAAATCTGCGAGGCCCTGAACTGCTGTCCGTCAACTGTTCACGAACGACCCGGCAAACCCAGGACCCGCCAATGGCAAATGGCACAACGTTGAATCAGTGCCATTCCAATTTGAGCGAATCTGCAAACGGAGAAATGTTTGTCGGCGGACGAACTGATATCCTCACTACTCGGTGAGCACTCTTTCCAGGAATGGACTGCATTGATGATTCTCCACTCTCGACTGATCGCCTTGATCCTGGCGTGCGGACTGATTCGCATGGGATCCCTTCGCGCCGAAACGATCACCGTTCGGCCGGGACCGCAGGTACAATTCGAATTGCAGAGCCGGCTGATCGAAGCGAATCCGGGGGATATCCTGCAGTTGGAATCCGGACGCTATGAATTCCGCGGTGAACTCAATCTGGTTTGTCGCGGTGTCACCATCCGTGGGCGTGGACCTGATGCGACGATTCTCTCATTCCGCGATCAGCAGGCGGGTAGCGATGGCCTGTCTGTGACCGGCAGCGGATTCCTGATCGAGGATCTGGCGGTGGAGAATACGGCCGGGAATGCCATCAAGGTCATGGGGGCCAGCGACGTCACGTTCCGTCGGGTGCGCACGGAGTGGACCGATGGTCCAAAGACCTCCAACGGGGCCTATGGCATCTATCCGGTCCAGTGTTCGGATGTCCTGATCGAAGACTGTGTGGCGATCGCCGCAGCAGACGCGGGCATCTACGTCGGGCAGTCTGAGCGAGTGATCGTCCGGCGCTGTCGCGTGGAACAGAACGTAGCCGGGATCGAAATCGAAAACACGCGGCATGCCGATGTCTATGAGAACATCGCCGAAAACAACACCGGCGGCATCATGGTCTTCGATCTGCCCGGCTTGCCCGTCACCAATGGGGAGTCCACGCGTGTCTACAGGAACCGGATCCGGGGAAACAACCATGCCAATTTTGCTCCCAAGGGAAACATGGTCGCCGATGTTCCCTCGGGCACGGGCATGATGATCATGGCGGCCAATCAGGTCGAGGTCTTCGACAATGACATCGTCGACCACAACACGGCCAACATCCTGGTCGTCAGCTTTCTGATCACCGGCCGACCGCCACGTGACTCCAAGTATGATCCGTACTGTGAAGGGATTGCGATTCATGACAATCGCATGGCACGCGGGGGGACTCGTCCCAGCGGAAAGATTGGCGAACTGGTCCTGCCACTCGTCGGCGGGAAGTTTGCCGATATCGTGACCGATGGCATTGAAGACTCGGCCAAATATGTGGACGGGCGACTGCCGGAGACGCTTTCGATCCGACTTGCCGAAAACGGCGACGCCAGCTTTTTGAACTTCAACCTGGCGAAGTTGACGCCCACTCACATCCTTCGCGGCCAGTATCGATTTGAACGAGACCCGAATATACTCGCAGGCCGTTTACCGGCGTTGCCTCCAATCGTCCTCAAATCGGCTGTCCTCGCCACCGGAATCAACCTCGCCGTCGCCGAGTATCGTTCCGCTCCAAAAACGCTCGACGAGTGGGCGCTGTTTGACGGCGATCCCCAACATCAGAACCCTGCGCCAGGCGTCCTTCATTATGAATTGAATACTGCTCTCTTTTCTGATGACACGGTCAAACATCGATTCATCCGGTTGCCGAACGGCGAGCGAATGAATTATCAGCCGGACGGAGTTCTGCAGTTCCCGGTCGGAACCGTCATCGCCAAAACGTTTGCGATGCCCTATGAAAAGTCCGTGCCCGGAAATCCAGAACGACTGCTGGAAACGCGTATCCAGGTCAAGCGGGAATCGGGTTGGTACGGCTACAGCTACGCCTGGGATCGTGAACGCGCCACGCTGGCACTCGGGGGCGGACTGTGCGATGTGGCCTGGACGCACTCGGATGGCCAGGAGCGGACAAATCGCTATGAGATTCCCAATGCCAATCAGTGTTTCAGTTGCCACACCATTGGAGGCCGCTTTACACCGTTGGGTCCAACCGCTGCGAATCTGAATCGTGCTGTTGCTGTCGGTTCCACATCCGTGAACCAGTTGGCCCATTGGCAAGCTCTGGGAGTGCTGGACGGACTGCCGGTGGCGGCCGAAATTCCCAAGTTGCCACAATTCGACGATCCCGCATCAGGCACTGTCGCGGAACGCGCCCGCGCCTGGCTGGATGTGAACTGCGCCCACTGTCATCAACCGGACGGATCCGCTCGAGCCTCCGGCCTGGACTTGCGTTTGCAACAGTCTGACCCGGCCCGCTTCGGTGTTATGAAGTCTCCGGTCGCTGCCGGACGCGGATCGGGCGGCCGCAGATTTGATATCACCCCCGGCAAACCTGACGAATCGATTCTGATGTTTCGGCTGGAGTCGACTCAGCCGGGAGTTCGCATGCCGAACCTGGCTCGAAATCTGGTTCCAATCGAGGGGGCGGATCTGGTCCGACAATGGATTCAGTTCATGCCTGCGGCCGAGACTGAATAGAACACAAGCCCGTTTCCATCGAGACAAGCTCGATGGGGGCGAAAGCCAGGGCCATCGCCAATTCTTCAAATTGGGGTGGTCTTACCGTCTTCGGGAAGGCCGTGCGAATGCTCACTCGGCACGGCCATGTCGCGGACTCCATAACCGTGTCACCCGATTCCCAATTTGAAAAGGCGATCGCCCTGGGGCGAAAGCCGACTGCGTGACATCACGCCCGCGCGGTTTGCTCGTCGTAGATCCGCGCGATGTCTTCGACGGTCACGGTGATTTCGCGCGTGAAGCCGGTGTGCGACCGAAAGTACGCAACCTTGGCCGCCTTCTCGGGGGACTGATGAACCGTCCGAGCCAGCAGAGCTTTGTCTTCGTCAGACAGCTTGCCAACCGCGGGATCCCAGTGAGTCACGGATTCCATCACCAGGGAATCGACACGGGGATCGTATTTGGTGTAGTCAGCCATTGGAATCTGCTGTTTCAGTGTCGAAGGAATTGTCTGTGTTGACGGCGGAACTCCTCCGCCGACGGTCTCGATATACTAGCTTCGTCGATCGTCACAGCAAAGCCATGCGCCGGGCTTCGCTGTGGCAAACTGTGCCAGCGATCGCAACCACTTTTTATGTAACAGGTTCCGCCAATCCGGTGCGTGAACGAGCAATCGACGCGTCGAGCCCGTAGGACGGACGATCCGTCCGTCTGGTTCTCCTCTGCCGGACACTCGTTCACTTGATTCGCAATCAAAGCCGAGACGGACGGATCGTCCGTCCTACGGGCTCGCGTTATCCAACCAGGCCTGGCAAGGCCCCCGTGCTGTCGCCGAGGAACGGAACCTTGACGTCGACGCGTTCCAGCATCGACAGCCACAGGTTGCTCAGCGGCGTTTCCTTCGGGAAGACCAGGTGACGTCCGGTCTGAATCGTACCGCCTCCCTTCCCAGCCAGCAGGATCGGCAGGTTGTCGTGGTTGTGGGCATTGCCGTCCGAGTTTGCGCTGCCGTAAGCGATCATGCAGTGATCCAGCAGAGTTCCTTCCCCTTCGGGAATGGATTTCAGCTTTTGCAGCAGATAGGCCAGTTGAGTCACGTGGAACTTGTTGATGTCGCGAATCTTTTCCTTCTTCTTGGCGTCGTTGCCATGGTGCGACAGATCGTGATGACCTTCCGAGACGCCTGCGAATGGATAAGACCGGTTGCTTCCTTCGTTCGTAAACACGAACGTGCTGACGCGAGTCACATCCGCCTGGAACGCCAGGACCAGCAGGTCGCACATCAGCTTCAGGTGATCAGGGAATTCCTTCGGGATTCCGGCCGGGACCGGATAGTCCGGGGCTTTGACTTCGGGTAAATGGGTGGCTCGTTCGATCCGCTGCTCGATGTCGCGAATCGACGAAAAGTATTCGTCCAGCTTCCGCTGGTCGTTCTTGCCCAGACGGGATTGCAGGTCGCGCGAATCGTCGCGGACGAAGTCCAGTACACTCTTTCGCAGCTTGTCACGCTGGATCCGATCGGCATTCCCGCCCGAACCGAACAGTCGTTCGAAGACCAGCTTCGGATTCACTTCCTTGGGGAGCGGTTGAGTGGCCGAGCGCCAGGCCATCGTTGAGGAATACACACAGCTATAACCGGAATCACAATTGCCCGCCATCGCCCCCGCTTCGCAACCGATTTCCAGTGAGGCCAGTCGAGTCTGATCACCGATCCGGGACGCGGCAACCTGATCCACCGAGATCCCATTGCGGATGTCTGTGCCGTCCGTCTTGACGGGATGAGCACCGGTCAGGAACGCGGCCAGAGCCCGGGCGTGGTCGCCACCACCATCACCATGGGGACGAGCGCCGTCCGCCGTCAGTCCGGTCAACACCAACAGGTCTTCTTTGACGGCCGCCAACGGTTCCAGGATTGGCGTCAGTTCGAATCCGGTCCCTTCGGACTTGGGTGTCCAGTCCGCCATGTTGATCCCGTTGGGGACATACAGATATGCCAGTCGATTGGGCGCGATGACAGCCTTGGCAGGTTCCGCATCAGCCGCCCAGCTTGTCAGCGGCCCCATCGATTCCAGCCACGGCAGGGCCACGGCGGTGCTCAGTCCCTGCAGAACAGTACGTCGAGAAACATACGGCTTTTTCATGTCGGTTCTTTCGATCGCAGTTTGACTTGTCCGAGCGAGCCTTCTTCAATTTTATCCATGGCCAGCCGCAAGGACTGCCCAACAATCGTCAATTTCAGTCGTCTTTGCCACGTCGCAGCCGGAACGGATCGCTTTTGACGATCTCGCTGACCAGCACGGAAAACTTGTAGTCCTGTTTCGCCAGGGCATCCTGGATCTGCATCACCGGCCGACGGTCGTAGTATTCCAAGCCTCGTCCCAGGGCGTAAATCATCAGCTTTTCGGTCAGGCACCGGGTGAATTGAGACCGCTTTTCCATCAGAATCGACTTCAGATCCTCGGGGCCTTGAACGGGTTTGCCGTCCGGCAGAACTCCGGAGGTTTCGATGGGGAATTCTCCGTCTTTTGTGCGGAAAGCGCCGATTGCGTCGTAGTTTTCGAGGGCAAACCCGATTGGATCCATCTTGGCGTGGCAATTCGCACAGGCGGGGTTGGCCCGATGCTGCTCCATCCGCTGACGCAGCGAACCTGTCAGTTGGGCGCCTGCCCCTTCGGGAAGTTCCGGCACATTCGGCGGTGGTGGCGGCGGCGGAGCCCCCAGGATCTGTTCCAGGATCCAGCGTCCCCGCTTCACGGGTGATGTTCGTGTCGGATTGGAAGTGACTGTCAGGATGCTGGCCTGAGTCAGCAGACCGCCGCGCATCTTGTTGGGCAACGTGACTCGCACGAATTCGCGCCGGTTCGATTGCCCCCGCCGCCGTTCGCCCCTCTGTCCCGACGAATTCTCGGGAGACATCGCAATCCCGTAATGCCTGGCCAGCGTCTCGTTCAGAAACGTGTAATCGGCGTCGAGCATGTCCAGCACGCTGCGGTCTTCGCGAATGATCGTGTCGACGAACATTTCGGTCTCATGCGCCATCGCGTTTCGCAATGGCTCATTGAACGACGGGAACAATTGGGGGTCGGGTGCGAATGTCTTCAGCCGCTTCAATTGCAGCCATTGCATGGCGAAGTTGTCGACCAGCGACCGGGACCGCGGATCCAGCAGCATCCGCCGCACTTGAGCATCCAGGTTTTTGGTCAACTCGCCCCGGGATGCCAATTGAGTGAGTTCATCATCGGGCATCGTGCTCCACAGGAAATACGACAGTCGCGACGCCAGTTGATATTCATCCAGCGGAATCGGTTCGGCCCCGGCATTCGGCTGGCGGACTCGATCATCCAGTTCCAGGCGGAACAAAAACTTGGGCGAGACCAGGACGGCCATGAACGCGCGTTGCATCGCCGCGTCCCAGGACAATCCTTCGTCCTGCGCCAGCGTCGTCATGACGATCAGCCGTTCAATTTCGTCCGTCGTGGCGGGACGGCGGTAGGCACGCGAGACGAACCGAGTCAGCACCTCACGGGCTTGCTCGGCCTTCGACTTATCGGGAGAGCAGGCGAGCAGCGCACGGTGTGATGCCGGACGCGTGTCAAGCGGCCCTTCCAGACCAAAGCTTTCCACATACAATGTGATCTGGGGTGCAGGTTGATCCGGCATCGAAGCGTCGGCGGGGGCATCGGGCGCACGTGTTTCGGTGGGAACCGGCGGCTTCACAATCGCTACCGCAATCCGATCGAACCCCTTCGTCGGTGGGATCTGCAGCTTGACGTGAGTCGACTTGTCCGGAGATCGCCCGGTGATTTCCACCATCTTCACAATGACAAACGGCCTCAATCCGGCGACGGAACCGCCCGACAATTGCGCAACCTGCTCGTCGCTGGCTCCCCCCGTGACGTCCTTGCCGCACGCCAGGATCGCCACCTGAACGGGGACATCACCCGTGACCTCCGCGTAGGCATTCATCCGGAAGGTGTATTCCCCATCGTCCGGAATCATGTACCTGGTATGCAGTGGTCCGGTGTAAACCGGGTTCGTGTCCGGCCGGGTCGAAATCGGGCGGAATTTCTTTTCCGAGACACCGCGGCCAGCGGGTTCCAGGTACCGACCGCCGATCCAACGTTCAGGGGGCTTTGGCGGGTTGGGGACAATCGCCCGATTGACGATGGTTTCGGCCGCGGCGAGGTACCGTTCCATCAGGACGGGCGACAGTGTCAGCACGTCGCCGATGTTGTCGAATCCATGACCGATATCGTCCGACGGAAAATCCTCGGCGGGGTTAAAGTCGACTCCCACCAGGTCCCGGATCGTGTTGTTGTATTCCACGCGATTCAAACGCCGGACGGTGACCCGACCGGGATCCGGCTTGGCGTGTCGATCGGCATCCTCGAACAGCGCCTTCAGCAGCGTGACAAACCTGTCGGTTTCAACCGGATCGGGCTTGGGTTGTTCCTTGGGCGGCATCTGCCCGGTCTCGACCATTTCGAGCACGTTTCCCCAGACATTGCGTCGCGTCACGAGTGCCTGGGCTTCGCGATCGGCAGCCAGCGAGAGGTCCGCCTTCGGTTCCTTTTCGCCGTGACATTCCAGGCAATGCTTCTTCACGAACGGAATCACTTCGGTCAGGAAACGGCCTCCCAGCGCCGCAGAGTCTTCAGCAGCCTGGGCAACCGAGGTCGCGGCCGTCAGGATGAGCGCAAGCAGAGTCAGCGAATAAGGAATACGGTGAGTCATGAATGCCGCAGCTTGCAGAGGATTTTGGCGGGGGTGCCGGTGCACCGAATTCAGGCAGGTCGGACTGATCGAATATATCGGAAACAAAAATTGGATGCCAGCGGATTCTGGCCTCAGCTGGCCTCAGGCCAGAGCGATGGCACCTGGGCCTCAGGCACCGTTCAACCCCGATGGTGACGACATCCCGAATGCACATCCGGTGTTTTCTGAGTCATCCGTCATTGGGGAAGTTGGTTTTTCGAATGATTTGAAACCAGTCGACCCGATTCAAACGTCAGTTGCGTCAAATCCGACTTTTCCCGGACTGGTGTATTTGAATACCACCAATCCTCTCGCAACTTGCCGTTCGGCAGTTCCAGAATGGCAATTTGATCGGGGAGCCCCAGGATCTCGCGGACGCGCTCGGCAGACATGCCACGTCGAACGGTCTTGTCGTCGTAGCCCAGGCAATGAAGCACGAACCCGGCCACGCAAACGAGACCGATGATCCCTACCGGAATTGCCAGGAGGATGGTGATAACTCGCCGAACACGCACTTCCATTTTCAGGGAAATCAGATTCTTCATTGGCCACACCGCATTCTTGGTTAGGCTCGTTTGTGTGTGTTCAGTGGTTCCAAGCCTTGGGATCGCGCGATCCAATATTCTGCCTTCAACCGATGTACAGGATTTCATAGATATTGTACAGGATTTCACAATCGCAAAAGCCACCGTGAAACATCAGGAGGTGGAATACCTTTGGGCCTCAAAGCAAAACATCGCCCGCACACCTGGCGTTATCTCACTTTCGACCTCCGGCGGAATCGTACCCGGCTGGGACATCTCGCCGCTCTTCCAAATCCCGACCGATCCGAGTCGATCACAGCCCTGACACGGATTATCCAGCCACCAAAGATCGATTGATGAAGTCAATTGAGTTTTGCAGGAAACAGGGGTACCAGGTCTCGACAGCACAGCAACGGGAGGTCTTTCAGCAACTTAAGGCAGACTATGAAATCGTGTTGAAAAAGGAGCACGAAAAAGCGGAACAGATTCGTGTCCGTGAACAAATGAGAGAAGAGCAACGAGTCCAGCGTGAGATTCAAAAGGAACTTGAGCGGACTCAGCGTGAAAGCGCAAGGCGAGATTCGGAGAGGGATGCGATTGAACACGCTCTGGCAGATGCACTGTCGAAGATTGGGGGGACGGAGAGAACCGCTCTCAGCCTGCTGACCGTCTACTTCTTCATCAAGGTGTTGAGCATTTGGAAGCTGAGGAACAACCGGTAGGGATTCCCTGGCAACTCCTGAAAGTCCCATCGCTGATAGAACCTCTTGGCTTGATCGTTCAGGCAATCGAGGAAGACGGCAACAAACGCAAATGTCTCACCAGCCGTGTGACAATCCCGCAACGACTGGGCCAGTAAACGGTCTCCAAGCCGTTGCCCGTGAAAACGCTGATCCACGCCCAGCCACGCGAGAATTGCGACGGGCAAGGCTCGGCGAGGCATCCCTCGCGACAATTCCGGGGGCAAATCACCAAAGTCCACCTGCCCGGTTGCCAGCGTGTAAAACCCGGCGATGTCGTCATTGCCAGTGAGCAACACTCTGGTCGTCGACAGATGCTTGTCCTGGTTCTGCACAGCCCGGGTGCGAAGCCAGTCGTTCACGGTCGGCTCACCACAGTCGAACGCTTTGCGCCGATGCCTGCGTTCGACAGTCATGAGATGAAAACCGTCCGGAAACACAACAGGCTTCACGCTTCGCCCCGCATCAGTCTTCCCAGTCGTTTCTGTGCCGCAGTTAACTTAACGGGAGCCTGCAATGCCTGCCAGAACGCCATTTGCTCTTCCGGCGTGAGTAGGATCGTCTGCTCGTTGGCACTCGCGACTTCGCGGCGCGCCTGGGCGAGCGTCACAGTGCGGACGTAATCGCTGACGCTGATCCGCCGCAGTTCGGCCGCTTCGGCCAAAACCTGCTTCGACGCGGCATCCATACGGACCATGAGCGAACTGGTTTTTGACGATGACGCTGATGACATAAATTCCACCTCCACGAGTATTGTACTGCAGATCGTAATACAGTCAATCTGAACCTGAATCCAAGGCATTCTGGTTCCGCCGCCGTAGTGCTCAGCGTTTTTGCCTCGGACGCTCAATCTCGGTAGAATCGATCATGCCGCCGCTTGGCTTGGAATCCGGCATTGAATCGGCACGCGAGCACCTTTGGCGCGACCTGGCAGGATGAAAGCATGACAACTCAACGGAATCTTCGAACCGATGCAACAGACTGGATGCGAAGTCACCCGTTTGTTGTCGAGGCTGTTTCGGCAGTGCTGGGTGGCGGACTCGGTGCCCTGCTCTGTGGCGGATTGGGGTTTTGGTTGATCGATTGGCAGGCTGGAATTGGATTGACTGTGATCGGTGGGGTCGTCGGCTTGCTGGCCGGTTTCTTTTTGGTGCAACTTCCGATGGCGGCTGTGGGATTACTGCTGATGATTGTATTTCCACGTCGACGCGTCTATCTGCCAATCGCCTGTGTTGTTGGCGCGGTTGGCGGGTTCGTCCGGGGCCAGCAGTTGGGCTACTCTTCCGTTGAATGGCCTGCCGCAGCGATTGTTTATGCAATTCTGGTGCTGATTGTTCTCGAAGCCTGCGGAGCCGGTTACACATTCTTCCAACGCATCAACGATCGCTCGGCACGGCAGAGTGAACCGAAAGAAGCCTGAGTAGCTGCGCAGCGATTACGCTGACGCTGGCAGCGTCGACAACGTACCCGACGCTGGCAGCGTCGGCGACTATTTGCGGCTCAGCCATTCCTGGACGGTGGTTTCCAGAATGTCGAGCGGCAAGGCTCCGTTTTGCAGGATGATGTCGTGAAACTCACGGACGTCAAACTTGTCCCCCAGTTTCGTCTGGGCGAGGGCTCGCAGTTCCTTGATCTTCAGTTCGCCGATCTTGTACGCCAGGGCCTGGCCCGGCCAGGCGATGTAGCGGTCGATTTCGTTGGTGATGTCCAGTTCATCCTTTGGTGCATTGTCTCTGAAAAACTGAATCCCCCGTTCGCGCGGCCATTCCATCGAATGCATGCCGGTGTCGACCACCAGCCGGACCGCCCGCCACATTTCGTAACTCAACTGGCCCATCTTGGAATACGGATCGTCGTACAGGTGTAACTCGTCACCCAGGCTTTCCGCATACAGAGCCCAGCCTTCGATGTACGCGGTGAAGTGGGCATGCTTGCGGAATTCGGGAACGTGTTCCAGTTCGGTGGCCAGGGCGATCTGCAGGTGGTGACCGGGGACCGCTTCGTGCAGTGACAGGGCGGCAATCTCGTACTTCGGTCGCGTTTCCGGTTTGTACAAATTGACGAAGTAAGTTCCCGCCCGGGTCCCATCGGCGGCCGGAGGGCGGTAGTACGCCGTCGTGGTGTCGGGAGCCATGTGCTCCGGAATCGCCTCGACGCCATACGGGATTCGCGGCAGTTTGCGGAACAGCTTGGGGAGCAACGGGTCGACCCGCTTGGAGAATGCCTGGTACGCCGTCAGCAGATCATTGGCATCGGTATAGCGGAACTCCGGGGCCGTCCGCAAATGCTCGAAAAACTGGGCCAGGGAATCCTGGAATCCGACCTGTTCCTTGATCCGCTCCATCTCTGACCGGATCCGTTTGACTTCGGACAAGCCGATGTCGTGAATCTGCTGCGGGGTCAGATGGGTGGTCGTGTGCTTGCGGGCCAGGTGGGCGTAGAAGGCCTGGCCGTTCGGCAGGCGGGAAGCTCCCGTATTGATCAGGCAGGCGGGGAAATACTCACGCTCAAAGAATCCCAGGAATTTGCGATAGGCGGGGACCAGTTGCTCGCGGATGGCGGCTTGCGCTTCGCGCTGCAGGCGATCCTGCTCGGCCGTCGGAATGTCGGACGAGATCGACTTGAACGGCTTGTAGTACAGGCTGGTGGTGGGATCTTCGACGATCTGCTTCTTGATCTGGGCCGGCAGTCGCCGCATCACGATCTGAGGCTGGACCATTCCGGCGGCAATCCCCGCCCGCATCACGGCGATGGTTTGATCCATGTAATCCGGAAACGAACGCAATCGGGCGATCCAGTCGTCGTAGTCCTTCACGGAGGTGAACGACAGGGAATCGCCCACGGAGCTTTCGTCCTGAATGCCATTCCGATGGTCCAGCGGGACCAGATGCCATTGAAACGGATACTCGGCCAGTTCCATTTCGATCTGGCGTCGAAACAACCGGTAGTTCAATCGATCCGTGGAGGACAATGTGGCTTCGTCGAACGCTTTGAGTCGCTGGAGCAGATCGAGTTGATGGTCATGGCGTTTCTGCATCGCAGCCAGGCTGGTGTCTGGCCATAAGTGGTTGTAGCGTTTGTCGCCCAGGTGCGAGGCAAACGTGGGGGCTTCCCGCAGCGTGTATTCCCATTCGTCGTCGAACAGTTTGGTGATGTCCGGGATGTTTGGGGCGGGAGACTTTCGGCCGGCGGGGTCGAGAGACACGCGCCGGTCAGTGGGGTCGGCGGCGATGTTTGGGATGGGAGACCTTCGGTCGGGCGTTTCGGCGGGGTCGGGAGACCCGCGCCGAGCGGGGTCCTTGTCGACGGCGGGCGCCTTGGTAAACTTGTTTCCATCTCCGGCCTGTGACAACGGCGTGTCCAGGGCCAGGACCAGTCCCGCGGTGAAAAACAGGCTGGCCGCGACGAGGGAGCGCAGCATGGGCGAATTCCTTGGGAAAGTCGGGTAAGATCGATGACCAGGACACTTTAACCGAACAGACTGACTGGATCGACCGAGGGCACACGTTCGCCATCCTCGCCGTCGTCGATCTGAGTCAAATGATAGATTCTGGCCATGAATGGGAGTCGTTGATGTCAACCGCTGAGCCAACATTACCGGGCGGATTCAAGCCACGGTGGACCTGGGGCATGATCGGCAGTGCCGCTCCGGTGTTTCCCGGATTTGAAGTCGATATTTGTGATCGCGTCCCGGACGACGAAAAGCCGGACGCCGTCTGGCATCGTGAACGCGCCCGGGAAATGCTGCAGGCCCATCCAGAGATCAAGGAATTGTTTGGTCACTATCCACTCACCGCTGTCTGGTGCGTGCTGATGGCGGGGACTCAACTGGGCATTGCCGCCGCGATGAGTCACTTTCCGTGGTGGGTGGCGATTCTGACGGCCTACCTGGTGGGTGCGCTGTTGAACATCACGCTGTTTCAACTGGCGCACGAGTGCGATCACCTGAACGTGTTCCGTACGAAGTTCTGGAACCGGTACCTGTTCACATTGACCTCGATCCCGATGTTCCTGTCTGCTCATCATACCTGGTGGACCGAACATATCGTGCATCACAATGACATGAGCGCGACAAAGGATTTCATCACGCGTCGCCGTTCGTATTTCCTGGCGACTCGCCGGACGTCGCCGTTGTTTATTCCGTATTCGCTGTTCATGGTCGTGATGCAAGTCGCACGCAGCCTGTTTGGATTGACGGTTTATCTGTTTACGTCATTGCTGCGGGGACGGCTGGAGCCAACGCGTTTCGCGGTTTCGGTGCTGGCGGATGAACACCTGGTCTCGGGCTACGAGAAGGAAAAGATCACCAAGTTCGCCGTCGTCTATCCGCTGCTCAGCTTCCTGACTTACGGGGCGTTGTTCTGGTATGGCTACCAGTTTGGTGGCTGGACAACGGGACTGCTGCCGCTGCTGTACCTGATGATGAGCCAGGTCTTCTTTACGGGATATCTGCATCCCTACTGCCTGGGTTGGGTGCTGGGGATTTCGCACTTTCACGGGCGGAGGAATTATCAGCCGACCGCGTCGCATTACGGCCGGTTGATCAACCTGACCACGTTCAATGCCGGATTGCACGTGGAACATCACGACATCGCTGGCATCCCATGGTTTCGCCTGTGGAAGTTGCGCGAAATGGCCCCGGAGTACTTCAACAACCTGGAGCCCATTCGTTCCTACACAGCGCTGGGACTGCAGTTTGTCTTCGCCGGTCGGGAGAAGTTTGAAGACAACTTCAACACGGAAACCCACCGCAACCTGCAGCGGTTTGGTGAATCCAAGACCGCATAATCACTCGTCGAATTCGGCGTTGGCGAGTGATTCATCCTCGAAGTCCATGTCGTCCGCGTATTCATCCGGCAGATCGTTTCCTTCCTCGACCGCCTTGGCGCGGGCTTCTTCCCGTTCGGCCTTGTCGGGGTCCATGTCCTTGGAACGGAAGTACAGTTTGATGGGGACTTCCTTGAACGGCAACTGTTCGCGGAAGACCCCCAGCAGGTACCGTTTGTAGTCCTCATCGAACAGTTCGGCCGCATTGCATTTGACCACGATTGTGGGTGGTTCGGTCGCCACCTGGGTGGCGAACAGGATACGGGGCGTCCGGTTCATGCGATTCGGAGGTGGCCAATTCTTGACGGCCGCCCGCACGACCCGGTTCAACTCGCCCGTCTTCACGCGCGTCCGGGCCTGCTTGTAGATTGACTGCGCCAGGTTGATCAGCTTCTTGACGTTGCGTCCCGTCTTGGCCGTGATGACGGCGACGGGAACGTGCCGCATGTGAGCGAAGTTCTTGAACAGGTATTCGGCCCACGTCGCGATTTCCGCGTCGGCGGCCAGGTCCCACTTGTTCACGACGAAGATGCACGGCTTGCATTCTTCGTGGATTTCGCTGACCAGTTGCTTGTCGACACGCGAGATTGTTTCCATGCAGTCGAAGAACATCAGCGACACGTTGGCCCGGCGGATGCTGCGTTTGGCCCGGACCAGTCCATACCATTCGACGGTGTTGGCCAGGCTCTTCCGCTTGCGAACGCCCGGGGTGTCGATCGCCACAAACGATTTTTCGTCCATCTGGAATCGGACATCGATGCTGTCGCGCGTCGTTCCGGGGATTTCGCTGACAATCACCCGGTCGGATTCCGCCAGTTGATTGATGAAGGTGCTTTTGCCGACATTGCGCCGGCCGACAATCGCCAGCTTCAATTCCGGATCGACTTCCAGATCCTCGCCCTGTTCCGCTTCCATCTGGTCCGGTTCGGGCAGGTTGTTCAGGATCGCCTTGAGCAGTTCGTCCTGGTTTCGATTCCCCTTCACGCTGACCATGACCATCGGGCTGTCGGCCAGCTTGAAGAACTCGGCCGCTTCGCGATCGAGCTTGGGGGAATCGCACTTGTTGACGACCAGCACCTTGGGCTTGTCGATCTTCCGCAGTCGCCGGGCCACTTCTTCGTCCAGCGACGTAATGGCACCGGCTCCGTCGACGACGAACAGGATCATGTCTGCCTGTTCGATCCCGATGCGAATCTGCGTGTCGATTTCCTCGGACAGATCGCCGACGTCGACGATGCCGATCCCGCCGGTATCCACCAGCTCGAAGTACCGGTCATCGACATGCATCAGGTAGGTGACGCGATCGCGCGTGACTCCTGCCATCGGATCGACGACGGAGACGCGCTTGTGCGCCAGCCAGTTCATGATGGAACTTTTGCCCACATTGGGGCGGCCCACAATGGCCACTTTCGGAACGGACATGACAATACTTCTCGAACAGCGGCTGCCCAGCGGCAACTCACCAGGGTTTAAATCGGGACCTCGAGCTGACGAGGTCCGCAGCAAGTCGGGATCGACTTCCTGCAGGATGGGTGGTCCCATCCCGGGCTCCATTTCCAGCAGCCCGTGGTCAAAGGGGTCTGACCCTTTGGAGGGCAATCGATTCACCTTGAGAATCGAATGCCCGGAGAGGGTCAGACCCCTTTGACCACGGGCTACCAGGGGGCGGACCCCTTGGATTTGGGCAATGCCGCTGCCGCGCAGCGGATATTAGGTCTGGTTATCATAGCGAAAAAACCGAAATCCATCAGTCAGGAGCCGCAGATTGTTTTCGCGAGACCTCGAAGTGTGGGGCCCTCACTCGTCACAACCGGCCCCGGATCTGGCCTCGGCCGAAGCGTATTGCCGGACTCTGGCGACGACCCATTACGAGAACTTCCCAATGGTTTCCTGGTTGTTGCCAAAGGGTTTGCACCAACACTTTTACAACGTGTACGCCTACTGCCGCTGGGCGGACGATCTGGGGGACGAAGTCGGCGATCCCGCCCGCTCGCTGGAACTGCTGAACTGGTGGCGCGGGGAACTGGCCGACTGCTATGCCGGTCGAGCCCGCCACCCCGTTTTTGTGGCTTTACACGGCACGATCGAACAGTTTTCCATCCCCCTGCAGCCGTTTGAAGACCTGATTTCGGCGTTTGAACAGGATCAGACGATCCGGGAATATGACACTTTTGACCAGTTGCGGGACTATTGTCGGCGGAGTGCCGATCCGGTCGGCCGACTGGTTTTGTGCTTGTGCCAGCAGTCGAACGACCAGAATGTCGCGTGGTCCGATTCGATCTGTACGGGCCTGCAACTGGCGAACTTCTGGCAGGATGTCGCCCGCGACTACGCCATCGGTCGGATCTACCTGCCTCGGGAAGACTACGAACGCTGCGGGTATCGCCGCGAGGATTTTGAAGTAAAGTTGACGAATCCGGCGTTCCTGGAACTGATGAAGTTTGAGGTCGATCGGGCGCGACAATTCCTGACAGAGGGACTGCCGCTGATTCCCCGCCTTCCCGGTCGCCTGCAGGTCGATATCGATCTGTTTGCCCAGGGGGGCCTCAGGATCCTGAAACGAATCGAGGGGATCGGCTACCGGGTCTGGGAAACGCGTCCGAAAGTCACCAAGTGGGACGCGGTGGAACTGTTGATTGGGGCACTGTGGCACCGCTGCTGGCGGTAGTCGTGTTGCGAAGGCATACCAGCACACTCGCTCGGATGATTCGCCATGGGAATACAGGCCAGCTCAGGTCCTTTCGCCGACACGGGTACGGGAAGTGTCCGACATTGTTGTGTATCCATCAAACAGCGAAGACACGACTCAAAACGGCGGCTTTGTCGCGCTGAACGGATCGAGACTTCTTGATCATTGCCGGATCAGCCGATACAAATGTGTAGTGGACCTTCCCAGCTTTTGGCGAATCCCCCCCCCAAGATCCTCCCGCCGGAATCCTGCCGCCATGAGTTTTCCCATTGGCTGTGATCAGTTTCGTCATTCGCTACGGATGAGTCGGCGTGGGTTCCTGCAGGCGGGAGCCATGGGTGTGGGCGGGCTGTCGTTGTCCAACCTGTTGCGACAGGAAGCTCAGGCCGCAACAGGCAGCCGCGAACGTTCGGTCATCATCCTGTGGATGCGCGGCGGGCCCAGCCACATTGATATGTGGGACCCCAAGCCGGATGCCCCTGTCGAGTACCGCGGCGAATTTGGCACGATGTCCACGTCGGTTCCGGGGATCCAGCTTTCGGACATGCTTCCCAAAACCGCCTCGATCATGGACAAGTGGTCGATCATCCGCAGCCTGCATCACCACGATGCCGGTCATTCCACCGGCGATCAGATCTGCTTTACCGGGTACAACTCCGGGCCCAATCCGGATGAAAACATCCACCCCAGTTGCGGTTCGATCGTGGCGGAACAACTGGGGCACCTGTCGCCCGAACTGCCGGCGTATGTGATGATTCCCAGGATGTTGCCGGGAGCAGGCTCGGCGTACCTGGGTGTCGCCAACAAGCCGTTTGAAACCATTGCCGATCCCGCCAACCTGTCGCAACCGTTCAGCGTCCCGAATTTCTCGCTGGCCGAGGGTCTGGATGTTCACCGACTGGGTGATCGTCGCGAACTGTTGACCGGACTGGATCGCGTGCAGGAGCAGATCGATCGCACGGGTCAGATGCGGGCGATCGATCGCTTTACGCAGAAGGCCTGGACAATCCTCAGTTCACCGCGAGCGAAAGCCGCATTCGATCTGGAGGCCGAACCGAAATCCGTTCGCGAGCGGTATGGGATGTCCCCCGCTTTCGACCCTGGTGCCTCCAACCGCTGTGGGTCACCTGCATGGAGTCAACGGATCCTGCTGGCGCGACGACTGGTGGAGGCGGGGGTTCGACTGGTGACTGTCGATGTGCGCTGGTGGGATACCCACGTGAAGGGATTTGAATCTCTGAGGCTGGGATTTCTGCCCCGCTGGGATCAGGCGTATACCGCTCTGATCGAAGATCTGTCTGAACGGGGACTGCTCGACAGTACGCTGGTCGTGGCCTGGGGCGAATTCGGCCGAACACCCCGAGTCAACAACGATGCTGGTCGCGATCACTATCCCAACGTCTTCAGTGCGGCCCTGGCGGGAGGTCCGGTTCAGGGGGGACGGGTCATCGGGGCCTCGGACGCCAAGGGAGCGTTTCCGCTGTCCAACCCCAAGTCGCCGCAGGACGTGCTCGCCACGATCTACCGGTTCCTGGGCGTCGATACGCAGAAGAACTACTTCGACAATTCGGGGCGACCCATCATCACGCTGCCGTCGGGATCGCCGATTACCGAGTTGAGTTGAGCGTCAGGCAAACTCGGCACGCAGTTCGGCCAGTTCCTGTTGCAGAACGGGCATTGCTCCCGGACGACTCGCCACCAGTGCCCCGACCCGGTTCGCGAATTCGGCGGATCGTCGCAGGGGCCAACCGGCCAGTCGCGTCTGAATCAGAGCGGCTGTGAATGAATCGCCGGCACCGACGGTGTCAACCACATGCACGGGCACTCCCGGGACGTCGATCGTCTCGTCCGGGCTGACCAGCAGGCACCCGGCCCCCCCGCGTGTCACGCAAACCAGTTGCAGATCGAACTGAGTCAACAGCCACTTCGCGACTCCGGGATTGTCACTGATGCCAATGTCAAACATGCCCGCGAGGATCCGCACTTCTTCGTCGTTCAGCTTGACGATCTGTGCCTGGTGCAGGGATCGTTCGATCCAGGCTCGCTCGTAAAACGGCGGACGCAGGTTGATGTCATAAACAATCAGGCAATCGGGTGACGACGCGTTCAGGCAGGCGTGAATGGTCTCGCGGCTGACGGCGTTCCGTTGTGCCAGCGTGCCAAAGCAGACGGCCCTGGCAGACTGCATCGCGGCCAGCAGAGACGACGTCGGCTCCAGGAAATCCCAGGCGGAATCCGGCTTGAAGACATAGTTTGTACCGGTCGGGCCGGCATCGACTGTGACCGTCCCTGTACCATGAATCGGATCGCACTGAACGAGATCCAGACACAGTCCCTGTGATTGCAGGAACCGGCAGATCTCGTCCCCCAGTTGATCGCAGCCGACGCGTGTGACGGTGGCGGCATTGAGGCCCAACTGTTGAGCGTGAAAGGCGACATTCGCCGGGGCTCCACCCGGCATCCGCCGATCGGGAAAGCAATCCCAAAGAAGTTCGCCCAAACCCAGGAATAAGTCGGTCATTCCATCAGTCCCGCCGCGAACGCTTCCGGTGGAAGTTCCTGTCCGGTGAGCGATTTGAACAGACCGCTGATGTAATCGGCGAAGACTTCAGACGGTTCCACGACTTTGCAACCTCGCAGTTTCGCTTCTTCCACCAGCGTCGATTCGTCGGGAAGCTGGCTGAGATCCATCATGGTCATTCCCTGGCGGAGAACCGATGGATTGATCGGCGACTTCTTGTTGCTGTAGTCCATGTTGGGAACCGTGATGACGACGACATCGACGAGGGTGTCGTACACCTTGGCGGCGGGAACATAGCGAATGTCGGCCCCCTTGGCGATCTTCTGAGCTTCGGCTTCATCGCCGGCCGCGATACTGACCAGACCATTCCGTTTCTTAATTCCATGGACCAGCGAGATGGCCAGCCCGCCAGAACCGAGGATCAAAACGTTCTTGCGATCCAGCGGTCGGTCTTCCGGAGACTTGCGGCCGATGGCCGATTCCAGGGCACGCAGAGCCGGCTTCCAGATCAGATTGTGAGCCTGCCAGCCATCAGGTTGTTTGATCACAAGATCGCACATTCGGGCCTGGGTCGAGATCTCATCCCCCTTGGTGGACAGTCCCATCAGTTGGCGTCCCATGGAGGGGGTGGCGATGACGGCGGGAATCTTGAGGATGTCGAGCATCTTCGGCAGTTGGTCGAGCGACTTGAAGTCCAGCGGCAGGCAGCGCGTGTTCATGCTCAGTGAGTCGAAGGCGGCGTTCAGGATTTTCGACGTGGCGACTTCCGCGTCCCCGGCCCCTGCGATGCCGATAAAACGCGTCTTCGAATCCACCTGCCGCCAGCGGTAGATGTTGTCGAGTTCCCCCACGGTGGGCTGACCCGGGAACGCTTCCATCCCCTTTTCGAGCGCGGCATAGATCCAGGGAGAACCGTACTTGCGGCCCAGCAGCGAAAATGTCAGTCCGCTGCGTCCCAGGGCCAGGCCGACGACGGGCAACGCTCGCTTCTGGCTGACGACCGCCAGCAACGGCCAGGCGGTTTCCAAGGTTTCCGTCGGCCAGGTGAATTTGATCACGTCTGCCTTGCAGCGGACGGCTTCATCGAACGCCTCTTCAATGTTTCCCAGCGGGCGAGTCTGGCTGGCAAAGCTGATCACTCGCTGGGTCTTGCCGAAGCGGGGGATCTTTTGTGCCGTGACAGGGTCCAGTTCGATGTAAGCGGGTTCGGCGAGGATCGCCTGCCGCAGCAGCGCCATTCGCTCGTCTTCGGTACCCTCGAAGTGGCCCCCTTCTTCGGGATGCCGGCACGACACCAGAATTGGCTTTTTGGATCCAGAGATCATTTCCTTGACATCCGGTTCCTTGTGGAGGCGGTCCAGGCAGACTTCGACCAGATCGCACTGATTCGCCGCGTTGTAAATGTCCACTTTGGCGAGTTGCCGGGATTCCGGCGTGACGGAAATGCAGATCATGATCTGTCCTGGATGGATTCGATGTGTTTGGCCCGGGATCTGGATCTCGCGCGGGAAATCCGGAATGACGCGAAGATCATAAGCCACACACGGCCCCGTTCGCCATCGTCAATTCGGAGAGGTCCGCAGAGGGGCTCGCAGCCCGTGGCAAGGGCGGATACCCTGCGGGCAGGCGATTTTCAGGGGGCAATCTGTTGCCCTTCAATGGGTCAGCCCCCGTTTACCACGTGCCGCGCGTGGAGGGGAATCGACGGCGGCGAGCCATCCAGAAAACGTTCGCTACGGTTCCGTTCTGTGTTTTTGGCTCTGGCAATGACGATCTCTGGCACGATAGATTACAGGCTCTCCATGCCGGATACGTCAACACGCTTTGCAACAGACAAAGGATGACCTCAAATGACAGGCTACACCGTTCACACAGGCTCCAATGAAAAGTTTTCCGCTGGCTGGGACCAGATCTTTTCCGGGCAGGCGCAGCCCGCCAAAAAGGGGGCTGCGGCCACTGGAAAGAAAGGGAAGAAGGGGGCCAGCGCTGCGGCATCCGGTAAACGCGGGACCAAGAAGGAAAAGCGTGGCAAGTAAGGGAAGCTTTGCCGGGGATGCCTGTTATACCGGCCGTGGCTGCCGAAGTCAGTCGCAGGTCAACAGTTCTGTTCACACCGTAGCTGGGGGACGCCGATAACTTCGGTGCAAAGGGTTGAGACCGGTTTTGCCTATAAAATGGGGTCAGACCCCATTTTGCGGGTAAGGCCCCAACGGGTGCTTTTCCACCAATCCCAGTAAGCTCAGCAATGGAGGCTGATGACATGCAGGACGGTGAGTACGAAGAAATCTGCTCGGAAGAAGTTGACCGCATTTGTGCGGCCCTGGAACTGCTCAGCGAGTCAGTATCCAGTGAAACGATCAAGTCACTGCTCGATGGATGCTCCAACGAGATTTACTACTTGGTCTACGAAGACGATGGGATGAGCGAAGCGGCCTGATCCGAGGTCGTATTCGATCCCCGTCGTTACTGACTGACAATTCGATGCAACTGACCGACTTCACGTCGGAAAAAAATGGGACAAACCCTCCCACGGACGGTGACGAGCCGAGCCGTTTTAATAGAACAGCCTCCCTGGAGTGAGAACTTCAGGGAGGCTGTTCGCTTTCCAGTCCCGATCCGCGAGTTTGCCGACTGACTGGACTGTAACGATTGGGTGGTTTCGCGGAAGTGTGCGGACTGGGGTTGATGCGATCGGGTGGGGTGCTGCTCCAATTTGATTCGGTGCCCAAGTGACCTTGACTCAGCCCGAACGACATCAAACACTCATTCGCATGTCGCAAGAACCGCTACCGCTGACCATTCGCTTGATGGATGCCACTGACTTGCGTCGTGGCTTTCTGACCACGCTGGGTGCCCTGAAACCGGCCGAGTTGACGGACGAACAGGCGCTGGAGGTCTTTCGCCGCCGGATGCGGGCGCGGGTGCAGACGTATGTGGCGCTGCTGGATGATCGCGTGGCCGGAACAGCGTCGCTGCTGATGGAGCCCAAGTTTATCCACAATGGCGGGATCGTGGGGCATATTGAAGATGTGGCCGTCCACGTGGCGTACCAGCACCATGGCGTCGGGGCCGCTCTGGTCCAGCACCTGCTGGATGTCTGTAAACAGTCCGGTTGTTACAAGGTGATTCTGGACTGTGAAGAGCACGTGGTACCGTTTTACGAAAAGCTCGGATTCCACAGGTGGGAACTGGCGATGCGGATTGACCTGTAGTTGGGGGAATACTTTGAACAGAAGGGAACGGAGGAAACAGAGAAGTTCAGGGGGAAGTGTTACATGAAGCTGCTGGATGTGCCTGTGGGGTTGCCTGTCTCTGTTCCCTCCGTTCCCTCCTGTTAAAATCAAGGCTGTTCGGTCAGGCGTCTCGACTGCGTTCTTGCCGGTCGGTTGGTCTGCCATCGCGGCCTGGTTCACGACCCTCACCGCGATTTGGCGGCGTAAAGTTGCCGGGTCCCCGGCCGGGATGATCCTGAGGGGAGCCCATTTCACCAGGGCGGTGTTCGGGCTGGCGATTGCCGGGACCGAAACCCGGGCCTCGATCGTTTTCACTGCGGGGTCCCCGGCCGCTGCCGACAAAGCCGCGTGGTCCACCAGCAGGCGGGCCGAATTCGCCGCGATGGTCTGCGTTTGGTCCGCGACCTTGCGGTCCGGCGTCACGACCGCGTTCTTGAGGACCATGTGGTCCGAAACCTCCGCGATGTGCTTCCGGGCCGCCATTCTCGTGTCCTTCGTGCATCCCGCTTCCGCCGTGAGATCGGCTGGGACCGTGAGGTGGGCCGAACTGACCGCGATGTTCCCCATGCTGTTGGCGAGCAAGTGGTCCGAAATGTCGACCATGGTCTTGTCCACCGCGAGGTCCGAAGTGCATGCCATGACCTCGGTGGAATCCACCGAACGACGGGCCGAACCCGCCACGATGGCTATTGAACGAACCGCGTGCGTATGGCCCGAAATGATGACCATCGCCTTGTCCACCACGGGATCTGAAGTGCATGCCATGACCTCGGTCGAATCCACCAAACGAAGGACCGAACCCGCCACGACGGCTATTGAACGAACCGCGTGCGTATGGCCCGAAATGTCGACCATGGTCTTGTCCACCACGGGATCCGAAGTGCATGCCATGACCTCGGTGGAACCCACCAAACGAAGGACCGAACCCGCCACGATGGCTATTGAAAGATCCGCGTGCGTATGGCCCGAAATGATGACCATGGCCTTGTCCACCATGGGTCCCGAAGTGCCCGCCAGGACTGCGGTGGAACCCGCCGAACGAAGGACTGAAGCCACCTCGATGGCTATGGAATGTCCCTCGTGCGTGTGGCCCACCAAACGAGTGCTTGAAGTGGCCACGATCCGCGTGTTCAGAGTTTCGTGCGAATGGTCCGAAGGGGGCTCGCCCCTGTCCACCGCCTGGACCAAAGTGACGACCCTGTCCCTCGAAGCGACCGCGTGGCGGACCGAACCCGCCTGCCTGGGGACGGTGCTGGGTTCCGGCAGCATGAGGACCAAAACCACGGCCCCCGCGTTCAGGTGAGCCCGCATTGTCGCGAGGACCCGGTCCAGCCTGAGCGGGACCATGTTCCGGACGACCGTGATCCGAATTGGCGTGCGGAGGTACTGGTCGGCCTTCCCGGCCTCGGTCAGTCCCGTGATCGGGCGAACGATCGCCGCGGTGTTCGGCGCCTCCCTGGGGGGGACCATGTTCACCACCACGCCCGTCGCCATGGGCCGGTCCTGCTTCCGGACGTCGGCCAAAGCCTTCGCGGCCGGGTCGCTGAGGCGGTCCGCCGGGACCTCGTCCAGGTCCGGCACCGCGTTCGCGGCGCGGTTCCTCTGAGCGTGAATCCTCATCGCGGCGGCCTTCTCGTGGCCCTCCCTGCGGCGGACCGTCTGGGCGTCGTCGGCCTTCGGGTCGTGCTTCCTCGGTTTTTCCATCGCCTTCCTGAGGCGTGTCGACTGCCGCGACTTCAATGGCGGAAACGGCTTCCGATGCAGCGACGGCACTGAAATCCGTTGAAACAACAGCACTGGCTGCTGCCGAAACAACAGCGCTGGCATCGGCGGGAGCATCCTGGCTGTCCTGTGCCGAGCCGGGGGTGACGAACAAGGCTGCGCCAATGGCAGCCATGCTCAGAATCGTGAGACGCATACGATGACTCCTGAAGTGATAACCGGGGCTGGCCGACGAACCCAAACCGTGTCCAACCGGCCTTGATGGCGGATCTACCTGCTTAAACGGTAACACTTCCGGATCTGTTACCGCCGCGAATTTTTCGGATTGCCGTAGATTCTTCGTTGGAAGTTGGTTTTGGCAGTTTTGGCGGAAACCCATTCCCCGGGGATTTGAATGCGGCGGTTTCTGCCCGGTTGGGGTTACTATTGGGGTAGACACCAAATGAAGGGGCTCATCGTGACGACTGACGTCGGGCAATTGATCGCAGAAGCACGCGCGGGGAATCCGTCGACTCTGGGTCAGTTGCTGGGCCAATACCAGAACTATCTGCGACTGCTGGCCCGGATTGAAATCGGTCGGCGGCTGCAGGGGAAGGTGGACGCCTCCGACGTGGTTCAGGAAACATTTCTGGAAGCGCATCGCCATTTCCCGAATTTCCAGGGGAATGCGTCCGGCCAGTTTACTCAATGGCTGCGGGCGATCCTGGCGGCCACGCTGGCCAATACCGTCCGGCACTATCTGGGAACCCAGGCCCGTGACCTGCGTCTGGAACGCGAACTGGCCGCGGACCTGGATCAATCAACCTGTGCGCTGGGTCAAATGCTGGTCGATCCCCATAGTTCCCCCAGCCAGCAGGTCATGCGGGGTGAACAAACGCTGCTGGTCGCCGAAGCGATGGCCCGGCTGCCTGAAGACTACCAGGCAGTCCTGGTGATGCGGCATCTGGAAGGACTGACGTTTCCTCAGGTGGCCGAGCGGATGGGGCGCAGTGTCGACAGCGTGGAAAAACTGTGGTTGCGCGGTCTGACACGCCTGAAACGGGAATTTGGCGAGGTGTCACCATGAGTACCGCTCCCGACGACATTGACGAAGACGATCCACGTCTGCTGGAGATCTCGCGCGAGTACCTGGCCGAGTTGGAAGCGGGGCACGCGCCCGATCGCCAGGCGTACCTGGCACGGTTCCCGGAGCTGTCCGAGGCGCTCGCCGAATGCCTGGATGGAATTGAGCTCGCCCAATCGTTGCGTCCGGTGAACGCAACCCCCAGCACCGAGTTTTCCGGCAAGCCGCTGGGTGACTTTCAGATTGTGCGCGAGATCGGTCGTGGTGGGATGGGTGTCGTCTATGAGGCGATGCAACTGTCGCTCGGTCGACGCGTGGCCTTGAAGGTGCTTCCGTTCGCTGCCGCCCTGGATACGCGTCAGCTGCAACGGTTCAAGAACGAAGCGCACGCCGCCGCGCAATTGCACCATTCCAACATCGTACCCGTGTACGCGGTCGGCAGTGAGCGGGGCGTGCATTTCTATGCGATGCAACTGATCGAGGGCCGGTCACTCGCCACCGTGATTCAGGAACTGCGTAATGCATCTGAGGTTGCTGCGGCACCCCCACCGGATTCCACGGCGGATTACGAGGCCGGCCCGACGGTCGCGGACTTTGGAGCCCGGACGTCGCTGCGGTCGCGGCGTGAAACGGAAAGCTTTCGGACGGCGGCCCGGATTGCCGCGCAGTTGGCGGATGCGCTGGATTACGCGCACGAAGCCGGGGTCGTCCATCGTGACATCAAGCCAGCCAACCTGCTGATGGATGCCAGGGGGGCGGTCTGGATCACCGACTTTGGACTGGCCCAGGTGGTGGCCGATGGCGGGGTGACTCAAACCGGCGACTTGGTCGGGACGTTGCGTTACATGAGCCCGGAGCAGGCGGCAGGCCGACGAATTCCGGTTGATCATCGCGCAGACGTGTATTCGCTGGGTGCGACGCTGTACGAGTTCCTGACGCTGCGCCCCATTTTCTCCGGTGATGACCGCGCGACGCTGCTGCATCAGATCCTGAACGAAGATCCGCGACCATTGCGGCTGTGGGATCTGTCAATTCCCTTCGATTTGGAAACGATCGTCCTGAAGGCGACGGCGAAGGCGGCGAATGACCGTTACGCCACGGCGGCCGATATGGCGGCCGACTTGCGTCGTTACCTGGAGGAGCGACCGATCCTGGCGCGGCGCCCGAATGTGGCCGACCGGGTCCGCAAATGGATGCGTCGACATCCGTCATTCGTGAGTGCGACCGTAGTACTGCTGGTCTGTGGATTGATTGGACTGACGATTTTTTCGGCGCTCATAGCGCGGGAGCAATCACTGACTCGACAGGCCTACCAGCGGGAAAGCTTGCGGGCCCGGGAGGCGGAAGCCCGGTTTCAACTGGCCCGTGCCGCGGCGGACGAAATGATTCGGCTGGCCGAACACGAACTGTCCGACAACCCCTTCCAGGAAAGTCTGCGCAAACGACTGCTGGAAACGGCACTGGGCTACTACCAGGAATTCATCGCCCAGCGCGAGGAAGATCCCGGAGCACAGGCCGAATTGGGAGTCACCCGCGATCGGGTGAAGAAGATCCTGGGTGATCTGGCCGTGCTCAAGGCAGACCGAAACAATTTCCTGCTTCGTGAACCGGCGGTGTTGACGGACCTGCAGGTGACGGACGAGCAACGCAGCCGGATCGCAGAAATGACCGACCAGCTGGAAACTCAGCGGCGTGAGTTGGGGCATGGCCCGCGCGAGATGAGTTCGGCCGGGCATCGACAGCGATTGCTGGCGGTGGCACGGGAGAATGAATCGGCGCTGGCTTCGATTCTGACGACGGCTCAGTTGCACCGGCTGCCGCAAATCGCCCTGCAGTGCCAGGGCCCGCGTGCTCTGCACGAACCGGATGTGGTGACGGCTCTGAAATTGACGCAGCAGCAGCGGGATCGCCTGAACCAGATGGAAGCAGAGCTGATCCCGTTCCCGGGTGAAGGACGGGGTCGCGGCCCGTCATCGTCCGAGTCCTTTGATGAACGGGCCAGGTCGACGTTGCAGACGATGTTGTCGGTGCTGACTCCCGACCAGATGGCCGAGTGGCACTCGATGACCGGCAAGCCCTATGTCGGCCCGCTGCTGTTCCCCCGCCGCATGGGATTTGGCACAGGTCGGCCGGGCCCGGGGTCTCATCCTGGCGGGCCACCGGGTGGACCACCGGGCGGGCCACGGTTCTGACGAAACCGCCCTCAATCGCGTTGCATGAACCTGGGACATTAGACTGCCACATCATTTCGTCGCTCTGGATCGTCATAGAGTGATCTGCTGCCGAATCCCGATCGCGAAGCGGAGCTTCGAAGACGGGCGTTCCCAAGCGGGAGCTTGGGAACGAGAAATGAGAAATCCCCGGCCGATGTGAGACATCGACCAGGGATCCAGGTTTCCATTGACCGGCGGAACAAACTCAGTTGAGCGTCTTTCCGCCCTTCTTCCAGTTGCAGGGGACCAGCTTGTCAGTCTGGAGTGCGTCGAGGACGCGCAGGACTTCTTCGACGTTGCGGCCGACTGGCAAGTCGTGAATCGCCAGCCAGCGGACAATCCCGGTGGGGCTGATCAGGAAGATGCCGCGATAGGCAATCCCGGCGTCTTCGATCAACACGCCGTAGTCGCGGGACAACTTGTGATTGGTATCAGCCAGCATCAGGTGCTTCATCTTCGCCAGGTCCGGATGACTGTCACACCAGCCCTTGTGCGAATAGACACTGTCGGTGCTGGCGGTCAGCAGGGCACAATTACGGCTGGCGAATTCTTCCACGGCATCGTTGAAGGCCACGATTTCCGTTGGACAGACGAAGGTGAAATCGAGGGGATAGAAGTACAGGCAGACCCATTTCCCCGCGTAATCCGACAGGTTGACGTGGGCAAATGCGTCCTTCGTACGATCGTACGCTTGAACAGAAAAATCCGGGGCGAGTTGACCGACGCTTGCGCTCATGACTTGTGCTTGCCTTCTGTTAACTGGGGACAACTAAAAAACTCGGCGACGGTGATGACCTGCCGCCGTTCCAATTCTGGGCGGAAGTATAGCCTGACGGGGGACCGCGACAAGCGGTCGGAGGACTATTCGTGTGCGGTCTCCTGGTCACCTGCGCGGCGTTCGAAGACCAGCGGGTGGTCGGATTGCGGGTCGGCAACGCGAAGCGAGATCTTGCCGTTCAGGACGTCGGTCAGCAGGTCGCCGCAAACTTCGGCGCGCCAGCCTTGTGTCAACCGCGGTGGATCCCCTTCGCGCTCACCGTACGCGTGCCAGCGCACCAGGTGACGCAGGTCGGCGGTTTTGCCGATCAGGCCCATCGCGACATTCAGCTCGGCACAACGGTTTGCCAACGCCAGTCCCAGCAGTTGGCCGATGACCTGTTCGTCATGGGATTTTTCTTCGTCGAGCGACTTGGGAAGGACGGGGAGCTGGTTTTTGGGGACGGCCAGGCCTTCGCTGACGCAGGCCAGCATCGTGGCGGCGGCTTTCTTGTATTCGGGGCGGTTCATGTCGCGAACGGCCAGCAGATCGGCTTCACTGGTGGGGCGTCGCTTGGCGATTTCCAGGACCAGGTCGTCGCGCAGGATCTTGCGCATCGGTCGATTCTTGGCGGCCGCCTCGGATTCGCGCCAGCGGTAGACTTCGCGCACCACCGCCAGTTCCCGTGCCGACAGGCGATGAATGCCGGGCAGGCGTTGCCAGCTTTCAGGAGCTCGCTCGGCACTGACCTCGTCGATCATTCGCTGCATTTCCGCCTGGGCCCACGCCTGGCGTTTCAGCTTCGTGAGAGACTTTTTCTGGATGTCGTAGATTTCCAGGACGTGCTTGACGTCGTCGACGGCATAGGCGATCTGGTTTTCGGTCAGCGGTCGACGGCGCCAGTCCGTGCGGGTTTCGCGACCGTGAGCGGTTCGACCGAGAATTCGCTTGACCAGGGCGTCGTATCCAAGAGGGAAGCTGCGTGAACGCAGCCCTTCCGCAACCTGAACATCCCACAGCTTGCGCGGTGGGGCATTGGCGAATGTCAGGCAGAAGCGGACTTCTTCCCGGCCACCATGAATGATGATGGTGGTCTTGTCGTCCGCCATCAGTTCCCACCAGCCGCTCAGGTCCGGGATGTCGAAGGGATCGACCGCCACGCAGCGGTCGGCAGTGGCGAACTGCAGCAGGCAGAGTTCCGGGCGATAGGTGTATTCCGAGACAAACTCGGTATCGAACGCAACCAGCTTTGCCTCGCGCATATGCAGGCAAAGATCATCGAATTCGGCCTGGGTCGTGATCAGCGACGAATTCATGGGGCGGGGCTTTGCACAGGAAAAAAGTGACCCGGACACGTGTGTCCGGGTCGGCGAGTCATGTTAGAGGGTTCCGCCGTAGCGTGCTTCGCTCCCCAGCAACTCCTCGATGCGGAGCAACTGGTTGTACTTGCAGATGCGGTCCGTCCGGCTGGCCGATCCGGTCTTGATCTGACCGGTATTCAGCGCAACGGCAAGGTCGGCGATCGTGGTGTCCTCGGTTTCACCCGAACGATGACTCATCACGGCCGTGTATCGAGCACGATACGCCGTTTGAACCGCATCGATCGTTTCGGACAGCGAACCAATCTGGTTGACCTTGACCAGGATGCTGTTGGCAATCCCTTCCTCGATCCCCCGCTTCAGACGGGTGGTGTTGGTGACGAACAGATCGTCGCCGACCAGTTGCACCTTGCTGCCGATCGTATCGGTCAGCAGCTTCCAGGTCGCCCAGTCGTCTTCGGCACAACCGTCTTCGATCGAGCAGATCGGGTATTTCTCGGACCAGGTCTTCCAGATCCCGACCAGTTCCGCCCCCGAAACCTTTTTGCTGTCCATTTCGTACTGGCCGGTCTTGGCATCGTAGAATTCGGTCGACGCACAGTCCAAAGCCAGCTTGATCTGTTCACCCGGTTTGTAGCCGGCCTTTTCAATTGCCTTCAGAATGACCTGGATCGCCGCTTCGTTGCTTTCCAGATTGGGAGCGAATCCCCCTTCATCGCCGACTGCAGTGCTCATTCCCATGTCGCTGAGCACCTTCTTCAGGTGATGGAACGTTTCCACGCCGGCGCGCAGACCGTCGCTGAACGTGGTGAAGCCGACGGGAACAATCATGAATTCCTGCAGGTCGATCCCGTTGTTCGCGTGAGCCCCGCCGTTGATGATGTTCATCAGCGGCACCGGCAGGGTGTTCGCGCCAACGCCACCCAGGTAGCGGAACAATGGCAGGAAGCTGACGCGAGCGGCGGCATGTGCACAGGCCAGTGAGCAGGCCAGGATTGCATTGGCACCCAGTCGCGACTTGTTCGGGGTACCGTCAGCTTCGATCATCGCCTTGTCGATGGCGCCCTGATCAGTGACGTTCAAGTCGATGATGGCATCGGCCAGATGTTCATTGACGTTTTCAACCGCCTTGCGGACTCCCTTGCCCAGGTAACGTCCCTTGTCCCCATCGCGCAGTTCGCACGCTTCGTGAGCCCCGGTGCTGGCACCACTCGGGACTGCTGCACGACCGATCGTGCCATCTTCCAACTCCACATCGACCTCGACGGTCGGATTGCCGCGGCTGTCCAGGATTTCCCGGGCACTCACGGCGGTAATCGCCACTGTCATCGCAGACTTTCCTTCCCACAATTTCCGTACAAATGCCGGGCGACGGTCACTTCGACTCGCTGATCAGCCCGAAACGTCATGATTTGAACGCGGGGATTTTTACCAGAATTCCCGTCCATCGGCCATCAGGCACGTCCGGAATCTGATCCGGATGGATGGGGATGAATCAATAAACAGCCACGGATACTCTGGGTTATTCACTCTGATCGCCGACCGAATTTGCCGTGATTCGGCTGCTGGTAAATCAACACAACGTGTTCCTCGCAATGCAGTTGAGTGCTTTTAATGTCGGCGTAGTGGCGAGGCGGACCGGATGCAGCGTAGCGATGTTGCGGGAACGCCATTACCAACTACCGAAACACCGTCCGCTTGCCGGCATATCGTTTCAATTTGTCCGGATCAATGTCGACCCCCAGCCCGGGCAGACTGGGGATTGTCAGGTTTCCCTCAGCGTCAATCTGGAATGGCTCTGTGGTCAAATCGTCGATGTAGGCGCAGGGTGTCAGGTATTCGACATAGCGTGCCCTGGGGATGGCGGCACTAAATTGCAGGTCAGCGGCCAGGCCCATCGCGGTGTTCCAGCCGTGTGGAACCAGAGTGATGTTGTGATCGAAGCACAACCACGCCAGTCGGCGGGATTCCGACAGACCTCCGTTTTTTGTGCAGTCTGGTTGCAGAATGTCGACGGCACGTCGTTCGATCCAGGGGAGGAACGACTGTCGCCGCGTCAAGACTTCGCACCCGGCGATCGGGACCGGGGAAACGCGTGTCAGTTCGATGTAGCCTTCGATATCGTCCGGCGGCAGCGGTTCTTCGAACCACGTGATGTTAAAGTCGGCGAGCATCTTTGCGGTTTCGCGAGCCCAGTTTGTCCCGTGCGGCCAGAACTGTTCACTTCCCCCCGCATCAACCATCAACTCCACCCCATCGCCAACAGTCTGTCGCGCCGTTCGGACGATCATTTCATCAAACTGACGATCACGTCGACCAAAGGGCCGCCATCCCATCTTGATTGCCTTGAATCCTCGCGCCACGACACTTTCCAGAGTCCTGGTCAACGCTTCCGGCTCATCGAACAGGATCGACCCGTAAGGCTTGATTCGATCTCGATAGTTTCCCCCCAGCAGGCGCGACACGGGTTGGCCACAGGCCTTGCCCATGATGTCCCACAGGGCAATGTCCAGTCCACTGATGGCATGTTCGACAGCCCCACCCCGCCCCTGCCAGAAGCTGGCCTGACGCAGCACTTCGGAAACTCGCTCGGGTTCGACGGCCGACTGCCCCTTCAGCAGCGGCCACAGCAGGGCGACAGCCCCTTCCACCAGGGTCCCTGAGGTAAAGCAACCGCCCCAGCCATGCAGTCCACTGTCTGTCCGAACCTGAACCAGCGTGTGCAGATTCTCTTGTGGTTCATGCCCCTGCGGCCAGCCTCCATCCACCGTGGCCCCGGTCAGCGGGACGACTTCCACTTCGACGATTTTCACAATGCACACTCCGGCAGTTCAGAAGAAGAATTCCGCTCGGAGATTCTGGGTCAATCGTCGGAGTCTGTCAAACAGGGCCTGAGGGGAATGCAACGACTTCGGTCTGTGGGGAACGACCGTTTACCGTGCAAACGCGCGAAGACCTGCCAGGCAGCGGTGCCTGGCGGGTCCATCGGGAGCTTCTCAACATTCGGCCTGAAAACCGTCCCCGCGTTCGTTAGTACCGCAAGATCAGGTCAACGGTCAACCGGTTTTGCAGCAGGTCACGTCGCTGACTGTAGGGGATTTCGTAGGCGACCCCCAATTCCAGGTTCTTGCCGGGCTTGTATTTCACGCCGTAGGCACCAGTGACAGCGCTGTCACCCGCCATCCCCACCGAACCCAGGTTGAACAGATCGCCACCGCCAATCGGTGCCTGGAGTCCGTTGCCCGATGACATGTAGTAGTACCAATTGCATTCAGTGAACAGGTAGAAGCCGGAGCAGCCGAGTTTCTTGTCGACGTGATTGGACCAGTACCACATCTGGTTTTGATTTGTCGTGTTGGTTGGCAACCGGAAACCGGAACCAGAGACAAGGTGATAACCGGGCAGGAACTCGGTACCGCCAGTGGCGAACAGATGGAATTCACCGCCGTTGCCCTGCAATGCGGTATGGCTGCCGGCGGGAATCTCGAAGACCGTTCCGACGCTCAATAGCGTTTGAGATTCGACATCCTTGAAGACGTTCAATTTCAGACCGGCTGAGACGTCTGCAAACCCGTCATTCAGAATCGGCGACTCGGATACGATGTAGCCATCCTTGGTGGCGATGATCGACAAGTTCTCGGTCAAGGCCGCTCGCAACTGTGTTGCATAGACCTGCACGCTGCCACCGCCCACGTTGGAGGGGAGGCTGTGATTGATGAAGATGGCGCGCGCTTCGGTCAAGGTTCGCGGATCTTCAAAATAGACGGGATTTGTCATTGGGCTGATGAAATCGGTGAACTGATGGTCGGACTCCCGAAACAGTCCCAGGATGCGGCCATCGCTGACCAGCGCGCCAGTCAAATTCCACTCCGTCGGGTCGGTCAGATCATCGGCTTGGACTGACGCGACCATAGCGTTTATCAACGCACAGGCAAGCAGACAGCAGGGCTTTAAAAATCTCATGTAACGTCCCCGTCGAAAGTGTTCAGATATACCGAGCGGCCTCAAGTCTGCACTCTTTCAGGAGGTGACCTGAACCCACAAACTTCGCAATCACATCTGGACAGAATTTCGACAAATCGAGCGAGTGAAATCGCGTGGCTGACTGTGATCCGGAATCGTCACTTCGGAATGTGGAATTGATTTGGCCATTTATTTGTTTCGCTCAAGTCTTTGGCTGAAGAAGACTTGAGGCAGTCCGGCCGAGCGAGTCCGGCAAAAACTGCCGAAATGGACTGCTGAATCAGGGCACCACGGGCATCTTGCTCATGCGCGTAATTGATCCAGGATGGAAGGGTCTAGAATCTCCTGGTCCCGAGCCAGCAGCAGGACCTTCGACATTACTTCTGCCGTGCGGGGATCGTTGTCCGCAAATGGCAGAAACAAGCGACCGCGGTGTTGCGAATGAACTGGGACGATGCACACCGATCCGCCTGGCATGCGATGGACGGTGCCGCTGCCCAGGTGCACTGTGTACTGACCCAGTTGACCATCGATCACCGCCTGGCTGGCCTTGAAGCGGACATTCTTCAAGGAGAGCAACTGGCAGGTTTCACGCAACAGGTTGATCCGCATTTCGACCGTCGAAGCAGTGGCTTCCGGATCGACGCCGCCGGCATGAGCAACGCTGACGACAAGATCCATGTCGCGCATCACTTCGCTGAACAATCGCGGCGGAACTTTGGCGAGGGGGATGACTTTGTACTCATCGCGATTCATGAAATGAATCGACCCGATCGTCGGCCCTTCGACTTCGGCTGGCGTTGTAAAGCCATAGTCGAACGAGACCGACGCGATGATGTCTTCCTCGTGAAACGTCTTGAAGACACCTTCGTCGGTGTTCCAACCTCGTTGTCCCCACAGCGCGTACGCCTGGCGCGGATTCACCTGCTGACCCGTGTATCGCTTCGAGCGATCATCGTCCGCTTTTTCCTGTTTCGTGACGACATACAGTTCTCGGAAGATCTGCTTGAACGGCTGGATCCGCTCGGCCTGAAAGCAGTCGTGCTGCCACTTGTCCCAATCCCCCGATTTGAACAAATCGTACGGGTGCGCGATTCTCAACGACGCCGATTTGGGGATCGCAACCAGTTTGCCGGCATGATTGCGCAGGGACTTTCCCTTTTTGTCCGGATAGCCGAAAACACCGTCGCCGATGAAGACCAGTCGTTGCAGGAGCGGTGCGACCAGGGCATGCGTGCAGAGCGACACCAGTTCCGTTGCGGAGACCGTTTCACCACGGCACATCATGGCTTCCAGAGACTGACGCTGGCGTGATACCTGGCGTTTCAGTTCCTTGGACCGTTCGAACAGCCCTGCCACCACCTTGTCTTTCTTGACGGCCGGGGGAGCCGACTTGAGCAGCTTTTCGCCCCGTGCGATGGTGATCTGCGGCTGGGTTTGCTCGTCAAGAATGAGTGTCACGGTGACCCCATCCTTCGTCGCCTTGACCGGACCGGCCGCCAGATCCTTCAATGTCTCGGCCCCCAGCGCCCAGTCGAGGCGAATCGGGTCGGGGAATCCGGCAGTTCCCGCGAGGTTACGCAGGCCGATTTCCAATGACCGCAGCGCCTCGGGCTTCGTCAGACCGCTCAAGGTTTTCGCATAACGACCGTATTCCTGCAGGACCTCGAACCGGCGTTTCAGTTCCACATCGCGTTTGGCTCCGGTCGGTAGCGGGAACAGGCCCAGCAGCCGCACGTATTCCTTCAAGTACTTGGTCTTGATTCCCTTGATCAGATCATCGAGGCTGGCCTTGCCCAGCAAAACGTCTGCCAGCAGTTGGGCCTTCTTCGCCTGGCTGGCGTTTGCCGCGTACCTTGCGGCCACGGCGAGTTGCTTCCAGCGTGCCTCGCCGAGTTCCGCATACACTCGTCGGAACCACGCGATATCAATTGCACCATCGCTGCGTTCCTGATCGGTCAAGCTGGTCCGTTCGAGGATCAGACGTTCCCATGGCGAAAGCCTGGGCGGCTTGACGTCCTTGGGCGGAGTCTCGCCCGATTCATCGGACGTATCGTCATCATCATCGTCGTCAAGATCCTCATTGGCCTCATCGTCGTCTTCTTCTTCCAGGCCCGCACCCACGGCGGCCCGTTCGGCCACATCCGATCCCCAGGATTGCATGTGAGCCAGGAACCAGTACAGTCCTTCGGACATGCCCTTCCACTTGAAATAGGCTTCCATGTATTTGACCCATTGCGGCGCGAGGAACGCCAATTCGAACAGGCGTTCTTCCGGAAATGCATCGGCTTTGATGGCCGCCTTCAGCAATGCCACACCGCCGTCAACGGTCTCATCGGCGGCGGGATAAGTGATACTCGCCAGCCTCGTCAACGATTGAGCCCGGCTGCGGGGAGTGTTGTTGTAATAGTACCGTTCCGACTTGAACCCCGTTTTTCCCAAAGCGGTCAGGATGCGGATCAAGGTGGGCATCCCATGCAGCGCTCCCAGATCTCCGGCGGCATTCGTGACAAGCGTCGGGGTTTCGCCCCGATTCAACTCGGTGTCGAGGATGATCGCCACGCAGCGGCGCACCAAGTCCGCCACTTCGGGATGTTGCTGCAGAAATCGTTCGTCATCCGCATGCAGCTTGCGTTGCGTCAGCCTGGTCAGCGTGTTGAAGTTGTCCAGGCTGTAGTAGCTGCGGCTGCGCGGTCCCGCCAGTTCATTGGCCACTTCGTGGATGTTGGCCAATCCCAGGGAATAGGCGCGTTGCACGGAATCCCAGCCGGGGCTGCGAGGCAGTGCACCAGCGATCGGCCGATCGCGCCAGTGTAACAAGTGCCACAGTCGCGTGAATTGGGCATCCGTCAGCTTGTCGATCTGTCCATCGGGCAGCCAATGCTCGAACAACTCGTTCCGCCGCCAGTCCTTTTCGTTGTCATCATCGTCGTCGTCATCATCGTCATTCCGGGGCGATTTCCCCTTCTTGGCCGGCTTCGGCTTGGGCACGAGTTCTTTCAAATCGGCTTCGGAGACGAGCGAGAACAGCGTTTCGGCGATATCCAGAGTCGTATCGATTTCATGTTCATACGGGTGCAGGAACTGGAGCCAGTCCAAAATGGATCTTACGAGAGGTTCGTACTTCAACTTGACCGGTTTGAGTTTCGTCATCAGCAATTCGGCAAATGCGGTGCGTTGCTTGGTTGCCGCCCATTTGAAGACTTCCGCCCCCCGCCAGGAATCCGTCAATTCGTGAAATGTCGTGGCGCGCCATAACTCCATGCCGTCGGCATCACGATCGGACTTGGGACGCGACTTGTTCCATGCCTCCCACACTTCTCGCATTGGCAGTTTGGCCGCTTCTTTTTCGGGGGAACGCCGGCTGTTGTATGAGGGAAAGCCCCAGCGGACCGTCCCCAGCAACTCCTGCTGATTCGTCTTCCTGTCCAGGATAATCGGAGTTTCCCGATGCTTGTGGATCAGGTCGTCCAGCGATTTGAGATTGCGCAACGCTCCTTCGGAAATCACCCTGGCCTTGCGGTTCCTGGGAGCCACAACGGGTGAACGCAACGTGGGATCCATCAGGCCGAGGGCGTTCTCCAGGGTTAGTGCCTGATCTTCTGGTGAAACATCCAGAACTGCGGACACCTGCGTCTGTTCGTCTTTGCTGAGCTTCGGGCGGGCCGTTCGATACGCTTCAGCCCGGGCTCGACAGGCGTCCGAACTGCGCTTGTGCTCGAACAATTGTCGCACCAGTTCCAAGCCTGCCTGGCGCTGGTTGGCATCCTTCGCCGCCAGCAGCCGATCCGCACTCGCCAGCGCCTGGTCGTCCTTCAATCCCAGGGCCAGTTCCAGGACTCCTTTGCGCAGGTCACCCGCTTTGCGTGTCAACATGGATTCCAGTCGCAGGACTTCCGGCTCGGTCAACTTCAGCTTAGACACGGCTTGAAACGCAGCCGTGCGCACATCGGCGGACGAATCGCCAGCCATGCCAATCACGACGGAACGCGATTCGGCATCCCATTTCTTCTGTTCAGCGAACAATTCCACCAACTGCCGCCGCTGCCACACGCCGAATGTGGAAACGTAGGGCAGCAACTTTGTTGGCGGTTGATCACCCAACGCCCCCATTAAATAGGGAGACAGGTGCTCGCGTCCAAATTCAAAGGCCGTCCAGGGCCACACGATCGCCTCGAACTTTTTGGGCTTTTCGGGAAGTCGAGGGTACAGTCGCTCCAGACGCTCGAAGTGAATTCTCTTGTCGCGCAGGGCCAACTTGGTTGCTTCTTCGTCGGATTCATCGCTGTCTGTATTTCCGTCCAGGGCCCAGCGTGCAATGCGCAGATCGTCGTCGTCAACGCAACGCGAGCGAATCGCTCCGGCCTGCGGCAATTCGAGGTGACCCAACAACGCACAGCCGACAAACCGCATTTCCGGTTGCTTGTGCTTCAGCAGGGACTCGGCAAAGGGAATCGCGGCCTCGGCGTCCTCAAACGCTGTTGCCCACAGGGAAAAATAGGCGTGGTTTGGGTCACTTCCCTTCAAGGCCCTGGAACGGGCAGCGGGGTCTTCCAGCATGTTTAACGCCAGGTCAATCGATGAATTCACAACCTTTGCGGTCACGGCGTCCCAAGCGAAACCAAACCAGACATTGACGGCCCGGATGATGGCGCTAAAGCGAGCCAGATCGTTTTCGCGGATCAGACGCAACATCCTTCGGTACGCTTCCGGATGGGTCAGGTCAATCGTTTCGAGAATGGCCTGACGCAATCCTTCCTGCCGCTGTGCTGCCAACAGCATCTTCTCAATCAATTCCCAGCCGTCGGGCCGTGACGAGAGCAGCAATGCCTGGGTGACGTGCTGTCCCATCCCGCCAATGTCGTGCTCGTTCCTCGCCGATTCCGAAAGGATCTCGAAAACAGCATCCGCGGGCTTTCCACCGGCATCGATCACTCCCGCCAGCAAGCAGCCGACCTCCTGCTGATAGTTGGAGTATCCGATCCGAATGTGAGTCACCCAAGTCGCCAGCCAGACCGGGGTCAGGTGTTCTTCGTGAAAGTGTTCGGCCAGGTTGAACATCAAGCTCAACCAATCTCTGCGATGGCTCAGAGATACGGCGTGATTGCGCGGCGCACGAAACGCCTTTTTCGTCCAGGAAACCGTATAGGGGGCAGATCTGAGTTGCTCCCAAGTCCGGTTCACGTCGCTGGCCATCTTCGGGAACATGACAGCCAGAATCTGAATTCGGTCGCGCGACGACAGTTGGTCAAGATCGCGACTCGCCTGGTTGCGACGCTTGATCGATTCGTTGAATTGCTTCTCCGAATAGACCGCCCCCTTGTCCGTCAGTCCATACAGTCCGTAACCGATCTTGGCCAGTTTGGCGGGAAGCGAACCAAGCTTCTTGACGAAGCGCGTCGCCTGTTCCCCGTCATTCAGGTCGAAGTCGTTGCCATCATCGAGTTCGACATTGCGTTCGTCGAACAGCTTCTTGATCCGCCACTGATCCAACTGTTTGCTGGCGACTTCCGGATTCAGCACGATCAACCTCCCGCGAGCAGCGTCAAACGAAGAAATGTCACTCGACTGTCGGCCGTCAGATGGATTTCGCGATCCAGTTCCTTCTGCTCGATGTCGTCCACGACCACCAGGTAAATGCCGTCTTCGAAGGCCAGGATCGCGTTGCCGATGGCGGCTTCGACATCGACGGGCTGTTGACCCACTTCGCTTTCACCCATGGTGATCCTGCCGGTCTCTGCGGCGGATTCGATTTGTCGCGACGTGAGCGCTCGCAGGACGGTCGCATCGACCTGCCGTTGCTGAAATGCGGCGACCTGCTGTCGGACAATTCGTTCGATCAGCATCCGCAACGTGATTCCGCCCCCGTCACTCCAATCGGGGGGAAGCGGAAACGACCAGTCCGCGAACAGGGGCTTTTTACGGCCCAGAGCCTTGCCACTGATCTTCACCATGGGGGCACCTGCTGTTTTCGAGCGAAGATGATTGTTCGAGCAATCCAAGAATTGTGCAGAATACGATAACGAAGGGATTCCGACTTTTCATCGGTCCGAACTGGATGATGCTGCGTGATGGGGTTCTGGACCGGGACAGTCTCCGCGGGCTCACGGTGAACTGAGATTGCGGAATTGCAGTTGCAGCGCCAGATCCTTCACGGTGGACATGGGAATTTCATCCTGTTCGATCGTGCGACTCGAACAGATAAAGATCGGGGCTTCCTGCGCTTCACGTCCCGGGGTTGGCAGACGTCCGTGACTTCCCTTGACGATCGTGGCGTCCAATCCGATGACGTCCATGTAGTAGCGGAACCCCAGGAACTTGCGAGCCAGGCGTGATACAATCCGCAGGCTGGGGAACGTGATTGCGGGATCGATGAACAACTCGACAGGGTCATAGCCGGGCTTGCGGTGGATGTCGATCGTGCGGGCATAGTCCGGGGCCAGCGAATCGTCTTCCCAGAAATAATAGGTGAACCAGGAATTCTCGGCGGCGATGGCGACCAGTTCGCCAGACCGTTCGTGGTTCAGCCCGAACTGCTGTTGTTCGCCGCGATCGAGCACCACATCGATGCCGTCGGCCTGGCTGAGCAGCAGCTTGACGGCTTTGACGTCCTGCGGCTGCTGGATGTAGACGTGAGCCACCTGATGATCCGAGACCGCAAAGGCCCGGGAGGCACCACAATCCAACGTCTCCCAGCCCAGCGGCTCACGTCGAACGGTGACATATCCGTGACGGCGCAACAGTCGATTGATGTGAACCGCCCGTGAGACAGGTGTGATGGCGTATTCCGACAGGGCAATAACGTCTGCACCAATCTCCTGCGCGGCAGCGATGCATTTGCCTGCTTCCGTGTCGACCAGCCGGATGTCTTCCGCCAGCCGGGGATCCGTCGGCCCCAGTCGTTGCAGGTTGTAGTCCAGGTGGGGCAGATAGACCAGAGTCAGGCTGGGGCGGTTGCTCTTCATCACTTCGACCGAGGCGTCGGCAATCCAGCGGGTACTGCGAATATCCGCTCCGGGTCCCCAGAAGCGATGCAATGGGAAGACGCCCAGCTTCGCCTGTAGTTCGTCGCGCAGGGTCGAGGGCTGGCTGTACGAATCGAACACCTTTCGGCCATCGGCCGGATAACTGGGACGCGGCGTCATTGACCAGTTGACGTTGGCGTACATGTTGTACCACCAGAACATCTTGGCGACGGTGTACGAGGGATCCTGCTCGCGAGCGACGTCGTACAGCCGTTTCCCCTGGACGAGATGATTTGACTGGCGCCACAACCAGACTTCGGCGAGATCTCGAAAATACCAGCCGTTGGCGACAATCCCATGTTTGCAGGGCAGGGTTCCCGTCAGGATTGTGGCTTGTGCGGTGCAGGTCACTCCGGGAAGTATGGCCCCCATCGGTCGGGCGAATCCATCGGCTGCCAGGCGACTTAAGTGAGGCGTGTGGGGTCCCAGCATCTCCTGCGTGAGACCAACAACATTTAAAAGTAACAGTGGACGAGTCATGTGGATCTATGAATTCTGGTGGCGATTGCGGGCCTGGCAGCCTGTGGCAAAAGGTGTCTGACCCTCTCCGGGCACGCGATTTTCAAGGTGAATTCAGTGCCCTCCAAAGGGTCAGACACCTTTTGCCACAGGCTGCCAGGAGTATCAGCACTCATTTTGCCGCCCGCAAGGACGGACAGGAATCAAAAGAGAAAGCCGGTGATTTCCTGTTATACGGTTTGAATACCCCCATCCAGGATTTCACGCACCTTGCGAGCCAGGGTCAACGGGCTGAAGGGCTTTTGCAAAAACGTGTCGGTCGAGTCTTCGATTTCATGTCGTATGATGGCATCGTCCATGTAACCACTGATGTACAGAACACGGATGTTCGGTCGCATGGCCCGGAGCGTGGCCGCAAGTTCGCGGCCACTGATGTGCGGCATCACGACATCAGTGACCAGCACGCTGATCAAGCCGGCATGATTTCGGGCCGCTTCAATCGCTTGATTTCCGTTGCATGCTTCCAGGACGAGATACCCTTTGGTTTCCAAGGCGATCCTGACCACTCTTCGCACGGCAGGTTCGTCTTCAACCAGCAATACGGTTTCATGTCCCGTGGGAGCATCTTCCCTGGGGCGACTGTCCGTTTCACCGTCAAATTCCTTCATCGCGGGAATCAGGACGGTGAACGTGGTGCCCGTGCCCAATTCACTCTCCACTTCGACGGATCCACCGCATTGTTTGACCACTCCGTGAACAACAGCCAGCCCCAATCCCGTTCCCTGGCCGACTTCCTTGGTGGTGAAGAACGGCTCAAAAATGGCGCTCTTGACCTTGTCAGACATGCCGTGCCCGGTGTCGGTTATGGTCAGTCGCACATAATCCCCGGGTTCCAGGTCGAGGAACCCTTTGCGATCACCCTCAGTCAGCGTGACGTTTTGAGTGGCGATGGTCAGTCGGCCACCCATGGGCATGGAATCCCGCGCGTTGACCACCAGATTCATCACGACCTGCTCCAACTGGCTCGGATCCGCCTTGATTCGTGCCAGTTCGGGATCGGGATCCACAGTCAGGAGGATGTTTTCGCCGATCAATCGCCGTAGCAGGCGGGTCGTTTCCAGGACCAGATCATTCAGCTTCAGAACTTTGGGCTCGATGATGGCCCGCCGGCTATAGGACAGCAATTGCTGTGTCAGTCGAGCCGCCCGTTCGCCAGCGTCACGGATCGCCTGCACGGAGGCCAAATGCGGGTTCCCACCGTCAATTTGCATCATCATCAGATCGCTGTATCCGTTGATGACCGTCAGCAGATTGTTGAAGTCGTGAGCGACTCCGCCTGCCAGGCGACCGACCGCTTCCATTTTCTGGGCCTGCCGGAATTGCTCTTCCAGACGTTTGCGTTTGGTGATATCGCGAACAACACCGGTGAATTGACGTCGGCCATTGATCAGGAATTCACTCACGCTCAGTTCCACGGGAAAAGTAGTGCCGTCCATGCGACGCCCAAGGACTTCGCGTCCGACCCCAATGACTTTCGCGTCTCCGGGACCCCGATAATTGTGCAAGTACGAATTGTTCTCGCTGTGATTTGGATCCGGCATCAGCACCTTGACGCTGCTGCCGACAACCTCCGCGACCGAATAGCCGAACAACCTTTCGACGCCCGGATTAGCCACTTCAATCACGCCACGTTCGTCCGTTGTCAGGATCGCGTCCTGAACACTGTCCAGCACGGATTGCAGGACTTCCATCGATCGCTCATGTTCCGTGAGATCATGCAGGCAGACCAGCACCGCTTCCACGCCACCTTCGGTGATGGGAGTGGCGACGACATGCACCGGGACTTCCTGCCCATCCAACCGGAGGATCTTTTCCCGCACACCTTCCGATGGCTGACCGGTATCCCGCATTCTGGCGACGCGTTGCCGGATCAACTCATGATAATCCGGATGAAACAGTTCAAAGGCGGATTTTCCCAGAATCTGTTCGGGCTTCGTTGCTCCAAACAGTTCCAGGCATTTCGGATTGCAGAAGCGGATTCTGCCCGCGATATTCATGTAGACGGCATCCGGCAGCACATCGATCAATCGGCGGTACCGTTCTTCACTCTCACGAAGCACAAACTCGGAACGCTTTAGATCCTCGATGTCAGTACATGTCCCATACCAGGTTTGAATCTGGCCGGATTTGTCGCGTGCCGGTACTTGTCTGGCAATATGCCAGCGGTATTCACCGTCGGCTCGTCGAATTCGGAATTCGATGTCGCGAGCAATCCCAGTCGTCAGGGTTTCGTGCCATTGAGACAACGTCGAGGGGAGGTCATCCGGATGAATTACGCTTTCCCACGACCATCCGGTCAAATTCTCGGAACTGACCCCGGAATACTCCGTCGCACGCGCATTCAGATGATTCAATCCACCATCGGGGCTTGCGATCCAGACGATCTGCGGAATGGCGTCCGCCAGTTCACGAAACCTCTGTTCGCTGACCCGCAACGATTCCTTGCCGGCCCGCAACTCGTCCTCGGCAAGCTTGCGACTGGTGATGTCGCGCGTCACCGACAGATGTGATGCCTGCCCGTTTCGTTGAATCGGAACGGCATGACTTTCCATCGTGCGGCGCGTACCGTGAAGTCCGATCATTTCGTAAATCAACGATGCCGTCGCCCCGGCGCAGACTCGACGATGAAAATCGATGTACCGCTCGCGATCCTCAGGGACAATCAGATCAAACACGCTCTGCTCGAGCACTTCCTGAAGAGACTCAGCTTCAATCATCGCCAGGCCTGCAGGATTCATGTCCAGCAACCGGCCGTCCCGATCCAATACCTTGATGCACTCGGGCGTCGCTTCTATCACCTTTTGAGCAAAGGCATCCAGAGCTGATGCAGGGGCAATCGATGATCGTTTCATTGGCATCCAAAACTCCATTCACGCCAGCCGACAGGGTCGTTCGTTTCCCTGCGAAAGGTGTGGCAACGGGCATTTGCCCAATTGTCCGACCCAATCCTCATCACAGAAAAACGTCCGACTCGAATTCGGTCCTGATCCGTCGCCGCGGAATCCAGTTCAGGCTTCCGCCAGATTCTAGCAACTGAACGGTGCTGGAACACGCTGCGTCGTCGTGTATCATTGCCGGCCGGATAGAATCCATTTAGATCGGGATTTGCGCATAAAGGAACCTGCGATGAAAGCATATGAACTTCAGGCCGTCGGGAATCTGAATGGCCTGGTCCAGGTGGATCGACCCCATCCTGAACCCGGACCGGGGCAGATCGTTGTCCGGGTTCGCGCGGCATCACTCAACTATCGGGATCTGCTGGTTGTGAATGGATCGTATGGCAAGATCTCGCTGCCGTTGGTCCCGATTTCGGACGGTGTCGGCGAAGTGACCGTCGTGGGTGACGGTGTCACCCGCTGGAAAACCGGGGACCGGGTCGCCGCGACGTTTTTCCCGGACTGGATCGCCGGTGAAGTGACGTCTGAACGAACACGGGCTGCGCGCGGTGGTGGATTCACGGCCGGGATGCTGGCCGAGTTTGTCGTATTGCCAGAACATGCCGCCGTTCGACTTCCCGGCCACTTGTCGTTCGAGGAAGCGGCCACGCTGCCCTGCGCAGCGTTGACCGCCTGGAACGCGCTGGTCGAACAGGGGCGGATCAAGGCTGGCGACACGGTCGTCCTGCTGGGGACTGGCGGAGTCTCGCTGTTTGGCCTGCAACTGGCACGGTTGCATGGTGCTCGCACCATCATCACGTCCAGCAGCGACGCCAAGCTGGAACGGGCTCGTCAACTGGGGGCGGACGAAACCATCAACTATCGCACCTATCCCAACTGGGAGGAAAAGGTACTGGAACTGACCGGTCGGGGAGCCGACCATGTCCTGGAAGTCGGGGGGGCGGGCACATTCGCAAAATCGCTGCGTGCCACGCGTCCCGGTGGCCACATCGCCCTGATCGGGGTCCTGGCCGGGGTCGCCACCGAACTGAAGGTCACGGACATCCTGATGAAAAGCTTGCGAGTTCACGGGATTTTTGTCGGCAATCGCGACATGTTCGAAGCCATGAACCGCGCCATCGGCCAGCACGCCTTGAAGCCCGTGATCGACCTGGTCTTCCCGTTCGGCAAGGTGCGCGAAGCGTATGAATACCTGCAAAGCGGCCAACACTTTGGCAAAGTCGTCATCAGCGCGGAATGATCAGAATCAGATCGCGCTCGCGTTACGGTTGTTCCATCAACCGGATGCGTCGGTATTCCATCTGTCCGCAATCCCCCTCGAGGCCAATCGGGCCGGTCTCCGGAAGCTTCAGAGCCTCTTCGAGAACTTCCCCGTTGCAGGTGCAGTGTGCAACGCCGCCTTTGACAACGACAACCATCTCGTTCCAGTCCTGGGGTTTGTACTGCTTCAGGTTCTTGTACGGACCGGCGATCGGATAGTCGCGGCACTGCAACTGAGGCCGACGGATGAAAACTCCGCTGTCGGCATTGGGGGTGGCGCGGAACTCCAGCTTCAGCGTGAAGTCCCTGGGGAATTCACGAGTCGTCCACATCTGCTCCACGCGTCGGCCTTCCGGGGGCGTGGTCACGATGATGCGCCCATGCTTGGCGACGTAGCGGCCGTCTGAGCTGACGGACTTGCCGTCGAAATTCGCCTGATGTTCCTGCGTCTTCTGGTCGCGGAATCCCCAACCGGTCAGATCCTTGCCATTGAACAGGCTGACGAAACCCGGTTCGGGTTGGAAATCGTCGTCCTTGGTTTCCAGGTAATCCAGCGTGGCCAGGATGGGACGCAGCGCAGCGGCCCACTTCGCATAGCCGAGCGCGTTGGGATGCAGCAGGTCGGGAAATTCCGCAGCCTTGGCATCGCCGTGATCGTCTGCGAACAGTTTCCAAGTTTCGATCAAAGTGATCTGGGCATCCCCTTTCACCGCAGCGGCGTACAGATCATTGATCTTTTTGATCTTGTCGGCAGGCCGCTTCTTGGATCCGGAACTGGGAAAGACTTGGCACAGGATGATGGGCAGCCTGGGGTTGTACTTCTTCAATTCCGCCAGGATCAATTTCAGATTTCCCGCGATGACTTCCGGATCGGCACCCTCTTCCAGATCGTTGGTGCCCATCAGCAGCACGATCCCGGTCGGATTCAGTGCCAGCACATCGTCCTTCAGTCGAATGAGCATTCCGCGCGTCGTGTCGCCGCTGATCCCCCGATTGGCAACTTTGACGCCGGAGAAACTGCCACCCATGTCGTCACCCCAACCCTGGGTGATCGAATCTCCCAGGAAGACGAGCGACTTCTGATCTTTTTCAATCTGCCTGGCCCAGTTCGTTCGCTTCTGTATCCACAGATTCTTGAACCAGTCATACCGCCGAATCGGCCCTGCTCCGGGAAGTCCGTCATCAGTGGCGGGGAGATCCACATGAACCGCATCTTCCGCCACGGCGAAAGAGTGCGTCTGGCTGCCGGTTGAGACGATCACTGCAAACATGATCGCCAAGGCGCTGGTTCGGTTCATCATAAGTTCCTGTTCGAGTTATCAGGGTTGGTCAGGTTCCAACGACATCCAGACGGTAGCCGTCCATTTGTGGGATTGCCACTGAGCGGGTGCCTGCGTGAGTGTTACCGTCGTTAAATTCGTTAGCTCTGTTAGACTGGACCTAACAATTGAACACTGGTCGCTCTGTTTCAATCGCTCCTTGCATTATCCGGATTCCGTGCGGTAGCATTATTCTCACATTGGGCGAGCGATTATTGTTCGAGCTGTGGCATTTCAAGATCAAGAAACCAGATTTCGGGAGACGACGACGTGGCAAAGAAGACTTCCGTTTCATCCCCACAGGAAGCACCAGTTGACACTGCTCCGACGAGCGCGGGCATGTCCTGCCACGACATGTTGATGCAGATTCATGATCCGTCGGCCACCAAATGTGAAATGGCTCACCGTTTGGTGGTGGCCAAGCAGATGCTGGACGTCGAACTCGGCTTGGCTCCGGGTCCCGATGGTGAAAAGGCGATCTTCGGAGTGGCACCCTATGGTGGGAATAACATTGTTGGAACCCACATTCACGAAAAGACCAAGGATGGCGTCAACACTGGTCAAATGTGCATTACGGTGCTCGTGAATCAGAAGCCGCCTAAGGGCTCGCCGTGCTTTGACATGATCCCGGAAGCGGTCAATGGAATTCCCACGGACATCGTGGCACTGGGTGAAGGGGTGAAACAGGCTGGAGTCGTTGGCATTACCCTGAGTGATATCGGGACAATTACAGCATTGGTACACTGTGGTGGTACTGAAAAATATATTCTAAGCAATCAACACGTTCTCAACCCCAATGCAACCATGTCGGTCGGTCAGCCGGTCTACAACGACCAAGCCGTTCCCATCGGACAGCTGCGGGCATGGACGCTCCCCAATGATGCGGAACTGGATGCTGCGATCGCCTTGATTTCCAATCCGACGGCCATTGGTCCGTTGTACGATTTCACGCTGAATCCCAGTCCGATGACTGACGCCGAAGTTGCCCAGGAAATGCAGGCACCGGGCGGGTTTCTGGTCAAGAAGTTTGGGAATCGATCTGGCCCCACCATGGGTACACTCTCCGGCCCGAGAAACGTGCCGGGGCCGCCCTCCCAGCAACAATGGGTCATCCTGGGAGCATCTGGCTTGTTCAGCCAGATCGGGGATTCAGGATCATTGATCGTCGGAGCCAACAATAACCGGCCCGTTGGCTTGCTCTGGGGGGCGGACAACAACATGCCGTCGGTTTCTTACGCAAATCGCATCAGTGTTGTGAAAAAGCGATTCCGAATCTCCAGTTTTCAGTAAACAATCAAGAATTCTTCAGCCGAATTGCCAGTTAGTCGACTGGCGATAATTGCCGAAGCATGTTCTTGAAATCATCAAAGCAAATCTACTATTCGAGAGTTCACAGGGAGTTTCAGAAAATGGCCAGTCACCGTCTTCCGCGCAAGTCCTGGTTGTTGGTCCCCGGCTTGATCACAGTCGTCATGAACGTGTGTGCGGCGGATGACGCCCCGTTGGGCGTGGTGGGACCGGATTCCGGTGACGCGACCAGCAACAGCATCGGCAGTACCAGCACGAACACCATCGTCAGCGGTGTCACACCCGAAGTGAAACAGCACCAGGACGACCGTGCCGCCGCGCTGACCCGAATGGAGCAATTGTTAAAGATCAAGAGTCCCAGCTTCCTGACTGAACAGGAAAGGGTGAACATCAACACCGGCAAGACGACACCACCATCAATCGACACTTCGAAACTGACTACGGAACTGGCGGCCCTGGTGAGTGCAGTCAACCAAATCAAGGCCGCTCGGGCAGCAGCGAAGGTCAATCCGAATACTCCATTGAATCTACAGAAGATTACTGCCGACCTCGAGTCTGCAATGGCCCTTTTAGACAAGAAGGACGCGAATGAACTGGCAGCGGATCTGCTGCTGATCGGACTCAAGACGGTCGAAAGGACGGATTTGGTCGGCGCGCAGCCAGGCAAGCTGTTGCCACTTTTGATGAGAGACTTTGTGGCCCAGTTGGGAGTGGGCGATCTGTTTGGCGTCGCACCCGTTACGCCTCCCCAGAAGCAGGCCGCAAAGTTTACCCCCCCGGCGCAGCAGACACAGCAACAACAGTTGGAATCACAACTCAAAGCAAGTGCTGCCAAGTTCAAGTGTGCCCAGAAGTAAACCGCATTGAAAATCAGCACTCAGGTTCAAGGCACGGCATTTTGCCGTGCCTGTTTTTGTTCTGCTTGAGCAAAACTGAATGATCCGTTGAACAAGCGGGTGACTCGACCCCGAATGGGCCGACTTTCAAGTTGTCAGAAGATTTGCGGTCTTCGTTGACTTGGGCTGATATTCCGAAAGGTTGATTTCAGAGACGCAGGGCGTCGCAATCTAACAATGTGTGGATGTTTTTGAGTCAGGCCCTGCATTGGCTTGGTCGAACAACTAGCCAGGCGCCAATTGAGTGGAGCCATTCCTGCAAGCTCGATCAACATTTTTCAAGGACCAGAAACATGGTGAGATCCCGCATCACGCCCTGGCTAGGAGCCGTCGTTTGCGGCGTGCTCATCCATACTCCCGCTTTTGCGGGCGGCTTCTGGGGAGTGTTTTCGCATCGCACGACCGGACAAGTCGGGCAAACGTGCCAAAACCAGTGTCAGTGCCCGCAATGCCAAAACTGCCCTCCGAAGAAAAAGAAAACCTGCTGTCTCTGCCCACCCGAACCGCCGGTTGCACCCGTGGGAACAAGTGTTGCCGCTGATTCCCAGGCCCAGTTTCCGGACAACAGCCAGCAGGACGATCGCCTGGACAAACTCGACAAGGATCTTTCTCGCCTATCGGCCATCGTGGAAAAGATGCTCCTGGATCAGCAGGGAACCGGAACCACAATGCGCAGCGCCCCACACAATCTGCCTCAGCCGTCACTGGCCGTCCCACTTCCGCCAGTACCAAGTCCCGCAGCGGTCCAATTCTCGAATCGATTGCCATCCGTGCAACAGGTCTCTGTACCAAATGCGAATACGGTACCGGGTCGTTGAGGACTTGTGGCTCTCGGGTGAGTGTGTCCATCTTTTGAAGGATCTAATTCATGAAAACCTGGATTTCAAATCTGAAATTCGCCGCCTTTCTGGTGGCTGTCCCGGCGATCAGCAGCGACGCATTTTCGCAAGGCCCGCAGTGCGCTGCGCCGCAGTGTGCCGCACCACAATGTGCGGCACCGTATGGAACGAACTGCTGTGGACCGTCCAGTTCAGTCAAGCAGTCTGAACCCTTTACTCCGCCAGGTATGTTTGTGGCTCCTCCTCCCGCGGGGGATGTGTTCGGTGAATCCAACGGTTTGGGGTTTCATGGTCCCGCTCTGCATATCCCCCAGTCAACGATTCGCCTGCCGTCATTGCAGTTCGGAAGTGCCTTCCGATCTCGCCGTGGTCCGGAAATGATTACGGACCAGTCGCGGGCGACATTCCAGTCTCAACCAGCGCTCAAAATGCAGTTGGCGCGACCTAACAATGGCAGCTCCAGCAAGCAAAGCGAACCTTTCACCCCTCCAAATTGCACGGTGCCGGCTCCTCCCTGCTCCGTACAGAATGGTGAAATCATTCAATTGCAGCAGCAGGTCGCGCAGCTGACTGCGCTGGTGGGTCAACTGGCTGCGATACAGCAGGCGCAGAACAGTCAGGTTCCAGTTGCCCAAGTCTCGCCCATCCAGCCGGCCGGGTACTATCAGCCGACGCTGATGCGGCCCGTGCAACAGCCCGTTGCTCCCGCTGGTCCGTCCGTCGCCGAACAGCAGATGCTGGAACAGTACGACCAGAAGTGCCGGGAACTGGCTGCCATGCAAGAGCAGCTCGCGGCAACTCAATGGGAATACCAGGCACTGCTCGAAGCCAAACAGCAGAAGATCGTGCAGGAACGGGACGCACGGATGCGCCGACAGTTGGGAGAACAGGTGGCGTATGCCACTGAACAGCCGGTTCCTTCCAAATCGAACTCGGCGACTCTGACTGCGCCGCAACGAACGCGGGTCGTCGAGTCAACCGATGACAGTTCGGCTCGTGAACCGTTGCGGTTGCGTGGGCAGGCTCGTCCGCTGGACAACCGAGCGTTGATCCAGGAGGCTCCCACGGAATCCACGCCCGCACTGGAAGACCGCGAAGAAGTGGCTGAAGAGGCGGCCCCTGCGGGAAGCAAATTCGGTCGCTGGTTGAAGCGCACGAAGTAACTCCTGAGACATTCTCACACCATGAGCCCGCCAGCAAACCTGGCGGGCTCATTTGGTTTGATCGGTTCGGACGATTCAGACGGGGTCGACGTAGCGGACGTCCCTGCGGTCGCCGGGGCTGAAAACGGGGCAAATCAGGAGTTCCTCGAATTGCGACCCGCTATTCCGGTCGCTAGACTCTTTTCCCTCTGAAGTCATTGACATCGACGGGACCGCGTTCCCAGATTCAGACGACATCACGGGATGTTGATCATACGCGATTCCGATTCACCGAGCAGCAGGCGATACACCATGGCGTTCTTTCCCGAGATTTCGAAGATCCAGTACGAAGGCCCGACCAGCAAGAATCCGCTGGCCTTCAAGCACTACAACCCGGACGAAATTGTCGAAAGTCACCGGTTGAAGGAATTGATGCGGTTCACGGTCTGCTATTGGCACACGTTCCGCGGAACCGGCAGCGATCCGTTTGGCTCAGCGACCCTGCAGCGTCCGTGGGATGATGGCTCGAACTCGGTCGAAAACGCCGTCAAACGCGTGGATGTCGCCTTCGAGTTTATCGAGAAACTGGGCTGTCCGTATTACGCCTTCCATGACCGTGACGTGGCCCCCGAAGGGGACACGCTGTCACACACGAACAAGAACCTGGACGAAGTTGTGAAGGCGCTGAAGGCCGCCCAGCAGCGCACCGGGATCAAGCTGTTGTGGGGGACCGCGAACATGTTCTCACATCCGCGGTTCATGCATGGTGCTGCAACCACCTGCAACGCGGATGTGTTTGCCTTCGCCGCCGCTCAGGTGAAAAAGGCGCTGGAAGTCACCCTGGAGTTGGGTGGCGAGAACTATGTATTCTGGGGTGGTCGCGAAGGCTACCACAACCTGTACAACACCGACATGAAGCGTGAACTGGATCACCTGGCCCGCTTCATGCACATGGCGGTCGATTACGCGAAGAAGATTGGTTTCAAGGGTCAGTTCCTGTTCGAGCCCAAGCCGAAAGAGCCGACCAAGCATCAGTATGACTTCGATGCCGCCGCCTGCCTGAACTTCTGCCGCCAGCATGGGCTGATGGGTCATGTGAAGCTGAACATCGAAACCAACCATGCCACGCTGGCTGGCCACACGATGATGCACGAGCTGGAGTATGCCCGGATCCAGGGCGTGCTCGGCAGTATCGATGCCAATACCGGTGACCTGCTGCTGGGCTGGGATACCGACCAGTTCCCGACGGATATCTACCTGACCACACAGTGCATGCTGGTCATCCTGGAACAAGGGGGCCTGACTCCCGGCGGCGTGAACTTCGATGCCAAGGTGCGCCGCGAAAGCTTTGAGCCGGTCGATCTGTTCCATGCTCATATTGGTGCCATGGATGCCTTCGCCCGGGGAGCCAAGATTGCGGCGGCCATTCGCAAGGACGGCGTGCTGAAGGACTTCGTCAAGAACCGTTACCGCAGCTTCGACAGCGGGATCGGTGCCGAAATTGAAAAGGGAACGACAAACTTCGAGACCCTCGAAAAGTACGTTCTCGCCAAGCACACGCTCGACCCGAACGAATCCGGCCGACAAGAGTACCTGGAAGCCATCATCAACCAGTACCTGTAGCACGATGGCTTGAACGGCCAATGAGAAGTCAGAAGGGCGCGATTCCGCTGTTCAGGGAAGGTTTGAGATGACAAGCGACTCACACGAGGGTCATCAACTGGCAATCGCGGCCCTGGCGGAGATGATTGAGTCGATTCCTGTGATGATGCTGACGGCGCGGCTGCGGGATGGTTCCTTGCGCAGCCTGCCGATGGCGCGTGTTCAGGCAAAGTTCGACGGAAGTATTTATCTGTTCGCCGATCCGTTGAGCGAGACTTTGGCGGACTTGAAAACCCAGCCGCAGGTGAACTTGAGTCACGCCGATGTACCGCAGTGCCGATATGTCTCACTCTCCGGCGATGCAGAACATGTCTCAGACCGCCCACTGGCGGAAAAGTTGTGGAATCCAGACTATCGAGAATGGCTGCCGCGCGGGGTCCATGATCCATTGCATGGGCTATTTCGCGCGACGATTCTACATGCAGAATACTGGGATGCGGCTCATAGCGCCATGCGGCAGATCGGCGGCCTGATGAAAGGTCTGTTTACAGGGAACCGCCCGGCGGTCGGTGATCACGAATCCATCAACCTGACCAATCAATAACCGCAGATTCGACGGCTCGGTCGTTTGAATTGTGAGTTTTGTGTTTAGGTTGTGAAATTGATGTGAGGACCGCCTGATCCTGCTTGCTCTGCGGTCGGCAATCGCGAGAATCGCGGGCATTCCACACCAGAGCGGTCGCGGTCCGTAGACCCCCGCTCTTTATTCCCGTGTTTGGCAACCCGGCTGCCTCATGGCGGCGACCATCGCTTCCAACGGTCAGACGGCCAAACCCGGCGAGTCCTAAGGAGTTGCTGCATGGCAGATCAGTGGTTCTACCGCATGTTCGGCGAAGAGTTCGGTCCAATGCCTCTCGACAAACTCAAAGAGTTGGCCGAGGGGGGCACGATCCAGGCCCTCGACTACGTACGGTCTGAATCGTCGGGCGAATGGGTTGCCGCGGCCACCGTGGGTGAGTTGGGACTTTCGGCGAGTGAACGTCGCACTGTTGCCACCATGGATGCGACTACGGACCTGGAATTTGCCACGTCGCTTGACGACCTGGAGGTCGCGGCACCAACCAGCAACAACGACGAATGGTTTTGCCAGCTGGGTGGGCAGGAACTCGGACCGTTGAGCTTCGATGAACTGATCGAATATGCCGAGCACGAACAGTTGTCCGCCGACGATCACGTCAAGCTGGGCAGCAACGGGAAGTGGCGACGTGTTGGGTCGATCGGACGGTTGATGACGGCGCTGCCGTATCAGGCGGTCGAGAAGAACATTGTTCGATCCGCGCCAAAGCCCAAGTCCGATGCGGAAATCGAACAGCCTATTCGATCGACTCCGACCGAACCTGAAGTAGTTGCGGCATCCGCAACACCCGCGGCAGTTGCCGACCCCGATGCCACGTATCGTGTTGCCTATGAGCAGGCGAAGGCCAAGGTGGCCGAATCCATGATGGCCCAGGCCGATGCTCTTTACAAAGTGGCCGAAGATCAGGCCAACGCTCAGGTTTCCTGGGCACTGGCACCCGCGGCCGATAAATCGTGGTGGGGCTGGGCTGGCGGAGTTGAATTCGGCCCGGTGGAATTCCAGCAGGTCTTTGGACTGGCCAAGTCGGGCCAGTTGAAGCCGTCTGACTTCGTCCGCAACGGTTCGCACGGGCAGTTCATTCCTTCTTCAAATGTGCCGGGACTGTTCAAGGCGGTCGAGATGATTGCCCGGGCCGTGGAAGCACGCGATCTGGCGAAAGCACAGGCCCAGGCAGCAGCATCGCTCGCCGTTCCGCCACCAACCGCACCGACAGCTTTGTTGAAGGCCGCCGAAAAGGCAATCGCAGCAGAAGCCGTTTCCCAGCAGTCAAAATCGAATCCCGTCATCCCCACGCAGCCGGCGCCGGCACCAAGATCCAATCCGATGATGGAAACGGTTCGCCAGCCGCGCACTTCCAACCCGCAGGTGCCGGCAAGGTCGTATGAATACGAGCCCGAACCCGAGCCCCAGAGGCCAGAGCCCAGCCGAAATTCATCCTACACGCCTGCGGCGAACAGTGGATACTCATCTGGTTATTCGTCTGCCGCGAGTGGCGGATTCGGATCGTCGTCCAATTCGACCATGAGCACGTACGGCAGCCGTCCGATGGCGGCCCCCCCGAAGCCAGTGCCGCGACGGTCAACGGTTTCTGAAAGTACCTGGTTTTCGGATACGCTGGAGAATCTGAAGGAGCCCAAGGCGATCGGTTCCATCTGCGTGATTGCCTTTGTCCTGCTGATCTTTGGCTGGGGTTACCTGCCCAAGAGCCGGGCGGCAGACATCAAACGCTATCAGGCACTGAAGAGCCTGCTCGACGAAATCCGGACGAAGCGAACCTCGGCTCCCGCCGAACTTGTGCAGCTTTCCCAAAAGCTGAGTAAAGTCGCCAAGGAAATCGAGAACGAAGTGAAGAAAAAGGCCAGTCGTGATGATCCCGCCAAACAAAGCTTGCTATGGGCGACACGCGACGAAGTTCCCCGCATGATTCAGGCTGGGCTTGGAACTGAAACGGCGGTCGAACAGTCGTTCGCAAATCGCCTGAAAGAAGCCTCTTACGATTTGGGACTGGAGAAGCGTCCGCCCGTCGACCTGGCACAACTGGCACGCATGAACAACGAATAATCGAATCGATGCTGTCGTCCGAAACCTCGCCAGAGCACGATTCCTGCAGCGACGCTCTTTTGCTTCCGCCTCAATTTGAGTTGCTCACATAGCCATGCACATAAACATCCCCTCCCAGCACCTGGTATTCCGCCAGGTGCAATTCCATGGCATCTGCCATGGTACCGATGCCGAGTCCCGCCAAGGGTGATGTCGCCCTGTCGCCTCCGACAAGTTTTGGCGCGATGAACGCATGCACTTCGTCCGCCAACCGCTGATCGAACACGCTGCCCAGGACTTTGGGGCCCGCTTCGACAAGTATGTTTGTCATCTTCCGCCGCCCCAGTTCCTGCATCAGTGCCAACAGGTCGGGTTGCTGATTCGGGGATGATTCCACCACCAGAACTTCGACACCGGCTTGCTGCAGGATCTCCATTCGATCAGGTGGGGCGGCACTGGTGGTGACCACCATCACGGGGATGTCGCGCGCGGTCTGAACCAACTTGGAATCGACCGAGATCCGAGACATCGAATCGAGCACGATCCGGGTGGCCAATCGCGGACCGCTGGGACGTGCGGTCAATTGGGGATCGTCCGCGATCACGGTTCCCAATCCGGTCACGATTGCATCCATCCGGCCACGCAACTGGTGCACAACGGACCGTGACACAGTGTTGGAAATCCATTGCGACGAACCGGTTCGAGTGGCGATCTTGCCATCCAGCGTCATCGCCCATTTCGCACGGACCCACGGAAGTCCCGTGGTCATCAGCTTGGTGAAAGGCGCAATTAACAATTGAGCTGGCGTCTCCAGGATGCCGATCTCAACGGCGATTCCGGCCTGGCGCAGCTCATCGATGCCACGTCCCGCACCATGCGATGCCGGATCCGACGCGGCGACGACCACCCGTCGGATTCCGGCGGCAATGATCGCCTGGGTACACGGGGGGGTCTTGCCAAAGTGACAACAGGGTTCCAGCGTCACGTAGAGCGTCGCGCCTCTCGCCGCTCCACCGGCGGCGGCCAGGGCGTGGACTTCGGCATGTGGACCGCCAAATCGTTCGTGCCAGCCTTCCCCCAGAACTTGTCCCTGATCTCCCACGACCACGGCCCCCACGGCCGGATTCGGCTCGACGAAGCCAATGCCCCGTCGAGCCAAATCCAGGGCGCGGTGCAACATTGTCTCATCGAACGCATGGCTGTCGGTCATGCCTGTCGTCCGTAGTGATGTGGCGGGAAACTAGATTCTGTCGGATCGCGACAGGGTTCCAGATATTGCGAAACGCTCATTCGGGTAACCTGTCACGACGACATCAGAACTCGCGGATTACTGGCCGGGCAGCCAGAGTTTGGACGGTGGATTCGCCCCGGACTCAGCCGGTGCATCGGAACTCCAGATCCCGCCAGCCGTCGGCAACATGCTGTCCGGAGTCAGGATGCTGACCGAGTCCCACGGTGAGGAAACGCCGAAGTTGGCCAGCATGTTTTCGACGTACCCGCGCATCTGCGGCACCTTGGGCGCGTAGTAGTTCACGAAGCGATCCAGCAATGGCTTGAGCGCGGGGTCGGAAGGATCTTCCAGCCTGAGCGCTAATTCGGTCATATCCCAATTCCACTGGTGCTCAAACGGCGACTTCCCCGGTTCGGGCTTGGAGCGGGCGATGCCGACCCAATGCAGCGCCTCGTCCCGGCGTCCGCTGGCGGCACACAATTCGACCATGGCTCGCAGGCTTCGCGGCAGATCCAGTTCCGCTTCGCAAGCGGGGCGTAACAGCGCGACATTCAGAACCCGGTACAAGAAGCCTTCGTGTCGAGTCAGCAGTGCGCGATTGGTTATCGGGACCAATTGCTGGTCGGACAGGATCTCAACGGGCAGGCGGTGCATCTGCATCACCGACAGCATGCTCAGTGGTGTGGATTCATCAACTTCCAGTGGCGGCAGCGGTTCCAATCCCAACCGTGACAACAGACCCGCCAGATCCAGGTCGTGGGATTGCTGTTGGCAGTGAGCGTCCAGAACATACGCGGCGGCTTCCAGGGCCACTTTCAGCCGCGGATCGCTCATTGCCTCGGCAGGGGTTCGTCCGCCAAGACACTTCTGAGGCGCGTTCGGCCAGGTCGACGTCAGAATCCGCTGCCACTGCTGATCCTTCAACTCGCGATTCAGACGGATCGGGGTTCGTTCGGGCAGACTCCACCGCCACCGCAATGGCTGCGATTCCGCAGGGACCGAGCCCGTGACTTCCGGCTGTGGTTTGTCCGTTCGCCAGTGAATCAGGTCGGTCGCGGCAGATTCCAGCAGCGCTCGAGCCTCTTCCAGATCCGCTCCACGATCCCCGGTGAGGTACACTGACGGTGGTTCCTGCGATTCGGGAACGGCGTCGTAGATCGAAATGTGAGCCTGAAATTTCGGCATCGTTTCCAGCGTCAACTGCGAATAGTCGTCGCCTGTCCACTTCGTACGGTCGAGGATCTGGTAGGCCGCGACCGGGGCATTCGATCCTTCGTCTGCATTCTTCGGAATTGGAAATCGCAGAAAACGCTCTTGTCCGTCCAGCAACGTCAGCAATCGTCCGATCGAATCGACACTCGCTTCGTACGTGCAGATGTCAATCACATCCGTGGTGTTGAAGCGATCGAACAGTTGTGCCAGTGTTTCGCATTCGACGGCTGCGGGGAAATCCCCATACAGTTGGGCGGCGCGATGCAATGCTTCGGCAGCCTGGGTTTCGTCGCCGTCCCACGCGCGGCATAGCCCGATCGAATGCCACAGTTCGGCAGTTTCCCCCAGCGTCTTCGTCAACGCGACAAACAGATCGGCGGCGGTATTCCAGCAACCGACAGCCGCGTATTTCTGAGCCTTGCGGATTTCCTTCTGCTGGTCTTCGTCACCCGCAACCGCAGGGAGTGCATGTGAGCCTCGCAACGGATACGGAACACCGGGGTCGCCGTCAAATTCCAGCAACTGAACAAACAGTTCCTGGCGACGATCTTCGGGGGACAATCGTAGTGCCAGTGCCAGATGTTCCCGAGCGGCCATCAATTTGTGGCGTTGGGCCAGCACGGCACCCATTGCACCTGCCAGTCCACTGACCATCGCCGGAAACTTCTTCGCACCCCGTTGCAACGCGCGATGGATCGCCTTCTTTGCGCCATCAAATCCTTCAGCCTGAAACGTTGATGCGGCCAGGAGAACGATGGAGAATTCGTGATCGGGATTCTGCCCCAGCAGAGTCCGCAGGATGTCGCGTGAGGCGGCTGCTTCGCCCAGTTCGAGCAGGATCAGGGCGCGTGTGGTGCCGATCCAGGTATTCGAGGGGTGCTTGCGGGCCAGTGATTCCAACTGCTGCAGGGCGACGCGAGGCTGGTTGCCATCCATCAGTCGCAACGCGCGGTCCATTTCGTCCGCAATGGACTGGCAGCAGAACTTTAATTTCTTGCCACTGCCACAGGGACAGGGATCATACGGCGCAAGCGGCATCAGGCGATCCTTCTTTGAGTGATTCTCGGTGTATTCATGGTGGACAGCGAAGGCCGCATGTCCAGGGGACGGGCAAGGGATCAGAAACAAGTCACCTGTCGGAATACCGCAGTTTAGCAACACTCCCCATTTTTGACAGCGATCAACGCAAACCGCCGTGTGGCAATCGGTTGACTGGGCTTGGGGAGGAGGGGCGCGTCGTCCGCCATGCACGAAAAGCCCGAACTGCGGAATCTAATCACGCCGCCGGTGCCGTTGACGTTGATTGATGATCCGTTCCAGCGATGGTTTGGGACTTCCGTCCGGACGCAGCACCCCGGCAAACGGGAACTGATGTGTGACCGCGTCCGAAAAATGGGAGAGGAATACGCCAGCAACCGTCGGTTTGGCCAGTAACAATTCCATCATCCGATCCAGGTACAGCGCCTGGTTCACTTCCGCACGCTCCGGGGGACAAAAGTACGCGTCTACTTCGCAATCCGGATAGGACAGGGGATCGTCTTCGCAACTCGACGGGCAGGCGAGTGTCACATGAATCGGCAAATTCAAAATGCTCCAGGCGTCGATGAGGCGGGAGATATCCATCAAATCACGATGGGCGCTGCCGCGCGGCAAATAACCCATCGCCAGTTCCAGGTTCACCCCCGCCAACCCCACACCCGACCGATGCAGCGCATCGACGAACTGCAATGGCGACAATCGATGTTGCCCCCGGGCCTGGTAGTCACCCCATGGCTGATCGACACGAATGATTAACTGAGCTTCTTCGTCGATTTGCTTGGCAACTCCCAGCACGCTGGCGGTCAGCATCAGTCGGCTTTCTTCGTTCAGGGTCAGCGCCCCGCCCGAATTGGATCGGGCAGCCACTTCCCAGAGCCGGATGCGGCCGACGTACCGTGATATTGCGGTCTCCACAAAGTCGCAGATGAAGCTGCGCAAATTGAAAACATCGTGCTCCCAACGTGACAACCAGGATGGCAGTCCGTCCGGGCCCAGGTCAATCAGCGGCCCGCCGCGAATCAGCAGCTTCCCCTGTTCGCACTTTTGCTGTTCGCACCATTCCAGTTGCCGATCGATCGGGCCCCAATCGTAGTCCCCTTCCACGGACTCAATGGAACGCCACGGAACCGCCACCGTGGCCGCATTAAACGCTGCGGTAAACAACTCGTTTGCGTCGGGACTTGGAATCGAACTTTGCAATTCACAACCGACCGAAGCGGGCAGGCTTTTGAATCGCTGCAGTCGACCTGCCAGCGCCTGAGTCGCGTACCCCTGAGTCAGGGCATCGGCGGCACGAAACGCATGATGCAGTGCCTCGGTGGCCAGTCGCGTGGCGGTTTCCAAGTCGTGCTGCGCGGAAGCGGCCCGGCCAAACGCCAGGTGTGCGGCCTTGTACGGTGCTGCGAAGTCGACTGGAATTTGCATTCCCGCCAGTTCCCACGTCGACGCCTGGTTTCGAATTTGAACAATCTTGCCACGAGCCAGTTCAACCACCAGAACGTAGGGTTGTTCCCGTTCCGGCAGTGAAGCCGTACTGACAAACGGTCGGCCGAAATCGGGGACCGGAAATGCGACATGAAACTTGCAGCTTTCGGACGTCGTCCGCCGACAGCCAACAATCTGGTCGTCGATTTCGATTCGCGTGGGAAAGACGCGACCGTCCGCACCCGTCAGGTAACCGCGATAGACCTCGGGCCATTCCTCCAGGAGCGAGGCTGGGTGGACGGCGAAACGGATCAAACCCATACCCGGCCCCGGCGTGCTAAACGGTGAATTGGTGGTTTGTTGCGATCGATCGGTGAAAGGCTGGCGGAAGTGTAGTTCTGTCGGCCGGGTTGTTCAACAATGTCCACGATGTTAGGCTCGGTTTGGCTCATTGCCGATTTGGGAAAACAATGGCATCGTCGGTGCCAATTCCCCAAAACTCACTTGAACCTGCTGCAGATACTCATGACCCCGTTTCTACACAGCCAGTTAACTGGTCGCACCCCTGTTTGCGGTAAAGTCCGCGATGTCTATGACTTCGGTGATCGCCTGCTGTTCATCGCGACCGACCGGATCAGCGCTTTCGACTGGGTGTTACCGAGTGGAATCCCGGACAAGGGACGAGTACTCACTCAAATCAGCCGCTTCTGGTTCCGATTTCTGGATGTTCCGCACCACCTGATCAGCATGGACCCGGCCGATCTGCCGCTGCCCGATGGCACGAATCTGACGGATCTGGCCGGACGCAGCATGGTTGTCCGCAAGACAAAGGTTTTTCCTGTCGAATGCGTCGTACGAGGTTATCTGGCCGGGTCAGGCTGGAAGGAGTACAAAGCGTCACAAACGGTCTGCGGCCTGAAATTGCCAGCCGGACTTCGGGAAAGTGACCGGCTTCCGTCCCCCATCTTTACACCCGCCACCAAGGCGGAAACCGGCCACGATGAAAACATCTCCTTCGAGCGGATGTGTGAAATCATCGGTGCCGACCGGGCCAATGCCCTGCGAGACCTCAGCCTGCAGATCTATTCCAAGGCTGCGGAATTTGCCCGTGGAAAGGGAATCCTTCTGGCGGACACCAAGTTCGAATTCGGACTGCTCGACGACCAGATCCTGCTGATTGACGAAGTTTTGACGCCAGACAGCTCACGCTTCTGGCCCGCCGATCAGTATTCCCCGGGATGCGGTCAACCCAGTTTTGACAAACAATTCGTCCGCGACTGGCTGGAAACAACCACGTGGGACAAGAACAGTCTGCCCCCCGCATTGCCCGACGAGGTCATCGAACAAACACGTGCGAAATACGTCGAAGCCTTTGAGCGACTGACGGGTGAAGCATTTGCGTGGAAGTAATGGTGCGGGCGACTCGCTTGCATCCTGATTGTCCAGTCGTCTCGGCCTCCCCGCAATGAGCGTCAGGCACCACTTGCTCAGACCAATATGGCGAGCCGGGATTTAAATATGACCGCCACGCCCGAACAGCCCTCGCCATCAACTCCAGAAGCCCTGCCACACAATGTTCGTGTGCTCGGCCTCGCCAGCCTGATGAACGACGTTGCCAGCGAGATGGTCTTTCCGTTGTTACCCGGCTTTCTGCTGACACTGGCTGGAGGGAACAAATTCTTCCTGGGAATCATCGAAGGTTTGGCTGATTCGGTGGCCAGCCTGCTGAAACTCTGGTCGGGGGGTTGGTCAGACCGGGCCGGAACCCGCAAGGGATTTGTCGTTTTTGGTTACTCGCTGGCGGCACTGATCCGACCGTGGATCGGCTCGATTTCCGCCGTGTGGCAACTGGCGATCATCCGGGTCGGCGATCGAATCGGCAAGGGGATCCGGACATCGCCCCGTGATGCGATGATCGCGGATTCGTGTTCCCCCACCCTGCGTGGCCGCGCCTTTGGATTCCATCGTGCGATGGATCACCTGGGGGCCGCCATCGGTCCGCTGCTCGCCACCGCCTTCCTGTGGTTCTGGCCCGATTCAATCCGCTTGCTCTTCCTGTTGACACTGATCCCCGGGCTGATGGTCGTGGCTCTGGTCATCTTTGGTCTGAAGGAATCGAAGGCGACCGTCAATCCAACGGGCGGAAACGCCGATGCCAACGGCTTCCCGGCGCCTGCCAAACCGCCAGTTGTGTTGACGCTGGCTCCTTTCGATGGAAACTTCCGCCTGTTTCTGTTCGCGTTGCTGATCTTCTCGCTGGGCAATTCCAGCGATGCCTTCCTGCTGCTACGGGTTGAGGAATTGGGAGTCCCCAAGGTCCTGTTGCCGGTGCTGTGGTGCCTGTTCCACATTCTCAAAAGTACCGGCAACGTCTGGTGCGGTGCGGGTGTGGACAAGTTCGGACCAAAGCCGTTCATCCTGATTGGCTGGTTTGTCTATGGCTCCATCTATTTGCTGTTTGCGGTGGCCACGAATGCCTGGCAGGCCTGGGCCATCTTTCTGGGCTATGCACTGTTCTACGGGCTGACCGAACCTGCCGAGAAGACGCTGGTCGCGGCATTGGCGGCACCTGAGCGAAAGGGGTTGGCATTTGGGTGGTTCAACTTTGCCATCGGGGTCTCCACTTTGCCTGCCAGTCTGCTGTTTGGCGGTCTCTACCAGACTTTCGGACCCATCGTCGCATTTGGAACGGGAGCCACACTGGCCCTGGTGGCCTCGCTGCTGGTCAGCCTGATCCGGCTACCTTCGAATTCCCGGTAAACCTGTGCCGAAGCTCGCAAATTGCCGTGAACTCGCGTGCCAGCACTTAAGCAAACCTTTAAAAAAGCGGCGGTTTTGTCCCGTTTTACAATTCTTTTTCGGATCAGACAAAACCAATTGACACATTCTGCCGGTTGCGAATAAACACCGCCTCGTTCATCTCCCAGACAACATTTCGATTGCGAATCAGCCGCCCGAGCGATCTCCGTTCAGACTTTGCTGGCGTCCCGTGACGACAGCCGAACTGACCGCGAAACCGTTCGACGGCAATCTCACGGTGTGCCAGCGGCATCGTGTGGCCTGTCTCCCATTTCCCAAATCTGTTTGTGCGACTGTTTTGGTCGCTTTCCACCGAAGACTAGCGTTCTGCGGGCCGTCCGACGTACGCGCAGTTTTCGGCACATCGTCCCTTCCGCATCATGGTGACCGCATGACGAACACCCATCCCGATGTGATCCCGTTTCCCCAGCGAGCTTCGGCCCCTGTGACCGAGCAGGCCTCCAACGTTCTGATCGTCACGTGCGATCAGGATGTGGCCTGGCGACTGGAAAACGATGTCCGTTCCGCCGGGCTTACCACGCGAGTGGTGAACTCGTATGACACAGCCGCCCAGACGTTGAGTCTGCAGGCCTGCGAGGTCTGCCTCGTCGGCCCGCTGGCTCCGGGTGAAACCGCGGGTTCGCTCGCCGGTTTGATCCAGCAGAAGGGTTGGTCAACCCAGTTGGTCTGCCTGGTGGCCTCCCCTTCGGAGGATGCTCCCCAGATCCTGCCGGCCGCCAACGGGATTGAACTGCTGACCCAACCCTACACGCCGACCACGTTCGCATTGACGCTGGCGGCGGCTGTCCAGCGATCCAGGCTGATGGCGGAAAACCGTCGTCTGCGACGTCAGCTCAGCAACCGCAATCTGCGGGATATGGTGGGGCACAGCCCGGCCATGCATGCCTTGCGTCAGCAGGTTCAGACAATCGCCGATCACAACGGATGCGTCCTGATCGAAGGGGAACCCGGTTCGGGAACCGACTTGGTGGCCCAGGCTATTCACGATTCCGGACGCCGGGCCCACCGACCGTTCGTCAAGATCGACTGCAGCGTGCTGTCGGCGGAAACACTGGAACAGGATCTGTTCGGTCAGTGTGAAGCCGCCCCGCTGGGCCAGACCATTCGCCACCCCGGCCGGTTGGAAATGGCCGACGGCGGAACACTGTTGCTGGAACAAGTTCAGTTCGTCGCCCTGCCGGTCCAGAAGCAGATTACCTCGCTGATCCGCGAACAATGCTATGTGCATCCAGAGACCGGCGAACGGATCCGGTTCGACGTCCGGTTTGTCTTCGGAGCCAACACCGACCTGGTTGCCCTGGTTGACAAAGGCCTGTTCCGCCGCGATCTGTACGAAGAGTGCTCGCAAACGTGCCTCGACCTGCCGACCCTGCGATCCCGCCGGGACGACATCGCCCCGCTGACCGAACACTTCCTGCGACGCGTCGCCGGTCGTGAAGGAAAGCCGCCGCGTTCACTGACGCTGGATGCCCTGCACCTGCTGCAACGACACGACTGGCCCGGCAACGTCTGTGAACTCGAAAACGTCATCGAACGCGCGTGTGCCCTGGACTGGGGCAGCAAATTGACCGCGGCCATGATCGAACCGTGGCTGACCCCCCGCGAAGTGACCGAAGAAGAAGCCGACGCCCTGCCCGGGCTGACGCTGGCCGAAATGGAACGCAAGCTGATTGAAGCGACGTTCAACCGCTTCTCAGGCAACCGCGAAAAGACGGCCAAGGCTCTGCAGATCGGGATTCGAACCCTGTCGGGCAAGCTCCGCGAGTACGGTTATCCCCCACGCGGCGGACCGGGCTCAAACCTGAAGTCCTGGGCTCCGACTCCTGTGATCGCACCGGCCAGCCTGGAGACCATCGGATCCGAACAACGAGCCGCCTGATGACGTTTGGGCACTGTATCAGCCCGGTTGCTGCCAGCAACCGGGCT
>JAFEBS010000018.1:47086-56594 GCA_018242525.1 Planctomycetota bacterium | reverse complement strand
TTTGTGAAGAACTAACCCGCCCTGATTGGATGAAGGTAGCCCTGTCGCTCGGGGGCAGGTCGCGCGACGGGAAGAGACGCATGGAACGCGAATCAGCGTGGGCTGGATTGAGAGGACTGTTTGCAACCTCGCTTCCTGTGCGAGCGCTTCAACCAGTTTGGCCTGCACATTCGGCACAGGCATTGCTTAACAAAGGTTCGTGAGGTTGGGACGGACCACTACAACGGTCACGGACAGTTCGGCCTAACCGTCAGAATCGTAACTGGATACGCCTCGTCAGCAACCCGCCTGGCTTCGATCAACGGCGGTTGTCCAGAGGCGATATGTACCGACAATTGAATGAGCGCGCTTAACGGTGTGTTGACGTTCCGCAACATCCCGCACCAAGACCAGAGTTTCGTCTGGTCGGATGCGAGCCTGCGCCAGGAATCTGAATTCGGCGGAAGTCCGCTGCGCCGGTGATGTTTGCAGCGCGAAAGTCGACAGTCGATCGCGCCCGTCGCACAGCCCTGTTGTCGATTGGCAACGTCTCGGCACGTGTGATGCGTCAACGCATCATTGGAATTGCTTTCAGATACTCTTGATTCGTCTCTGCTCGCCAGATTGTGGCCCGGTTCGGTGGTGAACGCCTGATCGGGAATCGCCAAAACGCAGTCTGGTGAGTTCCAAGGGGGGCTCCCGGGATTTCCCGGGGCCTTTTCCCAACCATATTCGCGGGAGGTCACTCCCGCCTGAAGCTTCCTGCGCAGGGAAAGCGGAGGCATTGCCGGCCAGCGATGTCTCCACAACGTCGACGGGAGGGTGTTCCCGTGCGGCAGCACTGCAACGTGTAGAGGGTGTGCTCACGTCGTGGTGTCGGTTCGCTCACAAGCGGGCGCTTGAGGGCACAATGTCGGTTCAATTCAAACAAGGAACTCTGAGCATGTTGCAATATCTGATCAATGATGAGAGCGGTGTGATTATTTCGGCAGAACTGGTCCTGGTCCTGACGATCGCCGTCCTGGCCATGGTGGTGGGGCTGAGTGAAGTCTCTGTTGCCCTGACCACCGAATTGAATGACCTGGGCAATGCCATTGGCAGGATCGACCAGAGCTATGGCTACACCGGCTTTTCCGCCAGCAGCCAGCATGACGGCAAGTGCAAGAGCTTTATCGCAGGTACGTCCTGGATGGATACCGTCGATGACTGTGACATCAATACGACCTGTGATCTGGTCTGTGCTGTGGGCAGTACTGCCGGCGAAGGCAACAACGTTGGCCATCATCGTTAATGTCAGTCCATGACTTGCGGCCCGGATCTGTCCGGGCCGGGCATTGCCCAACAAATGGGAATGCCCCGGGGCCGCAGTTTCGCGTCTGTTCCCGTTTCACCATTTCATTCGTTCTTCATTCCGGCTTGCGAAAGTTACGATTATGGAAATCCCTTCCCTGACACTGACGGAAGTCCTGGGCGACGAACAAAACGGGCCGTCGACGTACGGTGCCATCGACCTGCTCTCCGAAGTGGAAATCATCTTCGGTCGCGACATTCCCACCCAGGAAGTCTTCCTGGTTTACGGTCGCCAGCGACTGCGGGAACTGTTCCGCGACGGACAGGACAACAGCGATGTCGATGTGCTGATGATCGACGTGGCCCGGCAGACGGACGAATTGAACCAATTGCTGGCCCTGGTCCAGATCGCCAAGCAGAGCGACGACTACGTCGAAGCGGCGTGACGGATTGTGGAGGAGCAGCAGGGTGTGGCCCATTCGGCATCGCGCCGTGCCCGGTGACGTCCATTCCGTCACACTGACCCGTGGCTGGGAAGTGTCCTGGCTTCGTGGCGGTCATCGATGACTGCTACGGAGGTCATTCCCAAAAGGCTGGATGCATCCATTGCAGGATTGAGTCACTTGATGGATGAACTTCACAAAATCGGTCGGACATATCGACGGAAACAGTGCGGGCACCGCCAGACGCGCAGGAAACAGAGAGCGAGCAGCCATTCAAACCAAGACATTCGAGTTGGAGTCAACGTCTCCCGGATGCAGTTCGGACAGTGATATCGACCCATACTGGCTCTGATCAACGGTGGCAAGTTCGGAGGGGTGGTCACGATAGTAATGCGGTTCCTCACAATGAAAAGAGTTGACCGTTGAAGTTGTAAAAAAGTGGTGAACTTCGGAGAAAGTCCGCCGCCGAATCGGCATATTCGGTATATGCGTGGCATCGGACTTGCCAGAGGAAACTCCATTTCGGATCACTCCGAAACTGACCGCGTCGCAGACGTGTGTGGTCAAGTACCCCGTGGTCAATAAGGGCCGCTACGGGAGACTCGGTCCGTTAACCTGATGAGGGGCGTGGCGCCCGTTTGGGTCTCCCTGGCCTCGGGAAATCGCCAGGTCAACCGTCTGGCGAAAGGCCGTCCATTCGTCATCGGTTGCGTTCGGACTCGGCGGCTTCACATTCAACCGCAGACAGCGCGCCCAGCGGAGGCGAATGAAATCACGCATGGCGAGTTGCTTGTATTCGAAGCCGGCGGCCGGTCCCGAAAACTTCTCGCTCGACAGGATATCGCGGACGGTCATGTCATCACGATAGGTGACATAAATTCTGTGGAACAATTGCCGGATCTCGGCAGGAGCGTCCTGCGGCGGATGGAGATTGTAGATCAGTTCCATCCGCATGCCGAGATCCGCTCGATTCAGCAGCGCGAGCAATTCCCGCCAGACTCGAGGGTCAGTGGATTGCGCCACATCGCGTGCCAGCCGGGCGTCGGGGTCGATCCAGTAGTTTTCCAGAGCCGTGCCTGAGGCTTGTTTGAGAAACGTGCGCAGGAACTCGTCGGCCAGGTCCGGTTTCAGTTCGCGCAGTAAATCAAAATTGCCATATCGGTGACCGGCGACGATGCCCTGCCGTAAGAGTTCAATTTTTCGGTCCTGCGATATCGACGGGCATTTCACGATGGCATCACCGACCAGCCAACTGGGCCCCGAGCTCTTCAGCAGACTCAAATAGAAATCGGGAAGCAAGGCGGGATAGCGGTCGCTGGATAGAACGAGCAGTTGGTGGCTGAAGCGACATTCGTGGTTCCGATCGAAGTTAATCGTAAACTTCTTCACATAGGCTTGCTCACCGAGCGTTTTGGCCTTCTTCCACCATTGGACCATCGGGTCTGGATCCTTTTCCACAATCTGGTCGATCCAGGACGATTCGAATTCGCAATTGGCAAGACGTTGCAGATAGTCCTGAATCACCTCGCCGGCTGTCCGAGGGGAACTGGGGACATTATTGAACCCCACGGCCAGGAAATTCGTGTAACGCATGGAATGCCGCTGGGCCAGCAGGGCGGGAACCGCCTGGAACCCCTTCAAGATCAAAGCTCGCTCGGCGGACGTCAGACCGACATCGTCGGACTCGGCCTGACCGCTCAGCAAGTATTCGTCAATGATTCGCTCGATGGATCCTGCGGGGCTGGGCGGGCGAGCCACGTTGGCTTCCAGAGATTGCAGAATGCCGGCGAGTTCTTCCGAGCGCAATGACGGTTGATCAGCGAGCAACCGTTCCATTCGCTGCTTGATTCGTGTGAAATCCGGCTTCGAAGAAGTGACCTCGTTCATCGATGCCGCCAGGCAGGCCCGGGCCAGCATCCGCACCGGCGGCTCACCGGCCGGGGAATAAAATGGCGAACGATGATGACCCGCATCTTTGGCCAGAGCTTTGTTGATCAGATCGAGGCCTGTCTTCTCATGACCACCGCGAAAAAGCTGAAGGCCTGTGAGGAGTCCAAAGTTGACTCCGTGTGTCGGTCGGAAAGGACTCGACACAGCAACATCGTCCAGAGAAACGCTGTCCGGATCAGCGATGACGTTGAACTCGCCGGTGAGGGTCCAGTTGTCAAAGCCGACCAACGCGACCCCGGGTACGGCCGGGTCCACGAACCCCAGGGCATGGAAATCCGTCGTACCTGATCGAAACACCTGGATCTTCACGAGCTGCGATTTCGCGGCGGGCTGAGGGACGTGCCAGTCCTCCGCGTACTTGAGCAGCGCGCGGCAGTCGTCTGCAGAAAACGTCTGCGCAGTGACGCTGTGCGTCGTCATCAGACACAGGACGCTCCAGACAACAATGGCAGTCGCGGGACACATGGATATGACTCGCATTCCACTGGCTGAGGCGCGTGGACGTTTCACGGTTTACGTCGAGACGGAGGGGAGAAATGTCCTCCCGGCGGTGGACGTCGTCTGTTAAATGAGTTTCCCCAAAAACCAGCAATCAAGAACGATGATCACCTCACAGAGCGAGTTTCTCAAGTGCAAATAGCGATTGGAACAGTTGATTGAGACCATATCGAAATGCTCTCCTGCGTGTCGTTTCGGATGGATAATTCGTGACTGAAAGCATCCTGACAACGATCGAGGGGTTGACGAAATCCGCATCCAGTGAGCGGCAAGGCGCCAGCCCAATGGCACTGACATTGTGAGCCGCACGGCGCTAGCCGCGAGTTCTTCGGGTACGAGTGAGAATACAGTCGTAGAAGACGACTTACTGCATCAGTATTGGGAACCGTGGGAGCTTCGCTGGAATTGGCGACGAGATTGGTGTGGATTTCTGTTTGGGGCCGGGGTAATGTCGCTTTCGCTCGACAAAATCCCACCAGAGGAAAGACGGGTGATTGACAAGCCAATCGAGGACGTGCGAGTCGACGTCTGGATGATCCCCTACGGTGCCATCGTTGCGCCTTTAACTCTGGCCTCGGTCCAGTTGCTTCTTTCCAAACCCCGTCCGTCGGCTCACGGGGATCACTCATGAAGCCGGACGAATTCCTTCAGGCCTACACCGCAATCCTCGCGGCCCAGGGGCGTGAGACCGATCCCCGCAAGCTGTTTCAGACCTATCCGGCGAAAAAGGCGGCCAAGACCAGACTTTCCGCCCACGATCAAAGTCTGTTGTGCGATGCAGGTTTGCCGAAGCTGTTCAGTCTGTTGGGGGTCTACGACGCAATCAAGGTGGCCGACGCCCACCGGATCTGGTTTTATCCTCTGGCTGACCTGGTCAAGTCTCCGCCGCAGCCTGAAAAGTACGCCAGCTTTCTCGTTCTGGGGTATGTCGAACCGTTGAAGGCGCATGAACAGAATTACCTCTGCCTTGACGCCGAATCAGGCCGGGTGGCTGTCGTCTACACGCAGGAACAGCGAGAGTTGTTTGTTAACTCCAGCCTGGAAAAGTTCCTGCGGACACTGTGCTTGACGCGGCAACTGCAGGGGCAGGTGAAAGTCGAAGTCGAAGTCACGCACGGCGGCGTCCGGCCGAAAAACCTCTTCAAGTTCAAGGAACAATACCTGAAGAAGTTGACGACGCTCGACGCACCAGCCGCCGCGCAGGGAGCGTTCTGGAGCAACACAGCCGACCAACACGTTGCGTCCTGCCTGCCGGAACCGGTGGAACGTCCTCTGCGCCTGCCGTTGCGGCGACCTCGCCAGGCCTTGATGACGCGCGCCGCTGAGTTACACCCGGTGGCACCAGCTCTGACGATTGATGATCTCGCGCTACTGCTGGACGAACTGGAAAGTGCCCGGTTGTCGTCGGCGGATCAAATGATCGCTCAATCGGCGCAATTGCGGTTGCGGTTCTTCGACGCTGGCGAAGATGATTATTCTCAGCCCGGTGCGACACGCTTTGGCGGTGATCCCGATTTGCCGACGGGCTGGGATTGGCCGGCGGCGGACGCACCGGAACCCGAGCGGACGTTCGCCAACTTTCTGGCTCAGTTCAATCTGGCGCAGCTCCCCAAGCTTCCGGACAACCCCTTGCCCCGCCGCGGCGTGTTGTTTGTGTTTCTGACTCGCTGGACGGATGGAGAACCGCCAGTGATTCGATTCCTGCATTACGGCGGACCGGCGTCGAAGCTCAGACGGCGGAGTTCGCCTGCCGAAGCTCAGTTGGCCAGCGAATTCATTCACGATCTACCGCCGCGACGGACCACCTGTGGCATTCGTCTGGATGTGCCCCTGGCAGACAAGCGATTCCGTGAGGAGGTCGCCCGTTTGTGCGCGGACGAAAGTCAAATCGACGAATGGGATCTGATCGACACGTTGACGGACCTCGGTCGCCCCCGCGAGGAACGGGCTTGCCTGGGACAACTGCTGGGTTATGCAAACACGCCCAGTTATCAGGACGACCTCTATGAGGAAGTCGTGCTGAATCAAAAAGGGAAGAGCGGGTGCCAGCATTACTCGTCTTTGGAACGGTTCGACGCGCGGATGAAGTCCGGGCGCAAAGATTTGTCTCCGGCAGCGCGAGCCAGGACGGAGCGACTCCGCAAGGATGTTCAATGGTATCTGAAGAATCGAGCCGCCATCCGCCGCGAAGCCAAGTCGTGGCGGTTGTTGTTCGAACTGCACAGCAACGAGGCGATGAAGTTGGAATTAGGGGATGCCGGCGCGATCTACAGCTTTATTCGCCAGACCGACCTGGTGAATGGCGACTTCGCGGAAACAGCCGGGGTGTTTGAGCAATGCTGATTCATGTTGATCAGAAACTGGCCACGGCGGTCGATTAACTTTTCGTCAACTGTGTTCCCTTTCGACCACGGTGCTTGCACAGCACTAATGTCGAGATAGACTCTCGTTGCTCGTGGCGGACTTGGCTGTCAGCTTTCAGGGGATTGATCATGGTGGCAAATCGCAAGTGGCTTGTTGGGGTGTTTTCCGGAACCACAGCGCTGCTGGGAATCGTTTCCACTTTGCTTTCCAATGTCGCTTTTGCCGGAGATGTGACGGCGGCGGCAATTCCCGTGATTCGTCCCACCACGCCGAGCCCCGATTTGTTTGAAATGGGTTTTGCGCACGATGGCTTGGTCCACGCCGCCAGGAAGACCTTCGGGACGACGCTGACGATCACGTATACGGGAACTCCACCGGCACTCCCGTCATCAGGTGCGAAGGTCATTAACAGCATCCAGGTGCAGGGAGTCTACCTGGGGCCCGCATTTGGACCCGGAAAAGCGAATGCTGGGGACGTAACATACCTCGACGGCTTCCTGAGCTACATCGTGGGCTCGTCCTACATGAGTGCCCTCGCTCCGTACGGAGTTTCGACAGGGACAGCGGTGCCGGGTAAAGTACTGACCGGCACACTGCCGCATTACTCGTCCCGCAAACGCGTGTATCTGACCGACACCCAGATTCAGAACATCCTGGTGGCCAACATCGGCAGTCTGATGGCTCCCGCGGACAACACGCTGTACGTGGTTTACACGGAACCAGGAGTCGCCATAGATGCCGGCGGCGGGGCCACCAGCATCAACACGTTCCTCGGCTACCATAACTACGCCAGCTTTACGTCGGGCGGCGTGACGCAGTCGTTCGCCTATGCCGTGATGCCGTACCCCGGTTCGCCCAATCCCAAGCCGACCTCGCAAGGGTTCTCGAATGCGCGCGACGAACTGACGTCCGTAACCAGCCATGAGATCTGCGAAGCGGCCACTGATCCCGATACAATGAATGGCTGGTGGGAAACGGTCATCGAGACGGCTACGTACAAGAACTCGCGTGGCCAGATCATCTCGCAGCGGACCTACTATTATACGGGTGAGGAAATCGGCGACGTCCCGCTGATGCTGTACAACTGGAGTTCCACCTGCTACGTGCGACTGGGTAGCTACCTGGTCCAGCGGATGATCGGCCCCGATGGCAAGACGATGCTCAGTTACAGTGGTTCAACTCCCAAGGCCACCAGCATCCACGGGCTGCTGGCCCCGGCCGCTCTGCACGCGGCCAATCAGGTCTGGCAGGAACTCGGCTTCAATGACGACTGAAGCGAGAATGTGTCGCGGGAAGACATGAGTCACCACGAGCCGACGCACGTGGCATGAGTGGGGCATGGTTCATTTGTCTATTTGGTCGCTTGCTTCTCAAGTGCAAACTTGATTCGAATGGTCTCTCCCGAGACGCAAGTCACGACAATTTGGGGCTGCTCACACTGAAAGCCCTGCGGTGGGTCGATCCGGTAGGTGCGGGATCCCGGCAGAACGACGGCCCTCAATTCGCCCTTGGCATCCGTTACGGGATTGTCCACCAGCGACGCCGAACTCTGAACGGCTTTGTAACCCACCCGGCCCGGTTCGACTTCGAAAGAATGCGTGAAACTGACGTCAGGAATTCCCGATCCGGAATCCACATCAATTGCCTCCAGAATCAAGATACATCCGACGTTCAAATGCACATCAAATTCCTGTTCTGCAGGTTGCTCGTCAATGTCCAGAGTCTCGTATGTTCGAACGTAAGTCGAATTCCTCGGGGGATCGGCGACCAGCCGATACGAGCCTGCGGGAAGTTTCAACTCGACGCGGCCCGATTCGTCCGTTTTCCCAAAGGCCGATGTCCCAAAGTACGATTTCGAGGATTGATTGCCGGAAGATAGCATGCTGACCCCGACGTTTGCGGCAGGATGCTTGTCGTCGGCATTCAGGATACGAACGAGGGCGCGTCGCGTCGGTCTGGCCTTGATCGCGAGCGGATTCGTCTGGACAGTTCGCGTTTCCCAGATCGGGTCAGTGACCGGACGACCGTCCCGAGATGTGTGCGAACTGTTGCTGATATATCGATTCTCTGTGATTCCTGAATCGGTGATCGCGGCCAGCAACATCTGGTTGGCATAATCGGGATGCTTGACGCGCACCACGACCACCGATTCCTCGGGAAGGCCCGAGATCGAGAACTGCCCGTCCGATCCTGTCGTCGCTTCATGGTATGCTGCCGGCGATGCGTGCATCGCCCAGAACTCGCGGAAATTGTGGTGGTACTCATGGCCTTCTGTTTGCAGGTAATCGAGAGTCGACAAATGAATCTTCACATTTGGAACCGGCTTGCCGTTCTCGTCTTTGACAGCCCCTGTTAATTCTTTCGCATTTCGAAAGACGAGGTTCATTTGGATTGCTTCGCCCTGAAAAAATGAGTGGTCCTGCTCTTGTTTTGGAAACTGTGCCGGACGCGGCATCGGATGGTAATACCGCATCCCGTGCCAGGCGATTGCCTTCCCGTCAGCGATTCCGAATACCTGAAAGGTCCCGCTGGAAAGCGATCCCTGTGGTCCCTGCCGAAGTGGGAGCGCGACATCACGTATGACGTATTGCCCGTCGGAATCCGTCGTCGTTTCCGCAAGCCATTTGTCGATGCCGTTTGTTGAAACAACGGTGATTTTCGCAGCGGCAACCGGGTTCTCGTTCCGATCGGTCGCCCTGCCCGAGATTGTGATGGGGGACGTCAATTCCTGGAGCTGGCTCTTTCCATCCTGGCCAAACGCAGGCCTCGAACCGAACGTGGCAAGGTTCGCGACCATCGCCAGCACAACCGAGAAGTACTTACACTGCACGGTAACCTCCCGTTCGATTTGCCGTCAGAGGTAGAGGTGATGACAGGGAATTCCGAACTGTCGGCAAGACGTGACGTCTCTAATAGAACACATGCAATGCAACATGTCAACGAGGTCGTTGGCCCCCAGCGGTTTGTAGCTGGCCAGTCGTCGC
>JAFEBS010000018.1:0-46919 GCA_018242525.1 Planctomycetota bacterium | reverse complement strand
GGTTTGTAGCTGGCCAGTCGTGCTTCCACCGACACGGGGTCGGTGGAGAGCTGTAGGGTTGGGGGCGCGGGGTTTGTAGCTGGCCAGTCGTTCTTCCACCGACACGGGGTCGGTGGAGAGCTGTTGCTTGGCTATCGGCGGATTACGGTGTTGATTCGTTTCCCAGCTTTAAGCCGGATTCGATAATCTCGAAGGGAACGATGCTGTCGTCGCAGGGACTGCCACGGTGCTTGGCCACATGCAGGGCTCGCCGCATTTTCAGGCCGTCACGCACCTTGCCCATCAGGATGATCGTGTTGGCGTTTGACAATTCGTCGCCACTTTCGATCGGTCGGCACAGCAGTTCGTCCAGCAGGACCTCATGCGACGTGTACAGCAAGACCGTCGCGATCTGGCGGTGATCGTACATGTGCTTCAGGACTTCCGCTTCATGAGCCCGGAAATGAATCCGGAACAGGTCTCGCGCCACCCAGTCGGCGTCCTTGTGCAGGATCTGATGGTAGATGTAATCGAAAACGTGGAACTGGAACGAATCGCTGGCGCGGTCCGTCGGCTCGACACCATCAATCACGCACCGACGAACCCCGTGGACGAAGTTTCCATAGAAGAACGCGATTGCCTGATCCAGCTTTCGATTCAGTTCGATCTTCCATTCCTGCCACTGATCGTGGCTCAGATCCTGGATCGACACCCGGCGGCCGGATCGTTCAAACAGGTGAAAATAGTCGGACCGCATCCGGTCATAGTTCCAGATGTCTTCGGGAGCACAGGGCTCGTCGATGAAGCGCTGCTTCAGGATCCAGCCAGACATCCGCCGTGCATATTCCGAATGATTCTGAGCATCGCCGCGTGAGGTCATGTCGAACAGGATCCCGCGCTGGCCTTCCTGCGTTTGTCCGGCGTTGGCAAACTGCAGCCCCAGTTGCGTCTTGCCGATTCCCGTGGCTCCCATCACGACCGTCAGGGTTCCAGGAACCAGGCCGCCACCCAGCATCTGGTCCAGTTCCGGGTTGCCTGTTGAGACGCGTGACAGTCGTGGCGTGTCGAGATTTGATGTCATTCTTTAGGAACTTCCTCTGGTCAGCGTGGTCCAAATAGCGTTGAATGAACCTGGGACATTCGCCCGACGCGCGAGCGAGGGATTCGTCGATGAGTGTCCAACTTGCTTATCCCTCGCTCGCGCGTCGAGCTAGCGTGAATTTCAAGGTGAATCGATTGCCCTCCAAAGGGTCAGACCCTTGATGGCCACGGGCGGTTGGTCGAGATGGCACGATCAGATGGTCAGGCACCGATCACGGGCCGTGACATCCCACATTTCGACAACGCGTCCTCCTTCGATGACATACGCCTGCTTGTGGAGAGCAGACGTCGGACAGACGTGTTTGGGGATCGCCAGCAGCACATCGCCTGGCTGGTAACGTTCGGCCAGGGGAGTCTGCAATACCAGGTGCTCTTCGTTGTGCAGGACCTGCACGGCATCGGGCAGATCGGGAAAGACGACTCGCTGGCCACGCGGGGGATCGGATGCGACGGACTTGTTGCCCAGATCACAGGTCACTCGATCGGGCGCGGGACGGCTGATGACCCGAGTCAGCATCAGCACGGCTGGTTCAAAGTCCATATCGGGGAACGAGGCTCCATACCCCGAGTCATGGAACACGCACGTTCCGGGAGCCAGTTCGATGGCCGGATCTTTGAGCTTGGCGAAGACGGGGAACGATCCCGTCCCTCCGCAGACAATGCGTGGCACGGGCCAGCCCCGGCGAACGAATTCATCACGCAATCGTGCCGCTCCATTCCATCCCGCCATGACGGCAGCCGTTCGCTCGTCGAGGTTTGTCTGGTGGTTGTGACCGTCATACAAATGGAAACCGCCAGGCACCAGTCCGGGGGCATCCACGATCTGCTGGTACAATTCCGCCGCGTGCGGGCCGGGCAGGACACCCGTCCGATGCAATCCGGGATCGACATCCAGCAGGACTTGGATCGATTTTCCAGCCGCGGACATCGCGTCGCTGAGGGCGGCGATCATCTGGGCATCGTCGGCGGTCACGGCAAATGTTACATCGGGATATTTCTGGAGAAACCTGACGGCTCGTCCAATGTTTGGTCCGACCAGATTATATGCCAGAAAGATGTCCTTAACGCCACAATCGGCCAGCATCTCGGCTTCGGCGAAGGTGGCGCACTTGTGCCGCGTGATTCCCAGGGCCAGTTCCCGGCGGGTGACAGCGGACATCTTGTGAGTCTTGCAGTGTGGACGCAGGCGGTTCACGTCGCCCGCCATCGCGATCATTTTCTGCAGATTGCGGTCGACGATCTCGCGATAGACCAGCATGGAAGGGGACAGGATTTCGGAGGGATCGACCAGGGAATACTTGGAATCCATATTGCTCACATTCAAAGTTTCAGACGTTGAACAAGACTCGGCCCACGTTCGACGGCAGAGATTCTACTTGGTCGGCCGGTCCGTGTCACAGGATGCGGATGTGACGAATCAGGGAGTGGAGGTGGCGCTGAAAGTCTATCCCGCATGTCTGGCGGGCGCGTTAGAATCGAGAATCAGGCTTGATGATCCATCAACGTACATACGGAGGTCCATGATGAAACAAATCGTGCTCGGATGCTTACTGGGACTGGGCATTGCCGCAATGGCTCAAGCGGATGATGCCAGGGACGATGCGACCAGGAAGGATCGGATGCTGCTGGAAGGGACCTGGCAAGTCGTCTCGCTGGAGGTTAATGGCGAAAAGTCGGATCCGGCGGACGCTCGCAAGCTTTCCGTTGTCAACGGTGCGGACGGCATCTGGAGTTTGCGGTCTGAAGGGAACGAGGTCGCTCGCGGAACGAATTCCCTGGATGCGTCCAAGTCACCGAAAACGATTGATCTCGTGCCACTGGATGGTGACAAGAAGGGAGAATTGTACAAGGGAATCTACGAGATCAACGAGAAAACCCGCCGCCTGTGCTTCGCACCGGCATTGATGGCGCGGCCGACGGAATTCGCGACTCAATCGGGGAGCCAGTGGATTCTCGTCACGTTTGAGAAGGTGAAAGCGAAATGAATCGACCGGAAGTCACGAACGCGGTTCTTTGCACGACAGGCACTGGTCGTATTCGGCGGGATTCTGGTTTCCGCATTCGTCGCACTTCCAGGGTGTGAGTGCTGCTTCGACGTCGTCTTCGGTCAAGTCGAGGACACTCATGTTGAACTCGCCATCGCATTCATCACACCGAACGTATTCACCCAGCGTTTCCAGTGGAAACAGCGGAATGAAATAGAGAGTAAAGTAGCGGCTCACTCGAATATGGACCCCGTCCGCCTGTTCGCGGCACTTGGGGCAGTAGAACTCCACGTCTTCGACACGTTTCTCCTTGCCTGTCGATCCCCAGATGATCATGTTGAATTCCTGGAAATGCTGCGATGAGGCTGACGCCAGAGAGATGCTGGGCTAAGATTTTATCGCCAGCGTTGTCGCCTTTCCACAGCAAGACCGTGATTCATCATTCACAGAAATCGTCAGTCGAAACGTCCTGCAAACATCTGGACTTGAAATGAGACGTGGCGGGCTACGATTCTAAAGGAATCCAAAGTTCGATGCCGCCCGTGCCGGTCTGCTTGTTGAACTCGGCGGTATAGCGTTCGAAACACGGAGCCTTGGCGATGTTCAGCCCGCAGTCCGGAACCCATTTCGTCCAAATCGCATCAATCCTGTCGGGAATCGCGGTAACGTGCCCCGTGTGGGTGAACACCGCGTATCGTCGCGCAATCAACTTGACGGACGTGAAGTCTTCCGCCACCGGGGCATGACTTTCCCATTCGACTCCTGTCAGATAATCAAATTCGCAGTCCGGGGTTGTGTTCCAGCAAACCCCGTAGAAATCTCCGGCAGGCCGCGATAATTCACCCATTCGAGCGACAAATCGGCTCCACTGTTGCGGAATCTCGACGCGGGTTTCCCTGGTATATGTCTGATTCAGCCCGGCGATGACCAGTTCAGGACCGAGAGTAAACCGCGGCGCATTCAGCCCCAGGGTTGTCGCCAGGACGCCGGCCTCCTGCTCGCGCAGTTCCGGGGTGAACTGTTCGCCGAAGTCTGCCGCCTCGAAGAGCGGTCGGATCTCGATGTCGGAATCCTCCATCATCGGATTCGGACACTTCCGGACCCAGTCGATCGCCTCCTGCAGTGAATTCACACGCCAGATCCAGAAGCCCGCAATCAGTTCCTTGGTTTCCGCGAACGGCCCGTCAATGACCGTGCGGCCGGTACCGGAGAAATGGACACGCGCACCGCAGGAACTGGGCTTCAACCCTGCGGCGTCCACCAGAATCCCCGCCTGGGCAAGTTCTTCGTTGTATCGGCCCATTGCCGTCAGCAATTCTGTACTGGGCAAGTCACCCGCTTCGGAACTCGCGGACGCTTTGACAATCACCATGACTTTCATGATCAATTCCCCATCTCAGAGGTGGCGCATGTTCGCACTCGTGTCCGGGACCGATCGTCGGTCCCCAGCGTACGTCGCTCGGGCGATCCTTCACTCCGTCGCTTGCCCGAGCGAAGCCAAACCGGGCATTTCAACGACGCGGCGCACTTCGACCGCCCCCACGCGAGCCCCGGAATGCCGTGCGGCGATTCCAATGGCCTCCTGATCATCCCGTGCCAGAATCAGGTAGTAGCCGCCGAGAACTTCCCGTGTTTCCGCAAACGGTCCGTCAATCAGATGCTTCTTTCCGTTGCGCACCTGAACACTGGTCGCGGTGGCGACCGGATGAAGCGGAGACGCACTCAGGAATTTCCCCTGGCGATCCAGTTCGAGGGTCAGTTCCACAGCTTCCTGCATCGCAGCTCGCAACGCTTCCGGACCCGCCCGATTCCACGCTTCTTCATCGTCATAGCAGAGAAACATGTATTGAGTTTCTGCGGCCGCCGCCACGGAGTCTCGTTGAGCCAGGCGCTCTGGCGGCAAGCCCTCCAGATGAAACAGCGGCCGGATCTCGACCGTCCCTTTTGCCGCAGGAGGAAGGCGACTGGCGACGGCAATCGCGGCATCCAGGTCCGGAACATCAATGATGAAGTAGCCACCAAGTTGCTCGGTCGTCTCGGCGAACGGCCCATCGGTGATCAGTCGTTTGCCATTGCGTACGCGAACAGTCCTGGCGGTCGCGACCGGGTGCAACGGGGACGCCGAGCGGAATTGCCCTTTGGCAGCAAGTTCGTGACAGACCGCCGAGGACGCCTCACGGCATGCCATCGACTCCTCCTCGGTCCAGGCGGATTCACGACTGTAAATCAGAAGCATGTATTTCATGGTGTCCCCGCATGGGCCGCTTCCAGCGCGGCGATATCGATTTTTACCATTTGCATCAGCGCCCCCATCACGCGACCCGACCGCGCGGGATCGGGGTCAGTCATCAGCCTGCCCAGGGCCGCTGGAACGATCTGCCAGGACAGTCCGAACCGGTCTTTCAGCCAGCCGCATTGGCTCGTTGAGCCCCCGTCCGCGGTCAGCTTTTCCCAAAGCTCGTCAATTTCCGCCTGGTCGACACAGTCCACGGACAACGAAACCGCTTCGTTCAACTTGAAATGCGGTCCGCCGTTCAGGGCGATGTAGTCCACGCCGCCGAGTGTGAATTTGACCACCAGGGCCGTTCCATTCGGTCCGGGGACAATCTCGTTGACCCGCGAATCCTCGAACAGGGAAACATAGAAATTCGCCGCTTCGACGGCATTGTTGTCGTACCAGAGAAAGGTCGTAATTTTTTGTCGAGACATGGTTTTCACCTGCGATCAGGCCCTTTTCCGTAAAAAACTGTGTCAGTCCAGGCGGAAGCGTCTCGCGAAGCCGCCGCATCGCGTTCCGAATGTGATTCGGGATTCGTCGTTGTCATTCCAGTGATAGTCGTATGGCGAACCGAGAATTCGACAGCCGTCCGGCGAATTCAGGATTTTCGCATCTGGAACTGTGCCAGGCGATTCTGCAGGAACCGCCGCTCTGGCTCCTGTCTGGCCAAGGCCAGCGCGTCCTCATACGCGGCTCGGGCTTCTTCCGTCCGTCCGAGCCTCCGGCAGAGGTCCGCCCGGGCGGCGTGAGCCAGGTGATATTCCTTCAAATCACCGCGATTCAGAATCGCATCGATCAGGACAAGTCCCGCTTCCGGACCGTCGCACATCGCCACTGCAACGGCCCGATTCAGTTCAACAACAGGTGAAGGATTGATCGTCAGTAGCGCATCATAGAGCGCCACAATTTGCCTCCAATCCGTCTGTGATGCCTGCCGGGCGCTGGCATGCATCGCGGCGATCGCCGCCTGAACGCTGTAGACGCCAAACCGGCGTGTCGACAAGGCCCGTTCAACCAACGCCTGACCTTCCTGAATCAGTCCCTGATTCCAGAGTTCTCGATCCTGCTCTTCCAGCAAAATCACGTCGCCATCCGCAGTTGTTCGGGCGGATCGTCGCGACTCCTGCAGCAGCATCAGGGCGAGCAACCCCATCACCTCGGGTTCGGGCAACAACTCCACCAGCAGCCGCCCGAGTCGAATGGCTTCCCCGGACAGGTCACTGCGAGTCACCGATTCTCCGGACGTGGCCGAATAGCCTTCGTTAAAGACGAGGTAAATGACGGTCAAAACGGATTCAATTCGATCCGGCAATTCCTCGGCGGTGGGGATGACAAACGGGATCCCGGCATCGCGAATCTTGGCCTTCCCGCGCACGATTCGTTGAGCCATCGTGGATGTGGACGCCAGAAAAGCTCGGGCAATCTCTTCGGTGGTCAAATCGCAGACTTCGCGCAAGGTGAGTGGCAATTGAATCGACGGGTCAATCGCCGGATGACAGCAGGTAAAGATCAATCGCAGACGATCGTCCTCGATGTCTTCGCCTGCTTTCGCCGCATTGGAACTGGCGACCTGATCAATCCGGCCGGCAATTTCTGGTTGCAGTTCCTGGAATCGACCTTTCCGGCGAGCGGCATCAATGGCCTTGAACCGTCCTGCCGACACCAGCCAGGCTCGCGGATTGTCCGGAATCCCGTCGGCCGCCCACTGCTCCACGGCCGAAGCAAACGCCTCATGCATTGCCTCTTCGGCAGCATCGAAATCTCCCAGCAACCGCACGAGCGTGGCAAAGACTCGACGTGATTCCGCTCGATAGATGGAATCAATAATGGCGGGCAAATCGTGGCTCATGGGCCCTACCTGTCACCGATGCAATACAGCGATTCCTGCCGCTTGCCATCCTGTTGAGCGGCCACGCGCATGAAGATCTGGCTTCCCACGATCGTGGGAGTGGCGAAGACGTCCGAGCCCAGCGAGTTTTCGCCGATCAGGTCGAACCCTTCGGGTGAGGCTTTCAGGATGTAGGTCTTCCCCGCTTCGCTGGTGGCATACAGCAACGGTCCGACCATCACAGGCGAGGCACTGAACGTTCCGTTGATGCGGCCCTTCCAGACTTCTTCGCCGGTCGCGGCTTTCCAGCACATGGCCACCCCGGCATCCAGCACCGTGTACAGGTGGCCATCGCGAACCAGCATCGAGGGGACGTAGACCCGGGTGTTGTTCTTCCAGACAACCTTGCCGGATCCGTCTGCGGCGACGGCCGAGATGTGGTTGTCCGGATAACCACCACTGGTGAAGATCAGGTTCCCGTCGGTGACGGTCGAGGTCACGCATTCGGTTGTTGATCCTTCGATTTCCCAGTTTTTGTGACCCGTCAGCGGATCGAAGCTGGAGACCAGTTCGCAACCGGTGAAGAATAACTGGTCTTTACCAGCGACCTTCAGGACGATCGGGGACGTATAGTTCGGAAACTTGGGCCGGGGTTGCTTCCAGACGAACTCGCCGGATTCCCGATTCAAAGCGGCGATGACTCCGGTCCCCTTGTTGTCCGCCGAAACCAGCAGCAACGGACCATAGATGGCGGGGGAGGATCCGAACCCCTGGTGCAGAATGTAGTCGGTGATCTTCGTCTGCCAGAGGATCTTGCCGCTGCGATTGAGCGCGGTCGTGGTGATGGCTTCGTTGTTCAGAAAGTTGATGTAAACTCGTTCTCCATCACAGGCGACGGTGGAGGACGCCAGCGAGCTTTTGCCATTCCCCTTGTTGCTAAAGCCACCCTTGTGAACCTCGGTCTGCCATTGAAGCTGGCCGGTCTTGCGGTCGAAGCACAGGACAGATTGCACTTCGCGATCATGTTCGGCCGTCGCCAGGAAGACTTGGCCACCGATTACCGTGGGGGAACCGTGACCGCGCCCGGGGATGGCGGCCTTCCAGACGATGTTTTCCGTTTCGCTCCATTTCTGCGGCGGCGACTGGTCAGACGGTGCAATGCCATCATGATTTGGCCCGCGCCAGCAGGGCCAGTCGGTTGACGCCACGGTCGGCGATACGCGTTTCGAGGCCGACTCTTGAGCCATACAGACCGCGACGACGAGAACGCAATTCAGCCACAGCACTGCACCAGACAAGAAACGACGCATGAAGAAAGATCCTGTTCGAGGGAATTCGACGTCGGCAATGTTTCAACCGGACGAAGAACGGCAAAGTTGGAATTCAAAGCGGGCGTGAGGACGAACCAAATCCTGCGTGACCAATTCGGCAGCTGACTTACGCCAGAATATCGTGAACGATCTCGCCGTGCACATCTGTCAGACGAAAGTCGCGACCGGCGTATTTGTAGGTCAGTTTCAAGTGGTCCAGGCCCAGCAGATGCAGCATCGTGGCATGCAGGTCGTGCAGGTGGACTTTGTCTTCCACTGCGTAATAACCGTAATCATCGGTTTTGCCATGGCGAATCCCGGTTTTGACCCCGGCCCCCGCGAGCCACATCGTATAGCCCTGGGGATTGTGGTCTCGGCCATCGTCTCCCTGCGCCACCGGCGTGCGACCAAATTCGCCGCCCCACAGAATCAAAGTATCCTCCAGCAGTCCACGGGCTTTCAGGTCGATCAGCAGGGCCGCGATCGGTTGATCGACTTCCCTGGCGTTTTTGGAATGATCGGCCTTCAGATTGCCGTGCTGATCCCATTTGTAGCTGTGCGTACACTGCACAAAGCGAACTCCCTGTTCGATGAACCGGCGGGCCATCAGGCACTGGCGTCCAAAATTCCGGGTGGCTGGTTGATCCAGACCGTACAGCGTTTGGGTCGCTGCGGTCTCGTCACTGATGTCTTGCAACTGCGGCGCGGCCGACTGCATGCGGAAGGCGAGTTCAAACGATTCGATCCGGCTTTCGAGCACACTGTCGGGGCCGGTCGACGCCAATTGATCCGAGTTCATTTCGCGCAGCAGGTCCAGTTCCATGCGTTGCAGGGATCGTGACTGCTTTTCTGCATTCTCGATGAACGGGATCCTGGCCTGGTCCGATGGAATGCTGGCGTTTCCCAGCGGAGTCCCCGCGTAGACGGCCGGCAGGAATGCCGAACTGTAGGCATTCACACCACCATGGGTCAGCGTTGGACACATGGTGATAAAGCCGGGCAAATCCTGGTTTTCGGTCCCCAGTCCATACGTGATCCAGGATCCCATGCTGGGACGGACAAACGTGTCACTGCCGGTATGCAATTCCAGGAGTGCGCCGCCATGCCGCGAATTGGAACCGTGCATGCCGTTGATCATGCACAGGTTATCAACCTGCCCGCCGATGTGGGGGAAGATTTCGCTGACCCACGCACCGCTTTCACCGTATTGCCTGAATTTGAACGGGGATTTCAACAGGCTTCCGGTTGGCGCCGAGAAGACGCGCGGCTTGGCAAACGGCAGCGGTTTGCCATGATCGCGTTCCAGCAGCGGCTTGTAATCGAATGTATCGACCTGCGAGGGACCGCCATGCATGAACAGGAAAATGACCCGTTTTGCCTTCGGCTCAAAGTGCGCCGGCTTCAGCGACAGTGGTGTCGCCTGCTTCCGAGCTGCCGCGTCCGCGCGCGATTCCTCGGCGACGAGTCCGGCCAGGGCCAGGCTGCCAAATCCAGCGGCCGTGGATTTCAGCAGGTCACGGCGGTTGAAGACTGGTGTGAAGGAGTTGCAGGGCATCGGTATTGCTTCCGAACGGGACATCGTCGACGAATGATCATTCCACGTATACAAACTCATTGGCGGATAATACGGCTCGAGTGAAACTCACCCATGCCCGGCGTTCGATCTCGTTGGCTGCGACTCCCGCTTGATTCAGGGCCGATCGGAGCCGATCGAGGTACCCAAGCCCGCGACTGACCTCGGCCTCGGACGGATCGCGGCTGTAGGCGACGGCGTATAGCAAGCGGATTCTTGCGGCCCGATCCAAGTCGGTCCGGTCGAGCAGACGATCGGCCAGAGCAGTGACTTGCTCCAGGACAAAGCCGCTGTTCATCATGAATAGGGCCTGGGGAGCCACGGTTGTCTGGTCGCGCTGTCCTGCCAGCGTGCTGGGATCAGCGAAGTCGAACGCCGTGAAAACATCGAACAACGCCGAACGGACAACCGGCAGATAAATCGACCGGCGATTGCTGGAATAGACCGCCGGATTTACGTTGGCAGTGCTGGTGACATAAGCGCGATTGGGCGTCGGCAGCATCGAACCGCCGGGAGTCTCGTCGAGCTTTCCACTGATTGCCAGCAACGAATCCCGCAAGACTTCCACATCCATCCGCTGACGATTGAACCGCCACAGCAATCGATTTTCCGGGTCCACCAGCGCCGCCGCCTCGTGGAATTCCGTACTTTGACGGTAGGTGGCCGTGCAGATCAGGCGACGGTGTGCCGCTTTCAAACTCCAGGAACTCGGCGTGCGTTCTTCCTTGCCAGAGAACTCGGACGCCAGCCAGTCGAGCAAGGCAGGATGAGTCGGCCGTTCGCCCAGTCGTCCAAAATTGTCCGGGGAGCGGACCAGTCCCTGTCCAAAATGCCACTGCCACAGCCGGTTGATCATCACGCGCGCCGTCAGGGGATGTTCGCGATTGGCCAGCCATCGGGCAAGTTGCAATCGGCCACTTCCGTCGCTCAATTCGCGTGAGCCCGATCCTGCCAGGATTCTGGGTATCTGACGGGGGACTTCGCGCCCCAACGTCAGATGACTGCCGCGCAAGTGGATTTTCAAATTCTCTGGCTTTGATTCTGCGACCGCCATGGTTTCAGCGAACTTTGGAACGGCAGCGTCGCGGCGCGCCAACTCTTCACGTCCCAGCTTGAGCTGCGCGATGACATCCGCGGGGAATGAGGCTTCGATGTCGGCGGGAACGGCAAACGGCCCCTTGGGATCCATCAAGACCAGACGGGCCGCTTCCAGGACGGGGTCTGGTAGCTGCGTGGCGTCCTTACCGGCATCGGTGGCTTTCAGGTCTGTCCAGGCCTGCTGAGCGGCGTTGAACAACCGCTGATAACGATTGCCCAGATCCTTGAGCGTGGTCGGCTGCGAATCTCCCAACAGTTGGGCGATTCCATTCGGCAGTGCGGGATCCACGGTCAATTGTTTGCTGGCGACATACTGATGCCACGCAGCCAGGATTGACCTTGGGTCGGACTTGGAGGATTCCAGGACTTTCAACCATTGCTGGCGGAGCGAAGGAATCAGGTTGGTTTCGACTGTGTCTGTCGCGGGGACGACTTCGTCCGGTCCCGCGGCGGGGATTTCAGCGGGGGTCAGCAGCAGCTTGTCGATATGCGGAAAAAACGTCGGCTGTTCCAACCGAATAACGTTCCGGCCGGCATTCAGAGTCACAAAACCTTCAACAAACCATGTTTGAGATTCCGGAGTCCATGATCCGGTCACCTGACGCGCGGCATCGGATTTCACGAGGTGGCCGTTGAGAGACACTTTGACCGGTCGGGAGCCCGCGGCGGCATAACGCAATTCCAACTGATATGTCGTGCCACGTTCGACATTGATGTCATACTCAGTGAAGTTGGGCGTTTCGCCCCGATTGACGAGGACTCCGATTCCCTGTCCGTAGGTTTCGCGGTCTTTCAGGACATTCCCGCGGGCGTAGTCTTCCGCTTCCAGGAGAATTGCTCCGGCGATCGACTGCAGATTCGGTTCGTTCCCGCGTGGCTTTGCCCCCTTCAGTGCATCGGCCAGCAGATAATCGTGAGTGGCGGCCAGCAGATACGTCGCGGCCTGGCGTCGTGCCTGGGCGAGTATCGATTCTGTCGTGTTACCCTTCAACGTGTCGACAACTTGCTTCTGGGCAGTCGCCAGTTGCTGCAATTCATCGCGTTGCTTCAGTTGCGACAAAGTTGCCAAGGGGCGTTCGTGCCACCGGGCGACGACGGAAAATGTGTCCATCGTCTGAGTGCTTTTGAAGATCCCCGCCAATCCGTAGTAGTCTTCGGTGGTGATTGGATCGAACTTGTGATCGTGGCAGCGGGCACAGCCCATCGTCAGTCCCATGACCGCTCGGCCGATCGTGTCGACTTGCTCATCGATAATGTCCATCTGCATCTTGACGGGATCATCCTCCGCCAGCATCTTCGCCCCCAGGCACAGGAAACCGGTGGCGATGAGCGGATCAAACGATGGCTGCGGCGAGTCGACTGGTTCGAGCAAGTCTCCCGCAATCTGTTCGATCAGGAACTGGTCGTACGGTTTGTCCTCACGCATCACCCGGACCACATAGTCGCGATAGTGACAGGCATTGGCGTACGCCAGGTTCTCATCGAGCCCGTTCGAATCCGCATAGCGGGCGATGTCGAGCCAATGACGCGCCCAACGCTCGCCGTAACGGGGGGACGCCAGTAAGCGATCGACGAGTCGTTCCAGCGCATCCGGCGCATCATCCGCGACGAATTCCGCAACCTCGTCAGGTGTCGGAGGCAACCCGATCAAATCCAGAGTCACCCTGCGAATCAGTGTCCTGCGATTCGCCTCACGGGCGACCGGCAACCCTTTGGATTCCAGTTCCGCGAGGACAAAGCCGTCAATCGGAGAGCGGATCCACGCTTCATTCTTCACGGGGGGCGGGAGCGATTTCCGGATCGGCTGAAACGCCCAGAATTGCTTTTGTTCGTCGCTGAAATCCGCCGTCTGGCCCGTCGTTGTGACTGCCGGAGGAGTCGGTTGTGAATTGGGCCAGGGCAGGCCGCGTCGAATCCATTCGGTCAATGTGGCGATTTCGGCGTCAGGCAACTTGGCTTTGGGAGGCATCTGAACGGTATTGCGATAACCGATCACATCCACCAATAGTGACTCGTCCGGCTTGCCAGGGACGGCCGCCGGACCGCTTTCGCCCCCCGTCAGCAATGCTTCGCGAGAGTCCATTCGCAATCCCGCTTTGGGCTTTTCGCGACCGTGACATTCGTGGCATTTGGCGATCAGGACTGGCCGAACCTTCGTTTCAAAGAACGCGGCGTCGGCAGCGTCATCCGCCTGCGATGGTTGAGCAATTGTCAGCAACCCTGAAAGAGCTGCGAAAAAAAACATCAATCGCATATCACATCCTGCTGAAATGCCCATTCCGACGCACACTCAATTGATTGGTGTACAAGTGTTCTCAGTACCCCACATCAATCGCTCACGCGGCTGCTTCCATCAAAACTCGCTTGATTGTAATCGAAGGTGACGAGGCAGGCCATCCCGCAGTCTTGAATCTGGCGAGCATTGGTCATGCAATTCGGAAACCCGGAATCAGGCTGCGAATTGACAATGGCAGCGGCGCAAGTGTGCAATGGACGGTCGTCCGTCAATGTGTAGTCACTTCCGTGCAATCGAGCTGAGACTGGACCTGATGTCTGCCAGGCGTCCCGATCATCCCTACCTGTTCTTTCTGAAGATCACGGCGCGATCTCCGGATTACTATGAACTTCTGGGTGTTACCCGATTCACGAATGATGTCGTCGCCATCAAACAGGCCGCGCAAGAACGTAACCGGGCGCTGAAATCCTGGGACAACAGTGAGTACTACCTCTGGTCCAATGAGTTGCTGTCGGAAGTCGTGGCGGCACTGCTGGTGCTGGAGTCGCCCGCGGCGAAGGCGGAGTACGATCAGCGACTGCGCGAGCAACTGAAGCTGAATTCGCCGCCGATCGAGTTCGCAGCGTTGCCGACTGTGACTTCAGGAACTGAGCCGACCGGGGTATCGTCCCGTATCGCACCCGTCGAAGTACAACCGGAGGTCACCTTCGACCCGCAGCCTGGGACAGGGCGCTCTGTGTGGATCGCTGCCGCCTTGCTGCTTGTCATCGCGATGGTGGGCTTCTGGTTTCCTCGTCACAGCAACGATGACATTCCGTCAGCCATCGCAGTTGCCAACGTGCCGATTGCCAGTACGTCGTCAAATCCTCCCGTCACAGTCGCGCCCGCCGGAGAGCGTTTGTTTACAGCCGCCGCAATTCGGTTTCCGTATGTGTACGTTCTGGATGGCAGGTCTGACAGCAGTGACCTGTGGGTTTATACGTTGCCCGAGACATTCAAATCGCCGGCGTCAGCGGTGCCTGAATTGATCCTGCAACTGATTCCGTCGAAGGGTGCCAGACCTGCCCTGCCTCGCGAAGTGCCCGCGCGGACCGAATCCTACTGGCTGCCAGACGTGGGGACTGGCCGCGACCTGGTCGTCCGCGGCCAGTATCTGCTGGTCCCAAAGGCTGAAAGACTGCAGGTTCTGGATCTGACCAATCCTGCAGAACCACTGCCGTTGCGTCCGATTCGCGCGATCTCCTCCGAGGACGTCCTGGCGATTGTTGAGAATGGCGATTATCTGCTGCTGCTGACCCAGGGAACCGTCCGCATCTTCGACGTTTCGGATCCGGCACTTCCCAGACTTGTTTCCTCGATGGACTCCCCGCGTCCGATGCGGTGCGGATGCGTTGTCGGAAACAGGTTTTACGGGGGAGTCTTCGATCAGCAGCGGGGGGACCATGGAGTCGTCATCTACGACATCACAGATCCAGTTCGGCCGCGCGAGATCGGATTTCACAAACTGGCGGTCCCCCCGTATCACATCGCCAGTATCTCCGAAAACCGGCTGGCGGTCGCGGAAAAGTTGATTCGATATTTCGACATCACCAATCCCGACTCGCTGCAGGAATTGGATGATGCACTGGATCCGGCAGGAACGCGCACTCTGACGCTGTTTGCAGGCGAACGTCCGGGACTTTTTACCGGTTCCACGTTCCACCCGCTGGCGGGAGCGAGTTCGACCTTCAGCCCGGGTGCCGATTGTACTCGCGATGCACCGTATCGAGGCTGCTGCCAGGGCGAATTCGCAGTCGTGACTGCCGACAAGGAGGTCCTTGTCTTCCGTGGTGCATCCGCGTCGGGACTTGTAGTGCGCGGCAACATGACGTTCCCGCAGTCCTCAAAGCCGATCGCTAAAGTTGAGCTCCCATTACCACCCGTTCCAATGCCGCTGACTCGTCCTGTGGCTCGACCATTTCCCGATCTGTCCCAAGTCAAATCGGCTGATCTGATGTCTGCCGCCAAATCTATTCAGGCAGGCCTGAAAGCTTCATCGAAGGACAAGTCTGTGGCGGCAACGCGCCATCAACTGGAATTGGTTCTTCGCAATCCGGCCGATCCCTCGGAACGGTTGATCGCCATTGATCTGATGCGCCGTGTTGCCTGGCCTGTCGACGACCTGGACCGCACCAGGATTCCCGGCTATTCGATGGCGATTGCCGGATTCGCCGGTACGACCGGTGCACGACCTGGACCTGCGTCAGATGGGGCTCCGGCCGAACTGGTCGCCGTCCTGGGTGACGGTCGACTGGCAGAATGGAGCAACGTGACCTCGTTGGCCGTTTCTCCGGACGCCAGCCGTGTGGCATCGGCATGCGGCGGCAACGTTGTGTCGATCTGGGATGGATCCAGTGGTGAGCCGCTGCGCACTTTGACGGCACTTAATCGCATTGCCGAAGGTTGTCTGGCATTCAGTCCGACCGATCATCTGCTGGCGGCCAGTTCCGGAAGCGAGCTGATCATCTGGGATGTTGAAACGGGCGAGCAGACGATTGGTACCAAGCCCAATGCTGTCTTGAACTCCGAGACGTCGCTGGGGTCAATCACGTCGATTGCCTTCAGTCCGGATGGCCAGACAGTGGCGGTGGCGGGCCGCCAGAATTCTGTGGATTTCGTAGATGTTAACTCGGGACTGGTTGTTCGCACCTTCCCGGGTCATCGCCAGGAAACATCGCAGTTGCATTTCAGTCCCACGGGCGAATACCTGGCTTCGGCAGGAGCGGACGGTCAATACTGGCTGAACATGGTCAGCGACGGCAAGCTCGTCGTCGCGATCCATGAGAACCAGAGGAACACACAGTGGCTTGCCTGTGGATTCGCCGCGAACTCATGGGTGACGGCGTCTGCCGAGCTGGACGGAGGATTTGTTGTTTTCGATCTGCCGACACAGAAGCAACGTCCATTGCCCGTCAAATCGGGCAGAGTCCAATCCCTGGTTGTGGTGGAAGTCACCGCCAGGCCGCCGGGTCCCAAAAAGTCCGCTGCGGTCGGCAAGGTGACCGATGAAGCGATCGTCCATGGTGATGTGGACAAAGTCGTCGCGCACAGTTTGAAGAATGGTCAATTGCTGCACGTGATTGACGGATACCTCGAGCGCCCGCTGGTTGCGGCCAGTTCGAATTCCCAATTCCTGGCAACTGCCGGAAGGACGATCAGTGTTTGGGATCCTGCGACGTGGCGGCAAACTCCGCAGTGGGGCGCGTTACCACAGACCCGTGAATTCGAAGTCCACGGCATGGCAGTTCGCCCGGATGGCCGGCAACTGGCGGTTCTGCGTGCCATGAACTCCCGGCGGGGCCCCGTCTGCTCCGTCGCACTGTACGACCTCCAGACCGGAGAACTGGTGCGAGAACAACCAGGTCCGCCACGTTTTCACGGTCGGGCCATCGCTTTCAGCCCGGATGGGAAACTCCTGTCAATCGCTGGCGGGGCGACCGAGGCCGAGGACGAGGACTTGGGAGTTCTGGCAACTTACGATCCGGCGCATGGTCGATTCGAAGTGGGAAAGCCACTGTCGAAACTGCAGCTCGATTCAGTGCTCTTTTCTGCTGACGGCACGATTGTGGTGGGTGGCAAATCGTCAATAATCGCCATTGACGGGAAGTCCGGAGCCATTCAAACGCTGGGGGACAGAACAGAGGGAAGTTCAACACTGAGCGCATCGGCGGATGGGACCAGATTTGCATCCTGTCGCGAGCGGACTGTATCTGTGTGGGACGCCATTACGGGTGCGAAGCTCCATTCGATTTCGTTAAAATCCAGTTCTCAATGTGTGGCAATGAATCCCGATGGAAGTGTCGTCGTTGCTGGCGACAGTCAGTCGGTTGCTGTTTACGAAGCCACGGGGAATCGCCAGGCCGCGGTCAATATCGCCCCTCTCAATGCCGAGATTTTGTCCGTCGACTTTTCACCCGATGGTCGTCACCTGGCCGCGTCCGACAGCAGCGGAACAGTTTCGCTTTTGACGACATCCCCACTGCAAGTGTCAAAGCAGTGGCAGATCGGCCCCGGATTCAGCAAGATCCGACAAGTTTGCTTCACTCCTGACAGCCGTCATTTGCTGACTCTCAATCCAAACGGGACGGTCTATGCTCTGCGGTTGGAGCCGATCCCGGTGCCGTAATACGGGTTCCCGCAAAGTGGGAACACTGGCAGGCGAAGTTCTCCCATCCGCCCCCCGCCGAGAAGTTCAATGCTGCAGTGGCAACGAAAAAAGAATTGTGGTACGACCCCATCCGATTTGTGGAGTTCTGCCGTTCAGTACAAGCGGTGTCCGTACTTAACTGCGCGACACAACCAGGCCAAGTCGACAGGAGGACTCGGGCTCTTGCCAACCTGACCTGCATAACGGAAGACGGTTTTGGACAGGGATCTTGACTGATGAGTGATCTTGCGGGCGAATTAGTATCAATGATCCAGTCTCATCTTCCCGCGGTGCCGGCTGACGGTGTGGGGCGGGATGTGCCGCTTGGAAGCGGCGGGCTGGGTCTGGATTCCGTGGCGATCGTGGTTCTGCTGCTGGAGTGCGAGGGTCGGTGGGGAGTGGCGTTTCCGGCCGAGATGCTCGAACAACAACCACTGACACTTGGCAGACTGATCGATCATCTGCACAGTCATCAGGCAAGTTGACGGGACGCCTGACGCGTCTGTTGTTACCGACAAACAGGTGGAGAACCGATGACGACTCCGTCCCCACAAAGCAACCAGCTTCGATCTCAGCTCGAACCGTGCATCCGTTCCCTTCCCGCCAATCTTCTGTACGACATTGCTGGCAGTCTGTTTACGGGGATCTGGAAGAATCTGGAGGCTGAAGGGCGGTCCGTGCCCACCCTGATGGCAGATTTGACCGGACTGGCGGCCGGCGAGGAACTGGACGCACTCGTCACGCGCGTGCTGGTCAACGATTTCAAGAATTGGTGCCTGACACACGCCTGGCGGGTGGCAGGGCTGAAATCCGTGATGAATCTGATCCGATGTTCCGACGCGGAAACTCTGCAGGAAATGCATCGAAGCCGCCAGTCGGCCATCTTTGTGTTTTCGCATTTCGGGCCGAAATATGCTGTCGCACCAGCATTCCAGCACCTCGGCGTACCGATCGCGATGTTCCAGGGAATCCTGCCGCCAGCACTGAACAAATCTGACGTTGAACAGTTCGCGGCTCAACTGCCTGGAATGGAGTATTACTGGATCAATGATCGGAGTACGAACCGCGCAATGCACCTCAAGCGTGCCGTTGAGCGATTGCAGCGAGGAGACATGGTTGCCACGGCCATCGACGCTGGACACGGCGAAGTGCTGATGGATACGGTCTTCTTCGGGCATCAAATCCAGGTCGCGCGCGGGGCGGCCGTACTCGCGCGGCTGACCAAAGCACCGCTGATTCCATTGACGTTGACGTGGGGGGAGGGCTGGACGATTGATGTCCGAATTCACGAGCCGATCACCCTGCCCCAGTCCACGCCGCTCAACGGGCCCGAGATCGACGTGGCTCTGACGCACGCTGCAGTCCGTTTTTTTGACAACTACCTTCGGAATGCTCCCGAGCAACTGCGTCTGGATCGAATCGCCAGACTGATCACGAAACCAAGAGCGAATTGACTGCGGAATCAGACGATTGCGGCGCGGACGATTGCCGGATCAATGGACCTGGTGAAGGTTGCCATTCAGATACATGCGCTTTAGCTCTTCGTGTCGCAGTTTACCGTTGGGAGTCCGGGGAATTGTGCCGGGCGGGACAATCAGAACTTCGTTCGGTGACAGTCCCCGCGATTCGAGAATCGACGCAGATACCGCTCGAATGATGGCATTCCGTCCCGTTTCCGATCCAATCGAGTCTGCCGCCGCTTCCACGACCACGACCAGGTCTTCAATTCCCAATGACGATCGATCGACCCCGATGGCACCAGCCACCAGAACCTGTGCGATCTGTTCTGCCGGTTCTTCAATGTCGCGCGGAACAATCATCGCCCCCGCCCGCTTGATCAGGGCTCGCTTGCGACCCTGAATGTACAGGTGTCCGTCGGCATCGAGGCAGCCGATGTCCCCTGTGTAAAGCCAGCCGTCACGCAGCTTTTCGCGGGTGGCTTTGTCGTCATCGCAGTATCCGGCAAACACCTGCTCACCCGACAGACGAATTTCGCCGGCGACTCCGGGGGGTTGGGGCTGGTCTGCTTCGTTGACAATCTCCAGCCGCAATCCGTCCGCAGCGCGTCCACACGACACGTTTCCTGCGGCGTCCGTTCGCAGCGGTTCACCCGGGGCCAGATTGCTGACTCCGTTCGCTTCCGACAGGCCATATCCCGGTCGAATCACTCCGGGCACTCCAAACTTCTGCTCGAATTTCTCAATGGTGGTCAACCGGATTGGTTCGCCCGAGTTCATGGCATAACGGAGCGAGTGCAAGTCCAGTCCGTCGGGATTGACCAGTTCCGCCGCCATCCGAAAGCCAAAGTCGGGCGCTCCTGTAATGGTGGCTCGTACTCGACCCATTGTTTCCAGCCAGCGTCGCAAATTCAGCAGCGTCGGCGCAACGAGGTGGACCGGACACCCAAAATAAAGTCCACCCAGCAGAAACCGCATCAGTCCCAGCCCGTGGTAGAGGGGAGCCCAGTTGACCAGAACATCGTCGGGGCCAACCAGCAATCTCTCGGCGCTGCTCCGGACTGACGCCATCAGGTTTCGATGCAGCAACAGTGCTGTTCGATGCTCGCCGCTGGTCCCCGAAGTGGCCGCGAGCAGGGCGCCTTCGTCAGGTTCGGGCTTGGGCAGAGACGCCCTGCCGAACGGCGACAGCATCAAATCCTCAATCGTTTGAAACGAAATGGATTTGTGCGGTGAGAACGCTTCTCGGCGCGACTGCGGGACAACCGCGAAGCGACATTGTGCCGCTTCCAGGCGGTTGAGCAAAAATGGTGGTAGCAATTCGGGGTTGATGGCCAGCGGAATCGCTCCGGCTGCCTGAACGGCATAAAATGCACGGACGAACTGCAGCCCGGTCGGCAGTAGCACCGCGCACCGGTCTCCGCGGTGCAAGTCCGCATGAATCAGTCCCCGCGCGATCCGTTCGACATCCGCGTGAAGTTGACCATACGACAACGGCTCGGAATCGAATGCGTAGGCCACGCCGTCCGGTGTCGATTTCGCGCGGTATGACAAGGTTTCCACGATTGTGGCAACAGGCAGCGGTTTCATGGGGAACTCGGCGATGATGGATTCAAATCAAAAAGCAGGCGAAATCCAGGAATAACATCGGATTCGGTCGAAGTGGCAGAAGTTCACTCATTGCACTCTGAACCAATTTGTGACTTCTCGGCACCGGTCTGACGGGACCTAAGTCGAGCCTCGGCCGGGAATCGGCAAAAGCCGCCGCTTCGCAGGGTGCCGACACGTCTTACCCATTTTGCCCGAAGATTTCGATCCGAAAGTCTCTAGAAAGCTGTCCTTCCGTGCGATCTGAAACTGTACGAGATGAGTCTTGAGTTGATGCCACCGGTTAATCAACAAGCCAACGGGAAATCATTTGCCATGAAGCGGTTCTGTGTACTGACATCGGGACGTGCCGGATCCACCGCACTGATGGATGCTCTGGCCCGATATGACGACATCGCCGTACCGCACAAGCAGGTGGATTGCAAAGACAATGAGATTCTGCATCCGCGGCGTCGGGGGCTCTATGCACAGCAGTACCAGCAGTTGACAGGATTGCCGGTCACTGACGAACTGTCGTTGATCCACGCATTCTACGAAAGCAATCTGAATGCACCGTATGCCGGCTTCAAATCGATGCCTGAACGGCACCAGCGTCTGGGTGAGTTCGCGGCACAGCCGAACCTGCAGTTCATCACACTCAAACGCGCGGACATTCCATCGACAATTGCCAGCTTCCTGATGGCATTTGATGCGGGGACTTGGCGGCGCGAGGGAGGAGAACAATCCAATCGCCTGACCTTCGGCCCCGCGTACGAGCAGCGAGCGATTGGCCATTTGCGTTATCTGCTGCAGTGCGAAAGTCAGTTGCGGTCGCTGGTTGGTGCCATTCACCTGCAGTACGAGGATCTGTGTCGCTCTGAGTTTTCGTGTCCCGCGCTCGATGCGTTCTTTCAACGGCCAATCCGATTGCTCAACCCGAAACCTCCCACATCGGCGGAAAGCTATGTTGAGAACTGGGATGAGTTTTGCAGTTTCATCAACCGCCATCAACAAGGATGACCATGGCTTCGATCTTGTTCTGCTGGGAACTCGGTGCGGGATATGGGCATTTGACGCCTCATCGCGAGGTGTTGGCACGGCTGCGCGAGAAAGGACACAGCGTCCATATTGCCGTCCGCGACCTGACACGGGCCGCCAAAGCGTTCGACGGACTGCCGTTTCATTACTGGCAGGCTCCGACTCCACAAAGCCGTCCCGACACAACGTTCAATCCCACCGTGAACTTCGCGCAGATTCTGCACAACACCGGATTGGGGGATCCCACCGGTCTGGCAGCCCGGATTTCTGCGTGGAGGAACATTTTCGCCGTGACCCGCCCCCGCGTGGCTCTTGTCGATTACTGCCCGACGGCCCTGCTGGCTCTGCGCGGGCTGGGAATCCCGGCCATTGTGACAGGTACGGGGTTTTTCATTCCTCCCAACGTCAGCCCGTTTCCCCCGTTTGCCATGGTGGCTCACCTGCTCACGCCCGAAAAGCTGGCGGAAGAGGAGGCGCAACTTCTGAAAGGAATTAATGCTGCCATCGCCGTGCATCAACTCGCACCGCTCACCAGTCTGGCCCAGATCTTTCATGAAGTGGCCGGGAAGATCTTTCGATCCCTGCCGGAATTCGACCATTATCCGAATCGAGGTCCGGCGGAATTCCTGGGGTTGCCGCCGGATCCACCGCGTGCCAAGGGCACCTGGCCGGCCGGCGATGGGCCTCGAGTGTTTGCTTATCTGAAGCCATTTCAAACGCTGGAAACGCTGCTGACGCAACTTCAGCAGCGGGGATATCCAACCATTGTTGCCTGCGACGGGATTACAAAAGCGCATCGGCACAAGTTTACGTCGCAGACACTGCGCTTCGTACCGCCGACAATCGACATCCCCCAGATGGGGCGGGAAAGCCATTTTGCAATTACCAACGCGAACCTGACAACATCTGTACGGCTGCTGGTTCAAGGTTGCCCGTTGATGGCGATCCCGTTGCAACTGGAACAGACGCTGGTCGCGAACAATTTTCAGCGGTTGGGACTGGGAGTGACTGTCCGCCCGAACATGGTCGAAGACATCGCGCCCCAGCTGGATCAACTGGTTCAGAACCCGCAGTATCGAGCTGCGGCTCAAGCGCTGGCCGCCAAGTATGCCGGCCGGGCAAACGACTATGTCGACCGTGCTACGGCTGTGTTGGAACCGTTCCTGGTTGCGCCTTCCGCGAAGGCATGAGCCAGCAGCCCGCGGAATGAGGGGGGAGCCCATCTCTGCGGGCATGCGATTTTCAAGGTGGATCCATTGCCCGCCAAAGGGTCTGCCCCTTTTTCCACGGGCTGCTTGGACTGACGGCATAAAAAGCGGCCCCGGTTTCTGGCAGAAACCGGGGCCGTCGACTGCAGATTCAATCGTTGCGTGTCCGCAATCAAGTCTCGTTGTGCCCAAACGGAGAAGGAATCGGGCAGTAATTCAACTGGTGCTCAATGCTCGATACAACGTTCGCACCAAGCACTTGGTTGGGACCAATGTAGGCCGAATCATCTCCGGGCCCACCAAAGATTGCGGCGTTGCCCCCCACAAAGTTGTCCTCAAGACAAATCGTGTCATTCCCTGCGCCGCTTAGCACCGAAACATTCCCGTTCACACTGCTGCTATCGATCCCGATGCTGTCGTTGCCAATGCCACCCAGAATCAGGGCACTGCCTGCAACAGTGACTCCATAGGCTCCCATGATGTCATTTCCGGCACCGCCATCCGCCAGAACATTACCGCCAATGCTGACGGAACCATAAGAGTTGATTGCGAAGGCACCCATGAGGTCATTGCCGGCACCGCCGAGTTGCGTCAGGCTTCCATGAATATTTACAGACGCACCGATGCCGCCGACGGAGATCACGTCATTTCCGGCTCCACCGGTCATCGTGACATCACCACCGATGTCGATGTTGCTGCCGACATGCCCATAGTAACCATAGAAGCCATACGCAGTGATCTGTGTGTGATCGTTCCCGGCACCGCCGTTCATCACGACGCTGCCGCCGATCGAGATTTGCAGCTTGTCGCTGCCGTAGTAGCTACCATATCCCGCGAAGATTCCGAGGTTGTCATCCCCGGCACCGCCATTCATGATGACCGACTGTCCGATCGAAATTGATCCGGCGTCGTCAGTACGAATCTCGGCCCAGCCGTAGCCTCCCAATCCGGAGAGCTCATTCATGATGACGTTGCCACCGATGGCAATGTTTCCATATCCCTCGGCGATCAATTGCAGTCCGCCGTAGCCGCCGAGATTGGTCATGATCAGGTCGCCGCCGATTGTCAGATTGGCGCTCAACTCAGACTCTGTCTCGACCTCGATACCGTCATTCAAACCAGTGCCGCCGTTCAAAACCACGTTCCCGCCAATGAACGTATTGAAGTCGTATGATTCCACTTCGATGAAGTCTGTGCCGGCCCCGCCGTTCACAGTCAGGTTTCCAGCGATATTCACGTCATAGACGTTCAGACTGTCGTCCCCGGCGTTCCCCTGCACGACGATGTTCTTCACGCCCGTGAATACACCGTCCGACGAATCCAGAGCCGTGCCCCCGTTCACCTTCAATGTCTGGCCGTTCAAGACGGCAACATGGACGCCGCCCGCGACACCGTATCCATCAATGTTGATGTCGTTGGCTGTGGCATCGCCCGAGACGATCAAGGTGTTACCGACCAGCGTCGCCGTGACGTTGGCCGCCAACAGCGTTCGTTCTTCCAGACTCTCAAATCCCTGTCCAAACTGCTGATTCATTCAATGGCTCCCGCACTAAGGTTGACCAAGACACATAAACGACCAAGACCTTCGCAACGGCGTACAACCTCTCGGACTCAACCAAATGTTCAAACCAGCGCATGCTGGGGATGTTGGGGCGACCGGATGCGATTCGGCTGAATGGGAAGAGGTGACGTGTTCGTAAGAAAGTCTTCCATGAAGAACCTGTGAACACAAGAATAAATCTGCCTATTTTAACGATTCTTCGCATTTGTCCGTGGCTCAAACGGTCGTCTGATTTTGTGTGAATTCGACATAAGGGACATGTGCTTTGTGGCTTGCGTCAATTCACCTGGGCAGTGAAAACGGAACGATCAATCGCTCGGGTAGAAAAGCAGCGACCCCAGCTTCTTGAGGAAGCCGGGGCCGTCGCGTCTGCATTCACCGAATCGTCAAATCAACGAGGATTGAACGGGCAAGACTCCAACGGATTCTCGATGCTCGATACGAAAATCGCTCCACTCACTTTATTCGGCCCATTGTACGCCGAATCGAATCCAGCACCGCCAATGACGCCAACGTTACCCCCTATGGAGTTGTACTCGGCACAGATGGTATCGTTGCCCGCACCGCCCAACACGCTGGCATCACCGTTAATGCTGCTGTTGTCGATTTCGATGGAGTCGTTGCCGATACCACCCAGTGCCAGGGCATTTCCACCCACGGTAATGCCATAGGCTCCGATAAAGTCATTTCCAGCTCCGCCATCTGCCAGGACATTGCCAGAAATAGAGACAGATCCATACTCAAAACCGTAGGCGAAGGCACTCATGGAATCATTGCCGGCGCCGCCGAGTTCCGTCAGGTTGCCACCAATGTGGACGTGGGCTTCAATTCCGCCAACGGACATGACGTCATTACCGACTCCACCGGTCTGTGTGACACTGCCACCGATGTCGATGTTGCTGCTGACATGGCCATAGTAACCGTAGAAGCCATACGCGGTGATCAGCGTATGATCGTTCCCGGCACCGCCGTTCATCAGAACACTGCCGGCGATCGAGATTTGCAGCTTGTCGCTGCCGTAGTAGGCGCCGTAGCCCGCAAAGATGCCGAGGTTGTCATCACCGGCGCCACCGTTCATCACGACTGATTTTCCGATCGTAATTGATCCGGTGTCGTCCGTTCGAATCTGCGCCCAACCGTAACCCCCGACTCCAGAAAGCTCGTTCATGACGACGTTACCACCGATGGCAATGTTGCCATACCCCTCAGTGACAACCTCCAGACCGCCGTAGCCGCCCAGATTGGTCATGGTGAGGTCGCCGCCAATTGTCAGATTCGCGTCATTTTCGGTCTCGACCTCGATACCATCATTCAGACCAGTACCGCCGTTCAGAACCACGTTCCCGCCAATGAACGTGTTGAAGTTGAACGATTCCACTTCGATGGAATCTGTACCCGCACCACCGTTCACAGTGAGGTTTCCAGCGATATTCACGTCATAGACGTTCAGACTGTCGTCCCCGCCGTTCCCCTGCAGAACGATGTTCTTCACCCCCGTGAAAACGCCGTCTGACGAATCCAGAGTCGTGCCACCGTTCACCTTTAATGTCTGGCCGTTGAAGACGGAAACATGCACGCTACCTGCGACGCCATATCCATCAAGGCTGATGTCGTTGGCTGAGGCATCGCCCGAGACGATCAAGGTGTTGCCGACCAGCGTCGCCGTGACGTTGGCCGCCAACAGTGTTCGTTCTTCCAAACTCTCAAAACCTTGCCCAAACTGCTGATTCATTCAATGGCTCCCGCACTTATGCCTGAAATCACACCCCTACACTCCCTTGCGCCGGATACACATTCCACATTCAAACCGAGTTACCAGTCGCACACATCCACGCAAGCCAAGCGATGCAATGTCTGAATGGGTGAGATGGATTGGCTGGTGGATTCGCGATTACGGACTTTCATGGTCGGGAAAACACGGAAAAATGTGCCGAGTTTTCCAGTTATCCTCAGCGTAGAAGCTGCGGAATCTCGTAACGAACACGAAAGACTGTTCCTCGAAAGTTCGTCTGACTGTGGCCACAGGCTGCACTTAAACGAACTTTCCCTGCAAATGCGTCGATAACTTGTTCCAGCGTCACGATCATGCGTGTTATACCGCCTGTCGAACCGTCTGCCGGATTCACTGCCAATGCCCGGGCCTCGTCCACAACCCGCTGCAGCCCAACGCCAACAGCGGTCATCCGAGAATCTGGCTGCCCTGTATCGATGTTCGCGCCCCTCCGTGCCGGTCGGGAAATTCTATCCGGCATTTCTGCACGGGATTTGCAATGCGCTGCGCGCCCCGTCAGCCTTCATCTGGCGGTTGAATAATGGAGAGATTCAGGTCATCGCCCACCGCAACCACGAACAATCGGGCCTGCGGACGGACACCGAAGAATGGTCAACGCACCTGTCCTTACTGGCGGGAGTCGTCCGCGACGCAAAGCCAGTTCGGCTCCACCCCGGCGAAGTTACACCGGTTGGAACAAATCCGCTGAAAATGGAACTGTTTTGCGTACCGATCGCGGGCCCTCAGGGGGCACAGTTCGTCATCGAGGTGGTTTGTCCGATCCTTGATGGGGAACAGAAAAAGGGGCGGTTGGCTCGTTTGATTCAGGTCTGCGTGTTTTTTCAGGATTACATGCAATCGCAGGAACTCCTGATGAAGGCGGAGCGTGTTGACGCAGAGGCCGGATTGCGGGCATACCTGTCCCGTCTGAACGCTGTCAGCACGTCTCAGGAACTGGCGGTCGTTGCTGTCAACGAAGGGCGGCAGCTTATCGGTTGCGAACGTGTATGCCTGGGATGGTTGCAGGGACGGACTCCTCAGATTCTGTCGGTGAGCGGTCTTGCCACGATTGACCCGCGGTCGAATGTGGTCCGGGCGTTGTCAATGCTGACGACTTCCGCCACCCGCTGCGGCCAGGTCCTCCAAACCAGCCTTCCGCTTCCGGCGGTGGATTCGAAAGACGGGAGTCCTCCCTCGGTTCCAGACGCCTACCGAGTTGCCTTGGATGCCTATATGCAAACAGAGCATCCAAGCCAGTTGCTGGTAATCCCCGTCGGCGAAACCAGAGACGCCGGGCGGCCGCGCGGGGCGCTGATCATTGAACAGTTCCAATCCGGGGAACTGCCCAGATTCGCCGCTCAACGTGCCAGCTTCATCGCCGAGCAGGTTGGCCTGACACTGGGTCGGGTTGAACTGCTGGAATCGATCCCTTCGTGGTGGACCCGGTCGGCTCAAATCCGCTGGCCACGTCGGTTGGGGCGCTGGCTGATGGGATTTCTGGTCCTGGCAGCCGTGGCAGGACTCGCCACCGTACCCATGGAATTGCGATTACCTGCCGAGGGAGAACTGATGGCGGAGACGCGTCATTGCTTGTTCGCGCCCGAAACCGGCGTCATCCGCGAAGTCCATGTCGAGCACGGCAGTCGGGTCAGTGCAGGCGATCCGCTGGTGACGCTCGACAACATTGAATTGAAGAGCCAGCTCCAGGGACTCACCGGACAACTGATCCAACTTCGGGAGCGACAGCGATCTCTGGAGGCCCGGCGAAGCGGCAGGCTGGCAGAGCGCGAGCAAATCGAACTGCAAAGCGGCTTGATTGAACTCGCTTCGTCTGTCGAGCACACGGAACACCAAATCAAACTGATGCGCGAGCGGCTGGATCGCCTGCGCATCGTGGCGCCGGCCGATGGCATCGTGACCAGTTGGAACGTCAAGCAATCCCTGTTGAATCGGACAGTACTCGCGGGGGACTCGCTGCTACAGGAGATAGATCCTGAAGGTCCGTGGCTGATTGAGTTGCGGATTCCCGAGGATCGTATCGGCTACATCATCCGTTACCGGGCAGGAATGCCGAATGAGACGAAGGTCCGAGTCGAATATGTGCTCGCAACCGAGCCTGAGCGCCGGTACAGCGGGCTGCTCCGCAGTATCGGCCCGCGAACAGAGCTGACGGCCGATGGGCACATTGTCCGTGCCGTGATCGAACTTGATCCGGAAAGCCTGCCTCCACTTCGTGATGGAGCCGAGGTCAAAGCGCGACTTCATTGTGGCAATCAGATCGCTGGTTTCGTCTGGTTCCGCGAGTTGATCGAAGTCATTCAGACCTACTGGTGGTACTGAGAGGGTTCATCGTGTCGACCGCCACCAGCCCAATCCAGAATCGCGCAGTCGTCGGAGCCCGGGGCGAGACCTCAGGCACCAATGAACAGCCCGCTTCTCAATCCCCAATCCCGGCTCGGCGGCGAGATCTGATCGAGAGCGAGCAGCAGTACCAGGGTCAGACGGTGTACTACGTCAAGGATCCGATGACGCTGAAGTACTATCGCTTTGCCCCTGCCGAGTTCGAGGTGTTCCAGTTGCTGGACGGACAGCGGACACTCGACGACGTGAGACTGGCATTTGCTCACAAACTCATGCGGAAAGAGATTGGCAATCGTGAGATCCTGCCACTGATCCAGCGCTGGCAGAAGGCGGGTCTACTGCAGGAACCCGGCGCAATGGCAACCGCTCGGGTCCTGGCCACGCAACAGGATTCGACCCGTAGCCGCTGGCTGTCGCGGATCTCGGGCATTCTGTACATGAAAGTGCGTGCGTTCGACCCGGACAGGCTGTTGAATCTGATTTATCCCTGGGTGCGCTGGATGTTTCACCCCTTCGGGGTCGCGCTCGTGGTCTGTTCGATCGGTTCTGCGGTGTTGCTGGTGACGGCCCGGTATGAGGAGTTCACGAGCCAGCCGGAAATGCAGGATCTGCGTGCCTTCTTCAACGTTCAAAACATTTTCTGGTTCTGGCTGGCCGTCGGCATGGTGAAGGTTTTGCACGAATTCGGACACGGGCTGACCTGCAAGCATTTCGGCGGCGAGTGCCATGCCATGGGCCTGTTGTTCATGTGCTTCACTCCGTGCATGTATTGCGACGTGTCTGATTCGTGGATGTTACCGAACAAGTGGCATCGCATTGCGATTGCGGCGGCGGGTGTTTACGTCGAATTGCTGGTGGCCTCGCTGGCAACATTTGTCTGGTGGACAACGGCACCGGGAGTGCTCCACAGCCTCGCATTTTCAGCAATGGTTTTCGGTTCGGTCCAGACGCTGCTGATCAATGCCAACCCGCTGATGCGGTTCGATGGCTACTACATGATGAGCGACTTCCTGGAGGTTCCCAATCTGCGACAGAAATCATTTAACTTCACGAAATACTATCTCAAACAGATGTTCTGGGGGACGCGGGAAGCAGCCCCCGGATCGGGCGGTCCAGCGTTTATCCTGTATGCGGTGACTGCCAGCATGTATCGGGTGACGCTGACGGCCGGAATCATCTGGTTGTTCTCCCGGATGCTGGAGCCGTACAAACTGCAGGCGCTCGGATGGGTACTGACGGGCATGGCGGTCACCAGCATCGTGCTGGTGCCGGTCGGGACGGCGATCGCCGCCGCAGTGCAGAATCCCGCCTCGATGCGTCCTCGCTCCTGGTGGCGTCCACTGCTGGCTGTGGTGCTCCTGGCCGGCGTTTTGGGAACGTTCTTCTATGTCCCATTGCCACGTCGGGCGTACGCTGTGCTCACATTGGAGCCTGCAGAAAGTACGCTGATCTCTGCCGCTTCGAGCGGGCGAATCGTCAAACCCCATGTCGTGTCCGGTCAACGGGTTCACCAGGGCGATCGACTGCTGGAAATGGAGAACACCGAGCTGAAGCTGCAGGTGGAACGGATGGAACAGCAGCGTGACATGATGCTCGTTCAGTCACGCACTGCGTCGGCAGTGCTGGATCCGGCCCGCTCTCAAGCCATTCGCGTGGCCCTGGATGAGTTGCAACCGCAACTGGCCAGCCTGCGCCAGCGGATCGAAGATCTGGTTTTACGTGCTCCGGCAGACGGACTCGTCGTTCCTGAACCGGAACGAGCGACACTGTCGGCGGAATCAGCCACATTCATCAAACCTCTTGACCATTGGCAACGGACCGTCCTGCAACCGGAGAACATCGGAGCAATACTGGAACCTGGAACCGTCGTCTGTCGGATCTCAACAACAGAGGAGTTTGCCGCCGTCGCAATCCTGTCACAGACCCAGGTCGAAGCGATCCAGGTCGGCCAGCAGTCTGCGATCAAGCTTGACGCCTTCCCGCAGGAAACGTTCCTGGGGACGGTCCAGGAAGTCAGCGTGCAGGACGTCGAGCAGGCAGCCCCCCAACTGCTGAACATCCATGGCAGTGAACTGCCCGCAATTTCGTCCGGCCCCGGTGCGGGACAATTGGCGGAAACGCACTATCGAATTCGGATACGGATCAGCGGGCTGAGTCGGGGTGTTCTGTCCGACTGGTCGGGGCGACTGCGGGTGGGGCTACGCGGCAGAACCTGGATTCGCGTCGGCACTCAGACGGCCGCTCAGGCGACGTGGCGCTGGATCTGCCAGGTCATGCAGTGGTAAAGTGCGGTGAGTCGGATCAGAGATTGTCCCAGGACTTTCACGAACGGGCGGGCAATAAACTCTACAGGGCCAAACCATGATGCGATTCTCAACGGGCATGTTTATCGGCCTTCTGGTGGGCGGTGTGATCGCCTGGCAACCCGCGGTGGATGCCCAGGAACGAGTATTTGCGCAACCATCCGCCAACTCGATCGATGTCGCCCAGTGCCGCGTCGCTCTGATTGACAGGGTCACTCTGGCCAGCGCGCGCGCGGGGGTCCTGGCGTTCGTGGAAGCGCGAGAAAGCGACCGTGTTCGAGCCCACCAGATTGTGGCCGGACTGGATTCGAGCGTGGCGGAAGCCTCGCTGGCCGTCGCTCGACAAAAGGGATCCAGCACGGTCGAACGGCGAATGGCCCGCAAAATGATTGAACTGTCGCAGGCCGAATACGACAAGGCGATCGAGGCCAATCAAAAAGTGAAGGGTGGCGGGGTGTTCGGGGACATCGACATGAGGCGGATGAAGCTGAGCGTCGACAAGTCGGTCCTGCAGTTTGAATTTGCGGAACAGGAGATTCTGGTCCACACGTTGACGGCGCGGCAAATTGAAACCGAATTGAAAACGTATTCGGTCGAGGCTCCATTCGACGGAATCGTCACACGCGTGCATCGTTCCAAGGGAGAGGCCGTGAGTGCTGGAGACCCGCTGGTCGAAGTCGTCAACCTGGATCGAGTTCGCGTGGAGGGATATGTCGGCATTGTCGACGGCCTGCGGATCAAGCAGGGTGCCACGGTGACCGTACAACTCGATCTTCCGGACGTCGACCTGCCCGAAGAGCAGATCACATTCTCCGGTAAACTGGTGTTTGTCGATGTGGGGGTGGAACCCGTCAGCGGCCAGATTCGAGTCTGGGCAGAAGTCCCCAATCCCGATGGAATCCTGCGATCCGGGCTGCCGGCGCACATGAAGATCCAGATTCCGTCCGTTGCGCTCAAATAGCCGGGTCACCTTTCCTTCACGGCCGCTGGGAACTCAATCTCCAAAACAACTCGGACTCCGACGTGGGGACTGTCGCTGACATCTTGACTGTTGGCACTGCGGAATGCGGAGCGGACGGACTCCGCCACAGACTCCCAGTCCCCACCGCGACAGACACGCGTTGTATAGCCGCTGGCACCGGGACCGGAAGGATCAGACAACGGTGATGTCTGATAGTAGTCGGCACGATACCAGTCCTGACACCATTCCGACACATTGCCGTGCATGTCGCAAAGCCCCCAGGCATTCGGCTTCAATCGTCCGACCGGTGCCGGCTCACTGCGACGACTCTGGCACCAGGCAAACTCGGGCAGCCTCCAGGCGTCCTCGCCAAAACTCCACTTTGTGTCCGTCCCCGCCCGACAGGCGTATTCCCATTCGGCCTCAGTCGGTAGCCGGTAGTGATGCCTGGCAGTGCGTTCAGCGGGCAGCGTCGATAGTCTCTCGCAGAATGCGGTGGCATTCAGCCACGAGATTCTGGTCATTGGCAGGTTCGATGCGCTGGAGTCCCTGTCGGTGGCACCGCTCATGACCAAAAGATATTCCGTCCGGGTGACTTCACAGGTTCCCAGGTAGAAGGGGCGGGTAATGCGAACGTGATGCGCCGGTGATTCGTCGGTCGAATTGCTCGTCCCCATCGTGAATTCGCCCGGCGGGATCAACTGAAACCTGGAACCGATGGAGTTCGTATATTGGACTGGCACCCGGAGGGTTTTCGACCACGCCAATTGCACTTGCGTGGCATGTTCGCCAGGTATTTGCCCCCCGCCGGTCTCCGCTAAATCCAGGATCTCTCCGGTGGTGCTCAGGATCGACGGCGGACCATAGGCGGTCACATGGAATGTGCGACGAACTTCGGTACCATCCCGGCGGATTACCAGCGTGTGTGACCCCACCGTGAGCTTGACCGGTAAGTCCCACCGGTCCGTGGGAATGGGTTTATTGTCGATCAGTATCTCCATATCACCTTCGACGTCGCGAATAATGCCCCAGCCATGGCTCGGAATCAGCCACCACGCCAGTAATCCAAAGCCCAGCAGCACCAGCAGCAGTTTCCCCACCGAACCCGCGCTCATTTGGGGCGGCAACCCGAATCGCATCTCGCGCGAATTGTTACTTAGCGGTGCAGCATCTACGGATTCGGGGGTGTTGACGGCAGGGGACTCTACCGGCGGCAATCGCCTGTAATCGTCGGTGTCGCGGGAAACGGTCAACGGTGCCTGGTTCATCGAAGCGGATGCGCCGATGGAGCTCAATGACATCGACAATTGCCGATCATACTCTGCTTTCGCTGCCGGGGATTCCAGCACATTCAGCGCCGCGACAACTTCATCCAGCAGTTCGTCGGCAGAGTCGTGATAGTCGGTGTTGTCCCAACCCCGCAATTGCGAATTCCTCGTAACGGCCGCATCTCTGATGACTGTCAGGTCGGACGTGAATTGGGGAATCCCCAGCAGTTGATAATGGTCTGGATTCCGATTGTCTGCCGAGAGTTCGAGGAAAAAGTGGTAGGGATTCTCGGGCCGCTGACCTATCATCTTTTTCCGTTCCTTGTTCGGCGTACACGACCATCAACAGAATCCGTTCAGTTGATCGTGCGCCGGTCGAGTTCCCTGCGTTCGCGATCCACCTGCTCCTGGGTCAGCAAACCCGCAGCATCAATGATGGCACGGACAATTGTATTCGTGGTCAGGCACCTCCCCTGGACCGTGACACGGCCATCCTTATCGAATCCGATCTGGATTTCAATCTTTGATCCACGGGGCAATCGCTCCGGCAGCGGTCCGACGACACAGAATCCCAATTCGTGGCATTGATTGGAGTTCGCGGAATCCCCTTCTGAAATTCGGACCCGTACGTCGCAGGCATTTTCCTGCGTCGTCCGAAACGTATGGGATTTGATTGCAGGCAGCACGGTGTGTGGTGGAATCATGACAAAATTCATCGGTACACCGGCTCGGCTGACAAACACCCCGATTCCCAGCGAGTTCACCGTCACATACTCGAAAGTCCCCGCGCGGCCAGGGTCGGGCAGCGGGGCCGAACCAGCCGGGCGCGGCGGTTCGTCCGACAGCGGGACGATCGTCGGGAGTTCTTCGAACACGACGTCCGACGACTGCGTTTCCAGGACGCCGGCGTAAATCGCGGCCCCCATGGCCACCGCCAGGTCGACATCGACATTCCGCATCGGTTCCTTGCCCGAGATCCGCTTGACCATGGACTGGACCATCGGCATCCGAGTCGAACCGCCCACCAGCATGATTCCCGAGATGTCATCCCAGCGGAATCCGTTCTTTCGTAATGACTCGCGCTGATGCGAATCCAGTTCGTCCGGTCCCGCCAGGTCGGCCCATGACCCACCGGCGGCTCTCAGGCAACTCTCGATTGTCAGCTCGGTCTTTTTCAACAGGCCGCCCGTTTCCCGTTCGAAGTCATCCCGAGTCACTTCGGCCCTCAGTTCCTTTCCTTGAAACGTGCAGCGAATGTGAGCCTTTTTCAGGCTGCTGAGAGTCTTCTTCGCCTCACAACAGTCATTCATCAGCGTCTGGAAGGCCATGGGATCGGTGCGTGGATCCAGTTGATGCTGTTCCAGGAATTGCCTGCAGACCATGTCAACGAGTTTTCTGTCCCAGTCGTACCCCCCCAGCTGGCGGTTTCCATCGCTGGCCAGTTCCTGGATTCGATTCCTTCCGACGCGCATCACCGTGACGTCGAAGGTGCCTCCCCCCAGGTCGTAGACGACGTAGATTCCCGTGTGTTGATTGGTATGCAACCGGTACGCAATGCACGCGGCACTCGGTTCGTTCAGCGTGGCCACAACTTCCAGTCCGGCAATCTGGCCGGCCTGGGCGGTGGCGACACGACGCAGACCGTTGAAGTAGGCCGGGACCGTTACGACCGCCCTGTGAATTGGCCCGATCTCCTGTTCCGAGTACGCCACCAGTTTCTTCAGGATAATGGCCGAGATGGATTCGGGGGTGTAAGCCTTCCGGTCATCGCCACGCACATAGGTAGCGTTCTGCTCGCCCATGTCCCGCTTGGCAAACTGAACGACATTTTCCGGAGCCGATTTCGCGTTTCTCAGCGCCGTGGCTCCCACGACAATGTCGTCGCCATCGATGTACACGACTGATGCCGTCACATTGGACTGGTCGTCAGGATTGGCGACGACCTGGGGTTCGCCATGCACATCGATGTAGGCCAATGCGGAATAGGTGGTGCCGAGATCAATTCCAACAATGTCATACTTCCGACGCTGTTGCATCGCCGCCAACTTCGCCTTGAGTTCTGCGTCGTACGTCTGTCGGGAAATCTGTGATGCAAAGACGCGTGCCGCCTGACCCACCAGGTTGCGCAGGCGACGTGATCGTTCTTGAACCTCAGATTCCGGATGCCGCTGATACTGCCGCAGGACGGCGTGCGCTTCGCGAATGGCGGTACCCAAGTCGTCCAGCGATTCGTGGAACCGCGGAACGCCGAGCAGTTGATACAGGTCCGCCGGCTCGACGTCATTGTCGAGCCACGGCTGCAGAATCTCATCCATGGCATTGAACCTGGTTTCGACGGGACAAATCCCGGGCATCCACCCGATTGGAAATCAAGATTGTATACCTGTCTTCACCTGTGGTGAATGCACTGAGCCGACTTCGGCCGATGGCGTTGGCACTTGACACGGCGGGTGGTTTCCCTGCTGCAGTTTGAGAATCTCCCCGCGTAGCCGATCTCGTGAGAGATCGGACATCGAGTGACAAACTCAGGATTCTCACGAATTCACCGACAAAAACACGTTCACCGCATTGGGTGGTACTGCAGCAGCATCACTGCCTCATCAGGAACTTGAGCAATTCAATCCTTTCACGCTCGCTGAGCGGTTTCAGCAGGCCTTCCGGCATGAACGAATTCTCAGAGATCCTGGACTCTTCGACATCGCTTTTGGCGATCGTGACACTGTTGGTCAGTGTCCGGACCGTCAGCGAAGTTTCGGATTCTCGTTCGATCAGTCCGGTGATGACCCGCCCCTCGGTGGTCACAATGACCCGCGATTGATAGTCGCGGCCAATCACCGCGTTCGGGTCAAGCACGTTTTCGACAATATACTCAATTCCCTTCGCTCCCGATCCTGTCAACTTCGGTGCCAGGGCCACGGATTGCCCATCCTGCAGATGGCATTGGGCACAGAGTTTCTTGAAATGTGCGGCTCCTGCCTCATCACTGTAGGCCCACAATGGTGCCGAATTGTACGCGGTAGAGAGCCTGGCAATCTCGGACTTTACCTCGGCAGACGACTGGCCGAGTCGCCCCCACTCCTTTTCCAGCCGGGAATTCAAGGCCTTGTCGCCCAGGCTGGCCATTTGACGTGCGTAGAAAGCCGTCAGTTGCGATTTGGGTAGCTTTTCATCGGCAATCCGATCCAGAACCAGGTTCGCCCAGTTCACGCGGCCACACAGGGCTTCCATCGCCGCCGAATTGGCACCGTCCCGCAACTGTGGCAGTCGCTTCAGCAATTCCTCGGCCACTACGGGAGAATTGAACCGTGCCAGCAGCGGTATCACCTGAGCCGCGGCCGCTGGATTCGTGAGCAATCGCAGATACAAAGGAAGGTTGTCTGGCGACGAGTCACTCGACAGCATTCGCAGCGATTGCAGCAGTTCGTCGCGATTCAGCGTGCCGCCTGCGATTCGTTGACGGATTCTCTGAAAGGCCAACTCGTCACCAAACGACACCCCGATCGCTTCGGCTGCATCAGCAATCTGCCGGTCCGCCGAGGAATACAACTCCGTCGACACGACTTTCCATGCGGGCGGCGCTCCCAGGTTCCGGGAATCCCGCACGGCAAATCGCAGTGTTTCCAACAGCCGGATTCGCGACTGGCCATCCTTCTCTGCCATCGACGCCATCAGCTTGTCGCGGGCCTCGCCCGAGTTCGCGGCTGCATACCAGACGATGTAGTCTGCGAGGGCAGGCACTCGCGTTGTACTCGCCAGACGAAACGCGCGGTCGATATCGGTCAGCACGCCGGGAGCCATTGCCTGCCAGAGCAACAGCGGCAAGTCTCGATCACTGCCAGTGTCGGATCGACTGCAGAGAGCTTCAGCAACCGGCCAGCCCGCTTCGCCGGTTCGGCCGACCGCCGAGGCCAGGTAGCGACAGACAAACAGCGAGTCATCGGTCTTCGCCATGGAAACAAGTTTGGTCGCCAGATCCAGATCACCGACCAACAAGCGACCATTGGCACGATCAGCCTGCTCCACTCCCAACTGAATTCCCCAGGCCCGCACATATTCGCTCGGATGGTCCAGTGCCGACTTGATTACGCCGGGGCTCAACTTGTTGATGCAATACAGCGTCCACAGGGCCCGCAGCCGGTTCGCGGGGACCGCATCTGACAGGGCAGTCTGCTCAAGCTTTCCCACGGCGGTTCGGGCGATCGCGCGCCTGGTGGCTCGACCGGCCAGTTCCAGTCGCGCCGTACGTACATGCCATTCATTAAGATGAGCGTGTGCAGCGACGAGTTCATCGTCGGTCGCCCTGGTGTAATCAACATTGGCCGGCTTCCAGGTCGCATCATACTTCATCCGGTACATGCGGCCGTTGCCCCGATCCCATTGTTCAGCATTCGGGCTGTGGCAATGCCGCGGGTCGTACCAGTCACTGATGTAAACGGCCCCGTCAGGACCGTATTGCAGATCCACGCCGATATATTGCGGATCGCTGCACAGGAACATGTCGAAGCCGGCGTGAATCGTGTTATAGCCCCCGGCCTCGCGCCGATTAATCTGCTGATTCATCTGATGGCCATGCAGATTGTGAGTGAACAATCGATTGCGGAATTCCGCCGGCCAGTTGTCGCCCAGATAAATCATGGTGCCAACGTGCGAATGACCGCCGTAGACCTCCCTGGATCCCGGTTTCCCGGAACCACCTTCGCCGTGGCCGTAACGGGCCGACGCCAGCAGGTAATTCGTCATCCATGGCCGACCTGGCATCGCCTGTGCCGATATGAACGGCGCATACCCGGTGTTCACCTGATTCCAGTAGTGCCCTCCCTGCATGACGTGCGTCGTGTCACCGCGACCCCAGTAACTTCGACAGTAGGTCATGAACATCTGACCAAACTCGTCGTAGTCCAGTCCCCATTGATTGCTGCCTCCATAAGCGAACACCTCGAACAGGTGCCGGGTGGGGTGGTAGCGCCAGACACCCGCGCTCAATCCGGTCCGCTCATTGTCGGCGGATCCTGGTCGACCAATCCGCGACGTGTTGAAGACGCCTTGATTGCCATACAGCCAGCCATCCGGCCCCCACAAGAAACTGTTCATCGTTTCATGAGTGTCTGCGAATCCAAAGCCATCCAGCAGGACCTGCGGTTCCGCATCCGGTTTGTCATCGGCGTTGCGGTCCGGGATAAACAGCAATTGGGGGGCGGCACCGACCCAGACACCGCCATGTCCGATCTCCATTCCGCTGACCAGATTCAGGCCTTCGACAAACACGGTCCGGGTTTCGAAGGATCCATCGTGATCGTTGTCGGCAAAGATTACAATTCGATCCAGACCTTCTCCCTCCGGGCGTTTCTGGGGGTACGAATGTCCTTCGACCACCCACAGGCGGCCCCTGGCATCAAACGTGAATGCCATCGGCTGATGAAGTTGCGGCTCCGCGGCGACAACGTCCACCGAGAATCCCTCGGGAACGGACATTTTCGAGACTGTATCGCTGCCGGGCTGACGGTCTCCAGTCCGGACCGGGTTCGGGACAAGATGATTCAGCAGCGGTCCGAACGTCGATCGCCCGCCCGCCACCGGTTCGACGCTGACGGGGGGCTCGTCATGGAATCGAAAATCGTCAAAGTTCAAATGTCCCCAGCCTCCGGGATTCTCGTCCACCAACCGCACCACAATCGATTTCCCCTGCAGTTTTCGCAGGTCGACCGCGACGCGATGCATTTGTTCACGATTGCGCCCGACCGCCGTGGCGACGACGGACTCTTTCCCGTCATCCAGGATTTGCAGGACTTCGACTCGTGTGGACGGCGCTTCGCCGCCCCCGATCAGAAAGCTGCCATACGGATGAGTCACCTTGATCGGCGCGGAAGTCAAAGTCCCGAGACCGGCATCCTGAACGACTTCATAACCCGCGATGCAGAAATCCCCTTGTTTGTTACTGACCTGCCCGGGCCAGCGCTGCGAGATCCCGTCCACCTTGACAGGCTGCCCTTTGAATGCCGTTCCGGTCGCCGTCCAATCCTTCAAGGTGCCAGTCTCGAAACCCGCGTTCACAGCGTCGCCGCCTGCCCCCTTCGGGATGACGCCGATGTTGGCAACATCGGCCTGGGGCTGCGGCCTGATTCGGAATGGACGCAATCGCGGATCATCCGCCTTCAAGTGTTCCAGCAGAATGTTGCGGAACTCGATCCGCGTTTCCGGCCCGCTATGCAGTTGGAACGCGAGCAATCCCTTCAGATCACGCTCGCCGGTTTGCCGATCCTTCAGTTCGCTGAAGAGCGTTCCATTGACGTAAACCGCCACATGCTCCCCGATCGCGACGATTCGATAGTCGTTCCAGTCATTCTCGCGGAACAGCACCGCATACTGGTTCGCCGGAGCGAACGTTTCGACTCGGCGCGCTCCATCGGCGGCGATCTCGACTCGACTCCCCCGTTCCACCAGCAACGCCCGACCATGTTCGTCGTAGATCCGCCCCAGCCACGTCGCTCCCATGTCCAGATCCGCCTGATAGCCGGAGACATGATCGACATTCTCCACCTGGCACCGAAACTGGATCCCCGAATTGGCCGCGGGCAGACCCGTCAACTTGAATTGTACATTCAATTCAAAATCAGCCAGTTCACCGCCGCGCCAGACGAGCCAGGTATTCTTTCCCAACGACTGGCCCCTGGGGATTTCTCCGACGATTCCGCCGGCCTCCACGCGCCAGTATTTCAGATCCCCTTCCCAGCCCTTTAACGTCGCGCCATCGAACAGTGGAATGGGCGTTCCATCCTGCTGGCCCCAGACCAGCGATTGACCGATGACCAACAGACACAAAACGAGAGACGTTTTACGACAGATATGCATGGTGTCATTCCAGGATGAGCAGCGGATCCAGGCCGAACATGATACACGAAGCGGTCGCGGCGTCACGCGTCGCGACCGCTTGGAATCTCGCGCCCGATCGCGGACGGGAGCCCCGCCTCAGCTTCTTGCACTGTTGGCCGCACGTATACCGCCAGAAGGGCGGGTAGGATGATCAGGTCGCCCAGAATCGCCGTCAACATTGTCAGGACTCCCATCCGGGCGAACAACTGCTGGTCACGCATATCGCTGAAACTGACGGTGACGAAGCCGGCCACCAGCACCATTGTGGTCATCAACATGGATGTCCCCACAGCTTCAAATGTGTTTCGAATGGCCTCCTTCCGACTGGCGGAGCGAGGCAACTCTTCCTGGAATCGCGTCAGGAAATGAACCGTATCGTCGACCGCGATCCCCAGGCAGACGGTGAAGCTGCAGACGGACACGATTTCCAGCGGCTGGTTCGTCAAATACATCCACGTCGCGCAGATCACCAGGGGAAAGATACTGGGGATCATCGCGATCAGTCCCAGCCGGGCCGAGCGGAAGACGAAGCCCAGGATCGTAATAATGATGAACGTTTCGCTGCCGAGGCTTGATCCCAGGTCCACGACGATGCGGTACAGGTCGCGCCAGCGATTGATGGCGGAACCGGCCAGAGTCAGTTGAAATCCGGGATGCTGACTGACCAACTGATCAAGTCCCGCCTCAATGCGTTCAAAGACCGGGCTGTAACGGGCAATCCCAATGTCCTGCACGCGAAATGTGACGTTCGCATAGCGAGCTTCCGGCTCATAGAATGCCCGCTTGAGGGGTGGCGGAAGAAGTTCAATCATCGACGCTCGCTCTTCCGTGGGGCTGTCCCCCGGCAGTGCATCCAGCAGACTGCGGATCGAGATGGCAGTCCCCAGCAGCGGTTCGCTCTTCAGCAGGTCGTCGACCTGTGTCACCACCCTCAGGACTTCAGCGGAATCGGAGGGGACATCCGCGGACCAGCGGATCTGAACTTCCGAGAACTCCAGCCCGCCCAATGCTCGATCCATCTGATGCAGAGCCCGTGTCGCTTCCGCCGTTTCGGGCAGGAAGCTGGAACGCCGTTCATCGGGGCGAAGCTGAATCGCAATTCCGGTGCAGACGAGTGTCACGACAATGCCAGTCGCGGCGACGGTCTTTGGTCGCTGCAGTACCAGGTCTACAAAATACAGGACCCGATGCAGATGCCGTTCGATGAATCCTTCCTGCTGTTCGACCGGTTCCAGGCAAACACCGAAGATCTTGCGGCTGAACATCCGTTTCAGGAATTGCGCCGGCCGGGAAATGTAGGTCAATGGGACGACGCTCAAGATGGCAATCACGGTCAGCCCAACACCCAGTACGCAGCTCCAGCCAAATTCGCGGACGATCTGGTGCTGCGTGAACGCCAATGAGCCGAAGCCGATACTGGTGGTGACCGCCGTCAGGAAGCAGGCCAGCCCCACTTCCTGCAGCCCGGCCCGCGCCGCATTTTTGTCATTCATCCCTGACGCGTGAAATCGTCGGATCTGCACCATCATGTGGACGCCATCCGCCAGACCAATCAGGCTGAGCAGAACCGGCAGGACCACATCGTTGAACGGATTGTCCTGCATGTTGAAGAATCTCAGGAAGCCAATCGTCCAATAGATCCCCAGGGCGGGGCCCAGCGACAGAATCACGACCGACACCACTCCGCGAAACAGGATCGCCGCCAGGATCAGGACGACGCCATAGCCGATGATTCGAAACTTCAAGTTGTTCCGCTCGTGCGTCTGTATCATCGTCAATTGAATTGGAATCCGGCCCGTGACACCGACGGTGAATTTCACTTCCGGAAACTTGGCCAGGGCGGCCTCGGCCGTCTTGCGCAGATTGACGGTGCAGTCGTCATCGCTGGTGATGCCGAGCCAGTCAAAGTTGACCAGCACGATCACTGTCCGGCCATCCACGGACATCAGTTGCCCCTTCACGAGGGGATGTCGCAGCGCCTGCTCCCGTGCCGCAGCGAACCGTGCCGGAGATGCATCCGAGTTTGGGAAGAGGGGTTCATTCAAACCGAATATATTCAGGACCGGCACCCGGTCCATCCAGACGATGTTGCGGATGAAAGGAGCCGCCTCCAATGCAGCAATCATCGTTCGCAGTGCTTTTGCCCCGGCTGGAGTAAAAACGCTGTCGGATTCGATGACCAGGATCGCATCCGACCGGGTCAGGTCGAACGCCTCGACCGACGGTCGCCTCTTTTGAGTGGCCGAAGCCGGTGCGGCTGGAACCGGCGCGGCCGTTTGAGGCGCCGGTGCCTGGAACAGGCTTCTGACCCGCTCGGGGGCGATATAACCAACGGTGGCGATCGACGTGATTGTGAACAGGAACAGATAAGCCCAGGCAGGACGATCAACAATCCAGGCGGTGGAACGACCAAAACGAGCAGAAATCGACAATGCAGTCTCGCCAGAAGAGATGAAGATGAGAGGATTATTCGAGGATAAATTACTTCTTTTGTCGGCTTGCCGCGGCGGATTCGATTTCCTCGCGATTCAACTGGCCGTCGCCGTTTACGTCATAGCGGTAAAACCCGAACCGACGAAAGGCCAGCGGCGTTTCCTGGGGTTCCACAATTCCGTCCCCGTTCTTGTCAAAACGCTGGAAGAATTCGGCGACAAACGTCGCCGTGGACTCGCTCTGAACCGTGTCATTTCCGGTCCTGACGACCAACCGCTGCTTGTTCGTTGCCGGTTCAGGCTCCGCATCGGCACTGCGTGGCTCAGCGACTTCAAAAAACGCAATCGCCATTTCTTCCCAAGTCTGGTCGCCCCACATCACCGTTTGTGACGGATCCGGATTGGCCGGATTCTGTTTCGAGTTGTCGAACCGGGCCGTGAATTCCAGGCTGTCCAAAGAGTTCAGCGGTAACGGCTGCGACAGTTCATACACGTGCTGCCAGTTGAAATCGTACCGGACGACGTCCAGAAGTGGCGTTTTCGTGGTCCCCGACCGGCCGAAAGCCTGAATCGATTTGCCGCGTACATGCATGTGAGGAATGATCGCCAGCAGTTCGGCGCGCTTCGGGATCCATTTGACGCTCCCTTCCACGGGAAAGTCCGCCGCGTTGGGCGGAATCTCGAATTGCTGGTTGATCCCCAGCAGTGTGAAAACTTCATGCTTGACTTGAGATTCGGGCAGGAATGTCATCCCCAGTTGCGTCAGATCGGCCTGCTCGGTGCCGTTGGGCGTATAGTGCATTTGAAATACAAACTTCGACCCGGCGGGGACTTTGCGGGCATAACCCGTCGGCAATGTGAAGCTGCGCTGACCGGGCACGTAACCCGTTAAATACCCCACGCCGCGGACATCCGATCCGTCCGGCGGCCTGACAAACACGATGCAGTGATGAACGGTCGACCGACTGCCTGGAATGACCTGGGCCGCCGAGACCCAACGATCTTCGTCAAACTTTGGATCAACGACAAAGTACTGGTATTCCACCGTCCCTGCGGCCGGGACTTGAAATGGACGATTGCGCATTTTCAGGACCAGATCGGGTTCCCGATTTAATCGCCATCCCACTGAGAATTCCTCGGGTGGCGGCAACTCGGCGACATCACCATACGGCAGACCTGCTGCGACCCATTCGCGCAGCACCTGTTTGTCCGCCGTCGACATCACCCGCGCGTTTTGAAAATGCCCGACCTTCGGGTTGGCATTCCATGGGGGCATCCGCCCCGCATCGATCGTCTCCAGAATGGTGTCCGCCCATCCCGTGACTTCGTTGTAGTCCGTCAATGAGAATGGACCAATTTCACCCGGACGATGACACTCGACGCAGTGCTGGTTCAGAATTCGCGACACCTGGTTACAGAACGTGACTTTTGCCGCGGGACCCGTCCGGGGAATGCGCACCCGACCGATCATGCATCCCGAGACTTCTGTTTCGGGCACGCTCACAGACATGCCGGCAAGTAATTCCTCCAACGCGATCCGCAGGTCCTCGCGCGTTGGCTGACTACGTGTCACTCCCGGCTGATATTGATCGTCAACGCGACCGCGGTACCGGATGGACAGGGTCTGGTCCAATACAAAGACCTCGGCCATGTATTTCGCGCCAAACTGGTCTGCCACTTGATTGCCAGGGTCCTTCAAGATGGGAAACGTGATCGCCAATTCCTTGGTGAAAGCGACCACCTCCTGTGGCGAATCTTGCGAGTTACTGTTGACCCCCACGAACCGTACTTCTTTGGTCGCAAACAAGGTCGCCAATTCGTTCAGTCGCCGCCCATAGTGCCGGGCCAGGGGACATTCCGTGCCCAGGAAGCAGACGACCGTCAGTTGCTTTTCAGACTGTGCCGCGACCTGGATCACTTTCCCGGTGGCATCGGTCAGTCGGAATCCGGTAACCGTCCCCGGCCCCGGCAGTGTCGTATCGGCCCCCCACGCCACCTGAACGGTCAGGTACGAAATCAGAACGGCCACCAGGCATTGGATACGCAGCATCGTGGAATCGGTTCCCGTTTGAGAGACGTGACCGCCACCGCGAAACCCAGGGGACGATCACTTCGAAGTTGACGATTGTCCGACGCCATACCCGATTGTCAATTCCGCTGGTTCCGACTCTCAGGCTACGAACAGGTTTCGAGAAATCGTAAAAGCCTGTTTCATCTTGCAAGTGCTTTGTTTTCCTCAGTCGAGCACATCTGGTGAAACGAAAAGGCGCGAAGTCCACGAAAGGCAATTCGCTCACAGCGCGGATAGTGCCATGCATGCCTAAGGCCGCGAACCGGCACGTCAACGCCTGATTGGACTTATCCCCGTTGTTTGTCCGTGATGGGAATATCCGCGATGATCGAAGGCTTTTGGTTGAAAACACGCGATCATCGTGCTTAAAAGGCAGTTCGCTGGCATAACATGAAACGACTTGTAGTCATCTTCGTCACTCTGATCTCAGCGGTCTCGCGGTCCGTCGCACAGCAGCCCGAAACTGAAACCGCCAATCGCTTGCAACAGCTGAAAACAACCGTTGCCTCGAACGATCCAATTGAGGAACGATTCAATGCTCTTGAGCAATTTCTGAAAGAAGCCGCCGCGGCAGATTCAATTGCATTGCTCATCTCGGCATTGGATGATCAATCGCCCGAACTTAGAGGTCTCGCCGCTTGCAATCTTGGCGCAATGAGTCCTGCGACCGGCGCTGCCGTGACGGCTCTGATCGCACACCTCAATGACAAAGACTACCGGACACGCTGGATTTCGAATCACTGTGCCATGCAGCGGGCTGTGCGATTTGACGTCGCAGAAGCACTCGGCTGAATTGGCCCGCCGTCACGGGCTGCAATGCCGGCGCTAGTCAAAGCCGCTCAAAACGACAAGGATCCAGAGGTCCGCGTCAGCGCATCGCTCGCTTTGCTGCGTATCGCCCCGGAAGACAATGTCCCTCTCCGCTTTTTGATTGCTTCGTTGGGCAACGATAAGAATGGAACGGCCGGTCCGATATGCGCAGCGGAATCGCTGGAACAACTTGGTGCAAGAGCCAAACCCGCCTTTGACGCTCTCGTTTCCGCGACAGAACACCGCGATAAGTTTGTGCGGATGAGTGCCATCGACGCATTGGCAGCTATCGATGGTAAAGCCGCAATAAAAATGCTCAGGCGTTGCATGAAGGACAAAGATCCTCAGGTTCGCGAAAGAGCATCGGAAGCTCTGGGGAAACTTGGTCCGCTATCTGCGGCAGCCGTGGAAGATCTAATAGTAGCTCTCGACGATGACAGTGATACGCTGAGCTTCTACGTGCGACAGTCTGCTGCCAGAACGCTGGGAATGATCGGTCCGGCTGCTGCCGCCGCACTACCAAGACTCGAGCAACTATCCGCAGATAGCGACGATGAAGAAATGCAACGAATTGCGTCGGTGTCTGTCCGTCAAATCCGTAACAGCCAGCGAACAAATCGGTGAACGGGAGGGCTCGGCGCGGTCGGTCCTGAAGTCAGGCTCCTCTCCTCGCCCCCCGTTACCTTGGACGTTCGTCGCCTCAATCGTTCGCCGTGTCCAACCTTCTGCATCAATGCATGACGAAAGCTACGGCCGCCGAAGGCGACCAGAGGCGCTACGGCCCGAATTGGATCGTGTCACGCCGCGGATCCCTGAAGCTCTTCGACGATCACGTTGAATGTGGTGACTGGCGAATCAGCTATTCGGAAATAACCAACGCCGTCCTTTGCTCGTTTCGATCGTTCTTTCTTCGCATTCCTGGCTACATCCTCACCGTCGAAACGCACGAGCGGACTTATCACTTTGGACTTAATGGTTGGGGACGATTCTGGAAGGGCGACCTTCCATTTCCGGCTCAACGCGAAAAAGGCAAACTTGGATTCACTTGGTTTAGCATCGCGGTGCGCCTGATTCTCGTCGGCTACATCGCGTACATTGCGTGGCGATGGTTTGCATCGTGACGCCGGTAACCAAGCATCACTAATTCGACAGTGAATGAACTGCGACGAACAAGACGATGAACGGGAGGGCTCGGCGCAGTCTTGCGGCTGGCATCGACAAGCCCATTCACGAGTTCAAGACTCCGATTTGAACCGCGGCACTCTGGCCGACCCGCATTGCAAATGCCAAACGGTGCGGGTAGGCGGATCGCGATGCCTGAATTGCCTCGCTCAACGTCTTACCAAAGAAATACTCGCCTGAGTCGGGCTCGATCGCGACGAAATCATTCATGTTCGTTCGCTCAAGCTTGCCACGCAGCTTTTCTTCGTACAGTTGCGTCGCGCGCCGAACGACGTCTTCTGTTTTCTTGGAAACCATTTACGCACTCCTTAAACTTGGGATTGCCAGCCGCATGCAGTATATTCGCGCGCTCTTGGTGTGCCCAGTCGAGCCTGACAGCCGCGAGACAAAAAGCTGGCGAATGCTGGGCTCTGTCGGCTTCACGTTCGGCTTTCTTCACGCAGAGCGTGAAGGCAAGTGCGCCTT